>NZ_JBEPOH010000001.1:0-1316491 GCF_040546685.1 Variovorax sp. OAS795
TTCGACTTTCATCTTCTTGCTGCAGCTCCTTTGGAACTGTTGCCTGAAGCGCCTTGCGAGCGTTGTCAGCCGAGCCCACGAGTATATGCCAAATCCAGATCACTGCAAGACTGCCGCCAACAAAATCGAACGCTGAACCTTTGCATCCGGGGCCGGCGCTTCGCGCCGGCCCCGGATGCAAAGGAGGCTCCTCCGATAATCGGAGTCACATGGCACTCATCACACTCCTCGACGCCCAACTCGCGTTCGGTCACGTCCCGCTGCTCGATCATGCGGACTTCTCTCTTCTTGAATCTGAGCGCATCGGCCTGATCGGCCGCAACGGCGCGGGCAAGTCTTCGATGCTCAAGATATTGGGAGGCCTGGAGAAGACAGACGACGGGACCCTGCAGATGCAGCAGAACCTCCGCGTCGCCTATGTTGCGCAGGAGCCCGTGCTCGACATGGATGCGGATGTCTTCACCGCAGCCAGCGAAGGCCTGGGCAGCGTCATCGCCGTGCGGGATCTCTATCTCTCCGGTGCCGAAGGGCTGGACCTGGACGCCCTTCAATCGCAGATCGAAGCGTTCGATGCCTGGAACTGGGAGCAGCGCGTCGAAGAGACGCTGCACCGCCTCCATCTGGACCGCAATGCCCGCATCGGCTCTCTCTCGGGCGGTACCCGCAAGCGTGTGGCATTGGCCCAGGCGCTGGTGGCCGCCCCGGATGTCCTTCTATTGGACGAGCCCACCAATCACCTGGACCTGGATTCCATCGAGTGGCTGGAGCAGTTGCTGATCGACTTCAAGGGCAGCGTGGTCACTGTCACGCATGACCGGAGCTTCCTGAACCGCGTCGCCACCCGCATCGTGGAGCTGGACCGGGGCAAGCTCAACTCCTATCCAGGCAACTTCGAGCAGTATCTCTTCCAGAAGGAAGAGCAGCTCGCCCAGGAGGCCGTGATCAGCGCCAAGGCCGACAAGCTCCTGGCCCAGGAAGAGATCTGGATCCGCAAGGGCGTGGAGGCGCGCCGTACCCGCAGCCAGAGCCGCATCAGCCGGCTCGAAGCCCTGCGGGCGAGCCGAACGGCGCGCCGGGAGGTGCAAGGCAGCGTCAACATGGACGTGGCCTCCGGCCAGTCGAGCGGCAAGATCGTCGCCGAGCTCACGGGCGCGACCAAGTCCTTCGGCGAAAAGACCGTCATCCGCAATTTCACGGGCACGATCCTGCGCGGCGACAAGGTCGGCCTGCTCGGCCCCAATGGCGCCGGCAAGACCACACTGCTCAAGCTCATCCTGGGCGAGCTCGAACCGGACAGCGGCAAGATCCGCCGCGGCACCAACCTGCAGGTCGCGTATTTCGACCAGATGCGCGACAAGCTCGACCTGGACGCCACGCTGGAAGACTTCATCAGCCCCGGCAGCGAATGGATCGAGATCGGCAGCCAGCGCAAGCACGTGAAGAGCTATCTTTCCGACTTTCTCTTTTCTCCCGCGCGCGCCAATTCTCCTGTGCGCTCGCTCAGCGGCGGAGAGCGCAACCGGCTGCTGCTGGCGCGCCTGTTCGCGCGCCCGGCCAATGTGCTGGTGCTCGACGAGCCGACCAACGACCTGGACATCGACACGCTGGAGCTGCTGGAAGGCCTGCTGCAGGACTACGACGGGACCGTGTTCCTGGTCAGCCACGACCGCACCTTTCTCGACAACGTGGTGACCAGCACGATCGCCTTCGAGGGTGACGGGCATTGGCGCGAATACGAAGGCAGCGTGCAGGACTGGCTGATCCAGTCCAAGCGCGCCCGCGAGATCGCGGAGCAACGCCAGGCCGCCAGCCCTGCGCCGTCCCCGGCGCCCACGCCAGCACCGGCCGCATCCGAGGCGACGGCTGCCCGGCCGGCCACCGTGCGCAAGAAGCTCAGCTACAAGGAGCAGCGCGAACTCGAGGCGCTTCCCGCCCTGATCGAAGCGCTCGAAGCGGAGCAGAAGCGCATCGCCGAATTGCTCGCGCTCGATGGCGGCGCCATTTATGCCACCGACGCCTCGCGGGCGGCCGAACTGAGCCAGCGCCACGCCCAGATCGACGACGAGTTGCTGTCGGCCCTGGAGCGCCAGGAGGAATTGACTGCCGGACGTTAGCGCCTTGGTTCTGCATCGGGCTGTCCCGCCGTCCCACGCGCGAAGGGCGCCGACTAGGCTATATATGCGGCTTCAAAGCTTCCGGAACGCCGCATGTCTTCCTTCTACGCGCTCTTTGGCCGCTCCGTTGCACTCCTGGCCATCGTCCTGCAGGGCGCCTGCGCGCAGCTCCCCGAGCATGTCGATCGCCCGGTATCGGCCGCACTTCCCGCGCCCAACGGCACCGCACTCGAAGCATTGGTCCAGCAGAGGCGCAAGGCCGATTCGGCGCGCTTCGACTCCGGCTTCGTGTTGCTCGGCGGGCCGCCCGCCGCCTACGGCAGCCGGCTGGCGCTGATCGAAGGCGCCCAGAAAACACTGGACCTGCAGTACTACGCGATTCACGCCGACGCGAGCACCGGCCGGCTCTTGCGGGGGGTCCGGGCGGCGGCCGGACGCGGCGTGCGCGTGCGCATCCTGATCGACGACCTTCACAGCACCGGGCGCGACGCGCTGGTCCTGGGCCTGGCCTTCGTGCCCAACATCGAGATGCGCCTGTTCAACCCGCTGGCCGGCGCGCGCGGCTCTTCGCTGGCCCGCATGTTCAATTCGATCGGCGATGCCTCGCGGATCCAGCAGCGGATGCACAACAAGCTTTTTCTGGCCGACAACGTGCTCGGGGTGACCGGCGGCCGCAACCTGGGTGATGCGTACTTCGGCAATGCGCTGAAGGGCAACTTCATCGACGTCGACATCCTCGCGGCCGGGCCGATCGTGCAGGACCTGTCGCGCAGCTTCGACAGCTACTGGAACAACGAGCGGGCCTACCCCGTGCAGTCGCTGGTCAAGCGCGAAGAACTCAAGGCCATCCGCGAACGCGCGGAGGAGGCCGACCGCGAACTGGCCGACGAATCGGCACGGGCCCTGAACGCGCAGCCCGAAGGCCAGACGGCGCCTCCGGAAAGCGAACCGAGGCCCGGCGCGCCGCCCACTCCGGCCCAACGGGCCCGCGCCTGGGACGAAAAGCCGCTGGACCTGCGCACCGCCGCCTTCGTCTGGGCGCCCGCGGTGATGCTGGCCGACGAGCCCGGCAAGATTCCAGCAGACAAGGGAGCCAACCAGACGAAAGAGCCCGGCCTCGTGGTGAGCCAGCCCCGTGACGGCGCCAGTCCGTCGCGCCGCGCCGCATCGCTCCAGACCGCTTCCGACCTCGCCGCCGGCAGCGACACGGTGGTCGAAGGCTTGCTGCAGCTGATCGGGCAGGCGCGCAGCGACCTCCTCATCATCTCGCCCTACTTCGTGCCCGGTGCGGACATGAAGCAGGCCTTTGCGTCGGCGCGAGGCCGTGGGGTGCGCATCCGCGTGCTGACCAATTCGCTGGCGTCCAACGACGCACCGGTGGCACACGTCGGCTATTCCCGGCATCGCGAGGACCTGCTCAAGATGGGCGTGGAACTCTACGAGCTGCGCAGCGAGCAAGCCGGCGTCGGCAATGCGTTCGGATCGTCCGGCAACGGAAGCGCCGGTGCATCCCGCTCCATGCTGCACTCGAAGGTGCTGGTGATGGACGGCCGGCTGCTGGTGGTCGGCTCGATGAACCTCGACCTGCGTTCGCAGCTGCAGAACACCGAAATCGCCCTGCTCGTGCGAAGCGCCGAACTCTCCCGCTCGGCGTCCGAGCAGATCGAACGCGGCATGCGCGAGGGCTCTTGGCGCGTCGAACTGAATGACGGCTCGCTGGTCTGGCGCGCGCCCGAAGGCAGCGGGTTGAAGGACACGTCGACCGAGCCCGACGCCAGCCTGACGCTGCGGCTGATGCTCAAGCTCTTCGGCCCGCTGGCGCCCGACCAGTTGCTGTAGGACCGCGGGGCGCCGGCAATTGCCCGCTCCCGCGTGTCCCGCTACCCGCTCAGTGCTTGTGCTGGTGGGCCGGCGCAGCCGCATCGGCGCCTTCCGGCGTGCCCACCGGCAGCTTGAGGTCGAGCGAGGTCTTCTGGCCCTTGGCGTCCTCGAAGCGCAGCGTCATCGGCACGGTCGAACCCTTGGCCAGCGCCTGCTTCAGGTCCATCATCATCACGTGGTAGCCGCCGGGCTTGAGTTCCACGGTCTGCCCCGCGGGCAGGTCGAGCCCGCCCGGAAGTTCACGCATTTTCATGGTGTCGCCTTCCATCTTCATCTCGTGCACTTCGGCCACGCCTGCGGCTGGCGTCGAGATGCCGACCAGCCGGGTGCCGGTGGGCGCGGTGAGCTTCATGAAGGCGCCGGTGCCGCTCTGGCCCGGCACCGACTGGCGCACCCAGCCGTCGCGCACATCGACGGTGGCCACGCCCTGCGCAACCACATCGAGCCTGGCGGCAGGGGTCTTGAGCCCCGCGGTGGAGCTGCCCGGCGCCGGCACCTCGGCCCAGTCGACCTGGCCCACGTCGCAGGTCTGCAGCACCTTGAACCACAACGGCCCCGGCGTGCCGGGCACCTTGCCGCGCAGCACGAACTCCGCGCGTTCGCTGGCAGGCAGTGCCGTTTGCGCGCTTTCCGCCGTCCAGCGCACCTCGCCGTCGCCGGCGTTCTTTTGCACATCGAGCTTCCAGCCCTTGCGGGCCTGCGCATCGCTCAGGATGAAGCCCTTTGGGAGGCGAACGGCCAGGCCGGTGGTGGCCTTGGCGCCTTCGCAGGCATGGCCCACGCGGAAGGCGGCGTCGTAGTCGCTGCCCACGGTGACACCGCCCCGCGGCAGGGTGACGTGGGCAAAGGCGGCCGCGGTGCCCGCCAGCAGGGCGCAGGCGGCAATGGTCTTGAGGGTGGCGCACGGGTGGTTCATGTTGGAACTCCTTGAAGAAATCGGTGAAAGGAAAGAGACGGCTCAGAGGTCGAACTTGAGTTCGGCCACATAGGTACGTTGCGTATAGGGATGGAAGGCCCAGTACTTGTTGTTGTTCAGGTTGTCGATGCCCACCGCGGCGCTCCATTGCCGGTCGATGCGATAGCGCACGCGCGCATCGACGACGAAGAACTTCGAGAAGCCCGTGTACGCCGCGCCATTCGTGTCGCTGTTGTCGAGCGTGCCGTATTGCTTGCCGCTGTAGCGCGCGCCGACGGTGTAGCTCCATCTCGCATCGGGCCGGTAGGTCGCGAGCAGCGTCGCCCTGACCTTCGGCACGCGCGGTTGCTCGTGGCCCACGCTGGCGGCAAACCCGCTGTTGGCGGCGATCTTCGATCGGGTCAGCGTCAGGCTGCCGCTCAGGTCCAGGCCCTTCATGCCCACGTCGACGGCGTTCAGCGCCACCTCGAGCCCCCGGGTGCGGATGGCATCGACGTTTTGCACCGTGCTCACCAGGTTGGTCAGCGCCTGGCTGTAGAGCGCATCCTTGGTGTTCTCCAGGAACACCGTGGTGCGCAGCACGCCGTCGAGCCCCCAGGTTCGGAGGTCGCGCTCGGCGCTGAGCTCCGTGGTCCACGAGCGCTCCGGCCGCAGGTTCGGATTCGTGTTGACGATGCGGTTGCCGTCGATCGAACCTTGGTAGAGCTCGCTCACGGTCGGCATGCGCACGGCGCGGCCGGCCGAGGCCTTGAGCGACCAATCGGGCGTGGCTTGCCAGGCGATCGCGGCCTTGGGCGAGTCGTAGCTGTTCTTGCGCGGTGCAAAGTCCAGCAGCCTCGTCGCATTGCCGAGCTGGCCGCCATAGGCCTCCCATCGCTCGTGGCGCAAGCCCAGCGTGGTCTTCCAGTTCTCGGCGAAGCGCCAGGTGTCCTGAACGTAGAGCGACTGCAGCCGGGTGTTGCCGTTGAAGGCCGAGAACGGCGCCACGGCGGGCCCGCCCATCCAGTCGAGCGTGTTGCCGACGCTGGTGCGCAGCCGCGCCGTGTCCTGCTGGAAGCCGAAGTCGACCACGTGCGCACCCACGCCCTCGGCCGTTCCGGTGGGCCGCCAGGTGCCGGCCGCCTTGAAGGTGTGCCAGCCCGAGCCGCCCATGTCGGTGGTGCGGCCGGCACCACCGTCGAAAGCACCGGGCAAGGGCGTGGTCGGCGTGCGCGAGGTGTCCCTCGCATAGTCGAACAGGCTGGCGGCCACCTCCCAGTCGAACACGCCGCCGGTGTGGCTCTTCACGGTGAGGCCGTGCATGTAGTGCGTGAGCGCGGTCTCCGTCGGCGCCAGTGCGGCGCTCGGCGAATCGAGGTTGTAGGTGCGCCCGGCGATGTTCACCCGTCCCGAATACACCGGCCGCCCGAGCGCATCGCGCAGGTAGGTGTCGACGCCGCCCTGCGTGCTGTTGTTCCATGCGCCCAGCGTGTACGTTGCGCGCACCGTGGGCGAAAAGTCGTAGGCCACCTTCAGCTTGGCCTGCGCCTGCGTGGTGTCGTAGATCGTGGCGCCGCCCACCAGCCACCAGGGCTGGTTGGACGGGTTCAGCCCCGGCACCGCGCCGGTCACCGGCGTGCCCGCACTGCCCACGGTGCCGGCGCTCATGAGCCGGTTGCCGAACACCAGCGCCTGTCCCTTGCTGTGGGTGCGCGAGGCACTGAGCCACCACGACCAGTCGCCGCTGCGGCTGCCCAGCGAGAGGTCGATCTGCTGGCCTGCGGGCGAGGAATGGCTGTTGTACAGGTCGAAGCCGGAGGCAAAGCAGTTGAGCTTCACGTGCGCTTCGAGCTGGGTGGGCATGCGCGTCACGTAGTCGACGACGGCGCCGGCCGAGTTGCCCGGGTAGGCGGCCGAAAACGGCCCGTAGAGCACGTCGACCCGCTCGATCTCCTCGGGCGAGACCATGCCCCAGCGCGGCGCGAAGGTGGCGCCGTTGCCCAGGGGGTTCGACAGCATGATGCCGTCGGCGTACACCAGGGAGCGCGCGCTGTTGCCCGTGCCGGACGCCCGCGTGGCAAGCACCGCGTGGTTGAAATCGCCGATGTAGCGCTTGCGCACCACCAGGCTCGGCAGGTATTTGAGCGCGTCCTCGCTGTCGGTCGCGTTGACGGTCTCCACGATCTGCGCGCGCGTCACGCCTTCGATGGTGGTCGGAATCTGCGCCGGCAGCGAGGTCGGGCGGCCGTCGGTCACCGTGACGGTGCTCAAGGTGCGCGCGCCGGCGCCGGACCTGTCCGCCGGGGTATCGGGCGCCTCTTGCGCCCATGCGGGCGCGCCGAGGGGAAATGCCATGGCGATCGCCAAGGCGCGGGAATGCTTTCTCACTGGGAACCTGCTCCACGAACTTCAAGCCACACAGGCCGCTTGCGCCCTCGATCGGGCGCCTGCGGCTACGGTTTTGAAAGGTTCAGGAGAAGGCCGGCGGTCCGCGCGCCGGCAGGGGCGCGGCGGTGGCCGCGGCAAGTCGTGCGGCGGGAATGGGCTGGACCACGCGGCCCAGCGGCAGGGGAAGATCGAAATTCGCGGCGGCCCGCGCCGGGGGCGGTGCACCGGTCAGCACGCACAGCGGGCAGTCCAGGTGCGAGGCACCCATCTCCTGGACGCCGTCCTCGGTATGGACCACGACCTTGACCGAACCGGCGCTGGAGCACACCAGCTCCACCGCCTGCGGATGCACCAGGGGCGATGCGCCCGCCACGCCGAGCGAAAGCATGAACCACAGCAGCGCCCATCGGCCGACGAGGCCGAGGAAGCGGGGGTGGTTTCGCAAGAGGCGCATTTCGCTGGAGATTATCGGCGCTGTTTGTCCTTGGGTGCCGGCGCGCCGCGCGGGGCCGGCTTGGCATTGCCCGCGCGCTTGCCCGTGCCCTTGGCGGCGGAACCCTTGGCCGCACCCTTGGCATTGCTGCGGCCACCGCGCGTGGCGGCCTTCGGCTCAGGCGCCGTCGGCACCGCGACCGGCGGCTGTGCGGACAGCGGTACCGCGGAGACGGTGAATCCGCGCGCCGCCAGCAACGCGGGCAAGCCTTGCGGCCCGACCATGTGCAAGGCGCCAACGGCAGCGAAGACCCGCTTGCCACCCGCGTGCATGCGCTCGATGCCGTCCGCCAGGCCGGGATTGCGATCGTCGAGCAGGCGCTTCATCAGCCGCCGCTCGGCCGGGGTGTTGAGGCAATTGCACCACTCGGGGTACCGGCCCAGCTTGTCGGCGTCGCCGCGGGCCCAGATGTCGGCCAGCTCTTTCATTTGCGTTCGCAGCTGGCCCGACTCGAGTTCGTCCAGGGCCGCATCGATCTGCTCGGCCTCTTCGGCTTCGGAATCGCCGGTCAGCATCTTCAGTTGCGAGGCCGCGTTCTCCAGCGCGAACACCGGCTTGTTGTTGTTGCGCGCCGAGACGGCCAGCGCCTCGTCCGCGCCGAACTCCGGATACAGGCCGTCGGCCCGTGCCACCAGGCCGGTCAGCGCCATCACCTGCAGGATGGGCTGCAGCCCCGCCGTGGCGTCAGGCGGCACACAGGCCGCGTCCCGCTGGCGCGCCAGCCGCTTCGCACGTTCGCCGCTGAGCAGCCGCGCCACCACTTCCGGATCGGCCGGCTGGGTCAAGGCACGCATGGTGGCCTGGTCGCGCGTGTCGAGTTCCAGGGCCAGCGCATCGCTCTGCTCCAGCGCCTTCTGCACGGTCGGCCCCGGCCGCACCCATTCGGCCCGGCCGAGGTGGATGGTTCCGTAGAGCCAGGCGGTCCGCCCGTCCCTGTCGGCGCGCCAGAGCAGGCCGCGGTCGGCGGCGTTCCATTGCCCGACCGCGGCGCCGGGTTTTCCCAGGCTCGCAATGGCGGAGGGCGGGCACGCGGCATGGGCCGCAAAGGCCAGGACGCAACAGGCGCCGGCCAGCGCCAGCCGCGACAGGCGTGAAAAAAGGGACAGGCGCGACGGCGCCTTCAGATCGGTGCTGCGCCATGGCGCAATCAGGGCCCGGAGTATCCGCAAGGCTTGCTCCACGATGAAAGAAAGTCCGGCATTCTCACAGCACCGCTGCCCATAATCCGAAACCATGCAGAGCATCTTCCACCTTGCCTTTCACGTGCGCGATCTCGACGCGGCCCGCCGCTTCTATGGCAATGTCCTGGGTTGCGCCGAAGGCCGCAGCACCGCCACCTGGGTCGATTTCGACTTCTTCGGCCACCAGATCTCGCTGCACCTGGGCGAACCCTTCGCCACCACGCGCACCGGGCGGGTCGGCGACGCGCTGGTCCCCATGCCGCATTTCGGCATCGTGCTCGCGCTTCCCGACTGGCAGGCACTCGCCGAGCGGCTGAAGGCCGCCGGCACGGAGTTCGTGCTCGAACCCCAGGTGCGCTTCGAAGGCGAGCCGGGAGAGCAATGGACCATGTTCTTCTGTGACCCGTTCGGCAACCCTATCGAGGTCAAGGGCTTTCGCTCCCTGGCGGCGCTCTACGACAAATGAGCCACCTGCGCCGGGCCGCTCACAGCCGGCTCGCAGCTTCTGCGCGAGTCAGCGCAGCAATTGCTGCGCTCTGGCTTCTGGCAGCCGGCCCCGCGCACGCCGCACTCGAATGCGAACTCAACGGCCGCAGCGTCAACCTCTCGGATGCCGGCAGCATCGCGGGCAAGACAGGGCTGGTGCGCTGCAAGGAACGCGGGACCGGCGAACTCCAGCGCGAACAGCAGTTGCAGAACGGGGTCTTCATGGGCCTTGCGCGCTTCTACGAGAAAGGCAAGCTCGCCAAGGAGCACACCCTCAATGCCAAGGGCAACATCCACGGCCTCGCGCGTGAGTTCGCGCCCAACGGGCAGGTCCTGCGCGAGGCCGTCTACGACGACGGCCGGGAGCGCGGGCTGGTGCGCAGCTTCTATCCCGGCGGACCATTGCGCCGCGTCACGTTCTATCCCGACGTCGGAACGGACCGCGCGTTCGTGGAGTTCACCCAGAGCGGCAAGCTCTCCGCACTGCGCTGCGGCGAAACGCCCATGCTCGCCCCCGCGGCCGACGACGCCAAGCTGTGCGGGTTCACAGGAGGCCCCTCGCAGGTCGAGCTTTTCGACGAGCGCGGCATCTTGCGCTCACAGCTTTCCTACAAGGCGGGGAAGCGCTTGCGGTCGCAGAATTTCTACGACAACGGAAAGCCCTCGGTGCAGGACGAGATCGTCGGCAACCAGCGCACCGAACGTCAGTTTTCATCCGAAGGCGTGAAGCGCCGCGAAACCGTCTGGCGGCTGCACGAGCGCAGCGCGGTGCGGCAGCGCGAGCAGGAGTTCTCCGAGAAGGGTGCGCTCATCCGCGACCAGCGCTGGAACCCCGCCGGGGATCCCATCGGCGACGACAGCTATTACCTCAATGGCCAGGCCCGGAGCAAGTCCGTCTACCGCGGCTCGGGCGATGCGCGCACGGTCGAGATCACCGAGTTCTACGAGAGCGGGCAGCGTGCCGCC
Source organism: Variovorax sp. OAS795 (assembly GCF_040546685.1). Lineage (NCBI taxonomy): Bacteria > Pseudomonadati > Pseudomonadota > Betaproteobacteria > Burkholderiales > Comamonadaceae > Variovorax > Variovorax sp. OAS795. Next base: position 10,405 of record NZ_JBEPOH010000001.1, read on the forward strand.
CACGGCCGCTTCCTCGTGGTGGGACGCGGCCGCCAGATGCCGATCGGCAGGCACCAGCGCTTCAGCGAAAAAGGAACGCTGCTCGCAGAGTCGATCTTCGACGCCAAGGGCCGCGTGACCCGCGAGCGCAGCTGGGACGAGAACGGCGTGCTGGAACGCGACGACCAGGTTCCGGACGACAAGAAATAGCTGCGTCCCGGCGTCGCGAGCTTCAGTCCAGCTTCACGCCCGCCTGCTTGATGATCGGGCCCCAGCGCTGCGACTCGGCGCGCGACAGTGCCGCGAACTGCGCCGGCGTGCCGGGCATGGCTTCCATGCCGAAATCCTCGAAGCGCTTCTGCACCGCGGGTGCGCTGAACGCGCGGTTCAGGTCGCCATTGAGCCTGGCGACCACCGCGGGCGGCAGGCCGGCCGGGCCGAGCACGCCCTGGAACGCGAACACCTCGGTATTGGGCACGCCCACTTCGGCCAGCGTGGGCACGTTGGGCAGCAGCTTGCTGCGGGCGCCCGAGCCGATGGCGAGCACGCGGACCTTGTTGCCCTGCATGATCGACAGGCCCGAGGCCAGGTCGAGGAACATGCATGGCACCTGCCCGCCCATCACGTCGGCCATGGCCGGTGCCGCCCCGCGGTAGGGGATGTGCGTGATGAAGGTGCCGGTGCGCGCCTTGAACATTTCCATGGCCAGGTGATGCGGCGAGCCGTTGCCCGGCGACGCATAGTTGACCTTGCCCGGATTGGCCTTCGCATAGGCCAGGAACTCCTTGAAGTTCTTGGCCGGGAAATCGGGGTGGACCACCAGCGCGAGCGGAAACTTGCCGATGGCGCCGATGTAGGTGAAGTCCTTTTGCGGATTGAACGGCAACTTGGTGAACAGGTGCTCGTTGAAGGCCAGCACGGCGTTGTCCGCCGACATCACGGTATAGCCGTCGGGCTTGCTCTTGGCGACCAGGTCGGCACCGATGTTGGTGGAGGCCCCGGGCCGGTTGTCGATGACGATCTGCTGGCCGAGCGTCTGGCGCATGGCTTCGGCCAGGGTGCGCGCGATCACGTCGGTGCCGCCGCCCGCGGGATACGGCACGATCCACTTGATGATCTGCGAGGGATAGTCCTGCGCGCGTGCGAAGGGCGTGGCGGCCACGGCGGCGCCCGAGGCGAGCGTGGCAAGAAGTGTGCGGCGGTCCATGGGGATCGGTCTCCGGTTTGTAGTCATTGGGATGCGGACAGCGATGGTACGGGCAGCGCGTCGAGCGCGTCGGCCAACGCACGGCGGCAGAGCGCCTCGTCGCCAACCTGCTCGAACAGCAGCAGCGCAAGCCGCGAGAAAAACAGCGATTCGCGCTCCGTTCCGGCTTCGCTGATGGCGCGCGCGCACTCGGCATAGAGGCGGTCGCGCGCGTCGGGGTGCAGCGATGGGGTCATGCGGCGGTCTCCTTGAAAGCAGCGGCGGCGCGGGCCAGTGCGCGTGGCAGCGCACCGCGCGGCAGGCGGTGCCAGCGCGCGGCGACATGGCCGTCCGGGCGCAGCAGGTAGACGGCGCCGCCGCGCGCGCCAAGCGCTTCGAACACGGGGGGCGCGGCATGCGCATCGGCCTGTTCGGCGCCCGGAGCGGCAATGGTGCGAACCACGAACGGCAGGGGCCCGCCGCAGGCCTCTGCCACCTCGTCGCCGGGCAGCGGAACGGCATCGGCGCCCGGTTGCAGCACCAGCAGCGTGAACGACGGCCCGACCCAGTCGGTCAGGTGGCCGCGCTCGAGCTGTTGCTCGGCCACGACCTCGCCGGGCAGCGGCCCCGCCGGCAGCGCATCGCCCTCGCTGGAGAGCGTCGAATCCTCGTAGCGCACGGCCTGGGTCTGGCGCGGGTTGATCAGCTGGGCAATGCCGCGATGGGTTTCGGACAGCGAGAGCGCGGCCTCGCGCAGCAGGTCGAAGCCGCGCGAAGGCGGCGACATGAACTCGGTACTGCGCATCGCGTTCTCGGCATTCACATGGAAGGCCGCGATGCGCTCCTGCGAGTACGAATCGAGCAGCGCCGGCTCCGACAGGCCGCGCGCCACGAAGGCCAGCTTCCAGGCCAGGTTGTCCGCATCGTCGAAGCCCGAGTTGAGGCCGCGCACGCCGAAGATCGGCATCGCGTGCGCCGCATTGCCGGCAAAGAGAACCCGGCCGTGCCTGTAGCTGGCGAGCGTCATGGCGCCCGCGCGGTAGACCGAAGTCCATACCGTCTTCCACGGCAGGTGGCCTTCGCCGATGGCGTCGAGATGGCGCTGCACGAACTCGGCCACCGCGGCCGGCTGCAGCGCTTCTTCCGTGCCTTGTCCCGCGCGCAGCTGGTAGTCGATGCGCCAGATGTCGTCGGGCTGGCGGTGCATCAGCACGGTCGACCCGGGGTTCCATGGCGGATCGAACCAGGCGCGGCGCTCGGTCGGGTGCTTGCTGTGCAGCTCGATGTCGATGATCACGTAGCGGCCTTCGTAGCCCGTGCCCTCGAGCGCCAGCCCCAGCGCCTTGCGCACGAAGCTCTGGCCGCCGTCGCAGGCCGCGAGCCACTGTCCCTGCAGCCGGTAGGCGCCCTCGGGATTGCGCACTTCGAGGGTCACGCCGGCTTCGTCGTCCTGCGCGATGCCGGTGAGCTCGGTGCCCCAGCGGATGTCCACGAGCCCCGGCGTCGCTTCGTTGCGGCGAAAGATTTCCTCGAGCAGGTATTGCTCGATGTAGTACTGCTCGAGGTTGATCATCGGCGGCAGCTTCTGCCACTCGTCGTGCGGCATCTCGAAGCGAAAAACCTCCGCGGTCTTGTAGAAGCTGCGTCCGCCCGTCCACGGCAGCCCCTTGGCCATGAAGGCCGGCAGCACGCCGAGGCGATCCATGATCTCGAGGCTGCGGCGCGAGACGCAGGCCGCCCGGCTGCCCACGCACACCGTGTCGTCGGCTTCCAGCACCACGCAGCGCACGCCGTGGTTGGCGAGCCCGAGCGCGAGCGCCATGCCCACGGGCCCGCCGCCGGCAATCACCACCGGATGGCGGCCCGGCTCCATGCCGTCCGGTTCGAGCGGCGGCGTCCAGGGCTTGTAGCGCGTGTAGTGAAAAGCGCCGACGGAGGGCGGCAGTCCGGTGGCGCTCGCCGTTGGCGGCACCGGGCCGCTCGCGGCGTCTGCGGTGCGGGTGCCGGGTGCCGCTCGGCCAGCCGCCATGGTGGGGTTCGTCATGCAGCGGGATTGTCCCGATGCGAGGCGCCGGCCATTGTCATAACTTCGTACGAAGTAATTACCCTTGGCTGTTCTTTTCTCATGAGGCGCTGGCGCATTCAACCTGCCGTGGACACCGCGTTGTCGCCTGCCGTCGTGGGCGACGTGCTGGCGGGCATCGCCACGCCGCACCTGGCGGCCAGTTGCCTTGCGGCCATGCACCGCGTGACGCCAGTGACCTTCTGCACCGTGTTCGCAGTCGATGCCGCCGGACGCATCGAGGCTGTCTCGGCCGCCAGCAGCTACGGCACCACCGCGGAGCGCACGGCCGAGCGCTACGTGGCACAACGCTTCGACCTGCTCGACCCCAACATGACCTGGCTGGCCGCGCGCAAGCTGCCCCAACGCGCGCAACTCTGGCTCGGCCACCAGCGCGCCGACGAGGTGGCCGACCCCGCCTACCGGGCGGCCTGCTATGGGGACGTGGGGATCAGGGAACGTGCGTCGGTGCTGCTGTTGACGCCCGCGGGCCAGCGCGTGGCGGTGAGCTTCTACCGCAGCCTTGCACAACCCGAATTCGATGCCGGCGACTTCGCCGCCATCGAAGGCCATGCCACGCTGCTGGCGGATGCCACGCTGGCCCATGGACGCAGCGCGATGGCCACGCGCGAGGCGGTGGCGCCCGCTTTCGCATCGCGCCTCCTGACCCTGAGCCTGCGCGAACGCGAGGTCATCGGGCACCTGCTGGACGGCAAGACCGCCAAGCAGGTGGCGCGCGCCGTGGGCATCGAGCTGACCACGGTGCGCACCCACCAGTACCGGGCGTTTCGGCGCCTGGGCATACGTACGCAGAAGGAACTGCTGCTGCGCGGGGCCCGGGAAGCGCCTTAGCCCGGCCTGGCGCCTACCTGGAGGCGTCCAGGCGGCTCTGCATGCGCGACGAGCGGTCGGCCGAAGGCGGATGCGAACTCAGGAGCGAGCTGCCCGAGCCTCCGCCGTCCAGCCGGGCGAGTTTGTCGAAGGCACTGACCAGGCCCCTGCGCTCGAGCCTGCGCTCGGTGAGCAGGTCGAAGGAATAGTTGTCGGCCGCGCTTTCGTTCGCTTGCGAGAACTGCGCGTTGATGAACTTCTCGCCCAGGTCGCCGGCCTCCGACTGCGAGAGCCTGGCGGCAACCCCGCCGCTGGCGCCCGCCAGTTCGCGCACCGCCGAGGCGGCGTATGCGGTCTGCATGCGCGACTTGGAATGACCCAGCGCCACGTGGCCGATCTCATGGCCGATGACCCCGCGCAGTTCGTCGTCGTTCATCAGGTCCATGAGGCCGCTGTAGACGCGGATGCAGCCGTTGGCCATGGCCCAGGCATTCACGTCCTTCGTCATGTAGACCTTGTAGTTGGCCGTCCTGCCGTTCACCGAGGCGGGCATCCGCCGGATGACCTGGTTCAGGCGGGCGGCGTAGCGGCTGCCCGGCGGCGCGATGTGGTTCTTCCTGTCCATGGCGGTACACGACTGGTCGGACATCGTGGCGATCTCGCCATCGGTCAGCGACATGGCCTTGTAGGCCGAGCCGCCGGCCGAGGCGAGCGCCCCGGAATCGGCTCTCTTCGAGCCCCCGCAGGCAACGAGGGCGGACACCGCGACAACGGCGGCGGCAACTGGCAAATAGCGCATTTTGAAAACTCCCTTTTTTAGTATGAATGGCAACCGCGGATGCAGCCGCCGGCCCACTGCCGTGCACGGATGGTTCCGGACGACGGCAGCGGCAGGATCATAGCCATGGCGGGAGGGAGCCCGCGAAACGCGGCGGCTTCAGTCGTCGCCGGCGGCCGCCTCGGCTTGCGGGTCCGCCAGCGACACCGGCGCCGCCTTGGGCCGTCCGCCGGGCGCCACGATCTCCTGGTCGATCGCGCCGAACATCGAGCGGCCGTCCAGCCCCTTCATCTCGATGCGGATGGTGTCGCCGAACTTCATGAATCCGGTCACGGGCTCGCCGCCCTGAATGGTCTCGATGCAGCGCTTCTCGGCGATGCACGAGTAGCCCTTGGGCCATTCCATCTGGCCGTTCTTCTCGATGCCCTTGTTGCTCACGGTCCCGCTGCCGACGATGCTGCCGGCACGCACATTGCGCGTCTTGGCGATGTGGGCGATGAGCTGGCCGAAGTGAAAGGTCATCTCGGGCCCGGCGTCGCACAGGCCGACCTTGCGGCCGTTCCAGCTGCTTTGCAGCGTGAGGTGCACGCGACCGTCCTGCCAGGCTTCGCCGAGCTCGTCGAGCGTCACCGCCACGGGGCTGAAGGCGGTCGCCGGCTTGCTCTGGAAGAAGCCGAACCCCTTGCCCAGCTCGGCCGGGATCAGGTTGCGCAGGCTCACGTCGTTGGCCAGCATCACCAGGCGGATGCCGTCCAGCGCCTGGTCGGGCGTCGCGCCCATCTTCACGTCGCCGGTGATCACGGCGATCTCGGCCTCGAAGTCGATTCCCATGGCTTCGCTGGGCACGACCACGTCGTCGGCCGGACCGAGGAAGTCGTCGCTCGCGCCCTGGTACATCAGGGGGTCGGTGTAGAAGCTCTCGGGCACCTCGGCGTTGCGCGCCTTGCGCACCAGCTCGACGTGGTTCAGGTAGGCCGAGCCATCGGCCCACTGGTAGGCGCGCGGCAGCGGCGCCATGCACATCGAGGGATCGAAGGGAAAGGCGTGGCGCGCGCGGCCCGTGTTCACGGCGTCGTACAGGTCCTGCAGCTGCGGGCTCATGAAGCCCCAGTCGTCCAGCACCTGCTGCAGCCGGCTGGCAATGCCGGTGGCGTAGTGGGCGAGCGCGAGGTCGCGCGAGACCACGGCGAGCTGCCCGTCGCGCGAGCCGTCCTTCAGGGTGGCGAGTTTCATGATGGTGGATGCGTGATGAAGGACACGGCGCGAACACGAGTCCGGGCGCCGCGCCCACTAAACTGGTTGGACGGGCGGCAGTGTACCGAGGTGCTCCTGGTGAACCTCGGCGCTGGCACCCACTCCACCCATTCATGCCGACGCTCGTCGCTCCCCTGCCCCCCTCCATCGTTCCTTCCGGGCGCCCGCCATGGCGCGTGCTGGCCGGGCTGACGCTGGCCGTGGCTCTGGCCCACGTCCTGCTGCTGGGACTGGCGCCGACCGCCCTCGGGCCGGAGCCTTCGCCGCTCGCGAACAAGTTCATCACCCGGACCATCGTGATCGCGCCGCCGGCTGCCGCGCCCGCCGCCGCCCCGGCCGCCGCGGGGCCGCCGGCCGAAGCGAAGCCGCCGCCGCCCCCCAAGCCACGGCGGCCGCGCGAGCCGTCCAGGCCCAAACCGCCAGCCGCGGCGCCCGAACCGGCGCCGGCAGCCCAGGCTTCGGAACAAGCTCCGCCGCAAACGCCCGAACTCACGGCCCAAAATGCTATCGATCCAGGAGCAACCGCCCCCGAACAGGCCGCGAGCGCCCCGGCCAGCGGGGCACCGGGAGGCGCCGGCAGCTCCGCCAATGCGGGCGTCGGCAACGGCAACGCCACACCGGGCGACACCGCCGCCGCGGCCGGCAACGTGGTCGGACCCGAGTCCTTGCGCATCCCTGGTTCGGTAAAGCTGGCCTTCGCGGTCACGGGCCAGCAGGGCGCCTCCCCGATGCAGGGCGTCTTCGGCGACCTGGTCTGGCTGCAGGACGGCGCCAGCTATGACGCGCGGCTGTCGCTCAAATTCCTGTTCAAGACGATCCGCAGCCAGCACAGCACCGGCCAGATCGGCGCCACCGGCATCGAGCCGTCGCGCTTTTCCGAGAGCCGCAAGGGCGAGGTGGCGTCGCATTTCCTGCGCGACCAGGGACAGGTGATGTTCAGTAACAACGCCCCGAGCGTGCCCCTGCTTCCGGGGGCGCAAGACCGGCTCAGCGTCATCATGCAGCTCGGCGGCATGCTGGCCGGCGATCCGGCGCGCTACCCGGCCGGAAGCCGCATTTCCGTCCAGACGGTCGGGCCGCGCGACGCCGGCGTCTGGGTGTTCAACATCGAGGGCGAGGAACGGCTGACCGTGCCGGCCGGCGACTACGCGGTGCGCAAGCTCACGCGCAGCCCGCGGCGCGAGTTCGACGACAAGGTCGAAATCTGGCTCGCACCGGCCATGGGGTACCTCCCGGTACGGATGAAACTGACACAGCCCAACGGCGACTTCGCCGACATGCAGTTGCGTGAATCCCTTCCCGCGGGCCCGGGCAGCTGAGGGTACACATTCAAGTAAATAAACACCGGTGTGACAGCGATGCGACAACCCTTCTTGAAACTGGCGCGTTGATTGCTATCTAAGCCCCATGAACGCCATCGACATCCTCACAGGCCCCGCAATGAACATGCTCTATGACTCGGAGTCCTTCGTCGTCGTGCACGTGCAGCCCAACGAAAGCGACACACCCGCGCAACCCAATGTGCCGATTCTGGAACGCCACGGCTTCGAGATCGTCGACAAGCGCTCCGGCAAGGAGGTCTACCTCGACGGCTCCTGGGCCGAGCTGTTCCAGCAGCAGATTGCCGCCTGGCAGCTCAACACGCCCACGCAGGAAGAAGTCGAGGACACGCTCGAGGGCTATGCCGAGCTGGCCCACACGCCCGTTCTGGTGCACTGAAGACGCGCCGAGCGCCGCAAAAAGCGCCTGAGGGGCGCTTTTTTTGTGTCTTTTCAGGCGCGGCGGGTCATTTCCGTCCGTAGATCCAGCGGTACATCGGCCCGACCAGCAACAGCACCGCCACCAGGCGGCAGACCTGGAACGCCGTCACCACGGGCACGCCCAGCTGCAGCACCTTGGCCGTGATCGACATTTCCGCGATGCCACCCGGCGAAGTGGCCAGGATCATCGTGGCGGGATGCAGGCCGGCCGCCCGGGCCAGCAGCCAGGCGGCGCTCGCGCACAGCACCAGCATGACGGCGGTGCCCAGCGCCACCGAGGCCAGCCAGCGCGGCGCCGTGTGCAGGAATTCGCGGCTGAAGCGCACGCCCAGGCTCACGGCAATCACCAGCTGCGCGGCGTTCGACATCCAGGTCGGCACGGCCGAGAGCGGCTGGCCAGCGATGGTGAACCCCATCGCCACCACCAGCGGCCCCATGAACCAGGGGTTGGTGCGGCCCAGCGCACGCATCGCCAGGCCGCCGGCGCCCGTGGCCAGCGCCAGCAGCAAGAGCCCGCCCGCATTCACCTCGCGCACCATGGGCGGGTTGATTTCGATCCCGTGCAGGCCGCTCCACTGCATGGCGAACGGAATGGCGATAGTGACCACCACCAGCCGCAGGCTGTGCGCCGCAGCCACCAGGTCGGTGCGCGCACCGGCCGATTCGGACAGCAGCGTCATCTCGGAAGCGCCGCCGATGGCGCCTGCGAAGTAAGTCGTCGCCCTCATGGACCTTGCCGGCACATGCGGCATGCGCCTGGCGTGCAGCCGGTGCAGCCAGCGCCCGAAGCCGCAGCCCAGCAGCAGGGCCCAGGCAATGGCGATTGCAATCGCCCACCAGACGCCGGCCACCAGCGCGACCACCTGCGGCGTGAAATAAAGGCCGAGGGCTGTGCCGATGGTCCATTGGCCGGCGTTGCGCAGCGGCGTGTGGCTGGCCGTCGGCGCGCCCGCGATCGACGCCAGCGAGACCGCGAGCAGCGGACCGATCATCCACGGCAGGGGCGTGCGCAGCGCAAGGCAGAGCGATGCGGCGGCGAGTGCAAGCAACAGCGTGGCCAGCACGCGAACCGGAAAGCGGAAAGACACCACAGGAAAAAGCGGAAATGGACGGCACGGCGTGCGGGCGCCAACGCATAGTATGGCGCGATGCGATGCCACCCCACCCCCGCGCGGGCCACCCGTTTGCCGTTGTCCCTGTTCGCGGTCGTGGCCACGGCCATTGCCCTGGCGGGTTGCTCCGCCTTCCTCGACGGCCCCGACGCCCCCGTGGCGCGCCGTGCCGCGAGGCTGCTGCCCGCGGATGCACTGCTCCTCGGCGAGCAGCACGACGCCCCGGAGCACCAGGCCCTGGAGCGGGAAACCGTCGAGGCGCTCGCCGCCAAGGGCAAGCTGGCGGCCCTGCTGCTCGAGATGGCCGAGGAAGGCCACAGCACCGCCCGCCTCGACAGCGCCGCCACCGACGCCCAGGTCCAGGCCGCGCTCGGCTGGAACGACAAGGCCTGGCCTTGGCAAAGCTACGGGCCGGTCGTGATGGCCGCGGTGCGCGCCGGCGTGCCGGTGATCGGCGCCAACCTGCCGCGCGCACGGATGAAGAACGCCATGACCGACGTCTCGCTCGACGTGCAGCTCAATGGCGAGGCCTACACCGCGCAGCAGGACGCCGTGCGGGAGGGCCACTGCAAGCTCTTGCCCGAACCCCAGATCGTGCCGATGACACGCATCCAGGTGGGGCGCGACCGCGCCATGGCGCAGGCCATCGTCAAGGCGCGCCAGCCGGGCAAGACGGTGCTGCTGGTCACTGGCGCAGGCCATGCCACCAAGGTGCTGGGCGTGCCGCAGCACCTGCCCACCGACGTGTCGGTCAAGGCCGTGCGGCTGCAGGCCGGCGAATCACCGGACGAGAAAGCAGAAAACAGGCGTGCGTACGACGCCGTGTGGCGCACGCCCCCGCTGCCGCCGAAGGACTATTGCGCGGACATGCGCACCAGGTAGCCTCCCCCGCCGCGGCTCAGGCGAACTTGCGGATCGAGTCGGCCAGCGTGTTGACCAGCGTGTCGATGTGCTGCTTCTCGACGATGTAGGGCGGCGCGATCACCAGCACCTCGCCCGCGGGCCGCACCAGCGCGCCCTTGTGGAAGCAGTCCAGGAAGATGTCGTAGGCGCGCTTGCCCGGCGTGCCGGCGATGGGCGCGAGCTCCACCGCCGCGGCGAGGCCGAGGCTGCGGATGCTGACCACGTTCGGCAGGCCCTTGAAGGTGCTGTGGAACGCATCGCCCAGCAGCTTGCCCATCTCGCCGGCGCGGGCGAAGAGCTTCTCTTCCTTGAAGAGATCGAGCGTGGCGATGGCCGCGGCGCAGGCCACCGGATGGCCGGAATAGGTGTAGCCGTGGAAGAACTCGACCACGTGCTCGGGCGCGTCGGTCTTCATCATCGCGTCGTAGAGCTTGTCGCGGCAGATCACGCCGCCCAGCGGAATGACCCCGTTGGTCACGCACTTGGCAAAGTTCAGCATGTCGGGCACCACGCCGAAATAATCCGACGCGAAGTTGGTGCCCATGCGGCCGAAGCCGGTGATCACCTCGTCGAAGATCAGCAGGATGCCGTGCTTGTCGCAGATGGCGCGCAGCTTCTGCAGGTAGCCCTTGGGCGGCAGGTACCAGCCGGCCGAACCGGCCACCGGCTCGACGATGATGGCCGCCACGTTGCTCGGGTCGTGCAGCGGCAGGATGCGGGTCTCGAGCTCCACCAGCGGGTCTTCGGCCCACACCGGCTCCTCGTTGTGGACGTAGGCGTGGTTCACCGGATCGTGGATGAAGCGCATGTGGTCCACCCGCGGCAGGAAGGCCGAGCCGAACACCTTGCGGTTGCCCGGGATGCCGCCCACCGACATGCCCCCGAAGCCCACGCCGTGGTAGCCCTTCTCGCGCCCGATGAACACATTGCGGTGCCCCTCGCCGCGCGCGCGGTGGTAGGCCAGCGCCACCTTCATCGAGGTGTCGGCCGCCTCGCTGCCCGAATTGCAGAACAGCACCTTGTTCAGGTCGCCGGGCGCCAGGGACGCGATCATCTCGGCCGCCTTGAAGGCCTTGTCGTTGCTGACCTGGAACGCGGTGGCGTAGTCGAGCGTGTCGAGCTGCTTCTTGATGGCCTCGTTGATCGGCTTCCTGTTGTGGCCCGCGCCCACGCACCAGAGCGACGAAATGCCGTCGATCACCTTCTTGCCGTCGTGCGTGGTGAACTCCATGCCGTCGGCCGCCACGAAGACGCGCGGGTCTTTCTGGAAGTGGCGGTTGGGGGTAAAGGGCAACCACTGGTTGCCCATGTTGAAGTCCTGATAAGCCATCGATTGCTCCTGCTTAACGCGCACTGGAAAAACGGCATTCTGGCACCCCTGCGACAATCGTGCCCCTCATGACGACCACTACGCCCGCCTACATCCTGACCCTCTCCTGCCCCGACCGGACGGGCATCGTGCATGCCGTCTCGGGCTTCCTGCTCGAACGCGGCGGCAACATCGAGGAAGCCGCCCAGTACAACGACCACGACACGGGCCTGTTCTTCATGCGCGTGCGCTTTGCCTGCAGCGACCACACCGAGGCGGCGCTGCGCGAGCAGCTCGCGGCCTTCGGCGCCGGATTCGGCATGAACCTGCAGCTGCACGCCGCGGCCGAGCCGATGAAGACCGTGATCCTGGTCAGCAAGGAAGGCCATTGCCTCAACGACCTGCTGTTCCGCTGGAAGAGCGGGCTGCTGGCCATCGACGTGCGCGCCATCATCTCGAACCACCGCGATTTCTACCAGCTGGCGGCGAGCTACAACGTGCCTTTCCATCACATTCCCGTGACGGCGGCCACCAAGGCGCAGGCCGAAGCAAAGCAGCTGGAGATCATCGAGGCCGAGGGCGCCGAGCTCGTGGTGCTCGCGCGCTACATGCAGATCCTGAGCAACGACCTGTGCAAGAGCCTGTCAGGCCGCGCGATCAACATCCATCATTCGTTCCTGCCGAGCTTCAAGGGCGCGAAGCCCTATTACCAGGCGCACGACCGCGGCGTGAAGCTGATCGGCGCCACCGCGCACTACGTCACGGCGGACCTGGACGAAGGCCCGATCATCGAGCAGGACGTGGCGCGCGCAGACCATACCGACACGGTCGAAGACCTCACGGCCCGCGGCCGCGACACCGAAAGCCAGGTGCTCGCGCGTGCCGTGAAGTGGCACAGCGAGCACCGCGTGTTGCTGAACGGGCACCGCACCGTCGTGTTCCGATAGCGCGGCGCCCTCTCTCAATCAGTTGCGGTTGGGATTGTCCGGGCGGCGGTCGTAGCGGTTCGGCACGCCGTCGCGGTCACGGTCCCATTCGCCGCGGCGGTATTCCCAGCGGCCGTCGCGTTCGCGCCATTCGGGCGCACGGTAGGCATAGCCCGGGCGGGCACGCACATACATGCCCCTGACCCACACGTGGCGCCCACCACGCCATTCATAGTGGCCCGGCGCCCAGACGTAGCCCCGGCGCGGCGGCGGCACACGCTCCGAACGCGGGGGCGGCGGCGGCGTCTCGACGATCACGGCGCGCTGTGCATGCGCGGTGGTCGGCAGCGTGAGTGCGCCGCCCACGGAAAGCAGCGAAGCTGCGCCGATGGCCAAGGTGATTGCGACTTTTTTCATGGGTGTCCCCTCATGAGTGGTTGGAGCCTTCATGCTGCCGGGCCCATGTGAAGCGCCTGTAAGCACTTAGCGGGACTTTGTGTAGAGGTGTTTCGCCCAAACGACAACTTTGTCAGCACTCACTCTTGCAACTCGCGCAGATCGACGGCCGAAGCCATGGCGGCATGGCCCGCCTTGTTGGGGTGCAGGTGGTCGCCGTTGTCGTACAGCGGGTTCAGCGCCGCGGGATCGGCCGGGTTGCGCAGCACGGCGTCGAAATCGATCACGCCATCCACGTCCTGCCGGCTGCGGATCCAGCGGTTGACCTCGCCGCGCATGGTTTCGGAGGCTTCGTTCCAGTACGGCGTGTCCTTGAACGGCGGCACGGTGCCGAGCAGCACTTTCACGCCCTTGGCACGGGCCTGCTTGACCAGCTGCTGCAGGCCTTCGGTGATGCGCTGCGCGGTCGCCACCTCGTGTTCCGGCGTGGGACGTCCCGGCAGGCCGACGAACACGTTGCGGCCGATGTCGTTGGTGCCGAGCAGCACGATCACGTGCGTCACGCCCGATTGCCCCAGCGCATCGCGTGCGAAGCGCGAGAGGCCGTTGGGACCGATGCCATCGACCAGCAGCCGGTTGCCGCCGATGCCCGCGTTGAGCACCGACACCGGCTTCGCCGCGGGACTGTTGCGCAGCCGCGTGGCAAGCAGATCGGGGTACGAACCGTCGCCCGCTTCGCCGCCGCCCGCGGTGATCGAATCGCCGAACGCGACCACCGCACGCGTCGGCTGCGAGGTCATCACGTCCAGGCCCGTCACGACGTGATTCAGCGCCAGCGGCTCGGCACCCGGCAGCGTGCCGGCGGCAACGGCGTTGCCGCCGGCGAGCCAGGTCGCGTCGGGTGCCTGCAGGTGAACGGTGGCAAAAGGCACCGGCCGATCGAAGAAGGCGCTCACCGCCACGGCCTGCCCCGGCTCGACCTTCAGGTCGGCGCCGTCGCTCCAGACTTCCGCACCCGGCGCCACCACCGCGCTCGCGCGCCCGCCGAAGCGCAGCACGCGCAGCGTCGACGGAGAGATCGCGCCGCCGCCGGTGGCGTGCGCCACGCTCGCGGCGGCAACGCGCAGCGGCGTCTTGCCGAAGCGGTTGGAGAAGCGGATGCGCACCCGCTCACCGCCGAGCGCGGGCTCGAATTGCTGGCGCACCGTCTGGCCGCGAAAGGCGTCACCGCCGGGCCGGGGCGCCGCGGCCTTGAGAAGCGGATTCGCACTCAGCTCGCGGAAGTCCACCGGCGCGGCGGCCCACCCTGCAACCCATCGCGCCTCGGCAGGCTGGCGCGCACGCGTGGGCTGGACGGCCTGCACCGCAACCGCGGCGGCCAGCAGCAGCAAGCCCACCGCGGCCACGCCATGCCGCAACACGACCCGGCGGAAAACGGACACCCAATGCGAACCCAGATTCATGCGCGCAAAGCGGTCCAGTTTACGGAGCCGCCTTGCCCTCGCACGTTGCGAGGTCTACGGCGTGGTTACCAAGTGTCTACATAGGGCAAGGCCGCTTGCGCCGGGCGCGCCGCGGACGCGAGCCCGCGCACCAGCCAGGTGCGCGTGTCGGCGGGATCGATCACTGCATCGATCTCGAGCGTCTGTGCCATGTGGATCGCCTCGCCGTTGGCGTACTGCTGCGCCACGAGCGCCTTGAACAACGCATCGCGCTCGGCGCCTTCGGGCACGGCGGCCAGCTCCTTGCGATAGCCCAGGCGCACCGCGCCCTCGAGTCCCATGGCGCCGAATTCACCCGTGGGCCAGGCCACGGTGAAGACCGGTGCATCGAAGCCGCCGGCCGTCATGGCCTGCGCCCCCAGGCCGTAGCCCTTGCGCAGCACCACGGCAAAGAAGGGCACGCGCAGATGAGAGGCCACCATGAACATGCGGCACACATGGCGCACCTGCGCCTCGGCTTCGATCTCCGGCCCCACCATGAAGCCCGGCGTGTCGCACAGCGAGACGATCGGCAGCGCGTGCGCATTGCACAGCTGCATGAAGCGCGCGGCCTTGTCGGCGGCATCCACGTCGATCGCGCCGCCCAGGTGATGCGGGTTGCTGGCCATCAGCCCCACCGGCTTGCCCTCGATGCGCGCCAGCGCCGTGACGATGCCGGCGCCGAAGCCGGCGCGCAGTTCGAGCATCGAGCCGGTGTCGGCCACGCCGCGCATCGCGGCGCGCACGTCGTACACGCGCAGCCGGTTCTCCGGCACCACATGGCGCAGCTTGCGCGGGTCGGCGCACTCCCAATCGGAAACCGGCCCCTGGAAGTACGACAGGTATTGCTTCGCGGCAGCCACCGCGGCGGCTTCGTCCTCGACCAGGATGTCGATCACGCCGTTGCGCGACTGCACGCTGCTCGGCCCGATCTGCTCGGGCGCGAAGGTGCCGAGCCCGCCGCCCTCGATCATCGCGGGCCCGCTCATGCCGATGTTGCTGCCCCGGGTGGCGATGATCACGTCGGCGCAGCCCAGCAGCGCCGCGTTGCCCGCGAAGCAGCGGCCATGCACGATGCCCACCACCGGCACCTTGCCCGACAGCGCGGCAAACTGGCTGAAGGTGTGGTTGTTGAGCCCCGCGACGATCGGCATGTCGGTGTCGCCCGGCCGCCCGCCGCCACCCTCGGCGAACAGCACCACCGGCAGCTTCAGCTGGTGCGCCACCGCCAGCAGCCGGTCGGTCTTGTGGTGGTTGCGCATGCCCTGCGTACCGGCCAGCACGGTGTAGTCGTAGGCCAGCACGGCGCAGCGCGACACCTCGGGGCCGAACTCTTTCGCGTTGATGCTGCCGAGGCCCGTGACCATGCCGTCGGCCGGCGTGTTGGCGATCAGGTCCTCGAGCGTGCGGCGCCGCGTCTGCGCCGCAATGGCCAGCGCGCCGTACTCGATGAAGTTGCCCGGGTCCGATGCGGTGTCGCACAGGTCGGCGATGTTCTCGCGCGCGGTGCGCCCGCCCTGCCCGTGCCGCTTGGCCACGGCCGCGCCGCGGTTGTCATCGAGCGTGAAGGCATGGCGGTCGATCACCTTCTGCAGGTCGGGGCGGACAGTGTCGAGGTCGTGCTCGGCGCGCGCCTCGGCTTGCACCGCCTGCGCGTCGACGGGCGCCAGGCGCACCAGCGACTGGCCCTCCACGAGGTAGTCGCCCGGCTCGGCCAGCAGCGCGACCACCCTGCCGGCCGTGGGCGCGTGCAGCAGGTGCTCCATCTTCATGGCCTCGAGCACGCCGAGCTGCGCACCGGCCGGCAGCACGTCGCCCACCGACACTTCGAACTGCACCAGCCTGGCCGGCATGGGTGCCTTGACGACGAGGTCGCCGTCCATCTCTTCGGAGGCGCCCGGCGCCTGTGCGCCTGCATCGGGAACCGGCGCGATCTTTTTCGGCCGCCTGCTTTCCAACGCGGCCGCCGCGGCCAGCAGATCGGCCAGGTGCGCCTCGACGAAGCGCGTGTGCACCGCCTGGCTCGCGAATTCGGGCCGCGCCGCAATGGCACGCAGCAGCGCCAGGTTGGTGGCGATGCCGTCGATGTGGCACTCGTCCAGCGCCCGCAGCGCGCGGCGCAATGCATCGGCAAAGTGGGGCGAGGGCGAATGCACGATCAGCTTGGCCAGCAAGGTGTCGTAGTGCGGCGAAGGCGCAAGCCCCGCATAGCCATGCGTGTCGACGCGCACGCCCGGTCCCGACGGCAGATCGAAGCGCGCGAGGGCGCCGCCCGAAGGCCGGGCATTGCCCTCTGCATCGAGCGTCTCCGCATTGATGCGCCATTGCAGCGCGAAGCCGCGCTGCGGCGCCGTGCGATCCGCCTCCACGCCCAAACCCGACAGGGTCTGTCCCGCGGCCACGGCGATCTGCAGCTGAACCAGGTCGAGCCCGGTCACGGCTTCGGTCACGGTGTGCTCCACCTGCAGCCGCGGGTTGGCTTCGATGAAAACGAAGGGAAGCGTGGGCGACGCCGCATCGACGAGGAATTCGAACGTGCCCAGGCTGCGATAGCCGACGGCCTTGGCCATGCGCAGCGCCGCCTGCGTGACCCGCGCGCGCAGTGCCTCGGGCAACGAAGGGCTGGGCGCAATCTCCACCAGCTTCTGGAAGCGGCGCTGCAAGGTGCACTCGCGTTCGCCCAGGCTGGCCACCGCCTGTCCGTCGCCCAGCACCTGGACCTCGATATGGCGCGCATTGCGCATCAGGCGCTCGACATACACGCCCTCGACCCCGAAGGCAGCCCGCGCTTCCGACATGCAGCGCGCATGCGCCTCAGGCAGCTCGCCCGCCTGCAGCACCGCGCGCATGCCGCGCCCGCCGCCGCCGCCGATCGCCTTGATCATCACGCCCGCGCCCTCCGCCTCCTGTTCGGCAAAAAAAGCCTGCGCCTCTGCGAGCGTCACCGCGCCCGCACTGCCGGGCATCACCGGCACGTCGCATTGCATGGCGAGTGCCCGCGCGCGCGCCTTGTCGCCGAACAGCGCGAGCTGCTCGGCCGTCGGGCCGATGAAGACCAGGCCGGCGCCGGCGCAAGCCTGCGCAAAATCGGCGCGCTCGCTCAGGAAGCCGTAGCCGGGATGCACCGCGTCGCAGCCCTGCGCGCGCGCAATGCCGACCAGGGCCGCGATGTCGAGGTATGCCGAGGGGCCCGTCGCATCGAGCGCCACCGCCGTATCGGCCAGCTGCGCATGCAGCGCAGCCGCGTCGTCGCGCGCATGCACCGCCACGCTGGCAATGCCCAGGTCGCGCAGCGCGCGCACCAGCCGCACGGCGATCTCGCCGCGGTTGGCAATCAGGATCTTGGAGAACAAGAGAGCGCCTTTCAGGTCTTGTCTTTGAGCAGCCGGCGCAGCACCTTGCCCGCGCCGGTGGTGGGCAACGCGTCGATGAAGCTCACGGCGCGCGGCACCTTGTAGCTCGCCATGTTGTCGCGCGACCAGGCCATGAGCGTCTCGGCGTCGAGCGTGGCGCCGGGCTTGCGCACGATGAAGGCCTTGACCACCTCGCCCTTCTCGGGGTCGGGCTGCGCAATGACGGCTGCCTGCGCCACGTCCGGATGCTTGACGAGGATGGTCTCGACCTGCTCCGGAAACACGCTGTAGCCGGAGACCTTGATCATCTCCTTGATGCGGCCCATGAAGGTGAGATAGCCGTCCGCGTCGAGCTTGCCGATGTCGCCGGTGTGCACCCAGCCATCGCGCAGCGTGGCGGCCGTCGCCTCGGGCTTGTTCCAGTAGCCCTTGAAGCAGCCCGGGCTGGTCAGCACGATTTCGCCGACCTCGCCCGTGGGCACATCGGCCTGGGTCTCGGTATCGACGATGCGGATGGTCACGCCCGGCACCGCAATGCCCTGGGTGCCCCAGCGCGGCGAATGGTGCGGCGTGTAGGTGTCGCAGGTGTGGGTTTCGCTGAGCCCGTACGCGGCTTCGAACGAGGTGCAGCTGGGCGCATGCGAGCGCCACTGCGCCGCCAGCGATTCGGTGAAGGTGATGCCGAAGCTCGTGACCGGATTGCGCCTGAGGCTCGAGAGATCGAAGTTCGCGATGTCGGGCACCTGCATGCACGCCACGTTCATCGGCGCGATGCTGTACCACCACGTGACCTTGTACTGCGCGATGGCCTGCAGCACGGCCCGCGGGTCGAAGCGGTGCAGCAGCACCGAGGCCGCGCCGCTGAGCACGGGCACGTTGACGCCCATCAGCATGCCGGCGATGTGATAGAGCGGCGGAATCGACAGCAGCACGTCACTGCTTGCCACGCTGTTGCAGTCGGACGCCGCACGCGTCTTGAAGAGCGCGTTGCCATAACTCAGCATGGCGCCCTTGGGAAGCCCCGTGGTGCCCGAGGTGTAGGTCATGAGCGCCACGTCGTCCAGGTCGATGGCCACGGGCTGCGGCACGGCGCCGCTTTGCATCACGGCAAGAAAATCTTCGCAATCCGAAGGCACGACGCGCGCGGCACTGCGCTCGGCCGCCAGTTCGGCGGGCAGGTCGAGCGTGGGCTGCCCGGGCAGCAGGTCGGCGTAGTGCACCACGAAAACGTGCGCGAGGGCGCTCTCCGGCTGCACCTTGCGCACCACCGGCAGCAGCGGCGCGGCGGCGACGATCACGCGCGCAGCGAGGTCGTTGACCTGGTAGCCCAGCTCATGCTCCTTGTTGAGCGGACTGCACGGGCAGACGATGGCGCCGATCTTCTGGATGCCGAAATGCGCGACCAGGTACTGCGGGCAATTGTTGAGGAACAGCACCACCGGCTCGCCCTTCCTGACGCCGATGGCCTGCAGCCGGGCCGCGAACGCATCGCTGGCGCGGTCGAGCTCCGCCCATGTCATCGCATGCCCGTACCAGATGCAGGCGGCGCGGTCGCCGCGCTCTCGCGCATGGGCGCGTAGGTACTCGTGCAGGGGCTTCAGGGGGCGGTCGGGCAATGTCTCCATGGTGTCACTTCCTCAGGGTTATCGATAGCCGCCCGCGCGGGGCAGCCGCTTGCCAACGAGCGCATGGTGCACCAACAATCCTACCCATGGGTATAACTTCGGCGACACGGCAAAAACCCTCTGGCAAGGGCTCGGCGCAGGCGCACCTGCCCCAGGGCACGGGCCGCCAGCGCGCGGCCACGCAGGGCACCGACCTGCAGCGCGAGCGCATCCTGGAGGCGGCGGCGCAGCTCTTTGCCGAGCAGGGCTACGCCAACACCACCATGGCGCAGATCGTGCGCGCGCTGGGCGTGACCAAGCCCTTCGTGTATTACTACTTCCGCGACAAGCAGGAGATCTTCGAGACGCTCTCCTGGCGACCCACGGTCGACTGCTTCACCGCGCTCGACTTCGCGGCGGGCGATCCGCGCCGCGCAAGCGAGAAGGTGCTCGAAGGCATCGAACGGCTGATACGCGCCACCATTGCGCACCACCCCTGCGCCTTCTTCGCCTACCGCGAGCCGCAGGTGTACCGGCCCGAATACATCGCCGCGCAGAAGAAGCTTGCGCACCATTTCTACGACCTGCTCTGCCCGCTGCTCGAAGAAGCGCGCCGCGACGGCGACCTGGATTTCACCGAGACCCGCATCACCGCGCTGGCCGCCTGCAGCCTGCCGGGCTTTCTCTACAGCTGGTACCGCCCAGGCGGCCGGCTCTCGCCCGAGGAAGTGACGGCCGAGCTCACGAAGCTCGCGAGCCGCGTGATCGGGCTGCGCACCAAAGAACCGCGTTGAAGCGAAAGGCGCTCGCGCGCCCTCCGCGGAAGTTTCACCCACGACATCGGAGACACACGGACATGCCGAATTTCACCCGCGCGCCCCTGGCGCCCATCGCCCTCGCATCGCTGCTGGCCCTATCGGGCGCAGCGCAGGCCCAACAGCCCACCTACAAGATCGCCTACATCGATCCGCTCTCGGGCCCGTTCGCCAACGTGGGCGAGCTGATGCTGATGCACACCCAATACGCCATCGAGGAGATCAATGCCAAGGGCGGCGTGCTCGGCGGCACCAAGCTGCAGCTGCTGCAGTTCGACAGCAAGCTCTCGGCGCAGGAAAGCCAGAGCGCGCTGCAGGCGGCCATCGACCAGGGCGCCAGGGCCATCGTCACCGGCGGCTCGGGCTCCTCGGTGGTCACGGCGCTCGTGCAGTCGGTGGTGCGCTGGAACCAGCGCAATCCGGGCAAGGAGCTGATCGTGCTGAACCATTCGTCGATCGACCCCGAGATGACCGGCAAGACCTGCAGCTTCTGGCACTTCCAGACCGAGGCCAACACCGCGATGAAGATGAAGGCGCTGGCCAACTACATCAAGAAGACGCCCGACGTGAAGAAGGTGTACCTGCTGAACCAGGACTATGCGCACGGCAAGCAATGGGCGAGCTACGGCCGCCAGCTCGTTGGCCTGGCGCGGCCCGACGTGCAGTTCGTCGGCGAGACGCTGCACCCCATCGGCCGCGTGAAGGACTTTTCGCCCTACATCGCGAACATCAAGCAAAGCGGCGCCGATTCGGTCATCACCGGCAACTGGGGCCAGGACATGACCCTGCTGCTGAAGGCCGCGGGCGACGCGGGCTACAACCTGCGCTACTTCAATCACAGCGCCGGCTCGGTGCCCGGCACGGTACTGGCGGTGTCGCAGGCCAAGCTGGGGCAGCTGACCTGGGTCGCCGAATGGCACCCGGGCCAGGCCGGCACGCCGCGGGTCGATGCGCTCGCCAAGGCCTACAAGGCCAAGACCGGCAAGGACTTTCTCGCGCCGCGCATCGACTTCACGCCGCGCCTGCTGGCCGCCGCCATCGACAAGGCCGGCAGCATCGACACGGTGAAGGTGGCCCATGCCCTCGAAGACATGAGCTTCGATTCGGTGGTCGGCCCCATCCGCATGCGCGCCGAGGACCACCAGCTGCTGCTGCCGCAGGTGGTCAACACCATTGCGCCGGTCGATGGCAAGAGCGTCAAGACGGGCTGGGAGGGCACCGACTACGGCTTCCGGACCGACGCGGTCTATACCGGGAACGAACTGGCCCAGGGCACCGACTGCAAGATGGTCCGGCCCGGCAGCTGAGGCGCGAGCGATCGGGCGCTCCTAAGGGAAACCCCGTCCTGCCGCGCACCCGCGCGGTCGAGATACTCCGGGGCATACCCCGGATTTCCGCAGCGGGTCACACCAAAGGCGCAAGAACCCATGGCAGGCAAGAACTCGCTCCATCCGATCCCGCATCCCGCAAAGAAGCCGTTCGTCGGCAACCTGCTGTCGATCGGGTCGGACTCTCCCGTGCTGGACATGTGGAGGATCGCGCAGGAACTCGGCGGCATCTACTGGCTCGACATGCCGGGCATGCCGGTGGTCGTGGTGTCGTCGCCCGCGCTGGTCGACGAGCTCTGCGAAGAGGCGCGCTTCGACAAGAGCACGCGCGGCGCGCTGCGCCGGCTGCGCGCCGCGTCGCACGGGCTCTTCACCTCGGACACGCACGAGGAGACCTGGTCGAAGCCGCACAACATCCTCCTGGCCAACTTCAGCCAGCGCGCCATGCAGGCCTACCACCCGATGATGCTGGACATCGCGGACCAGCTGGTCACCAAGTGGGAGCGGCTGAACTTCGACGAAGAGGTGGACGTGGTGCGCGACATGACGGCGCTTACGCTGGACACCATCGGCCTGTGCGGCTTCGGCTATCGCTTCAATTCGTTCTACCGCGAGGGCTTCCATCCCTTCGTCGATGCGATGGTGCGCACGCTCGAGACGGTGCAGAACCGCCGCGGCCTGCCGCTCGAAGAGCTGATGCTCAAGAAGGAGCTCGCCCAGCAGCGCAAGGACATCCGCTACATGCACAAGATGGTGGAAGACATCATCGAGGAGCGCCGTGCGAGCGGGGCCGACATCGCGACCAAGCCCGACCTGCTGAGCTACATGATCGCGGGCGTCGACAAGAAGAGCGGCGAGAAGCTCAGTGACAAGATGATCCGCGACGAGTGCATCGAGTTCCTCATCGCCGGCCACGAGACCACGAGCGGCCTGCTCTCGTTCGCGATCTACTTCCTGCTGAAGAACCCCGGGGCGCTGGCCAAGGCCCAGGCCGAGGTCGACAGCGTGTTCGGCCCCGACCCCTCGCAAAAGCCCACCTATGCGCAGGTCAACCGCCTGCAGTACGTGATGCAGGTGCTGAAGGAAGCGTTGCGCCTGTACCCGACCGCGCCCGCGATCTCGATGCGCGCGAAAGAGGACACGACCATCGGCGGGCAGTACACGATCAAGAAGAACAACATGATCATCATGCATGCGCTGGCGCTGCATCGCGACAAGGGCATCTGGGGCGAGAACGCCGACCAGTTCGACCCCGACCACTTCAGCCGCGAAGCCGAGCGCGAGCGTCCGGCCAATGCCTTCAAGCCCTTCGGCAACGGGCAACGCGCCTGCATCGGGCGGCAGTTCGCATTGCAGGAAGCGGTGCTCACGCTGGGCATGATCCTGCAGCGCTTCACCCTGGTCGATCACACGGACTACAAGCTCAAGATCAAGGAAGCGCTCACGATCAAGCCGGAGAACTTCAGGATCAAGGCGCTGCTGCGCGACCCGGCCACGCGGCCGCGCGGCAACGGCGAAGCGGCCGCCACGCCTTCGGCACCCGTCCAGCCCGCTGCACGCAAGCCGCAGGCCGCGCGCCACGGCACCTCGCTGCTGGTGCTGCAGGGCTCCAACCTCGGCACGGCCGAAGACCTGGCGCGCCAGCTGGCCGAGGCCGGCGAACTGCGCGGCTTCTCGACCCAGGTGGCCTCGCTCGACGACTACGCCGAGCGGCTGCCCGCGAGCGGCGCCGTCGCCATCGTCTGCGCCTCGTACAACGGCGTGGCGCCCGACAACGCCGCCGAGTTCCATCGCTGGCTCGACAAGGCCGACGATGCGCTCAACGGCGTGCGCTTCAGCGTCTTCGGCTGCGGCAACACCGACTGGGCCGCCACCTACCAGGCGGTGCCGCGCCGCATCGACGAGCGGCTCGAAGGGCTCGGCGCCACGCGCGTGCATCCGCGCGGCGAGGGCGATGCGCGCGAGGACATGGACGGCGCCTTCCAGGACTGGAGCGATGCGCTCTGGCCGCAGCTGGTGACGGCCTTCGGCATCCAGTCGGGCGCCGACACGCCGACCGAGGCCGAGCCGCTCTACACGCTGGAGGAACTGCCGCCGCCCCAGAAGAACGCGCTGGTCGATGCGCTGGGCGCGGTGGCGCTGCGCGTGATCGAGAACCGCGAACTGCAGAAGACCCCCGCCGGATCGGCCGAGGAAGGCCGCTCCACGCGGCATGTCGAGCTGATGCTGCCCGAGGGCGTGAACTACGTGCCCGGCGACCACCTGAGCGTGGTGCCGCGCAACAGCCCGGCCCAGGTGGAGCGCGCCATGGCGCGCTTCGGCTTCGACCGTTCCGCGCATGTGCGGCTGCATGCCGCTTCAGGCCGCAAGACGGCGCTGCCGGTCGACCAGGTGATGGCGGTCGACCGCCTGCTCGGCGACTACGTCGAGCTGCAGGACGTGGCCACGCGCAAGCAGATCGCCACGCTGGCGGCGCACACCGAGTGCCCGTTCACCAAGCCCAAGCTGGTGGCGCTGTCGGGCAGCGACGATGCCTCGCAAGCCGCCTACAAGGCCGAGGTGCTGCACAAGCGCAGGTCGCTGCTCGACCTGCTCGAAGAGCACCGGGCCTGCCAGGTGCCGTTCGCGGTGTTCCTCGAAATGCTCTCGCCGCTGTCGCCGCGCTACTACTCGATCTCGTCGTCGCCGGGCATGACGCCGGGTCGGTGCAGCGTGACCGTGGGCGTGGTGCGCGCGCCGGCGCTTTCGGGCAATGGCGGCACCTTCGAGGGCGTGTGCTCCAACTACCTCGCGCGCGCGGAAGCCGGCGACACGGTGCACGGCGTGATCCGCGAGACCACGGCCGAAGGTTTTCGGCTGCCGGAAGATCCGCTGCGGCCGCTCGTCATGGTCGGCCCCGGTACCGGGCTGGCACCGTTCCGCGGCTTCCTGCAGGAGCGCGCGGCGCAGGCCGGCCGCGGCGAAGCGCTGGGTGAGGCGATGCTCTTCTTCGGCTGCCGGCACCCGGAGCAGGATTTCATCTACGCCGAGGAGCTCGAGGCCTGGTCCCACCGCGGGCTCATGACGCTGCACACAGCGTTCTCGCGCGCCGGCGAGCGCAAGGTCTATGTGCAGGACCTGATCCGCGAACAGGGCGCGGCGGTGTGGAAGCTGCTCGAAGCCGGCGCCATCATCTACGTGTGCGGTGACGGTTCGCGCATGGAGCCCGATGTGCGGCGCACGCTGGCCGACCTGGCGCGCGAGCACGGCCACGACAGCCAGGCATGGATGGACCAGATGATTGCCGACCAGCGCTACGTGCTGGACGTCTGGGCCGGGGCATAGCCCCGCCTTGCCGCGCGACTCAGGCCTTGCGGCCCGGATCGGGGTAGACCAGCGGCCCGAGGAGGCCGCGGTTGAACGGCTTCCACTCGCCCTCGGGCTGGGCCAGCCGGTCGGCCAGCGCATACAGCACCGCGGGATGCGCGCCGAGCCCCATGTGGCTGGCCACCACCTCGATGTTTTCAGCCCGCGGGCCCGGCTTCTCGATGCTGCAGCGCCATGCGACGACGCCGTCCGTGCGGCTGAAGATCGAGGTCGTGGGCACCGGCGGCGTGGGCTGCACGACCTTCATCCGGCGCGGGTCGTGCGCGCTCTGGCCGCTCACGCCCTCGTACACGCGCCAGGCGTTGGTGGCGCGCGGGCTGCCGGAGAACGGGCTGCCCAGGGTGATGACGTTGCGCACGAGATCGGGCTGCGCGGACGCCAGCAGGCGCGCATACACGCCGCCCAGGCTCCAGCCGATCACGCTGACCTTCTGCCCGCTTTTCTCGTGCAGGGACCTGAGCAGTGCGACCATGCCGTCTTCCACGCCCTCGCGCGGGCCGAGGTTGCGGCCCAGGCCCCAGCCGTGGGCGTCGTAGCCCCGGCTGCACAGGTAGCGGCGCAGCACCAGCGTGGAGCCGTCGCCCGCCACGAGGCCGGGCAGTACCAGCACCGGGTGTCCGTCGCCGCGCGGCGTGAGTTGCAGCAGCGGCCACATGGCGAGGCCGGCGCCCGTTTCCCAGAGTGCGCGCGCTTCGGCCAGCAGCAGGAGGCGCGACGGCGGTGCGATGTGGTCTCGGGTGGCAGTGGTCATGAGGGCAGCTTTCCTTTGTGGGATTCGTTCTATGGGACGAGCATGGCGAACCAAAGTTTCACCGCTTCGTCGGACAACAGCGATCTTTATCCGAGGTATTTGCCCCGCAGGTAATCAAGATAAGCCCTCGATTCGCTCGAAACATACGGAGAAATGAGGGTCAGGGTGTAGAAAGCGGCCAATCCGGGGTCGGCCTGTGCCAGCGCATCGCGCCCCGGCACCAGGCGCTCGAACGAAAGCCAGCAGGTGGTGGTGAAGACCATCTGCAGCGCAAGAATGCGCGCCTGCTCGGTGCTGGTCTCGATGACGCCCGAAGCCACCAGCCCTTCGCACAGCGCCTGGGCCGCCAGCAGGTTCTGTGCGGTGAGCGCCTGCGCGCGCTGGCCGAGCGTGGGGTATTCGCCGGCCAGGAAGGCCATGTCGCGGTAGATGAACCGGTACTGGTCGATGGCTTCGAAGCGCAGGTGCAGCGCCAGCCAGAGGTCGTCGATGGCGGTGATGGCACCGGAGGAGCCGTCGAGCACCTCGAGCCGCTGCTCGAAGCGCCGGAACAGCCACTCGACGATCAGTTGCTTGGCCTTGAAGTGGTAGTGCAGGTTGCCCGGGCTCATGCCGAGCTCGGCCGCGATCTTGTGCGTGGACACTGCCGCAAGGCCTTCCGCGTTGAACAGCGCGAGGCTGGCCTGCAGGATGCGATCGCGCGTGGTGTTGGAACTGGCCACAACCGGCTGCTGCGTGCGTCGGTGCTTCGCTGGGCCGGTGCTCAGCGTTTGCCGCTGCCGCCGCGCGGGCTGGCGTTCCTGGGCTCGAGTTGCGCCAGCCGCTCGCGCAGCCGGGCCACTTCTTCGCGCAGGGCCTGCACTTCTTCGGCGCTCGGCATGCCCAGGCGCTGCAAGGCGGTGGCAACGCGCTGGTCGAACACGTCCTCGAATTTGCGAAGGCCGAAGCTGTCCAGCCCCGGAAAGCCGCGCGGAGCCGCCTTGGCGGCGCCGCCGGCCTCGGGCTTGCCCTGGCCGATGCCCAGCAGCCCCTCGATCACGTTGGCCTGGCGCTTGGCGACGTCGTCGCGCACGTTGCCCAGCACCTTGAGGCCTGCGCGCAGCAGGCCTTCACCGACGGCCTTCGGGCCCGCCGGTGCATCGGGTGTGACAGCAGCAGTTTTCTTCTTTGCCGCCGCAACCGTCTTCCGGGCTGCGGGGGCCTTTTTGGCCGGGGGAGCTTTCTTCGCAGGCGCCGCCGCCTTCTTCTTTTTCAGGCTTGCGGTCGCGTCGGGGCGGGTCGCCATGCGTTCTTGCTCCAGGGTCAGGCTGCCTTGCGGGCGGCGCGGCGAACCGGCTTCTTGGCCGCGGCGGCCTTGGCCTTCACGGTGCGCACGGGCTGGGCTTCCTCGGTGCCGCCCACGCGCACTTCGATCTGCTTGGCGCCGGCTGCGATCCTGTCGGCGATCTGCACCGAGACGTTGGCGATCGGCTGGTTCAGCGCGTTCAGGGTCTTGACCACCGTGGTGACGATGGGCGATTCGACACCCGCCACGCGGCCGGCCACGGCTTCGATGCCGCTGGTGGTGCCCGCGGCCATGCGGTCCATCACCGAGACGATGCGGCCGGTGTCGATGTCCAGGCGGTTGGCCAGGAAGCCGTTGATCTTTTCCTGCGCGCCGATCAGGTTGGCCTTGACCTGCTCGCTCACCAGCGGAATCTGGCGGCTGCCGAGGAATTCGGTGTAGCGCGACGATGCACCGCCGAGCAGGCGATGCACGCCGGCGCGGTAGGCACCCACCAGCGTCTTGCCGGCGTCGTTGTACTGGCCGACGACGTGGATGGCGGCGGAAGAGAAAGAAGCTTGCGTGGTCATGTGGATTTCCTGGAAGTTGATCGGTCGCGGATTTGCGATGGGGTGATCTTCTTCCGGAGTGCCTAGGCCTGGAAAACTAGAACGGTCGGAAAACTAGTCCAACTGCCCCAATTTTCTGGCCCCGGCCTCGCAATCATGCCGCAGCTGCCGCACGGGCGCGCTTGGCCGGCACGGCCGGTTTGCGCGGCGGCGCCTTGCGCGCAGGGGTCTTGGCGGGCGTCTTGATGGGCGTTTTTGCGGCGGCCGTCCTGGAGACCGGCGCCTTGGCCGCGGGCGTTTTCGCTGCGGCGGCCTTCTTCGCGGGCGCCTTTTTCGCCGCAGTCTTGGGGGCCGGCTTGGCCGCCGCCTTCACGGCAGGTGCCGGCTCCGGCGCGGCGGCCGCCTTCGCAGGGGCCGTGCCCGCGGCCGCGGGTTGGGTCTGCGTGAGGCTCATCAGCAGCTGGTGCTCGGCCAGCAGGTAGTCGCCGATCTCCGTGATGTCGGGCACCGCGCGGCGGCAGGCGATGAGGCCGTAGTCCATGCGGCCGTTGTAGCTCTGCACCGTGACGTTGAGCGCCGTGCCGTGGCTCGCGATGGACACCGGGTAGTAGCTGGTGACCAGCGCCCCCGCAAAGTACATCGGGAACGGCGCGCCCGCCACGTTGGAGATGGCCACGTTGGCCGCCGGCGGCAGCAGGTTCACGAGCCCCGAGCGGCCGACCATCGAGGCGATGCCCGACACCAGCCAGGGCGCGGCAAAGGTGGGAAAGTCGTCGAGGATCACCGCCTTGAAGCGGTTCATGGTCGACTTGGAGCTTGTCGAAGAGGCGTTGATGGCCTTTAACCGCTGCACCGGGTCGGTGATGTCGGTCGCCAGGCTCACGAGGATCATGCTGGCCTGGTTGTTGGCCGTCTCGTCGCCCGCTTCGCGCAGGCTCACGGGCACGCCGGCCACCAGCGGCTTGGCCGGCAGCTCGTTGTTGTCGGCCAGGTAGTGGCGCAGCGCGCCGGCCACCGTGGCCATCACCACGTCGTTGAGCGACACGCCGAAGTGCTTGGCGATGTGCTTGGTCTCGGCCAGCGAGATGGTGCGGCCCGCAAAGGTGCGCTGGTTGGTGATCGACACGTTGAGCGAGGTGCGCGGCGCAAAGAGGTTGAACTTCTTGGGCGCTGTGGCGGCGTTCTTCTCGGCCGCCTTCTCGTCGGGCTTGGCGAGCCCGCCGATGGCGCGCGCAATGGCCGGCGCCATCTTGAACAGCTTGACGTACTGCTGCGCCGTGTTGCGCAGCGCCGCGGTCGCGAGCTCGGCCATGCCCAACTGGTAGCCGCTGCTGCGCGGACGCGCCCGCGGCGGCTTGACCACGCGGCCCGCGGGCTCCAGATCGAAGATCGCCTTGCCGAGCGCCACGCCGGCCTGCCCGTCGATGCCCGCATGGTGCACCTTGGTGTAGAGCGCCACCTGCCCGCTCTTGAGGCCGTCGATGATGAAGAACTCCCACATCGGCCGGCTGCGGTCGATCAGCGTGGAATGCAGCCGCGCCACGTACTGCTGCAGCTGCCGGTTGGTGCCGGGCTTGGGCAGCGTGATGTGGCGCACGTGGTAGTCGATGTCGATGTCGCCGTCGTCCACCCACACCGGGTTGGTCATGTCGAAGGGCATCAGTGCGAGCTTGCGCGTGAACACGTCGGCCAGGTGGATGCGGCTGGCCATGAACTGCTTGGCGTCTTCGTAGAAGTCGCCCTTGTAGCCCTTGGGCAGGTCCAGCACGTTGAGCGAGCCCACGTGCATCGGCATCTCGGGGGTCTCCAGGTGCAGGAAGGTGGCATCAAGACCGCTCAGGTGTTTCATGTGTCGTGTCTCCTTGTGTGCGCAGGCGCCGTCCGGCAGGATACCCGTGCACGGCCCCGCGAACCGGGCCCGAAGCATTGAACGCGGGTTTGTCCCGAGACCCGCGCGTGTCGCTATGAATTCAATAGCTCGCGCCGGCATGCCGCCTTCACGCGGGATTCGTACACTGGGCCCATGACTTCCAACGCTTCCACGCAGACCGACGAGTTCCTGTGGCTCGAAGACATCGACGGCGCCGAACAGCTCGCATGGGCGCGCCAGCAGAACGACAAGACGGTGCAGCGCTACGCACGGTCGCCCGCCTTCGAACGCATGGAGCAAGGCATCCTCGAAGTGCTCGATTCCGATGCGCGCATTCCGATGGTGCGCAAGATCGGGCCGTTCTTCTACAACTTCTGGCGCGACAAGAAGAACCCCAAGGGCCTGTGGCGCCGCACCACGCTGGCTGGATATCGCGAGCCGCAGCCCGCCTGGGAAACCGTCATCGACCTCGACGCCCTGGCGGAGGCCGAGAAGGAGAACTGGGTCTGGCATGGCGCACAGGCCCTGCAGCCCGGCTACAAGCGCTGCCTGGTCTCGCTCTCGCGCGGCGGTGCCGATGCCGACGTGGTGCGCGAGTTCGACCTCGAGCTCAGGCAGTTCGTCACCGGCGGATTCACGCTGCCTGAAGCCAAGAGCAGCGTGGCCTGGAAAGACATCGATCATCTCTACGTCGCAACCGACTTCGGGCCCGGCTCGATGACCAGTTCCAGCTATCCGCGCATCGTGAAGGAGTGGAAGCGCGGCACGCCGCTCGAAAGCGCGCAGGTGGTGTACGAAGGCGGCATGGACGACATGACGGTCAGCGCCTGGCGCGACAACACGCCGGGCTTCGAGCGCGACTTCGTGTCGCGCCAGATGGACTTCTACGACAGCGAGACCTGGCTGCGCGGCAGCGACGGCCGGCTCGCGAAGATCGACGTGCCCGACGATGCCAACGCCGACATCACGCGCGAGTGGATGCTGGTCGAGCCGCGCAGCCCGTGGACCGTGGCCGGCACCACCTACAAGCCGGGCTCGCTGCTGGCGACCCGGTTCGACGACTACATGGCCGGCAAGCGCGAGATCACGGTGCTGTTCGAGCCCGACGAAAGCACCGCGCTCGACGACCATTCGTGGACCCGCCACCACCTGATCCTCAATGTGATGCACGACGTGGTGAACAAGCTCGAGGTGCTCACCCCGCAGCCCGGATCGCGCGAATGGAAGCGCGAGAGCCTGGGCGGCGCGCCCGAACTCTCGACCATCGCGGCCGGCGCCATCGACGAAGACGAGAACGACGACTATTTCCTGACCGTGAGCGGCTTCCTCCAGCCGACCACGCTCTACATCGGCACCATCGGCCAGGGCGAGCCCGAGCCGCTGAAGGACAGCCCCGCGTTCTTCGATGCCTCGCGCTATCGCGTGAGCCAGCATTTCGCCACCTCGAAGGACGGCACGCGCGTGCCCTATTTCGAGATTGCGCCGAAGAACCTGCAGGCCGACGGAAAGAATCCCACACTGCAGTACGCCTACGGCGGCTTCGAGATCTCGCTGCAGCCAAGCTACAGCGGGAGCATCGGCCGCGCCTGGCTGGAGCAGGGCGGCGTCTACGTGGTCGCCAACATCCGCGGCGGCGGCGAGTACGGGCCGCGCTGGCACCAGGCCGCGCTGCAGGAAAACCGGCTGCGCACCTGCGAAGACTTTGCGGCCGTGTCGCAGCACCTCATTGCGCGCAACATCACCTCGCCGCACCACCTGGGCGCCATGGGCGGCAGCAACGGCGGCCTGCTGATGGGCAACATGCTGACGCTGTATCCCGCGCTCTACGGCGCCATCGTGAGCGAGGTGGCGCTGCTCGACATGAAGCGCTACACCCAGCTGTCGGCCGGCGCCTCGTGGATCGCCGAATACGGCGACCCCGAAGATCCCGAGGAATGGGCGTGGATCCAGGCCTTCTCGCCCTACGAGAATGCCAGGCCCGGTCAGCCCTACCCGCCGGCGCTGTTCACCACCTCGACGCGCGACGACCGCGTGGGCCCCGTGCATGCCCGCAAGATGCACGCGAAGCTGGCGGCCATGGGCTACGACACCAGCTTCTACGAGAACATCGAAGGCGGCCACAGTGCGGCGTCGGACAACAAGGAGTCGGCTTTCATGGACGCCCTGGGCTACGCCTATCTCTGGAAGCACATCGGACGGACAACGGCATGAGCAACGTCAACGGCACCACCCTCGAACTGATCGGCGCGCCCACCGACGTCGGCGCGAGCGTGCGCGGTGCCGGCATGGGCCCAGATGCGCTGCGCGTGGCGGGCCTGCCCGAAGCGCTCGCGCGGCAGGGCTTCACCGTGCTCGACCGCGGCAATCTCGCCGGGCCGGCCACGCCCTGGACCGCACCGGCCAATGGCCTGCGCCATCTCGACGAGGTGATCGCGTGGAACCGCTCCGTCTATGCGGCGGTCGACACCGCGATGGGCATCGGCCATGTGCCGCTCATGTTGGGCGGCGACCATTGCCTGGCCATCGGCTCGATCAGCGCCGTGGCCTGGCATGCGCGCAAGCGCGGCAAGAAGCTGCGCGTGGTGTGGCTCGATGCGCACTCCGACGTCAACACCGAAACCACCAGCCCGAGCGGCAACCTGCATGGCATGCCGGTGTCCTGCCTGCTGGGCCACGGGCCCGCCGTGCTCACCGGCTGGAGCGGCGAACGCGCGGCCATCGAGCACGACGCGATCCGCTTCATCGGCATCCGCAGCGTCGATGCGGACGAGAAGGAAGCCATTCGCACTCTCGGCCTGCATGTGTTCGACATGCGCCACATCGACGAGCACGGCATGCGCACCACCATGACCGAGGCGCTGCAGGACGTGGACGAAGACACCCACCTGCACGTGAGCTTCGACCTCGATTGCCTGGACCCGAACATCGCGCCCGGGGTGGGCACCGGCGTGCGCGGCGGACCGACCTACCGCGAAATGCAGCTGTGCATGGAGATGATCGCCGACACCGGCCGTCTCGGCTCGGTCGACGTGGTGGAACTCAACCCGGCGCTCGACGTGCGCAACCAGACCGCCGAGGTGGCGGTGGAACTCATCGAGAGCCTGTTCGGAAAGTCGACGCTGGTGCGCTAGGGCCTGGCAGCCTGCGCGGCCTTGGCCTTGACGGTGTAGTCGTGGTAGGCCGGCAGCGCGATGGCCGCGAGGAGGCCGCCCACTGCAATGATCGGCACCACCACGGCACCGATCACGACGCCGGTGCCGTTCGGCTGCGGCGGTGCGCCGAAGCGGTTCACTCCCTTCGTGCCCGGATAGAACACCCAGATGAGGCTCACGAACGGGATCAGGCACAGCAGCGCGCTCCAGCCGGTCCATCCCATGTCATGGCTGCGCCGGACGGAGAGCAGGACGAAGAACCCGGAGTACGAAATGAAGAGCAGCAATGGCAGCATCGCCATCACGTCATGCGAGCGAAAGATGCCTGCTGCAGCCGCGAGGATGAGGCCCACCACGATCGAGATCAGCAAGTAGCCCAGCACGTTGTACGACAGGTAGCGCAGCCGGCCGATCCGGCCCCTGTAAGACCAGAAGCTGACGGGCTGCACTTCCGCCTGGCCCGGATGCACGTCCGCCACCTCGACCCCGGGCGCGGCATAGGGATTGGTCGCCTGCATGTTCACTTCTCTCTTGCCTCAGGGTCTTGCAGCCTGCGCGGCCTTGGCCTTGACCGTGTACTGCTGGTAGGCCGGCAGCGCGATGGCGGCAAGGATGCCGACGACCGCGATGAGGGGAAGCAACCAGGCGCCGATGAGCACGCCAAGGCCGTTCGGCGGCGGCGGTGCGCCGAAGCGGTTGCGGCCCTGCGTGCCGGACTTGAAGACCCAGATGAACGCCACCAGCGGAATCAGCGCCAGCAACAGCGTCCAGCCCGACCAGTCCATGTCGTGCGACCGCTGGATACCCGCCAGCACATAGAAGATGAAATAGGGAATCACGGCGATGGCGGTCACGACCGCAATGCCGGTCTTCGAGCCCATGCCGGCAAAACCGATGACGCCGCCGAGCAGCGTGGCCGCAAGAATGCACAGCAGGTACGAATAAAGCATGTACGCCAGGAAGCGCGCGCGCCCGATCCGGCCCCTGGCGGACCACAGCTTCACGGGCTGCACGCGGTCATCGCCGCCGTGCACATTCACATCCGCCACTTCCGCCCTCGGCGCGGCATAGGGATTCACCATCTCCGACATGCGCTTCTCCTCTTTTGTTGTTGAACAAACATTGTGGGCAGGCCTCGCTACAAAAGGCCAGCCCTTTTGACCGCGTGGTAGCGATTCACCAACGCCACGGCAAGATCGGCCGGCTCGACGTCGATCGACAGCGGATCGTTGCCGACGACGCGCGCAAAGGCATCCCTGCGCGACTGCTCGAACAGGTGCGCCGCGGCCACGTCGACCGCATCGCGCGCCTGGGCCATCGGCTGGTTGGCAATGCGCCCGAGCACACGCTCGCGCAGGCTCGCGACCAGCACCAGGTGGTTGCGGCGCAGCAGCTTGATCGCCGGGCGCAGCTCGGCCGCGTCTTCGTCGCGGAAGTTGGTGAGCACGATGACCAGTGCACGCCGGTGCTGCACGCGCAGCAGCTGCTGCGCGGCCACGAGGTAGTCCGAGTGCGTGGCACCGGGCTGGATGTCGTGCAGCCGGTTCATCAGTGCATTGAGCGTGGCCATGCCCTTGCGCGGAGCGAAGTCGCGCCGCTCTTCCTTGGGGCTGCCGAAGGTCATGGCGCCGACTTCGTCGCCCTCTTTCAGCGCCACGTAGCTGAGCAGCATCAATGCGTTCAGGGCTTCGTCGAAGTGGCTGCCCGCCTGCTGCGCCAGTCCGCCTTCGTCGGCTCGCATGCGGCGGCCGCAGTCGAGCAGGAAGAACACGCACTGGTCGCGGTCGTCCTGGAACTCGCGCACGATCGGACGGCGATGGCGCAGCGTGGCCTTCCAGTCGATGTGGCGCAGCGAGTCGCCGGTCTTGTAGTCGGCAAGCTGGCGAAAATCGGTGCCGAGCCCGCGCTGCGCATAGGTCTTGATGCCGATCTGCGCCAGCCGCCGGTCGCCGGAGAGCCAGGCATAGCGCGACAGCGCCGCAAAGTTGGGGTACACGCGCAGCCGGCGCGGCTCGCCCAGCGTCTGGCGCATCTCGAAGCAGCCGGCGCGGGTGCGCCAGCGCAGCTGCGTGGCGCCGAACTGCGCCACCCCGCGCTGCATGGCGGTCGCGGTGTAGCGCAGCTCGAGCCGCGCGGCGGGCGGGACCGTCACCGTCTGCGGCAGCCCCTCGAAGGCCACGCGCGGATCGAGTTCGTCGAACACCGACACCCGCCATGCGAGCGGGCCTTCGTTCACCAGCGTCAGCGTCAGCACGGTCGGCACGCCGAGCGAGAACGCGCCCGGCAGGCTGCGTTCGATGCGCAGCGGCGCCGCGCGCCACAGCTGGCAGCTGCGCCAGAGATCCACCCCCACGCCGATGGCGCCGAGCCCCAGCAGCACGCCGGCAACCGCGGCCACGCGGCCCACCGGCGCGCCGGCCAGCAACGCCGCGCACGCCAGCACGGCGGCGCCCGCCAGCGCCAGCACCAGCAGCCGCCCGGGGATCGGAACGACGCGCATCACCGTTCTTCCTGCCCGCCAGGCCTCACAGCCGGGGTGCCTCGACGCTGTCGCGCGCGGCGCGCAGCAGGCCGTCCACGCTCACGCCTTCGAGCTGCGCATCCGGCGAGATCATCACGCGGTGCCGCAGCGCCGGCAATGCCTGCCGCGCCACATCGTCAGGCGTGACGAAATCGCGGCCCGCCATGAGCGCGGCCGCGCGGGCCGCACGCACCAGCGCCATCGCACCCCGCGGTCCGGCACCCGACGACAGGCCGGGCCAATCGCGCGTGGCCCGTGCGATGCGCACCGCATAGTCGATCACCCGCTCGTCGACCTGCACCATGCAGGCCAGCCGCTGCAGCTCGGCCACCTGCGTCTCGTCGAGGCAGGCGCGCACGGCCTCGAGCGGAAACTGGTTGCCGGCGCGTTGCTGCGTGGTCAGCTGCACGATGGCGTTCTCTTCGCCGTGGCTCGGATAGCCGATGTCGATCTTCAGCAGGAAACGGTCGAGCTGCGCCTCGGGCAACGGATAGGTGCCCTCGGTGTCGATGGGGTTCTGCGTGGCCATCACCATGAAGGGCTTGGGCAGCGGCATGGCCTTGCCTTCGAGCGTGACCTGGTACTCCTGCATCACCTCGAGCAGGGCGCTCTGGGTCTTGGCCGGCGCGCGGTTGATCTCGTCGGCCAGCAGCAGGTTGGTGAACACCGGCCCCTGGTACACGCGCAGCGCACCGATGCCGCTTTCGCCGCGCACCGAAGGATCGAGCACCGAATGGCCCGTGATGTCCGACGGCATGAGGTCGGGCGTGAACTGCACGCGCGCATAGCGCAGGGTCATGGCCTGCGCCAGCGCCCGCGCGAGCAGGGTCTTGCCGAGCCCCGGCACGCCTTCGATCAGCACATGGCCGGAGGCCACCAGCGCAACCAGCGTCTGGTCGACGGCCTCCAGCTGGCCGACCACGGCCCGGCCGATCTCGGCGCGCAGCGCCTGCAGCCACTCGGCCGCACGCGTCAGTTCTTCGGGGTGGATGGCTTGCATGGGCGTCTCGCGTTCAAGGGGTTGAGGAGGGAGGGAAGGAAGCATCAGTGGCCGCCACGGGCGCCGCGGCATCGAGCCGCCGGCGCGCGGTCTCGAGCAATTCGAGATCGAGCGCCATCGTGCCGGTGCTGCGCTTGCGCGTGGCCATGGCCCGTTCGAGCGCCGCCGCATCCAGCCCCGTGGCGCGGGCGATGCTTGCGGCGCGCGCGGCCGGGTTCAGCTGGACGTACCGGTGCACCTGCCGGCGGGCGCACTCCTGGAGTGCGCGCAACTGCGCGGTGTGCAGCGCATCGGCGCCATGCATGTGCAGGAAGCTCGCGGTGCCGCGCACCTGCTCGGCCATGGAGCGGCGGTGCGCGCCCGCCGGCAGTTCGAGCGGCCCGAAGCGCACCGCGGCGCGCCACAGCGCGGCGGCCAGCGCCAGCATGCCCAGCAGCAAGGCGGCCCAGCCCCGATGCCACAGCCATTGCATGAAGGGCTCGCGTTTTTCCTCGGCGACGAGCCAGACTTCGGTGCCGGTGCGCAGCTGGAACGCAGCGGCCATGAACAGCGCGTTGTCGGCGCGGCCCAGGTTGGCATTGGTCTGCAAGCCCCAGGGCACGACCGTGACCGTGCCGCGGCCGACGCGGACCCGGACGGCCGCGAGGTCGCCGGCGTCCTCGACCGACCACAGCGCCGCTGCCCGCTCGTCCGACGGGCGATAGCGGACATCGGAGCCCACGCCGCAGAGCGTGAAACCGCGGCCGCCCCCAAAGCTCGCCGGCACCGCCTGGGGCTCGGCCACGTCGCGGCAATTGGCATCTTTCAGCGCGTGGGCGCCGGGTTTGCGCGCGCGGCTGGCCGGTTTCACGGGCGGGGGCGTGTCGTCCTCGTCGTCTTCATCGGCCTCGTCGGGCGTCTCGGCCACCAGCGGCAGCCAGCCTTTCAGTTGCTCGTTGTCGACCAGGTGATTCGGCAGCACCAGATGGCCACCCTGCTCCACCCAGAGGCGCAGGCGCTGCGTGCGCTCGGGGAACAGGTCCCAGTAGTTGGAGGCCAGCACCAGCCTCGCCTGCGGCGGCGGCAGGGCGTCGAGGGCGTCGCGCCGGACCACGGCCACGCCGAGTTCGCGCAGCAGCACCTGCAATGCATAGAACGGGTCGGTCCTGGCCTGGCCGCTCGCCGGCGTCGACACCTCCGTGTCGGCCCACTCGGTGGCGGAAACCAGCCACGCGCCCACGCCGGCCAGCGCCAGCGCCACCACGGTCCGGGCCAGCCACGGGCTCACCGGGTTGCCTCCGCCGCGACCGGTGCCGCAGCCGGCGAGAGATGCCGGTCGAACTCGCCGCAGACCGCCAGAACCTCGGCCGTGGACGGCAGCCGGCCGCTGTAGGCCGCCAGCTGCCAGGCATCGACCAGGGCCACGAAGAAGCCCTGCGCGGCCGGAGCGAGCCGGCCCGACGCCAGTGCCACGCATTCGCCCTCGGTGCTGGCGGCGCGCACCGGCACCGCATGCACGTGCACGAGGCGCGACAGGGCGCCGCGGTACAGCAGCGACAACGCCGCCCGCTGCTGGCCGCGCCGCCAGAGTTCGGCGGCACCCAGGCCGATGTCGTCGGGCAGGCTCTCGGGCCGGATGTCGAGGCTCCCGACATGGCTCGGCAAGGGTCCGTGCGCCGGCCGGCCGCGTTCGGCGCGGACCCGTACCCAGCCCTGGATGCGCAGCAGCACCCACGCGAGCAGCAAGGCGGCGAGCCCCCACACGAGCCAGCGCGCGCCTTCGGCCACGGCCTTGACCATGTCGCGCAGCCAGCCGACGCTGCCCTCTTTCTTCTTGGTCTCTTCTTCCTTCGCGTCGCTGTCCTTGAAGCGCAGCTTCCGTTCGGTCCTGGTGCCCGGCAGGTTGGGATCGGCGCGCAGCCGTTCGACCGCCGCGTTGACCTGTTCCCGTGTCAGCGCCTGCGCCGGCGCGGGCGCGGCAGCGCTCGCGGCACCGGTCGCACCAGCCGCACCGGCGATGGCGAACGCCCAGGCCAGCAAGCGCAGCCGGGTTCTAGCGGAACGCATGCCGGAACTCCTGCTCGATGTCCCAGGCTTCGAGTTCGACGCGCCGGTTCAGGTACATCGCGAAGCCCGCCGCCACGAAGAACGGCTCCAGCACCCCGACCACCGCGGCGCCGACCAGGGCAAACACGATGCCGTTGAGCGTGCTTTCGGATTCCGTGAGCCAGGCATAGGCACCGCTGAAGCTGCCCTCGGGCGCGAACCAGAGCAGCAGCGACAGCACGCCGATCTGAAGCGCCACCTCCACATTGCCGAACACCAGCTGCGTGCCCATGGCCGCACCGCGCCGCCCGCGCAGCAACTGGGCGCGCCGCTTGCGCCGCGCACTGCCGCGCTGGCCTTCGAGCTGGTCGATGGCCTGGGTGAACGAACGCCATGGCGACAGGCGCCGCCACAGCAGCGACCGCAGCAACTCCCCGCCCCAGACGGACCGGCGCTCGCGCCAGAGGTCGGCCCAGCGCGTGCCCTGCCCGAACACCGCCCGCGAAAGAACGAACAGCAGGCTGCGGTCCAGCCAGGGCTTGAGGCAGAAGATCACCACCGGCGGCAGCCAGTTGGCGATCTCGATGCTGCACAGCGCCAGGAACACCACCACCAGGTAGACCGGCAGAAAGGTCGCCCAGATCGAGCGCGCGTGCTTGCGCACGAGGGCGGCGCCCAGGTCGGCCGCCTCCGCCATGGTGCGGGGCCGCAGCGCGATCGCGAGGCCGTCAACCTGCATGGCGCTCCTTCATGGCGGAGGTGCCGGCACGCGGCCGTCCCTGCCAGCCCAGGTACGCCAGCACCATCAGCCAGCAGGCGCCGCCCACGCCGTACTTGACGGCCGGCGGCACCCAGCGCGCCGAAGACCAGAAGGCCTCGACGGCCGCCGCGACGAGCAGCAGCCCGACGACGCCGTAGACGATCACCACCGCGTGCCGCGCCGCGAGCCTGAGCGCCTCGAGCCGCGTGTGGCGGCCGGGCGCAAGCCAGGCGTAGCCGAGGCGCAAGCCAGCCGCGCCGGCCAGCACGATGGCCGTGAGCTCGAAAGCCGAATGGGTGACGACGAAGGAGAGGAAGTTCCCGGCGTGTCCCGCCGCGACCAGGTAGCCGCCGACCGCGCCGATCTGGATCCCGTTGAACACCAGCACCGCGGCGCTGCCCACGCCGGCGAAGATGCCGGCCGCGAAGCAGCGGAAGCCGATGCCGATGTTGTGCATCACGTAGTAGCCGAACATCTCCCAGTCGTCGTCGGCTTCGCGCTTGCGCCCGAGCGCTTCGGCGCCGTCGCCGTACATGGCGTCGAACTGCTGCACGTCGCCGGCGTCGAGCAGGTGCAGGATGAAGCCGGGGTCCCGATACGCCGCCCAGCCCGCCGCCACCAGCGGCAGCAGGAACATCAAGGCCGCCGCCCACAGGAATGCGCGGTGCGCCCGCACCGCCTCGGGAAAATCGACCAGCGCGAGCCGGGCGAACCGGGCCATGCCGTAGTCGTGGCGCCGGTAGACCAGCCGGTGGGCGTTCTGCGTCAGTGCCTCGAGCCGTTGCGTCAGGTGGATCGGATAGGCCCGCGCCTGCGCCAGCGCCAGGTGCTCGCAGACACGGCGATAGAGCGTCGCGAGGCGGGCGCCGTCGAACTTGCGCTTGCTCTCGGCCACGCCGATCACCTGTTCAAGTTCGGCCCAAATCGGCGCGTAGGCCGCCTCGAAATCCAGCGGGGTCATTGCTTGCGTCCTTCCCTGGCCTCTGCGACGGCACGCCGGCCCAGCACCCACTGCGCCACCTCGAGCAGGCGCTGCGAGGCGCCGGCGCCGATGGCACCGGGGGCCAGCACCGGCTCGGCGATGCGCGCGAGTTCGTCGAAGCGCTCGGGTGTGAGCCGCGTCGCGCGCCCGGCCCAGGACACCACGGCCAGCTGCTCCTGCGCCGACAGCGGGCGCGCCGGCGCCTGGGGCTCGGCCGCGGGCACGTCGCCGTGCAGGTTCACTTGGTCGCTGAACACCACCAGCGTGCCGGCCGCAAGGTCGCCCAGCCGCTTGCTGTCGCAGCGCCAGAGCATCGACACCAGGCCCGCGAAGTAGAACGAAGGCATGAAGTCCGCCGCGCGCAGCAGGTTGCGGGTGAACGCCGCGGCGGGCGTGACCGGCAGGCCCGAATCCATCACCACGCGCAGGCCCATCGCGCGCTTGCCCGGCGTCGCGGCGGCCCGGGTGAGTTCGAACACCACGGGATACAGCCACTCGAGGCAAAAGTAGCTGATCAACAGCACGGCGCCTCCGAGCTTGCCCAGTGCGCCGAAGAGCATGGCAAGGCCGAAGAAGATGCAGAGCCGGATCGCGAAGTCGATCAGGTAGGCCAGCCCGCGCGCGACGATGCCGGCAGGGCGCAGCGAAAGCGCAATGCCTTCGGGAGTCTCTGCGGTGTGGAGCGTGTCGAGGCGCACCGGGGCGGCACTCTTGCGAGCTCAGGCCTGCACGACGATGGTGTCCGCGATCTGGTCGTGCAGGCAGCGGCGCGATTCGCGAAAGATGAACAGGGCATCTGCCAGCGCGAACACCTGCCCGATGACAGGCACCACGTGCAGCAGCGAGGGCGCGGCATAGCGCAGGCCAATGACGCGGCCGACGGAGGCGCGTGAGCCGTCGGGCCGAACGATCCGCAGCTTGAAGAGTGCCTTGCCGATGGTCTGCCCGCGGGTGGCGAGCAGGTAGCCATGCAGCGCCAGGAAGACGGCGAAACCGATAGCGAGGCTCACGAACTGCGGCGCCCAGAGGCTCAGGCCGGCGTCACGCCAGGGATTGAAGGGTGTGTTCTTTGCAATCAGCCACAGCGTCCCGGCGGCGATGAGCCCATCGACTATGGAGGCTAAAAGGCGCTTGCCGCGCGACGCGAGCTGGCCGGGCTGCGCGCCCTCCTGGCGCACATCCTCCACATGAGACCGAGGCGGTGCGTAGCGCGCATCCTGCGACTGTTCGTCCATGATTCCCCCCTGAGAATTGATTTTTCCGAGATTCTAGTAGGCAGCTTCTTTCAATAGCGTTTTTATGGAACAGCGCGCGCAGTGGCGCGCTGCAGGTGTTGCGGATACGCAAGCCGAAGGCCGGGCGGCCGTTCAGTCAGGGTTGGGAACCGGCTTCACCGGATAGGCCGTGGCCGGCGCGGGCAGCGCAGCGGGCGCAGGGGGCGCAGAAATCCGCGGCGCCTCGGGCGCGACGCTGGGCACGTCGGGCTCCACGCCGCCCTGCCCTTCGAGGAAGCGGTCGAGCAGCGCAAAGAAGCGGTCGTAGAAGAGCTCGTCGGTCAGCGTCTCGCTGGCCACCTTGACCATCGCGTCGTCGCTGCCGGCAAAAGGCAGCGAGAGAGAGCCGAAGGCGCCGACGCCCACGCTGGCCGAGCTGTTGACCTTCTTGATGCCGTAGCGGTCCTGCAGCGCGGTCGCGAACGCCACGGTGCTGCGCTTGCCGGCCTTGCCGCCTTCGCGCGCGCACACCACGCGGAACTCGACCTCCACATGCACCTCGGAGGCCGGCTGGAAGCTCTTGCGCCCCGTCACCAGGTCGGCATTGGCCGCGCTGATCATGTAGCCCTGGCTCAGCAGCGCGCGGCGCGCGGCTTCGCAGGTCTGGGCCTCGGTGGCGCCATAGGTGCGCGTGTGGGTGGTGGTGGAGTCGAACTCCTCGGTCTCGTACGACACCCGGCGCGGGCTGCCGGCGCAAGCGGTGAGCAGCAGGGCCGACAACAGGCCGAGGACCAGGACCGGCGTGCGGAGAACGGAAAACGCGGAAGCTGCGTCAGGGGCGAAAGCGGTAGAAGAAGATGAGAAGCGAAGGGGCATGGTCATGGAGCGGCGAATCCTAACCGGCGTCTCGCGCCGGCGAAGCTTCGAGCCGTGCGCGCGGCCGGCGTTCCCCGCCCTGCCGCAAGAATTTTCAGGACCAGTGCAGCACGTGGTGCGCGCGCCCGCGCGTCGCGGCAATCAGCCGGGCATTGGGCGCATCGGTGCGGTCGACCCATTCGCGCGCGGCCTCGGCGCTGCGGCCGAACTGCTGGTGGCGCTTCAGCAGGCGCGCTTCGCGCACGGCATCGTCGATGTCCACGTACCAGGTCTCGTCGAGCAGGGCTGCCGCGCCGGCCCAGGGGCCGTCGGCGTGCAGCAGGTAGTTGCCTTCGGTGATGACCAGCTGGGTCCCGGGCAGCATCGCGATGGCGCCGGCGATCGGCTCCTCGATCTCGCGGCGGAACTCGGGCGCGTAGACGATGGGGTCGTCCGCCCCCTGTTCGCGCAGCCGCTGCAGAAGCGCCACGTAGCCGGCGCTGTCGAAGGTGTCGGGAGCGCCCTTGCGGTGCGCGCGGCCGAGCCGTTGCAGCTCGACGTTGGCCAGGTGAAAGCCGTCCATCGGCACCACCTGTGCGCGCCCCACGCCCGCCGCTTGAAGCAGCGCCATCGCGAGCGTGGACTTGCCCGCGCCCGGCGCGCCGACCAGCCCGAGCAGCTTGCGCTGCCCGCTGGCCAGGAGGGCCTGCAGGCGGGCCAGGCTATCGGCGGGAATGGAAGGAAGTTGTTGCGCGGGAACGGTGCTCATCCCCCGAGCGTACAACCCTCCTTTGCTCCGATATCAGGGATACAGGCCGCGTTCCTGGCGGGCCGTGAGGATCCG
The DNA here is from genome assembly GCF_040546685.1 of Variovorax sp. OAS795. Taxonomy (NCBI): domain Bacteria; kingdom Pseudomonadati; phylum Pseudomonadota; class Betaproteobacteria; order Burkholderiales; family Comamonadaceae; genus Variovorax; species Variovorax sp. OAS795. The sequence goes on from NZ_JBEPOH010000001.1 coordinate 52,655, forward strand.
CTCGCAGGCCACCGCGTAGGTAGCGGTGCGCAGCGAGATCTTGTGCTTGTCGGCCGTGTCCCAGATCTGGTTCAGCGCGTTCATCATGATGCGGTCCAGGCGCACATTGATCTCGTCCTCGTCCCAGAAGAAGGACGAGAAGTCCTGCACCCATTCGAAGTAGCTCACCGTCACGCCGCCGGCATTGCAGATCACGTCGGGCACCACCAGCACGCCGCGTTCGGCCAGGATGTCGTCGGCCACCGGCACCGTCGGGCCGTTGGCGCCTTCGAGCACCAGCTTGGCGGTGGTTTTCTGCGCACGCTCGGCGGTGATCTGGCCTTCGAGCGCGGCGGGAATCAGGATGTCGCAGGCCGCGTTCCAGAAGTCCTCGTTCGGCACGATGTCGCCGCCGGCCTTGAAGCCGACCACGCCGTCGGTGCGTGAGATGGGCACCAGCTTGGCCAGGTCGAGGCCGTTGGGGTTGACGATGGTGCCGGTGTGGTCCTGCACCGCGACGATCTTGGCGCCCGCCTCGGCAAAGAGTTCGGCCGCGACCGAGCCCACGTTGCCGAAGCCCTGCACCGCGATGCGCGCACCACGCAGGTCCATGCCCAGGCGGCGCGCCGCCTCGCGGCCGGTAACGAACACGCCGCGGCCCGTGGCCTTGACGCGGCCGAGCGAACCGCCCAGGTGCAGCGGCTTGCCGGTGACCACGCCGGTGGCGGTGCCGCCGACGTTCATGGAGTAGGTGTCCATCATCCACGCCATGATCTGCGCGTTGGTGTTCACGTCGGGCGCGGGAATGTCGGTGTGCGGGCCGATGATGATGCCGATCTCGCTGGTGTAGCGGCGCGTGACCTTCTCGAGCTCTTGCAGCGACAGCTTCTTGGGATCGACGCGGATGCCGCCCTTGGCGCCGCCGTAGGGCAGGTTGACGGCCGCGGTCTTGATGGTCATCCAGGCCGACAGCGCCATCACTTCTTCCAGCGTGACGTCGGGGTGGAAGCGCACGCCGCCCTTGCCCGGGCCGCGGCTCATGTTGTGCTGCACGCGGTAGCCCTCGAAGTGGGCGATGGTGCCGTCGTCCATCTCGATCGGCACGTCGACGATCAGCGCGCGCTTGGGGCGCTTGAGCGTCTCGACCCAGCGGGCCAGCGGGCCCAGGTAGGGCACCACGCGGTCGACCTGCGAGAGGTAGGTGCCCCAGGGGCTGTTGGCGGTCGGATTGACGAAGGAGAGCTTTTCACTCATGGGAGATCCCTTGGTTTGAACGGATGGCCGCAACAATAGACCTCTCCCGTCCGCTGCGCCATGGCTTATGCGCGCCGCGCTGTCGGGTTATGCAAGAGCGGCTTGACCGGCCGACCCGCCCGGGTCCGGCGAAGAGGCCTACGCCACCGCGCTCAGCAGCGCCGCATTGCCCCCGGCCGCCGTGGTGTTGACCGTGACCGTCTGCTCGGCACAGAACCGGTACAAGTAGTGCGGCCCGCCGGCCTTGGGCCCTGTGCCGCTCAGGCCCTCGCCGCCGAAGGGCTGCACGCCGACCACCGCACCGATGATGTTGCGGTTGATGTAGATGTTGCCCACGTGCGCACGCGTGGCCAGCGCCTGGGCGCGCGAATCGATGCGGGTCTGGATGCCGAGCGTGAGGCCGTAGCCGAGCGCATTGATGCGATCGATCACGTCCGCGGGGTCGACCAGCGCGCCATGGCCCCAGCGCACGATCTGCAGCACCGGGCCGAAGATCTCGCTCGTCACGCCGTCGATGGACCGCACCTCGTAGGCCTGGGGCGCAAGCAGGTTGCCCCCGGCCGGAGAAGCCGCCGATGGAAGCAGCGGCTTCGCCTCCGCATCGAGCCGCGCCAGCTCGCGCCGGATGTTGCCCGCGGCCTCGCTGTCGATCACCGGCCCCACGTCGGTCGAGAGCAGTGCGGGGTCGCCCGCAGCCAGCTCACCGGCCGCGCCGCGGATCATCTCGATCACCGCATCGGCGATGCTGTCGTGCAGCACCAGCAGGCGCAGCGCCGAGCAGCGCTGGCCGGCCGAGCGGAACGCACTCTGCACCACCGCATCGACCACCTGCTCGGGCAGCGCGCTCGAATCGACCAGCATCGCGTTGATGCCGCCGGTCTCTGCGATCAGCGGCACGATGGGGCCGTCCTTGGCGGCCAGCGCGCGATGGATGATGCGTGCCACCTGCGTCGAGCCGGTGAACACCACGCCGGCCACGCCGGGCGCCGCCACCAGCGCCGCGCCCACCGTGTCGCCCGGCCCATGCAGCAGCTGCACCGCATCGGCCGGCACGCCCGCCGCATGCAGCAGCTTCACGGCTTCGAGTGCGACGGCGGGCGTCTGCTCGGCCGGCTTGGCGAGCACGGTGTTGCCCGTGGCCAGCGCCGCCGCCACCTGGCCCATGAAGATCGCCAGCGGAAAATTCCACGGGCTGATGCAGACCCAGGGTCCGCGCGCAGTGAGCCGCAGTTCGTTGCTCTCGCCCGTGGGACCGGGCAGTGCCACGGGCTGCATGATGCGTTCGGCCTCGTCGGCGTAGTAGCGCAAGAAGTCGATGGCTTCGCGCACTTCGGCCACCGCGTCGCCCCAGGTCTTGAAGGCCTCCTTCACCAGCAGTGCGCAGAAGCGCGGCAGTTCGCGCTGGAGCGCATCGGCCGCCTGGCGCAGCATGGCGGCGCGTGTTTCGACCGGCGTCTTGCGCCAGCTGCGGAAGGCGGCGGCGCTGGCGGCCACGGCCTTCAACGCTTCGCCCGCCTTGAATTCTTCGACCGCCGGAACGTGGGTGGTCGCGAGGGCCCCCAGCAGCGGCGCCCGCATCGATTCGACCGCCAGGTCCACGCCTTCGCTGTTGCGCCGCGCGGGCGCGGGCCCGAAGAGCTCCGGCGGCAGCGGCAAGGCCGGGTTCGTGGGTTCGAGCCACAGCGGCGACGTGAGCAGTTCCTCGATGTCCACCGAATCGTCGCCGAGCTGGTTCACGAACGACGAATTGGCGCCGTTCTCGAGCAGCCTGCGCACGAGGTAGGCCAGCAGGTCCTTGTGCTGGCCCACGGGCGCATACACGCGCACCGGGGCGGCGGTGCGCTTCATCACTTCGCGGTACACGCCCTCGCCCATGCCGTGCAGGCGCTGCAGCTCGAACGGCGCGCCCGCCGCTTCGGCCATCTGCAGGATGGCTGCGATGGTGCCCGCGTTGTGCGTGGCGAATTGCGGATAGACCGCGTCGGGCGCCGAAAGCAGCGCACGCGCGCACGCCAGGTAGCTGATGTCGCTGTGGTGCTTGTGCGTGAACACCGGGTAGTGCGGCAGCCCGAGTTCCTGCGCGCGCTTGATCTCGGCGTCCCAGTAGGCGCCCTTGACCAGGCGGCACATCAGCCGCAGCCCGTGCCTGCGCGCGACCGCCGTGACATGGACGATGAGTTCGAGCGAACGCGTCTGGTAGGCCTGCAGCGCCAGGCCGAAGCCGCGCCACTGCGGCTGCCCGGCGGCCACGCGCGCGGCCAGCGCCTCGAACACGTCGAGCGAGAGTTCGAGCCGGTCGACTTCCTCGGCATCGATGGTGAGGTTGAGGTTGGCCGCCGCCGCCAGCTCGCACAGCTGCCACACGCGCGGCACCAGTTCGCGCATCACGCGCTCGCGCTGCGCCTCTTCATAGCGCGGATGCAGCGCGCTGAGCTTGATGGAGATGCCGTCGTTGTGCTCGGGCGCGCGCGCCGCATCGGCGCCGGTGGCAATGGCGCGGATGGCGTGCGTGTAGCTGTCCAGGTAGCGCAGCGCGTCGGCGTCGGTGCGTGCGCCCTCGCCGAGCATGTCGTAGCTGAAGCGCAGCGCATCGTGCCGGCGGTGTGCCGAGCGCGCCTCGTCCATGGCTTCGGCGATGGTCTGGCCCAGCACGAACTGGCGCCCGAGCAACTGCACCGCGCGCAGCGTGGCGGCGACAACTGTGCGCGCGCCGAGCTTGGCCATGAGGCCGGGCGGGTGGTCGCCCTCGGGCAAGAACTTCTTCGACATCGCGATGGCCGCCGAAGAAAGCCGCGACAGCGTGGAATCGGCCGCGCCGTCGAAATCGGCACGGCCCAGCTGGTCGGCCGTGAGCGCGATGGCCGTGGCGGCGTCGGGCACGCGCAGCAGCGCTTCGGCCAGCCGCATCAATGCCAAGCCCTCGGCGCTGGAGATCGGGTATTCGCGCAGCAGGCTTTCCATGGCCCAGAAGGGCGGCGGATGGCGGCGCACCGCCTCCACCCAGGGCCGCGCGGTGGCGGCCGCGGCGCTCCAGTCGAGCGCGCCTTCGAGGGAGGCGAGGCGGTGCGAGACGACTTCGGCTTCGGGCCGGTAAGGGATGGGCAGGTGCATGGCAGTTCCTTGGTTCTATCCCCTATGGTCTTTGGATATAGACCGAATCTTTTGCCAAAAAACGAGGCGTCCACCGGATAATTCACCGATGTCAGACTTGGACCTGGATCGGATCGATCTCCGCCTGCTGAAGATTCTTCAGGAAGACGGCCGCATCACCAACCTCAAGTTGGCCGAGGCGGTGGCGCTCTCGCCCACCGCGGTGCTGGCGCGGGTGCAGCGGCTCACGCGCGAGGGTTTCATCCTGGGCTACGAGGCGCGGCTCAATCCGCTCAAGCTGGGCCGCGGGCTCACGGTGTTCGTCGAGATACTGCTCGACCGCACCACCGCCAATGTGTTCGACCAGTTCAGGGCGGCCGTGCAGGTGCGCGACGAAATCATGGAATGCCACATGGTCGCGGGCGGCTTCGACTACCTGCTCAAGACCCGCATGGCCGACATGGCCGCCTACCGCAACTTTGCAGGCACGGTGCTTTGGCAGTTGCCCGGCGTGCGCGAAACACGCACCTACGCGGTGATGGAAGAAGTGAAAAGCAGCGCGCGCCTGCCGCTCGACATCTAGCGGCGGCCGAAGATCGCGGTGCCGATGCGCACCATCGTGCTGCCCGCGCTCACGGCCGCTTCGAGGTCGGCGCTCATGCCCAGCGACAGCGTGTCGAGCGCGATGCCGTCGGCGCGAATCGCGTCGTAGACCGCGCGGGCCCGGAGGCAGAGTTCGCGCTGCGCGGCGAAATCGGGCGCCGGTTCCGGGATGGCCATGATCCCGCGCAGCGTCAGATGTGGCAAAGCCGCCACAGCGCGCGCCAGCGGCAAAGCCTCTTCGGGCGGCACGCCGGACTTGTTGGCGCCGCCGTCCACATTGACCTGCAGGCACACCTTCAGCGGCGGCAGATGCGCCGGCCGTTGGGCCGAAAGCCGCTCCGCGATCTTCAGCCGGTCGATGCCGTGCACCCAGTCGAAATGCTCGGCCACGGGCCGCGTCTTGTTGCTTTGCAGAGGGCCGATGCAGTGCCACTCGAGTTCCGCGCGCAGGTCGGCCAGCGCCTCGATCTTGTCCAGCCCCTCTTGCACGTAGTTCTCGCCGAAGGCCCGCTGGCCGGCTTCATGGGCCTCGCGCACGGCCTCCGGGCCGAAGGTCTTGGACACCGCCAGCAGCCGGACTTGGGCCGGGTCGCGGCCCTCCTGGACACAAGCCTTTGCGATCCGGCTCTTTACTTGCTGGAGGTCGTCGCCAATCATCGTCATAATCTTCCAAAATCGTATCAAAACGTCACTGAACTCGAGCCGAGGATCCCCGTGGACATTACCCAACTGCTGGCATTCAGCGTCAAGAACAAAGCCTCCGACCTGCACTTGTCGGCCGGGCTGCCGCCCATGATCCGCGTTCACGGCGACGTGCGGCGCATCAACGTCGATGCGCTCGACCACAAGGCGGTGCACGCCATGGTGTACGACATCATGAGCGACACGCACCGCAAGCACTACGAAGAGTTTCTGGAGGTCGACTTCTCGTTCGAGATCGACGGGCTGGCGCGCTTTCGGGTCAACGCCTTCAACCAGGCGCGCGGCGCGGCCGCGGTGTTCCGGACCATCCCCTCGAAGATCCTGACGCTGGAGCAGCTCAACGCGCCCAAGATCTTTGCGGAACTGGCGCTCAAGCCGCGCGGGCTGGTGCTGGTGACCGGGCCTACGGGCTCGGGCAAGTCGACCACGCTGGCCGCCATGGTCAACTACCTGAACGAAAACGAGTACGGCCACATCCTCACGGTGGAAGACCCGATCGAATTCGTGCACGAGTCGAAGAAGTGCCTCATCAACCAGCGCGAGGTCGGGCCGATGACGCTCTCGTTCTCCAACGCCCTGCGCTCTGCGCTGCGCGAAGACCCCGACGCCATTTTGGTGGGCGAGCTGCGCGACCTGGAAACCATTCGCCTCGCGATGACCGCGGCCGAAACCGGCCACCTGGTGTTCGGCACGCTGCACACCTCGTCGGCCGCCAAGACCATCGACCGGATCATCGACGTGTTCCCGGGCGAGGAAAAGGAAATGATCCGCGCCATGCTGTCCGAGTCGCTCCAGGCCGTGATCTCGCAGACGCTGTGCAAGACCAAGGACGGCCAGGGCCGCGTGGCGGCGCACGAGATCATGCTGGGCACACCGGCCATCCGCAACCTGATCCGCGAGGCCAAGGTGGCGCAGATGTATTCGGCCATCCAGACCGGCCAGGGCGCCGGCATGCAGACGCTGGACCAGAACCTGACCGAGCTCGTCCGCCGCAGTGCCATTTCTGCCGCGGAAGCGCGCGGCAAGGCCAAGATCCCCGAGAATTTCCCAGGCTGATCCCCAGCCCTTCGGAGCACCGACATCATGGAACGCGATCAAGCCAGCCAGTTCATCAACGACCTGCTCAAGCTCATGGTGAGCCGCAACGGCAGCGACTTGTTCATTACCGCGGACTTTCCGCCCGCCATCAAGGTGGACGGCAAGGTCACCAAGGTGTCGCAGCAGGCGCTGGGCGCGCAGCACACGCTGGCGCTCACGCGCTCGGTCATGAACGACCGCCAGACGGCGGAGTTCGAGCGCACCAAGGAGTGCAACTTCGCGATCTCGCCGACCGGCATCGGCCGCTTCCGCGTGAACGCGTTCGTGCAGCAGGGCAAGGTCGGCATGGTGCTGCGGACCATTCCGGCCAAGCTGCCGACCATCGACGGGCTGGGCATGCCGCAGGTGCTGAAGGACGTGTCGATGACCAAGCGCGGCCTCACCATCATGGTGGGCGCCACGGGCTCGGGCAAGTCGACCACGCTGGCGGCCATGATCGACTGGCGCAACGAAAACTCCTACGGCCACATCGTGACGGTGGAAGACCCGGTGGAATTTGTGCACCCGCACAAGAACTGCGTGGTGACGCAGCGCGAAGTGGGCATCGACACCGACAGCTGGGAAGCCGCGCTCAAGAACACGCTGCGCCAGGCGCCCGACGTCATATTGATGGGTGAAATCCGCGACCGCGAGACCATGGAGCACGCGGTGGCCTTTGCCGAAACCGGCCACCTCTGCATGGCCACGCTGCACGCCAACAGCGCCAACCAGGCGCTGGACCGGATCATCAACTTCTTTCCCGAAGAGCGCCGCGCCCAGCTGCTGATGGACCTGTCTCTGAACCTGCGCTCGCTGGTTTCGCAACGCCTGATTCCCACCGAAGACGGCCTTGGCCGCGTGGCGGCGGTCGAGGTGCTGCTGAACACGCCGCTCATCTCCGACCTGATCTTCAAGGGCGAAGTGGGCGAGATCAAGGAGATCATGCGCAAGAGCCGCAACCTGGGCATGCAGACCTTCGACCAGGCGCTGTTCGACCTGTTCGAAAGCCATTCGATCACCTTCGAAGATGCGATCCGCAACGCCGACTCGGCCAACGACCTGCGCCTTCAGATCAAGCTCAACAGCCAGCGTGCGCGCAGCACCGACCTGGCTGCCGGCACCGAGCACTTCGCCATCGTCTAGGCGCGTGACGCGGGCGCCGCGTTGGGCTTAAGCTCTCGCCCATGAGCAGCATCAACTCCCGCACCTACGAATCCGCACCCGCCCGCAACGTGGCGTTTTTGGGCCTTGGCGTCATGGGCGGCCCCATGGCCGGGCACCTGGCCAAGGCCGGCCACACGGTCACCGTCTACAACCGCACGCCGGCGAAATCGGAGGCCTGGGTGGCCGAATTCGGCGCGCCCGGACGGCATGCCGCCACGCCGCGCGAAGCCGCCACCGGCGCCGACATCGTGTTCAGCTGCGTCGGCAACGACGACGACCTGCGCGCCGTGGTGCTGGGCCCGAACGGCGCCTTTGCGGGCATGAAGAAGGGCAGCGTCTTCGTCGACCACACCACCGCCTCGGCCGACGTGGCGCGCGAGCTGGCGAACGCGGCGCAGGCGGCCGGCCTGCAGTTCATCGACGCGCCGGTGTCCGGCGGCCAGGCCGGTGCGCAGAACGGCGCGCTCACCGTCATGTGCGGTGGCGACAAGAAGAGCTTCGACCAGGTCAAGCCCGTGATCGACGCCTTTGCGCGCGCCGTGACGCTGCTGGGCGCGAGCGGCGCCGGCCAGCTCGCAAAAATGGTCAACCAGATCGCCATTGCCGGGCTGGTGCAGGGCCTCTCCGAAGCCATTGCCTTCGGGCAGCGCGCGGGCCTGGACATGAAGATGGTGCTCGAGGTGATCGGCAAGGGCGCGGCCCAGAGCTGGCAGATGGACAACCGCGGCAAGACCATGATCGAAGGCAAGTTCGACTACGGCTTTGCCGTGGACTGGATGCGCAAGGACCTGGGCCTGGTGCTCGACGAGGCCAAGCGCAACGGCGCGCGGCTGCCCGTGACCGCCCTGGTCGACCAGTTCTATGCCGACGTGCAGCAGACCGGCGGCAAGCGCTGGGACACTTCGAGCCTGATCACCCGGCTGAAGTAAAAGAAGCCCGCGCAAGCGGGCTTCTTACTGGGGACCGGGGTCAGGGGGTCAGCGCACCGGCGTAGTCGTCGCACCGCCGGGCTGGGCCGGCGCCAGCGGTTCCATCGGCGGCAGCGGCACGCGCGAACCCGACGATGGCGGCGGCGACGATTGCATGGACGCAGGAGGCGGCGCCCCCGTACCGCCGCGCTGCGCCTGGCTCGCCAGTTCGGCCTCGCTCACCACCTCGACCACCCGCACCACTTTCAGCACGCCGGAAACGCCGCGTGCGATGTCGGTCGCGCGGTCGGTTTCGCGCCGCGTGGCGATGCCCATCAGGTAGACCACGCCGCGCTCCGTCACCACCTTGAACGAATTGGCGAAGATGTCCTTGGCGTCGAGCAGCGAGGCCTTCACCTTGCCGCTGATGAACACGTCGTTCGAGCGCTCCTGGAAGGTGCTCGGCGCGCCGATGGTGAGCTCGTTGACCACGGAGCGCACGTTGTCCACGCGCTGAATCAGGTCTTCGACGCGGCGGCGGTCGCCCTCGCTGCCCACGGCGCCGGTCAGCAGCACCTGGCGGTTGTAGCTGGTGACGCTCACGTACATGTTGTCGTTGGCAATCTCGCGCACACGGGCGGCGGCCCGCAGCTCGATGCCCTGGTCGTCGAGCTGGGCGCCCGAGCTGCGGCGGTCGGTTGCCACCATGCCCATGCCTACCGCGGCGGCCCCTCCGACCACCAGCGGCACGCAGGCCGAAAGCCCGGCCACCAGCACGGCGCCCGAGGCAATTGCAATGGCGAGGCGTTGGAACGGTGTCGTCGTCATGTGGAAGCTTCCTGTTCTCCGAGTAACTGGGCATCCACGCCGTCGCACAGGCAATGCAGTGCGAGCAGGTGGACTTCGTGGATGCGCGCCGCACGTTCGTGCGACACGCCAATCTGTACATCGGTTTCGCGCAGCGCGCGGCCGATGGCGCCGCCGGTTCCGGTGCTGCCCGCGCCGGGCGTGGCCGGCTGGCCGGCGCTGGCATTGCCGAGCAGCGCGACCACGGTCATGTCGCGCTCGTGCGCGGCCAGCACCGCCGCCAGCACGGCGGCCGACTGCCCGCTGGCGCTCAGGGCCAGCAGCACGTCGCCGGCCTGGCCGAGCGCGCGCACCTGGCGCGCAAAGCGGTCGGCGTCCATCGCATTGGCGCTGTCGGCCGTGGGATCGGTGCTGTCGCCGGGCAGCGCAATGGCCGCCAGCTCGGGCCGCTCGCGCTCGAAGCGGCCGACAAAATGCGCCGCGAACTGGGCCGCGAGCAGGCCCGACACGCCCGCACCGCAGGCCAGCACCTTGCCGCCGCTGGTCACGCAGGCCAAGAGGGCCTGCATGGCTTGCGAAATCGGTTTGCTGAGGACTGGGCCGGCCTGGTACTTGAGGTCGGCGCTATCGATGAAGTGTTGCTGAATCCGTTGCTCGAGCATGGGGCGCGATGATACCGGGGGGCTGTGAAACAAGACGTGTGCTGGGTGGAGCCTGTGCGGCGCGTTCAGTTCCCGCCCGCGTCGAAAGCGCCCTTGAGCCAGGTGATGCGCTCCTCGACCAGCACCACGTCGAAGCGGCACGGCGGCAGCGTGCGCAGGCCGTTCAGGTAGTGGCGCGCCGCAAAGACGATGCGCCCCTGCTTGACCCCCGTGATGCTGCCGCCCGCCCCGCCGTGCGTGCTGGTGCTGCGCTGCCGCACCTCGACGAACACCAGCGTGGCGTCGCGCGGATCGCGCATGATCAGGTCGATCTCGCCGCCGCCCCGCCCGGGCGTTCGATAATTGCGCGCAACCAGCACCAGGCCGGCATCGTGCAGATGGTCGAGCGCGGCGTCTTCCGCCGCATCGCCGCGACGCTTGGTCGTCGTCGTGATGGTTTTCATGCGTGCTCCCTGCCGTTATCTTTTTTGTGTCTTCGGAGAAACCCATTGGCTTCACTAGCACCCGCTTCTTTCGGCGCCGCCCTTGCGGCCGCGCGCGACGCCTCGGGTGCACAGCATTATCCGCAGGGCACGCTCTACGTGGTGGCCACGCCCATCGGCAACCTGGCGGATATCACGCTGCGCGCGCTGCATGTGCTGCAGCTGGTGGACGCCGTCGCCTGCGAGGACACGCGCCACACCCAGAGCCTGCTGCGCGCCTACGGCATCGACCGGCCCGGCGGCCAGCTGCTGGCCGTGCACCAGCACAACGAGGCCGAGGCCGCGCAGGCCGTGGTGGCGCGCCTCGCGCAGGGTGAGCGCATTGCCTACGTGAGCGACGCCGGCACGCCCGGCGTGAGCGACCCCGGCGCGCGGCTGGTGGCCGCCGTGCGCGCGGCCGGCCAGCGCGTGCTGCCGCTGCCGGGCGCGAGCAGCGTCACCACGCTGGTCGGCGCGGCCGGCCTCGTGGCGGCCGGCGACGAGAGCAGCGCCTTCGTGTTTGCGGGCTTTTTGCCGACCAAGGCCGGCGAGCGCGACGCCGCCGTGCAGGCCCTTGCACAGGAGCGGCGCGCCGTCGTGCTGCTGGAGGCCCCGCATCGCATCGAGGCCGTCGCCCGCGCGCTGGCCGTGCTGGGCGAGCGCCGCATCACCGTGGGGCGCGAGCTCACCAAGCAGTTCGAGGAGATTGTGACCGTTGCCACTGCAGAGTTGCCCGCCTGGTTTGCCGCCGGCCGCGACCGCACGCGCGGCGAATTCGCGCTGGTGCTGCACCCCGTGGCCGCATCCACTGTTGACGATGGCGCCGAAGGCGAGCGCGTGCTGCGCCTCCTGATGGCCGAGCTGCCCGTGAAGACGGCCGTGCGCCTTGCCGCCGAGATCAGCGGCGCGCCGCGCAATGCGCTGTATGAAACGGCGCTGCGCATCCGCAATGATGCGGGCCCGGCCGACGACGACGAGTAGGCTCAGGCGTCCAGCTCCGCATAGCGCCTGAAGATCCCGTCTTCATTGAACGCGATGCGGCGCGGGCTCTGCAGGTAGTCGTGCACGCGCTGCCGGCGCCTCACGTTGTCGTGCAGCTTCTCGACCAGGGGCGTCTTGGCCAGCGCCCGGCCCGCGGCCTTGGGGAACGCATAGCGCAAGCCTTCCACCAGCTGGAACAGCGACAGGTCGGCGTAGGTGAGCACATCGCCCACAAGGTGCGACGGCCCCGCCGGATTGCGTTGCAGCACCCGCTCGAACCAGTTCAGGAACTTCGGAATCCGCTCCTCGCGAAAGGCCCGCGCGCGCTGCACGGCCGCGTCGCGCTGGTCTTCGTAGTAGGCGCCGGTGGAGATGGGGTGGTGCGTGTCGTGCGCCTCTGCCACCGCGTCGGCGATGGTGAGCTGCAGCTGGTGCGTCCACAGGCCATCGGATTCGCCCACGCCCGCAAGGCCGAGCCGCGGCCCCAGGTACAGCAGGATGGCCGCCGTCTGCCCGACGACGATGTCGCCGTCGACCAGGAACGGCGGCGCGAAGGACGGCCGCGCGATGCCGGGATCGTCGAGCCGGCCGCCCAACGCCGACTCCCCGCCGCCCTTCGATTCAGGCATGCGCGCCACATCGACATAGTTGGCGCCCGCCGCTTCGAGCGCGAGCCGCACGAATTCCCCGCGGCCCTGGATCGTGGGCCAGTAGTGGAGTTGATAGGTAGTGGTGGTGGTCATGCGGCCATGGTGTCAGGGGCAGCGTTGCCCTGCAACCGTCTGCGCACAGACCCTACAGTGCCACTCGGAACGCCGGCCTCGCCGTGCGAGAGCCGTTATCGGGTCGGGCTTCGCTCATGCTGCGCACGAATCCGCTGCCCGCCGTCGACGCCCACCTGGTGGATGCTGGCCAATTCGCAGCGACGCCAGAAACCCACGCCCTCCAGCGAGTAGCAAGCGTCGATCTGCGCGAGGCGGTAGAAGCCCAGCACCACGCCTTGCGCGAATGCGGAGATCAGCGGCTCTGCGTCCTCGGCATCCGTCAGGCTGCGGCGGATCAGTTCGCCGCCCATAGCCATCAGCTTGAGCGTGCGGCTCGATGCGGTGGCGGTGCTTTCCTCTGGCACTCGCAGATGCCGGAGCCTGGAGCCGAGCGTCCACACCGAGTGACGCGGAACCTCCTCGCACCGCGCCTCTTCGATCACCGCGTATCCGGAGAGAGGCAAGAGAGAGGGTTGAGGCTGCCTTCAGGCCGCTTCATGGAAATGGCCGTCAGCGGCTCAGCGAATTGGAAGCGGCGCTAGGCATTCCGCCGCTTGCACTGCGAGCCGAGAGCACCAAGGCTGCGCCCATGGGAAACATACCGTTGTTCATGTTGATCCGATCCCTGATTGATTTTTTGACGACGCTCAGGTCTTCGCCTTCGCGTGCGGGATCGTAGCTTGAAAAGTCGTGTTACGACTATTCCGAAACGGACTAGACGATGAGCGCATGTCCGTGTCCCTCTATCACGCCGAGTACGAGGCGCTGCGCAACCTGATGCGCAGCGTTCGTGTGAAAGCTGGGCTAACGCAGGTGCAGATGGCCGAAGCCCTCGGCGTGGGGCAGTCCTACGTTTCCAAGCTTGAACGGGGCGAGAACTTCGTCGACGTGCTGCTATTTGCCCGGTGGTGTTCGGTCTGCGGGGTCAAGCCGGGCAAGACTCTGGACAAGTTAATAGGAACGCAGGTCTAGCGGTCCCATCCGCTCGCGGGAGCCCTCCGTCGAGTCTCTCGAGGCTGCATCGTTTCTCTGCGATAGAGTGCCTCATCCGAGGCGGTTGCGTCTTTGGCCAACGACTCGTCGTGATGAAACCTGAAAATAAGATTAAGCGTTGGGTTCGCTTGCAAGTCCCCCAGCCAACATTTTTGGCTTACTAGCAGGGTGAGCACTCTTCCGCCACGTCTGCAGTCGACCCCTTAAGCGCGGTCTAAACCGGCTGGCGGCGCTTTGCCGATGCGCTCACTTACTTCTTTCCACTTCTTCACTCCTGACTCTGCCGCCTTAAGTTCAGGGCCGAAATCTTCCGCACGCACATCAAAGACTGATATAGCCAGTTGATTGCCGCCATGGGAATGCGATATGAGTCGTCGATGCTCTTTGTCGTAAGGTGCCTGAGCAGTGGAGCCGCCGAACTCGCCGACGTTAGCAATCAGAATGTGCTGGTACATGTGGTAGCGAAGCGCTGCAACCATGCTATCAAACGTCTTAACGTCCTTATTCATAGCCGCGACCACGTACATATGGCTTTCGTTGCGCAGGTCGGCGGCTAGCGAGATGTCGGTCGCGTCGAAGCAAATTGAGCCTGTCAGCCGGTAAGGTTTTTTGGTCGGCTTGGTAGAGTCAACAAGTTCGATGACAACTTGATACGGTCGCCATGGCTTTATTCCTAGGTTGTGTTCTTCAGGGGTAAGGTTGAACTTTCCTTGATCCACATCGACCCAAGATCGGCGTCCAGCGCGTCGCTGCGGGACCAGCCATCGAGCCGCATTGATAGGCTCGCTGCTGGTGGGTTCTGTTGCGCCCAAGAGCCCGTAGAACAACATCGCGCCAGTCGCGTCTGAGAACGCCCGCATGAGGTCTTGGTCATCCACGTGGATACTGAGTTCGGGGAACACAACGAGATCGAAATGCGGCTTCTCTGAACGTCCTAAGACGTAGTCCCGCGCAACTAGATGTTTGTGCGTGAGATGCAGTAGCGCCGCAGTGTGGTTCCGATGCTTCTCCCGATAGCCAGGAACATCGAGGCCGGTCAGCCCGCTGTCAAAATGATGATGCAGCGGCATGAGGCCTTGGACCATGGCAACCCGCAGCCCACGAGTTTCGTTCAATGGCCATTCGACCGGATAACGGTAAATGGGCAAGCGGCTGCTAGCGCCATAAAGCTCCTTTTGAAATTCAAGTCGCCTCTTGACGGCATCATCGAAATCGCGCCGTGTCAAGATGGTGGCCGCCTCTTGACTCTGTCGTTCAGTAACGCCTGGCCATCTCAATAGGTGAAATAGCAGGTCCGAAAACCACGGCGTGACTGCGGTGGTTGTGCCCCTCAGTCCTCCAGCAGAATGGAGCATCCCCATGCGGCGCTTGTGCCAAGTACTCTTAAGACCGCTGTACCACCCAGTGTCTTCTCTGCTAAGCCAGTGACGAGCGGTGAAGTCGGACTCTCCCGTGGCGGCAGCGCGCAGCAGGCGTCCAAACGCATACATCCAAGCATCTTCAGGCCGACACCAAGAAGGTGTGTCATACGTGCCATCCGTCGTTTTGAGCGAAACGACCGCCTGTGCCTCGAGAGTAGCAAAGCTTGGGTTATTCAGTTGCCCCCAGTCGTCAGACCTGACCTCCACATTCAGGAGTGTCAGGAGTTCGGGGGCAAACGCTCGTACTGTTTTCGACTTGCTCAGTGCTTCCGCAAGCTTCAGCAGCGCATTCTCTTGACCGAACAACGGCAATGGATGGGTTATGGCGGTCAGAAGTGGTAGCCACTTTTTAACTGGTAAGGGTCCCATTCCGCCATGCCATCGCTTCTCTTCAAATCGGGTCAAATGCTTAGGTGCCCACTCAATCAACGGCGACATAGCATTTCGTTTCGAACTCAGAAGATTCTTCAACAGTTCAGGAGAAGCTTCAGCCACAATTTGCCAAGCTCTTGCGACTTGCTTCCTGTTTCTCCCATCGCCAAAGTTGATGAACCATCGCACATAGTGTCCGTCGTCCCTCAAAAGCTGGTGACCGACAAGCGATATCACAACTTCTTCTTCAAAGGATATGTCCGGCGCAGGTGACTTCGCCCGAGCAAATAAATGGAGGGCTCTATGGAATCGAAGTTCGAAAGGCTCCTGCGGCAGCGTTGCTCTCTGCCCCACTGAAGCCAGCAGGAGGCTTGCCTGTTGTTGGACGTACCAAGGTGCTTCCCTCGTATCTAAGATTCGGAGTGCAAGGTCCGCGAGCGCAGCGCGGTAGGCTTCCAAGTCAGCGAGGTCAAAACTCAAGTCTTGCTCAGCCTCTCGTCCAGTTTCGGTCGCACCCGCTTTGAATAGGTCCGCGAGGACATAGAAGCCCACTCTTCGCCCGAATTCCGAATCCGGGTAAGCATTGTTCAACTTGCTCATTAGCGCCTGTTCAACTGTTTCTAGCAGCTCGGCGCTCGGCCAGAGGTCCAGCGCATATCGGAGCACCTGTACGAGGGAAGGGTTCAGTGCCCATGCAGAGACTAAGCGCCGTGCAGCAGCTTGATAGTCATGCCGCAACGCATCAATTGCGCTTTCGCCATCGTTGGCCTGCGTCAGATCGGTCATCCTTCTGCGCTGGCGCAAAGATCGGACAAGCCGATATGCGGAGAAACGAGTTAGTGTGTCATCCCTTACCTCATGCTTTAACGATGCAACGCTCGCAAGGCGAAGGATCCCCTGTGCGGGCTTGATTTCCTCGATTAGTCCGAGCTCTGCTAAAGACAAAAGGCCATTGAGCCCGGTTTCGGCCTGACGTAACGAGTCTAGGTCAAAGGGACCACTTAGCTGCTGCTGGAGCGCCTTCATCCGCGCCCCAGTACTAGATTCGGTTCCAACCTCGACAAGCGCTTCCAGCTGAGTCTTCTTTGCGTTAAGCCATAAATGGGTACCATCCTGCTTGGATGATGTGGTGTGTTTTTTAAGCACGCCTTGAACCCATGCACTAATTTCGTCGCGCAGCTCGGCTACGCTGTGAGGCGTCTCCTCGTCGTGGTCTACGGAGATGACCAACTTCAGGTCATCTACGTAACGGCAATAGTCGTGAACACGGAATCTCTTCCCCCTCGGCTTTCGATCTATGAAAGAGCCCAATTCTCGGTCAAATTCGAGCAAGTAAGCATTTGCAAAGAACCCACTCGCGACCAATCCTTGGGGAAGCCCCAGTGGCAACTCACCATCGCGGAACAATGCTCTAAGAGCTAAATCTGAATCGCGCCATTTGAAACTCAAAGCCCGCCGCGCAATATCCCAGAACGCCTTGTCCGCAGGCTGCAATTCATTCTCGGAAGCATCATAAAAATTTTGGTATTCGCCCTTCAATTTCTCCACGAGTAGCGGGATATCGATGTTGTCAAAAAAGGCGCTTAGATCCAAGCTGACGATGAACACTATACTGTCCGCGCCAATATTCAAGTTTTTGGCGATTGCCAGCGGACGCTCGACGTACTTCTGGTAGTCCTGGAAGTATCTGCTGTACGTGTTTGAGTTCCCCCATGCGAACGAGGCAGCGGTGTGATTCTTCGACCAGTTGCAAAACAGCCTATTGCCATAGCTGAAGACGCTATTCTCCGCTGCCTTCTCCGCAGGAAGTGAGGTGTCGCCCTGAGCCGATTCAATGCAATCTGCCAAGCAAAGCATGATGGCGGTCGCAACCGTTTGTTCCCGCACTCCGATGTGCGCGAGGGGGCGCAGCACCGGCGTCTGATCTCCCTCGGTTCGTCGCGGCTGCCAACCGCCCTCGGATTCCGAACGGAAACACCACAACCCGTTCTTTGGCGCCGGAACCAACCAAGCAGGAGCCGTCACGTAGTCACCGCTTGCAAGGTCGTGGGACCATTCAGCTAGGTTTTGCGACAGACAGACCCCTGATGCGTCCAGCTCCAGCACATCCGCGTACCAGTTGTAGCGGCGAATAAATGTGTGCGTCTTCTTCCAAGCTTGCGCAAGAACGACCTCATCTTGAAGAATTTTTGCTCGCGGGTGTAGCTTGTCGTACCGTAAATCCACAACGCTCATTTACAACCCTTAAGAATGGAGGACTGTGGGAGTTATACATCTTGTCACAACACCGATCCATTCCTCTCAGGCGTAAAGCTAAGCCGTCGGTGACCGACGATAGTGGCTCAGGAGAGTTCGCTAAACGCCCGGCATCTGACGGCAATCAAGATGAAAGCGTGCAGAGCCTTCCCCGTCAGTTTGATATCCCCTACAACTGATTCGGGAGACGTTCTTTTGACTAAATCGGAAGTCGGAAGAGCATTGCCCTAAGGAGAACAAAAAAGCCGGACACCCATGAAAGTGTCCGGCTTTTGCATCTGGTCCCGCCGCCAGGAATCGAACCTGGATCTCAGCCTTCGGAGGGCCGAATTCTATCCGTTGAAATACAGCGAGGAATCTGGGCTCCGGCAGTACCGGAGCCCCACATTATCGCCCATCAGAGGGCGACTTCTTCATCCGCTTCGTTCCCGATACCGGCTTTCGAGTTCCGTGATGCAAAGCCCAGGCCGGCCAGGTAGACGCGGAAGGTGCGGCGGCCGGTGGGCACCAGGTCGAAGGCGGCGGGGTCGAGCAGCCAGTTCTGGATGAGTCCGCTGATGAGGGCGTGCAGGCCCTGCGCCGCGGCGTGGCCGGGCACGGGGAGCTTGATGCGGTCGCGCCGGGCGGCCAGGCGCAGGGCTTTTTCGAAATCGGTCACGCAGGCGTTGCGGGCGTCGAGGTGGCGCTGCTGCACGGAGGCCATGTCGTGGGTGTATTCGACCTTGTGGGTGGCCACGTCGAACACGCGGCGCACCTGGGGGTCGGTGGCCATGAGGGTGAGGGCGTGGACCATGCCCTCTTCGATCTCGGCCAGCGGATCGTTGTTGCTGGCGGCGGCTGCCGCCCGGGGGCCGGCCTCCAGCGGGAGGATGACGCGCTCCATCATCGCGTTGAAGAGGTCGGCCTTGTCCTTGAAGTGCCAATAGATGGCGCCACGCGTGGCGCCGGCCTGCTGCGCAATCTGCTGCAGCGAGGTCTGCGAGACGCCTTGCGCCTGGAACAGCAGCTCCGCGGCATCGAGCAAGCGGTGCCGCGTGGCCAGTGCTTCTTCCTTCGTACGACGTGCCACCAAGTCTCCTGTTTTGTAAAGCGAAGCCCTTTCGGTATCGTGAGGCCATTCGAAGGTGTCACTATACATCCATGAATGTATGTAAACTAGCGGGCTTCCCCGATGGCCCGGCTGTTTACGCTGGTTTTCTGTTCGCTTCGCGAACTGGCCATCTCCCGTCTTTGCTTCAAAGGATTCGCATGCCTCTCCTGCATGTTTCGCGTCATTCGTCGTTTTCGCCGCGCCTCGCGATCGTGGCCGCTGCCGTGGTTTTGGCGCTCGCGGCCTGTTCCAAGGGGGATGCGCCGGCCGGACCGGGCGGCCCGGGTGCCGGCGGGCCGCGGCCCGCGCCTGAAGTGGGCGTGGTGGTGGCGGCGCCGGGCGACGTGGGCCTGGTGACGGAGCTGCCGGGACGGCTGGAGGCTTCGCGCGTGGCGCAGGTTCGCGCCCGCGCCTCGGGCATCCTGCTGAAACGTGAGTTCCGCGAAGGCAGCGACGTGAAGGCCGGCCAGCTGCTGTTCCGCATCGATCCGGCGCCGCTGGTGGCCGCATCGCAAAACGCACAGGCCACGCTGGCGCGCGCCCAGGCCAACGCGGTGCAGGCCCGGGCCCTGGCCGAGCGCTACAAGCCGCTGGTCGAGGCCAACGCGGTGAGCAAGCAGGAATACGCGAACGCGGTGGCCGCGCAGAAGACGGCCGAAGCCGACGTGGCCTCGGGCCGCGCAGCGGTGCAAACGGCCAAGATCAATCAGGGCTACGCCGACGTGACCTCGCCCATCGCGGGCCGCATCGGCCGTGCGCTGGTGACCGAAGGCGCGCTGGTGGGCCAGGGCGACGCGACCGAGCTGGCCGTGGTGCAGCAGATCAACCCGATGTATGTGAACTTCACGCAGTCGGCGTCCGACGTGCTCAAGCTGCGCCGCGCGCTGGCCGCGGGCCAGTACAAGCGTGCCAACGGCGAAGAAGCCGCGGCGGTCACCGTGGTGCTGGAAGACGGCACCGAATACGCGATGCCCGGCAAGCTGCTGTTCTCCGACCTGACGGTGGATTCGACCACCGGCCAGGTCACGCTGCGCGCCGAGGTGCCCAACCCCAAGGGCGAGCTGCTGCCGGGCCTGTATGTGCGGGTGCGGCTGGAGCAGGCGCAGGCCACCAACGCGATCACCATTCCCCAGCAGGCCGTCACGCGCACGCAGCAGGGCGACACGGTGTCGGTGGTGAGCGCCGACGGCAAGATCAGCCAGCGCACGGTGAAGATCAGTGCTGCCAAGGACAACCAGTGGGTGGTGCTCGACGGCCTGAAGGCGGGCGAGCAGGTGATGGTCGACGGCTTCCAGAAGCTGCAGATGATGCCGCCCGGCACGCCGGTGAAGGCGGTGCCCTGGCAAAAGTCCGCGCCCAACGGCGCGGCACAACCGGCGGCGCCGGCGGCCTCCGCCGCGGCGGCGCCAGCGAGCGGCCCGGCGCCTGCCACCGCCGAGAAGAAGTAATCAGGAGCGCGCCCGCATGGCCAAATTCTTTATCGACCGCCCGATCTTCGCCTGGGTGATCGCACTGTTCGTCCTGGTGATGGGCGGCGTGGCAATCACCCAGCTGCCGATCTCGCAATATCCGCCGGTGGCACCGCCTGCCATCGTGATCAACGTGGCGTACCCCGGCGCCTCGGCGCAGACGCTGGAGGACAGCGTGCTGTCCGTCATCGAGCGCGAAATGAACGGTTCGCCGGGCCTGATCTACATGGAATCGGTGGCGCAGGCCGACGGCAGCGGCACCATCACCATCAGCTTCGAGGCCGGCACCAACGACGACCTGGCGCAGGTGGACGTGCAGAACCGGCTCTCGCGCGCAACGCCGCGCCTGCCAGCCGCGGTCACGCAGCAGGGCGTTCGCGTGGACAAGGCGCGCAACAACTTCCTGATGTTCGTGATGCTGTCTTCGGACAACCCCGCATTCGACCCGGTGGCGCTGGGCGACTACACGGCGCGCAACATCGTGCCCGAGCTGCAGCGCGTGATCGGCGTGGGCCAGGCGCAGCTTTTCGGCTCCGAGAACGCGATGCGCATCTGGATCGACCCGGCCAAGCTGCAGGGCTATGCGCTGTCGGCCACCGACGTGAACAATGCCATTCGCGCGCAGAACGCGCAGGTGTCTTCGGGCACGCTGGGCGACCTGCCCAACATTCCGGGCCAGGCCATTGCGGCCACGGTGGTGGTGAACGGCCAGCTCGCCAACGTGGAGCAGTTCAAGAACATCGTGCTGCGCGCCAATACCAACGGCTCGACCGTGCGGCTGAAAGACGTCGCGCGGGTCGAGCTGGGCGGGCAGTCCTACGCCACGTCGGCGCGGCTGAACGGCGTGCCCGCGGTGGGCATCGGCGTGCAGCCCACGCCCAACGGCAACGCGCTGCAATCGGCCAAGGCGATCCGCGCCAAGATGGCCGAGCTGGAGCGCTTCTTCCCGCCGGGCGTGAAGTGGGACATTCCGTACGACAGCTCGCGCTTCGTGCAGATCTCCATCACCGAAGTGGTCAAGACGCTGCTCGAAGCCGTCGCGCTGGTGTTCGTGGTGATGTTCCTGTTCCTGCAGAACTGGCGCTACACGATCATTCCGACCATCGTGGTGCCGATTGCGCTCTTGGGCACGTTTGCCTCGCTGCTGGCGCTGGGCTTCTCGATCAACGTGCTGACCATGTTCGGCATGGTGCTGGTGATCGGCATCGTGGTGGACGACGCCATCGTGGTGGTCGAGAACGTCGAGCGCATCATGAGCGAAGAGGGGCTCTCGCCGCTCGAAGCCACGCGCAAGGCCATGAAGCAGATCTCGGGCGCCATCATCGGCGTGACCGTGGTGCTGATCTCGGTGTTTGTGCCGCTGGCGTTCTTTGCGGGCTCCACCGGCAACATCTACCGCCAGTTCTCGGCGGTGATGGTGACCTCGATCGCCTTCTCGGCCTTCATGGCGCTGTCGCTCACGCCTGCGCTGTGCGCCACGCTGCTCAAGCCAGTGGAAGCCGGCCACCACCACGAGAAGCGCGGCTTCTTCGGCTGGTTCAACCGGGGCTTCACGCGCACGGCCAAGGGCTACGAGAGCGTTGTCGCGCGCATCTTGAAGCGCGCCGCGCGCTACCTGGTCATCTACGCGGTCATCATCGGCGCGGTGGTGTTCACCTACATGCGGCTGCCAAGCTCGTTCCTGCCGGCGGAAGACCAGGGCAACATCATCGTCAACGTGCAGCTGCCCCCGGGCGCCACGCAAGAGCGCGCGCTGTCGGTCATGCAGCAGGTCGAAGGCTTCATCCTGAAGCAGCCCGAAGTGCAGAGCATGGTCGGCGTAATGGGCTTCAGCTTCTCGGGCCAGGGCCAGAACGCAGGCCTTGCCTTCGTCACGCTGAAAGACTGGGAAGAACGCAAGGACCCGGCCCATTCGGCCAGCGCGCTCGCGGGCCGCGCCTTCGGTGCGCTCTCGGGCATTCGCGACGCTTTCATCTACCCGCTGAGCCCGCCGCCGATTCCTGAGCTGGGCAACGCCAGCGGCTTCAGCTTCCGGCTGCAGGACCGCTCGGGCGCGGGCCACGAGGCGCTCATCAACGCGCGCAACCAGCTGCTGGGCATGGCCGGGCAGAGCAAGATCCTGGCGCAGGTGCGGCCGGACGGCCTGGAAGACGCGCCGCAGCTGCAGATCGACATCGACCGCGACAAGGCGAACGCGCTGGGCGTGAGCTTCGACGCGATCAACGCGACGCTGTCGACCGGTCTGGGCTCGAGCTACATCAACGACTTTCCGAACCGCGGCCGCTTGCAGCGCGTGATGGTGCAGGCCGATGCGCCGGCCCGCATGCAGCCCGACGACCTGCTGCGGTTGAACGCCAGCAACTCGCAGGGCCAGCCGGTGCCGCTGTCGGCATTTGCCACCACCAGGTGGGTCAAGGGCGCGACGCAGACGGTGCGCTACAACGGCTACCCCGCCATCCGCATCAGCGGCGACGCGGCACCGGGCTTCAGCACGGGCGCGGCCATGGCCGAGATGGAAAAGCTCGCACGCCAGCTGCCGCAAGGCTTCGGTTTCGAATGGACCGGACAGTCGCGTGAAGAAAAGCTCGCAGGTTCGCAGGCCATCGTGCTCTACGGCTTCGCGATCCTCGCGGTGTTCCTGTGCCTGGCCGCGCTGTACGAGAGCTGGACGATCCCGCTGGCGGTGATCCTGGTGGTGCCGCTGGGCGTGCTGGGCGTGCTGCTGGCAACGATGCTGCGGGCCTACTCCAACGACGTGTACTTCCAGGTGGGGCTGATCACCATCATCGGCCTCTCGGCAAAGAACGCGATCCTGATCATCGAGTTTGCCAAGGACCTGCAGGCGCAGGGCAAGGGCATCATCGAATCGGCGCTGGCCGCGGCCCACCTGCGGTTCCGGCCCATCGTGATGACCTCGCTGGCCTTCGGCCTGGGCGTGGTGCCGCTGGTGCTCGCCTCGGGGGCCGGGTCGGCCAGCCAGCGCGCCATCGGCACCGGCGTGCTGGGCGGCATGGTGACGGGCACGGCGCTGGCGGTGATCTTCGTGCCGGTGTTCTTCGTGGTGGTGCGCACCCTGTTCAAGGGCAGCGCACGACAGCATGAAGCCGACAAGCGGCATGCAGAGGCGGCCGGCATCATGGAAGAAAAAGCAACATGACCAAGAAACTGATTCCCACCGCCCTGGCCGCGGCCATGCTGCTGGCCGGCTGTTCGCTGATTCCTACCTACGAGCGCCCGGCCCCGCCGGTGCCGACCACCTTCCCGGGCGACCCGGCGCAGCCGGCCGGCCCGGCCGCGGCGGCCGTGCCGTGGGAAGACTTCTTCACCGATGCGCGGCTGAACGGCCTGATCCGCACCGCGCTGGAAAACAACCGCGACCTGCGCGTCTCGGTGCTCAACATCGAGCAGGCGCGCGCGCAGTTCCAGATCCAGCGCTCGTCGCTGTTCCCGGCGGTGGGCGTCACGGGCAGCGGATCGCGCTCCAGCCCCAACCCTTACCAGGCCTTCGACAGCAGCGTGGGCAGCGTGTCGCAGCAGTACAGCGTCAACCTGGGCATCACGGCCTGGGAGATCGACTTCTTCGGCCGCATCCGCGCGCTGAAGGACCAGGCGCTGGCGCAATACCTGGCCACCGAGGAATCGCGCAAGGCCGCGCAGGTGAGCCTGATCGCGGCAGTGGCCACGGGCTGGCTCACGCTGATTGCCGACGACGAGCTGCTCGAGCTCACGCGCCAGACGCTGGTCACGCGCGAAGAATCGGTGCGCCTCACCAAGCTGCGCTTCGACAACGGCGTGTCGTCGGAGCTCGACTTCCAGGCCGCCAACTCGCTCGCCGAGACCGCGCGTGCCTCGTATGCGCAGCAGCAGCGCGCGCGCATGCAGGACGAGAACGCGCTCGCCCTGCTGCTGGGCGCGCCGGTGCCGGCCAGCGCCACCGCGGGCGGCGTCAAGGGCCTGGACAGCGTGCAGCCGATGCCCGACGTGCCGGCCGGCCTGCCGTCCGACCTGCTGGCCGAGCGGCCCGACATCCGCGCGGCCGAGCAGCAGCTCATCGGCGCCAACGCCAACATCGGCGCCGCGCGCGCCAACTTCTTCCCGCGCGTGTCGCTGACCACCACGCTGGGCACCGTGAGCAGCGAGTTCTCTGGCCTGTTCGACAGCGGCTCCAAGGCCTGGTCGTTCGCGCCGTCGATCACGTTGCCGATCTTCGATGCGGGCCGCAACAGGGCCACGCTCGACTCGGCCAGGGCCGGGCGCGAGATTGCCGTGGCGCAGTACGAGAAGTCGATCCAGACCGCGTTCCGCGAAGTGGCCGACGCGCTGGCCGGCCGCGCCACGCTGGGCGAGCAGGTGCGTGCGCAGCGCGCTCAGGCCGAGGCCGAGGCGGTGCGCTTCCGGCTTTCGGACATGCGCTACCGCAACGGCATTGCGAGCGCGCTCGACCTGCTGGATGCGCAGCGTTCGCTCTACACGGCGCAGCAATCGGCCGTGACCACGCGGCTCCTGCAGCTGCAGAACCAGGTCACGCTCTACAAGACGCTGGGCGGCGGCTGGGCGACCCGGGACAGCAAGGGCTGAGGCTTTCGCGCGACGCCTTGGGAGCGGCCTTCCGTCGTTTGGGCGGAGGGCCTCTCTATAATCGCCGGTTGATTCGAAAAAGCCCCCCGACGAGCCCCCGTTATTGAGGACGCCAATGAGCGCAGACCCGCACTACCAGGCCACAGAAGACGCCCACACCGGCCCGATCAAGAACCCGAAGCAACTGCTGCTGGCGGTATTTTTCTCCTTCCTGGTCCCTATCCTGATCATCGTGGGCCTTGTGGCCTATGTGGTTTCGGGCAACAAGCCCGCGGGCACGGCCGAGGGCGACAACATGTCGCTGTACGGCGTGTCGAAGGATGCGCGCGACCGCGAACTGGCCGAACGCCTGAAGAAGGTCGGCGCCATCGAGATCCGCGATGCCAACCGCCCCCTGGCAGCCGGCGACGCCGTCTTCAAGGCGCAATGCGCGGCCTGCCACGGCGCCCCCGGCATTCCCGGCGCGCCCCACCTGAACGACGCCGCGGCCTGGGGCCCCCGCATCGGCCAGGGCTACGAAACGCTGCTCGACCACGCGCTGCACGGCAAGGGCGCGATGCCTCCCCAGGGCGGCGGCGACTTCGAAGACGCCGAAATCGGCCGTGCCGTGGTCTACATGGCCAATGCCGGCGGCGCCAAGTTCCCGATCCCCGAGCGTCCGGCGGCGGCGGGAGCAGCAGGCGCGGCTCCGGCCGACGGCGCTGCCTCGGCGGCCGCACCGGCCGCCAGCGCAAGCAAGTAAGCGCATCCCTTCCCCCGCAAAAAAGCCGGCTTCGAGCCGGCTTTTTTATTGGGCGGACGCTGCGAGGCTCTTATTTCGATAGCGAGGCGAGGCGGCGTTCCGCGGGGCTCAGCACATGGCCGAAGCGCTGCGGCAGTTCATCGGCATGCACGGCCTGCGGGGTCCACAGCCCTTGCTCCACCGCCTCGGCCGCCAGTGCCACGTCCTGCGTGTGGACCAGTCCGAGCCCCAGGGGCGTTGAAAGATAGAGCCGTCCGTTCTCGTCGAGCAGGCAGCCCGTGATCCCGCCGGGCGCCTGGCCAGTGTGGGCCGTGACGGCAAAGTCCTTGTCGTCGGCAATGCGCCAGACGAAGGGCGCGGCCTCCAGTTCCACGTAGACGCGCTGCGGGCCGTTCTGGAAGAACCACTGGCCTTCATCGTCGTGGTCGTAGTTGCGCTGGATGAAGTCGATCAGCTTCTCGTGCCGCAGCATCGACCCCTTGGCGGCCGCAAAGGAGCCCTGGGCCTGCGTGCGGTCGTCGCGCATGTACCAGTTGCCGCGCGCGTCCAGACCGAGCCAGCCGTAGCAGTGGGGCACGTTGGGCCACTTGGCGAGGGCCTGTTTGACGATGTCGTCCATGGCGGCTATTTTGCGCGTCCGCGCGGCGGAATGGGAGGGGCGAACCGGGCGAGCCAGCCGCCCACGCGCTCCGGCATGCCGCGCACGTGCCCCGGCGGCACCCCCATGGGAAAGCCGACATGGCCGCCGTGCGCGGGCTGCCACAGGGTCACATGCGGCCCGACCTCGCCGGGTCCGGGCAGGCTGCGGGCCGGAATGAACGGGTCGTTGAGCGCGTTCACCACCAGCGTGGGCACGCGGATCTGGTTCAGGTGCGGCTTGGACGAGCCGCGCATCCAGTAGTCGTCGGTGTTGCGAAAGCCGTGCAGCGGCGCGGTGAACACGTCGTCGAAGGCATACAGGTCGCGCGCCGCAAGCAGCCGCTCGCGGTCGAACAGCCCCGGAAACTGCGCCAGCTTGGCCAGCGCCTTGGGCTTCATGGTGGCAAGGAACATGCGCGTGTAGACCAGCCGGTTGAAGCCGCGGCCGATGGCATCGCCGCCGGCCGCAAGGTCGAGCGGCGCACACACCGAGGCCACCGCCTCGACCGAGGCGCGGGCCGTCTCGCCGGCCTCGCAGGCCCAGCGCAGCAGCGCGTTGCCGCCAAGCGAGACGCCCGCCGCCAACACCGGGCCGCCGCCGCGCAGCGCGTGCTGGTGGCGCATGCGCCCCAGGATCCAGCCGATCTCTTCGTAGTCGCCCGAATGGTAGGCACGCGGCGCCAGGTTGAGCTCGCCGCTGCAGCCCCTGAAATGCGGCACCGCGAAGGCCATGCCGCGCTCGGCCGCAAAGGCCGCGAAGGCCTCTGCATAGTGGCTGCGGGAGGACCCCTCGAGGCCATGGAACAGCACCAGCAGGGGCTGCGGCCCGGGCAAGGCGGCATCGACGAAATCGACGTCGATGAAGTCGCCGTCGGGGGCGGTCCAGCGCTCGCGCCGGTATTGCGGCGCCGGCCCCTCGAAGCGCCGCGCATACAGCGCCGGCCAGATGGTCTGCAGGTTGCCGCCGGGCAGCCACCAGGGCGCCGAGTAGCCCATTGTCGGGTTGCCGGCCATCGCTCAGTGCAGGGTCTGGGGCGTGTCGTTCGAGTCGCTGGGCTCGCGCGCGCTGCCGGGGCTTGCATGATGGGCCACCAGGCGCCAGCCTTCCACGGTCTTGTGATAGACGTTGGTGGCCAGCACGAAGGCGTGCTTGGGGCCCTCGGCGGTGAGCACCTCGATGCGTTCGAGCACGTTGTGCACCGCGCTCGCAAGCGACTCGATCTTGCGCACGCGCGCCGGGGTGGCGTGGATGGCGCCGTTGCCGAACATCTGCTCGAAGGCCGCGCGGATGGCCGTGGCGCCCACCAGCCGCGGTCCGCCGGGATGGACGCAGAACACCTCGTCCTCGTCGGCCCAGCAGGCCATCAGGGCATCGATGTCGCCGCGCTGCAGCGCTTCGTAGAAGGCAGCTTCGATGTCGTCGGCAGTGCCGCCGAGGGCCGCGGCGGCGCGCAGTGGAGTCTTGGGCATGGCGTGATTCTGCCGCGCGATCGGTTGGATGGGGGTTGCCGGGGAATCAATCGCCCTGCGCCGGCTCCGTTCCCAGCCAGCGCCGGGCCACGGTGTCCATGCCGCCCTGGGCGGCCTCCCACACCGTCTCGGGCGCCGCCACGTGGACGCCCGGCGGCGCGATGCGCAATGCCAGGTCGACCAGTTCGGCCACCTTGGCGGCGCGCACCGGCTGTTCGCTGCTGGGCACCATGAAGCGCACGATCGACAGCATCCAGGCCGCGAGCCTTTCGGCGGGGTTGGCGAACTTCGCGTTCTGCGGCTTGCGCGCCGAGCGCACGAGGATCACGCGGTCGAAGCCATTGGCGACCACCGCCTGCTCGTCCAGGCTCGCGAGCCCGCGCTTGAGCGCCTCGGGCAGCTTGCCCTGGTCATGCGGCTGCACGATGGCCAGCGTGTGCACGCCGCAGGCGCGCAGCCAGCGCGAAAGCTCGGGCAAATCGGAAGGCTGCGGCACCCAGAGCGCGCGTTCGCGGTCGTGGTACAGGCGCGGCGGATCGAAGGCGATCACCGCGGTGCCGGCCGAGGTGGGCGGCCATTGCGCGATCGGCAGGCCGGAGGTCAGGCAGCTTTCTACACCCCGCATGCCGTCCCGGATCGGCTCGCGCGCCAGAACGCGCGCATGGGCGTAGCGGTGGCTGCCCGCGAGCCGGCGCAGCAGCTCCTGCCCCAGCGCGCCGGTGGCGCCGGCAATCAGCAGCGTGCCGGCGCCAAGGGTGGCGGCAGCCGCGGGCATGCCGGGGCGGTTGGCGGCCTGCAGTGCCTGAAGGGGATCGATGGCCATGGAGACATCTATGCTACCTTCCGGCAATTCTGCGGAGGTAATGCAAATGTCGATCGTGAAACGCTGGTTCCTGATTCTGGCCGCGGCCCTGTCCTTGACCGGCTGCGGCTACAACGACTTCCAGTCGCTCGACGAGGCCAGCAAGTCAGCCTGGAGCGAGGTGCTCAACCAGTACCAGCGCCGCGCCGACCTGGTGCCGAACATCGTGGCCACCGTGAAGGGCGAGGCCAGCTTCGAGCAGGACACGCTCACCAAGGTGATCGAGGCGCGCGCCAAGGCCACGTCGATCCAGGTCACGCCCGAGACGCTCAACAACCCCGAGACCTTCAACAAGTTCCAGCAGGCGCAGGGCGAGCTCTCCTCGGCGCTGTCGCGGCTCATGGTGGTGTCGGAGCGCTACCCGGAGCTGAAGGCGAACCAGGCCTTCCGCGACCTGCGCGTGACGCTCGAAGGCACCGAGAACCGCATCACCGTGGCGCGCAACCGCTACATCGAGACGGTGCAGAAGTACAACGTGCTGGCGCGCAGCTTCCCGACCAACATCACGGCCAAGATCTTCAGCTACGACCCGAAGCCGAACTTCTCGGTGCAGAACGAGGCGCAGATCTCGACGCCTCCCACGGTCGATTTCAGTGCACCCAAGAAGTAAGACGCGGGCCCGATGGCACTTGCCCTGATCCGCCGTGCGCTGGGCGCCGTGCTGCTGGCCGCGGCCGCGTGGGCCGGCCTGGCGGCCACGGCCTGGGCGCAAGAGCTGCTGCCGGTGCCCACGCTCACCTCGCGGGTGATCGACCAGACCGGGACGCTGGCTGAGTCCGACCGCGCCGACATCGAGGCCAAGCTGGCTGCCTTCGAGCAGCGCAAGGGTTCGCAGATCGTGGTGCTGATGGTGGCCACCACGCAGCCGGAGGACATTGCGAGCTTTGCCAACCGCGTCGGCAATGCGTGGCGCATCGGGCGCAAGGAGGTCGGCGACGGCATCCTGGTGATCGTGGCCAAGAACGATCGCAAGATGCGCATCGAGGTCGCCAAGACGCTCGAAGGCGCGGTGCCCGACCTGGCCGCGATCCGCATCATCGACGAGGAGATGAAGCCGCGCTTTCGCAACAACGACTTTGCGGGCGGGCTGAATGCGGCGGTGGCGCGGCTCATCGGGCTGGTCGATGGCGAGGCGCTGCCTGCGCCCTCCAGCGGCAGCAGCGAAGGTTCCGGCGATGGCATCGACTGGGAGAACCTCGCAATCTTCCTGTTCATCGGCGTCTTCATCGCCGCGCCGATCGTGCGTTCGATCGTCGGCAAGAAGCTGGGCTCGGTCGTCATGGGCGGCGGCATCGGCGTGGTGGCCTTCTTCATCACGACCAGCGTGGTCATCGCGGTGCTGGCGGGCCTTGCGGCGCTCATGGTGTCGCTGTTCTCGGCCGTGGCGGCCTCGAGCCCCGGGCGGCGCGGCGGCGGCGGTGGCGGTTTCGGGGGTTGGACCGGCGGCGGTGGCGGCGGCGGCTGGAGCAGCGGCAGCAGCAGCGGAGGCGGTGGCTTCAGCTCCGGCGGCGGCGGCGATTTCGGGGGCGGCGGCGCCTCGGGGGACTGGTAGGCATGGCAACGCTTTTCTCCAGGCTCGGCCGCATCTGGCGCCACCAGTGGACCGACGAGGCCGACGTGCGGCGCGTGCTGCCCGATGCCGCCATGGAGCGCCTGGCGGCGCGCGTGGCCGCGAGCGAACGCCGCCACAGCGGCGAGATCCGCATCTGCGTGGAGGCGGGCCTGCCCTGGTCCTACCTGCGGCGCAACGCCACGGCGCGCGAGCGTGCCGTGACGCTCTTCGGCAAGCTGCGCGTGTGGGACACCGAGCACAACAACGGCGTGCTCATCTACCTGCTGCTGGCCGAGCACGCGATCGAGATCGTGGCCGACCGCGGCATCGATGCGCATGTCGACGATGCCGAGTGGGCCGCCATGGCGCAGCGCATGGGCGCGGCTTTCCGCGAAGGCCGCTTCGAAGACGGCGTCACGCAGGCGCTGGAAGAAATGTCGGCCTTGCTGGTGGCGCACTTTCCGCTGGCGGAGAACCAGCCGGACACGAACGAGCTGCCCGACGCGCCTGTGGTGCTTTGAGTTTGTCCCTCCCCGCTGGGGGAAGGAGCAAAACCCTTCAGGGCGATTCAGGCAGGGCCCATACAGTCTGGCCCCCCACCGCATAGAAACGCTGCCCGGGCGCCCTTTCCATCAGCCATCCGCCGGTGAACTCGCCGAAGGCCGGCAGCACGGCTTGCCGCGCGTCGCTCGCGAAACACGGCAGCCGCACGCTGTCGCGCCCTGGCCCGTAGAGCCGGCACACGGGATGCAAATGCCCGGCCAGCACGAAATGCGTGGCATGCGTTTGCGGATGGTGGCAGCAGGCGAAGGGGCCGATCAGGCAAGGCTCGTCGACCACCTCGATGCGCAAGGTGTCGGGCGGGTCCCCCGCGCGGCTGTCGTGGTTGCCGCGCACCAGCGTCATGCCGATGTCCCGGTGCACCGCGCGCCACGCGGCGAGTGCTTCGAGCACCTGCGGCGTGCGCGCCTGCGCCGCATGCAGGAAGTCGCCGAGAAACACGATCCGCTCGGGCGCGTGGCTCGCAACCAGCCCGTCGAGCCGCGCCAGGTTCTGCTGCGTGGTGCCGCCCGGCACCGGCTGGCCCAGCGCGCGGTAGGTGGCGGCCTTGCCGATGTGCAGGTCGGCAATGAAGAGCACGCGGCCGGCGGGCCACCAGAGCGCGCGCTCGGGCAGCAGGTGCAGCAGCTCGCCGGCCCAATGGACAGCGAGCGCGGGGGCGGACGAAAGGTGCGGTGCAGCCACGGGCAACAAGTGTCGCAAAAGATGCCCGGGCGCGCGGGCGTCTTGCAATTCACCCCCGCGGGCCCCAGTTTTTGGAGATGACCGAATCGCCTCCGCTGCACATCGTCTGCCCGCACTGCCACACGACCAACCGCGTGCGCGCGGCGCAGCTGGGCAGCGCGCCCGACTGCGGCAGTTGCCACCGCCCCTTGTTCGTCGGCCATTCCACGGCGCTGCCCGACGAAAAAACCTTCGACCGCCACATCGCGCGCAACGAGATTCCGGTGCTGGTGGATTTCTGGGCGCCTTGGTGCGGCCCGTGCCGCCAGATGGCGCCGGCCTACGAGCAGGCGGCGGCCCAGCTCGAGCCGCACGTGCGGCTGGCCAAGGTCGACACCGAGGCAGTTCCCAACCTGGGCGCGCGCTTCAACATCCGCAGCATTCCGACGCTGGCGCTGTTCCGCGGCGGCCGCGAAGTGGCGCGGCAGGCCGGCGCCATGGGCGCGGCGGACATCGTGCGCTGGGTCAAGGCACACGGCGCGGGCTGAGCCGGGCGGCTCAGAGCGGCGGCAAGGGACGTGACCGGCGCGACGGCGGCCGGCGCCCTGCACGCGGCGCGCCCGGTGGCTTGCCGGGCCCTTCCTGTCCGAACGCCAGCGTGCTCTTCACGCGCTCCACGCCCCCGGCGGTGACCACGCCGCCCGCGGCTTTTTCGAGCTGCTCGACCATGCGCGCGATGCGGTCGGCCACGTTCTCGTTCGACAGCTTTTCGCGGAACAGCTCGACCATGAGCGGAAACGAGAACGGCGTGGGCCGCTCCAGCGGCTTCAGCACCAGCTGCTGGGTTGCCATGCGTGCAAGGCTGGCGCGCAGGCGGCCGATCTCGAGCTCCTGCGCGAGCAATTCCTGCTCGGCCTGCAGCAGCAGCTTGTTGGACGGGTCGTACTTGCGGAACACCTCCCAGAACAGCGACGACGAGGCTTGCAGCTGCCTGCTGCTGCGCTTCTCACCAGGGTAGCCCTGGAAGATCAGCCCCGAGACGCGCGCGATCTCGCGGAAGCGGCGCTGCGCAAGCTCGCCCGCGTTGAGCGAGGCCAGCACCTCGTGCAGCAACCGGGCGTGCGCGTCCTCGCCTTCGGGCAGGCGCAGCACCTGCGGCAACAGCGCGGGCCAGTCGACCGGCACGGCGCTGAGCAGCTCGAAGCCGTAGTCGTTCACCGCGATGGAAAAAGTGCGCGCCTCGTGCTGCGCCACGCGCCACGCCAGCAGGCTGGCGAGCCCCATGTGCACGTGGCGCCCCGCAAACGGGTAGAGGAACAGGTGCGAGCCTTCGCGCGTCGTGAGCGTTTCGGCGAGCAGGGTCTGCGGCGTGGGCAGGGCCGACCACTGCTGCTGGATCTCGAGCAAGTGCCGCACGCATTGCAGCTCGGGCGAGTCGTAGCGCCCTTCACCGGCCAGCGCGAGCTGCTGCACCACGGCATCGGCCAGCGTGGTCGACAGCGGCATGCGCCCGCCGTTCCAGCGCGGCACCGCCGCGCGCTTGCCGGCGGCACGCCGCACCCAGGCCGTCATGTCGTGGATGCGCACGAGCTCGAGCAGCCGGCCGCCGAAGAGAAAGCAATCGCCGGGTTTCATGCGCGCGACAAAGCCTTCTTCGACGCTGCCGATCTTCGCGCCGCCCATGTACTGCACCGCCATGCTGGCGTCGCTCACGATGGTGCCGATGTTCATGCGATGGCGCCGCGCGAGCCGCGCGTCCGGCACGCGCCAGACGCCTTCGGCATCGGGCACGGCGCGGCGGTAGTCCGGGTAGGCCGCGAGTGACGGTCCGCCCTGCGAGACGAAGGACAGGCACCACTCCCAGCTCTCGCGCGAGAGGCTTGCATAGGCGGCGGTGCCCCGCACTTCGGCGTACAGGTCGTTGGGCACGAAACCGCCGCCCAGCGCCACCGTGACAAGGTGCTGCACCAGCACGTCGAGCGGCTGCGCCGGCGTGTGGCGCGCCTCGATGTGCCCGGCCGCGATGGCCGCGCGCGCCGCGGCGCCCTCGACCATCTCGATGCTGTGCGTGGGCACCAGCGTGACGCGCGACGGCCGGCCCGGCGCATGGCCCGAGCGCCCCGCGCGCTGCAGCAGCCGCGCCACGCCCTTGGGCGAGCCGATCTGCAGCACGCGCTCCACCGGCAAGAAGTCGACGCCCAGGTCCAGGCTCGATGTGCAGACCACCGCCTTGAGCTCGCCGCTCTTGAGGCCGAGCTCGACCCACTCGCGCACCGCGCGGTCGAGCGAGCCGTGGTGCAGCGCAATGAGCCCCGCCCATTCGGGCCGCGCCTCGAGCATCGCCTGGTACCAGATCTCCGATTGCGACCGCGTGTTGGTGAAGACCAGCGTGGTGCTGCTGGAGGCAATCTCGTCGAGCACCTGCGGCAGCATCGTGAGGCCCAGGTGGCCGCCCCACGGAAAGCGCTCGGCGCGGCCGGGCAGCAGCGAATCGACCACCAGCTTCTTGGGCACCTGGCCCTGCACCAGCACACCCTCTTCATCGCCGAGCAACGCATGCATGGCCTCGTGCAGGTTGCCCAGCGTGGCCGACATGCCCCAGACCATGAGCCCCGGGTTCCAGCGCCGGAGCCGCGCGAGCGCGAGCTGAACCTGCACGCCGCGCTTGTTGCCGAGCAGCTCGTGCCACTCGTCGACCACGACCATCCGCACGCGCCCCAGCACCTGGCTCGCATCGGCGCGCGCGAGCAGCAGCGAGAGGCTCTCGGGCGTGGTGACGAGCGCCGTCGGCAGGCGCTCGTTCTGCGCGGCGCGCTCGGCCGACGAGGTGTCGCCACTGCGCGCGCCGGCGCTCCAGGGATGCACCTCGCCGCCCAGCGCTTCGAGCGGTTGCCTGATCGCGCGCAGCGTGTCGGCCGCGAGCGCGCGCATGGGGGTGAGCCACAGCACGGTGAGGGGCGGCGCGGCCGGTCGCCCGGTTTCCTTGCGGGCTTTCGAGAAGACCTGCAGCGCACCGAGCCACACCGCATAGGTCTTGCCCGCGCCGGTCGTGGCATGCAGCATGCCGGAGCGGCCTTCGGCGATGGCTTTCCACACCTCGCGCTGGAACTTGAAAGGCTTCCAGCCGCGTGCGGCGAACCACGTGTCGAGCGCCGGCTTGACGATGGTCTTGCTCCTTCCCCCTTTGGGGGAAGGCTGGGATGGGGGCTCGCGGCCTTCGAGATGCAGCTGGTCCTTGATACGCCGCTTGCCCCCACCCCTGCCCTCCCCCGGAGGGGGAGGGAGAAATTCGGGACCGGGCGGCTCAGTGGGAGCGTCTTCTGCCTTGCTCCTTCCCCTTCCGGGGGAAGGCTGGGATGGGGGCTCGCGGCGTTCGAGAGGCGGCTGGTCCTTGATGCGCCGCTTGCCCCCACCCCTGCCCTCCCCCGGAGGGGGAGGGAGAAATTCGGGATCAACGGGATCGGTCATGACGGCAACAACGCAGCAAGCGTCTGCAGCGTATCGGCTTCCGCCACCGGCTTGTCCTCGCGCCAGCGCAGCATGCGCGGAAAGCGCACCGCGATGCCGCTCTTGTGGCGCGCGCTGCGCGCGATGCCCTCGAAGCCCAGCTCGAACACCAGCGTGGGCTCCACGCTGCGCACCGGGCCGAAACTCTCGACCGTGGTCTTGCGGACGATGGCGTCCACGCGCGCCATCTCGGCATCGGTGAGGCCCGAATAGGCCTTGGCGAAGGGCACGAGCTTGCGGTCGTCCTGCCCGGGCGGGCCGTCCCACACGGCGAAGGTGTAGTCGCTGTAGAGGCTCGCGCGGCGGCCGTGGCCGCGCTGCGCATAGATCAGCACCGCGTCGATGCTGAGCGGATCGATCTTCCACTTCCACCACACGCCCACGTCCTTGGTGCGGCCCACACCGTACTGCGCGTCGCGGCGCTTGAGCATCATGCCTTCCACGCCCATGCTGCGCGCCGCTTCGCGCTGGCGCGCCAGGTCGGTCCATTCGACGCCGGTGAGCATCGGACTGGGCAGCAACGCGGGGTGCTGCACGCGGGTGACGAGCTCGTCGAGCAACGCGCGGCGCTCCGACTGCGGCAGCGCACGCAGGTCGCGCCCTTCCCATTCGAGCATGTCGTAGGCCAGCAGCACCACGGGAATCTCGCGCAGCAGTTTCGCACCCAGGGTCTTGCGGCCGATGCGCTTCTGCAGCTCCGCAAAGGGCTGCACCCTGTCGTCGCGCCAGACCGCGATTTCTCCGTCGAGCACCGTGCCGTCGGGCAGCGCCTCGCCCAGCACGGCAAGCTCGGGAAAGCGCTCGGTCACCAGTTCTTCACCGCGCGACCAGAGCCAGACCGCGCCGGCGCGCTTCACCAGCTGCGCGCGAATGCCGTCCCACTTCCATTCGACGATCCAGTCGGCCGGCGGCCCGAGCACGGCATCGAACTGTTCGAGCGGCAGGTTGAACGCATGCGCGAGAAAAAACGGGTACGGCTGGCCGCTGGTCTTCTGCACCTGCTCCGCGCCAGACTCCGGTGCGATCAGTGCGCGGTAGTCTTCCGCGCGCGGGCGCCCGCCGATGTGGGTGTAGCCCATGAGCCGCTGCGCCACGCGCTTGGGATCGATGCCGCCCACGGCCGCGAGCGCCTGCGTGACCTGCAGCTTCGACACGCCGACGCGGAACGCACCGGTGATGAGCTTGAAGTACACCAGCCGCTCCTCGGCCGCGAGCTGGCGCCATTGCGCGCGCAGCCGCTCGGGCAGCTGGTCGGGCGCCGACTTGCCGGCTTCTCGCAGCGGCAGCAGGTGCTCCTCGACCCAGCGCGCAAGGCCGAGATCGTGCGCCTCGGTGGGCGCCGGCAACAGCAGCGCGATGGTTTCCGCGAGATCGCCCACGGCTTCGTAGCTTTCGTCGAACAGCCATTCGGGCAGGCCCGCGGCTTCCTGCGCGAGCAGGCGCAGCAGCTTGGTGGGCACCAGCTGCCGCGGCTTGCCGCCGGCCAGGAAGTACACGGCCCACGCGGCGTCGGCGGGATCGGCTTCGCGCAGGTAGCGCTGCAGCGCGGCCTGCTTGGCAAGGCTCGATGTGCTGGCGTCGAGCTCGCGGTAGAGCGCGGCGAAGTCCTTCATGCCTTTGTTCCTTCCCCTTCCGGGGGAAGGCCAGCGGCGGAGGGAGCTTCCTGGTCGTCCTCATCGCCGTATTCGGTCTTGAAGCCCTGCGCCTCGAGCCCGTTCTCGGTGAGCCAGCGCACCATCACCGCCACGCTCCCGTGGGTGACGAACACGCGGCTCGCGCCCGTGCCCGCAATGGCCTGCTGAAGACCGGGCCAATCGGCATGGTCCGACATGACGAAGCCGCGGTCCACACCACGCCGCCGTCGCGTGCCGCGCAGCTGCATCCAGCCGCTTGCAAAAGCGTCGGCGTAGTTGCCGAAGCGGCGCATCCATGGCGTGCCCTGCGCCGAAGGCGGCGCCAGCACCAACGCGCGCTTGAGCAGCGCGGCATCGACACCCGGGTCGGTCACGCGCAGCGTGCCGGGCAGGGCCACGCCCGCGGCGCGGTACACCGCATTGAGCGGCTCGACGGCGCCGTGCACCACGATCGGCCCGATGGAGGCGTCCACGCCATGCAGGATGCGCTGCGCCTTGCCGAAGGCGTAGCAGAACAGCACCGATGCGCGGCCGGCCTCCGCATTCGCGCGCCACCACGCGTCGATCTCGGCGAACAGTGCGGCCTGCGTGGGCCAGCGGTAGATCGGCAGGCCGAAGGTCGATTCGGTGATGAAGGTGTCGCAGGGCACGGGCTCGAAGGGCGTGCAGGTGCCGTCGGGCTCGGTCTTGTAGTCACCCGAGGCGACCCACACGCGCCCGCCGTGTTCGAGCCGGACTTGCGCCGAGCCCAGCACATGGCCGGCCGGATGCAGCGAGACGCGCACGCCGTGGTGCGTGATGGCTTCACCGTAGCCGAGCGTCTGCAATGCGATGTCGCTGCCCAGGCGCACGCGCAAGGTGCCCGCGCTGTCGGCGTGCGCGAGGTAGTGCGCATGGCCGATGCGCGCGTGGTCCGAGTGCGCGTGCGTGATGACGGCGCGCGCCACCGGCCGCCAGGGATCGATGTAGAAATCGCCCGGCGGGCAATAGAGGCCTTCGGGGCGCGCGATGACCAGGTCGTCGGGCATGCCGCATCGTAGGCCGGCGCATGGCGTTTCGCCCGGATGGGCCGACGCGAACCCGTGTCGGCAGGGGCCTACTTCTTCCTGGCGCCGCCCGGCATTTCCAGCACGTTCATCTTCATGCCGTGGGGCATCATCATGTCGCCCGGTTTCTGGCCGGGCTTGCAGGGCCCGACCCATTTGGCCTCGACGAAGGCCGTGCCTTCCTTGCGGCCCATCATCGGCGGGCTGTAGCTGGAGCGGCTTTCCATGCGGTAGGCGGTTGCGAAGTCGCCCGTGATCACCGAATGGGTGGTGGCGGTGGTGTTGCCGATCTGGCACACCGAATCGACCACGATCTTGCCGCCCTCGTTGCGCATGTCCTGCTTCGAGCAGGCTTGCTGGCCGGAGCTGCTGCCCATCTCGCGCATCGCCTTGTCCGTGGCGGCATCGATGCATTGCTGGGTCTGCATGGCAGGGGCCTTGGGGGCGCCGTCTTCCGATTGGATCGACAGCTCCCAGAGCCCCGGCTTGCGCGGCGGATAGTCGAGCGCGTGCGCCGCGCCGGCAGCCAACAGGAGGCAGGTCGCGGCGGCGACCCCGAGGCGCGGGTGGAAATTCATCATGTACTCCAGTTCAGCGCTCCGGTACGCGCTTCAGGTCTTCGAGCCAGACTTCCGCTTCCGAGTCGCTCGGCGCGCGCCAGTCGCCGCGCGGAGACAGCGAACCGCCCGAGCCCACCTTGGGCGCGTTCGGCACGCAGGACCGCTTGAACTGGCTGATCTTGAAGAAGCGGTAGAGGAAGGTGCCGAGATGGCGCTTGATGTCGGCCACCGCGTACTCGTTGCGCGCGGGCTGCAGGTCGTTCTCGGGCCAGCGTCCGCGCGTGCGGTCGCCCCAGGCCGCATGCGCGAGGAACGCCACCTTGGTCGGCCGGAACCCATAGCGCAGGATGTAGTAGAGATGGAAGTCCTGCAGTTCGTAGGG
Source organism: Variovorax sp. OAS795 (assembly GCF_040546685.1). Lineage (NCBI taxonomy): Bacteria > Pseudomonadati > Pseudomonadota > Betaproteobacteria > Burkholderiales > Comamonadaceae > Variovorax > Variovorax sp. OAS795. The sequence goes on from NZ_JBEPOH010000001.1 coordinate 90,904, forward strand.
GCCGATCACGTCCTCGGTCCGCTGGCCAGGCTGCTTCGACGATTCGACGGCGGCGTCATCCTTCTTCGCGTCGTCGGGGATCAGCTCGGGGCTGACCTCGGTCTGGAGAATGTCGCGCAGCACCGCGCTGCCGTCGGCGCCCAGCACCTCAGTGGCGGCGACCCAATGCACCAGGTGCTTGATCAGCGTCTTGGGCACGCTCGCATTCACGTTGTAGTGCGACATGTGGTCGCCGACGCCGTAGGTGCACCAGCCCAGCGCCAGTTCGCTCAGGTCGCCGGTGCCGACCACGATGCCGTTGTGATGGTTCGCAAGCCGGAACAGGTGGCTGGTGCGCTCGCCGGCCTGCACGTTCTCGAAGGTGATGTCGTACTGCGGCACGCCCTGGCCGAACGGATGGCCGAGGTCTTCGAGCATCTGGCGGCAGCTCGGACGGATGTCGATCTCGCGCGCCGTGCAGCCGATGCTGGTCATGAGCCGGTGTGCCTGCGCCAGGGTCCGTCCGCTGGTCGCGAAGCCCGGCATCGTGAAGCCGAGGATGTTGGCGCGCGGCAGGCCGAGGCGGTCCATGGCCTGCGCGCAGACCAGCAGCGCGTGCGTCGAATCGAGCCCGCCCGAGACGCCGATCACCAGCTTGTCGATGCGGCTGGCCTCGAGCCGCTGCACCAGCGACTGCACCTGGATGTTGAACACCTCGCCGCAGCGCTCGTCGCGCCGCGCCGGGTCCGACGGCACATAGGGAAAGCGCTCCACCGTGCGCAGCAGGCCGCGAGGCACCTGGCGCGGCGGCGCCAGGTCGAACTCGACGGTGCGCCAGCTCGCCAGCACGCTCTTGTGCTTCTGCACAGAGGTGCCGAAGCTGTTCTGCCGCATGCGCTCGCGCGACAGGCGCTCCAGGTCGACATCGGCCGCGATCACGTGCGAGCGGTTGCTGAAGCGTTCGCTCTCGGCCAGCATGTCGCCGCTCTCGCAGATCAGCGCCTGCCCGTCCCAGGCCAGGTCGGTGGTCGATTCGCCGATGCCGGCCGACGAATAGAGATAGGCCGCGAGGCAGCGCGCCGACTGCAGGCTGACCAGCCGATGCCGGTAGTCCGCCTTGCCGATCGTGATGTTGGAGGCCGAGAGATTGACCAGCACCGTGGCGCCGGCCAGCGCGGCGTAGCTCGAAGGCGGAATCGGCACCCACACGTCTTCGCAGATTTCCACGTGCAGCTTGAACAGGGGCATCTGCCGCGACTGGAACAGGAGCTCGGCGCCGAAGGGCACGCGCTCGCCGCCAATCTCGATCTCGGTGGAGAGCGCGGTGTCGGCACCGTTGAACTGGCGGCCTTCGTAGAACTCGCCGTAGTTGGGCAGGTAGGTCTTGGGCAGCACGCCCAGCACGCGGCCGCCCGCGACCACGGCGGCGCAGTTGAAGAGGCGGTGGTCCACGCGCAGCGGCAGGCCCACGATGGCCACGGCACCGGTGTCCTGCGAGGCCGCGGCAACGTCGAGCAGCGCGCGCTCGCAGGCGTCGAGCAGCGCGGCCTGATGGAACAGGTCGTCGCAGGTGTAAGCCGAGAGGCCCAGCTCGGGAAAGGCGACCAGCATCGCGCCATCGGCCGCCGCCTCGCGGTACATGCGGATGGTTTCGGCGACGTTGAATACCGGATCGGCCACGCGGTTGCGCGGCACCGCCACGGCCAGCCGCGCGAATCCGTGGGTGTAGGGGTTGAGGAACTCGTGCTCGGTCATGAACCGGATTGTGGAGCAGCCGGCGCCAGCGGTCATGGCCGCGTGGCGCCGCGGCGCTCAGGCCAGCGGCCTTGGCCGCGGCCGGCGCGCATGCCGCTAGAGCGACAGCAGGCGCTGGAAGAACGAGCGATAGCGTCGCAAGGCCAGGCGCAGGTTCTCGGTCGAGGCCTGGTCGCCGCCGTCCGTACCACCATCGAGCGCATTGCGTTCGCTCGAAAAGGTCTTGGACAGGTCGTCCAGGACCTGGCGGACCAGTTGGTCGGCCTGCCGCACCGCCTGCTTCGGATCGTCGACGAAGCCGATCTGCACGGCATCCCAGCTGGCGCGGAAGTCCCGCGCCGCATCGTGCGAGAAAAGCGGCTCCAGGGACTCGTCTTCACTCCTGGCCGGCGCCCTTGCCTCGGACATGGGACGCTGGTCCAGCGCCTCCGGCGACCTCGTCTCGGGCATGGGGCGTGGGTCCAGGTCGTCCGGCGCCATGGCACGGTCCCGGGTCGATTCGCGATTCAGATTCATGATCGGACCTCCACCGGCCGTGCCGGCATTCTTTCCCTTTGGCCTTCCCTCACCTCGAGCAGGTCATCGAACAGGGCGCGGTAGTGCACCAGCGCCTTGCGCAATTCCTCGGTATCGGCTTCGCCGCGCAGGTTGCGCGATCGGATCTGCTGTGCCGCGCGGTAGTTGCTCACCACGGCGGGATGGTCCACGGAGATGTCGGCCGCCCGGCGCTCGAAGTCGCCCATCGGGTAGCCGCGCTTCTGCATCAGCTCGCGCACCAGCTCGTCCGCCTGTGCCACCGCCCCCTGGGGGTTGTCGACGAACTCGGCCTGCAGGCTGTTCCAGGCCTTGCTGAATCGGGCGCCTTCGCCCGGTGCGAGCGGCACGATGCGCAGGCCCTCGACGCGCTGCTGGCGCCGCTTGAGTTCGGCCTCGGCCTTCGAGCGGTTGCCCAGCTCCTTGACGAGGCGGCCGTACTCCGGGCCGAAGCGCTCCTCGAGTTGCCGGGACTGTCGTTTTCGCTGAGCCAGGACGACGGCCAGCGCGACCAGCACGAGGATCACGACCACCGCCAGGACCATCAAAGTCTGCGTGTTGACGGCATCCATACGCGTTTCCCTTCGATCGAACGCACCCGTGGTCCGCCGCGGTCGGCGGGGCATCGCGGGTGGCTCTGAAGGAATGCTGTTCCGGCGCGCGCGCCAGGCCAGTCGTGGAAGGGAGATTCAGCTGTGGGAGGCAACCTACATTGCTTGCGCGCACGGCTGCCCGCGCGCCGGCTCAGCCGTTCACCAGGCCGTCCACTTGGCTTCGCTGGCCGCGGAGGCCACCGTGCGCTCGATGAAACGCACGCCCCGCGCGCCGTCTTCCACGCCCGGGTAGTCGGCTTCGAGCGCATTGGCTGCAAGGCCCGCGAGGCGCGCGCGGATGTCGGCCGCCACGCCGCCGTAGATGTTGGCAAAGGCCTCGATGAAGCCTTCGGGGTGCCCCGCGGGCAGCCGGCTCGCGCGCTGCGCCGATTCGCACAGCCATGGCGAGCCGCGGGTGAGGATGCGCTTGGGTCCGTCGTGCGGCAGGTGCAGCAGCTCGCTCGGCCGCTCCTGGCGCCATTCGAGCGTGCCCAGCGCGCCGGAGATGCGCAGGCGCAGGTCGTTCTCCAGCCCGGTATTGATCTGCGAGGCGATCAGCACGCCGCGCGCACCGCCCCTGAAGCGCAGGAGCAGGCTGCCGTCGTCGTCGAGCATGCGGCCCGGCACCAGTGCGCTCAGGTCGGCGCAGAGGCTTTCGATCTCCAGGCCGGTGACGCTCGCGACGAGGTTCTCGGCATGCGAGCCGATGTCGCCGATGGCGCCGGCCGCGCCGCTGCGCGCGGGGTCGGTGCGCCAGTCGGCCTGCTTGTTGCCGGCGTCCTCGAGCTGGCTCGCGAGCCAGCCCTGGTTGTATTCGACCACCACCTTGCGCAGCTCGCCGAGCTGGCCCGAGCGGACCATCTCGCGCGCCTGCCGCACCATCGGGTAGCCGGTGTAGTTGTAGGTGACGCCGAACACCGTGCCCTGCCTTGCCACGGTGGCCACCAGCGCCTCGGCCTGCGCGCGGGTGTGCACCAGCGGCTTGTCGCACACGACGTGGAAGCCCGCCTCGGCAAACGCCTGGGCGACCGGAAAGTGCACATGGTTGGGCGTGACGATCGAGACGAAGTCGATGCGCTCTTCGGCCGGGCGCTTCAGCTCGTCGGCGAGGAGCGACTGCCAGTCGCCATGGTTGCGGTCGTCCGCCATCCCGAGGTCGCGGCCCGAGGCACGCGCCTTCCCGGGGCTCGACGACAGCGCGCCGGCCACGAGTTCGATCTGCCCGTCGAGCGCCATGGCCTTGCGGTGCACGGCGCCGATGAAGGCGTCGCGCCCGCCGCCGACCATGGCGCAGCGGAGCTTGCGAAGAGGGTGATCAGTCATCGATAAAAAATTCCTGGAAACTGTCTCCTGGAAACTGCCCCCTCTCCCCAAGGGGAGAGGGAGCAAGACAGCTCAGAACGGCGAGTTCGGGTGGTAGAAATCCTTCGCGTTCTCCTTGGTGATCAGCACCGACGGAATGATCGTGGTCGCGGGCAGCTTCTCGCCCTTCAGGCGTGCCTCGGCCGTGAGCTTGATCGCGTCGTAGATGAACTTGGGCGAGTAGCTCACGTCGGCGCCGATGCGCTTGTCCTTGCCGTCCATGATGCTCTTGACCATCCCCTTGGCGCCCGCGCCGCCGAAGACGATCTTGATGTCGTCGCGCTTGGCCTGCTCGATGGCCTTGAGCACGCCCACGGCCATGTCGTCGTCGGCGGCCCAGATGGCGTCGATGTTCTTGAAGCGCGTGAGGTAGTCCTGCGTGACCTTGAAGGCGTCGTCGCGGTTCCAGTTGGCGTACTTGGCGTCGAGCAGCTTGATGTCCGGGTGGTTCTTGAGCACGGCGTTGAAGGCGTCCATGCGCTCGTTGTCCAGCGTGGTGGCGATGCCGCGCAGCGCGACCACGTTGCCCTTGCCGCCGAGCTGCTTGGCGATGTACTCGGCCGGGATGCGGCCGAATGCGGTGTTGTCGCCGGCCACGTAGGCATCCTGCGCGCTGGTGTCGGTGAGGCCGCGGTCGACCACGGTCACGTAGGCGCCCTTGGCTTTCACCTGCGCCACCGGCTTGGTCAGCGCGGCCGATTCGAACGGAAACACGACCAGCGCGTTGATCTTGGTGACGGTCGAGAGGTCCTGCAGCTGGTTCGCCTGCTCGGGCGCGTTGGCTGCGGTCTTGATCGTGATCTTCAGGTCCTTGTGTTCCTTCTCCAGGTCCTTCTTCGCCTGGTTGGCCCAGTAGTTGATGCCGCCCATGAAGCTGTGCGTGGCCGCGGGAATCGAAACGCCGAGGTTCACCTTCTCGGCCGCGAAGGCCGGCAGGCTCGCGAACGCCGCGGCCGCCACGGCCGTGAGTGCGATGCGACGTGTGAAGCTGGTCATGCTGGATGTCTCCTTGTGGTTGATGGAACGAAAACGGGAACGCACTAGCGCCGCCCTCGCTGGAGGAACGCGACGATGATGATCACGAAGCCCTGCACCGCGGCGTTGAGGTACACGCTGATGATGCTGGTGAGGTTCAGGATGTTGCTGATGACCGAGAGCAGGATCGCGCCCACCACGGTGCCGGTGATGCTGCCCGCGCCGCCCTTCAGTGCCGTGCCGCCGACGATCACCGCGGCAATGGCCTCCAGCTCCCACAGCAGGCCGGTGGTGGGCGAGGCCGAGCCGAGGCGCGGCACGTAGAGCAGCGTGGCAATGCCCACGCACACGCCGAGCAGCACGTAGGTGAGGATCTTCACGCGATCGACGTCCACGGCGGCGTAGCGCGCCACCTGCTCGTTCGATCCGATGGCCTGCACGTAGCGCCCGTAGGCCGTGCGGTTCAGGATGACGCCGCCGATGATCGCGACGATCACGAACACCCACACCGGCACCGGAATGCCGGCAAGGCTCGCGTAGTAGACCGGCGCATAGAGGTCGGACAAATCGTTGTCGAGCGTGAGCGCGCCGCCGTCGGCAAAGTACGTGAGGTAGGCGCGGAAGATGCCGAGCGTGCCCAGCGTCACGATGAAGGGCTCGATGCGCCCCTTGGTGATCAGGAGGCCGTGCGCCAGCCCGAACAGCGCGCCCAGCACCACCGCGAGCACCGCGCCCATCACCACCGCCATCAGCGGCGAACCCGAGGCGGGCCCCGCCCAGTTGATGAACATGATCACGCTGCCCGCGATCAGCGCCGCCATCGAGCCCACCGACAGGTCGATGCCGCCCGAGATGATGACGAAGCACATGCCGACCGCGATGATGCCGATGAACGCGGTGCGCGTGAGCACGTTCATCGCGTTGTCGACGGTGGCGAAGTCGCTGTTCAGCAGCGTGCCTGCGATGCACAGCAGCACGAGGCCGATCACGGGTCCGAGGCCGTGCAGGCGCTCGGTCCAGCGCGGCTTGTTCTCGCCGCGGTGTTGCGCGCCTTCAGGCTGCGGCGCGGGTGTCTGCTGTTCCGGTGGCATGAGCGATCAGCTCCTCTTCAGTCAAGTGGTCGGCGTTGAGCGTGGCGACGAGGCGTCCCGCACGCATGACCGCCACGCGGTGGCAAAGGCCGATGAGTTCCATCAGCTCCGATGAGACGACGATCACCGCGAGCCCTTCGCGGGCGAGTCGCTGGATCAGGAAATAGATGTCGCGCTTGGCGCCGATGTCGACGCCGCGCGTGGGTTCGTCGAGCACCACCACCTTCGGCGTGGGCTGCAGCACCTTGGCGAGCGCGAGCTTCTGCTGGTTGCCGCCCGAGAGAGACGAGGCCCTGACGTCGAGCGAGCCGGTGCGGATGCCGTAGTCCTTCACGGCCTCGGCCAGCGCGCCGCGTTCGGCCTCGGGTTGGAGCCAGGGCTTCGCATAGCGCTCGAGCGCCATCAGCGTGAGGTTCTGCCGCAGCCCGAAGTCCACGTGCAGGCCCTTGCCCTTGCGGTCTTCGCTGAGGTAGGTGAGGCCGTGCTTCGCGGCATCGCGCGGATTGCGCCAACCGGTCTGGTGCGGCACCGCCTTGCCGAGCATCTCGACCTGGCCGCTGGCGGGCCTGAGGCCCAGGAGCCCTTCGAACAGTTCGGTGCGGCCCGCGCCGACGAGGCCCGCGAAGCCGAGGATCTCACCGGGGCGCACCTCGAAGCCGACGTCGTGCGCCCATCCGGGCACGCTGAAGTTGCGCACGCGCATGGCGGGCGCATCGGCGGCCACCACCACGTCGCGCGGCGGGTACAGGTCGGCCAGCTCGCGGCCGACCATGAGGTTGGCCATCTGGTGGCGCGTGACCTCGGGCGTGGGGGCACGCGCCACGAAGCGGCCGTCGCGCATCACGATCACCTCGTCGGTCACCTGCTCCACCTCGTCGAGCTTGTGCGAGATGTAGACGATGGTCACGCCGTCGGCGCGCAGCTGCGCGATGAGCTTGAAGAGCCGCTCGGTCTCGCCTGGCGTGAGCGTGGCGGTGGGCTCGTCCATGATGAGCAGGCGCGCGTTGCGTGCAATGGCCTTGGCGATTTCGACCAGCTGCTTCTCGGCGACGATGAGCCGCCGCACCTTGGTGCGCGGATCGACCTGCAGTCCGACGGCGGCGAGCGCAGCCGCGGCATCGCGCTCCATCGACGCATCGTCGAGCAGCCAGCCTTTCTTCTTCTCGTGGCCGAGGAAGATGTTCTGCGCCACGCTCAGGTCTTCGGCAAGATTGAATTCCTGGTGGATCAGCACGATGCCCAATGCCTCGGCGTCGCGCGAGCTCGCGAACTGCTGCGGCTGGCCGTTGATGCGCAGCGTGCCGCCGGTGAGCGATTCGTAGCCTGCAAGGATCTTCATCAGCGTCGACTTGCCCGCGCCGTTCTCGCCGAGCAGGCCATAGACGCGGCCCGGCGCCAGCGCGAAGCTCACGCCGTGCAGCACCTGCACCGGGCCGAAGGCCTTCACCACGCCGTCGAATTCGACTGCGACGCTTCCCTTGGTTGCTGCTTGTGCCGTCATGGCGCGACCCCGCGGACTTTGAGTGTTTCGTGCATCGCGAGCACGCCGGCGCCGATCAGCCCGCCCTGCACGCCCAGCGGCGTGTACTGGATTTCCAGGTGCCGCGTGGAGAGCGCGAGCGAGCGCTGGTAGACGCTCTGCCGCACGGCCGCAAGAAAGAGCGGACCGATGCGCGTGATGCCGCCGCCGATGAACACGTGCGACGGATTGAAGAAATTCACCACCGAGGCGAGCATCTGGCCGATGAGGTTGCCGGCGCGCTGGATGATGCCGTTGGCCGCCGTGTCGCCGGCGCGGCTCGCCTGGCCCACGTCGACGGCATCGATGCGGCCGTGCACGCGCAGGCATTCGGCGAGCATGGCGCTTTCGCCGGCCTCGGCCGCCTGCACCGCCATGCGCGTGATGGCCGGCCCCGCGGCCATGGCCTCCACGCAGCCGACATTGCCGCAATGGCAGCGCGGGCCTTCCTGGTCGACGCAGATGTGGCCCACGTCGCCGGCCGAACCGGCCGCACCGCGGTAGACCTCGCCATGGCACACGATGCCGCAGCCGATGCCGGTGCCGATCTTGATCACCAGGAAGTTGTTGAGCGAGCGCTTCAGCCGCCAGAGCTCGCCGAGCGCCATCAGGTTCACGTCGTTGTCGACGAACACCGGCGCGGCATAGTCTTCGCGGAGGTAGTCGCGGATCGAGAAGCTGTCCCAGGCCGGCATCAGCGGCGGATTCACGAGCTGGCCGATCTCGAAGTTGACCGGGCCCGGCACGCCGATGCCGATGCCGAGCACCTGCCTGGCGCCGCTCTGGCAGCGCCCGAGCAATTCGCGCATCAGCACGCGCACGCGGGCCAGCACCACCGCCGGGCCCTCGCGCACGTCGGCGGGTTCCTCGTGCTGGGCGAGCACCGTGAGGTCGGGCCGCATCACTGCGACATCGAGGCTGGTGGCGCCGATGTCGATGCCCACGAGCACGCCGAGGCCGGCATGGAACTGGAGGTTTTCTGCGCGCCGTCCGCCCGATGAGCGCTGCAGCCCGGCTTCGGCCAGCAGGCCCTGGTCGACAAGGCCGGCGATCAGCGCATTGGCCTTGCTCTTGGAAAAGCCGAGCTGCTCGGCCATGGCATGGCGCGATCCGCCGGCCGACCAGAAGGTGGTCTCCAGCAACCGCATTTCGTCCGCAGTGATGCCACTCCAGGGTGCCACGCGCCTTGTCTCCGATATTCTTTTGTGTCCGCCACCTGCCACGGTGCCTATCGTGGCGGAATGCGAATACTAGGTGCGCAGCTTCAGCCGGACAAGGCCGAACTTCGACCAAGTTCAGTTCAAAGCCTTGCTGCCGTGCGGAGTCCGGACGCAAAAAAGCCGCCCTCGGGCGGCCTTTCTGTTGCGAGAGCGCTGGGGCTCTTGCGCTTACTTCTTCTGGCGGTACTTGCGCAGTGCCGCGATCTGGGCGGCCATGACGGCCAGCTCGGATTGCGCCATGGCGATGTCGATGTCGCTCTTGGCGTTCTTGAGCGCTTCCTCGGCAGCCGCCTTGGCCTTGGCGGCCTTCTCGTCGTCGAGGTCCTTGCCGCGGATGGCGGTGTCGGACAGCACGGTGACGGCGTTGGGCTGCACTTCGAGGATGCCGCCGGCCACGAAGACGAACTCTTCGCCGCCGTCGGCCGTCTCGATGCGCACCGCACCGGGACGGATGCGCGTGATCAGCGGGGTGTGGCGCGGATAGATGCCGAGCTCACCGGCTTCACCGGGCAGCGCGACGAACCTGGCTTCGCCCGAGAAGATCGACTCTTCCGCGCTGACCACGTCCACATGAATGGTGTTTGCCATCTTTTTTCCTTTGCCGTTCTATGGAGAACATCGGAAAGCAAGCAGCCGGGCGTCTGGTGAGGCGCCGCGCGCAGCCGTACAGAAGTACGGCGAGCACGGCAACCAAGCCAGGCGGTCGGCCGCGCCGCTTTACGCGACCTTCTTGGCCTTTTCGAACGCTTCGTCGATGCTGCCCACCATGTAGAACGCTTGTTCCGGCAGGTGGTCGGCTTCGCCGTTCACGATCATCTTGAAACCGCGGATGGTTTCGGACAGCGGCACGTACTTGCCGGGCGAACCCGTGAACACTTCGGCCACGTGGAACGGCTGCGACAGGAAGCGCTGGATCTTGCGGGCGCGGGCCACGGCCAGCTTGTCTTCCGGTGCGAGTTCGTCCATGCCCAGAATCGCGATGATGTCGCGCAGTTCCTTGTAGCGCTGCAGCGTGCCTTGCACGGCGCGGGCCACGTTGTAGTGCTCTTCGCCGACCACGTTGGGGTCGAGCTGACGCGAGGTCGAGTCGAGCGGGTCCACGGCGGGGTAGATACCGAGCGAAGCGATGTCGCGCGACAGCACCACGGTGGAGTCCAGGTGGGCGAAGGTGGTGGCGGGCGACGGGTCGGTCAAGTCGTCGGCCGGCACGTATACGGCCTGGATCGAGGTGATCGAGCCGACCTTGGTCGACGTGATCCGCTCTTGCAGGCGGCCCATTTCCTCGGCCAGCGTCGGCTGGTAGCCCACGGCGGAAGGCATGCGGCCCAGCAGCGCCGACACTTCGGTACCGGCCAGCGTGTAGCGGTAGATGTTGTCCACGAAGAACAGCACGTCGCGGCCTTCGTCGCGGAACGACTCGGCGATGGTCAGGCCCGTGAGCGCCACGCGCAGGCGGTTGCCCGGGGGTTCGTTCATCTGGCCGTAGACCATGGCCACCTTCGACTCGGGGAGGTTGTCCAGGTTCACCACGCCGGAATCGGCCATCTCGTGATAGAAGTCGTTGCCTTCGCGGGTACGTTCACCCACACCGGCGAACACCGACAGGCCCGAGTGAGCCTTGGCGATGTTGTTGATGAGTTCCATCATGTTCACGGTCTTGCCCACGCCGGCGCCGCCGAACAGGCCCACCTTGCCGCCCTTGGCGAACGGGCACACCAGGTCGATCACCTTGATGCCGGTTTCCAGCAGGTCTTGCGAAGGCGACAGTTCGTCGTACGCGGGGGCCTTGCGGTGGATCGATGCGGTGAGGTCCTGGCTCACTTCGCCGCGCTCGTCGATCGGACGGCCGAGCACGTCCATGATGCGGCCGAGCGTGGCCTTGCCGACGGGCACCGTGATGGGCGCGCCGGTGTTCGTCACGATGAGTCCGCGGCGCAGGCCGTCGGACGAGCCGAGTGCAATGGTGCGCACCACGCCGTCGCCAAGCTGCTGCTGGACTTCGAGGGTCAGCCCGCCGCCTTCGAATTTCAAGGCGTCATACACCTTGGGCATCTGGTCACGCGGGAACTCCACGTCGACCACGGCGCCGATACATTGGACGATCTTGCCTTGCGCTGCGTTTGCTTGAGCCATGTCTGCTCCGATAAAAATTGTTTGTAGGGGGAAGACCGTGAAACTGGCTTACACGCCCGCGGCTGCCGCCGCGCCCGAGACGATCTCGGAGAGTTCCTTGGTGATGCCTGCCTGGCGGGTCTTGTTGTAGACCAGCTTGAGCTCGTTGATCACGTTGCCCGCGTTGTCCGTTGCCGCCTTCATGGCCACCATGCGCGCCGAGTGCTCGGACGCCATGTTCTCGGCCACGGCCTGGTAGACCAGCGACTCCACGTAGCGCACCAGCAGTTCGTCGATCACGCTCTGCGCATCGGGTTCGTAGATGTAGTCCCACGAATGATGGCCTTCCTCGACCTGCAGCGAGTCCGCGGCCAGCGGCAGCAGCTGCTCGACGAGCGGCTCCTGCTTGATCGTGTTGATGAACTTGGTGTAGCACAGGTACACGGCCGAGAGCTTGCCTTCGGCATAGGCGTCGAGCAGCGTCTTGACCGGCCCGATGAGCTTGTCCAGGTGCGGCGTGTCGCCCAGGTGGGTGACGTGCGCCACCACGCGTGCGCCGATGCGGTTCAGGAACCCGAAGCCCTTGTTGCCGATGGCGACCGATTCGATGGCGATGCCCGCGTTCTGCGCCTCCCGCAGCTTGCCGGTGACGGCGCGCAGCAGGTTGGTGTTCAAGCCGCCGCACAGGCCCTTGTCGCTCGTGACGATGATGAAGCCGATGGCCTTGGCATCGTTCTTCTTCATGAACGCGTGGGTGTACTCGGGGTTCGCCTTGCCGAGGTTGGCCGCAATGTTGCGGATCTTCTCGCTGTAGGGGCGGGCGGCACGCATGCGCTCTTGCGCCTTGCGCATCTTGGAAACCGAGACCATTTCCATGGCCTTGGTGATCTTCTTGGTGTTTTCCACCGATTTGATCTTGCCGCGGATTTCCTTACCAGCTGCCATATGAACTCCTTCTTGCGTCGGTCAAGGGGTCGATCAGGCGAACGACTTCTTGAACGAGGTGGCGGCTGCCAGCAGTTCGGCTTCGGCGTCCTGGCAAACCTTCTTGAAGGCTTGCTTCTCGGCGCTGTCGTCCGGCTTGGCGGGCTTCACGTCCCACTTGGCGCCATTTTTTTCCATGGTCTCGAGCAGGGCAGCGTGGCTCGACTTCAGCAGCTGGTGGAAGCCGTGTTCGAACGCGAGCACCTTCTTGACCTCGATGTCGTCCATGAAGCCCTTGTTCACTGCGAACAGCGTGGCATTCATCAGCGAGATCGGCAGCGGGCTGTACTGGGTCTGCTTGAGCAGTTCCGTCACGCGCGCGCCACGGTCGAGTTGCTTGCGGGTCGCTTCGTCCAGGTCGGAAGCGAACTGCGCGAACGCAGCCAGTTCACGGTACTGGGCCAGGTCGGTACGGATACCGCCCGACTGGTTCTTGATCAGGTTGGTCTGCGCCGACGAACCCACGCGCGACACCGAAATACCGGCGTTGATGGCGGGGCGGATGCCGGCGTTGAACAGGCTGGTTTCCAGGAAGATCTGGCCGTCGGTGATCGAGATCACGTTGGTCGGAACGAAGGCGGACACGTCGCCGGCTTGCGTTTCGATGATCGGCAGCGCGGTAAGCGAACCGGTCTTGCCCTTGACGGCGCCTTTGGTGAAGGCTTCGACATAGTCGGCGTTCACGCGGGCTGCGCGTTCGAGCAGGCGGCTGTGGAGATAGAACACGTCGCCGGGGTAGGCTTCGCGGCCTGGCGGGCGGCGCAGCAGCAGCGAGACCTGGCGGTAGGCCACGGCTTGCTTGGACAGGTCGTCATAGACGATGAGCGCGTCTTCGCCGCGGTCGCGGAAGTATTCGCCCATCGTGCAGCCCGAGTAGGCCGACACGTACTGCATGGCCGCCGATTCGGAGGCCGATGCCGCCACGACGATGGTGTAGTCCATCGCGCCGGCTTGTTCGAGCGAGCGCACCACGTTCTTGATCGACGAAGCCTTCTGGCCGATCGCAACGTAGACGCAGGTCATGTTCTGACCCTTCTGGTTGATGATCGCGTCGATCGCCACGGCGGTCTTGCCGGTCTGGCGGTCGCCGATGATCAGCTCGCGCTGGCCACGGCCGATCGGCACCATCGAGTCGATGGACTTGAGGCCGGTCTGCATCGGCTGGTCGACGGACTTCCGTGCGATCACGCCGGGAGCGACCTTCTCGATCACGTCGGTCATCTTGGCGTTGATGGGGCCCTTGCCGTCGATCGGCTGGCCCAGGGCGTTCACCACGCGGCCGATGAGCTCGGGACCGACGGGCACTTCCAGGATGCGGCCCGTGCACTTCACGGTGTCGCCTTCGGAGATGTGCTCGTACTCGCCCAGAATCACGGCGCCGACGGAGTCGCGCTCGAGGTTCAGCGCGAGGCCGAACGACGGCGTGCCGTCAGCCGTGGGCGGGAACTCGAGCATTTCGCCCTGCATTGCATCGGACAGGCCGTGCACGCGCACGATGCCGTCGGTCACCGAGACCACGGTGCCCTCGTTGCGGATGTTGGCGCTGACCCCGAGGCCCTCGATGCGGCTCTTGATCAGTTCGGAAATTTCTGCGGGATTGAGTTGCATGACTCTTTCCTTCTTTCTTTGAGGCTACAAGTAGAGGGCTGAAGACCGTCAGGCCGCCAGCGCAACTTTCATTTGTTCGAGGCGCGCTTTGACGGAGGTGTCGAGCACCTCGTCACCGACCACCACACGGATGCCGCCGATCAGATCCGGCTCTTGCTGGACCGTGACCTGCAGCTTGCGGCCGAAACGCTTTTCGAGCGCGGCAGCCACATTGGCCAGGGCCGCGGCATCGATGGGAAAGGCGCTGTAGACCACGGCGTCGGACGAGCCGCTCTTCGCGTTGGCCAGTGCCCGGAACTGCTTCGCAATTTCCGGCAGCACCGTGAAACGTCCGTTGTCCAGGAGCGCACCCAGGAAGTTCTGGGCGTGGGCGGTCAGCGGTGCACCGAATGCACCGGCGATCACGCCGAGAACCTGTTCGGCCGTGGCCTTGGGGTTGTCGGCGAATTGCCGGAGCTCCGGACTGGCCGCGATGGCGGCCACCTGGTCGAGCCAGGCGCTGGTTCCGGCGACGTCGGACGACGACGCCTTGAAAAGCGCCTCGGCGTAGGGACGTGCGATGGTGGCGAGTTCTGCCATGGCTTCTATCAGAGTTCGGTCTGCAGGCGGGCGAGCAAATCGGCGTGGACGCCCGCATTCACTTCCTTGCGCAGGATCTGCTCTGCGCCCTTGACGGCCAGTGCGGCAACCTGTTCGCGCAATGCTTCGCGCGCCTTCAGTGCCTGCTGGTCGGCTTCGACGCGTGCCGCAGCAACGATCTTGTTGCCTTCTTCGGTCGCGCGGGCCTTGGCCTCTTCAACGATGGCCTGGGCGCGACGTTCGGCGTCGGCAAGACGTTGCGCGGACTCGTTGCGTGCCTGGCCGAGTTCGGCTTCCACGCGCTTGTTGGCGGCGGACAGCTCGGACTTGGCCTTGTCGGCTGCAGCGAGGCCTTCGGCGATCTTCGCGGCGCGGTCGTCCAGCGCCTTGGCGATCGGCGGCCACACGAACTTCATCGTGAACCCGACCAGGATCAGGAACACGATCATCTGAACGATCAGGGTACCGGTAATGCTCACTTTTCACCCTCTCTTTGGGATTGAATGCGACACCATTCCGCGAAGGGGAACGACGTCACGGGTCCGACGAGAAAGACTTACTTCGGCAGGTTGGCGATCTGCGCCAGGAACGGGTTGGCCGTTGCGAACCACAGCGCGATACCGGTGCCGATAATGAAAGCGGCGTCGATCAGACCGGCCAGCAGGAACATCTTGGTTTGAAGTTCACCCATGAGTTCGGGCTGACGTGCGGCCGACTCGAGGTACTTGCTGCCCATGATGCCGATGCCGATACATGCGCCCACAGCGCCCAGACCGATGATCAGGCACGGCGGCCAGTGCAACAAAGCTAATAACTTCCATGATGACTCCTAGAGGACTTTGGTTGAAGAGAAAACAAAAAACAAAAACGAAACCGAACGATCAGTGGTGATCGTGAGCCTGGCCGATGTAGACCAGCGCCAGCATCATGAACACGAAGGCTTGCAGCGTGATGATCAGGATGTGGAAGATGGCCCAGGCCGTGCCCGCGACGATGTGGCCGATGGCCAGGCCGATGCCGGTGGCCGACAGCGACCAGGCACCGCCCATGAGGGCGATCAGCAGGAAGATCAGTTCGCCGGCATACATGTTGCCGAACAGCCGCATGCCGTGCGAGACGGTCTTGGCGACGAACTCGATCATCTGCATGGCGAAGTTGAACGGATACAGCGCCCAGTGATTGCCGAACGGCGCGGTGAAGAGCTCGTGCACCCAGCCGCCGAAACCCTTGATCTTGATGTTGTAGTACAGGCACACCAGCAGCACGGCAACCGACATGCCCATGGTCACCGAGAGGTCGGCCGTCGGCACGACGCGCAGGTAGGCGTGGTGCGGGTCTGCGCCGGCGATGCCGAAGATCTTGGCCCAGATGGCCGGGAACAGGTCGACCGGGAACAGGTCCATTGCGTTCAGCAGGAAGATCCACACGAAGATGGTGAGCGCGAGCGGAGCGACGAACTTGCGGCTGGTGGCGTTGTGCACGATGCCCTTGGCTTGCTGGTCGACCATTTCGACCAGCAGCTCGACGGCCGCCTGGAAACGTCCCGGAACGCCCGCGGTCGCCTTGCGGGCCGCCAGCCAGAGCAGCCAGCAACCCAGGGCGCCGAGTGCTATCGAGAAGAAGAGCGAGTCGAAATTGAAAACCGAAAAGTCGGCAACACCTGCGGGCTTGGAGCTTTGCAGGTGCGTCAAGTGGTGAATGATGTATTCACCCGCGGTCTGACCATGTTCCGCAGCGTTTTCAGCAGCCATTCAGTTACTCGTCTCTATGTTGCCGGCGCCGGGGCGAGAACATCACCGCCAACCAGGCCGCCTTCATTGTCACCACCAAGCCGACCAGCATTGCGGGCCAGCTCAGCGCCGTTATCAGCATTGGCGCCGCGAACAACATCGCGAGCGACAACGCCATCTTGACCATTTCCCAGAGGAAGAACCCGACCACCGCAGTGCCCGGATTCAAGGAAGAAAACCGGCCGGTCAACCCCCGTGCGAATACCGCGGCAGGAATGACCACCGCGATCGCACCGTAAGCGGCGGACCAACCCAGATTTTGCCTCCCCGTCAGTCCCCAGGCGGCCAAAGCCACCAGCAGACCGACAACCAACTGCCCCGCGATGACCCGCCAAGGGGAAATCGAGGGATGCCTTGCACGCAGTTCACTCGCCTCATCGGCGGTCAACGGCTTGAATTCCGTGTCGAGGTCCTCCGCGACCCTCTCATCTTTTCGGGCGATTGTTTTCATTTCGAATGAAGCCCGGTGACGACCCAGAATTTCTACAAAGCCATTGGATTATAAGTAAAAACCCAGCCCGTCCGGCCACTTGCACTGTCACCGTTGCAAATCGGGGCCGCGCGGGCTGACGAGAACCCGACTCGGCGCGCACAACCATAATTCCGGCATGCACCCTCTCACTGCCGCACTTCCCTCCACACCCTGCTATCTCGACGGCGAATACACCGCCGTCAAGGACGCCAAGGTCAGCGTGCTCGACCGTGGCTTCATTTTCGGCGACGGCGTCTACGAGGTCGTCCCCGCCTATGGCGGCCAGCCCTTCTGCTTCGAAGAACACATGGCGCGGCTCGATCGATCGCTGGCCGAGCTGCAGATCGCCAATCCGCTCACGCTCGACGAGTGGCGGGGCATCGTGATGCGTTTGATCGGGCCGGGCGGCGCTGCACCGCAGGCGGTCTACTTCCAGGTGACGCGCGGCGTTGCGCCGCGCGACCACGCGATGGTCAAGGGGCTCCGGCCCACCGTCTTCGTGATGGTGAATCCGCTGCCGCCGGTGGCCGATGCGGTGCGCGCCCAGGGCGTGGGCTGCGTGACGGCAGACGACTTCCGCTGGCAGAAGGCCCACATCAAGAGCACCAGCCTGCTGGGCGCCGTGCTTGCGCGGCAGATCAGTGTCGAGGCCGGCGCAGCCGAGACCGTGATGTTCCGCGGCGACTGGCTCAGCGAGGCTTCGTCGAGCAATGTGTGGATCGTGAAGGACGGCGTACTGATCGGCCCGCCCAAGGACAACCTGGTGCTCACCGGCATCCGCTACGGCCTGCTCGAGCGCCTGTGCCAGGAGCGCGGCATTCCGTTTGCGCTGCGGCGCGTGTCGCGCGACGAAGTGTTCGGCGCCGACGAACTGATCCTGTCCTCGGCCAGCAAGGAAGTGCTGCCCGTCGCCACGCTCGACGGCAAGGCCATTGGGAATGGCCGGCCCGGCCCCATCTACGAGAGCTTGTATGCGGCCTATCAGGAGGCCAAGCAACGCAACGCTGAGAAGCAAGGAGCCCCGGCATGACCGAGAACACCACCGACCCCGTCACCACGCCCATTCCCGATCCGCGCAAGGAATCGCTGATCGAATATCCCTCGCAGTTCCCGATCAAGGTCATGGGCGTGAAGGCCGACGGCTTCGTGCATGCGATCACGCAGATCGCCGAGCGCTTCGATCCCGCCTTCGACGCGACCACGGTCGAGCTGCGCGACAGCAAGGCCGGCAACTACCTGGGCGTGACCATCACGGTGACGGCCACCAGCCGCGAGCAGCTCGACGATCTCTATCGCGCCCTGTCGGCCCACCCGTCGGTCAAGGTGGTGCTCTGAGCGAGCCCCGATGACCGTGGCCGAGCAACCGACGGGCACCGCCATGGAACTGCGCTGGCTGGGCCGCGTCGGCTATGCCGAGACCTTTGCGGCCATGAAGCAGTTCACGCTCGACCGGCTGCCGGAAACGCCCGACGCGCTATGGATGTGCGAGCACGCGCCCGTGTTCACCCAAGGGCTCGCGGGCAAGCAGGACCACATCCTGAACCCCGGCGACATTCCCGTGGTGCAGACCGACCGCGGCGGGCAGGTCACCTTCCACGGCCCCGGCCAGGCGGTCGGCTATCCGCTGGTCGACCTGCGACGGGCCGGCTACTACGTGAAGGAATACGTCTACCGGATCGAGGAATCGGTGCTGCGCACGCTCGCGCACTTCGGCGTGACGGGCCATCGCGTGCCAGGCGCGCCGGGCATCTACGTGCGGCTGGACGATCCGTTCTCGCATGCCGCGCTGACCGGCCCGCTGCCCGCCGGCGACCCGTTCCGCGGGCTCGGCAAGATCGCCGCACTGGGCATCAAGGTGAGCCGCCACGCCACCTACCACGGCGTGGCCCTCAACGTCGCGATGGACCTCGAACCCTTCTCGCGAATCAACCCATGTGGGTATGCGGGGCTGCAAACGGTCGATCTTTCTACAATCGGGGTCCAAACCACATGGGAAGACGCTGCCCGGGTCCTGAGCCAGAAGCTCACCACCTACCTGGCGCCTTAGCATCCAATGAGCTCTACCGAAGTCGTCCGGGACGCACAAAGCGCCGAAAACTACAATCCGCTGGCCAAGCAGAAGGCCGCGGCCAAGCTGTCGCGCATCCCCGTCAAGGTGGTTCAGGGCGAGGTGCTCAAGAAGCCCGAGTGGATCCGCGTGAAGGCCGGCAGCCCCACCACCCGCTTCTACGAGATCAAGCAGATCCTGCGCGAGAGCAACCTGCACACGGTCTGCGAGGAAGCCTCGTGCCCGAACATCGGCGAGTGCTTCGGCAACGGCACGGCCACCTTCATGATCATGGGCGACAAGTGCACGCGGCGCTGCCCGTTCTGCGACGTGGGCCATGGCCGCCCCGACCCGCTCGACAAGGACGAGCCGCTGAACCTGGCCAAGACCATCGCCAAGCTGCGCCTGAAGTACGTGGTGATCACCAGCGTCGACCGCGACGACCTGCGCGATGGCGGCAGCCAGCATTTCGTCGACTGCATCACCCACATCCGCGAGCTCTCGCCGATGACGCAGATCGAGATCCTGGTGCCCGACTTCCGCGGCCGCGACGACCGCGCGCTCGAGATCCTCAAGGCCGCGCCGCCCGACGTGATGAACCACAACCTGGAAACCGCGCCGCGCCTGTACAAGGAAGCGCGCCCCGGCAGCGACTACCAGTTCAGCCTCAACCTGCTGAAGAAGTTCAAGGCGCTGCACCCCGCCGTGCCGACCAAGAGCGGCATCATGGTGGGCCTGGGCGAAACCGACGAAGAGATCCTGCAGGTGATGCGCGACATGCGCGCGCACGGCATCGACATGCTGACCATCGGCCAGTACCTGTCGCCGTCGGGCTCGCACCTGCCTGTGCGCCGCTACGTTCACCCCGACACCTTCAAGATGTTCGAGGAAGAGGCCTACAAGATGGGCTTCAGCCACGCCGCCGTGGGCGCGATGGTGCGCTCCAGCTACCACGCCGACCAGCAGGCGCACGCCGCCGGCGTCTGAGCCGCGGGGCCGCGGCCGCCGCCGGGCCGTCGCGTGCAGCTCACCCGGTGCGGCCCTTCTTCGCTATCCTTTCGGCTGGCCAAGACGAAGGATCGATTTTGCAAACGCACCCTGCCATCCAAGCCGCGATGGAAAGCGAGTTCGGCGCCATTGCCGATCTGGTTCGCCTCCATGCGCAACACACGCCCGATCGCGCCGCGCTCGCGGATGCGCATCACACCTTGACCTACCGCGCGCTCGACGCGCTGATGGACCGCATCGCGGCCAGCCTGCAGCGGGACGGGCTCGGGCCCGGCGACGCCATTGCGGTTTGCGCGTCGTCCTCGGTGAACTACGCGGCGGTGTTCCTGGGCGCCCTGCGCGCCGGCCTCGCGGTCGCGCCGCTCGCGCCCGGCTCCACGCCCGCCAGTCTGGCCCGCATGATCGAGGATGCCGACGCGCGCATTCTCTTCACCGACGCTTCGGCGGCCGAGGTTGTCGGCCCCGCAAAGGAAGGCGGCATTGCGCGCGTGGCGCTCGACGGCTCCGCCGCCGGGCAGAGCCTCGAGGACTGGCTGGCGCCCGTGGGCGCGCAGCCCCGCGCCGTCGACACGCAGCCTTCGTGGCCCTTCAACATCATCTATTCCTCGGGCACCACCGGCGAGCCCAAGGGCATCGTGCAGGGGCACGGCATGCGCTGGGCCCATGTGCAGCGCGGCGCCAAGTACGGCTACGGCCCCGACACCGTCACGCTGCTGTCGACGCCGCTGTATTCGAACACCACGCTGGTGGTGTTCTTCCCCACCATCGCCTTCGGCGGCTGCGTGGTGCTGATGCCGAAGTTCGACGCGCTGGGCTACCTGCAACTGGCCGAGCGGCACCGCGTGACGCACACCATGCTGGTGCCGGTGCAGTACCAGCGCCTGATGGCGCATCCGCGCTTCGATGCGCACGACCTCTCGTCGTCCCGCTTCAAGTTCAGCACCAGCGCGCCCTTCAATGCCGCGCTCAAGGCCGACGTGCTCGCGCGCTGGCCCGGCGGGCTGATCGAGTTCTACGGCATGACGGAAGGCGGCGGAACCTGCATCCTCGAAGCCCACCTGCATCCCGGCAAGCTGCACACGGTGGGCAGCCCGGCCGAGGGCAGCGACATCCGGCTCATCGACGAGGAAGGCCGCGAGATTCCGCGCGGCGACACCGAGCAGGCGGGCGAGGTGGTGGGCCATTCGGCCGGCATGATGACCGGCTACCACCGCCAGCCCGCCAAGACACGCGAGGCCGAATGGTTCGATGCGAGCGGCAAGCGCTTCATCCGCACCGGGGACGTCGGCCGCTTCGATGCCGACGGCTTCCTGACCCTGTTCGACCGCAAGAAGGACATGATCATCAGCGGCGGCTTCAACATCTATCCGAGCGACCTGGAGACCGTGCTGCGGGGCCATGCCGCCGTGGCCGATGTCGCGGTGGTCGGCGTGCCCTCGGAGCAATGGGGCGAGACGCCGGTGGCCTTCGTGGTGCGGCGCGAAGGCGACGGCACCACCGAAGAGGCCCTGCTGCAATGGACCAACGCGCAGCTCGGCAAGACGCAGCGCCTCGCGCGCCTGCACTTCATCGACGAGCTGCCACGCAGCGCGATCGGCAAGGTCCTGAAGCGCGAGCTGCGTGACCTCGTCGGCCGCTGAACCATCGGCCGCAGCGCCGTCCGAAGAGGGCGGAGGCAACGGGTTGCTGTGGCTGCTGGCCGCCGTCGCGGTGGTGTTCGCCTTCCTGCGCCCGCGCGCGCCCATGGACTGGCTCCAGTTGGTCGACTGGCAAACGGTGGGCGCCCTCACGGGCCTGCTCGCCATCACCCAGGGCGTGGAAAAAAGCGGCATGCTGCAGGCCGCGGCGCAGCGCCTGCTCGCGCGCACGCACAGCCAGCGCAGCCTCGCGCTGCTGCTGACCGCGTGTGCCGCGCTGCTCTCCGCGCTGGTGACCAACGACGTGAGCCTGTTCCTGCTGGTGCCACTCACGCGCGTGCTCGCCAACCAGGCGCACCTGCCGCTCGCGCGGCTCGTGGTGCTCGAGGCGCTGGCCGTCAACGCGGGCTCCGCCCTCACGCCCATCGGCAATCCGCAGAACCTGTATCTCTGGCACCGTTCAGGCGAGAGCTTTGCCGCCTTCATGGGGATGATGTTGCCGACCGTCGCGGTGATGCTGTTCTGGCTCTTCGCGGCGGCCTGGCTGCTGGTGCCGCGCACGCCGATCGCGCTCAAGCCCGAGGCCGAAACCTCACCGGTGCAGCCGCGCCTGCTGGCGCTGGCGGGCGTGCTGTTCATCGGCTTCGTGGTCGCGCTCGACCGGCACTGGCTGCTGGCGGGCCTGGGCGTGGTATTGGCCGTGTTCCTCGTGACCTATCCGCGCGTGCTGCGCGGCATCGACTGGGCCCTGCTCGCGATCATCGCGCTGATGTTCGTGGACCTGCGGCAGCTGGCCGAACTGCCCGCCATCGTGGCGCTGCTGAACCATTGGCCGATCACCGAGGGATGGCGCGCCTACCTGGCCGCCATCGTGGCCTCGCAATTCATCAGCAACGTGCCGGCCGCGATCCTGCTCGACGGCCATGTGCGCGACCTGCCGGCGCTGGCCGCCGGCGTGAGCGTGGGCGGCTTCGGCTGCGTGCTGGGCTCGCTGGCCAATCTGATCGCGTTGCGGCTTGCCAGGGTGCCGCACGGACTGCGCGAGTTCCACCGCATCAGCATTCCCTTCCTGCTGGTGTGCGCGGCGTCGGCGTTGCCGCTGCGGCTGGGATGACAGCCGATCCGCACAGCCTGTCGCTGCGCGACTACGGCGCCTCGCGCGGCAGCCATGCGCACGATCACTTCCAGGTGCTGATCGGCCTGGCCGGGGTGCTCGACCTCGAAGTGGAAGGCCGCGGCGCGCGCATCGGCGCGGGAGATGCGCAGGTCGTGATGCCCTGCGACCGGCACGACTTCGAAGCGCGCGACGGCAGCCGCTGCCTCGTGCTCGATACCACCCATCCGGCGTGGGCACGCTGTGCCGTGCATGCGCCCGCCGATGCATCTCGGCTGCGGGCCCTCGCGCAATACCTCGCGCAGTGCGCGCAGCAGCCGGACGCTTCCGTGTTGACACTGCAGCACGGCCCCGCGCTGTTGCTCGAAGCCTGGAGCGCGGGCACGCCGGTCCCTACGCGGGGCCGCCGCATCGACTGGACCGCGCTCGCCGCCTGGGCCCGCGCCCGCTGGCACGAGCCGCTGGGCGTTGCCGAGCTTGCACGCGTCGCCTGCCTGAGCCCAGGCCAGTTTGCGCAGCGCTGCCGCGACGAGCAGGGCGTGAGCGCGATGCACTGGCTGCGCATGCTGCGTCTCGCCCATGCGCGCGAGTTGCGCCTCGCCGGCATGGGCGTGGCGGAGACGGCGCGCCGCACCGGCTACCGCTCGCCCTCCGCGCTCACGGCGGCGTTGCGCAGGATCGGCGGCCAGGCAGCGACACCGGCGCCGCGCGACGATCCGCCGGCGTCCTGCGACGACGGCGCCGCTTAAGCTCGGTGCGATGTCGCCCACGCTCCTTGCCCTTGCCGCCATCGCGCTGTGGGCCACGCTCGCCTCGCTCGGCACCGCGCTGTCGCACCTGCCGCCGTTCCTGCTGACCGGGCTCGCACTGATCATCGGCAGCATCCCGAGCTGGCCGCTGGTGCTGCGCGACCGCAGCGCCTGGCGCGTGCCGCGGCGCACGCTGGCCCTGGGCATCTATGGCCTGTTCGGTTTCCACTTCCTGCTGTTCATCGCGCTGCGGCACGCCCCGCCGGTGGAAGCCAACCTGGTCAACTACCTGTGGCCGCTGTTGATGGTGGTGCTGGCGCCGGCCCTGCTGCCGGGCCTGTCGCTGCGGCCGCTGCACCTGGCGGCCGCCTTGCTGGGTTTCGCGGGCGCGGCGATCGCGATCCTCGGGGCGCGCGAGGGCGCGGTTTCGGTCCCCGGCGGCCCGGCCTGGGGCTTCGTGCCGGCGCTGGGCTCGGCCTTCATCTGGGCCAGCTACTCGCTCTGGACGAAACGCGTGGCGTCGTTCCCGACCTCGGCGATCGGCCTCTTCGGCTTGGTCTCGGGCGTGTTGTCGCTCGCCTGCCATGCACTGCTCGAGCCTTCGGCCGTGCTGTCCGCGAAAGACTGGCTGCTGGTCGCGCTCTGCGGCCTCGGTCCGCTCGGCGCGGCTTTCTTCGTCTGGGACATGGCGCTCAAGCGCGGCGATGCGCGGCAGATCGGCATCCTGAGCTATCTCACGCCGCTGGGCTCCACCGCGCTGCTGCTGGCCGTGACCGGGCGCCCGCTCACCTGGAGCATCGCGCTGGCGGCGGCGCTGATTGTCTTGGCCGCGGTGATGGGCACACGCGCGCGCTGAGGAATAGGTCCGCGTCCGACGAGACCGGCGCCTCGTTTGTGGCTAGAGTGGAGCCTTCGGAAACAAGGAGCCCGCCCATGGACAACAAGAACAAGAACGACGATTTCGAGATCACGCCCAAGCTGGTGTTCGACCTGAACCTGGCGCTCTATCTCGACCTGGTGGCCGCGCTCGAAGGCGCCGGCGCCATCAGCTACCGCCAGATGGCGGCCCGGGTGCTGAACATCAGCATGGATGCGCGCGCCGACGGCGAGGTGGGCCTGTCGACGGTGCTCGAAGGCGTGGCCCAGGGCTTCGCGGGCCACGGCGACGGCCTCTCGATCGAAACGCTGAAGGCCGCCCGCGGCCTGCGCGAGGACGACGCCATGGGCGACATCCCGATGCGCCCCGGCGAGCCCTGAGCCGGCGTCAGTCCTCGGCCACCTGCAGGATCAGCTTGCCGAAGTTCTCCCCCGCAAACAGCTTGTTGAGCGACTCGGGGAACGTGTCGATACCTTTCACGACGTCCTCCTTGCTCTTCATGCGCCCGTCCTTCAGGTAGCCGGCCATCTCGGCGATGGCGATCGGGTACCGGTCGGCGTAGTCGAACACCACGATGCCTTCCATGCGCGCGCGGTTCACCAGCAGGCTCAGGTAGTTCTTGGGACCGGCGCCCGGCATGCTGTTGGCGTTGTTGTACTGGCTGATGGCGCCGCAGATGATCACGCGGGCCTTGCGCGCGAGCCGCGCCAGCACCGCGTCGAGGATTTCGCCGCCCACGTTGTCGAAGTAGATGTCGACGCCCTTCGGGCAATGCGCCTTGAGCCCGTCGCGCACTGCGCCGGCACCGGCCTTGTAGTCGATGCAAGCATCGAAACCCAGCTCCTTCACCACCCAGTCGCACTTGGCGGCGCCGCCCGCGATGCCGACCACGCGGCAGCCCTTGATCTTGGCGAGCTGGCCCACGGTCTGCCCCACCGCACCGGCCGCGCCGGAGATGACGACGGTTTCGCCCGCTTTGGGCTGGCCCACGTCCATCAGGCCGAAGTAGCCGGTCATGCCGGGCATGCCGAGCACGTTGAGCCACTGGTTGATGGTGCCAACCCCGAGCTCGATCTTCACGAGGCCGTTGCGCTTGACCTGGTCCTGCGGAATGAGGATGTATTCCTGCACGCCCAGGGTGCCGTAGACGGTGTCGCCCACGGCTAAGTCGGGGCTCTTCGAAGCGATGACGCGGCCGACGCCGCCGGCTCGCATCACTTCGTCGATGGCCACGGGCGCGATGTAGCTCTTGGCATCGTTGAGCCAGCCGCGCATGGCGGGGTCCAGCGACAGCGACAGCGTCTTGACCAGCACCCCGCCCTCGGCCGGTTCGCCGACGGGCTCGGTGGTGAACTTCCAGTTCTCTCGGGTGGCGGTGGCCTCGGGGCGCTTGGCGAGGCGGACCTGGTGGTTGACGAGTGAGCTGCTCATGGGGGTGTCTCCTTGATTGACGGGCGCTGGCACGGAGGCGCATCGTAGCCCCGCCCAAGGCCCCGGCTGGTAGCGCAGGCGACAGCGCAAAGCACGCGGCCGAACGCTAGATGCGCACGACGATCTGCAGCCCGGGATGCGCGTTGCGCACCACGAGGCTGCCGCCATGCGCTTCGGCAATCAGCCGGCACAGGTACATGCCCAGGCCCACGCCGCCGGTCGCACGCGCCCGCGCGCCATCGGTGCGATAGAAGGGCTCGGTCAGCCGCTCGAGCTGGGCTTCGTCGACACCCGGTCCGTGGTCGCGTATCTCCAGCTCGGCGCCCTGGTCCTTGCCATCGACCACGGCACGCAGCGACACGCAAGGCGGCCGCGGCGCGTCGGCGCTGTAGCGCAAGGCGTTGTCCAGCAGGTTGCGCAGCAGCAGGCGAAAGCGCATACGGTCGACCGCATGCGCCGGCAGGCGTTCCGCGAGGTCGAGGTGCACCTGCTGCGCGCCCGGCATCTCGGCGACGATTTCACGCACCAGCACGGCCAGGTCGACGGGCTCGCGCTGCAGCGCCGCATGCGGGCTCGCGAGGCGCTCGCTCTCGAGCAGGTCGCTGATCAGGTCGCGCATCTCGTTCAGGTCGCGCAGCAGCGCCTCGCGCTCGGCCGCGCCTTCGGGCGTGGCGGGCAGCAGTTCGGCATTGAGCCGGGCCCGCGTGAGCGGCGAACGCAGCTCGTGGCTCAGCGCCAGCAGCAGGCCGCGCTTGGCATCGAGCATGGCCTGGATGTCGTCGGCCATGGTGTTGATGTGCGCCGCCAGGTCGCCGAGATCGTCGTTCTGGCGGATCGGGATCGGCTGCGTGAACTCGCCGCGGCCGAACCGCTGCGCGCCTTCGCGGATGTCGATCAGCGGACGCAGCAGGCGGCTCACGTAGACGTAGCCCAGCACCATGAGCAGCAGCAGCGTGCACAGCGTGGCCCAGCCCGCGGCACGCGGGGCCAGCTGCCAGAGCTTGGGCGCCCAGCCGAAGACCACGCGGTGGCCGTCGGCCGTCGGACGGATGAACCACTTGTCGTTCAGCGGATCCTCGTCGAGGTGCTGCATCCATCCGCCACGGCCGTTGGCGCCTGCGGGGTTGGAATCCCAGTTGACCTTGGGGCCCACGATGCGGATCGTGATCGGCAGACGGTTCACCAGTGCCTGCGCACGCGCGATGTCGGGGGGCGTACCGATCTCGGCGACGAGCCGGTCGGCGTAGTCCACCAGCATCGGCTTGGCGGCCTCGGCCCACCCGGTGGAGAAGGACTTCTTCATGCCGCCCATGAACACCACGGCCATCACCACGGCCAGGAGCAGGAACATCATGACAAGCCGGATGCGCAGCGAGCGCCGCCAGCGGCGCTTGCCCTGCACCTTCTCGTGAAATTGCTCGTGCCATTGCCTGTGCAGTTCGGCGCGGCGGCAGCCCATCTCGCGCCAGGCCTTGCGCCAGTCTCCCCGGCGGGATCTCATGCGGGTTCGCTGCGCGCGACGGCCAGCGCATAGCCGGCGTTGCGCAACGTCTTGATGCAGTCCAGGGGCTCGAGCTTCTTGCGCAGGCGGCTCACCACGATGTCGACCGCGCGGGTGTAGAGCTCGGCTTCATGGCCGCGCAGGCGGTTCAGGATGTCGTCGCGGCTGAACACCTTGCCGGGTTCGGCCGCCAGCAGCGCGAGCAGCTCGAACTCGGTGCCGGTGAGTTCCACGCGCTCGCCATGGCGCAGCACCTGCCGCCGGTCCAGGTCGATCGACAGGCCGTCGAACACGCGGTGCTGCGCGCCGGCGCCGTTGGCCGGCGCGGCGGGCACGCTGCGCTGGCGCCGCAGGATGGTCTGCACGCGCGCCACCAGTTCACGCGGCTCGAAGGGCTTGGGCACGTAGTCGTCGGCGCCGAGCTCCAGGCCGACCACGCGGTCCATCACCTCGCCGCGCGCGGTGAGCATCACGATCGGGATGTCGCTCTCCTTGCGGATCTCGCGGCACAAAGCGAAGCCGTCCATCTCGGGCAGCATCACGTCGAGGATCGCGGCGTCGTACTGGCCGGCACGCAGCTTCGCGAGCCCCTCGCTCGGGCGCACGGCGCTCTCGAGCGTGCAGCCGAAGCGTGCGAAGTAGGTGGTCAGCGGCGCGGCGAGGTGTTCGTCGTCGTCGATCAGCAGGATGCGCGGCATGGCGGGATTGTGCCTCCTGGCGAACAGCTGGCTGACGATCAGGCCCGCGGGCATTGCTGCGCAGTTTCCGTCCGCTGCAAGGCGTGGCACCGCGCGGCTTTCACGGCGCTCACCACGGATCGGCCCGTCCGATGCGGCCCAGATGCGTCGCGCCGAAGCCTGCGCCGTACTTGAGGCCGTAGCCCAGCGCGCGATCGAGGCCGATGTGGGCGCACCAGATCAGGCCGCCGGCCACGGCCCAGGGGATGGCCGCGAGCGCGCCGAGAGCCAACAGCCCCACGGCGCCGAAGTACGAGTGCGTGGCGTTGTAGAAAGCGGCGCCGATGCGCGGCCCGGCCAGATAGCCCAGCATCGCGAGATCGGGCGCCAGCAGCCAGAGTGCGAATACGCCCCAGCCGCCACCGAACTGCGCGTAGGCGGCGAGCGATGCGGCGAGAACCACCACGCCTTCTGCTCGCAGCAGCAGGCGCACGCCACCCGTCGCTGCCACTGCCTGGTCGTGGGATACCGTGGGACCGGTTTGGCCGGGCCGCAGGTATCGCCCCCTTGCGGGGGGTTGGCGAAGCGACACGAAGTGCGCGAAGCCTGGGGGTGAGCCAAGCCTAGCCACGATGGCCCCAGCGGCGTCCGCCACGGTCCATGAAGTCGCGCACCTTCTGCTGCTGCGCGGCGTTCAGGCTGTCGAAGAAATCGGCGGCGGCGGCGATGATTTCAGGGCTGCCGCTGCGCACGGCCGCGGTCTTCTCGTCGACCAGCCGCGCGGCGCCGGCCTGGTCCAGCTTGTTGCCCGCGAACAGCGCCTTGAACTGCGAGCGCGGATCGCCCGCACCTCCCGCACCGCGCATGGCTTCGCGCTGGGCCTGCAGTTTCTCGGCCAACGCCGTGAGCTTCTGCTTTTGCAGCGCATCGAGCTCCAGCTTGCTGCCGACGCGCTCGACCATCCGGGTGCGGAACTCGGCGGGATCGCCGCTGCCCCAGCCATGCCGGTGGCCGGCGCAGCCCGCGATGCTGCCCGCCACCACGGCCAAGCCTGCGAAACCGAAGAGAGTGCGTTTGATCCAGTGTTTCATGATGTTCCTTGCGGCCCGGGGGCATCGCCCCTGGGCGTGAGACTTAAAGCTTGTTGCTGTTGCCGGCGGCTGCGGCACGCGCATCCAGCGGGTTCTGCAGCGTCGAGATGACCTTGCTGTTCACGCGCGAGCCCGAGCTCACGTTCTGGTCGGGGGCGGCGGCGGTGCGCATGGCCTCGTAGACGACGCCGGCCCGGTCTCTCGAGATGGCCATGGTCTCGGCGCCGCGCGAGCCGCGCACCACGTTCTGGTTCGGTGCGGAGGCAGTGCGCACGGCTTCGGCGTTGACTTCAGCGCGGCTCATGGCCGATGCGAGCGGCTGGACGCCTTCGTAGGTTTCGGCGTTGGCGCCGGCCGCGGCCAGCATGGCGAAGGAGCCGACGGCGACGAGTTGGGTCAGGGAGAGAGCGTTCATGTTTCAGGCCTTTCTGTCGTGGAAGAGGAGACCTGATGGTGCTTGCGGCGCCTGCGCAAGTCCTTTCACCGCCGTTTCGGCGTGTTTCGTTTTATGTCGACTCGCCCTGCCGCCGGGCGAATCGAATGAGGAAGCACTACCTACCCGGCCAGGGCGGCGGCGGGATCGTCCGACTCGAGCACGCTCTTGGCCCAGGCTTCGAGCTTGCCGGTGTCGGCGCGCAGCACTTCCTGCTTGACGGCGAGGATGCGCGACGGATGCATCGAGAAGCTGCGCAGTCCGAGCCCGAGCAGGAGGCGCGTGAAGGCGACGTCGCCGGCCATTTCGCCGCACACGGCCACGCCCTTGCCCTGGCGGCGGCATTCGGCAATGGTGTCGGCCACGAGCTTCAGCACCGCAGGGTGGGCGGGGTCGTAGAGGTGGGCCACGGCCTCGTCGGCGCGGTCGATGGCCAGCGTGTACTGGATCAGGTCGTTGGTGCCGATCGACAGGAAGTCGAAGTACTTGAGGAAGGTCTTGAGCGTGAGCGCCGCGGCCGGAATCTCGATCATCGCGCCGAGCTTCACGTGGCCGTACACGGCGCCGCGGCTGTCGAGCTCGGTGCGCGCGAAGTCGATCAGCGAGAGCGTCTGGCGGATCTCGCTGGCGTGCGCGAGCATCGGGATCAGCAGGTGGATCTCGCCGTGCGCCGCCGCGCGCAGGATGGCGCGCAACTGGGTGAGGAACATGGCCGGGTCCGCCAGGCTCCAGCGGATGGCGCGCAGGCCCAGCGCGGGGTTCAGGTGCTCCTGCTTGCTGGCCGCCTTGCCGTCGATCGGCTTGTCGGCGCCCACGTCTATGGTGCGGATGGTGACCGGCATGCCCTGCATGCCCTCGACCGCGCGCTTGTAGGCCTGGTACTGTTCTTCCTCGTCAGGCAGGCGGGTCTGGCGCTGCGACTCGCGGCCCATGAAGAGAAACTCGCTGCGGAACAGCCCGACGCCCACCGCCCCGGCCTTCATGGCCCCGACGGTGTCCTCGGGCATCTCGATGTTGGCGAGCAGCTCAACGCGCTGCCCGTCGAGCGTGACCGCGGGCTTGTGGCGCAGGCGCGCAAGCCGGCCGCGCTCGAGGTCGCCCTGGCGCTGCTTGAAGCCGTACTCGGCCAGGATGATCGGCGAAGGGTCGACGATCACCACGCCGGCATCGCCGTCGATGATCACCCAGTCGTCCTGGCGCACCAGCTGGCTCGCAGTGCGCGCGCCCACCACGGCCGGAATGTCCATGCTGCGCGCGACGATGGCCGTGTGCGAGGTGCGCCCGCCCACGTCGGTCACGAAGCCGGCGAACACGCTCTTCTTGAACTGGAGCATGTCGGCCGGCGACAGGTCGTGCGCGATCAGCACCAGCGGCGCGTCGATGGCGTCGCCGGCGGTGGGATCGTCGTCGTCCTCGGACGCGGGTCGCTTGCGGCGCGGAGGGCTCGGCGCGAGCACCGCGGCCGTGCCCTTCATGCGGTGCAGCAGCCGCTCGACCACCTGCTCGAGGTCGGCCTTGCGCTCGCGCAGGTACTCGTCCTCCATCTCGTCGAACTGGCGCGCGATGATCTCGAGCTGCGTGGTCAGCGCCCATTCGGCGTTGTACAGCCGCTCGGTGATCCAGTGCTTCACGCCGCCGGTGAGCGCCTCGTCCTGCAGCAGCATCTGGTGCACTTCGAGCAGCGCGGCGAGCTCGTGCGGCGCATCGTTCGGACCCATCAGCGCCACGTTGGCCTGCAGCTTGGCGAGCTCGTCGGCCACCGCGTTGCGCGCGGTGCGCACCCGGTCGATCTCGGTCTCGATCTCCTCGGGCTTGATGAAGTAGTGGGCCACGTCGATGCGGCTGGACACCACCAGCACCGCGCGGCCGATGGCTATGCCACGGGCAACAGGGAGGCCGTGGACTGCGAAGGTCATTCGCCTTCGCCGAACTTGTCGTTCATGAGCTGGACGATGGCGTCCATGGCCTCTTGCTCCTGCTCGCCGTTGGTTTCGAGCTCGACCGTCGAGCCGAGGCCCGCCGCCAGCATCATGACGCCCATGATGCTCTTGGCATTGATGCGGCGGTCGCCGCGCGAGAGCCACACCTCGCAGGGATAGCTGCCTGCGATCTTGGTGAGCTTGGCCGATGCGCGTGCATGCAGGCCCAGCTTATTGCTGATGGTCACGGATTTCTTGATCACTGTGCTTTCTCTTCGCCTGATTCTGGGGTGCGGCCACGGCCACCTGCATGACACCGGCCGTGCCGCCCGCGATGGCGCGCTGCACCAGCGTCTCGAGCGGCTCGTTGCGGTAGGTCACTGCGCGCAGCAGCATCGGCAGGTTGACACCCGCCACCAGCCGCGAGCGGACGCCGTCCACCAGCTTCTGCGCCACGTTGCAAGGGGTTGCGCCGAACACGTCGGCCAGCACCAGCACTTGCGAACGGGGCGCGATGAGCTGCTGCTCGAGCGTGATGCGGGCCGCGGCCAGCGTTTCCTCCGGGGAGACGTTGGGCAGCACGTCGAGCGCGACGACGGCCTGCTCGCAGTCGGGGAACACATGCAGCGCACACTGCCGCAGCGCCTGCGCGAGCGGTGAGTGGGCGATGATGAGGATGCTGTTCATGCGGGTCGGGGGAGGACACACCGATTATGCGGGGGCGCCCAGGGGATGTAGATAAACGACATAACGCAGCAGGACGGCAAAGCGGCCACACCAGCCGGCCGCCGGCCACGATGGCACCGGTTTCAGGGCAGCCGCAATCCCTCGAAGAAAGTCTTTGCGGCCTCCGGGTTGGAGGGCCGCCCCAGCACGGTCGCCTGGTAGAGCGCAACGCTGCCGTCCTTTTGCGATTGGGCGAACCAGAGCACCTGCACGGGCGCGGCGCCCGGCTGGCCGGGTTGCGATTCGAGCCGCACCGGCGCCGGGATTGCGGTGGCGCGCTGCAGGGCGGCCGGCGCCTCGGTCACCTGCGCCGCGCCGAGCTGGTTGCGCATGGCGGCGCGCCATGCCTCGAGCCAGCCTTCGGCCTGCGCGGGGCCGGCGGCCGATGCGTGCGCCACGGCGAACGTGGCACCGCCGGCCTCGCATCCGGCCATGTCGACCCGCACCGACTCGGCACCGAGCGGCAGCGCGCGCTCGGCACGGTCGGGCTTGCAGGGCAGCAGCGCGACCAGGCCGGCATCGGCGATCGGCACCTCGCGCCAGTTGAAGGTGGGGCTGCAGGCGGCCAGCGCGAAAACGGCAGCGGCGGCGGGCAAAAGGGGCCAGGAGCGGGGAGCGGGCGACAGCATCGAAGGGCGATTATCGAGCCCCGGCACGTTCCGGCCGGCGGAACTAAAATCACGTGGCCCCTCTCTTTCCCTTGCCATGAAAAAATACATCGCCGTCGCCGCCGTCGCGCTTGCATTGGCCGCCGGCGTGGGCGTTTACCTGGGGTCCGGCGCCACCACGGCGCCCGCATCGACCTTCGTGCTGCTCGACGGCAGCAAGAAGAGCACGGACGACCTCAAGGGCAAGGTGACGCTGGTCAACTTCTGGGCCACGAGCTGCGTGACCTGCGTGGCCGAGATGCCGAAGGTCATTGCCACCTACGACAAGTACAAATCGAAGGGCTACGACACGCTGGCGGTGGCCATGAGCTACGACCCGCCGAGCTACGTCGTCAACTTTGCAGAGACCCGCAAGCTGCCGTTCAAGGTCGCGATCGACAACACCGGCAGCGTGGCGCAGGCCTGGGGCGACGTGAAGCTCACGCCGACCACCTACCTGGTCAACAAGAAGGGCGAGATCGTGAAGCGCTATGTGGGCGAGCCCGACTTCGCGGAACTCCACAAGCTGATCGAGAAGCTGCTCGCCGAAACCTGAGCATTGGCTCGCCCCCAGGCCTGCTGCGGTTCCACGCGGAATCGCTGAATGAAAAAAGGCGCTCCATGGAGCGCCTTTTGCCTTGTTGCAGCCCCGCTTACTGGTTGCGGAAGCTGTCGTGGCAGGCCTTGCAGCTGCCCGCCGTGGCGCCGAACTGCGCCTTGAGCGCATCGATGTTGCCGGCCTTGGCCGCGACGACGAGCTTGCCGGTCTCGGCGATCATCTTGTCCTGGTGCTCCTTGAACTTCGCGCCTTCCTTCCAGACCTCGGGCTTGGCCTTGCCACCCTCGGCACCGGCACCGAATCCGGTCCACGGCAACTTGGCCATTTCGGCCACGATGTCGGCGTTGGCGACGGCGGCCGCCGCGTCGTACGGAACGCGGCCATTGGCCATGGCACCGATGCGGCCGAAATGCTGGCCCATCACGAACAGCGCGCTCTGGCGGTACTTGACGGCGTCTTCGGGCTTGGCGAACTGGGCCGCAGCCGGCACGGAGATCATGGCGCAGGCGGCAGCCAGCGCGAACGAAGCAAGTCGAATCATCGGGGTCCTCTTGTAGGTATTGCGGCGCCGCCGAAGGCAGTGCCGCGCCGAGTTTAGGGGCTTCGGTCGCAACGCGCATAGCAACAACCCGAAGCATGCAGCGGCGCGGAGTTTGCTAATCTGCGCCTTCCGCAGTTTTTGCGCACCATGCCCTTTCGATGACCGACTCCACCGTGGCCGCCATGCAGGCCGCAGCGTCCGACGCCCCCGTCCGAGCGCGCATCTGGGATCTGCCGACGCGGGTTTTCCACTGGGCCTTGAGCATCGCCGTGTTCGGCCTCATCGCGACCGGCCTTGGCGGCATCATGGAATGGCACTTCCGCCTGGGCTATGCGGTGCTCGCCCTGCTGCTGTTCCGCCTGCTGTGGGGTTTCGTGGGCGGGCGCTGGTCGCGCTTCGCCTCGTTCTTCTACGGCCCGGGTTCCGTCGTGGCGTACCTGCGCGGAAGGGCCTATCCCGACCATGTGATCGGCCACACGCCGCTGGGCGCCCTGTCGGTCTTCGCCGTGCTCGCGGTACTTGCCGTGCAGGTCGGAACCGGGCTGGTGGCGGACGACGAGATTTCCGCCGCAGGGCCGCTGTCGCGCTTTGTCTCCGGCGCGGTGGTGAGCGCGGCCACGGGCTGGCACAAAGGGGCAGGGAAGACGATCGTGATCGCCTTGGTGAGCCTGCACGTGCTCGCCGTGCTCTTCTACGTGCTGGTCAAGCGGCACCGCCTGGTGCGGCCGATGGTTTCCGGCGACAAGCTGATCAGGCCCGCCGGCAGCCGGGTGGCACCGAGCCGCGACGACGCCATCTCGCGCGGCCTCGCGCTGGTCCTGTTTGCGGTATGCGCGGGCGCCGCGTACTGGATAGCGTCGCTGCGCGTATGAGCTTTTCCGTTTCGCGCCCCCTGCCGCTCGCCGACACGCCCGCGGTCGTGCTCCTTGCGCCGGACGATGCGCCAGAGCTCGATGCCGCGCGCGCGATCTTTCGCGACTACGCCGCGTCGCTGCACATCGACCTGTGCTTCCAGAACTTCGAGGAAGAAGTCGCGACGCTCCCGGGCGACTATGCCGAGCCTCGCGGCGCGTTGCTGCTCGCGTTGGTCGACCCGGCCCATGTCAAGGAAGCGGCGGGGCAACAAGCCCCGACGCTCGTGCGCGCCAATGGAACGCTGGCGCACGTCGCCGGCTGCTGCGCGCTGCGTCCGCTGGACAACACCGACTACGCCAATGCCGCCGAGATGAAGCGCCTGTTCGTGCGGCCCGGCTTTCGCGGGCTGGGCGTCGGCCGGCAGCTTGCCGAAGCCATCCTGGACGCGGCGCGCGGCGCCGGCTACGCATGCGTGCTGCTCGACACGCTGGACGACATGGAATCGGCCCGCGCGCTCTACGAAGACCTGGGCTTCGAGGAAGTGCCGCCCTACTATCACAACCCGATTGCGGGCGCGCACTACCTCAAGGCTGATCTTTAGCCGGCGCTCAGCCGCGGGCCTGGGCCAGCAGCGTCTCGGCGTTGCTGACTTCGAACTTGCCCGGCGCCTCGACGTTGAGCGCGGCGACCTTGCCGTCCTTCACGAGCATGGAGTAGCGGTTGCTGCGCAGGCCCATGCCGCGTCCGGTCAGGTCGAGCGTGAGGCCGGTCGCCTTGGCGAAATCGGCGCTGCCGTCGGCCAGCATGCGCACCTTGGTGCCAGTCTTCTGGTCGCGCGCCCAGGCGCCCATCACGAAGGCGTCGTTCACGCTCACGCACCAGATCTCGTCCACGCCCGCGGCCTTGAAGTCGTCGAAGTGCTGCACATAGCCGGGCACATGCTTGGCCGAGCAGGTCGGCGTGAAGGCACCGGGCAGCGCGAACAGCGCGATGGTCTTGCCGGCCGTGGCCTTGCTCACGTCCACCGGGTTCGGACCGATGCTGCAGCCTTCGCCCTCGACCTCGGAATATTCCTGCAGGGTTGCCGAAGGAAGGGTGTCGCCGACTTTGATCATCTGAATGCTCCTGAAAAAGAAAAACGGCCCACATTGTGGGCCGTTTCGGGATGGGTTGCCTTCGAGAGGCTTCCCGAGGTCGATCAACCGGTGATCAGACCAGCACGGCCTTCTCGACCAGGCGGGTCACGACCCAGTTCTTGGTCTTGGAGATCGGACGGCTTTCCGTGATCTCGATGGTGTCGCCAAGCTTGTACTCGCCCTTTTCGTCATGGGCGTGGTACTTGCTCGTCTTGGCCACGATCTTGCCGTAGAGCTCGTGCTTCACACGGCGCTCGACCAGCACGGTCACGGTCTTGGCACGCTTGTCGCTGACCACCTTGCCGATCAAGGTGCGCTTGAGGGATTTTTTAGCTTCCGTCATGTTCACTCCTTACTTGGCGGCTTGGGTTTCTTGCTGCTTCTGAGCAAGAATGGTCTTGGCGCGTGCGATGTCGCGGCGCGTCACGCGCAGCGTCGAGGTGTTCGACAGCTGTTGCGTGGCTTTCTGCATGCGCAGGCCGAAATGAGCCTTCTGCAGCTCCTTGACTTCGGTTTGCAGTGCTGCGACGTCCTTCGTGCGCAGCGTTGCAGCCTTGGTCACCTTGGCCGGAGCCGCGGTTTCTTTTTTCTTACGTGTTGCCATGGATGTTCTCCTCTCAGGCGCCGAGCTGGCGAGCGACGAACGTCGTACGCAGCGGAAGCTTGGCGGCGGCCAGGCGGAACGCTTCGCGGGCGAGTTCTTCGGGCACGCCGACGATCTCGAACACGATCTTGCCAGGCTGGATTTCAGCGACGTAGTACTCGGGGTTGCCCTTACCGTTACCCATCCGCACTTCGGCGGGCTTGGTAGAGATCGGCTTGTCCGGGAACACGCGGATCCAGATCCGGCCACCACGCTTCACGTGACGCGAAATCGCGCGGCGAGCGGCTTCGATCTGGCGCGCCGTGAGGCGGCCGCGGTCGGTGCATTTGAGACCGAAGTCACCGAAGGCAACCGAGTTGCCCCGGGTTGCGACGCCGGTGTTGCGGCCCTTTTGTTCCTTGCGGAACTTTCTGCGTGCAGGTTGCAGCATTTTTAATACTCCGTAGTTCTAAGACCGATCACTCGGTCTTGGCACCGTCAGCTGCTGCAGCTGGCGCGGCTTTGCGGACGCGCTTAACGGCGGGTTTCGAGTCTGCACCCGGTGCTGCGGGAGCACCACCGGTGGCTTCTGCGGGCTTGTCGCTGCCGTCGGCCGGGGCGGTGTTGCCACCGATCGGACCACGGGCACCGGCGCGGGGGCCGGGACCACGACGGTCGCCACCCGGACGGTCGCCACCAGGACGGCCATCACGGCGGGGACCACGCGGACGACGCTCTTCGTCGGGACGCGGCGTTTCGACGGCCGGCAGGTCGTTGCGACCCAGCGTGTCGCCCTTGTAGACCCAGACCTTGACGCCGATGACGCCGTAGGTGGTCTTGGCTTCCGAGGTGCCGTAGTCGATGTCGGCGCGCAGCGTGTGGAGCGGCACGCGACCTTCGCGATACCACTCGGTACGAGCGATTTCGATGCCGTTCAGGCGGCCAGCCGACATGATCTTGATGCCTTGGGCACCCAGACGCATGGCGTTCTGCATGGCGCGCTTCATGGCGCGGCGGAACATGATCCGCTTTTCGAGCTGCTGCGTGATGCTGTCGGCGATCAGCTGGGCATCGATTTCGGGCTTGCGCACTTCTTCGATGTTCACTGCCACCGGCACGCCGAGCTGCTTGCCCAGTTCGCGCTTGAGGTTCTCGATGTCTTCGCCCTTCTTGCCGATCACGACGCCCGGACGAGCCGAGTAGATCGTGATGCGTGCGTTCTTGGCGGGACGCTCGATCATGACGCGCGACACCGAAGCGTTCTTCAGCTTCTTCTTCAGGTATTCGCGAACCTTGATGTCTTCGGCCAGCATGCCCGCGAAATCGCGGTCGCTTGCGTACCAGCGGCTGGACCAATTACGGGTAACCGCAAGGCGGAAGCCGGTCGGATGGATTTTCTGTCCCATATTTCTTCCAGGCGTTCTTAGTTGCCAACCGTCACGTACACATGGCACGTGGGCTTGCTGATGCGGTTACCGCGACCCTTGGCTCGCGCGGTGAAGCGCTTGAGCGTTGCGCCCTGTTCGACGTAGATGGTCTTGACCTTCAGCTCGTCGATATCGGCGCCATCGTTGTGCTCGGCGTTGGCAATTGCCGACTCGAGCACCTTCTTGATGATCACAGCGGCTTTTTTCTGCGTGAATTGCAGAACGTTGAGCGCTTGATCAACCTTCTTGCCGCGGATCAGGTCAGCGACCAGACGGCCCTTGTCGACCGAGAGGCGGACACCGCGGAGGACTGCACGTGTTTCAGACATGGTCGTTCCTTACTTCTTCTGGACTTTCTTGTCCGCGGGGTGCCCCTTGAACGTGCGCGTGAGCGCAAATTCGCCGAGCTTGTGGCCGACCATCTGGTCGGTGATGTAGACAGGCACGTGCTGCTTGCCGTTGTGCACGGCAATGGTCAGGCCGATGAACTCGGGCAGAACCATCGAGCGGCGCGACCAGGTCTTGATCGGCTTCTTGTCCTTCGTCGTCACAGCCTTGTCGGCCTTGGCCACGAGGTGATGGTCAACAAACGGACCCTTTTTGAGAGAGCGAGTCATTTGCTATCCCTTACTTCTTGCGGCGCGACACGATGAAGACCTGCGTGCGCTTGTTGTTACGGGTACGGTAGCCCTTGGTCAGGTTGCCCCATGGGTCGACAGGATGGCGGCCTTCGCCGGTCTTGCCTTCGCCACCACCGTGCGGGTGGTCGACCGGGTTCATCACCACACCGCGAACGGTCGGGCGAATACCCATGTGACGCTTCACACCGGCCTTGCCGAGTTGGCGCAGGCTGTGCTCTTCGTTCGCGACTTCACCGATGGTGGCGCGGCATTCGATGTGGATGCGGCGCACCTCACCCGAACGCATGCGGACCTGGGCGTAGACGCCTTCGCGAGCCAGCAGCGTGGCCGACGTGCCGGCCGAACGCGCGATCTGCGCGCCCTTGCCGGGTTGCAGTTCGATGCAGTGGATCGTCGAGCCGACCGGAATGTTGCGGATCGGCAGCGTGTTGCCGGCGCGGATCGGGGCTTCCGAACCGCTCAGCAGCGTTGCACCGGCTTCAAGACCGCGCGGGGCGATGATGTAGCGGCGCTCGCCGTCGGCGTAGCAGACCAGGGCAATGTGGGCGGTGCGGTTCGGGTCGTACTCGATGCGTTCGACCTTGGCCGGGATGCCGTCCTTGTTGCGCACGAAGTCGACAACGCGATAGTGGTGCTTGTGACCACCGCCGCGATGGCGAATCGTGATGTGGCCGTTGTTGTTGCGACCGGCAGCCTGGAACTGCGGCTCGAGCAACGGCGCGTGAGGGGCACCCTTGTACAGGTGGTCCCGCGAGATCTTCACCGCGCCGCGTTGGCCCGGCGAAGTGGGTTTCATCTTGATGACGGCCATGATTAAGCGCCTTCCCCGACGAGGTTGAGCTCTTGACCGGGCTTCAGGGTCACATAGGCCTTGCGAACGTTGTCGCGGCGGCCGATGGACTTGCCAAAGCGCTTGGTCTTGCCCTTGGTGTTGAGCACCGACACGCCCTGGACTTCGACCTTGAACATCAGTTCGACAGCGGCCTTGATCTCGGGCTTGGTGGCGTCTTGCAGCACCTTGAAAGTGACAGCGTTCGACTTCTCGCCGACCATCGTGGCCTTTTCGGACACGATCGGGGCGACCAGCACCGCCATCAGGCGGCCTTCTTCGAACGTACGTTCAGCGGCGGTAGGGTTCACGCGGCTCATGCGAACATCTCCTTGAGCTTGTCGACGGCACCCTTGGTGACCAGCACCTTCTTGTAGTGGACCAGCGACACCGGATCGGCGTAGCGGGGTTCGACCACGAGGATGTTGACCAGATTGCGCGAGGCAAGGTACAGGTTTTCGTCGACTTCTTCGGCGATCACGAGCACGGACTCGAGATTCATCGCCTTGAAACGGGCTGCCAGCGGCTTCGTCTTGGGCGAATCCACGGTCAGCGAATCCACCACGGCCAGACGGCCTTCGCGAGCGAGCTGCGAGAAGATGGCGGCCATGCCGGCGCGGTACATCTTCTTGTTGATCTTCTGCGAGAAGTTTTCGTCAGGCATGTTCGGGAAGATCCGGCCACCCCCGCGCCACAGCGGCGAGGACGTCATACCGGCACGGGCGCGGCCCGTTCCCTTTTGCTTGAAAGGCTTCTTGGTCGAGTGCTTGACCTGCTCGCGGTCCTTCTGGGCGCGCGTGCCTTGGCGGGCGTTGGCCTGGAATGCAACGACGATCTGGTGGACCAGGTCTTCGTTGTAGTCACGGCCGAACACGGTCTCGGGGGCGTCGTACTTCGACGCGGCCTGGCCTTGTTCGTTCAGGAGTTCGAGTTGCATTACTTCGCTCCTTCAGCCGCTTGCGGCTTGGCCTTGATGGCGGGACGCACGGTGACGAAGCCACCCTTTGCGCCCGGGATCGCGCCCTTGATGAGCAACAGTTGACGCGCTTCGTCGATGCGGAACACATCGAGGTTCTGCGTCGTCTTGGTGACGTCGCCGAGGTGGCCCGTCATGCGCTTGCCGGGGAACACGCGACCGGGGTCTTGTGCCATGCCGATCGAGCCGGGAACGTTGTGCGAACGGCTGTTGCCGTGCGACGCGCGTTGCGAGCTCATGTTGTGGCGCTTGATGGTGCCGGCGAAGCCCTTGCCGATCGAGGTGCCTTGCACGTCGACCTTCTGGCCCACCGAGAACACGCTGCTCGCGGCAATGACGCCGCCAGCCTTGTGCTGGCCGGCGGTATCGGCGGTCACGCGGAATTCGCGGATGATTTCGCCAGCTTCGACACCCGCCTTGGCGAGGTGGCCGGCTTGCGGCTTGGTCACGCGCGATGCTTTGCGCGAACCGAACGTCACTTGCAGCGCGACGTAGCCGTCGGTCTCTTGCGACTTGATCTGGGTCACACGGTTGTTGGACACATCCACCACCGTGACAGGAACTGCGTCCCCGTCATCGGTGAAGAGACGCATCATCCCCACCTTGCGGCCCAGCAACCCGAGGGAGTTGCTCAGACTCATTTGTTTTCTCCAAAAATGGAAGCTTCCTTCGCCGCTGCCACTTCAATTGGCGACAGCGTTTGGACGATTCCCCGGTGGGGGACCCGTCCTGCGAAAGAAGGTTGATAAATCTCCGCTCCCACGGCGTTCATGTGCAGGCATACGCACGCATATTGACGCACCAAGGGCAGAGCCAGCGATTATAGCCCGCGATGCGGGCGCTGTGCAAGCAGCGTTGTGGAGCGGCCCGCGGGGCGCATCCAGGCCCGAAATGGGGCCGCCCTGTACTGCCTTTTGCCTATTTCGCCTATTTCGCCTATTTGACGGGCATCGTGATGAGGCTGTCCCCATCGGGCTGCGGCTTCATCTCGCCGGAGGACTTCAGGGCCGGCGCGCCCGTGCCGGTCTGGACCGGGACGGACACCGCGCTCGAGGCGCCGCCCTGGGTGATGAAGACGTTGAGATAGGCCAGGCCTTCGCTCTCGCTCACCACGGTGACGGTGGCGGTGGTTCGCTTGCCAGGCGGCAGCGCCAGCGTGCTGTCGCCCTGGATCGCCAATCCGCGGTCGGCGCTCAGGCGCACGGTGGCGCCCTCGGGGTCGGTCACGTCGTCGAACTGCAAGACGATGGGAGTGGCCTGGCCCACCCGCGGTACGGCGTCGACGCGGTATTGGAGCTTCACGCCGGAGCTTCCGGGCTTTTGCGGTGCCGTGGTCATCGGCGCGGCGCGGTGCTGCGCGCCCGGGTGCCGGGGCTTCGCGCTGCGCGCCGCGGGATCGCCGTCGGCCGCGGCCGGCCCCGGCAACGCCACCAGCGCGAGGCATGCGATGGCCATCATCGCGTTCGGTCGAAAATTCATGGCGGCCTTTCCTGCTACTGGACGGAGACGTTGAAGCATGTCAGCGCTCCGGAATTGTTGAGGTCCGATACGGCAAGGACGTACGCCCCGGCCGACAGGCTGACCGTGTTGCTTTCCCGTGCAATCAGGCCGCCCCTGAAGATGTCGAAATCGGGATTGGAGCCGGCCGGCCCTCCGTTGACGACGATCTGGTAACTCCGGCTGGCAGGGGCGTTGAAGCGAAGGTAGGAGAAGCTGCCATGCTTGTTGTCCGTGCCGGCCGAGTTGGACACGCAGGCCTGGACCGGGGCGCCGCCGACGGTTGCCGTCCGGTACATCGGCAGCGTGACCGGGATGCCGCCGTCGTTGGTCTCGGCGCCGCCGTAGGGATCGTTGTCGGTCGCGTGGATGTTCTGGGCGGCCAGCAGGTTGGCCAGCGCCGAGGCGCTCGCCGGCGCGGTGGCATTGAAGGCCGCCGAGAACGGATGGATCGACGTCACGGCCGCGCCGCTCCTGAAGAGAATGCCGGTCAGCGTGTCGTGGATCGGCTTGAAGCCGACCTGCTGGTTGAGGTTCCAGAAGATCGACTGGATCGAAGGTTCGCGGAACCAGCCGGGCGTCGTCGCGGCGCCGGCGGCAAGGTCGATGTTGATGCTGAACTGCGCCGCCGACTGCTGGGCACCGCCCGAATCGACATAGTTGCGCCGCTCGAGAGCGATGCCCGACCAGGCGTTGCCCCAGCCTTCGGAGAAGGCCAGCCGGCGGTCCAGGCGCTGGCTCTGCGAATGGGAGCCGCCCGCCGAGTCGTCGCGGCTGAAGGCCGACTGGTAGTAGTGCCCCCATTCGTGGGCGACGACCGAGTTGTCGTATTCGTCGGTGTCCACGTCTTCCTTGCCGAGCACGTAGATTTCGCGGCCGCTGCTCCTGCTGACGAAGAAGGTCGTGCCGATCTGCCCGGCCGCCACGGTGCCGGAAGAAGGCGCATTGTTCACGCTCCAGAAGACCCGCAGCGCCGGGAACGCCGTGGCGGGGGCGACCGACACCACCTTCTGCATGGCGCTGTAGACCGTGTCGAGCACGGAAAAAGGTGCCGCCACCCGGTCGCCCGTGTAGCTGGAGCCGCCCCAGCCCGACGGCGCATGGACGTCGCGCACCGTGGCGGCAACCGAACCGGACGAAAAGGCTGGCGTCTGCATGCTGTAGAGCGCACCCGATCGGGTGTTGTCGCGCACCGTGACATCCCAGCTTGCGCCCGGACCGCTGCGGGCCAGTTGCGCCTTGACGCGCACCGCGATTGCGGTATTGGCGGGCACCGACACCGAGTAGGCGCCGTTGCCGTCGGTGGTGGTCGCTGCCAGCTGCGCGGAGCTCGCTGCATCGAGCACTTCCAGCAGCGCGCCGCGCACCGGCCTGGGTGTGGCACTGGCATACACCAGCGTTCCGTTGGGATTGGGAACGGACTCGTAGGTGGCCGTGCCGCTCAGCGTAACCTGGCTCCCCGTCACCGGCGCGACCGGCAAAAAGGGAATGCCGCCACCACCGCCCCCGCCGCCCCCACCCCCGCCGCCGCAGCCGACGAGCAGCGCCGTTGCCGCGATGCATGCCATCACACCCGACGCGAAAGAGATGCCTTGTCTCATGCTGTGCTGCCCTCGTTTTACTCCGGCGAATGCCTCTTCATGGATGGTGAAGCCGGCGCCACGGCGAGGATGCCACATCCGTGCGGCAAAAAACAAAGCCCGCCTGCATTTCTGCAGGCGGGCTTCGTCGACAGCGCGGCGCGGGGCCGCAGCGTCTTATTGCAGCTTGATTTCGACGTCCACGCCGGCCGGCAGGTCGAGCTTCATCAGCGCGTCCACGGTCTTGTCGGTGGGGTCGACGATGTCCATCAGGCGCTGGTGCGTGCGGATCTCGAGCTGGTCGCGCGAGGTCTTGTTGACGTGCGGCGAACGCAGGATGTCGAAACGCTTCATGCGGGTCGGCAGGGGCACGGGGCCCTTGACGATCGCGCCGGTGCGCTTGGCGGTATCGACGATTTCGGCTGCCGACTGGTCGATCAGCTTGTAGTCGAACGCCTTCAGGCGGATGCGGATTTTTTGCTTGGTAGCCATGATGATTCCTTTGCGTCCGGCTTTAGATGTCGAGGATCTTGGCCACGACGCCCGAACCCACGGTACGGCCGCCTTCGCGGATGGCGAAGCGCAGGCCTTCTTCCATCGCGATCGGGTTGATCAGCTTCACGGTGATGCTGACGTTGTCGCCAGGCATGACCATTTCCTTGTCCTTGGGCAGCTCGATCGCGCCGGTCACGTCCGTCGTGCGGAAGTAGAACTGCGGACGGTAGTTGTTGAAGAACGGCGTGTGACGGCCACCTTCGTCCTTGGACAGCACATAGACTTCAGCGGTGAAGTGCGTGTGCGGCTTGATCGAGCCGGGCTTGCACAGCACTTGGCCGCGCTCGACTTCTTCGCGCTTGGTGCCGCGCAGCAGCACGCCGACGTTGTCGCCA
The DNA here is from genome assembly GCF_040546685.1 of Variovorax sp. OAS795. Taxonomy (NCBI): domain Bacteria; kingdom Pseudomonadati; phylum Pseudomonadota; class Betaproteobacteria; order Burkholderiales; family Comamonadaceae; genus Variovorax; species Variovorax sp. OAS795. The sequence goes on from NZ_JBEPOH010000001.1 coordinate 134,848, forward strand.
GCCTGGCCCTGATCGAGCAGCTTGCGGAACATTTCCACGCCGGTGCAGGTGGTCTTGACGGTCGGGCGGATGCCCACGATCTCGATTTCCTCGCCGACCTTGATCACGCCGCGCTCGACGGCGCCGGTCACGACGGTGCCGCGGCCGGAGATGGAGAACACGTCTTCCACAGGCATCAGGAAGGTGCCGTCCACGGCGCGCTCGGGCGTGGGGATGTAGGTGTCCAGCGCTTCGGCCAGCTTCATGATGGCTTCTTCACCGAGCTTGCCCTTGTCGCCTTCCAGGGCGAGCTTGGCCGAGCCGTGGATGATGGGGGTGTCGTCGCCGGGGAATTCGTACTTGTCCAGCAGCTCGCGCACTTCCATTTCGACCAGCTCGAGCAGCTCGGCGTCGTCGACCATGTCGCACTTGTTCAGGAACACGATGATGTAGCCCACACCCACCTGGCGCGCCAGCAGGATGTGCTCGCGGGTCTGGGGCATGGGGCCGTCAGCGGCCGAGCACACGAGAATGGCGCCGTCCATCTGGGCCGCGCCGGTGATCATGTTCTTGACGTAGTCGGCGTGGCCGGGGCAGTCGACGTGGGCGTAGTGGCGGTTGGCCGTCTCGTACTCGACGTGGGCGGTGTTGATGGTGATGCCGCGGGCCTTTTCTTCGGGCGCCGCGTCGATCTGGTCGTAGGCCTTGGCTTCGCCGCCGAACTTGGCCGACAGCACCGTGGCGATTGCAGCCGTCAGCGTGGTCTTGCCGTGGTCGACGTGACCGATCGTGCCCACGTTCACGTGCGGCTTGGTGCGGGTGAATTTACCTTTTGCCATTTTTCAATCCTTGAAAGAGCATTCCCGTGTATTGGTTTTATGTCTGCATCCGATTGCTGGTTCGCCCCGCACGGGAACAGGGCGGCACCGGATCGCAGACAAGTTGGGGACAGAGCAAATTTGCTGCGCAAATCTTGGTCTGTCCCGCAAAGACATTACTTTGCGCGAGCAGCCACGATGGCTTCGGCAACGTTGCGCGGAGCTTCGGCGTAGTGCTTGAACTCCATCGTGTACGTGGCGCGGCCTTGCGACATCGAGCGCAGCGTGGTCGAGTAGCCGAACATTTCCGACAGCGGCACTTCGGCCTTGATGGACTTGCCGCCACCGATCATGTCGTCCATGCCCTGCACCATGCCGCGGCGTGAGGACAGGTCGCCCATCACGTTGCCGGCGTAGTCTTCGGGCGTTTCGACTTCCACGGCCATCATCGGCTCGAGGATCACGGGGCTGGCCTTGCGGGCGCCTTCCTTGAAGCCGAAGATCGCGGCCATCTTGAAGGCCATTTCGTTCGAGTCCACGTCGTGGTACGAACCGAAGTGCAGCGTGACCTTGACGTCGACGACGGGGTAGCCCGCGAGCACGCCTTGCGTCAGCGCTTCGACAACGCCCTTTTCCACCGCGGGGATGTATTCGCGCGGAACCACACCACCCTTGATGGCGTCCACGAACTCGAAGCCCTTGCCGGCTTCCTGCGGCTCGAGCTTCAGGATGACGTGGCCGTACTGGCCCTTGCCGCCCGACTGGCGAACGAACTTGCCTTCGGCATCTTCGACGGTCTTGCGGATCGTTTCGCGGTAGGCAACCTGGGGCTTGCCCACGTTGGCTTCCACGCCGAACTCGCGCTTCATGCGGTCCACGATGATTTCAAGGTGGAGCTCGCCCATGCCGGCGATGATGGTCTGGCCCGATTCCTCGTCGGTCTTGACGCGGAACGAAGGATCTTCCTGGGCGAGGCGCTGCAGGGCGATGCCCATCTTTTCCTGGTCGGCCTTGGTCTTGGGCTCGACAGCCTGCGAGATCACCGACTCCGGGAACACCATGCGCTCGAGCGTCACGATGGCCGCGGGATCACACAGGGTTTCGCCGGTGGTCACTTCCTTCAGGCCCACGCAGGCGGCGATGTCGCCGGCGCGGATTTCGTTCACTTCTTCGCGGTTGTTGGCGTGCATCTGCACGATACGGCCGATGCGCTCCTTCTTGCCGCGCACCGGGTTGTAGACGCTATCGCCCTTGGTCAGCACGCCCGAATAGACGCGCACGAAGGTCAGCTGGCCCACGAACGGGTCGGTCATCAGCTTGAATGCGAGAGCCGAGAACTTCTCGCTGTCGTCAGCCTTGCGGGTGACAGGCGCTTCGTCTTCGTCCAGGCCGTTGACCGGCGGAATGTCCGTCGGCGCCGGCATGTATTCGATGACGGCGTCGAGCATGGCCTGCACGCCCTTGTTCTTGAAGGCCGAGCCGCACAGCATCGGCTGGATTTCGCCCGCGATGGTGCGCTGGCGGATGGCCTTCTTGATTTCTTCCTCGGTCAGCTCGTTGCCTTCGAGGTACTTGTTCATCAGCTCTTCGCTCGCTTCGGCAGCGGCTTCGACGAGCTTTTCGCGGTATTCGTTGCAGACGTCGGTCAGGTTCGCGGGGATTTCACCGTAGGTGAAGGTCACGCCCTTGTCCTCGTCCCAGATGATCGCCTTCATCTTCACGAGGTCGACGATGCCCTGGAAGTGCTCTTCGGCACCGATCGGGATCTGGATCACGACGGGGTTGGCCTTCAGGCGGTCCACCATCATCTGGCGCACGCGCAGGAAGTCGGCGCCGGTGCGGTCCATCTTGTTGACGAACGCGAGACGCGGAACCTTGTACTTGTTGGCCTGGCGCCAGACGGTTTCCGACTGGGGCTGCACGCCGCCGACCGCGTCGTACACCATGACGGCGCCGTCGAGCACGCGCATCGAGCGCTCGACTTCAATCGTGAAGTCCACGTGGCCCGGGGTGTCGATGATGTTGATGCGGTGTTCTTCGAACTTGCCGGCCATGCCCTTCCAGAAGCAGGTGGTCGCAGCCGAGGTGATCGTGATGCCACGCTCCTGCTCTTGCTCCATCCAGTCCATCGTGGCGGCGCCATCGTGCACTTCACCGATCTTGTGGTTCACACCGGTGTAGAACAGGATGCGCTCGGTCGTCGTGGTCTTGCCGGCGTCGATGTGCGCGGAGATGCCGATGTTGCGGTAGCGCTCGATGGGGGTCTTGCGGGACATGATTTACTTTCGGGTTAAATGCGTTGAGCGCTGGGCCTCGAGCCCGGGCGACATCGCCCGGCGCTCAACGCCCAACGCCCAAGCGAAGTTTGATTCTTAGAAGCGGAAGTGGCTGAAAGCGCGGTTGGCTTCTGCCATGCGGTGCACTTCGTCGCGCTTCTTCATGGCACCGCCACGGCCTTCCGTGGCTTCCATGAGTTCGTTGGCCAGGCGCAGGGCCATCGACTTTTCGCCGCGCTTGCGGGCGGCTTCCTTGATCCAGCGCATCGACAGGGCGAGGCGGCGGACGGGACGGACTTCGACCGGCACCTGGTAGTTGGCACCGCCGACGCGGCGCGACTTGACTTCGACCATCGGCTTCACGTTGTTGATGGCAACGGTGAAGGCCTCGAGCGGGTCCTTGTCGGGGTTCTTCTTCTCGATGAAGTCGAGCGCGCCATAAATGATGCGCTCGGCGATCGCCTTCTTGCCGCCTTCCATGATCACGTTCATGAACTTCGACAGCTCGACATTGCCGTACTTGGGATCCGGCAGGATTTCACGTTTGGGGACTTCGCGACGACGTGGCATGTTACTAACCTCTTTGCTTCAGTTGGCACCGTTTCCGGCACCGCGAGAGCCATTCCGGACTCTCACTTACTCGACCCGACATTGGGTCACTTCGTTCGATGTGCCCGCCAAGGCAACCGAACACCGTTTGTTTGTTTCTGGCAACAGGAAGGCTTAAGCCTTCTTGGGACGCTTCGCGCCGTACTTGGAACGCGACTGCTTGCGGTCTTTCACGCCTTGCAGGTCGAGCGAGCCGCGCACGATGTGGTAGCGAACACCGGGCAAGTCCTTGACACGACCGCCGCGAACCAGCACGACGCTGTGTTCCTGGAGGTTGTGGCCTTCGCCGCCGATGTAGGAAATGACTTCGAAGCCGTTGGTCAGGCGGACCTTGGCAACTTTACGAAGCGCCGAGTTGGGCTTCTTTGGCGTCGTGGTGTAGACGCGGGTGCAGACACCGCGGCGTTGCGGCGAGTTCTGCATGGCAGGGCTCTTCGAATTGATCTTTTCGACCGTTCGACCCTGACGCACCAGTTGATTGATGGTTGGCATGAATGAATTAGTCCCAAAACAACCCGGCCTTTGGCTCTGAACCGCCCTCGTCCTTGACGTGACGCAAGGACAAGGAAGCCGGGAATAACGAAAACGTGAAACCCTTCGGAAAATTCCGAAAAGCCCACGAGTATAGCAGGCGGCCCCGCGGCCAGCAATTGCCGCGAGCAGGCGTTACTTGATCCAGAGCCTCACGGCGTCCCAGGCGCGGCCGAAAATGCCCGCCTGCTCGACGCCTTCGAGCGCGACCAGCGGAACGTCGGCCAGGGGCTGGTCGTCCAGGGTCACCTTGAGCGAGCCCACGGACTGGTACTTCGTGAACGGCGCCACCAGCGGATCGGGCCGCGCCACCTGGGTCTTGATCTTGTTGGCGGTACCGGCGGGTACCGCCACCACGATCGCGTCGGGCCGGCCCAGCTTGAGCGTGTTGACCTTGCCCTTCCAGACCGCGGGGGTGGCGGCCGGCTGGCCAGCGTCGAACAACCGCACGGCGTCGTAGGCGGTGTAGCCCCAGTTCAGCAGCTTCTGCGATTCGTTCGCGCGCACGGTCTCGCCGGAGGCGCCCAGCACGATCGACAGCAGGCGGCGGCCGCCGGTCAGGTTGGGAAAATCGCGCTTGGCGGTGGCAATCATGCAGTAGCCGGCCGCATCGGTATGGCCGGTCTTGAGGCCGTCGACCGTGGGGTCGCGGAACAGCAGCAGGTTGCGGTTGGTGTCGTTGGTCGACGGCGTGCCGGGATAGCGGTACTTCTTGATCGCGTAGTACTTGGCTTCCTCGGGGAAGTCGCGCACCAGGCGGGTCGCCAGGATGCTCAGGTCGCGCGCCGTGGTGGTGTGGCCGGAGGCCGTGAGCCCCTCGGGGTTCTTGTAGCTGGTGTTCTTCATGCCCAGCGCCTTGGCCTGGGCGTTCATGAGCTCGACGAAATGCTCCACCGTACCGCCCACGCCTTCGGCCAGGGCCACGGTGGCGTCATTGCCCGACTGGACGATGAGGCCCTTGATCAGGTCTTCGACCGGCACCTGCATCTTCGGGTCGATGAACATGCGCGAGCCGGGCATCTTCCAGGCGCGCTGGCTGACGGGCATGGTCTGGGTCAGCGTGATCTTCTTGGCGCGCAGCGCGTCGAACACGATGTAGGCCGACATCAGCTTGGTGAGGGAGGCCGGCTCGACCGGGCTGTCGATGTCCTTCTGGGCCAGGATCTGGTTGGCCGTGACGTCAAGCAGCAGGTAGCTGCGCGCGGCAACTTCCGGTGGCGCCGGCACCTGGGCGGCGGCAATCATGCAGACCGATGCGGCGGCGGTCAGCACCAGGGCGCGAAACGCGTCAAGAAAACGATTCATGGGGAGAGATGGGGAGAAAACGAAAACAAGCCCGAGGGGCTTTCATGCGATGCCCGCGCGCAGATGGCGCACGACCAGGCTCTTGAGCAGCGGCAATTGTCCGTGAAAGAAATGCCCGCCCCCGGGGACAACCGTGACAGGAAGTGACTGCGGCCGCGCCCAATCCATGACGGCCGACAGCGGCACCGTGTCATCGGCCTCGCCATGGACCACCAGCGTGCGCTCGTGCGCGTCGGCCGGCAGCGTGGCCACGGCAAAACGCGAGGCGGCCGTGCCGACGAGCACCAGCTGCCGAATGTCGCGCGAAGCCCAGAGCGTTTCGGCCGCGCAGCTCGCCACGAAGGCGCCGAACGAAAACCCCGCAATGGCCAGCGGGCCTTCCGGGGCGAGCTGTTCGACGACCTTCAGCATGTCCTCGCGTTCGCCGCGCCCCTCGTCGTGCACGCCCTCGCTCGCACCCACACCGCGGAAATTGAAGCGCACCGCGGTCCAGCCGCAGGCGACGAACGCGCGCGCCAGGGTCTGCACCACCTTGTTGTCCATGGTGCCGCCGAACAGCGGATGCGGATGGGCGATGACCGCGGTGCCGCGCGTGACGTCGGCCTCGGCCGGCCGGTCTCGCTGGACCTCGATGAGGCCGGCCGCGCCCTGGAGGCGGATCTTTTCGGTCTGGGAGTTCATGGTGCTGGGAATGGAGCGGCCCGGCGGCCGCGGGCGGGGTGCACGGTACGAGCGCGGGATGTCCGCAAAAGTTCAGCGGCCGACATCCGGAGGCAGCACGAGGCGCTCGACCACCTTGCCGTTCTTCAGGTGCGACTCGACGATCTCGTCGATGTCTTCGGCATCGACGAAGGTGTACCAGACCGCTTCGGGATAGACGACCGCCACGGGCCCGCCTGCGCACCGGTCCAGGCAGCCCGCCTTGTTGACCCGCACCTTGCCGGGGCCGGCCAGCCCCGCTTCCTTGACCTTGGACTTGCAGCGGTCGAAGCCTTGCTGGGCGTTGTGCAGGGCGCAGCAGTCTTCCCCGTTCTTGCGCTCGTTGAGGCAGAAGAAGATATGGCGGCCGTAGTAGCCGCGCGGCGCGGCGGGAGTGGAACTGGGCATCGGGCGATTTTAGTGAGGCGCGACTGCGCCATCGGGCGACGGGGTCAGCTGGCCGGGCGTCCGCGGCGCGACAGTGCGGCCACCACGTAGGCCAGCACCGCGAACGGCCACACCCAGCCCAGCCATTGCGCGAGCCCATGGAAGCGGATGAAGCGCCCCTGCTCCCAGGTGGCCAGCGTCTGCGCGAAGTACGCGCTCTCGGGCGCCTGGTTCAACAGGCTCAACTGGATCACCAGGCCCACCAGCAGCAAGGCCGCGCACAGCCGCCGCGGCGCGCCCAGCAGCAGCACGCCCGCGAACAGGGCGCTGGCAATGCCGACCTGCACCGGCAGGCCCAGCCAGGCCCACGCATGCTCCGGGCCGTAGCTCAGCGCAGCCGACAGCGCCGAGGCCCCGATGCCGGCCAACAGCGTGAGCGGCAGCAGCACCGCACGCCGCGCCACCGTGCGTGTCACCAGGAAGGCCAGCAGGCACGGCACCAGCGCCCCGAGCATCACGCACAGCAGCTCCACGGCGGGCACCAGCGGTTCGAGCTCGAACTGGCGAAGCGGCATCCAGTCGATGAAGGGCGTGTCGAGCAACCATTCCGAGATGGCGACTTCGAGCCGCTCGAACACCTGGCCGAGCCCGAAGGTCACGGCCGCGGGAAACAACAGCGCGATGGGCCACAGCGCCAGCAGCACCAGCGCGCCGCGCGATTCTTCGACAAACCACTGCGAGCGCGCGCGGCTCCAGTGCGCCACCGCGCCGAGGCGCTCCAGGCCGGCCGCCAGCATGGCGCCCAGGAGCGCGCCCGAGGTATTGAGGCCCAGGTCGACGTTCGAGGGAATGCGTGCGGGAAGGTAGCTCTGCAGCGTCTCCATCGCAAAAGCCACCGCGGCGCCGGCCAGCGTTGCGCGCAGCATGGCGCGCCAGACACTGGCATCCCTTCGCGTGCGCAGCACGGCCAGCGCACAGAGAAACCCGAAGGGCACGTAGCCGCCCACGTTGATCGCGAAATCGAAGCCCGTCCAGTATTTGGGCCACGGTGCCGACAGGTAGGCCCAGGGGGCGATGCCCTGGTCGCGCCAGTCCGCAAACGGATAGAGGCTCGCATAGACGATCAGCGCCGCATAGGCGAGCGCCAGGGGCAGCGCGGCGGTCTTGTGCTGCGGCTCCAAGTTTTCTTTCCGGCTCAGAACGGCTTGACGACCACCAGCACCACGATGCCCAGCAGCAGCAAGACCGGCAGTTCGTTGAACCAGCGGTACCACCGGTGGCTGCGCCCCTGGCCGCCAGCCACGAAGCGCCGCAGAAGCACGCCGCAGCCATGGTGATAGCCGATGGCGGCCAGCACCAGCGCCAGCTTGGCATGCATCCAGCCGTTGCCCGGGCCGCGCCCGATGCCATAGCCCAGCCAGAGCCAGAGGCCGAAAGCCAAGGCCGGGATCGCCAGGAAGGTCGTGAACCGCAGCAGCTTGCGCGCCATCAGCAGCAAGCGCTCACGTTCGGCGACGGACTCCGGCGGCACCATCGCCAGGTTGACGAAGATCCGCGGCAGGTAGAACAAGCCCGCGAACCAGCTCGCAATGAAGACGATGTGAAAAGATTTGACCCAGAGCATGGCCGGCAGTTTAGTGGCCGGCCGCGCCCTTCCTGCCTTTGTCTGCGGCCGCGCACGCTGCGGGCACAAATCCCGGCGCCTGCACGCTGCAGGCAAAAAAAAGCCCGACGTCTGCACGCCGGGCTGGGAAGCCCTTTTGCTGTCACACATCAAGGCACCCGCTCAGGGAGGAAAAGCGGGGAGCGGCAAGCCGCCCGCTGCAGAATTTAACAAAGACGAAACAAGGTTTCAAGCGAATCGACCACTTTCTTTGACAATTTCGCGCAAAAAAAGAGAACCTTCGAGGTATATGCCGGATCGCCCTCCGGACGACCTTCTTGTGCCTGGCGCAGGCTGCGGGGCCGGCGCTTCAGGCACAATTTTCCGCCTATGACGCCATCTCCCTCCTCCGCCTTCGCCATGTACCCCGCCGGCCGGCCGCGCCGCCTGCGCCGCGATGCCTTCACCCGCAACCTCGTCAGGGAGCATGCGCTCACGGCGCACGACCTGATCTACCCCGTGTTCGTCCAGGAAGGCGAGAAAAAGCGCGACGCCGTGTCGTCGATGCCGGGCGTGGACAGGCTGAGCCTCGACCTGCTGCTGCCCGTCGCGGAGCAGTGCGTGGCGGCCGGCATTCCCGTGATGGCGCTGTTCCCGGTCATCGACGCCGGGCTGAAGACACCGGCCGGCGACGAGGCCTTCAACCCCGACGGGCTGATTCCGCGCGTGGTCGCCGCGCTCAAGTCGCGCTTTCCGGAGCTCGGCGTGATGACCGACGTGGCGCTCGATCCCTACACCAGCCACGGGCAGGACGGCCTGCTCGACGACAGCGGCTACATCCTCAACGACCCGACGGTGGAGGTGCTGGTCAAGCAGGCGCTCGCGCAGTCGCAGGCCGGCGTGGACATCGTGGCGCCCAGCGACATGATGGACGGCCGCATCGGTGCCATCCGCACCGCGCTGGAGACGCGCGGCGACGTCCATACCCGCATCATGGCGTACAGCGCCAAGTACGCCAGCGCCTTCTACGGGCCATTCCGCGATGCCGTGGGCTCGGCCGCGACGCTCGGCAAGAGCAACAAGAAGGTCTACCAGATGGACCCCGGCAACAGCGACGAGGCGCTGCGCGAGGTGGGCCTGGACATTGCCGAGGGCGCCGACATGGTGATGGTGAAGCCCGGCATGCCGTACCTGGACATCGTGCGCCGCGTAAAGGACGAATTCCACGTGCCCACCTTCGCCTACCAGGTGAGCGGCGAATACGCGATGCTCAAGGCCGCCGCACAGAACGGCTGGCTCGACCACGACGCGGTGGTGCTCGAAAGCCTGCTCGCGTTCAAGCGCGCCGGCGCCGATGGCGTGCTCACCTACTTCGCACTCGACGCCGCACGGCTGCTGCAGAAGCAATAGCTTGCTGCCCGGGGCACCCGCGGCGCGAGCCCGGGCGGCAATCACAGAGAGCAACAAGGCAGGCCCATGCGCATCATCGAAATCAACCGCTCGCAGGTGAGCGAGCACCCGGCGCTGGCGCCGCTCACGGTGCCGGGCGCCTGCGGCGCGCCGAGCTATCTCTGGATCTCGCTGACGCGGGACGAGTTCCGCACCGCGCTGCCGGAAGTCCAGCAGATCCTGCAGACGCTCTGCCTCACCCAGCTGGTCGACCTGCACGTGGCGGACCTGCTCAATGACCAGTTGCCTTCGCATTTCGACTACACCTCCAAATACGACGTGCTGGTGTTCCGGCGCCTTGCCAGCGGCCCGGGCCAACCAGCGCCGGGCAACGGCAACGGCAAGGGCGCCAGCGCCGGCGAGCCACCGCTGGCGGGCCGGCGCGGACCGCCGGTGCTGCGCCGGGTCGACACCCGTCCGGTCGGCTTCGCCGTCTTCGACCGCGTGCTGCTGTCGGTCCACCCTGAAGACGGCGCGGTGCGCGACGCCTTCGCGGCCCGGCTGCTCGCGGCCGGCTCGCCGGACGGCCATGGCGCGCCGGCGCTCGACGTGCGCGCCACCTCGGCGCGCGTGCCCACAGGCACCGCCGACCTGATGCTTCGCGTCATCAACCAGATCGTCGACGGCTACCTGGACATGCGCCGCGAACTCACGCGCCAGCTCGACCACTGGCAGACCGAACTGATCGATCCGCGCAGCCGCTTCACCAACTGGGGCGCGCTGATGGAAGCGCGCCAGTCGCTGCACCACCTGGACGAGATATGCCAGGACCAGCGCGCCGCCATCCAGGACTGGATCGATTCACTCGAAACCCTGCCGCCGCCCAAGGGCGAGACCGAGCAGCGCGAGCGCGACCTGGTCATGGTGCGAAGCCGCGACGTGCTGGAGCACATCGAGCGCGTGGTGCACCACGTGCGCCGGCTCGAGCAGAACGCCGAAACGGCGGTGCAGATGCACTTCAGCGTCCAGGGCCACCGCGCGAACGACATCATGCGGGTGCTCACCGCGCTGACCGCCATCTTCCTGCCGCTCAACCTCATTGCCGGCATCTTCGGCATGAACTTCGAGTTCATTCCGCTGGTGCACAAGGCGGACGGATTCTGGATCGCGATGAGCGCGATGCTGGTCATTGCGCTGGTGCTGGTGGTGGTCTTCTGGCGCAAGCGCTACCTCGCGCGAACGCGCTGAACGCGCGAACGCCGGTCCCAATAGAAAAGCCACGCAGGAGCGTGGCTTTTCCGTTCCAGCGGCCCCTCGGGGCCAGCCTTCTTCGACGGCTTACTTGGCGACGGCGCCCGAGCCTTGTTGGGCCTGCACGCGTGCGTCCATCGGGTGGGGCATGGTCGAGAGGACCTTGCTGTTGACGCGCGAACCCGAGCTCACGTTCTGGTCGGGCGCGTAGGCGGTACGGACCGCTTCGGCTTCGACGAGCGAACGGTCCTTCGACACGGCCACCGTTTCCGGGCCGCGCGAACCGCGGGTCACGTTCTGGTTCGGAGCCGATGCGGTGCGCACGGCTTCGGCGTTCACTTCGTCGCGGCTCTTGGTCGAGATGGCGGTGTTCACGCCGTCGTAGGTTTCTGCCTGGGCGCCGGTGGCGGCGAGGAGGGTCAGGGCGGCGGCGGCGAGGATGTGCGAGGTCTTCATTTCAGTTCCTTGTGTTCGTTGGATGGTTCGTCCACCAGGCTTGCTCGTTCGCTCACCTGTGCGGCGAGTTTCCGACTGAAACAACAGTGCGGAACGCGCGGAACAGAGACACCGTGTTTCCTCTATTGAAACAATGACAGTTCAAAGGCGTGCACGCGATGGTGGGCGCCCGGCGCCGTCCGGATGTCCGGCTTCCTGGAGAATTCGGGCACGCCGGCGCAGGAACGGAAACAATGGGCACTTTGACATGGACAGTCTCGATCTGATCAGAACCTTCCGGGAGGTGGCCTCGCAAGGCAGCTTCTCGCATGCGGCCAAGAAGCTGGACATGTCCAAAGCCACGGTCAGCAAATACGTGGCGGAACTCGAAACGCGCTTTGGCGTGCGCCTTCTCAACCGCTCCACGCGATCGGTGAGCCTGACCGACGCCGGGCAGCTGCTGCTGGAACGCAGCACGCCGGTGCTCGAGATGGTGGAGCTCACGCAGGCCGAACTGCAGGAGCGCGCGAGCCAGCCCGGTGGGCGCCTGCGCATCTCGGCTCCCCACGGCATGGGCAACGGCGAGTTCCCGGGCCTCCTGGCCGACTTCATGCGCTACTACCCGGATGTGAGCATCAGCCTGCAGCTGACCAATCGCGCGGTGGACCTCGCGGAAGAAGGCATCGACGTGGACATCCGCAGCGGCCCGGTCGCCGATGCCAACCTCATCGTGCGCAAGCTGATGCTCATGGAGATGGTGGTCTGCGCATCGCCGGTCTACTGGAAGAAGCACGGCAAGCCCGCGCATCCGCGCGATCTTGCCGCGCACGAGGCGCTCACCCATTCGCTGCTCGGTGCCCAGCCGGTCTGGCGCTTCGACGAAGCCGGCGAGCCGCTGGACGTGGCCGTCAAGAGCCGCATGGACTGCACCGAGGGCGCGCCGCTGATCCGCGTCGCGATGCGCGGCTTCGGCGTGATCTACCTGCCTTCCATCCTCGTGCAGTCGCACATCGACGAGGGCGAGCTGGTGCCGGTGCTGCAGGACTACGCGCGCAAGGACATGTGGCTCTCGGCCGCGTACCTGCAGCGGCGCCACAACAGCGCGGCCCTGCGCGCGCTGCTCGACTTTCTACAGACCCGCGTCGGCAAGGGGCCGGGCGCGAAACGCAAATAGAAAAACCCGGCAGGGCCGGGCTTTTTATTGCAGGCGTCGTTCAGCCGACGTGCTTGGCAAAGAATTCCAGCGTGCGGGTGCGCGCGAGCGTGGCGGCCTCGGCGTTGTAGGAGCCGCGCTGGTCGCAGTTGAAGCCGTGGCCAGATTCGTAGACATGCACCTGCACCTCCGGATGCGCCTTCTTGAAGGCCTCGATGGTGTCCAGCGGAATCCAGTGGTCCTGGTTGCCGAAGTGCGCCAGCACCGGCACCTTGGGCTGGCGCGCGGTTTCTTCCGGCGTGGTCATGCCCCCGCCGTAGTAAGGTGCCGCGGCCGCGATGCCCGGAACCAGGCTCGCGGCGCGCCAGACCAGGAGGCCGCCCCAGCAGTAGCCCACGATGCCCACCTTGCCGGCCTTGGCCGCATAGGCCACGGCGGCTTCGACGTCCTGCAGCACGCCGGGCGCGGGCAGCGCCTCGACCGCGGTCTTCAGCGCGAAGCCGGCCTTCATGTCGTCGTCGCTGTAGCCGAGCTCGACGCCGGGCTTCACGCGATGGAAGGTGGACGGAGAAACGGCAAGGTAGCCGTCCGCCGCATAGCCGTCGGCCACCGAGCGGATGTGCGAGTTGACGCCGAAGATTTCCGGCACCACGACCACGGCGCCGCGCGGCTTGCCGGCAGGCTCGGCCACGTAGGCTGGAAAGACGAAGCCGTCCTTTGCGGTGAGATCGATGAATTGGCCCATGGTTGTCTGCTCCTTGAATTTGCGAATGACCGATCGAAGAGGTGTGTCGCGCTAGCGCTCGTCCTGGAGCTTGCGCGCGACGAAATCGAGCCGGTCCTGGCCCCAGAATATCTCGCCGTCGATGACATAGCTCGGCGCGCCGAACACCTGGATGTCGATCGCTTCCTGGGTGTAGGCCTCATAGCGCTCCTGCACGGCCTGGCTCAGCGACTGCTCCGTGCGCTTGGGCGGCAGGCCGCATTCGGCGACCAGGGCCTCGAGCACCTTCGGATCGCCGATGTTGCGCTCCTGCACCCAGACCGCGGCCAATACCGCGCCGCACACCCGCATGGCCACGTCGGTGCCGTCGTGCAGGTCCACGGCGATGATCAGCCGCGCCGCATCGTCGCCCGAGACGGGAAAGAATTTCGGCTTGAGGTTGAGCGGCAGGCCGAGGTGGCGCGAAAAGCGCGCCAGTTCGACCAGCCGGTAGGCCTGGCGCTGCGGTGCCCGCTTGCCGAGCGGCAGTCCGCCCGAGATCGGATAGACGCTGCCCAGGTCCACCGGCCGGATGCGCACCGTGGCGCCCGCCGCTGCCGCGATGTCGGCGAAGCGGGCATGCCCCAGGTAGGTCCAGGGGCTTTGCGGCGCAAAGTAATAGTCGATCGTGTGGCTCATCCGCGTGCCCTCGATGATGTAATCCAAGCCAACGGTTTTAACTGACACGCAGTTTTTGTGCAGGAGGTCGGAATTGGACCAGGTACTCTTGATCACCGGGGGCGGCCGCGGCATCGGCGCCGCCACCGCCTTGCTGGCGGCCCAGCGCGGCTACGCGGTGGCCGTCAATTACGCGAGCAACTCGCTGGCCGCCGACGAGGTGGTGCGCACCATCCGCGCGGGCGGCGGCACTGCGGTGGCCGTGCAGGCCGACGTGGGCGACGAGGCACAGGTGGCCGCCATGTTCCAGAAGGTCGACGCGCGGCTCGGCCGCCTCACGGCGCTGGTCAACAACGCCGGGGTCGTCGACGTGCAGGCGCGTGTCGACGAAATGAGCGTGGCGCGGCTGGAACGCATGTTCCGCACCAACGTGATCGGCAGCTTCATCTGCGCCCGCGAAGCCGTTCGGCGCATGAGCACTCGCTACGGCGGTGCGGGCGGCGCCATCGTCAATATTTCCAGCGCCGCGGCGAGGCTTGGCTCGCCGGGCCAGTACGTCGACTACGCGGCCAGCAAGGGCGCCATCGACACCTTCACCATCGGCCTGGCCAAGGAAGTCGCCGCCGAGGGCATCCGCGTCAATGCGGTGCGGCCCGGCCTGATCGACACCGAGATCCACGCCTCCGGCGGCATGCCCGACCGCGCCTTCGAGCTGGCGCCCACCGTGCCGATGCAGCGCACCGGCAGCGCCGACGAGATTGCCGGCGCCATCCTGTGGCTGCTGTCCGAAGAGGCCAGCTACACCACCATGGCCCTGCTCGACGTGACCGGAGGGAGGTAAGTTGAGTACCTCGATGGACCTGATCAAGCCGCTGGTCACGCTGGTGGCCATCGTCAACCCGCTGGCCATCGTGCCCTTCTTCATCCACTACACGCAGGGCTATTCCGATGCGCAGCGCCGGCACACGGTGCGCATGTCGGCGTTCAGCGCCTTCGTCGTGATCGCGGTCAGCGCACTGATCGGGCTGCAACTGCTGGCATTCTTCGGCATCTCGATTGCGAGCTTCCAGGTGGGCGGCGGACTGCTGCTGCTCATGAGCTCGCTCTCGATGCTCAATGCACAGCCGGCCGAGAGCAAGACCAACGTCGAGGAGCTGCGCGCCACCGAGGTCAAGGCCTCGATGGGCGCATCCATCGCGGTGGTGCCGCTCACCATTCCGCTGCTCACCGGCCCGGCCACCATATCGACCGTGGTGATCTATGCCGACAAGACGCAGCACCTGTGGGAGCTGGGGTTGCTGGTGGGCTACGGCGTGGTGGTGGCGCTGGCCACCGCGCTGGCGTTCTCGCTCGCGCAGCCGATCGCGCGCGTGCTCGGCAAGACCGGCATCAACATCATGACGCGGCTCATGGGGCTGATCCTCGCGGCGCTGGCGGTCGAGGTCATGGCCGACGGGCTCGGCAAGCTGTTTCCGATACTGCAGCGCGTGGGCTAGTGCCCGTTCAGGCCAGCATCTTCTCGAGGATTTTCCAGTGCGCGGGCTCGACCGGCGTGATCGACAGCCGGTTCCCCTTGCGCAGCACCACCAGGTCGGCCAGCTCGGGCCTGGCGCGCAGTTCGGGCAGCGCCAGGAGCCGCGTCTTGCGGACGGCCTGCACGTCGACCAGCAGCCAGCGCGGATCGTCCTTCTTCGAGGCCGGGTCGTAGTACGGCGACTTCGGGTCGAATTGCGTCGGGTCGGGCTTGATGCCCGAGGCCACGCGCGCAAGGCCCGCGATGCCGGGCTCGGGGCAGCTCGAGTGATAGAACAGCACGCCGTCGCCGACCTTCATGCCGTCGCGCATGAAGTTGCGTGCCTGGTAGTTGCGCACGCCGGTCCAGGCCACCGTGGCGTTGGGCGCGGCAAGCGCGTCGTCGATCGAGACCTCGCCGGGCTCGGATTTCATCAACCAGTAATTGGGCATGGTGCCCGTTATGGTGTCACATAGTCAGACACCACCACCCACTTTCCGTCCTTGATTTGCGACAGGCGCGACTGGTCGTTGCCCAGGCGCTTGGTGGCGGTGTAGCTGCTCTTGGGGCTGCCGAACATGTCGGGCTCGAAGGTCATGCTGTCCATCGCCTTGATGAAGCTGTCGGTCGTGAGGTTCGGGCCCGCCTTCTGCGCCGCCTTGATGAACGAATCGATGATCACGTAGCCATACACCGAGAACACGGTCGGGTCTTCGTTGAACTTGGTCTTGTACTTGTTGGCCCAGAAGCGCAGCGGCTGCGACTGCTCGTCGGTGTACGGGTTCTGCACCGTCATGGTGGCGTAGACACCGTCCATCGCCTTGCCGCCGAGCTTGTGGATCAGGTCGGTATAGGAGGCGCTGGAGCCCAGGAAGGTCGGGTTGAAGCCCGTCTTGCGCGCCTCGCCCACGGTGCCGATGGTTTCGCGGATGATGGTGCCGAGCACCACGAGGTCGCAGTTGGCGGCCTTCATCTTCGCCACCTGCGAGCTGAAGTCGGTGGCGCCGCGCTTGAAGGAGGTCTTCTCGGCCAGTTCCATGTCCGCCGCCTTCAGGCCCGCCTCGGCACCGCGCTGCACCTCGAGCCCGAACTCGTCGTCCTGGTAGATGGTGCAGACCTTCTTCGCGCCCTTCTCCTTGATCATCTTGGGAAGGGCCAGGCGGATCTGGTCGTAGTAGGTGGCCGCGAAAGAGTACTTGAGCCGGTTCAGCGGCTCGTACATTTCGCGCGCCGCGGTGATCGGCATGAAGTTGACGATGTTCTTCTCGAACTGCACCGGCATGGCCGCCATGTTCTGCGCCGTGCCGATGTGGCCGGCCATGATGAAGATCTTCTCCTGGTTCACCAGCTTCTGCGCCGCGAGCACGGCTTTCTTCGGGTCGTAGCCCGAGTCCTCGACGAAGAGCTTGAGCTTGCGCCCGTTGATGTTGCCCTGCTCGTTGAGTTCGTCCACGCGCAGCTGCATGCCGTTGCGCGCCTGCTTGCCGAAGCCCGCGAGCGGCCCCGACAGGTCCTGGATGGTGCCGATGCGGATCTCGTCCTTGCTGACGCCCTGTTGCTGCGCGGACGCGAAGGTTGCAGCGAGGCCCAGCACGGCCAGGCTCGCGACTGTCTTGAGCTTCATCATTGCGTTGTCTCCTCGGGTTGACAAAAACGGTTCGGCGGTGCCCTTCAGCGGTACATCGCCTCGATGCGCCCGGCGTACTTGGCCTGCACCAATTTGCGCTTGAGCTTCATCGTGGGCGTGAGCTCTTCGTCCTCGGCACTCAACTGCGTTTCGAGCAGGAAGAACTTCTTGATCTGCTCGACCCGCGCAAACTTGGCATTGACGCGGTCGATCTCGCCCTGGATCAGGTCCAGCACCTCTTTCGCGCGCGTCAGGCTCTCGTAGTTGCTGAAAGGCACATCGTGGTCCTGCGCAAACTTCTCGACGTTCTCCTGGTCGATCATGACGATCACCGTCAGGTAGGGCCGCTTGTCGCCGATCACCACGGCATCGGTGATGTAGGGGCTGAACTTGAGCTCGTTCTCCAGCTCGCTCGGCGTGATGTTCTTTCCACCTGCCGTGATGATGATGTCCTTCATGCGGTCGGTGATGCGGAAATACCCTCCCGCGTCCACCGTTCCCACGTCGCCGGTGTGCAGCCAGCCCTCGGCGTCGAGGGTCTCGGCGGTCTTCTCGGGCAGGTTGAGGTACCCCATGAAGACATTGGGCCCGCGCACCAGGATCTCGCCGGTCTGCGGATCGAGGCGCACCTCGTTGTAGCTGGTGGCCGGACCGATCGAGCCCGGCATGATGCGCGAGGGCGGCACGCCGGTGGAGGCGCCGCACGACTCGGTCATGCCCCAGACCTCGAGCATGGGCACGCCCAGCGCCAGGTACCAGCGCACCAGCTCGGGCGAGATCGGCGCCGCCCCGGTCACGAGAAAGCGCGCGCGGTGGATGCCGATGAGCTTGCGCACGTTGTCCAGCGCCAGCCAGCGCGCCAGGCGGAACTTGAAGCGCAGGCCCGCGCCCACGGGCTGGCCCTGCAGCACGCGCTCGGCGATCTGACGGCCCACGCCGATGCTCCAGCCGTAGGCGGCCTGCTGCAGCCGGCTCGCTTCCTTCAGCGTGATCATCACGCCCGAATAGAACTTCTCCCACACGCGCGGCACGGCGGTGAACACCGTGGGCGATATCTCGCGCACGTTCTCGGGCACCGTCTCGGGGTTCTCGACGAAGTTGAGGATCGAGCCGGTGTACATCGCGAAGTATTCGCCGCCCATGCGTTCGGCGATGTGGCACAGCGGCAAGAAGCACATGCGCTCGTCGCCTTCGCCCTGCGCCAGCAGCGAGTTGTAGCCGCGCATGGTGTACACCAGCCCGCGGTGGCTGTGCATCGCGCCCTTGGGCTTGCCCGTGGTGCCCGAGGTGTAGACCAGGATGGCGAGGTCTTCGGGCCGGCAGCCGGCAATGCGCTGGTCCAACGCCTGCGGATGGTCCTGCAGATGCGCCCGGCCCAGCGCACGCAATGCGTCCAGGCTCATGACGCCGGGGTCGTCGAGCTCGCGCAGGCCTTCCATGTCGAACACGACGACCTTGCGCAAGAGCGGCAGCCCCGCGCGCACTTCGAGCGCCTTGTCGAGCTGCTCGTCGTCCTCGACGAAGAGCACCGTGGTGCGCGAGTCTTCGCAGAGGTAGTGCACCTGCGAGGCCGCATCGGTCGGGTAGATGCCGTTGGAGACGCCGCCGCAGCTGAGCACGGCGACGTCGCACAGCACCCACTCGATGACGGTGTTGGAAAGAATGGAGGCGCATTCGCCCGGCCCGAAGCCGAGCGCCAGCAGGCCGCCCGCGATCTCGCGCACGGCTTCGGCGGTCTGCCGCCAGGTCCAGCTGCGCCAGATGCCGAACTCCTTCTGCCGCATCCAGACCTTGTCGGCGCGCAGTTCCACGGCCTTCCAGAACACGGCGGGAATGGTGTCGCCCGGCACGACGATGCCGGGCTTGGCCTCCAGGTGCGCCAGGTCCCACAGGCCGGCGGGAGGGCGCAGGGCGATGGGGGTGGTCATGCGCTCATCTCCATGTCTTCTTCTTTTTCCAGCGCCGCTCGCCGCGCACGCCGTCGTCCTTGACGCCGAGGTAGAACTCCTTGATGTCCTCTTTCTCGCGCAGGCGTTCGCAGGTGTCTTCCATCACGATGCGGCCGTTCTCCAGCACGTAGCCGTGGTCGGACGCATTGAGCGCCATGTTGGCGTTCTGTTCGACCAACAGAATGGTGGTGCCGCGCTCGCGGTTGATGCGCACGACGATCTCGAAGATCTCCTTCGTCAGCTTGGGGCTGAGCCCGAGGCTGGGCTCGTCGAGCATGATGAGGTGCGGCGCGGCCATGATGGCGCGCGAGATCGCAAGCATCTGCTGCTGGCCGCCCGAGAGCAGCCCGGCGTCCTGCGTGGCGCGCTCGCGCAGGATGGGAAAGTAGCTGTAGACGCTCTCCATGTCGCGCGCCACGCCGTCGCGGTCCTTGCGGGTGTAGGCGCCCATGAGCAGGTTCTCGCGCACCGAGAGCAAGGGAAACACTTCGCGCCCTTCGGGCACGTGGCTCAAGCCCTGCTGCACGATGTAGGCCGGGTCCTTGGCCGTGATGTCCCGGCCCTTGAATTCGATGCTGCCCTTTCTCGGGTCGATGATCCCCGAGATGGTCTTGAGGATGGTGGTCTTCCCCGCGCCGTTGGAGCCCAGGACCGTCACGATCTCGCCCTGCCTGACCTTCAGGCTCACGCCCCGGATGGCCTTGATGGGGCCGTAGGCGCTTTCGACGTTGAGCAGCTGGAGGACTACGTCGGTCATGGCGTGAGTCCTCGCGCTCCGGGCGCCTGTGACGAAGCAGCGGACTTCATGCCACCCTCCTCAAACTGCTCACATCGTCCACGGTCCCCAGGTAGGCCTCGATCACCCTCGCATCCGCCTGCACCTCGCGCGGCGTTCCGGTGGCCAGCACCTCGCCCATGTTCATCGCCAGCACGCGGTCCGACACCTTCGACACCAGCGACATGTCGTGCTCGACCATCAGCACCGACACGCCCAGTTCATGCTGGATGTCCTGGATCCAGAACGCCATGTCGGCCGTCTCTTCCACGTTGAGCCCCGAAGAAGGTTCGTCCAGCAGCAGCAGCTTGGGTTCGGTGCACAGCGCGCGCGCCAGCTCCACCACCTTGCGCACGCCGTAGGGCAATCCGGCCACCATCGAATCGCGGTGATGCTGCAGGTCGAGCAGCTCGATCACCTGCTCCGCCTTCTCGCGCGCCGCGATCTCGGCGCGCCGTGTGGCGGGCGTGAAGAACACCTCGCTCCAGAAACCCGTCTGCCGGTGCGTGTGGCGGCCGATGAGCAGGTTGTGAAGCACCGTGGCGTGCTCGAACAGTTCGATGTTCTGGAAGGTGCGCGCAATGCCGAGTGCGGCAATCGCATGCGGGGCCTGGCGCGTCAACGCCAACGGACCGGCGGCCTCGCCGTGCCACGTGATCTCGCCCATGGTCGGCGTGTAGATGCGGCTGATGAGGTTGAACACCGTCGTCTTGCCCGCGCCATTCGGGCCGATGAGCGTGAACACCTCGCCGCGGCGCACGTCGAAGCTCACCTTGTTGACCGCGAGCACGCCGCCGAAGCGCACGCTCAGGTCCTTCGCGGAAAGAAGAACGTCGCTGCTGCTCATCTCAGGCGGTCCGACTTGGTGAACGACTTCTGCCGCTTGAACAGGCCCTTGCGGTAGAACGGAAAGAGCTGCAGCCAGGTGCGGATCTTGAGCCAGCGGCCGTACAGGCCCAGCGGCTCGAACAGCACGAACGCGATCAGCACCAGCCCGTACACCAGCCCCTGCAGCCCGGGCGCCTGGCCGACCACGGCCGGCAGCCAGTCCTTGCCCATGGAGATGAGCTGCGGCATCGCGATGAGGAAGATCGCGCCCAGGAACGCGCCGTGCACCGAGCCGAGCCCGCCGATCACCACCATCAGCAGCAGGTCGATCGACTGCAGGATGTTGAACTGGTCCGGCGAGATGAAGCTGAGCTTGTGCGCATAAAGCGCGCCGCCCAGCCCCGCGAGCGCGGCCGAGATCGCAAACGACATCGTCTTGTAGCGCGCGAGGTGGATGCCCATGCTCTGCGCCGAGATCTCGGAGTCGCGGATCGCGACGAAGGCGCGCCCGGTCGGCGAGCGCAGCAGGTTCAGGATGCCCAGCGTGCTGAGCACCGCCACCACCAGGCAGAGAAAGTAGAAGCCGTTGCCCGACCCGAGCGACCAGCCGAAGAGTTGCGGCGACTTCACGTGCAGCCCCGCGTTGCCGCCCGTCACGCTCTCCCAGCGCGCGAACACTTCCTCGACGATGAAGCCGAACGACAGCGTGGCAATGCCAAGGTAGATGCCCTTCACGCGCAAGGCCGGCAATGCGACCACCACCCCCACGGCCGCCGACAGCGCCGCAGCCGCGAGCAGGGCGATAGGGAACGGGACGCCCAGGTTCGTGAGCACGCCCTGGGTATAGGCACCCGTGCCGAGGAAGGCCGCATGGCCGATCGAGAACTGCCCGGTGAAGCCCGCCAGCAGCATCAGCCCGAGCCCCACGATGCCGTAGATCAGCACGAAGGTCAGTTGCGCAAGCCAGTATTCGTCGATGACCCACGGCGCGACGAGGAGGAACGCGACCAGCAGGCCATACCAGAACACATGGCCGCCGTGCCGCGCAAGGCGGATGTCCTGGTCGTAGCTGGTCTTGAAGATGAAGCGCATGGGTCAGGTCCGCCGTAGAGCGTGGAGGCGCATGGTCAGACTTTCTTGCGCAGCTTTTCGCCGAACAGGCCATTGGGTTTGATCATCAGCATCAGCAGCACCACGATGTAGGGCGCCGTGTCCTTGAAGCCGTCGGGCAGGTAGAAGCCCGCGAACGATTCGACGATGCCGATCACCAGCCCCCCGACGATCGCGCCCGGCAGGCTGCCGAAGCCGCCGACCACCGCGGCCGGAAAGGCCTTGAGCCCGATGAAGCCCATGTTCGCGTGCACGAAGGTGATGGGCGCGAGCAGCATGCCCGCGATGGCCGCGACCGCCGCCGCGAGCCCCCACACCAGGCCGTTCAGGCGCTTCACCGGAATGCCCATGTAGTAGGCCGCGAGCTGGTTCTGCGACGAGGCCTGCATGGCGATGCCGAGCTTGCTGTAGCGGAACATCGCGAACAGCAAGCCGCAGAGGATCGCCGTGGCGACGATGATGGCGAGCTGCTCGAGGTTGACCACCAGCCCGCCCAGTTTCCAGATCTGGTCCTTGTAGGGCACGGCCAGCGTGTGGGTGTCGGTGCCGATGCCCGGCACCATGGTGATGAGCCCGCGCGCCACGTAGGCGATGCCGATGGTCAGCATCACGATGGAGAACTGCGGCTGGCCGAGGATGGGCCGGATCACGACCAGCTCCAGCAGCACGCCGAAGGCCGCCATGGCCACCACGGCGAGCAGCGCCGCCAGCCAGAACGGCAGGCCGAACAGCGACATGCCGGCAAATGCACCGAAGGCGCCGAGCATCATCAGGTCGCCCTGCGCGAAGCTCACGGTTTCGGTGGCCTTGTAGATCAGCACGAAGCCCAGCGCGATCAGGCCATAGATGCAGCCCTGCGCAATGCCTGAGAGAAGGAGCTGGAGGATCTGCATGCGGCGCCCCGTCCTGCGGGCCTAGTGCCTGAGGCCGCCGGCCGCGTCGTGCAGCGCGAGACGGCGCGAGCCGGCCAGGATGTCGCTCGGCTTGAGCCCGTAGACCTGGCGGATCGAATGGCTGAAGTGCGTCGAGTCGGGGTAGCCGGTGTCCAGCGCGATGTCGGTCAGCGTGCTGGTCTGGCGCACGTAGCGCAGCAGGCTGCGGGCGCGCTTCCAGGCCCGGAAGGCGCGGAACGCCATGCCGGTTTCCTGCTTGAACAGATGCAGGAAGCGCGAGAAGGACAGGTGCACCGAGGCCGCGCATGCCTCGGCCGAGGCTGGTGCGGCGGGGTCGGCGTTGATGGCGTCGATCACCTTGCGGATGCGTGCATCGAGCGCGCGCGGCACCAGCGCCTCGCCGAAGAAGAGGGGGTCGAACGCCAAGCCCTCGAAGCTCTGGCGGCCCGACAGCGCGAGCAGCTGCGCATGCGCATCGTGCATGTGCTGCACGAACGCCGGCGCATCGACCGGGCCGCAATGCTGCAGAAAGCCCGGCAGCCGCGCGGGATCGACCGACTCGGATTCGACCAGCAGGTTGAGGATGAGCGGATGGCCGCTTTCCACCTGGTGCGGCACCTGCGGCGGCACCACCAGCAGCTGGCCCGTCTGCCAGGCGCCTGCACCGATGCGCAGGCGGTTGGGCGGCGCGCCGGCCGGCGACACGTACACGCCGTAGCCGCCGATCGTGCGTTCGGCCGCGGCGCCGAGCAGCCCGGCGTAGAACACCCGCTGGTGCGTGAGCCACATCAGGCGCTCCCCGCATCCCGGGCTCCCGCTTTCCGGCGGCGCCGTCTTCGTTCGCTGCATGGCGTCTGTCTCCTGCATCGGGCCGCCGTCGGCCGGGGGCCGGCACTGCGTTGGCTGGATCGTAGCGGCGGGGGCCGATGGCACGGCGTCCATTTGCGCGGGGACTTTCCCTAGGCCGGCGCGAGCGCGCGGCGGAGTTCGGCGCTGCACAGCGCGACGGCGGTGCCGGCCTCGTCGAGCACCTTGCCCATGGTGATGAAGCCATGGATCTGGCGCTCGAAGCAGACGTACGCGGCGCGATTGCCGGCGGCGGTCAGGGCCTCGGCGTAGGCCATGCCTTCGTCGCGCAGCGGGTCGTAGCCGGCCGTGAGCACCAGCGCGGGCGGCAGGCCCGAGAGGTCGGCGTGCAGCAGCGGCGACGCGCGCCAGTCCAGGTCGTGCCGCTGGTCGTCGATGTAGTGGTCGTGGAAGTACGCCATCGTGTCCCGGGTCAGAAGCAAGCCCTGGCCGTTGGCCTCGTGCGAAGGATGGCCGCGGCGCTGGTCGGTGGCGGGATAGATCAGCAGCTGGAAGGCGATGGGCAGGTCGCCCGCATCGCGCGCCGCGATGGCCGCCACCGCGGCGAGGTTGCCGCCCGCGCTGTCGCCGCCCACCGCGAGCCGGCTCGCATCGAGGCCGAGCGAAGCGGCCTGGCGGCGTACCCAGCGCGTCGCCGCCAGCACGTCGTCCACGGCGGCCGGAAAGCGGTGCTCCGGTCCCATGCGGTAGTCGACCGATGCGACCGCGCAGCCCGCGCCGTTGGCGAGCGAGCGGCACAGCACGTCATGGGTGTCGAGATCGCCGATGACCCAGCCGCCGCCATGGAAGTACACGAGCACCGGCAGCGCCGCGTCCGACGGCGATCCCAGGGGCCGGTAGAGGCGCACCGGGATGGTGCCGTGCGGCCCTTCGGCCGTCAGTTCGCGGACTTCGGCAACCTGCGGGGCTTCGGGTTGGGTGGCGGTGCGCCGCTCGCGGTAGAACGCGCGCGCCTCCGCCGGCGAAAGCGTGTGTGTCGGCGGAATGCCGCGCGCCTCGATGAAGTCGAGCAAGGCGCGCGCCTGGGGATGCAGCATGGTGTCTCCGGTGGGTCGGGCTGGGGTGCTCCCGATCTCATCCGCACGATGCCCGCAGCCGCCGGTTGCCGCTTGCGGAAACTGGCTGTCAAACGCCCGGCCGTGCCAGGCGCGCGCCTCAGGCCTTGCGCGGCTTCACGCGCGAGGCGGCTTCCTTGGCGAGCCGGCGGGCGGTGCCGGTGTCGGCCGCATGCACCAGCGCCACTCCCATGCGGCGCCTGGCAAAGCTCTCGGGCTTGCCAAACAGGCGGATGTCGCTGCCGGGCACCTGCAGCGCCTCGGCCACGCCGTCGAAGGCAATGCCGGTGGCATCGACGCCGCCGTAAATCACGGCGCTCGCGCCCGGGCTCTTGAGCGAGGTGTCCACCGGCAGGCCGAGGATGGCGCGCGCATGCAGCTCGAACTCGTTCTGCCATTGCGTGGCCATGGTGACCATGCCGGTGTCGTGCGGACGCGGGCTGACTTCGCTGAACCAGACCTCGTCGCCCTTCACGAACAGCTCGACGCCGAACAGGCCCTGGCCGCCGAGGTCGGCCGTGACGGCTTCGGCGATCTGCTGCGCCTTCTGCAGCGCGGCCGCAGCCATGGTGTGCGGCTGCCAGCTCTCGACATAGTCGCCGCTCACCTGCACGTGGCCGATGGGCTCGCAGAACTGCGTGCGCACCGCGCCTTCCGCGTCTTTGGCGCGCACGGTCAGGAGCGTGATCTCGTAGTCGAAGTCGATGAAGCCTTCGACGATCACGCGGCCATGGCTCACGCGGCCGCCGGCCATGGCGTAGTCCCAGGCCTTCTGCACGTGGGCCGGGCCGTCGATCTTGCTCTGGCCCTTGCCGGAGCTGCTCATCACGGGCTTGACGATGCAGGGGTAGCCGATGCCTGCGTCGATGGCCGCCTGCAGCTCGTCCAGCGAGTCGCAGAACTTGTAGGGGCTGGTGGGCACGCCCAGCGTCTCGGCCGCCAGGCGGCGGATGCCTTCGCGGTCCATGGTGAGGCGGGCGGCGCGGGCAGTGGGAATCACGCGCACCACGCCGGCGTCCTCGAGCTGCTGCAGCATGGGCGTGGCGATGGCCTCGATCTCGGGCACCACCAGCAGCGGTTTCTCGGCCTCGATCAGCGCCTTGAGCTGCTCGGGGTCGCTCATGGTGATGGTGCGTGCGTGGTGCGCCACCTGCTGGCCGGGGGCATTCTCGTAGCGGTCGACGGCGATGGTCTCCACGCCGAGGCGCTGCAGGGCGATCAGCACCTCCTTGCCGAGCTCGCCCGAGCCGAGCAGCATCACGCGGGTGGCGGAGGGGGAAAGAGGGGTGCCGAGGGTGGTCATGGTCGGGATCGGAAGAGGGAAGAAAAAGCAACCGCCGCACTGTAAGCCACGCGCGGGCGAACCGTGTCACGCGCGGCAACGGCGCCGTTGCGGGGCTGCTTCACAATCGATCTCCTGCCGCGGTGGTGGCCTGCGCCCCACCCGCTCCCTTTTCCCCTGTTTTTTCTTCATCAAGGAGTTTTCTCATGACGATCCAGACCGTCGGCATCATCGGCGCCGGAACAATGGGCAATGGCATCGCGCAGGCCTGCGCGGTCGCCGGCGTCAACGTGGTGATGGTCGACATCGCCCAGGCGGCAGTCGACAAGGGCCTGGCCACCGTGTCGGGCAGCCTCGACCGGCTGATCAAGAAAGAGAAGCTCACGGCCGAACAGAAGAGCGCGGCGCTGGCGCTGATCAAGGGGTCGACGAACTACGACGAACTCAAGGGCGCGCAGCTCGTGATCGAGGCCGCCACCGAGAACCATGCGCTCAAGCTCAAGATCCTCAAGCAGGTCGACGAGCTGCTGGCGCCCGAGGTGATCATTGCCTCGAACACCTCGTCGATCTCCATCACGCAGCTGGCCGCAGCCACCTCGCGGCCCGACCGCTTCATCGGCATGCACTTCTTCAACCCGGTGCCGATGATGGCGCTGGTGGAGCTGATCCGCGGCTACCTCACGAGCGACGCCACGCACGATGCGGTCAAGGCGCTGGCCGAGACGCTGGGCAAGTCGCCGATCACGGTGAAGAACGCGCCGGGCTTCGTGGTCAACCGCATCCTGGTGCCGATGATCAACGAGGCCTTCTTCGTGCTGGCCGAAGGCATCGCCACGGCCGAGGACATCGACGCCGGCATGAAGCTGGGCTGCAACCAGCCCATCGGCCCGCTGGCGCTGGCCGACATGATCGGCCTGGACGTGTGCCTGGCCGTGATGGAGGTCTACCTGGCGCAGTTCGGCGATTCCAAGTACCGCCCCTGCCCGCTGCTGAAGGAAATGGTCGCGGCGGGCCAGCTGGGGCGCAAGACCGGACGCGGCGTCTACGCCTATTGAGCGTCGGCCAACAAAAACAAAGGAGACAAGAACCATGACCGCCGTGCCCACCACCCCGCCGCCCGAAGGCTGCATCGACACCCAGGTGATCGACCATGTGCTCTTGATCGGCATCAACCGCCCGGCCAAGCGCAATGGCTGGACGCCGCCCATGTTCAGGCAGCTGGCCGAGGCCTACACCCGGCTGGACGACGACCCCGGCCTGCGCGTGGGCGTGCTGCATGCGTTCGGAGACCACTTCACGGCCGGGCTCGACCTGCCGGCGGTCACCGAATACATGAAGCGCGGCGAGAAGGCGATACCGGCGGGCCTGGTGGAGCCGCACGACTTCGGCCTGCCCGGCTATCGCCGTCGAACCAAGCCGATGGTCGCGGCGGTGAAGGGCATCTGCTTCACCGTCGGCATCGAGCTGATGCTGGGCGCCGACATCGTGGTGGCGGCCGACGACTGCCGCTTCTCGCAGATGGAAGTGCAGCGCGGCATCATGGCCACGGGAGGCGCCACGCTGCGCATGGCCGAGCGCGCGGGCGTGGGCAACGCGATGCTGCACCTGCTCACGGCCGACGAGTTCGACAGCGCCGAGGCGTATCGCCTGAACTTCGTGCAGAAGGTGGTGCCGGCCGGGCAGGAGCTCGACGCGGCGCTGGCCATTGCGCAGCGCATCGCGGCGCAGGCGCCGCTGGCGGTGGTGGCGACCCGGCTCAACGTGATCAAGGCGGTCGAACAGGGGCCGCTCGCGGCGGTGTCGGAGTTCATCGAGACGCAGAAGCGGCTTTCCAACAGCGAGGACGCGGCCGAGGGCGTGCGTTCCTTCGTCGAGCGCCGGCCCGCGCGCTTCAGCGGGCGTTGAAACGCACCGCGACCGCCATGCACTTCACCGGAGCCCCGCTGCCCATGTCCTCTTTCAAACCCAGGCGTGCCGCGCTTGCCGCCGCCTTCGCACTGCTTGCCGTGAACACCAACACCCATGCCCAGACGCCCGCGCCCGCCGCGCTGCCCGACCCCACGGCCACCTCGGTCGAGGCGCTGGGCTGGATGAAGGGCTTCCCGCCGCCGCCGGACAAGCTGATCACCTTCGACAACGCGGCCGGCGGCGTGTTTCCGCGCACGCGCTGGAGCTTCTCGCACGTGCGCGAAACCGTGCCCACCGCCAATGTGTGGCGCGGCAGCGGCGCACCGAGCCCCCTGCCGGCAGCGCCGCGCAGCGACATCGAAGCCGTGAGCTTCAAACCGATGGGCAGCGACGAGACGGTGACCTTCGCGCAGATGATCCCGCGCACCTACACCGACGGCATCCTGGTGCTGCATCGCGGCCGCGTGGTGTACGAAAAATACTTCGGCGCGCTCACGCCCGAGCGGCCGCACATCGCGATGTCGGTCACCAAGTCCTTCGTGGGCACGCTGGCGGCCATCCTCGCGGACGAAGGCAAGCTCGATCCGGCCGCGCCCGTCACAAGGTACCTGCCCGAGCTCAAGGACACGGCCTATGGCGACGCCACGGTGCGCCAGGTCATGGACATGACCATCGGCGTGCACTACTCCGAGAACTACGCCGATCCGAAAGCCGAGATCTGGGACTACGCACGCGCCGGCGGCATGCTGGCGCAGGGGCCGAACTACACGGGCCCCAAGTCCTTCTACGAGTTTCTCGCCACGCTCAAGAAGGAAGGCGCGCACGACGCCGCCTTTGCCTACAAGACGGTGAACGCCGAGGTGCTCGCGTGGATCCTGCGACGCGTCAGCAACCAGCCCCTGGCCGACCTGCTGAGCGAGAAGATCTGGCGCCGCATCGGTGCGGAGCAGGACGCCTACTTCATGGTCGACCGCATCGGTACCGAATCGGGTGGCGGCGGACTCAACACCGTGCTGCGCGACCTTGCACGCTTCGGCGAGACCATGCGAAACGGCGGCCGTGCGCCCAACGGGCAGCAGGCCATTCCCAAGGCGGTGGTCGAAGACATCGCGCGCGGCGCCGACACCGCCAGGTTCGCGAAGGCCGGCTATGCACTGCTGCCGGGCTGGTCGTACCGCAACATGTGGTGGGTCACGCACAATCCGCACGGCGCCTACATGGCGCGCGGCATCCACGGGCAGAGCATCTACATCGATCCGAAGGCCGAGATGGTGATCGTGCGCTACGCCGCGCACCCGGTGGCCGCCAGTGCGGGCAACGATCCGCTCACGCTGCCGGCTTTCCAGGCCGTGGCCGAAGCGCTGATGCGGCCCTGAATTTGCGGGGGCTCAGCCCCGTGCCTGGGCGATGACCAGCAGGCCGTCCATGATCAGGCTCTCGACCAGTTCGAAGTCGCCGTTCATGGCGGGCGCCATCTTCCAGCCCGCGCCGCCGGTCATGTAGCAGGCCGGCTCGGCGCCGCAGTGCGCGCGCACGTGCTGCACCATGCGCTCCACCGCGCCGGCAATGGCGTAGGTGCCGCCGCTGGTGAGCGCATCGCTGGTGTTGGTCGGAAACTCCCGCACCTCGCCGGTGGGCACGTGCAGCCCGGCCGTGCCCGACTCCAGCGCGCGCAGCATGATGCCGTGGCCGGGCAGGATCAGGCCGCCGAGGAACTTGCCGCTGGCATCGATGGCCTCGACCGTCACGGCCGTGCCGATCATGACCACCACCATCGGCCGTGCGGGGCCCGCATCCAGCATGCGGTGGCGCGCACCGATCATCGCCACCCAGCGGTCGGCGCCCAGGCGCGTGGGATGGTCGTAGCCGTTGACGATGCCGGCCTCCTCCGCGCTCGACACCACCCAGCGCGGCGCGCAATCGAAGCGCTCCTCGATCTGCTCCTCGGCACGCCGGCGCACCGCATCGCCCGCCACCACGCAGCCGAGCATGGCGGCGGGCGCGGGCAGGTCGGCCCAGGGGCCTTCGGCCAGCCGCTCGATGTGGTCCAGGAACTCGGCGCCATGCGCCTGCAGCACGGCCCCCGGACGCGCCGCATCGTAGAGAGCCCATTTGAGGCGGGTATTGCCGATGTCGATCGCGAGGAAGGGGGATGCCATGGGCGGGATTATTGCCACTTTGTTGTTGTTCCTGTTGGCGCATTGGCGGCACACGCGGCGCGGGCCTACGCCGCTGGGGCCCGTTCCACCGCTACATTGGCCAGTTCCATCCACCACGGCATTAGGAGATCACCATGGGATTGCTCAGTTTCATCAAGGAAGCCGGTGAAAAACTGTTCGGCGGTTCGTCGGCCCACGCCGCCGAGCCGGACGCCAACACCAAGGCCGCGGCGGCCATCAAGACCTACATCGAGACCCAGAACCTCGGGCTCACGGGACTCGAAGTGACCTACACGGCCGCGACGGGCGTCGTCACGCTGGCCGGCCAGGCGCCGTCGCAGGAAGCCAGCGAGAAAGCCGCGCTGGCCGCGGGCAACGTGGCCAACGTGACCAGCGTGGACAACAACCTGACGGCCCCGGCCGCCCCGGCCGCGCAGTACCACGACGTGGTGAAGGGCGACACGCTCTCGGCCATCTCGAAGAAGTACTACGGCGACGCCAACAAGTACAACGCGATCTTCGAGGCGAACAAGCCGATGCTGAGCCATCCGGACAAGATCTATCCGGGCCAGAAGCTGCGCATCCCCAAGCTCTGAGCGCCGCGCTCCGCTGAACAGGGCCCGCCCTCCCCGGCGGGCCTTTTTCATTCCGGTCCTGTTTCAGTTCTGCTTCCAGGGCAGGCCGCGCTTGCGCCAGCCGCCCAGCATGCCGCGGTGTCCGCTGTCGTCCGGATTGCCTTCGAAGCCCTCCAGGATGTTGTAGGCCACAAGGCCCAGGTCGGTGGCGCGCTTCGCGGCGGCAATGGAGCGCACGCCGCTGCGGCACAGCAGCACCAGCTTCTTCCGGCCCCCCTCGCCGGCGGCACGGATGCCGTCGTCGAAGCCCGGGTTGGGCACCATGCCCGGCCACTGCTTCCAGGCCAGCGGCACCGCGCCGGGCACGTAGCCGACCCATTCACGTTCGGCATCGCTGCGCACGTCGACCAGCACGGCCTCGCCGCTCGCCATCCACGCTGCGGCCTGCTCCGGCGTCACGTCGCCCGCATAGCCCTTTTCCCCAACCGGTTCACTCATAGCGCTCTCGTCCTTGCAGTGGATGAGGGTCTCCCCTATGCACGCCCGCTTCGGCATGCCCCGGGGAAACCCTCCGGATCGTCGAATTCTTCACCAGTTCGTGAAAACCCTGTTTGTCGCGTATTCCGCCGCGCCAAAGATGCGCAACGGGCCTGCCGAACATAACGCCAAGGTGGCGGGCAGGGTTTTCTCGGTCGGAACTTGTATGGAGAGAGACAACATGACAGACAGCAAATCGCCCCGCCGCCGCAACCTGCTGAAGGGCGCCGCCGTGGCCGCCGGCGCCATGTCGGCGCCGATGGTGAGCATGGCCCAGACCACTTCGCTGCGGTTCCAGAGCACCTGGCCCGCCAAGGACATCTTCCACGAGTACGCGCAGGACTTCGCGAAGAAGGTCAACGACATGGCGGGCAACCGCCTGAAGATCGAAGTGCTGCCGGCAGGTTCGGTGGTGCCTGCCTTCCAACTGCTCGACGCCGTCGCCAAGGGCACGCTCGACGGCGGCCACGGCGTGGTCGCCTATTGGTACGGCAAGAATTCGGCGCTCGCGCTCTGGGGCTCGGGCCCCGGCTACGGCATGGACGCCAACATGGTGCTGGCCTGGCACAACTACGGCGGCGGCAAGGCGCTGATCGAGGAGATCTACAAGAGCCTGAACCTGGACGTGGTGTCCTACCTCTACGGCCCCATGCCCACGCAGCCGCTGGGCTGGTTCAAGAAGCCCGTGGCGCGCGTCGAAGACATGAAGGGCCTCAAGTTCCGCACCGTGGGCCTGGCGGTCGACGTGTTCACCGACATGGGCACGGCCGTGAACCCGCTGCCGGGCGGGGAGATCGTGCCGGCGCTGGACCGGGGCCTCATCGATGCGGCCGAGTTCAACAATGCCTCCAGCGACCGCGTGCTGGGTTTCCCCGACGTGGCCAAGAACTGCATGCTGCAGAGCTTCCACCAGTCGGGCGAACAGTTCGAGATTCTCTTCAACAAGGGCAAGCTCGCGGCACTGGCGCCGGAGCTCAAGTCGATCATCGACTACGCGGTGCAGGCCTCCAGCGCCGACATGAGCTGGAAGGCCATCCAGCGCAATTCGCAGGACTACATCGAGCTCAAGAAGGCCGGCATCAAGTTCTACAAGACGCCCGACGCGATCCTGCGCGCGCAGCTGGCATCGTGGGACAAGACGATCGCCAAGAAGTCCGCCGAGAACCCGATGTTCAAGAAGGTGCTCGACTCGCAGAAGGCCTTCGCGGAACGTGCCGGCCAGTGGCACAACGACTACACGGTCGATTTCAAGATGGCCTACAACCACTACTTCGGCGCGCAGGCCAAGAAAAGCTGACCCCGGCCCGTGACGCGAGGGGGCACCCGGGCGGGTGCCCTCTTTTCATGTCCGTGCGTGCTGCGCCGGCCGCAGCGAGGAGTTCTTTCCGATGCAATCTTTCCTGTTGGCCGTCGATCGTTTCTCGACCTGGATCGGCAAGACCTTCGCCTGGTGCGCGCTGCTGC
This sequence comes from Variovorax sp. OAS795, assembly GCF_040546685.1. Classification (NCBI taxonomy): domain Bacteria; kingdom Pseudomonadati; phylum Pseudomonadota; class Betaproteobacteria; order Burkholderiales; family Comamonadaceae; genus Variovorax; species Variovorax sp. OAS795. The sequence continues at coordinate 167,206 of NZ_JBEPOH010000001.1, forward strand.
TCACGCTGCTCATCAGCTGGGAAGTGTTCTCGCGCTATGTGCTGAACCACCCCCACGCATGGGTGCTCGATGCGCAGATCATGCTGTACGGAGCGATGTTCATGACGGCCGGCGCCTACACGCTCTCCAAGAACGGCCATGTGCGCGGCGACGTGCTCTATGGCTTCTTTCGCCCACGCACGCAGGCGCTGGTGGACCTGGTGCTCTACATCGTCTTCTTCCTGCCGGGCATCGTCGCGTTGACCTGGGCCGGCTGGATCTATGCGGGTGAATCGCTCGCCATCCGGGAGCAGACCTTCTCGGCCGAACCGCTGCCGCTGTATCCGTTCAAGTTCATCATTCCGCTGGCGGGTTTCACGCTGCTCCTGCAGGGCGTGGTCGAGATCATCCGCTGCGTGCAATGCATCCAGTCGGGCGCGTGGCCCTCGCGCGAGCAGGACGTCGAAGAGGTCGACGTCGAGAAGCTCAAGGAAATGGTCAACGTCAAGGACGAGGACATTGCCGCGCTCGACCGCGTGGTGGCTGCCAAGGAGACTGCACGATGATCCGCCGCGAACTCTGGTTCGGCCTCTCGTTCATGGCGCTGATCGTGATCGGCGCGGCGTCCGTTCTCTTGAGCGCCGACACGATCACCAACGGGCACCTGGGCCTCCTGATGCTGTCGCTCGTGGTGGTGGCGATCATGCTGGGCTTTCCCACGGCGTTCACGCTGATGGGCATGGGCATGCTCTTCACCTGGCTGGCCTACGACCGCGACTGGCACCGCACGCTCGACCTGATGGTGCAGGCGGCCTACAAGACCATGGCCAACGACGTTCTCATCGCGGTGCCGCTGTTCGTCTTCATGGGCTACCTGGTGGAGCGCGCGAACCTCATCGAGTCGCTGTTCAAGAGCCTGCACCTGGCGCTCGCGCGGCTGCCCGGCGCGCTGGCCGTCGCCACGCTGGTCACCTGCACCATCTTCGCGACCGCCACCGGCATCGTGGGGGCGGTGGTCACGCTGATGGGCCTGCTGGCGCTGCCGGCGATGCTGCGCGCGGGCTACAGCGTGCCGCTGGCCGCGGGCGCGATCACGGCTGGCGGTTGCCTGGGCATCCTGATCCCGCCGTCGGTGCTGCTCATCGTCTATGGCGCGACGGCCGGGGTCTCGGTGGTGCAGCTGTATGCGGGCGCGTTCTTCCCGGGCCTGATGCTCGCATCGTTGTACGTGGTGTACGTGATCATCGTGGCCAAACTGAAGCCGCAGTGGGCGCCGCCCCTGTCGCAGGCGGAACGCCAGGTGCCCCTGCCACCGCTCTCGCAGCGGCTGGCCGAAAGCCCCGCCGCGCACGCGGTCGTCGGGCTCCTGAAAGGCCGGCGCAATGCGGACGTGCCCTTGGCGCACGTGCTGAAGCAGCTCGGTATCGTGGCAATGCCGGCCGTGATTTTCCTGCTGCTGGCCGGCTTCAGCTACAAGGCCGTCACCACGGTCGAGGCGGAGGCGCGCTACGAGATCCAGGAGATCGGCGCCACGCGCAGCGGCGCCCCAGAAGGCGCGAGCGGGGGCGGCCTGCAGGAGCCCCCTTCCACTGGGGGGCTGCAGGAACCGCCGCCGGAAGGCGGATTGCAGGAGCCGCCTTCCGAAGGCGCGCCCTCGACCGGTCCCCTGGCGGAACCGCCGGGCGCGTCCACCACGCCGGCCGATGCGGCGCCCACGCAACCGGCGGCTGCCGGGCCGGCCGCCGCCGCGCAGGCGACGGAAGGCGCCTCGGTGCGGCCGGCACCCACCTGGTGGTGGGTCACCTTCGCCATCTTCGGCGCGATGGTCACGCTGTTCTACCTGTTCCTGAGCTTCGCGCGGCTCGAGATCTTCAAGATGCTGCTGGCCTCGTTCTTCCCGCTGGTGCTGCTGATCCTGTCGGTGCTCGGCTCCATCGTGCTGGGACTTGCGACCCCCACCGAGGCGGCGGCGATGGGTGCGCTCGGCGGCATGCTGCTGGCCGCGGCCTACCGGCGGCTCAACCTGTCGGTGCTGAAGGAATCGGTCTTCCTCACGGCCAAGACCTCGGCCATGGTGTGCTGGCTCTTCGTGGGCTCGGCCATCTTCTCGGCGGCCTTCGCGCTGCTTGGCGGACAGGCGCTGGTGGAAGAGTGGGTGCTGGGCATGAACCTCACGAAGGTGCAGTTCCTGATTCTGAGCCAGGTCATCATCTTCCTCCTGGGCTGGCCACTCGAGTGGACCGAGATCATCGTGATCTTCATGCCGATCTTCATTCCGCTGCTCGACAACTTCGGCGTCGATCCGCTGTTCTTCGGCCTGCTGGTGGCGTTGAACCTGCAAACCGCGTTCCTGAGCCCGCCGGTGGCCATGGCGGCCTTCTACCTCAAGGGCGTGAGCCCGCCGCACGTGACGCTGAACCAGATCTTCCTGGGCATGCTGCCGTTCATGGGCATCCAGGTGCTGGCCATCGTGCTGCTCTACATCTGGCCGCAGATCGGGCTCTGGCTGCCGCAGCTGCTCTACAAGTAGGCCGGCGCCAGGTTCAGCGGCGCCGCTCCACATAGGGCCGCGCCTGCAGCAGCACGATGCGGTCGCCCACGGTGGCCCATTCGATGTCCTGGTCGACGCCGCCGAACGCGCGCTTGACGGCCGCGCCGGCGCTGGCGAGGCGCAGCACCAGCTCGTCTGTCAGCACGGTGCGGCCGGCCTCCACCGGCACCTCCTTCACGCCGCCGTCCTTGTCCAGCTGCAAGGCCGTCTCCTCGGCCGAGCGGCTCAGCACCTGGATCGCCTTCGACCAGCTCGAGTACATCACCTGCTCGGCCACGCGCTGGCCCTCGACCACGCGGATGCCGATGCCGCGCTTGGCCGAGATGTAGGTCACGTACGGGTGGCCCGCATCGAACGGGTCGCGGGTGATCATCACGCCGGCGTTGGCCGAATCGATGGCGGTCTGCACGAACACGCCCATCAGCACCGACTCGGCACCGAAGCCCGCGGCGCTGCGCGCCTCCCAGGCCTCGGGGTTGAAGACCGAGGCCCAGACCTTCTTCACGGCGAGTTCCAGCGCGTCGCCGGTCTTGACGTTGGGCACCGTGGTGTAGAGCCCGGCGCCGCTGAAGCCGGGCAGGTCTTCCGAATTGGACGAGCTGCGCACGAACACCCCGCCGCCACCCAGCTGCGACTGCCACGCAGCGCGCCACGCCGCCTCGGTGGCGGGCTCGACCGGCCACCGCACGATGTCTTCGCGCAATTGCGCCAGCGCCTTCTGCCTGGCTTGCGGATCGGCCGCGAAGCCGGGCTGCTGCTGCATGCGCGCGAGGCGCTCGGCCAGGCCGTTCGCGCGCATGAAGCGGTCGTAGTGCGCGAACGGAATGCAGAAGCCGTCCGGCACGGCGGTCGAAGGAATGCGGGCGGCCAGCACCGCGCCGAGGTTGGCGGCCTTGGTCCCGCATTGCGCGCTGTGGCGCGCGCGCAGCGACGCGAGCGGCAGCAGCCGGGTTTCGCGCAGGTCGGGCCTGGCGGCATTCGCACCGCCGGGCACCGCACCGATGGCCGCGCTGCGCACATTGCGCGGCGGCAGCGCGGCCACCTCGTCGGCCGTGAGGCGGCGCAGCTGGTAGCCCGAGGCCGCGACCTTGAGCGCCACCCACTGGCCGGCATGCTCGCGCAGCACCGTGGCGGCATCGCGCACGTAGGCGTTGGGAATGCCCCAGCCCTTGGCCAGCAGGTTGACGTGCGACAGCGCGGTCGAGGGCCGCTCCGTCAGCACGCCGGCCACGGGCGGCAGACCGATCGGCACCTGGCGCAGCACGGCGATGTCGTCCGGGAGCAGCGCGTTCAGCGCGTTCGGGCCCGAGGCCTCGTCCACGATGCGGAGCCTTCCGGTGGCGGTGCCGAGGTTCATCGGCATGTAGGGCTGTTCGCGGATGAGTGCTTCCTGGCTCACATGGTCGATGCCCGCTTCCTTCGCGACGCGGTCGTGCAGCGTCGAGTTGGTCTTGAACTTCACCGGCGCGAAGAAGCTGGCCTTCACCTCGGCATCGGCCTGGCGCAGCAGCGCGGGCGTGAGCCGGTCGCCTTCCCAGAATTCATAGGTGAAGCTGCCGATGTTCTGCTGCCAGCTCAGCGTGCCGAAAAGAAAGCGGCGGTCCGCCGCAAGGTAGTTGCGGTCGATTTCGCGCTTGCCGGCGTGCGGCGCCAGGCCCGTGTCGCGCACGAAGCGCACGTGCAGCTGGTAGCGCGGCGTGTCGATGTAATAGGTGCGCACCGGCCTGGCCTGGCGGTCGACGGCGAACAGCGCATGGGCCAGCTGCATCGGCGTGCCGGGGTCGTAGACGCGCGCGAGGCTGTCGAAGTCGCCCCGGCTGCGCAGCGCGGGCAGCGACCCGCGCTTCGCTGGGGGCGGGGCGGGTTGCGCGGCTGCGCCCTCGGGCGCCGCGTTGTTCTGCTGCTGGGCTTGCTGCTGGTAGTACGAAGGCTTGCGCGCCAGCTGGGCGTCGGCCGGAGCCACGGCCGCGATCGCGACCAGCGCAAGCACCGCCCACCCCCGATGAGCGCTCCTGTTTCGGTAGCGGCTTCGTTCCGATTCGCCTGGCCATTCATTGTTTTTCATGCAGGGTCCCTGATTACAAGCGGTTGCCGAATGTGCCTGCGCTTCACCCAGCACGGGGCTTGCGCTGACAGCGGCAGCGGATTCTCGCGCGTTGCATAGGCATTGATTCAGCCGGTCCCGCGAACCAGAGACAAACCATGAAACGCCCTGTCCTCTCCATCCTTCCCGCCCGTACGCTGCACCGGTGGCTGCTCGGCTTCGCGCTGCTTTGCGTCGGCGCTGCGGCCAGCGCGCAACAGGATCCGCCGGGCCGCGTGGCGCGCCTGAACCTGCACGAGGGCGCGGTGAGCTTCGCGCCGGCCGGCGAAGACAGCTGGTACGACGCGCAGCCCAACCGCCCCATCACCACCGGCGACCGGCTCTGGACCGAGCGCAACGCACGCGCCGAAGTGCACGTCGGCTCGACGGCACTGCGCATGGACGGCCAGACGCAGGTCGAGTTCTCGGAGCTGGACGACGACACGGTGCGCCTCACTGCGAACCAGGGCAACCTGGCGCTGCGCGTGCGCGACGATCTGTCAGGCCAGCGGGTCGAGGTCGACACCGGCAACCTGGCCGTGGTGATCGACGCGCCCGGCGAATACCGCATATCAGCCGATCCGGCCTCCGACACCACCTGGATCGCGGTGGCCTCGGGCCGCGTCACGCTCCATGGCGAGAACGGCGAATCGCAATCGCTGGGTGCGCGGCAGCAGCTCACCGTGGGTGGCCGCAACCTGGCCGCGGTGGGCGGCCCGCCGGCTGCGAGCGGAAGCTTCGACGCCTGGGTGGCGGAGCGCAACCGCATCGAGGACCAGTCGGTCTCCGCGCGCTACGTATCGCGCGAAGTCGTCGGCTACCAGCAACTCGACATGTACGGCGACTGGCAGAGCGACCCCACCTATGGCGACGTCTGGTTTCCGCGCAACGTGGATGCCGAGTGGGCGCCCTACCGCGACGGCCAATGGGTGAACGTCGCGCCCTGGGGCCTGACCTGGGTCGATGCGGCGCCGTGGGGCTTTGCGCCCTTCCACTATGGCCGCTGGGCCCGCGTGGGTCCGCGTTGGGCCTGGGTACCGGGGCGGGCGACCACGCGGCCGGTGTATTCGCCCGCGCTGGTCGGCTTCGTCGGCGGCGGCGCGAACGCCACCCTGCAGATCGGCAGCGGCCGCAACGGCGTGGGCTGGTTCCCGCTGGCGCCCGGTGAACCATGGCGGCCCGGCTATCGCGCGAGCCAGCGCTACATCGACCAGGTGAACCGCATGCCGGCGTACCGGCAGGCCGAGCGGCGCAACGACTTCTATGCCAACCAGCAGATGCCCGGCGCAGTGACCGTGCTGCCGGCCGACCGCTTCGGCCGCGGGCCCTTCAGCCGGCGCGACCTGGTGCGGGTGCCGGACGACCGCTTCGCGCGGGTGCCGGTGGCACCGTCGCCGGGCCTTCCGATGCACAACTTCGGCGGGGGCTTCGGCCGCGCCGCGGCGGTGCCGCCCACCCCGCCGATGCTGCGGCAACAGCAGGAGACGCAGTACGAGCAGGCGCGGCAGGCCCGCCAGCTGCAGCAGGCGCAGCAGCGCGCATTGCAGGGCCAACCCGCGCAGCAACTGCAGCAACAGCAGCAGATGGAATGGCAGCGCCAGCAGGGCGCGCGCCAGCCGCCTCAGGACTGGCAGCAGCGCGGCGGCCAGGAATCCTGGCAGCAACGGCAGCAGCAACAGCAGCAGATGCAACTCCAGCAGCAGCAACAGCAGGCGCAGCGCCAACAGCAGGAGGTTCAGCAGCGCGCGGCCGCCCAGGCGCAGGCGCAGGCACAAGCCCAGCAGCAGATGCAGCAGCAACAACGCGCGGCACAGCAGCAGGCGCTGGCCCAGCAACAGATGCTGCGCCAGCAGCAGGAGATGCAGCAGCGCGCCGTGCAGGCGCAGCAGCAGCTCCAGGCGCAACAGCAGGCCCAGCAGAACGCCATGCGCCAGGCCCAGGAAGCGCAGGTGCGCGCCATCCAGCAGCAACGCGGCTTCACGGCACCGCCGGCGCAGCCCCAGGCACAGCCCCCGGCCCAGCCTCAGGCCCAGCCGCGTCCTCCTGCCATGCCGGGGCAGGTCAGCCCGGAAGAGCGCCGCCGCCTCCTGACCTCGCCCGACCAGCGCTGAACGCCGGGCACGGGGCTGCGCCGCGCCTTTCGCGCAAGGCCCGCGGGAACCGGCGCCTTCGTCCGGCGGCTACAGTCGCCGGCAAGGAGCGTCTTTTCCATGCCCACATTCGACTTCGACCTTTTCGTCATCGGCGGCGGCAGTGGCGGTGTTCGCGCCGCGCGCATGGCGGCGCAGCACGGCGCCCGCGTGGGGCTGGCCGAGGCGGCCGAACTCGGCGGCACCTGCGTCAACGTCGGCTGCATTCCCAAGAAGCTCTACAGCTACGCAGCCGGCTACGCCGAATCCTTCGAGGAATCCGCGGGCTACGGCTGGAAGCTGCCCGAAGCGCCGCAGTTCGACTGGGCCTACCTCAAGACGCAGCGCGCCAAGGAAATCGGCCGGCTCAACGGTGTCTATGCCTCGCTGCTGAAGAATTCCGGTGTCCGGCTGGTCGCCGGCTGGGCGCAGCTGGTCGATGCGCACACGGTCGAGGTGGACGGCAAGCGCCACACGGCGCGCCACCTGCTGGTGGCCACCGGCGGCACGCCCTTCGTGCCGGAGATTCCGGGCCGCGAGCACATCGCGACCTCCGACGCGATGTTCGATCTCGGCCCCTTTCCGAAGCGCCTGCTGGTGGTGGGCGGCGGCTACATCGCCTGCGAGTTCGCGTCGATCTTTAACGGGCTGGGCGCCAAGGTGACGCAGCTGCATCGCCGCGCGCACCTGCTCACGGGTTTCGACGACGACGTGCGGCAGTTCGTGGCCAGCGAGATGGGCAAGGCGGGAATCGACGTGCGGCTCAACGTCGAAGCGGCCTCCATCGCGCGCGGGCCGCACGGGCTCATCGTCACGCTGGCTCGCGGGCAGCAGGTCGAGGCGGACACCGTGCTGTTTGCCACCGGCCGCGTGCCCAACACGCAGGGGCTCGGCCTGGAGGCCGCGGGCGTGGCGCTCGACGAGCGTGGCGCAATCGCGGTCGATGCGCACTACCGCAGCTCGGTGCCGTCGATCTACGCCGTGGGCGACGTTTCCACCCGCGTGCAGCTCACGCCAGTGGCGCTGGCCGAAGCGATGGTGGTGGTCGATGCGCTGTTCGGCAAAGGCAAGCGCTCGCTGGACTACGAATTCATCCCGACGGCGGTGTTCACGCACCCGAACATCGGCACCTGCGGCTACACCGAGATCGATGCGCGCGCCAGGTTCGGCGAGGTCACGGTGTTCTCGAGCGAATTCAAGTCGCTGCGCCACACGCTTTCGGGGCGCAGCGAACGCACCTTCATGAAGCTGGTGGTGCAGAAGTCCACCGATCGCGTGGTCGGGCTGCACATGGTGGGCGCCGACGCCGGCGAGATCGTGCAGGGCTTTGCCGTGGCGATGCGCGCGGGCGCGACCAAGGCGTTGTTCGACAGCACGGTCGGCATCCATCCGACCGCCGCCGAAGAGTTCGTCACGATGCGGGAACCGATGCCAGGCTAAGCACCAGCTTCGCGCGGCTTGCTTTCGAGCAGCTTCACCAGCACCCACAGCATGCGGTTGGCCGGCGTGGGCACGCCGAGGGCTTCGCCGCGGCGCACCACGAAGCCGTTGAGGTGGTCGATTTCGCTGGCCCTGCCGCGCGCGAGGTCCTGCGCGGTCGATGAGTACTGCGAGGGCATCGATTCGGCAATGGCGCGCACGGCGGCGCCGGTGTCGCCGGGTATCGCCACGCCATCGGCCGTGGCGACCGCGAGGCATTCGGCCACCACGTCGCGGATGGCCTCGGCCACGCCCTGGCCCTTCACCAGTTCGCCATACGGCCGCCGGGCGATGGCCGAGAGCGCGTTGTAGGCGCAGTTCAACACCAGCTTGGCCCAGAGCGAGCCGCGCACGTTGCCGGAGATCTCGGTCGGCACGCCGGCGGCGGCCAGCAGTTGCGCCACCTGCTCGCTGCTGCGCGAAGGTGCGATCACCAGTTCGCCGCGGCCGTGGTGCTTCACGTGGCCCGGCCCCGCCATCTCGGTGGCCACGTAGACCACGGCGGCGGCCACGTCGCTGGACGGCAGCACCGACCGCACGCGCGCGTCGTTGTCCACGCCGTTCTGCAGCGTGAGCACCAGCGCATCGGGCGCAAGGTGCGGCCCGATCTCGGCCGCGGCCGACTCGGTGTCGGTGGACTTGACGCAGAACAGCACCAGGCCGGCGCCCTGCACCGCGTCGGCGCGCGTGCTCGCATCGAGCCTCACGCGCTCGTCGAAGGCTTTGGTCTCGAGCCGCAGCCCGTTCGCCCGCACGGCTTCGACATGCGCCGGCCGCCCGACCAGCACCACCTCGTGACCCGCGCGCGCCAGCATGGCGCCGTAGTAGCAGCCGACTGCGCCGGCGCCCATGACTGCGACTTTCATCGGTCGTTTCCTTGCTCGTTGTCCGTTTTCACGGGAAGAGGTTAACGAAAACATGGGCGTCGTGCTTTTGTGCACGGACCGCCATCCCCCTACGCCTGCACGTGAATGCAGACTCCCGGGACCGCGCAGGGGCCGCGGCTCACAGGCCCTCACCACGCATCTTTTTCATGCCGATCGATCCAGACTTCTTTCATGCTCAGGGCTATGTCCAACTCTCCGAATCCATCGACACCGCATTGGCCGACCGTCTGCGCGCCGCAGTCGACGCGATCCAGGCGCGGGCCTCCCGAATGTCTGAAGCGGAGCGGGCCAGACTGGTTTTCGAACGGGACTTGCCGGACCGTCGCTGCAGCGAGCTCCAATCTCAGGCGGTGGCCGATGCGATTTTCATCATTGGCGAACCCTGCACGTTCGATCCGGCGTTCGATGCGCTGCTTCGATGCCCGGCAATTCGCGACGCAGCTCGCACCCTCCTGGCGAGCGATGCGCTGGTGGTTCACTTCATGAACGTGACCATCAAGCATCCGCGTTTCGGCCGGTCGATCGGCTGGCATCGCGATTTTCCAAACGACTACATGTGCCCGGCAAGCTCGCGCTTCGTTCGCCTGATGCTTTGCCTCGACGGCATGGAGGATGCAATGGGCGCCACCCGCTTCCTGCCGGGCAGCCACGTGATGCCCGACGAGGAGGCGCTGCGTGAGAAGCGTGAGGGCAGCCGCCCTCGGCCTTCGGAAGATGCCGGCGTGCTGCTGCATTGCGCCGCGGGCGCCCTGGTCGCCATTCATCCCAAGGTCTTGCACGGCGGCGGCGGAAATCGCAGCGACCGCATGCGCCGCAACGTGGTGCTCCAGGTTGGCTTGGCGTCGGACCCACTCGTCACGACCGAGCGCGAGGGAGTGACTGGAAGACCGCTGCGCTAACGGCACGGCGGCCGCATTGCACAATGCCGCCATGCCCTACATGCCCACCTTCGTCGCTCCCGCCCGCTTCACCGACGCCGCCGCCGCGCTCGAACAAGTCCGGTCCATCTACCAGGCCGGCCTGTCGCACCTGCGCGAATCGATGCTGCGCTTCGTGGCCGGCGAGGCGCTGCCGGGGCGGGTGCGTGCCTGCTACCCCTTCGTGCGGGTGCACACGCACACCGTCTCGCGCCACACGCCGCCCGCCAACGCGGGCCTGAGCTACGGTTTCGTGGCCGGACCGGGGCGCTACGAGACCACGCTCACGCGGCCGGATCTCTTCTCGCGCTACTACCTCGACCAGTTCCGCCTGCTCCTGGAAAACCACCAGGTCGACATCGAGGTCGGCACCAGCACGCAGCCCATTCCCATCCACTTCTCGTTTGCCGAGAACGACCACATCGAAGGCACCATGAGCGACGAGCGCCGCGCGCTGATGCGCGACGTGTTCGACCTGCCCGACCTGGGCGTGATGGACGACGGCATTGCCAACGGCACCTACGAGGCGCAGGCCGGCGAGGCGCAGCCGCTGTCGCTGTTCACGGCGGCGCGGGTGGACTACTCGCTGCACCGCCTGCGCCACTACACGGGCACGGCGCCCGAGTGGTTCCAGAACTTCGTGCTGTTCACCAACTACCAGTTCTACATCGACGAATTCGTGCGACTGGGGCACGAGGCCATGGCCGACGAGAACAGCGAGTACGTCGCCTTCATCGAGCCCGGCAACGTGATCACGCGCCGGCGCGGCCTGCCCGCGGGCGCAAGCATCAACTATGGCGCGTTGCTGGACGGCAGCCAGGGCACGGCGCCGCCGCGCCTGCCGCAGATGCCGGCCTACCACCTGGTGCGCGAGGACTGCAGCGGCACCAGCATGGTGAATATCGGCGTCGGCCCGGCCAATGCCAAGACCATCACCGACCATATCGCCGTGCTGCGCCCCCATGCCTGGATGATGCTGGGCCACTGCGCGGGCCTGCGCAATGCGCAGCAGCTCGGCGACTACGTGCTGGCCCATGCCTATGTGCGCGAAGACCACGTGCTGGACGAGGAGCTGCCGCTGTGGGTGCCGATCCCGGCGCTGTCGGAGATCCAGCTCGCGCTCGAGAAAGCGGTGGGCGACGTCACCCGCTTCACCGGCCCCGACCTGAAGAAGATCATGCGCACGGGCACGGTGGCGAGCACCGACAACCGCAACTGGGAGCTCCTGCCGGGCAACCAGCCGCAGCGCCGCTTCAGCCAGAGCCGCGCCGTGGCGCTGGACATGGAAAGCGCCACCATCGCGGCCAACGGCTTCCGTTTCCGGGTGCCTTACGGCACGCTCCTGTGCGTCAGCGACAAGCCGCTGCACGGCGAGATCAAGCTGCCCGGCATGGCCAACCACTTCTACCGCGAGCGTGTGGAGCAGCACCTGCGCATCGGCATGCGGGCCATCGACATCCTTCGCGAGCAGGGCTCGACGCGTCTCCACAGCCGCAAGCTGCGCAGCTTCGCGGAGGTCGCTTTTCAGTAAAAGTTGGCATTTCCTAGGGTTTACCCCTAGTAATCGACGTGCATGGGTGACGCATTTCGCGGACATCATTCGGTTACTGTTATAAACAAGTGGAAACAAAATGCCTCGTTCGTCGGCCACGAGCCTTTCCCGCCGAAATTTCAACGCCTGGATGGCGGGCGCCGCTGCCGCTGCGGGTGCCGGGCATGCCGCCCTGTGGCCCCGCTCGGCCGGCGCCGCCGAGCCGCAACTGGTCTCCAGGCTGCGCATCGTCATTCCCGCCAACGAAGGCGGCGGCTGGGACCAGACCGGCCGTGCGCTCGGCGCGGCGCTCGTGGCTTCGGGCGCAGCCGGTGAGGTGGCTTACGAAAACATCGGCGGCAAGGGCGGCACCATCGGGCTGGCCAAGTACGTCGAAAAATACGACGCCGACCCCGACACCCTGCTGATGAGCGGCATGGTCATGGTCGGTGCGGTGGCGCTGCAGAAGCCCGCCGTCACCATGGCCCAGGTCGCACCGGTCGCGCGCCTCACCAGCGACTACGAAGTGGTGGCGGTCAAGGCCGATTCGCCCATCAAGACACCGAAGGACCTGATCGCCCAGTTGCGCGCCGATGCGGCCAAGACGGTCATCGCCGGCGGCTCGGCCGGGGGCGTGGACCACATGTACGCCGGCATGCTGGCACGCGTGGCCGGCAACGCCGCCAACCTGGCCTACCAGCCCTACCCCGGCGGCGCGCAGGTGGTGGAGGCGCTCACCACCGGCAAGGCGGTGGCGGGCATCTCGGGCTTCAGCGAATTCAGCGAGAGCCTGGCCAGCGGCAAGCTGCGCGCCATCGGCGTGTCGTCGAAGCGGCCGTTCCTGGGCATCCCCTCGGTGCGCGAGCAGGGCGTGGACGCCGACCTGGCCAACTGGCGCGGCGTGCTCACCGGCAAGAAGGTGCCGGCCGAACGCAAGGCCGTGCTGCTCGAAGCCGTGCACCGCGCCACCGCCGCCGATGTCTGGCAGAAGACCATCAAGCGCAACAACTGGGACGCGTACTGGATGGCGGGCAAGGACTTCGAGAGCTTCCTCGAACTGGACCTGGCGATGGCCGGCCCGATGATCTACCTGCTCAAGCTGAAGGCCTGACGGAGCTCTTCAGCCGAACAGCTCCGGCATCTCGCGCTGCGCCTTGGGCGTGAGCGTCAGTTCACGGCCGTCGAGCGCCTGGCGCACCCAGCCGCGGCGCAGCGAGAGCTGGAGCCAGGCCGCGCCGAGCGCGCCGCCCAGGTGCGGGCGGCGCTCGCTCCAGTCGAGGCACGCGCAGGCAAAGCGCCTGCGCGAGCGCCGCACTGCATCCACGTCCACGCCCAGGCTCTCCAGTGCGATCGCGCCGCCGGGCGTGAGTTCGTACGAACCGCTCGCGAGGCCGCTGAGCCAGCCCTCTGCATGCAGCCGGTCGTGCAGCGCGACGCCGGCCGTGCCGGCCATGTGGTCGTAACAGGTGCGCGCGGTGCGCAGCCGGCTCGGCGTGCTGGGGCTGAACGCTGCGGTGCGCGGCGTGCCGGCCACCACCATGAGGCTCTCGAGCGCGGCCGCGACGTGATCATTGGCCAGGCGGAAATAGCGGTGCTTGCCCTGCACCAGCAGCTCGACCAGCCGCTCTTCCTTCAGGCGCGCAAGGTGCGCGCTGGCGGTGGAAGCGGCCACCTCGGCCACGGCGGCCAGCTCGGTGGCGGTGCGCGCGTGGCCGTCCATCAAACAACTCAGCATGCGGGCGCGCGCTGGCTCGGCGATCGCACCGGCGAGGCGGGCCAGATGGAAATCGGCGTTCGATGAAGAGGATGGAGAGGATGGAGAGGACATGTCCATGCGCCGATGGTAAGACGCCGGCGCACGCCACACTTCGGCCGCGGACGAAGTGTCGCGGCAGCTTCGATTGCACACTGCAGGCCATGAATCCGAGCCCTGCTTCCTCCGCCAACAGCCCTCTCGAACCGGTCGCAGCCGTCACGCACGCCGACCCCTATCCCTTCTATGCCGAACTCCGTGCGGGTCCGCCGCTGGTGTGGAACGAAACGCTGCGCGCATGGGTCGCAAGCCGCGCCGATGCCATCGGGTCGCTGCTGCTCGCCCACGGCGCGCTGCGCGTGAGGCCGGCCGCCGAGCCGGTGCCGCGCGCCATCGTGGGCAGCACGGCCGGCGAGGTGTTCGGCCATCTGGTGCGCATGAACGACTCCGCCGCGCACCAGGCGCACCGGCCCGCGCTGCAGCGCGCGTTGGCCGGGCTGGACCTCGAGGCGGTTCACTCGGCAGCCTTGCAGGTCGCGCGCAGCGTGGCGCCGGATCCCCTGTCCGATGCGCTGTTCTCGATGCCGGTGCGCGCGGTCGCCCATCTGCTCGGATTTGCCCCGGAATCGCTGGCGCAGGTGGACCGCTGGATGCGCGATTTCGTCGCCTGCCTGTCGCCGCTTTCCACGGCCGGACAGCTGCAAGCCGCCAGCGTTGCAGCGGGCGAACTGATGGCGCGCTTCGAGGCCCTGGCCGGGGGTTCGCCACCGCGGCATGGCAGCCTGCTCGCGGCGGTGCTGGCCGAAAGCGGCGCCCGCAACGCCGTCTCGCGCTCGCTGCTCGCCAACCTCGTCGGCCTGCTCTCGCAGACCTGCGACGCGACCGCGGGCCTGCTGGGCAACAGCCTCATCGCGCTGATGCGCGAGCCTTCACTGCAAGGTGCGGCGCCGACGCGGGAGGGGTTGCTGTCGGTGGTCGAAGAAACCGCGCGCCACGACCCCTCGATACAGAACACGCGCCGCTTCGCGGTCGAACCCGTCGCCATCGCAGGCACTCGGCTGGGCGCGGGCGATGCGGTGCTGCTCGTGCTGGCGGCTGCGAACCGCGATCCGGCCTTCAACCCCGAGCCCGACCGCTTCATGCGCGCGCGTGCGCACCGGCGCATGCTGGGCTTCGGCCACGGCGTGCACGCCTGCCCGGGGCAGGCGCTGGCCTGCACCCTTGCCGCGGCCGGGCTGCAAGCCCTGCTGGACCGCGCACCCGATCTCGATGCGATGCGCGCACGCGGCTGGCACTACCGCCCCTCGGCCAACGCGCGCATCCCCGTCTTTCACTGACGGGACCAGCGCCCCGTACCCGCCAGGTGCGGCGAGAGTTCGGCATCGCCCCAGCGCAGGGGCAGCGCGGCGGGCCGGCGCACGGCATGGTCGACATGCAGCCGCAGCAGCCGCTCGGCGCCTTCGAACAGGGCCAGCTCCGGACCGTCGAGCACGAGCTCGGCCGTGGCCGCCACGTGCAGCAGTTCGCCGCTGTCGAAGTCGATGAACAGCAGGCCCGCGCGCGGATGCGCGACCAGGTTGCCCAGCGTGTTGAAGAAGCGGTTGCCGTTGAAGTCCGGCACCGTGAGCACGCCGCCTTCGTCGACGCGAACGAAGCCCGGCAGGCCCCCGCGGTGCGACACATCGACGCCGTGCGACCGGGCGTCGGCCGCATCGCCGGCCGCGGCTTCGTCGGGATACGCCGTGGCGATGAACAGCGTGTCCGCGCTGCCGATGAGCCGCTCGGCGGCCAGGTCGAGCGCTTCGAGCCGCTGCACCGGCGCACCGCCGTCGTTGCGCGGCGCCGCGAACACGGGCTCGCGCGCCTGGATGTAGCGCGGGCAGTTGCCGAAGCTCTGCTGAACCGCCACGGTGAAGCCGTCGGCGCCGAGCGACTCGACGGTGCCGTTCATCCGGTTGCGCCGCCGCGTGTGCGGCTCGATCCCGAGCAGGCCCAGCGAAGCGCCTTGCGCGAGTTGAGCGGCCAGCGGATCGCCGGCCGCCGGCAGCGCGTCGATGCGCAGGTGCGTGGCGTCGGGCGAATGCACGAACCCGGGGGGCGCCGCGAGCACGCTGGCCCAGGGCTGCAGCTCGGCATCGAGGCTGCCGACCACGAGGAACGGCAGCTGGGTGAAAAACTCGCGGTGCTGGTCCGGCATGTGGTCGCGGATGACGCGCGGTCCCATGGCCTCCATGCGCTCGCGCCAACCGGTCTGGGCCTGCAGCGCGCGCTCGCCGGCGTGGAAGGGCGAGGCGATCATGATGCCGTCGCCGTGCTGGCCGGGGCACGCACCATCGGCACGAAACCAGGCAGCGCTTCCACGCGCGCGAGCCAGGCACGCAACTGCGGATAGGGCTCGAGCGAGACGCTGCCTTCGGGCGCATGGGAAACGTAGGCGTAGTTCGCGATGTCGGCCAGCGTGGCCGACGGCCCGGCAAGGAAAGGCTGCTTCGCCAGGTGGATCTCCATCACCGCGAGCAGCGCATGCGATCGTGTGACGGTCTCGGCCGGATCGGCCGCCGAACCGAACAGCTTCATGACGCGGGCGGCCGCCGGCCCATAGGCCAGTGGACCCGCGGCCACCGAGAACCAGCGCTGCACGCGCGCCGCGCCCACCGGGTCGCGCGGCATCCAGCGTGCCGGATCGGCCGCGTAGCGTGCGTTGAGGTAGACCAGGATCGCGTTGGAATCGGCCAGCGTGACCTCGCCGTCCTCGATCACCGGCACCTGCCCGAACGGGTTTCGGGCGAGGAATTCGGGCGTGCGGTTCGCCCGCTGCTTCAGGTCGAGCTCGATGCTCTCGAACGGCAGGCCGAGCATCGAGAGGAACAGCCGCACCCGGTGCACGTGGCCCGAGATGGCGCTGCCGTAGAGCTTGATCGGTTGGGTGGGAAGGCTGGCGACGGCGTTCATGGGGAATCCTTTTCTTTGCAATGGAGGGATGGCGTGGTTGCGATTCTTCTCTCTTGTGGTAATCGAAGGAATAGCCATTCCTGTATTTGACTGCTGCGTTTTCCGGTTTAATTGCGCCATGGACCGCTTCAAAGCCATGCAGACCTTCGTGCAGATTGCCGAGCAGGGCAGCCTGACCCGTGCCGCCGAATCGATGGGCAGTTCGCTGCCCGCGGTGGTGCGTTCGCTGGCCGCGCTCGAGGCGCACCTGGGCGTGCGCCTCTTCCACCGCACCACGCGCCGCCTTTCCCTCACCGAGGAAGGCCGCCACTACCTGCCCAGCGCGCGCGAGGTGCTGCTGGCGGCCGACGCCGCGGACCGCGCGCTCAAGGCCGAAGCCCAGGAGCCGGCGGGCCAGCTCACCATCACCGCCCCGGTGCTGTTCGGCCACATGTACGTGGCGCCCGCCATCACGCGCTTCATGAAGCGCTACGACAAGGTGCGCTGCAGCGTGCTGCTGTACGACCGCACGGTGAACCTGCTGGAGGAGAACATCGACATCGGCATCCGCATCAGCCCGCTGCAGGATTCGTCGCTGGTGGCCCAGACGCTGGGCACCATCCGGCGCGTGGTGGCGGCGAGCCCCGACTTTCTCGCGCGCCATGGCACGCCGCGGCATCCGCGCGACCTGGCCGGCGCGCCGTGCGTGCGCGGCCGCATCGACGCGCCGCCGCAATGGCAGTTCCACGAAGGCGGCAAGACCGTGAGCGTGACGCCGAGCAACCGGCTCGAGTTCAACCACCTGGCGCCCGCCGTCGAGGCCTGCGCCGCGGGCATGGGCTTCGGCACCTTCTTCTCCTACCAGGTGCTGCCCTACGTGGCGCAGGGGCGGCTGGAACTGGTGCTCGAAGCGTTCGAGCCACCGCCGCGGCCGGTGAGCGTGATCTACCCCAATGCGCGCCTGCTGCCGGCACGCACGCGGGCGTTCATCGACTGGATGAAGACCGAGTTCAGCGGCCTGCGGATGTAGCGCGCCGGCCGCGGTTGCGCCGAACTCCGGGGCGTTGTCCATCGGTTGAAGCGCGGGCGGCAGGCTATGCAGGCCTGCGCCAGAATGGCCGCGTGCCATCCTCCCCCTCTTCCACTCCGCTCTTCCAAGCCCGCCATCTCCAAAAGCGCTACGGCGCCAGCACGGTGGTCGACGACCTGTCGTTCGAGATCGCGCCCGGCGAATGCCTGGGGGTGATCGGCCCGAATGGCGCGGGCAAGACCACCACGATCCGCATGTGCCTGGGCCTGACCACGCCCGATGGCGGCGAGATCTCGGCCCTGGGCCTGCAGATGCCGCGCGATGCGCTGGCCATCAAGGCGCAGCTCGGCGTGGTCTCGCAGTTCGACACGCTGGACCCCGATTTCAGCTGCGCCGAGAACCTGGTGGTGTACGGCCGCTACTTCGGCTTCAGCAAGGCGCAGGTGCGATTGCGCGTGCCGCAACTGCTGGAGTTCGCCGCGCTGTCGCACAAGGCCGATGCGAAGCCCGGCGAGCTGTCGGGCGGCATGCGGCGGCGCCTGTCGCTGGCGCGCGCGCTGGTGAACGACCCCCGGCTGCTGCTGCTCGACGAGCCCACCACCGGGCTCGACCCGCAGGCGCGGCACCTGATGTGGGAGCGCCTGCAGGTGCTGCTGCAGCAGGGCAAGTCGATCCTCCTGACCACGCACTTCATGGACGAGGCCGAGCGCCTGTGCTCGCGCCTGCTGGTGCTCGACCACGGCCGCAAGATCGCCGAGGGACGGCCGCGCGACTTGATCGCCGAGCACCTGGAACCCGACGTGGTCGAGGTGTATGGCAACGGCGCGCTCTCGCTGGCCGAGTCGCCCGAGCTCAAGGCGCTGGCGGCGCGCGTGGAAGTGAGCGGCGAGACGGTGTTCTTCTACACGCAGGATGCGCGCCGCCTGCTCGATGCGCTGGCGCAGCACGGCCGGCTGCGTACCTTCCACAGGCCGGCCAACCTGGAAGACCTTTTTCTCAAGCTCACGGGCCGCCAGATCCGCGAGGAGGGCTGAACCATGGACACGACCACATCGACTTCACCCGGCACCACGCCGCCATCGCCATCGGTATGGCGCGCACCCGAACTGTCGCTGCGCTGGTGGCCGGTTTTCCTGCGCAACCTGCTGGTGTGGAAAAAGCTCGCGATCCCAAGCCTCATCGGCAACATCGCCGAGCCGCTGATCTGGCTCGTGGCCTTCGGCTACGGCATGGGCGCGCTCGTCGGCGAAGTCTCGGTCAACGGCACGCGGGTGCCCTACATCCTGTTCCTGGCGAGCGGTTCGATCTGCATGAGCGCGATGAACGCCGCGAGCTTCGAGGCGCTGTACTCGGCCTTCTCGCGCATGCACGTGCAGAAGACCTGGGACGGCATCATGAATGCGCCCGTGGGCCTGGACGACATCGTGCTGGCGGAGATGCTGTGGGCGGCGTTCAAGTCGATCTTCACCGTGACCGCGATCCTGTTCGTGATGCTCGGGCTGGGCATCAGCCACAGCCCGAAGCTCGTGGTCGCGTGGATGGTGCTGATCGGCGCCGGCATCACCTTCTCGTCCATCGCGCTGATCTTCAATGCGCTGGCGAAGGGGTATGACTTCTTCACCTACTACTTCACGCTGTTCATGACGCCGATGATGTTCCTGAGCGGCGTGTTCTTTCCGCTGGAGCAGTTGCCCTCGGCCGTCCGGGCCGTGGCGGCCTGGCTGCCGTTGACCACCGCGGTGGCGCTGGTGAGGCCGCTGTTCATGGACCAGTGGCCGAAGGACTGGTGGCTGCACGCGGGTGTGTTGGCGGTCTATGCGATCGTGTCGTTCTGGATTGCGCTGGCCCTGACTCGGAAGAGGTTTCGGGGGTAGCGGTTTTGGGGGTAGCGGTCTTTCGGGGGTTCTTTTCTTTCCCGAGGCCGGGACTCGCCCCGGCGGGCGACTCACTTTCTTTTGGCGAAGCAAAAGAAAGTGAGTCCGCCGCCGGGCGGATATCCCGGCCTCGGAAAGCAACCCCCACAAGAACCCCGATAAGAACCCCGGTAAGAACCTCAAAAAATAAGGTTGCGCGCAATTGAATTGCACACTACAATTCACCCCATGCCAACCCAACACGCCTCGGACGAAATGCTCAAGCTGGACAACCAGCTCTGCTTCGCCGTCTATTCCGCCTCGTTGGCCATGACCCGCCTCTACAAGCCCGTCCTGGAAAAGCTGCAGCTCACCTACCCCCAATACCTCGTCATGCTCGCCCTCTGGGAGCAAGACGGCCCCACCGTCTCCGCACTCGGCGAACGCCTGTCGCTCGACTCCGGCACGCTCACGCCGCTGCTCAAGCGGCTCGAGGCCAGCGGCTACGTGGCCCGGGTGCGCGACACGGCCGACGAGCGGCGCGTGCACATCACCCTCACAGCTGCCGGCCGCAAGCTCAAGACCCGCGCCGCCAACGTGCCCGAATGCCTGATGGCCGCGGCCCAGTGCTCGGTGCCCGAGCTGGTTTCGCTCACCCATCAGATCCAGGCCCTTCGCGACCGCATCAAGAAGGCGGCCTGACCCGCTCGCCCAGTTTTCCCTCCGCTTCGATCGAGCAAAGAGCGAAGCAGTTTTTCACCCTCCCTCCTCCATCACCACCAAAGGAATCACCATGACCACCAAGCTCGACAAGGTTCTCTACACCGCTGAAGCCCACACCGTCGGCGGCCGCGACGGCGCTGGCAAGTCCAGTGACGGCGCCATCGACGTGAAGCTGAGCTCGCCCGGTTCGGGCAAGCCCGGCACCAACCCCGAGCAGCTGTTCGCGGTGGGCTATGCCGCCTGCTTCATCGGCGCCATGAAGGCCGTCGGCCCGAAGATCGGCGTCAAGGTGCCCGAAGACGTGGCGATCGACTCGAAGGTGTCCCTCGGCCCGACGAACGGCGGCGCTGCCTATGGCATTTCCGTCCAGCTCGCGATCACGCTGCCCGGCCTGGATGCCGACCAGAAGCAGAAGCTGGTCGACACCGCCCACCAGGTGTGCCCATACTCGAACGCGACGCGCGGCAACATCGACGTCGAACTGACGATCGCCTGATCGATCCCGCGCCCGGCGCAAGATCGACAAGAAAGCGCCCCGGCCACGAGCCGGGGCGCTTTTTTTCGTCTGCGCCCCGTGTCTCACGGGTGACGCCGAAACGCCGCGCGCGATGGCGCCTTTCATCAAGCTTGGCTAACGTGGCCGCAGGACGCATCATCGCAACCCGCCCCACCGTCGAAACCGAGACAACCCCATGAGCACCACCAGCTTCCTGGTCCGCAAGGACGCGCTTTCAACCACGCGCCTGGACACCGCCGCCGACGAGCCTCTGGCCGACGGCCAGGTGCGCGTGCGCATCGAAAGCTTTGCGCTCACCTCCAACAACATCACCTACGCGGCCTTCGGCGATGCCATGAGCTACTGGCAGTTCTTCCCGACCGGTGAAGAGGGCTGGGGCAGCATCCCGGTGTGGGGCTTCGCGAGCGTGGTGCAGTCGCTGCACCCTGGCGTGGCAGTGGGCGAGCGGCTCTATGGCTACTGGCCGATGGCATCGAGCGCGGTGCTGAGCCCCGACCGCCTGTCGCCCGCGCGCTTCACCGACGCCGCTGCGCACCGCGCGGCGCTGCCCGCGGTCTACAACCAGTACGTCCGCTGCAGCGCCGACCCGCTGTACACCCCGGACACCGAGGACCTGCAGGCGCTGCTGCGGCCGCTGTTCATCACCTCGTGGCTGATCGACGATTTCATGGCCGACAACGATTTCTTCGGCGCGGGCACCCTGCTGCTGTCGAGCGCCTCGAGCAAGACGGCCTATGGCACGGCTTTCCAGCTGCATCGGCGGCAGGGCATCCAGGTGATCGGCCTGACTTCGCCCGGCAACGTGGCCTTCTGCGAAAGCCTCGGCTGCTACGACCGCGTGCTGACCTACGACGCGCTCGACGCCCTCGCGGCCGACACCTCCTGCGTGTACGTCGATTTCGCCGGCAACGGCGAGCTCCGCCATGCCATTCATGCGCGCTTTCCGAACCTCAAGTACAGCTGCTCGATCGGCGGCACGCACGTCGAGCAGCTCGCGTCCAAGGGCGCGGGCAAGGCGCTGCCGGGCCCGCGCCCCACGCTGTTCTTTGCGCCGGCGCAGATCAAGAAGCGAACCGCCGAATGGGGCGGCGAAGAATTCGGCCGCCGCATGGTGGCCGCGTGGCACGACTTCCTTGCGGCCGTGACGGGCCCGAAGGATGCCTGGCTGCGGGCCGAACACCACCATGGCGCCGAGGCGGTGCAGGCCGCCTACGCGCAGGTGCTGGCCGGCAAGGGCGACCCGCGCAGCGGGCATGTCCTGTCGCTTTACAAACATCCCGGCGCCCTGTGATCCCGCGAGGGCCCGTGTAGCGACAATCGCTGCATGACCCTTTCCCCCGCGACGCCCGCCAACACACATCCCTACGAGAGCCTCACGCCCGACGTGGTGCTCGACGCGCTCGCGACGCTCGGCGTGCACGGCGACGGCCGCCTCACCGGGCTCAACTCCTATGAAAACCGGGTCTACCAGGTGTTCCTGGAGGACCGCAGTGCCGTCGTGGTCAAGTTCTACCGGCCGGGGCGCTGGAGCGAGGCCGAGATCCTCGAGGAGCACGCCTTCTCGCTCGAACTCGCGGCCGCGGAAGTGCCGGCCGTCGCGCCGCTCGCCTTCGACGGCACCACCCTGCACCACCACGGCGGCTTCGCCTTCAGCGTGAGCCCGTACCGCGGAGGGCGCGCGCCGGAGCTCGACGATTTCGAAGTACTCGAATGGGTCGGGCGGTTCCTCGCGCGCATCCATGCCGTGGGCAGCGCCACGCCTTTCCAGGCCCGGCCGGCGCTCGACCTGCAGACCTTCGGCGTCGCCTCCCGCGACTGGCTGCTCGGCCACAACAAGGTGCCGCTCGACGTACAGCGCGACTGGGAAAAGGCGTGCAATGAAGCGCTCGACATGATTGCCGCCACGGCGCTGGCGGTGGGCGCCCCGGCGTCGTCGGGCTTCCAGCCGCGCAAGCTGCGGCTGCACGGCGACGTGCACCCCGGCAACATCCTGTGGACGCCGACGGACCGGCCGGGCGGCGGCCCCCATTTCGTCGACCTGGACGATGCGCGCACCGGCTTCGCGGTGCAAGACCTGTGGATGCTGCTCTCGGGCGAGCGCGCGCAGCGCACCGCGCAACTCTCGGGGCTGCTCGACGGCTACGAGCAGTTCCGCGAGTTCGACCGCCGCGAACTCGCACTGATCGAACCGCTGCGCACGCTGCGGCTCATCCACTACAGCGCCTGGCTGGCGCGGCGCTGGGAAGACCCGATCTTTCCGATCAACTTTCCGTGGTTCGGCTCCAGCGACTACTGGAAGGGCCAGATCCTCGTGCTGCAGGAGCAGTGCGAGCAGATGGCGGAAGAGCCGCTGTACGCCTGAGCCGACGACTCAGGGCGCGACGGGATTGACCGGCGTGCGCGGCCGGGGGCTCACACCAGCAGCGCGTTCACGCGCCTCACATAGGCCGCGGGGTCGGCCGGCAGGCCGCCTTCGGCCAGGAGCGCCTGGTCGAACAGGATGTTCGCCAGGTCGTCGAAGTGCTCGGAGGTCTCGAGCTTCTTGACCAGCGCATGCTCGGCGTTCACTTCGAGCACCGGCTTGAGGTCGGGCGCGGGCTGGCCGGCCTGCTTGAGCATGCGCGCGAGCTGCGTGCTCATGCCGCCGTCCTGCACCACCAGGCAGGCCGGCGAATCGACCAGGCGCGTGGTCACGCGCACGTCCTCGGCCTTGTCCTTGAGGGCTTCCTTGAGCTTCTCGAGCAGCGGCTTGAAGGACTCGGCGGCCTCTTCGGCGGCCTTCTTCTCGGCCTCGTCCTGCAGCTTGCCGAGATCGACCGCGCCCTTGGCCACGCTCTGCAGCGGCGTGCCGTCGAACTCGGTCAGGTAGTTGAGCGCCCACTCGTCGACGCGGTCGGTCATGAGCAGCACCTCGATGCCCTTCTTCTTGAAGACCTCGAGCTGCGGGCTGTTCCTGGCGGCGGCGAGCGTGTCGGCCGTGATGTAGTAGATCGCGTCCTGGCCTTCCTTCATGCGCGCCTTGTAGTCGGCAAAGCTCACGCTCGCCGTGTCGCTCGTGGTGGACGCAAAGCGCAGCAGCTTGGCGATGCGGTCCCGGTTGTTGAAGTCTTCGCCCAGGCCCTCTTTCAGCACGGCGCCGAACTCGGCATAGAACTTGGCGTACTTGCCCGATTCGTCGGCTGCGGCCGCGGCGGTTTCCGCGGCGGTGGGCGCGTTCTTGTCGACCACGTCGGTCACGGCCTCGGTCGGCTCGGGGGCCGGCACCGATTCGCCCGAACCCACGTCGATCTTGCCCTCGCCGCTCTCGGGGCCGGTCTTCTGCTTCTTTGCCAGGTCTTCGAGCATGGAGAGCACGCGCTTGGTGCTGCCCTCGCGGATGGCCTTCACGTCGCGGCTTTCCTGCAGCAGCTCGCGGCTCACGTTGAGCGGCAGGTCGGACGAGTCGATCACGCCCTTCACGAAGCGCAGGTAGCTGGGCAGCAGCGCCTCGGCGTCGTCCATGATGAAGACGCGCTTCACGTAGAGCTTGACGCCCGCGCTCTTCTCGCGGTTCCACAGGTCGAACGGCGCCTTCGACGGGATGTACAGCAGCTGCGTGTACTCGGTGCTGCCTTCCACCCGGTTGTGGCTCCAGGCCAGCGGCGACTCGTAGTCGTGGCTGATGGACTTGTAGAACTCTTCGTACTGTTCGGGCGCGATGTCCTTCTTGTTGCGGCTCCACAGGGCGTTGGCCTTGTTGACCGTTTCCCATTCGCCGGTCTTGGCCATGTCGCCGGGCTGGTCGTTCTCGCCTTCCTTCCACTCCTCTTTTTCCATCAGGATGGGCAGCGAGATGTGGTCGGAATACTTGCCGACAATCTGCTTGAGCTTCCAGGCGTTGAGGTATTCGTCGGCATCCTCGCGCAGGTGCAGCGTGATGCTGGTGCCGCGCTCGGCGCGCGTGATGTCGGCCACCTCGAAGTCGCCCGCGCCGCCGCTCGCCCAGCGCACGCCCTGCTCGGGCGGCAGGCCCGCGCGGCGCGATTCGACGGTGATCCTGTCGGCCACGATGAAGCCCGAGTAGAAGCCCACGCCGAACTGGCCGATGAGTTGAGCGTCGGCCTTCTGGTCGCCGCTGAGCTTGCTCATGAAGTCCTTGGTACCACTCTTGGCGATGGTGCCGAGGTTGTCGATGGCTTCCTGGCGCGACAGGCCGATGCCCTTGTCGGTGATGGTGAGGGTGCGCGCGGCCTTGTCGAAAGACAGGCGCACGTCCAGCTCGGGCTGGTCCTCGTACAGCTCGGGGCGGTCGATGGCCTCGAAGCGCAGCTTGTCGCAGGCGTCCGAAGCGTTCGAGATCAGCTCGCGCAGGAAGATTTCCTTGTTGGAATACAACGCATGCGTGACGAGGTGCAGCAGTTGCGCGACTTCAGCCTGGAACGGGAGTTTCGTGTTGGAAGAATCAGCCATGGGAAAGAAGATATGTCGAACGGAAAAATTCTAAGCCGGGCGGCGCCCGCCTCATCAACTCTGCGAGTTGGGGCCTCGCGCCCCAAAAACAAGAGGTGCCGGGAACGCGGGATTTTCAGGGCCGCTATTTCGGCTGCGACTCGACCTCGCGGGTCCAGCGGTCGATCAGCCGCTTGCGCTCGGCCGACTTGCCGTATTTCTCGAAGTCGTACTTGATGAGCTTCACGTCGTTCATCGAGGGAATGCGCGGGTCGGGCTTGAAGGTCTTGTTGGCCGGCGACTGCAGGCTGCCCGCCTGCCCGCCGATCGCCTGGCCCGCCGGGCTCATGAGCCAGTCGTAGTAGCGCCTGGCGTTTTCCTTGTTGCGCGCGCCCTTGACGAGCGCGATGCCTCCCACTTCGTAGCCGGTGCCTTCGCAGGGCGCGGCGGTCTTCACCGGAAACTTGTCGTAGCGCCAGCGCTCGAAGCCGAAGATGAAGCTCACGCCGATGGCGACCTCGCCCTTGGCCACGTTGGGCGCCTGGGCCTGGCCGCTGCGGGTGTAGCTGGTCACGTTGCGGTGCAGCTGCTTGAGGTAGTCGAAAGCGGCCTCCTCACCCATCTGCTGCACCAGCCCGGCAATGATGGTGTAGGCCGTGCCGCTGGTGGCCGGATGCGATATCTCGATCTCGCCCCTGTACGCGGGCTTGACCAGGTCGGCCCAGCACCGGGGCTCGGGCAGCTTCTTTTTCTTGAGCAGCTCGGTGTTGAAGCCGAAGCCGATGGCGCTGGTGTAGAAGCCGCCCACCATGTTCTGCGACATGGCGTACTGCCGCACGGCCCAGTCGTGCAGGTCGTTGATGTAGGCCGGCCGGTAGGGCTCCAGCAGGCCCTGCTCCGCAGCCTGCAGGAACGGATCCCCGGTGCCGCCCCACCAGATGTCGGTCTTGGGATTGGCCGCCTCGGCGCGCAGCTGGGCGCCGATTTCACCGGTGCCCTTGTGCGCCTGCTGCACCTTGATACCGGTCTCGCGCGTGAAGGCCGCGGCGGCCGCTTCGCACCATCCGGCGTCGGTGCTGCAGAGCGCGTTCACCGTGCCCTGGGCCGCCGCGCCCGCGGGCAGGAAAAAGGCGGCGGCACCCACGCATGCGGCAAGCACCGCGGCATTCCTGGTGGCAACAAGGGGATGCATGCGTTCTTCTCCTGCAGATGGTTTTTCTGGAAAGGCCGAGCCCGCAGGATACCGGGCAAAGCCGTTCAGCGGGCCGCCAGCGTACCGGCGGCCCGCGCTCCGGCCGCGAGGCGCTCGCATCCAGCGCCGCTGGAAGGAAAGCCCGCCGATTTGTGAACAGGTTCCGTTCGCCCCGACTGCCTGCGCGGCGCATGCGTTTTCCGTTCCTAGAATCCGCCCGCCACGGCCCGGGGGGCCTGCATTTTCTCAACTTCAGGGACGGATCAGCATGGAACACAGCACTTACAAGAAGTGGGCGGCCGAGTTCATCGGCACTTTCTGGCTCACGCTGGGCGGCTGCGGAAGCGCCGTTCTCGCGGCGGCCTTTCCCAACAACCTCGGCATCGGGTTTCTCGGCGTTTCGCTCGCGTTCGGCCTCACGGTGGTCACCGGGGCCTATGCCTTCGGGCCCGTCTCCGGCGGGCACTTCAACCCCGCCGTGTCGATCGGCCTCGCGGCCGCCGGGCGCTTCAAGGCCTCGCAGCTCGCGGGCTACATCGTTGCGCAGGTGCTGGGCGCCATTGCGGCGGCCGGTGTGCTCTATCTCATTGCCACCGGCAAGCCCGGCGCCGACATCGGCGGCTTTGCCACCAACGGCTATGGCGAGCACTCGCCGGGCAAATACGGCATGACCGCCGCGCTGGTGTGCGAGGCGGTGATGACCGCGGTGTTCCTCATCGTGATCCTCGGTGCGACCGCCAGGCGGGCCGCGGGCGGGTTTGCGGGCCTTGCCATCGGCCTGTGCCTCACGCTGATCCACCTGGTTTCCATCCCGGTCACCAACACCTCGGTCAACCCCGCGCGCAGCACGGGGCCCGCGCTGTTCGGGCCGGCGCACGCCCTGTCCGAACTGTGGCTGTTCTGGGCCGCGCCGATCGCGGGCGCCATCGTCGGCGCAATGATCTACCGCGTGCTGCTCGGCAACGCGAGCGACGACTGACGTCGTCGCCGGGGGCCGATCAGCTGCCGCTGGCCGACTGCACGAGCGGCAGCGAGGTCGATTGGCCGATCGCCTCGGTGCCGGTGGCGTGCGAGGCTGCATAGGCACCGGCCTGCACATCGGAGACCGAGAGGGTCGAGTTCATGGCCGGGGCGCCGGTCGACTGGCCGACGGCCTCGGTGCCGCTGGGGCGTGCGGCAGCCATCGCGCCGGCCTGCACATCGGCGTTCTCGGGCGAGTTCATCTGCAACGGGTGGTAGTCCGAACCGTCCATCGTTTCGGCCGACGCATGGACGGCACCGAGCGCCGCGAATGCGGCGAAGGAACCAAGGGCAAGAAGCTTGACGGAAGTGCGCATGGTGTGTGCTCCTGAGTGGCGGTGTTGCAGTGGTGGCAGTGGTTGTCCCGGGCCTTGTGCCTTCGCGCGAACTGCGCGTGGCAGGGCCTGGATGCACTCTAGAGAGCCCGACTGAGCGGGCCATGAGCAAAGAATTACGACGACGTGAGCGGCACGGCAGGCGCGATCAGGTGCACCCGCGCCATGAGTCCCGGGCCATCGTCCCGGTTGCGCAACTCGATGCGCATGCCATGCCGTTCGGCCGCCGTGCGCGCAATCGCAAGCCCCAGGCCGCTGCCGCCGGCCGGGGCACCCGGCACGCGAAAGAAGCGGTCGAACACGCGGCCGATCGACGACGCGGGAATGCCCGGCCCGTTGTCGAGCACGTCGACCACCGCATGGCCCTCGGCCTCGTGCAGCCGCACGTCGACCACGCCGCCTTCGGGCGCATAGCGCAGCGCGTTGTCGATCAGGTTGTCGAACACGCTGCGCAGTTCGGCCGGCGGCGCGAGCAGCACGGGTGCAATGCGCCCCTCGAAACCGATGTCGACGCGGCGCGCATCGGCCAGCACCATGAGCTGGCTCACACTCTCGCGCAACAGGGTCTCGATGTCCACCGGTTCGCGCGACATGGCGCGGCCGGGCGCATCCTGCCGGGAGAGGCTGAGCAATTGCTCGATCAGGTGCTGCGCGCGCGTGACGCCGGCTTCGAGCTGGTTGAAGCGCTCGGTGGCTTCGCCTGCAGGCACGTGCGCGCGCAGGTTCTCGATCTGCAGGCCGATGGCCGCCATGGGCGTGCGCAGCTCGTGCGCCGCGTCCTGCACGAAGCGACGCTGCGTGGCGAAGGCATTGCGCACGCGCGACAGCAGGTGGTTGAACGCGTGGACCAGCGGCGCGATCTCTTCGGGCACGCGCGCCAGCGACAGGTCGGTGGGGCTGCGCTCGTCCTGCGAGGCCACGTCGCGCGCCACCGCGCGCAGCGAGCGCGAGGCGGCCGACACGATGAGCCACAGGATCAGCAGGGCCAGCGGCAGCAGCAGCGCGATCGGCAGGCCTTCGAGCAGCGCACGGCGCAGCGCGCGGCGGCGGCGGTAGTCCTCGTTCTGCAGCACCTGCACGCGCGGCTGGTCGGCGCGGGGGCCGGGCTCGGCCGTGAACACGCGCCAGCGCGACGGCATGGGCGCGCCCGTGGCCGCGTCGCTGAAACCCAGCGCTGGGTGCAGCGGCACGGCAGCCAGCGGCGGCCACGAATTGGCGCGCAGCGTGGCGCCATCGGCGCTCCACAGCTGGACCACGAAGGCGCCGCGCGCCACGGCTTCGCTGTCGAGCGGACGCGGCGTGCGCGGCGGGTCGCTGCCGGCGTAGGAGTCTGCCACCAGCCGCATCTGCTCGTCGAGCGCGTTGTGGACCAGGTCGCCGTAGGCCACGAAGGTGAACCACGCGGTGAGCGCCGCCGCGGCCAGGTGCAGCGTGACGAGCCAGAACAGCAGCTGGGTGCGCAGCGAGCGCGGGCGCCAAATGCGGCTGCCTCTCGAAGCCGTCATGCCGCCACGCGCCAGCCCAGTCCGCGCACGTTGCGGATCGACTCCGCGCCGAGCTTGCGGCGCATGCCGTGGATGAGCACGTCGATGGCGTTGCTGGTCACTTCCTCGCCCCAGCCGTAGATGCGGTTCTCGAGCTGCTCGCGCGAGAGGATGGCGCCGGGCCGCTCGAGCAGCGCGTGCAGCAGCGCGAACTCGCGCGCGGTGAGCGCCTCACGTCCGCCGCCGGTCACCACCTCGCGCGTGGTCAGGTCGAGCTGCAAGGTGCTGCCGCCGATCAGCGAATGCGCGGCGCCGTCGCGGCGGCGCACCACGGCCCGCATGCGCGCCAGCAGCTCGCGGAATTCGAAGGGCTTGAGCAGGTAGTCGTCGGCGCCCAGGTCGAGGCTGTGGATGCGGTCGTCCAGCCCGTCTCGCGCGGTGAGCACCAGCACCGGCGTGGCGTCGCCGCGTTCGCGCGCGCGGCGCAGCACCTCGGTGCCGTCCTGCCGGGGCAGGCCCAGGTCGAGCAGCACGCAGGTGTAGTCGCCATCGCCGAGCGCGCTTTGCGCCAGCTCGCCGTCGCGCACCCAGTCGGCCGACCAGCCCGCGCCCTCGAGCGCCTGCTTCAGGCTGCGCCCGATCATTTCGTCGTCTTCCACCAGCAGCACACGCATCGCGTCGACTCCTTGCGCCGCAAGGTAGCACGCGATCGGGATGATCGGCCGTGCCCTGCGCCGCGGCGCAGCGTAGAGCCGAAGTATTAGGCGAGGCTTAGGCGCCGTGCGCGCGGCAGGGTTACAGCACCCGCACGCCGTGCCGCTCGCCCGCGCCATCCGCCGCAAAGGCCAGCAGGCGCATGGCTTCTTCCTGCACGCCGAGCCGGTCGGCCTTCGACCAGCGCGCGAAGGGCTCCAGCACCACCGTGGCCGCGTTCTTCGCGCGCTCGATCTTCCAGGTGCCCGCGACGAAACCGTCGAGCAGCACGGTGCCGCGCACGATGCCGTTGGCGGTGAACACCCTGGCGCGGTGCGCCTCGCTCATCAGGCGGCTGCGGTCGGCATGCGCGAGCAGCAGGTTGTCCCATTCGGCGACGAGGCGCGGCGGTGCCGGCACGTCGGGGCCAGGGCGCGGCGCGCGCGGCAGGTCGAACAGTTCCTGGCCCGCTTCGCCGGTGAACATGCGCAGTTGGGGCCGCAGGCGCTCGGCCACCGCCTTCCAGCCCGTGAGGCCCGACCAGGCGCCGGCGTCGGCGAGCGTGGCGGGGCCGAAGGCCGCGAGGTAGCGCAGCAGCAGGCCGTCCTGCGTGGCGGGCGCCATGTCGGCGGCGGGTGCGCCGAGCCACTCGCCGAGGGGCTGCAGCCTTGCGCTCCGGTGCGAGTTCCAGGTGCCCGCGGGCGGCAGGTGCGCGAGCGGCACGTTGTTGCGAACCAGTGCGGCGAGCGATGCGGGCGCGCGGTCTTTCCAGCGCGCCGCGAGCGCCTGCCCGAGTTCGGAGGCGGTGAGCGGGCCTTCGCGCAGCAAGGCCCAGCCGGCCTTCACCACCGCGGCGCGGTCGATGCCCTCGAGCGCCCGCGCGTGTTCGCCCGCGAGGCCGCGCTGGTGCACGGGTTCGAGCAGCGGCCGCCAGGCCACCGCGTCCGGTGCGGCCAGCAGGTGCAGGGTCGCACGCAGCGTCGACATGCGCACGATGCGGCGCGTCTCCAGTGCGTCGGTCAGCTGCTCGCGGCGAAAGCCTTCGAGCCGGCTCCAGAGGCCGATGTAGGGTGGGTTCGGCGCCTGCGCCTGCAGCCCCGCGAGCTTTTCGACGGCCTGCGTGACCGTCGCCTTGCGCCGCGCCAGCAGCATCTGCCGCGCCAGCGTGGCCCGGTTCAGTGCGCGCTGGCTCATCACCCCGGCCATGGGCAGGAAGTCAGAACTTCTCGTGCGGTGCCAGGTAGCGCCACTGCCCGACGGGCAGGTTGCCGAGCATGACCTTGCCGATGCGCACGCGCTTCAGGCCCACCACTTTCAGCCCGACCAGCTCGCACATGCGGCGGATCTGGCGCTTCTTGCCTTCGGTGAGCACGAAGCGCAGCTGCTCGGGGTTCTGCCATTCGACCCGCGCCGGCTTGAGCGGCTGGCCGTCGAGGCTCAGTCCGTGGCGCAGCCTGGCGAGCATGGCGGGCGGAAAGACCGCCTGCACATTGGTGGTGACCGGATCGTCGTCGTCCATGCGCACCAGCTGGCCGGGGGGCGCCGGCTGGCCGAGGCCGTGGTAGGCCACCCGGACCAGGTACTCCTTCTCCATCACCGAGTCTTCGCCGATCAGCTGGCGCGCGATGCGGCCGTCCTGCGTCATCACGAGCAGGCCGATGGAGTCGATGTCCAGGCGGCCGCAGGGCGCCAGGCCGCGCAGCTGCTGGGGGCTGAAGAAGAAGCGCGTGTTGTCTTCGGCCCAGCGGTTCTGCGGCGTGAACAGTGTGACGGCCGGTTCGTGCCCATCCTCGGCCTGCGCGCTCACGTAGCCGATCGGCTTGTTGATCAGGATGGTGACCTGGTTCGCCTGCTGGCCCTTGGCGGCCTTGTCGACCTCGATGCGGTCGGACGGCGTGACCTTCACGCCCATCTCGGCCGGCTTGCCGTTCACCTTGACCCAGCCGTGGGCGATCCACTCGTCGGCCTCGCGGCGCGAGCAGAGGCCGAGCTCGGCCATGCGTTTGTTGAGGCGGATCGGTGCGGGGGCGGCGTCGGTCATGCGGGGGGCGCGGTCGGTTGGGGGCAGGTCACGCCCGGGGGAGCGGTGCGCAGCGGCATTTTCGCCGATGGCCGGGCGTCTCCGGAATGTGTCGCATTGCATGGGGATAATGCGCGCCAATGGCCCCGCCGGCGGCCCGGACCCGCATGAAAAAAATCCTGATCCTCAGTGTGAGCGCCGGCAACGGCCATGTGCGCGCAGCGCAAGCCCTCGAAGCCGCTGCGCAATCCGCGCCGCCGCACACGGCCGTCCACATCGACGCCATGGCCCACGTGGCCGGCGGGTTCCGCAAGGTCTACACCGACTGGTACATCCAGCTCGTGAACCGCGCGCCCGAGCTGTGGTCGTACCTGCACCAGCGCGCCGACACCACGCCGCACCATGCGCCCTCGCAGCGCCTGCGCCGCGGCATCGAGCGGCTGAGCACCGGCGCCCTGGTGCGCGAGATCCGGCGCGAAAAGCCCGATGCCGTGGTCTGCACCCACTTTCTTCCAGCCGAGCTGCTGATGCGCGAGCGCAACGGCGGGCGCATCGACTACCCGGTGTGGCTGCAGATCACCGACTACGACCTGCACAACATGTGGCTGGTGCCGGGCATGGCCGGGTACCTGGCCGCGACGGAGGAAGTGGCCTTCAGGCTGCGCGCGCGCGGCATTCCCCCGGAGCGCATCCATGTGACCGGCATTCCGGTGATGCCGGCATTCTCCGAACCCGATGCGCCGGCGCTCGCGCACGATGCCTGCGCCAGGGCGCTCGGCCTCGACCCTTCACGGCCCGTGCTGCTGATGGCCTCGGGCGGTGCCGGGGTTGGCGACCTCGCGAGCATGGTCGAGCGCGTGCTGCTGCTCGGCGGCGACAGCGGCCTGCAGGTGATCGCCGTGGCCGGCCGCAACGCCGAGACGCACCTGAAGCTCCAGGCGCTGGCCGCGCGCCACCCGGGCCGCGTGGTCGCCATCGGCTTCACCAGCGAGATGCACAAGCTCATGGCCGCGGCCGACCTGGTGGTGACCAAGCCCGGCGGCCTCACGGTCTCCGAATGCCTGGCGCTCGGCAAGCCGATGCTGCTGATCTCGCCGATCCCGGGCCAGGAGGAACACAACGCCGGTTTCCTGATGGAAGAAGGTGCGGCCTGGCTCGCCTACGACACCATCGGCCTGGACTACAAGGTGGCACGGCTGATGGCCGATCCCGCGAAGCTGGCCGACATGGCCCGGCGCAGCCGCGCGCTCGGCAAGCCGCGCGCCGCGGCCGCGGTGCTGCGCCACGTGCTGGGCGAAGGCGAATGAACGGCCGCGCGGAAAAAACCGGCGTGGCCCGCACGCTCGGCTACCTGGCCTGGGTGGTGGTGATGGCCTTCTTCTTCGCCAATGCCGAGATCCAGATCGAAGGCGGCGCGGGCTGGGCCACCTCGCTGCCCACCTGGCGCATCGAGAACAGCATCTGGCTCGACCTCTTCTGGGGCGGGCGCGCCATGACCGGCTACCACGCCTGGGTCTTCTCCTTCATGGTGCTGGTGTTCCTGGCGCCCATGGCCTTCAACGGCCGCTGGAGCTGGCGCGACCTGGGGCTGGCCGCGGCCGGCCTGATCGTGTTCTGGGTCTGTGAAGACTTCCTGTGGTTCATCATCAACCCGGCCTTCGGCTGGGCGCGGTTCAATCCGGTAGAGGCGTTCTGGCACAAGCACTGGATCTGGGGCGCGCCGGCCGACTACTGGGGCGGCCTCGCGGTCGCCCTGCTGATCCTGGTACGCCGCCACTGGCGCCGCTCATTCTCATGACCACCGAGACGCGCCCCGCCCACTGGGCCGACCCGCTGGACGCGCTGCAGGTCGAGAACCTGCACCGCATCACGCCCACGCTGTACCGCAGCGCGCAGCCGCGCATCGCCAACGTGGCGGCGCTCAAGTCGCTCGGCATCCGCACCATCGTGAGCCTGCGCTCCTTCAACGACGACCGGAAGGTGTTCGCGGGCCACGACATTCGCCTGGTACGCGTGCCGATCAACACCTGGTCGATCGACGACGCCAAGGTGCTGCGCGCGCTGGTGGCCATTCGCGAAGCCGAGAAGCAGGGGCCGGTGCTGATTCACTGCATGCACGGCGCCGACCGCACCGGCGTGGTCGCCGCGGTCTACCGCATGGCGGTGCAGGGCTGGGACAAGGACAGCGCACGCGCCGAGATGTTCCGCGGCGGCTACGGCTACCACACGCTGTGGCGCAACATCCCGCGCTACATCGACCGGCTCGATGCGCAGAAGATGCGCCACGCGCTGGCCCACGCACCGGCGATTCCCGTGGTGTCCTGAAGGCGCCTGCAGCTTTCGCGCGCCGCTCCTATACTGGCCGCCCCGTGGCCCTGGGCCACCTTCGTACAGGCTTTTTTCAAGGCCGCAAAGGGCTCGCCATGGCACTCCAACTCCGCTCCATCGTCCGCGCGAACGGCGAACTCGAACTCTCGCTGCACGACGAGCCGATGCCTGAACCGCAGGCACATGAAGTCGTGATCCGCGTCGAGGCTTCGCCGATGAATCCCTCGGACCTGGGGCTGCTGTTCGGCGCGGCCGACATGGCCACCGCCAAGGTCTCCGGCACGCCGGATCGGCCCGTCGTGACGGCCACGGTGCCCGAGCGCGCCATGCCTGCGATGGCCGGCCGGCTGGACCAGTCTTTGCCGGTGGGCAACGAAGGCGCCGGCACGGTGGTGAAGGCCGGTTCGTCGCCGGCCGCGCAGGCTCTGCTCGGCAAGACGGTGGCGGCCATCGGCGGCGCGATGTATGCGCAGTACCGCGCGGTCTCTGCGGCGCAGTGCCTGGAGCTGCCCGCGGGCACAGCGCCGGCCGAGGGCGCCTCCTGCTTCGTGAACCCGCTCACCTCGCTCGGCATGGTCGAGACCATGCGGCGCGAAGGCCACAAGGCGCTGGTGCACACGGCCGCCGCATCCAACCTGGGCCAGATGCTCAACAAGATCTGCCAGAAGGACGGCATCGACCTGGTCAACATCGTGCGCAAGCCCGAGCAGGAAGCGCTGCTGCGCGGCATCGGCGCGAAGTACGTGTGCAGCACCAGTTCGCCCACCTTCCTCGAAGACCTGACGCAGGCGCTGGTGGAGACGGGCGCCACGCTCGCCTTCGACGCCACCGGCGGCGGCAAGCTCGCGGGCCAGATCCTCGGCTGCATGGAAGCCGCGCTGAACCGCACCGCCAAGGAATACAGCCGCTACGGCTCGACCACGCACAAGCAGGTCTACATCTACGGCGGCCTCGACCGCTCGCCGACGGAGTTCGTGCGCAACTTCGGCATGGCCTGGGGCATGGGCGGGTGGCTGCTGTTCCCGTTCCTGCAGAAGCTCGGCGACGAAGGCGCTCAACGCCTGCGCGCGCGGGTCGTGGCGGAGCTGAAGACCACGTTCGCGAGCCACTACACGCGGGAAGTTTCCTTGTTGGAGGCGCTGCAGCTCGATGCGATCGGGGTGTATGGCAAGCAGGCGACGGGGGAGAAGTTCTTGTTGAATCCGAACAAGGGTTTGAGGGGCTGATCGCTTTTCGATTGGGTGGCGACGTGAATGCCGCTGCCCTCACCCCAGCCCTCTCCCGCAGGGAGAGGGAGCAATTCGCAATCCGTCACCTCCCCCCTCTTGTCCCCTCTCCCTCCGGGAGAGGGTTAGGGTGAGGGCCGTGTGCCTTCGATAAAGCGCGGAATCTGGAAACTAAACCACCAACCGATACCCCACCGCGGTCTCCGTCAGCAGATGCCGCGGCTGCGCCGGATCGGCCTCCAGCTTCTGCCGCAGATGCCCCATGTAGATGCGCAAATAGTGGCTCTGGTCCGTGTGCGACGGGCCCCACACCTCGCGCAGCAGCTGGCGCTGCGTGAGCACGCGGCCGGCGTTGGCGACGAGCACGGAAAGCAGCCGGTACTCGGTCGGCGTCAGGTGCACCTCGGCGCCCGTGCGTCGCACGATGCGGGCGGCGCGGTCCAGCTCGACCTCGCCGAAGCGGAACAGCGCTTCCGCCGGTTCGTCCCCGCCGGCCGTGCGCGGGCGGCGCAGGTTGGCGCGCACGCGTGCCAGCAGCTCGCCGGTGCCGAATGGCTTGGTCAGGTAATCGTCGGCGCCGGCATCGAGCGCGGCGATCTTGTCGACCTCGTCGCTGCGGGCCGAGAGCACGATGATCGGCACGGCCGACCAACCGCGCACATCGCGGATCAGCGACACGCCGTCGCCATCGGGCAGGCCGAGGTCGAGCACCAGCAGGTCGGGCTGCCGCGTGCCGGCCGCGGCCAGGCCATCGCGCAGCGTGCCGGCCTCGTGCACCAGCCAGCCCTCGGCCTCGAGCGCACCGCGCACGAAGCGGCGGATCTGCGGTTCGTCCTCGATGACGATGGCGGTGGGGGATGGCATGGGTTCAGAGTTGTGCTTCGGCCGGTTCCGGTGGCGCGCGGCGCGGCAACGTGACGGTGAATTCTGCACCGCCGCCTTGCGCATTGGCGGCCGCAACCTGGCCGCCGTGCGCGCTCACCACGGCCCGGCAGATGGCCAGGCCCAGGCCCACGCCCGGCTTGGCCGACTCGGGTTCGCCGCGCGTGAACTTGTCGAACAGCTTCTGCGCGCGGCCGAGCAGCGCCGCGGGCAGGCCCGGGCCGTGGTCGCGCACCGTGAGCACCAGCGCGGCAGCCTCGGCCCGCGCGCCGACCACGATGGGCGGGGCGCCGTACTTGGCGGCGTTCTCGATCAGGTTGACCAGCACGCGTTCGATCAGCACGGCATCGAACTCGACCAGCGGAAGGTCGGCATCGAGCGCGGTCTGCACCACGCGGCCGCCGAGCGCGGTGCGCGCCGCGCGAATGGCCGAACCCACCACTTCCTCGATCGACTGCCAATCGCGGCGCAGGTTCACCGCGCCGCCCGCCATGCCGCTTTCGAGCCGCGCCATGTCCAGCAGGTTGTTGACCAGCGCATGCAGCTCATGCGCCTGGGCGACGATGGCGCGTGCGGCTTCGGCATGCGCCGCGGGCGGCGATGACTGCAACGATTCGGCGAGCGCGATCAGCGCGGTGAGCGGCGTGCGCACGTCGTGCGAGATGGCGCCGAGCAGCGCGTTGCGCAGGCGCTCCGATTCCATCTCGACCACGGCCTGCTGCGCCACCTCGACGTAGTGCACGCGCTCCAGCGCGATCGCGATCTGCCGCGCCAGCGTGTCGAGCTGCTGCGCCTGCTCGGGAATCAGCAGCCAGCGCGGATGGGCCGGTGAGAGCGCGAGCACGCCGCGCACGCGCATGGGTGCCTTGAGCGGCACGTAGTGCCAGGGCTGGGCGGCGAGCGTGGCGGTGGCCAGGCCCGCCGGCTGGCCATGGCGGAAGGCCCAGTCGGCCACCTGCGCATCGAAACCCTCGGGTGGGTTTTCAGGCATCACGAGCTGGTCGGCCGCATCGGTGACCAGCACCAGGGCATGGCCGCCGAAATGGCCCTGCACCGCGGCAGCGCCCAGCGCCACGACCTGCGTGCTCTCCAGCGCCGCCGAGAGTTCGCGCGCGAGCTCGAACAGCGAGCGGGCGCGCCGCTCGCGGCTGGTCGACACGCCAGCCGCAAAGCGCAGCCCCGCCATGAGCTGGCCCACCAGCAGGCCCACGCCGAGCATGATCGCGAAGGTCAGCACGTACTGCACGTCGCTCACCGCGAACGACAGGCGCGGCGGCACGAAGAAATAGTCGAAGGCCGCCACGTTGAGCAGGGCCGCAAGCGCCGAGGGCCCGCGGCCGAAGCGCATGGCCACGCCGATCACGCCCAGCAGCAGCAGCATCACGATGTTGGACAGCTCCAGCACGCTGGCCAGCGGCGTGCACACCAGCGTGAGCGCCACGCTGGCGGCCGCGGCCCAGGCGTAGCCCGGCCAATGCATGGGCGCTTTCTCGTGGCCGCCCTCGTCGGCACGCAGCCCCTGGATGGCGGCGCGCGAAAGGCGCCGCGAACTGTCGGCACGGCCCACCTCCAGGATGTCGAGCGCGGGCGCGCGCTGCGCCAGCGCGTGCGCAAGCGGCACGCGCGTGCCGGGCCACCAGCGGCGCCAGCCCTCCAGGGGCACGGAGCGCCCCAGCACCAGCGTCGCGCAGTTGAGTCGCTGCGCCTGCCCGGCCAGCTGCCCGGCCACGTCGGAACCCGTGAGCACCGCAGTGGCCGCGCCCAGTTCCTCGGCGAGCTTGAGCACCGCGAGGATGCGGTCGCGCTCTGCGGCGGCCAGCCGTTGCAGGCGCGGCGTCTCGACATACGCCGCATGCCAGCGCACATTGAGCTGGCCGGCAAGGCGCGCGGCGGTGCGCACCGTTTGTGCGGCACCCTCGTGCGGCCCGACGCACGCGAGGATGGCGCCCGAGGTGTTCCAGGCCTGCAGCCCGGGGCCTTCGCCATGGCCGGCCGCGCCCGACTGCTCGATGCGCCAGCCGCGCACGTCGTCTTCCACGTGTTCGGCCGTGCGGCGCAACGCAATCTCGCGCAGCGCGATCAGGTTGCCCTTGCGGAAGAAGTTCTGCGCGGCGCGCTCGGCTTGCTGCGGCAGGTACACCTTGCCGGCCGCGAGTCGCGCGGTGAGCTCGTCGGGCGTGACGTCGACCAGCACCACCTCGTCGGCTTCGTCGAGCACGGTGTCGGGCACCGTCTCGTGCACCCGCACGCCGGTGATGGCGCCCACCGTGCCGTTGAGGCTTTCGAGGTGCTGCACGTTGAGCGCGGACCAGACCTCGATGCCCGCGGCCAGCAGCTCCTGCACGTCCTGCCAGCGCTTGGCATGGCGGGATCCGGGCGCGTTGGTGTGGGCCAGCTCGTCCACCAGCAGCACGGCGGGCTTGCGCGCCAGGGCCGCGTCGAGGTCGAACTCGGCCAGTGTGCGGCCCCGATGGTCCACCTCGCGCAGCGGCAGCACGTCGAGGCCGGCGAGCAGCGCCGCGGTTTCGCGCCGGCCGTGCGTTTCGGCCACGCCGACCAGCAGGTCGCGTCCCGCCGCACGTTCGCGCTGCGCGGCGCTGAGCATGGCCCAGGTCTTGCCCACACCGGCACTCGCGCCGAAATAGATGCGCAGCTTGCCGCGCCGGGCGCGCGCCGCATCGCTGCGCAGCTGCGCCAGCAGGGCATCGGGGTCGGGGCGGACGTCTTGCATGGGGTGGCGCAGGTTATCGCATCGGCCCGTTCCCATCGAGCGCGAGGTTCAATGCCAGCACGTTGACCCGCGGCTCGCCCAGCACGCCCCACAGCGGCGCCTCTGTATGGGCCGCGACCAGCGCGTTCACCTGTTCGAGCGGCACGCCCCGCGCGCGCGCCACCCGCGCCGCCTGGTAGCGCGCGGCGGCGGGGCTGATGTCGGGATCGAGCCCGCTGGCCGACGCCGTGACGAGATCGACCGGCACCGCTGCGGTGTTGCCGGGGTCGGCGGTGCGCAGGGCCTCGATGCGCGTCTTGACGGCATCCACGAGCGCCGGATTGAGCGGCCCCAGGTTCGAGCCGCCCGAGGCGCTCGCGTTGTAGGGCTGCGGCGCGGTGGCCGAGGGGCGGCCCCAGAAATGCTTCGGATCGCTGAAGTTCTGGCCGATGAGCCTGGAGCCGACGGTGTTGCCGCCCTGCTCGACCAGGCTTCCGGCCGCCTGCGATGGGAAGAGCGCCTTGGCGGCGCCGGTGACGGCGACCGGATAGACGAGGCCGGTGAGCGCACCCAGCAGCGCAAAGAGCACGAGCGCGGGACGGACGATTCGGTTCATGGTCGACAACTCCTCAGACAAGATGCATGGCAACGAGCAGCCCGTCGATCAGCTTGATGCCGATGAACGGAACCAGCAGGCCGCCCAGGCCATAGATGGCGAGATTGCGGCGCAGCAGCGCGGCGGCGCCGACCGGCCGGTAGCGCACGCCCTTGAGCGCGAGCGGAATCAGAAAGACGATGACCAGCGCATTGAAGATCACGGCCGCGAGGATCGCCGACGAGGGGCTGGCGAGCCGCATCACGTTGAGTGCGCCGAGCTGCGGATAGGTCGAGACGAAGATCGCGGGAATGATCGCGAAGTACTTCGCCACGTCGTTCGCAATCGAGAAAGTGGTGAGCGAACCGCGCGTCATCAAGAGCGCCTTGCCGGTTTCCACCACCTCCAGCAGCTTGGTCGGGTTCGAGTCCAGGTCGACCATGTTGCCGGCCTCCTTGGCCGCCTGCGTGCCGCTGCCCATGGCCACCGCCACGTCGGCCTGCGCGAGGGCGGGCGCATCGTTGGTGCCGTCGCCAGTCATCGCGACCAGCCGGCCTTCGGACTGGTACTTGCGGATCAGCGCCAGCTTGTCTTCGGGCGTGGCCTCGGCCAGGAAGTCGTCCACGCCCGCCTCGGCCGCGATGGCCGCGGCCGTGAGCCTGTTGTCGCCGGTGATCATCACGGTCTTGATGCCCATGCGGCGCAGTTCGGCAAAGCGCTCCCTGATGCCGGTCTTGACGATGTCCTTGAGCTCGACCACGCCGAGCACGCGGGCGCCTTCCGACACGGCCAGCGGCGTGCTGCCGCGGCGCGCGGTGTCGTCGGCTGCGCGCAGCACCTCGGCCGGCATCGCGCCGCCGAGCGACTCCACGTGGCGGCGCACTGCATCGACCGCGCCCTTGCGCATCAGGACGGCGCCGTCGCTGCCCGGTGCGGCCGGCAGGTCGACGCCGCTCATGCGGGTCTGCGCGGTGAAGGGCACGAAGCGAGCGCCATCCACCGGCTTCGCGTCGGTGCCGTCGCGTCGCGCGAGATCGACGATGCTGCGGCCCTCGGGCGTCTCGTCGGCCAGCGACGCGAGCATGGCCGCGCGCGCCAGCCGGCTCTTCGCAACGCCGGGCGCGGGCAGGAAAGCGCTGGCCTGGCGGTTGCCGTGCGTGATGGTGCCGGTCTTGTCCAGCAGCAGCACGTCGACGTCGCCGGCCGCTTCCACGGCGCGGCCCGAGGTGGCGATCACGTTGGCCTGCATCATGCGGCTCATGCCGGCCACGCCCACGGCCGAGAGCAGGCCGCCGATGGTGGTGGGGATCAGGCACACCAGGAGCGCCACCAGCGCGGTGAGCGACACCACGGTGCCCGCCCCCGCGGCCTTCACGCTGAAGAGCGAGAACGGAAGCAGCGTGACGGTGACCATCAGGAACACGAGCGTGAGCGCCACCAGGAGGATGGTGAGCGCGATCTCGTTGGGCGTCTTGTGGCGCTTGGCGGCTTCGACCATGCCGATCATGCGGTCCAGGAAAGACTCGCCGGGATTGACCGAGATGCGCACCACCAGCCAGTCGGACAGCACCCGCGTGCCGCCGGTCACGGCCGAGAAGTCGCCGCCCGATTCGCGCACCACGGGCGCCGATTCGCCGGTGATCGCGCTCTCGTCGACCGCGGCCACGCCTTCGATCACTTCGCCGTCGAGCGGGATCACGTCGCCCGTTTCGACCAGTACGACATCGCCCTTGCGCAGGTTGGGCGCCTGCTCCGGGAGCCACTGGCCGCCGTGATGCGGTTCCTGCAGCTTCTTGGCCCAGGTGTCCTTGCGCAGCCCGCGCAACGACGCGGCCTGCGCCTTGCTGCGGCCCTCTGCCAAGGCTTCCGCGAAGTTGGCGAACAGCACGGTGAACCACAGCCAGATGGTGATGGCCAGCACGAACGCGGGCTTCATGCCCGTGTCGCCGGGAAAGTTCAGCGAATGCACCCAGAGCAGCGTGGTCAGGATGCTGCCGATGTAGACGATGAACATCACCGGGTTGCGCCATTGGGTGCGAGGGCCCAGCTTGGCGAAGGCGCTCCACAGTGCGGGCCTGAGCAGTGCCGCATCGAGCAGCGAGAGCGAGGTCTTGGTGTTTGCCATGGTGCGCGCCTTCACTTCCAGAGCACGAGGTGCTCGACGACCGGGCCCAGGGCCAACGCCGGCACATAGTTGAGCAGGCCGACCAGCAGCACGGTGCCGATCAGCAGCGAGACGAACAGCGGCCCGTGCGTGGGCAGCGTGCCGCCGGTGACCGGCAGGCGCTGCTTGGCCGCGAGCGAGCCGGCAATCGCCAGCACCGGCACGATGACCGCGAAGCGCCCGAGCCACATCGCCAGGCCGAGCAGGCCGTTGTAGAACGGCGTGTTGGCCGAGAGGCCCGCGAAGGCGCTGCCATTGTTGTTGGCGGCCGAGCTCAGCGCATAGAGGACTTCCGAGAAGCCATGCGCGCCGGGGTTGGCGATGCCCGCCTTGCCGGCGCCGGCCATCAGCGCCACCGCGGTGCCGGCCAGCACCAGCACCGGCGTGACCAGGATCGCGATGGAGATCAGCTTCATCTCGCGCACCTCGATCTTCTTGCCGAGGTACTCGGGCGTGCGGCCGATCATCAGCCCCGCGATGAACACCGCGAGCATCGCGAAGATCAGCATGCCGTAGAGGCCGCTGCCCACGCCGCCGAACACCACCTCGCCGAGCTGCATCAGCACCATCGGCACCATGCCGCCGAGCGGGGTGAAGGAGTCGTGCATGGCGTTCACCGCGCCGCACGAGGCCGCGGTGGTGATGGCGGCAAAGAGCGCCGAGGCGTCGATGCCGAAGCGCACTTCCTTGCCTTCCATGTTGCCGCCGCCTTGCAGCGCGCTGGCAACCTGGTCGACCCCCAGCGAGGCCAGCAGCGGATTGCCGGCCTGCTCGGCAGGCATGAGCACCATGACCGCGGC
This sequence comes from Variovorax sp. OAS795, assembly GCF_040546685.1. NCBI lineage: Bacteria > Pseudomonadati > Pseudomonadota > Betaproteobacteria > Burkholderiales > Comamonadaceae > Variovorax > Variovorax sp. OAS795. The sequence goes on from NZ_JBEPOH010000001.1 coordinate 209,446, forward strand.
GACGAACATCGCCGCCATGGCCGCGAGCACCGCCCAGCCCTGGCGCCGGTCGCCCACCACGCGGCCGAACGCCAGGCACAGGGCCGCCGGGATCAGGAAGATCGCGATCATCTGCAGCAGGTTGCTGAACGCGGTCGGGTTCTCGAAAGGATGCGCCGAGTTGGCATTGAAGAAGCCGCCGCCGTTGGTGCCGATCATCTTGATGGCCTCCTGCGAGGCGACCGGGCCCATGGCGATGGTCTGCCCGCTCGCCGAGGCCTCGACCGTGTGCACGGCCTCGTAGGGGTCGAAGTTCTGGATCACGCCCTGGCCCACGAAGAGCAGCGCGAGCACGAACGAGAGCGGCACCAGCAGCCACAGCGTGATGCGCGTGAGGTCGGCCCAGAAGTTGCCGACCAGGCCACGGCCTTTGCCGTCGCCGCGGCGCGCGAAACCGCGGATCAGCACGAAGGCCACCGCGATGCCCGTCGCGGCCGAGAAGAAGTTCTGCACCGTGAACCCGAGCATCTGGGTGAGATAGCTCATGGTCGATTCGCCGCCGTAGCCCTGCCAGTCGGTGTTGGAGACAAAGCTCACCGCGCTGTTGAAGGCCGAGTCGGGCGACACCGCCCCCATGGCCGCGGGGTTCAGCGGCAACGCGCCCTGCAGGCGCTGCAGCGCGTAGAGAAAGACGGCACCCAGCGTGTTGAAGGCCAGCAGCGCGAGCGCATAGGCCCGCCAGTGCATCGATGTTCCGGGCTCGGTGCCGGCAAGCCTGTAGAGCGGCGCCTCGATGCGCTGCATCCAGCGCGGCAGGCGCTCGTCGCACAAGGCGGCCAGGAGCTTGCCGGCGGGCCAGGCCAGCAACACGAGTGCAACGAGGAAAACGGCCAGCAACGATCCGGCGGAGGCGGTCATGTCAGAACTCCTCGGCGCAGATCAATGCGAACACCAGGTACGCGAACAGCACCACGGCGATCAAGGCGCCGAAGCCATAGAGAGCGTCGAGGCTGATCACGGCCGTTCTCCCGCGCCGGCTTTCGAGGCGCCGAGCCGGTCGAGCCCGGCGGCCATGGCCGCCACCAACGCCCACAACGCCAACAGGGCGCCCATCCAGACGAAATCCATTCATCGCTCCTCGATCAAGACAAGGCCTCGAGTCTCGGCAGCCACCCGTAAAAACGGGGAACAGAGTCGCCTGCAACGCATAAAGAAACCGTAAAGGCGGCGCTGTTTTTCGAAGTGCTCGACAAGGGTTCCGGCGCGCCTCGATAATCAAAGAAACATCTTTGATAAATATGAGGATGACCTCCCGCCCCCTCGATGCCGAACCCGCCGCGATGCCGCACCACCCGCCGGCGGACCGCATCCTGTCCACGCTCAAGACACGCGGCGCGCTGGGCATTCCCGACCTGGCCAGGGTGCTCGACGTCACGGTGGAAGCCGTGCGCCAGCAGATGGCCAGGCTGCAGGCCGACGGGCTGGTCGATGCCGGGAGCCGTCCGGCGGGCCGTGGGCGGCCGGTGAAGATCTGGCGCCTCACCGCTGTGGGCCACGCCCGCTTTCCCGACACGCACGCCGAGATGACCGTGCAGATGATCAGCGCCGTGGTCCGCGTGTTCGGCGAGGCGGGCATGGACCAGCTCATCGGCGTGCGCGAGCAGGCCATGCGGGACAACTACAGCAAGGCCCTGCGCGGCGCGCGCAGCCTCGGCGCCAAACTCGCGCGGCTGGCGGACATCCGCAGCCGCGAGGGCTACATGGCCGAGTCCAGGCCCGAGGGCGACGGCTTTCTCTTCATCGAGAACCACTGCCCCATCTGCACCGCGGCGCGGGCCTGCACGGGCTTTTGCCGCAGCGAGCTCCAGCTCTTCGGCGAAGTGCTGGGGCCGGGCGTGCGCGTGAGCCGCGTCGAGCATGTGCTCGCAGGTGCGCGGCGCTGCGCCTACCAGGTGAGCCCCCAGCGCGCGCCCTGACCCGATTTCTCAACCCAGAAGGAAAGACCCCACCATGGAACACACCCTCCCGCCCCTGCCGTACGCGCTCGACGCGCTGGCACCCGAGTACTCGAAGGGAAACCCTCGAGTACCACTACGGCAAGCACCACAACGCCTACGTGGTGAACCTCAACAACCTGCAAAAGGGCACCGAGTTCGAGTCGATGCCCCTGGAAGACATCGTCAGGAAGTCCAGCGGCGGCATCTACAACAACGCCGCCCAGATCTGGAACCACACCTTCTTCTGGAACTGCATGAAGCCCCAGGGCGGCGGCGCTCCCACGGGCGCGCTGGCCAAGGCCATCGAAGCCAAGTGGGGCAGCTACGACGCCTTCAAGGAAGCGTTCGTGAAGTCGGCCGTGGGCAACTTCGGCTCGGGCTGGACCTGGCTGGTGAAGAAGGCCGACGGTTCGGTGGACATCGTGAACATGGGCGCGGCCGGCACGCCGCTGACCACCGGCGACACGCCGGTGCTGACGGTGGACGTCTGGGAGCACGCCTACTACATCGACTACCGCAACCTGCGCCCCAAGTTTGTCGAGACCTTCCTGGCCAGGCTGGTCAACTGGGACTTCGCCGCCAGGAACTTCGGCTGACCGCCGCGCGGGCGGCAGCGCCTCAATCGTTCGTGAGGTTGAGGATGTTGCCGTCCGGGTCCTTGAACCAGGCGACCTTCATCTTGTCCATGACGTGCACGTCGCCTTCGAGCTGGGCACCGGGCATGTCGTAGTGCTCGAAGCGCACGCCCTTGTCCCTGAGCGCCGCCACGATGCGCTCGATGTCCCCGCCCACCGCCCACGTCACGGCCGTGGCCTGGTTGGTGCCGGCATACGAAGACTGGTAGACATTGATACGGCTGTTACCGCTGCGATAGGCGATCAGGTCCTCGCAATCGGTGTCGGCCGGCGAGAGGCCCAGCGTGCCTTCGTAGAAGCGGCGGGCCGCGCCAAGGTCTTTCACCGCGAGGTTGGCCACGGCGTTGATGTTTCCGAGCATGGCGGTCTCCTGTGTGGATGGACTCTCATCTTCTGCGCCGCACCGGGCATGTCAAGCCGCCGCTACCCGATAGGGCCCCCATCGCGAACGAAGAAAACCCCTCGCGCGCGCCTGCGGCACACTGCACCCTTGGTGCAGTGCCCGGCGAAGTCCGAGGCCCGCCCCGCCGATCCGCCCTCCGATACAGAGACAAATCCATGATCCGCAAATTCACCCGCTCGCTGGCCCTCGGGCTCGCGCTTCCCCTCGCGCTTTCCGCCACGTTCACCACGGCAGCCCATGCGCAGGCCTATCCCGCCAAGCCCGTGCGCATGATCGTGCCGTTCCCGCCCGGCGGCGGCACGGACATCCTGGCGCGCCTGGTGGCGCAGAAGCTCACCGAGGCCAACCACTGGACCGTGGTGCCCGACAACCGCGGCGGCGCCGGCGGCACCATCGGCATTGCCGAGGCCGCGCGTGCCGCGCCCACGGGCTACGACATCGTGATGGGCCAGAAGGACAACATGGTCGTCGCGCCCTGGCTCTACAAGAACCTGAGCTACAACCCGGTGAAGGACCTCACGGCCGTGGCCCATGTGGCCTACACGCCGGTGGTGATCGTCACGCAGGCCAACTCGAAGTTCAAGACGCTGAACGACGTGGTGACCGCCGCGCGCGCCGCACCCGACACCATCACCTACGGCTCGCCCGGCAACGGCACCACCATCCACCTGGCCGGCGAGATCTTCAACGGCGCGGCGCAGATCAAGATGCGCCACGTGCCCTACAAGGGCTCCAACGCCGCGATGATGGACGTGCTCGCGGGCAACGTCGACCTGATGGTGTCGTCGGTGCCGTCGGCGCTCGCGCAGATCAAGGCGGGCAAGCTGCGCCCGCTGGCCGTGACCTCGGCCAAGCGCAGCACCTCGCTGCCCGACACGCCCACGGTGGCCGAGCTCGGCTACAAGGGCTTCGACGTGTCGACCTGGTACGGCCTCTTCGTGCCCGCGAAGACGCCGAAGGACGTGGTCGCCACGCTGAATGCCGAAGTCAACAAGCTGCTGGCCACGCCGGAAATGAAGGCCGCCATCGTCGCCCAGGGCGCCGAACCGCAAGGCATGACGCCGGAGCAGTTCGAGACGCTCCTGAAGACCGACTACGAGAAGTGGAAGGGCATCGTGCAAGCCTCGGGCGCGACCATCGAATAGGCGTCGGGTATCGCGATATCGGTTGGGAAACTCAAGCGGTCAGTCCGGCGTGAACTTCTTGTTGAAGATGTCCACGTCCGATGCCAGCTCGAAGGTCGCCACCTGCCCCATCTTGCCGTCGCTGAGGCGGCAGGCGGAGAACAGGCTGTAGCGGCCCTTGAAGTAGAACTCGTCCATCACGATCAGCGCGTAGGGGTACGGCACGAAGACCTGGTGTTCGAAGATGACGCGGTGCACGTTCCTCGGTGAAGGAAAGAGCTTGTAGTCGCTGGTGTCGATCGACTTTGCGGTGGCCATGTGCTTTGCGCTCGTTTCTTTGGGGTGCGGTTCAGGCGGGGTCGCGCACGTCGGCCACGGGGTTGCTGCCAAAGTCCGCGCGCGCCAGGTAGCCGAGCACCTTGGCCGCCGCGGTGTCGGGGCTGTCGAGCAGGCCGTCGTTCTTCAGCCGCTCGAAGCGTGCGCGGTCCGGAAACTTGTCGGCCGATGCGCCGCGCAGCTGCACCTGCATGTCGGTGTCGATCACGCCGGGCGCGAGCGAGACGATGCGCGCGCCGTTCGGTGCGCCGGCCTCCTCGAGCGCCACGGCGCGCGAGAAGTGGTCCATGCCAGCCTTGGCCGCGCAGTAGGGCGCCTGGCTCGCCATGGCGTTGCGGCCGAGGCCCGACGAAATGTTCAGCACCTTGCGCACGCAGCGCCATTCGCGCGTGGCGCCGAGGAACGCGGACGCGAGCAGCATCGGCGCTTCCAGGCCGATGCGCAACGCGAGCGACAGCTCGCCCGCGGCGGCACGCGCGAGCGGCGCGGGATTGCCCACGGTGCCGGCGTTGTTGATCAGGGTCACGCTGTCGAAGCGCTGGCCATCGAGCGTTCCGAGCCACGCCGACAAGCGCGCCGATGCGGCCACGGGGTCCGACAGGTCCTGTTCCCACTGGATGAGCTCGGCGCCGGCTTTTTTCGCCAATGCCGCGAGCTGCGGATCCTGCCGGCGCGACATGCCGAGCACCATGTGGCCCGCTTGCAGCAGCTGTGCGGCCATGGCATGGCCGAGGCCGCGCGAGGCGCCGGTGATGAGGGTGAGATGGGAAGCGGTCATCGGGAGCGTCTTTCTGGAACGAAGGCAGGGAGGGTAAGTCGGTTCGGCGGCACGCGGGGCGTGCTCAGCCGCCGCGGAATTGCTTGCGCAGGAAAGCCCGGTGGCGCGCGATGTGCTGCAGCTGCGCGGGCGCGATGGTGCCGCCCAGGTCGACCTCGTCGGCGCCGTTGAGCACCGCATTGGCATGGGCCATGGCACGCGCCACCACCTCTTCCTCGGCCACGCCGAGTTGCGCTGCAAGATCGAGCGCCACGCGGCGCATCGCGCGCTGCGAGAGCATCCACATCGCGCCGAAGCGGTCCCAGGCGAGGGCGGCCTCGTCGGCCTTCTGGCGTTCGGCCAGGATCTCGGCGAGCGGCTTGGCGAGCACGGCGTCGAGCGTGTCGATCTTCTCGGCGAGCATCTCGTTGCGCGCCATGGCCTCCTCGAGCGTGGGCCCGGCCTCGGCAGCCCTGGCCTTCGGCGGCTCGGGCGGCGGAACATAGGCCGCCTCGGCATTCGCGGGAACGATCTGGATCTGGTCTTGAAGGCTCATGAGGTTTCCGTTTCCGGTGCAGTGTTCTTCTTGTTCGACATCGCGGTCGCGCGCAGGCCCGGCAGGTCGAGCACGCGCAGCCCACCGTACTCCACGCGGATCAACCCTTGCGCCGACAGGCCGTTGAGCGCCTCGTTGACGCGCTGGCGCGAGAGGCCGACCAGGTAGGCCAGCTCCTGCTGCGTGATGCGCAGCACCTCGCCCACGCCCGGGTACAGCACCGGGTTGAACAGCGACACCAGGTTGCGCGCCACGCGCGCGTCGGGGTTGTTGAGCCGGTCGATCTCCAGCGCCGCGATGAACTGGCCGAGCCGCTCGTTGAGCTGGTTCATCACGAAGCGGTTGAAGCCGATCGAATGATCGAGCAGCCAGTGGAAGCTCTCGATCGGCAGGCCCGCCACCACGCTGCGCCGCAGCGCCTGGATGTTGTAGCGGTAGGGCTCGCGCTTCATCACCGTGCCTTCGCCGAACCAGCCGCCGGGCGGTATGCCGGCGTAGGTGACGGAGCCGCCGTCCGCGTTGTCGTTGCTCATCTTGAGCAGCCCCTCGACCACGCCGAACCAATAGGTCGGCGAACGGCCGACGCGGCAGACGAGGTCGCCGACCTCGGCCTCGCCCACCACGATCGCGGCCTCGGCACGGCGGCGCTCCGCCGGCGTGAGCGTGAGCAGCCAGGGAATGCCGTCGAGCTCGGCGGCATTGGGGACGCGCACGCGGTCCTTGATCGAACCGCCGAGCACGCCGTGCTGTGAATTGCCGTGAGGCATCGGGAAACTCCGGGGAGTAGTGTCCCTAGGATTGTCGTTGGAACGACAACCCAACGTCAAAGTGGGGCCTACGATCCGCCCACTGTGCAAACCACCGCCCCCACCTTTCCCCGTCTGCTGCTCGCCCATGCGCAGGCCCGTCCCGAGGCGCCCGCCATCCGCGAGAAGGACCTCGGCATCTGGCAAACCTGGAACTGGAGCGCCGTGGCGCAGGAGGTGCGCGAGGTTGCGTGCGGCCTGGCGAGCATGGGCTTCAAGGCCTTCGACAACCTGGCCATCGTGGGCGCCAACCGCCCGCACCTGTACATGGCCGTGATCGCCGCGCAGAGCCTGCGCGGCGTGCCGGTGCCGCTCTACCAGGACGCGGTGGCCGGCGAGATGGTCTTCATGCTGCAGGACGCGAGCATCGAGTTCGTGATCGTCGAGGACCAGGAGCAGGTCGACAAGCTGCTCGAGTGCCGCGAACTCCAGAAGGGCCAGCAGGCGAGCATCCGCCACATCATCTACGACGACCCCAAGGGCCTGCGCCACTACGACCAGCCCGGCCTCATGAGCTACGAGCGGCTGCGCGAACTGGGCCGCGAATTCGACAAGGCCCACGTCGGTGCCTACGACCGCGCGGTGGCGAGCGGGGAGGCCGCCGACGTCGGCGTCATCCTCTACACCTCGGGCACCACGGGCCGCCCCAAGGGCGTGTGCCAGACGCATGCGAGCTTCATCGCCGCGGGCCGCGGCGGCGTGGAGACCGACAAGCTCGGCCCCGGCGACAACATCATGAGCTACCTGCCGATGGCCTGGGTCGGCGACCACCTGTTCTCGGTGGCGCAGTGGCTGGTGGGCGGCTTCACGCTCAACTGCCCCGAGTCGTCCGAAACGGTGATGAACGACATGCGCGAGATCGGCCCGAGCTATTACTTCGGACCGCCGCGCACCTTCGAAGGCCTGCTCACGGCCGTGTCGATCCGCATGGAAGACGCGGCCGCGCCCAAGCGCTGGCTGTATGCGAAGTTCATGGCGCTCGCGCAGCGCGTGGGCGCCGACATCCTCAATGGCGCGCCCGTGGGCACGGGCGACCGGCTGATGTACGGCCTTGGCAACCTGTTCGTCTACGGGCCGCTGCGCAACGTGCTGGGCATGAGCCGCATCCGCGTGGCCTACACGGCCGGCGCCGCCATCGGGCCCGACCTGTTCCGCTTCTACCGCTCCATCGGCGTGAACCTGAAGCAGTTCTACGGCCAGACCGAGACCTGCGCCTATGTGTGCCTGCAGCAGGACGGCAAGGTCAAGCTGCAGACGGTCGGCACCGCGGCGCCGGGCATCGAACTCAAGATCGCGGACGACGGCGAGGTGCTGGTGCGCGGCGTGTCGGTGCTCAAGGAATACTACAAGCGCCCCGACGCCACGGCCGAGGTGCTCGACGCCGACGGCTACTTCCATACCGGCGATGCGGGCGTGCTCGACAGCGAGGGCCACCTGCGCATCATCGACCGCGCCAAGGACGTGGGACGGCTCGCGAGCGGCGCGATCTTTGCGCCCAACTACATCGAGAACAAGCTCAAGTTCTTTCCGCAGATCAAGGAAGCCGTGTGCTTCGGCAACGCACGCGACGAGGTCTGCGCGGCCATCAACATCGACTTCGAGGCGGTGGGCAACTGGGCCGAGCGCCGCGGGCTGGCCTACGGCGGCTACGTCGACCTGGCCGGCAAGCCCGAGGTGCTGGCACTGATCGGCGAATGCATCGCCAAGGTGAATGCCGACCTCGCCACCGAAGACGGCATGGGCGAGACGCAGGTCGCGCGCTTCCTCGTGCTGCACAAGGAGCTCGACCCCGACGACGACGAGCTCACCCGCACGCGCAAGGTGCGGCGCGGCTTCATCGCCGAGAAATACGCGGTGCTGGTCAGCGCGCTCTACGGTGGCAAGACCGAGCAGTACATCGAGACCCAGGTCAAGTTCGAGGACGGGCGCACCGGTATGGTCAGCGCCACGCTGAAGATCGTCGAAGCCAGGACCTTCCCCATCGTGAAGGCCGCCGCATGAGCAGCAGAAAAGTCGGCGACGTCATCCTCGACGTGCAGAACATCTCCTTGAGCTTCGGCGGCGTGAAGGCGCTGACGGACATCAGCTTCAACGTGCGCGAGCACGAGGTGCGGGCGATCATCGGCCCCAACGGCGCGGGCAAGAGCTCGATGCTCAACTGCATCAACGGCGTGTACTGGCCGCAGCAGGGCTCCATCAGCTTCCGCGGCCAGACCTTCAAGCACATGAACTCGCGCCAGGTGGCCGAGATGGGTGTGGCGCGCACGTTCCAGAACCTGGCCCTGTTCAAGGGCATGAGCGTGCTCGACAACATCATGACGGGGCGCAACCTCAAGATGAAGAGCGGCCTGTTCGCACAGGCCTTGCGCTGGGGTCCGGCCGAACGCGAGGAGCTGCAGCACCGCGAGTTCGTCGAGCACATCATCGACTTCCTCGAGATCCAGGCGCACCGCAAGACGCCCGTGGGCCGCCTGCCCTACGGCCTGCAGAAGCGCGTCGACCTGGGCCGCGCGCTGGCAATGGAGCCGCAGGTGCTGCTGCTGGACGAACCCATGGCCGGCATGAACGTGGAAGAGAAGCAGGACATGAGCCGCTTCATCCTGGACGTGAACGACGAGTTCGGCGCCACCATCGTCCTCATCGAGCACGACATGGGCGTGGTGATGGACATCTCCGACCGCGTGGTGGTGCTGGACTACGGCAAGAAGATCGGCGACGGCACACCGGACGAAGTGCGCAACAACGAAGACGTGATCCGGGCCTACCTGGGTGTGGAGCACTGACGCCATGCCCGACACGACCCTGACGCATTGCTCCTTCCCCTCTCGGGGGAAGGCTGGGATGGGGGCACGACAGCCCTCGCCGGACCGCTGCGCCTCAACAGGCGCCGCATGCCCCCACCCCAACCCTCCCCCGGAAGGGGAGGGAGAAAGACAAAGACACTGACATGGGCTTTTTCCTCGAAACCCTCTTCGGCGGCCTCATGGTCGGCATGCTCTATTCGCTGATCGCCATTGGCTTCGTGCTGATCTACAAGGCCTCGGGCGTTTTCAACTTTGCGCAGGGCGCCATGGTGCTGTTCGCGGCGCTGGCCATGGCGCGCTTCGCCGAATGGTTCCCGCTGTGGTTCGGCTTCCAGAGCCAGGTGCTCGCGAACATCCTGGCCTTCGTCGCCGCGATGGGCGTGATGGTGATCGTGGCCTGGCTGATCGAGCGGCTCGCGCTCAGCAAGCTGGTGAACCAGGAAGGCATCACGCTGCTGATGGCCACGCTGGGCATCGCCTACTTCCTGGACGGCGTGGGCCAGACGATCTTCGGCAACGACATCTACAAGATCGATGTCGGCATGCCCAAGGAACCGCTGATGGTGCTGCAAGGCACCTTTCCGGGCGGCCTGCTGCTGAGCCAGGAAGACCTGGTGGCCGCATTGGTGTCGGCCGGGCTGGTGGTGGTGCTGGCCATCTTCTTCCAGAAGACCGCGACCGGCCGGGCCCTGCGCGCCGTGGCCGACGACCACCAGGCCGCGCAGTCGATCGGCATTCCGCTCAAGCGCATCTGGGTGATCGTGTGGTCGGTGGCCGGCTTCTCGGCGCTGGTGGCCGGCGTCATCTGGGGATCGAAGCTGGGCGTGCAGTTCTCGCTCTCGCTGGTCGCGCTGAAGGCGCTGCCGGTGGTGATCCTCGGCGGCCTCACGTCGATCCCGGGCGCCATCATCGGCGGCCTCCTGATCGGCGTGGGCGAGAAGCTTTCTGAAATCTATCTCGGCCCCATGCTCGGTGGCGGCATCGAGATCTGGTTCGCCTACGTTCTTGCATTGGTCTTCCTGCTCGTGCGGCCCCAGGGGCTGTTCGGTGAAAAGATCATCGATCGGGTCTGAAAGATGTTCTACAGAGAAAACGGCCAATTCAAGTCGAGCTACCGCGCCGACCAGCAGATCTTTCCGATCGCGCAGGACCGCATCGCCATCCTGGTGTTGCTGCTCGTGGCGTTCATCGTGGTGCCGCTGGGCGTGTCCGACTACTGGATGCGCGCCATCCTCACGCCCTTCCTGATCCTGTCGCTCGCGGCGTTGGGGCTCAACATCCTGGTCGGCTACTGCGGGCAGATCTCGCTGGGCACCGGCGCGTTCATGGCCGTGGGCGCCTACGCGGCCTACAACTTCCAGGTGCGCATCGACGGCATGCCGCTGATCGCCTCGCTGCTGCTGGGCGGCTTCTGCGCCACGGTGATCGGCGTGCTGTTCGGCATTCCGAGCCTGCGCATCAAGGGCCTCTACCTTGCGGTGGCCACGCTGGCGGCGCAGTTCTTCACCGACTGGGCGTTCCTGCGCATCCAGTGGTTCACCAACAATTCGTCCTCGGGATCGGTGAGCGTCGCGGGGCTCAACGTGTTCGGCGTGCCGATCGAATCGCCGGTGCAGAAGTATCTGTTCTGCCTGGTCTTCGTGGTGGTGTTCGCGCTGCTCGCCAAGAACCTGGTGCGCAGCGCCATCGGCCGCGAGTGGATGGCGATGCGCGACATGGACGTGGCCGCCGCGGTGATCGGCATCCGGCCGGTGTACGCCAAGCTCACGGCCTTTGCGGTCAGCAGCTTCATCGTCGGCGTGGCGGGCGCGCTGTGGGGCTTCATCCACCTGGGCGCCTGGGAGCCGGCGGCGTTCAGCATCGACCGCTCGTTCCAGCTGCTGTTCATGGTGATCATCGGCGGGCTCGGCTCGATCATGGGGAGCTTCTTCGGCGCCGCGTTCATCGTGCTGCTGCCGCTCTTCCTGAACCAGCTGCCGGGATGGCTGGGCTTCTCGATCTCGACCGCGCTGGCCTCGCACCTGGAGACCATGATCTTCGGCGCACTGATCGTGTTCTTCCTGATTGTCGAACCCCACGGCCTCGCACGGCTGTGGTCGACGGGCAAGGAGAAGTTGCGGCTCTGGCCCTTCCCCCACTGATTTTCCGTTCGTCAAAACCGGCACTGAGGTGCCCACATAAGGAGACAGGCATGAAACTGAAATCGCTCGCACTGACCGCCGCCCTGGTGGCCAGCTCCCTCGGCGCCCTTCTGGCGCCATCGGCCGCGCAAGCGCAGGCCAAGGAGCAGTTCTTCCCGCTGCTGGTGTACCGCACCGGCCCCTATGCGCCCAACGGCACGCCGTGGGCCAACGGCAAGCAGGACTACATCAAGTACGTCAACGCCACCGGCGGCATCAACGGCGTGAAGATCACGTACGAGGAATGCGAAACCGGCTATGCCACCGACAAGGGCGTGGAGTGCTACGAGCGCCTCAAGGGCCGCCCCGGCGTGACGCTGTTCGATCCGCAGGCGACCGGCATCACCTTCGCGCTGACCGACAAGGTGCCCAACGACAAGATCCCGCTCATCACGCTGGGCTACGGCCTCTCCGCGTCGCAGGACGGCAGCGTGTTCAAGTGGAACTTCCCGCTGATGGGCAGCTACTGGACCGCGGCCGACATCCTGATCCAGCACATCGGCAAGAAGGAAGGCGGGATGGACAAGCTCAAGGGCAAGAAGATCGCCCTCGTGTACCACGACTCGCCGTTCGGCAAGGAGCCGATCCCGCTGCTGCAGGAGCGCGCGAAGCAGAACGGCTTCGAACTCTCGCTGATCCCTGTCACCGCACCCGGCGTGGAGCAGAAGTCCGCCTGGCTGCAGGTGCGCCAGTCGCGGCCCGACTACGTGCTGTTGTGGGGCTGGGGCGTGATGAACTCCACCGCGCTCAAGGAAGCGGTGGCCACGGGCTACCCGCGCGAGAAGATGTACGGCGTGTGGTGGGCCGGCGCCGAGCCCGACGTGAAGGACGTGGGTGCCAACGCCAAGGGCTACAACGCGCTGGCGCTGAACACCTCGGGCACGCAGCCCAAGGTGATCCAGGAAATCCTCAAGCAGGTGCACGACAAGGGCCAGGGCACGGGCCCGAAGGAAGAAGTGGGCTCGGTGCTCTACACGCGCGGCGTGATCATCCAGATGCTGGGCATCGAGGCCGTGAAGCGCGCGCAGGAACGCTTCGGCAAGGGCAAGGTCATGACCGGCGAGCAAGTGCGCTGGGGCATGGAGAACCTGGCGCTCGACCAGAAGAGGCTCGACGCGCTGGGCTTCTCGGGGGTGCTGCGTCCGCTGAGCACGTCGTGCCAGGACCACATGGGCTCGAGTTGGGCGCGCGTGCACACCTGGGACGGCACCAAGTGGGGCGACATGTCCGACTGGTACCAGGCCGACGAGCAGATCATCAAGCCGATGGTGAAGGTGGCGGCCGAAAAGTACGCGGGCGAGAAGAAGCTCACGCGCCGCGACGCTGCCGACTGCAGCATGTAAGGACCTGACGGACCGTGGCGGCTCGCGAGAGCCGCCATTCGCAAGAGGAGCAGCGCGCTGCCGCTCCTTTTTCGAATGCTTCGGACTACACCATGAGCGAACCCACCATCCTTCTCAATGTCAACGGCATCGAGGTCATCTACAACCACGTGATCCTGGTGCTCAAGGGCGTGTCGCTCACGGTGCCCGAAGGCGGCATCGTGGCGCTGCTCGGCGGCAACGGCGCGGGCAAGACGACCACGCTTCGCGCGGTGAGCAACCTGCTCGCGGGCGAGCGCGGCGCGGTGACCAAGGGCACCATCGAACTGCGCGGCGACCGCATCGAGGCGCTCTCGCCGGCCGAACTCGTCCGGCGCGGCCTGATCCAGGTGATGGAGGGCCGCCACTGCTTCGCGCACCTGACCATCGAGGAGAACCTGATGACCGGCGCCTATACACGCACCGACGGCAAGGCCGCGGTGCAGCAGACGCTGGAAAAGGTGTACGCGTACTTTCCGCGCCTGAAGACGCGCCGCACTTCGCAGGCCGCCTACACCTCGGGCGGCGAGCAGCAGATGTGCGCGATCGGCCGTGCGCTGATGGCCAACCCGACGATGGTGCTGCTCGACGAACCCTCGATGGGCCTCGCGCCGCAGATCGTCGAGGAGGTGTTCGAGATCGTCAAGGACCTCAACACCAAGGAACGCGTGACCTTCCTCTTGGCCGAGCAGAACACCAACATGGCGCTGCGCTACGCCGACTACGGCTACATCCTGGAGAACGGCCGCATCGTGATGGACGGCGAGGCCAGGAGCCTGCGCGAGAACGAGGACGTGAAGGAGTTCTACCTCGGCGTCGGCGGTGCGGACCGCAAGAGTTTCCGCGACGTGAAGAGCTACAAGCGGCGCAAGAGGTGGTTGGCTTGATGGCGTTCATTTCGTGTTGTTCCCTCTCCCTCCGGGAGAGGGCCAGGGTGAGGGTGCAGCGGCACATACACACGACCGTCGCGGCTTCGAGGCTGCGGCCCTCACCCCAGCCCTCTCCCCAAGGGGAGAGGGAGCAAGACCGAACAGAAAGACAAAGGGTACGGACATGACCGACCACTACGACGCCCTCGAAATCCGAGACCCGGCCGAACGCGAGCGCGACCTGCTGGCTGCGCTGCCGAAGCAGATTGCCCAAGCCCAGACCGCCGCGCCCGCGTTTGCGAAGATCCTCGACGGCGTGAAGCCGGCGGACATCACGACACGCGAGGCGCTCGCCAGGCTGCCCGTCACACGCAAGACCGAACTGCTCGACCTGCAGAAGCAGCGGCGCGCCGACGATCCCTTCGGCGGCTTTTCTGCCATCGGCCGCGGCAGTCGCATGCCACGCGTGTTCGCAAGCCCCGGCACCATCTACGAGCCTGAGGGCGAAGCGCGCGACTACTGGCGCACCGCACGCGCGTTGCACGCGGCGGGCTTTCGCGCCGGCGAACTCATTCACAACAGCTTCAGCTACCACATGACACCGGCCGGCTCCATCATGGAGAGCGGTGCGCGGGCCATGGGCTGCACCGTGTTCGCCGGCGGCACCGGCCAGACCGAGCAGCAGCTCGAGGCCATGGCCGACCTCAAGCCCGAGGGCTATGCGGGCACGCCGAGCTTCCTCAAGATCCTGCTGGAAAAGGCCGAGGAGAAGGGCCTGCAGCTGCCTTCGCTCACCAAGGCGCTGGTTTCCGGCGAGGCCTTTCCGCCCAGCCTGCACGACTGGATCGCCGCGCACGGCGTGAAGGGGACGCAGTGCTACGCCACGGCCGACCTCGGCCTCATCGCCTACGAAACCAGCGCACGCGAGGGCCTGGTGATCGATGAAGGCGTGCTGGTCGAGATCGTGCGGCCCGGCACCGGCGACCCGGTGCCCGACGGCGAGGTGGGCGAGATCGTGGTGACCACGTTCAACCCTGACTATCCGCTGGTGCGCTTCGGCACCGGCGATCTCTCGGCCGTGCTCGCGGGCACCTGCCCCACCGGCCGCACCAACAAGCGCATCAAGGGCTGGCTCGGCCGCGCCGACCAGACCACCAAGGTGCGCGGCATGTTCGTCCATCCTTCGCAGGTGGCTGACATCGTGCGGCGCTTTCCGGAGATCCAGCGCGCGCGCCTCGTGGTGTCGGGCGAGATGGGCGACGACCGCATGACCTTCCGGCTCGAATGCGCGGGTGCACCGGCCGGGCTCGATGCGCGCATTGCCGACGCGGTGCGCGAAGTGACCAAGCTGCGCGGCACCATCGAGCTGGTGCCGCCAGGCACCTTGCCGAACGACGGCAAGGTGATCGAGGACGCGCGCAGCTACAAGTAGCGGCGGCAGAACCTGCGCGCGGCCTTGCGCGCCAGGACCATCAGCAGCGCGAGGCAGCCGCTCAGTGCGCGAGCACGGCCTCGGCGTCTTGTGCGGCGGGCCCCACGTACACCGACTGCGGCCGGATCAGCCGCCCCTTCTTCACCTGCTCGCGCGCATGCGCCACCCATCCGCTCACGCGGCCGGCCGCGAACACGCAGGTGAAGCTCTCGCGGCCGAAGCCCAGCGCTTCGAGCAGCAGCGCGGTGTAGAACTCGACGTTGGTCTCGAGCGCGCGGCCGGGCTTTTTCTCGCGCAGGATCGCGAGCGCGGCCATGCTCCGTGGCCTCGGCGAGTTCGAAGCGCGCGGCACCGACCTGGCCTTGTGCGCTCAGGCGTTGCAGCGCGCCCTTGAGCGCATCGGCGCGCGGATCGCGCACGCGGTAGATGCGGTGGCCGAAACCCATCAGCCGCTGGCCACCCGCCACCGCCTCCTCGAGCCACGCGCGCGCATGGGCCGCGGTGCCGATGGCATCGAGCGCATCGAGCACCGGGCCCGGCGCGCCGCCATGCAGCGGGCCCTTGAGCGCGCTGAGGCCGGCCAGCACGGCCGATGCGAGCCCGGCACCCGTCGAGGCCACCACGCGCGCCGCAAAGGTCGATGCGTTGAGGCCGTGGTCGCACACCGTGACGAGGTAGGTGTCCAGCGCGCCCACCTGCGATGCGGTGGGCGCGCGGCCGTGCAGCATGCGCAGCATGTCGGCCGCATGCGGCCAGCTGGCGTCGGGCGCGAGCGCCTGCACGCCCAGCCGCCAGCGCATCACCGCCGCGGTGTAGACCGCGGGCGCGGCCACCAGCCGCAGCGCGGTCGCCAGGTCGTCGCCGTCGGGCAGGCGCGCGAGCAAGGCGCGCACGGCTTCGATCGGCGGCAGCTGGCGCAACGTGGCTGCATCGCCCGGCTGCAGGCGCTCGAACACCTCGCACCGCGCGCGGCCCAGTAGCGCGCGCAGGCCGGCCGCATCCGGCAGCGTGTCGAAGAAACCCTGGAACAGCAGCCTCATCGCGTCTTCATGGCGCCAGTGCGGCGCGATGTCGTCGAGCGCGTGACCCCGGATCACCAGCCGGCCCGCGGCGCCGTCCACCTCGGACAGCACCGTGTGCGCGGCCACCACGCCTTCGAGGCCGTCGTCATCGTCGTTCATGTGCCTGTACTCCTTTGTTCGCATGACATCGATTCTGGCGGCGCTAATATTGACGTCAATCTTGATCCATTCCATCAACATGACGACGAAGACGCCGCTCTGGCTCCCGGCCGCCGAAGCCCTCGCGCTGATGCAGGTCCGTCCGCAGACGCTCTACGCCAGCGTGAGCCGCGGGCGCGTGCGCGCCAAGCCCGATGCGGCGGACCCGCGGCGCAGCCTCTATCACCGGGACGACGTGCAGCGCATCGCGTCGCGCACGCACGGCCGCCGCAGCAGCGAGGCGGTGGCGAGCGAGGCGATCCGATGGGGCGAGCCGGTGCTGCCGTCGGCCGTGTCCACCGTGGCCGAAGGGCGGCTCTGGTATCGCGGACAGGACGCCTGCCTGCTGGCTGAACACGCCGGGCTCGAAGAAATCGCGGGACTGCTGTGGGAAAGCGCGCCGCCGCGCTTTGCCGCCGGCGGCGCGCTGCCGGTGCCCGCGGGCCGCGCAACGCCGCTGCAGGCCGGCCTGCTGGCGCTCGCGGCCCGCGCCGCGACCGACCCGCCCTTGCGCGGGCGCGCTCCCGCGGTGTTGAAGTCCGAGGCGGCCGAAGTGATCGGCACGCTGGCCGACGCATTGCTCGGGCCCTCGGCTTCGCGCGCCGCGCCGCTGCACATGCGCATGGCCGCGGCATGGCGCCGTCCGCGTGCGGCCGATGTGCTGCGCCGCGCACTGGTGCTGCTGGCCGACCACGAACTCAATGCCTCGACCTTTGCGGCGCGCGTCACGGCATCGACCGGCGCATCGCTCGCGGCTTGCCTGCTCACCGGCCTGTCGACGCTCACCGGTCCGCTGCATGGCGGCGCCGCAGCGACCGTGCAGGCGCTGGTGCGCAGTGCCGCGGCCATGGGCAGCGAGGCCGCGGTGCGCGAGTGGCTCGCGCACGATCGCCCGCTGGCGGCCTTCGGGCATCCGCTCTATCCGCAAGGGGATGCGCGCTCTGCCGCCCTGCTCCCGCACATGGCGCTGCCACCCGTGCTCGCGGCACTGCGCGCGGCCGGCGAAACGCTGGTGGGCGAAGCACCCAATGTCGACTTCGCGCTCGCGGCGATGGCCGCGGTGCACAAGCTGCCCGCGGACGCGCCGCTGACGCTGTTCGCCCTGGCGCGCTCGGTCGGCTGGACAGCCCATGCGCTCGAGCAGCAGGCCACGGGGCAGCTGATCCGCCCGCGTGCGCGCTACACGGGTCCGGAACTCGCGCGCTGAACGCCGGCCAGGGCCGGTTTCGCGTCAGTGCTGGAGCGCGTCTTCGTGTGCGAGCTCGAACAGCTTCATCATCTCGCGGTTGAAGGCGGGCAGGTCGTCGGGCTTTCGGCTCGTCACCATGTTCTGGTCGACCACCACGTCCTGGTCGACCCACTTGGCGCCGGCATTCTGGAGGTCGGTGCGCAGCGACGGCCACGAGGTCATCTTGCGCCCCTTGACGCCACCGGCGTCGATGAGGGTCCAGGGACCGTGGCAGATCGCGGCGATGGGCTTGTCCGCCTGGACGAAGGCGCGCACGAAGGCCACGGCCTTCGGGTCGATGCGCAGCGCATCGGGGTTGACGACACCGCCGGGCAGGAGCAGCGCGTCGAAGTCGTCGGCATTGGCGCGCTGCAGCGGCACGTCGACTTCGAAGGGGTCGGCAGGTTCGAGGTGTTTCCAGCCGCGCACGCTGCCGTCCAGCGGCGAGACGATCTGCGTCTGCGCGCCTGCACTCTCCAGGGCCTTGCGCGGCTCGGTCATCTCGGCCTGTTCGAAGCCATCCGAGACCAGGATCGCGACCTTCATTCCGTCCAGCGAGGATGAGGTGATGGGCATGGCTGAAGTTCTCCTTGTCGATGCAACAAAGACTTCACCCTAGAAGCCATGCGGGCGGCGTGGATCGGCACCCGCCGGGTCCGGCTGTCGGACAGTTCGACGGGCGGCAAACTTCACTTACGCGGCGTTCATGGTCTTTACCTTGCCTGCACGAGCGCGACACTTGGGCGCGCACGAGGCGGCAGAAGTGCCACTTATTCACGCGTTCATAGGGCTATTCGCTATGGGTCAGGCCCCGGTCAGCATTTATGATCGCGGCCGTTTTCAATCCAATCGTCGGGAGACACACCATGAAGAAACTGCTTGCATTTACGGCGATCGCCGCCGCTGCCGCCGGCGTCCACGCCCAGGACTTTCCCGCAGGCAAGACCGTCACGCTGGTCGTGCCCTTTGCGGCGGGCGGCCCGACGGACCGGGTGGCGCGCGACCTGGCCGAAGCCATGCAGAAGACGCTCGGCACCACGATCGTGGTGGACAACACCGCGGGCGCCGGCAGCTCCATCGGCACCGCCAAGGTGGCCCGCGCCGCACCGGACGGCTACACGATCCTCGTGAACCACATCGGCATGTCGACGATGCCGGCGCTCTACCGCAAGCTGCCGTTCAACGTCGAGAACGACTTCGAATACCTCGGCATGGTCAATGAAGTGCCGATGACGCTGATCGGCAAGCCCGGGCTTCCGGCCAACAACTACAAGGAACTGACCGCCTGGATCGCGGCCAACAAGGGCAAGATCAACCTCGGCAACGCCGGCCTGGGCGCTGCGTCGCACCTGTGCGGCCTGTTGTTCCAGAGCGCGCTCAAGGTCGAGATGACGCCGGTTCCCTACAAGGGCACCGCACCCGCCATCGCCGACCTGCTGGGCGGCCAGATCGACCTGCTGTGCGACCAGACCACCAACACCACGTCGCAGATCGAGGCCAAGAAGGTCAAGGCCTATGCCGTGACCACCAGCAAGCGCTTGACCACGCCGGCCCTGAAGGACCTGCCGA
Organism: Variovorax sp. OAS795; assembly: GCF_040546685.1. Taxonomy (NCBI): domain Bacteria; kingdom Pseudomonadati; phylum Pseudomonadota; class Betaproteobacteria; order Burkholderiales; family Comamonadaceae; genus Variovorax; species Variovorax sp. OAS795. The sequence goes on from NZ_JBEPOH010000001.1 coordinate 228,702, forward strand.
CGCTGGCCGAATCGGGCCTGAAGGACTTCGAGGTCTCGATCTGGCACGGCGTGTATGCGCCCAAGGGCACGCCGGCGCCGGTGCTCAAGAAGCTCAACGAGGCCGTCAAGGCCGCAATGAAGGACCCGGGCTTCATCAAGCGCGAAGAAGCGCTGGGCGCCGTGATCGTCACCGACAAGCGCACCGAGCCGGCAGAACACAAGAAGTTCGTCTCGGCCGAGATCGCCAAGTGGGGCCCGATCATCAAGGCCGCGGGCGTGTACGCCGACTGACCGTTTCGCTTCCCCGCCAGAAAAAGCCGCCGGACCTGCAGGTCCGGCGGCTTTTTTCATTCCGAGCGCGGGGCGGGGGATCAGGGCAGCGTGACGGTCCACACCTCGAAGTTCTTGCGCACGTCGACCTGGCGGGCCGTGCGCGCCGTGAAGGTGAACGTGCTAAGGGAGGCGCCTTCCGCGTACTGCCAGCCGGTGCTGCCTGCGGGCACGCAGTGCGCGTCGCTGCCACCCACCGGCTGGCAATAGACGATCGCCTTGCGGGCCGTGCTGCGCACCGTGGTGGTCTCGCTGAAGCGGGCACCGCCCGGGCCGGGCGCCCGGCCGAAGACGCCGAGGGACGTGGGCGCGAGCGCACCGGCCGGGACCATCCAGCCGTCCGTGTTGCCGTCGGCGCTGAAGTCGACGTTGTTGGGCTCCGAGGGGGTCGGTGCCGTGAACACGATGCCGCGCGCGGAACCCAGGCTTTCGGCGAGCAACTCGGCGCGCAGCGCCGGCGTGAGCTCCACCATGGGCGTCTGCACGGCTTCCGCGATGGTCGGCACGCGGGAGAAGGTGCGCACGTGCTGCACGGCGTTGGGCAGCGCGCCGTCCGCGCGGAAGAACTCCAGCCTCCACACGGTCTGGTCTGCAATCTTGCCGAGTTGCTCGTCGGTGTACGGCGGGGAGGCGAAGAGGTTGGCGTTCTCGAAATCGCCCGGGCTGCCCGCCTGCGCCGGATCCAGGTAGCGCGCGGACATGCGCCAGAGCGCCGAGTTGAGGGCCGAGCCCGCGGTGCCGTCCGGCGTGAGCACCAGCGTGTTCAGGCCGGCCTTGGGCACCAGGACCAGCTCCTTGCCCGGCAGCGACGCGGTGGTCGCCACCACTTTCGACAGGACCGGGTCGCCGTTGCCGTCGCGCACGTTGTCGATCGATATGGCGTAGCCGACCGAATGGAAGACCAGGTTCTGGTGCTTCAGGTAGTCTTTCTTCTCGAGCTGCGGACGCACGAACGCACGGTAGGCGTGGCTGTTGCCGGTGAGCTTCAGGGCGCCGTCCACGATCTTCGCGTTGAAGGTGTCGTTGTCGGTGTTGCCCACGACATCCGTCCAGCGATAGGTCAGCGCGACATCGCCGTTGGGATGGAAGTATTCGAAGTTGCCGCGGTCGTGCTTCAGGTTGGTCGGGCCGGTGCGGAAAAGGCTTTCGAAGGCACGGCGCGCGCCGCTGCTCACGCGGCCGACGGGAGCGCCCGACGACACGAAGCTGGCGGGGTCGTCGCCCACGAACAAGGTGCGGCATGCAGGCGCCACGACATTGGCCGCGGTGCCGTAGGCGTTGCCGTCCGCCTCGATCGCACTGTCCACGCGTTGTGCGAGCGGCAGCGCATAGCAGGCGTTGATCCGCTCGAAGAGGGACTGCACCATGGCCGGCGTGGGCGGCGAGGCCAGGGCTGCGGCATCCACGGCAGGCAGGGTCCCGATGACCGCATCGCCGCTGCGAAAGACGATGGACACCGGCGGGCTGTCTTCCCCGTCGGGCAGCGCTTTCACGGTGATCTCGATGTTCGCGGCGCTGCCGTCCGGACGAACCGACACGTTGATGGCGTCGAGCAGGCGGTCCTGTCCCGTGCCGTCGGCCGTGAACGCACCGCTCATCGGATCGATGCTCAGGTTGAGCGCGGACAAGAGGGGCTGCAGCGCGGCGACCAGCTTGGCGACCTGGTCGCCGATCGATCCGGCCGTGACGGCGCCCGCATCGGCCTGGATTGCAGCGGCCAGCTGCGAGGGGTCGCCGTTGGGCGACAGCTGCGCCACCACGATGGTGGTCAGCGGCGTCACGTTGGTGGTGCCGGTGGCGGTGCTCGCGGTGGTGCTGTAGAGCGTGAGGTCGTCGCGCACGGCCCGGACGACCAGCGGTGCCTTGGTTCCGGCCGGCAGCGAGCAACTGTAGGTGCCTTCGGCCGTGGTGGTCACTTCGCAGACCTTGGCGCCGGTCTGGTCGAACACAGTAAGCGCCGCGCCCGCGAAGGCCGCACCGGTGGCGACCGTGCCGCTGAGCGTGGTGGCGGCCGGGGTCTCGTTGCCGCCGCCGCCCGCTGCCGGTGTCGAGGCCGGCGGCAGGAAGCCGAAGCCACCACCGCCGCCGCCTCCTCCCCCTCCACCGCAGGCGCCGAGAAGCGCCAGGGTGACGACGGACAAGGCGCAAGGAATTTTCCGGGTGAGAGCGAGCATCGGTGGTTCTTCGAAAAGGTTGGGCCCCGGACCTCCCGAGGTGCACGAACCATAGCTTTGGCTTTTCGGGAATCGAATGATGCAAATGCACCATTCTTCAGTGCGCCCGACGAGCGGCGGAAGGACTCACGGGAATATGGGATGCGTGCGCCGCAGGGGCAGTGAAGACTCGCCGCGATGACCAGACCGGCTGCCCTGAACGACCTCAGCGAACTGCTGCTGCGGCTCTACCGCTTCTCGCACGAGCTGCCGATCAGCGCCTTCCAGGATGCCGCGCTCGAGCTCATCAAGCCCGTGCTGCCCTTCGATTCGTCGATGTGGGGCACGGCCTCCACGGCCGACGAGGGCATCGAGGTGCACACGCTGCACCTGCACCAGAAGACGCCCGAGATGATGATGGAGTACGACAGCTTCAAGCACCTCGACTCCGCGGCCGCGAGCTTCTTCGGCAAGGGACACGGCACCCGGGGCTTCAACTCGGCGAGCTGGTGGAGCGGACCCCGGTACGCGCCGTTCCTGGACTACGTGCAGCGCTACGACCAGAACAACATCTTCATCACGATGGACAGCGATCCGCGGACCAACTTCATGCATTGGTTCTCGCTGTTCCGGGCCGACCCCGATGCGCATTGCAGGCCCGAGGAGGTGAGCTTCCTGGCCAGCGTGTCGCCGCACTTCATGCAGGCACTGGCGCTCAACCGCGTGATGCACCTGGACCGCACGCTCTCGCCCGCCTCGGGCGCACAGCCCCGCGGCTCGGCCATCGCCGACCTGAAGGGCGCGATCTATCACTGCGACGTGAGCTTCGTCGCGCTGATGCAGGAAGAGTTTGCCGGCTGGCCGCGGCAGGCGTTGCCGCAGTCGCTGCTGGAACATTTCATGACGGTGCAGTCCGTCTACCTGGGAAGGCATGTGGCGGTGTCGTACCGGCTCGAACAGCGCCTGCTGTTCCTCGGTGCGCGCCAGCGCTGCCGCGCCGACGACCTCACGCCGCGCGAGCACACGATCGCCAAGCTGCTCGCGGGGGGCGACACCCACAAGGACATCGCGGCCATCCTGAGCCGCTCGCCCGCCACCGTGCGCAATCACATCCAGTCGATCTACGACAAGCTGCAGGTCAACAACGTGGCGGGCCTGATCCACGAACTGCGGCTGGCGAGCTGAACGAACGGCTCGCCCTCCGCACTCCGCCGCTTCACTTCGGCCGGATCGCGTCCGCCGTGCCCTGGATGAAGGCCTTGATGCTCTCGATGTCCTCGCCCGTGAGCTTGCCCGTGAAGTCGGGCATGCCGCGCGCCATGGCCGGGCCGTTGAGCACGAACTTGTCGAGGTTCTCGATGTAGGCCGCGTCCATGTAGCCGAGGTTCGGGATGTTGCCGCCGCGGTCCACGCCCGGCACGCCGTGGCAGAACACGCAGTTGCTCACATAGAGCATGGTGCCGGCCTGCACCTTGGCCGGGTCGTACTTCACGCCCTCCACCAGCTTGCTCATGCGGTACTGCACGAAGTCGGGCATCTTGGCGCTGCCGCCGACCGCAAAGGTGTAGACCGTGCCCGGGCCCTGCCGCTCGGTGGCGCGCTGCGCCAGGCCGTAGACGCCGCCCCAGCCGACCGCGACCGACACGTACTGCTTGCCGTCGACCATGTAGGTGGACGGCGCCGCGACCACGCCGGTGCCGGTGGGCGTCTCCCAGAGCTTCTCGCCCGACCTGGCGTTGTAGGCCAGCAGGCGCCCGTCGGCCGTGCCCTGGAACACCAGGTTGCCCGCGGTCGTGAGCGTGCCGCCGTTCCATGGCGATGCGTAGTCCACGCCCCAGGCCTCTTTCTGCGCGACCGGGTCCCAGGCGATCAGCCGGCCGAAGGGCTTGCTCTTGGGCGGCTCGGCATTGGCGAACATGCCGGTGTTCCAGCCCATCCCGGAATGGGGACGGCCGGGCACGTTCTGGTCGAACTTCCAGTCCTTGTCGTCCATCAGGTTGATCGGCACGTTCTGCGCGGGCAGGTAGGCCAGTCCGGTCTGCGGGTTGAACGACATCGGGTGCCAGTTGTGCGCGCCGAAGGGCCCGGGGATGCTGTCGCCGGGCTTCTCGTTCTGCCGCGCGGCGGCGATCTCGATGGGGCGGCCGTTGGCGTCGAAGCCGGTGGCCCAGTTCACCTCGACGAAGTTCTTCGCCGAGATGAACTTGCCGTTGGTGCGGTCGATGACGAAGAAGAAGCCATTCTTCGGCGCATGCAGCAGCACCTTGCGCGCCTTGCCGCCGAGCTTGACGTTGGCCAGGATCATCGACTGGGTCGAGGTGTAGTCCCAGTTGTCGCCCGGGGTCTCCTGGTAGTGCCACACGTACTTGCCGGTGTCGGGGTTCAGCGCCACCACCGAGCCCAGGTAGAGGTTGTCGCCGCCCTTGGGGCTGCGCTTGCTGTGCGCCCAGGGCGAGCCGTTGCCGGTGCCCACGTACATCAGGTTGAGCTCGGGGTCGAAGGCGAAGCTGTCCCATGCGGTGCCGCCGCCACCGGCTTCCCAGTACTTGCCGCTCGGGTCCCAGGTCTTGGCGGCGCGCGCCATCGACTCGTCCTCGAAGGGCTTGCCCGGATCGCCCGGCACCACGAACCAGCGCCACTTCTGGTCGCCGGTCTTCGCGTCGTAGGCGGTGACGTAGCCGCGCACGCCGTATTCGGCGCCGCCGTTGCCGATGATGACCTTGCCCTTGAAGACGCGCGGCGCGCCGGTGATGGTGTAGGAGCCCTTCTGGCCCTCGATGGTGTTCTTCTCCCAGACCTTCTGGCCCGTGGCGGCATCGAGCGCGATGAGCCGGCCGTCGTAGGCGGCGACGTAGACCTTGCCTTCGTGCAGCGCCACGCCGCGGTTCACCACGTCGCAGCAGCCCCGGAATCCCTTGGACTTGTCGACCTGCGGATCGAAGGTCCAGAGCTTCTGGCCCGTGCGCGTGTCGATCGCGTGCACCACGCTCCACGATGCGGTGACGTACATCACGCCATCGACCACCAGCGGCGTGGCCTCCACGCCGCGTGTCGATTCGAGGTTGTACGACCACACCAGCCCCAGCTGCTTCACGTTGCCGGCGTTCACCTGGTCGAGCTTGCTGAAGCGCGACTCGGCGTAGTCCAGGCCATAGCTCGGCCAGTCGGGGGTCTTCTTCTGCGCCGCGTTGTCGCGGATGAAGTTGCCGTTCACCCGCTGGATGGCCGCGCCGGCGCGGGCCTGCGGGTTGCCGCCCGGCTGGGCCGAAGCCGTCGACGCGCCCAGGCACAGCCATGCAACGGCGAGCGGAAGCAGCCCGGCGTGGATCTTTGTCATCGTGAGTCTCCTTTGTGCCGCAAGGATCGTTGGTGTCGCGCTCGCGTTCATCTTCGGGATTTCCCCAGTCCGGCGCTGTTCCATTGCAGAACACATTCCAGAGGGGGGTCGGCAATTCCCCATTTCCTGGTTCCCCCGACTTCGAGGAGCAGCGAACAGCATGGCTTTCGAAAGGCTGGGCACGGCGACCGCGCCGCGCCAACTCTTCAGCACCACGCCCGCGCAGCGCGTGGCGCTCGCACGGCAGCAGTTCTTCGAGGAGGGCGTGCGGCCCTCGGGTCTCGTGGGCGAGGCGGTGATCCAGTCGTGGCTGCGCTGCACCCGCAACCACAGCGACCGGCAGCGCATCGTGCCTTTCGACGCCGTGACGCCGAGCCGCCTGCACGCCACGCTGGCGCGCAACCGCGAACTGCTCGAAGTGGCTCGGCAAGAGCTCGCGAGCATGGAGAGCGCGCTCTCGGGCACCGACTCCCGCGTGATCCTCACGGACGGCGAAGGCGTGGTGGTGCATGTCACGCAGCACCCGACGGGCGCACACCAGCCGGTGCTGCGCAAGACGGCGCGCGTGGGCGTGAACATTTCAGAGCGCATGGTGGGCACCACGGCGCCCGGCATCGTCGCGACCACGGGGCAGGCCTGCACGGTCGACGGCGCGGAGCATTACTTCGACGTGCTGTCGCAGATGCAATGCGCCGCGGCGCCCATCCGCGACGTGACGGGCAGGCTCGCAGGCGTGCTCGACATCACGATGGAGGCGCGGCGCTTCGGCTTCGACGCGGCCTCGATGGTGGCGCTCTATGCCACCACCATCGAGAACCGGCTGCTGCAGTCCCAGTCGCGCGACCACCTGATCTTGCGCTTCCAGGCCAGCCCCAACCTGCTGGGCACCCCGATGGAAGCGCTGGCCGGCGTGGCGCCCGACGGCACCATCGCGTGGCTCAACAGTGCCGGCGCGCGCCTCATTGGCCGCTTGCCCGAGGAGGCCTGCGAGCGCGACGTCGAGTCCATGCTGGGCCATGACCTCGCGAGCCTGCTGCGGCTGGAGCGGCGCGAAGCCGCGCAGCCGCTGCGCCTGGCCAGCGGCCTGGGCGTGTGGGTGCAGGCCCGGCTCAAGGCCGCGGACGGCGCGGACTTCAGGCATGCGGTGGCCATGCCTGGGGAGAGCATTGCGGTCGCGGCGCTCACGCCGGCACCGATCGAAACGGTGCCGCCGGAAAAAGGCGCGGCCAAGGCGCAGGCGCCGGAAGCGCCGCACGGCGAAACCCTGCGGGAGCACAGCCGCAAGCTGATCGAGGACGCACTGGCCATGCAAGGCGGCAACGTTTCGCAGGCGGCGCGGCAGCTGGGCGTGTCGCGCGGCACGCTGTACCGGCGGCTGCAAGACTGGCGCGCGGAAGACAAGCGGCGCGCGGCAGAGGAAGCCTGAGCCTCCTCTAGCGCCGGGGCAGCGCGTAGGCGATCACATGGTCGCCGGTGCGCGTGCCGAGCGAGCCATGGCCGCCCGCGGCCACCACCACGTACTGGCGTCCGTCGCTGCCGCGGTAGGTCATCGGCGTGGCTTGTCCGCCGGCCGGCAGGCGGCTGCGCCAAAGCTCCTTGCCGTCGGCCACGTCATAGGCCCGCACGAAGTAGTCGAGCGTGCCCGACAGAAAGGCCACGCCGCCGGCCGTCATCACCGGACCGCCGAGGTTGGGCACACCCATCGCAAAGGGCAGCGGCAGCGGCGAACTGTCCCGCACGGTACCGTTCTTGTGTTTCCAGAGCACACGGCCGGTGCGCAGGTCGGCACCGGCCACGTAGCCCCATGGCGGCGCCTGGCACGGCAGGCCGAAGACCGAGGTGAACGCGCTGAGCTGCACCGCGAACGGCGCACCGAAGTTCTCGTTGAGCGCGGGCAGGCTGTCGCCGGGACGGTCCTTGCCCTGCACGTAGAGGGAGGTGTCGTCCTTGCGTGGAACGAGCCTGGAGACGAAGGCCAGCGAGGCCGGCGTGGTGAACGCCACTTGCCGCTGCGGATCGACCGCAATGCTGCCCCAGTTGAAGACGCCGAAGTTGCCCGGGTAGATCAGCGAGCCCCGGGTGGACGGCGGCGTGTAGCGGCCTTCGTAGCGCAGCCGGTGAAAAGCGATGCGGCAGGCCAGCTGGTCGAAGATGGTGCCGCCCCACATGTCGGCCGGCCTGAGCGCGGGCGGATCGAACGACAGCTCCGACACCGGCTGCGTGAGCGAGGCATGGTCGCCCGCGGCCGCATCCTGCGGCGCGGGCCGCTCGTGCACCTTCACCACCGGTTTTCCGTCGCGGCGGTCGAGCACGAACAGCTCGCCCTGCTTGGTGGGCTGCACCAGCGCCGGCACGGTCTCGTTGCCGACGCGCAGGTCGACCAGGCTGGGCTGCGACGGCACGTCGTAGTCCCACAGGTCGTGGTGCACGGTCTGGAAACTCCAGCGCACGCGGCCGGTGGCCAGGTCGAGCGCCACCACCGACGACGAATAGCGCTCGGCACCTTCGCTGCGCTTTCCGCCCCACTGGTCCGGCGGTTGGTTGCCGGTGGGCACGTAGACCATGCCCAGCGCTTCGTCCACGCTGGAGATGGACCAGCTGTTCGGCGAATTGGCCGTGTAGGTGCGGCCCGGCGCGATGGGCGCGGTGTCCCCGGGGTTGCCCGCGTCCCAGTTCCACACCAGCGCGCCGGTGTCGATGTCGAATGCGCGGATCACGCCCGAGGTCTCCTGGGTCGAGACGTTGTCCAGCACGGTGCCGCCCACGATGATGAGCGAGCGCGTCACGACCACGGGCGAGGTCGAGTAGTAGGACCCGGGCCGCACGTTGGGCATGTTCTGCCAGAGATCGATCTGGCCGCTGCCGCCGCCGAAGCGCATGCAGGGCTTGCCGCTTCCGGGGTCGAGCGCGATGACACGGCCGTCGGCCGTGGGCATGAAGAGCTTGGCGTCGCAGTCGCCCGGCGCGGGCACGGAAGGGCGGGAGGCCGAAGCGGCGGCAGGCCGCACTGCGCTGCCCGGGTCATAGGACAGGCCGCGGCAGGTCAGGTGCTGCAACGCGAGCGGTTGCCGGATCTGCGGCGTGTAGCGCCACAACTGCGTGCCGGTGGTCGCGTTCAGCGCCACCACCGACTGGTGCGGCGTGCAAAGAAAAAGCGTGTCGCCGATCTTCAGGGGCGTGACCTCGAAGGTCGTCTCCTCCGGGTCGCCGCGCCGGCCGCGCACGTCGCCGGTGCGAAAGTGCCAGGCCTCTTCGAGCTGGCCGACGTTGGCCGGCGTGATCTGGTCGAGCGCCGAATAGCGCTGGCCCATGCCGTTGCCGCCGTAGGCTGTCCAGTCGTCCTTCGGCGGGGCCGGGCTGCCCGCCGCGCTTGCCTCCGCGGCGGCAGCAGGCGCTGCGGACGCAGGCGCATTGCCTTCCACCCGCGTCGGATCGCGCGTCCACGAGACCACCGCGGCAAGCAGGAAGGCCAGCAGCACCACGCCGAGGAAAGCTCTTGCGGGCGCCACGCCGCGTGGATGGCGGCGCGAGAGCGCGCGCGCCACCCAGGGCGTGAGCAGGAACAGGCCGATCACGAAGAACACGTCGCCCCGCGCCGCCAGCGGCCACCAGTCGAAGCCCACCTCCCACAGCGCCCACGCCAATGTGAACGCCACCACGAGCGCATAGGCCCACAGGCCCGCGCCGCCGCCACGCGGCAGCAGCACCGCGGCCAGCATGAGCCCGAGCCCCGCGGCAAGGTAGTACCAGGAGCCGCCAAGCACGGCGAGCCACGCGCCCGCGGCACCCAGGCACAGGCCGGCAAGGCCGATGACGGCGGCCGTGACGGTCAGCAGGGTCGAAGAAGGCGCGCGAACGCGCACGGCGGCATCGGGCATGGCATGAAGCTCCTGGACGTTCCTGGGGGGTTCTCGGTGGCTGGAAGCCCAGAACCTAGGCCAAGGCCCGGGCGATGCGCGTAGGCGGTTTGCGCATGTGGCCGTGCAGGGCGGGTGCAGCCGGGGCCTTGCCGGCGATCTCTTAGGCCGAAGGTATTCGGATCTCGCGCGCCGCGCGCGCCCGGCGTGCGCGCGCATCGGGCTGCAGCGGCCGGAGGTACTCGTGCAGCGCCAGCGCGGCGGCGCCCACGGCCGGTGCCAGTTCGCCATAGCGGGCCAGGCGCAGGTCGGGCGCGGGCATGCCGGCGGCATCGGCATGGCGCTTGACGCTGTCGAAGGCCGCCTGCACCAGGCCGCCATGCCGGGTGCATGACTTGCCGCCGAGCACGATGGCACGCGGATCGAAGGTGACCCAGAGGTTCTGCAGCAGCACGCCGAAGAAGGCCGCCGCGCGCGCCGTGCCGGGCGCGTCGCGCGCCAGTGCGCGCGAGCCGAAGAAGGCTTCGGCGCAGCCCTTGCGCCCGCACGAGCACGGCGGCCCGTCGATCTGCAGGATGGTGTGGCCGATCTCGCCCGCCATGCCTTGCGCGCCCGTGAAGAGGCGGTCGTTCAGCACCACGCCGGCCCCCACGCCGACGTCGCAGCTGACGAAGATCAGCGGGTCGCCGCCTTCGCCGCCGAAGAACTCGTACTCGCCGAGCGCGGCGGCGTCGGCATCGTTCTGCAGCTGCACCGTCACCCCCGGCAGGCCCGCCGCGGCAAAGGCATTCTCGAGCGCGGGCAGCAGGCTCACGTTGCGCCATCCGAGGTTGGGCGCAAAGCGGACCACGCCGGTGCAATCGTCCACCGCACCGGGCACGCAGACGCCGATGCCCGACAGGCCGAGGCCCATCGCACCGAGTTGCCTGTATGCCGCCGCAGCCATGCGCGCCACCTGTGCGCAGGCGCCATCCGGTGCGCTGTCGGCCAGCGCCTGGGTGTCGGCATGGAGCACCTCGCCCTGCAGCGAGACGCAGGCCAGGCGCACGGTTTCGACCGCGATCTCGACGCCCATCAATGCGCGCACGCCGACGTTGATCCGCAGCGGCGTGGAGGGCCGCCCCAGGCCTTCGGCCACGGCCGTTCCGGCCTCGCTGAGCCAGCCTTCGTCGAGCAGTTCGCGCACCAGCAGGCTCACGGTCGATTTGGTGAGGCCGCTCTCGTCGGCGAGCCGCGCGCGCGACAGGCCGGGCCGTGCGCGCAGCAGGCGCAGCAGGACGCTGCGGTTCATGCGCTTGAGCAGCTGCTGGTCGCCGATGGTCATGGTCCGACCCCGGGCCTGCGAAGCACGACCGCGCGGGCGTTCACCTGTGCGCCTGCTCTTTTCCTTCGGGCCGCTTGCCGGCGATGATCATGCCGAGCACTTCGTCTTCGGTGACGTCCGCGGTGCGGTAGGTGCCGACGAGCTTGCCGTTCTTCATGACGGCGACACGGTCGCTGAGCGAGAACACGTCGGGCATATCGTGCGTGATGAGGAAGATGCCGACGCCATCGGCCTTGAGCTGCTTCACCAGCCCGCCGACCATCGCCGTCTCTTCAGGGCCGAGCGCCGCGCAGGGCTCGTCCATGATGAGGATGCGCGCATTGAAGTACAGCGCGCGCGAAATCGCCACCACCTGCCGCTGGCCGCCCGAGAGGCGGCGCACCGGAATGCGGATGTTGGTGAAGTTCCTGTTCAGGCGGTGGAACACCTTGCGCGCCTGCACCTCCATGAAGTGGTCGTCGAGCGTGTTCCAGCGCGTCATCTTCTCGCGGCCGAGAAAGAGGTTGGACACCGAGTCCAGGTTGTCGGCCAGCGCCAGCGTCTGGTAGATGGTCTCGATGCCCAGCGCCTGCGCCTCGGCGGGCGTGCGGATGTGGACCTTCTCGCCCGCGATCAGCGTGTCGCCCGAGTCGATGGGGTAGGCGCCCGCGAGCATCTTCATGAGCGTGGACTTGCCCGCGCCGTTGTGGCCGAGCACCGCGACCACCTCGCCCGGATGAAGGTTGACGCTCACGCCGTCCACGGCCTTCACGCCGCCGAAGGCCTTGCGGATGTCGCGCAGTTCGACCAGGGGTTGGGGAGTGCCGGCACCGTTCATCTCAGTTCTCCCCGAACTTGCGCCGGTACAGCACATCGAACACCACCGCCACGATCAGCACCTGCCCGATGATCACCATGCGCTTGCCGATCGGCACGTCCAGCAGCAGCATGCCGCTGTCGAGCGACTGCATGATGAGCGCGCCCAGCACCGAGCCGAAGATCGAGCCGCTGCCGCCCGCGAGCGCCGTGCCGCCGATCACGGCGGCCGCGATCACATACAGCTCCATGCCGTTGCCGAGCGAGTTGGTGCCGGCGTTGAGCCGCGCGATCGACACGATGGCCGCCACCGTCACCAGCACCGCGAGCAGCGCGAACAGCATCAGCGTGACGCGCTTGACCGGAATACCGACCAGCGCCGCGGCGTCGGGGTTGCCGCCCATCGCGAACACGTAGCGGCCGAAGCGCGTGCGGTGCACGATGAACGACAGCACGATCGCCACCACGGCCCAGATCAGCACCGGGATCGGCAGCCCTTGCGGCGCATCCTTGGAGGGAATCCGGTAGCTGTTCATGACCGCGGCAAAGACCAGCACCACCGCCACCGGCACCGCGGTCAGCAGCAGCTCGAGCCACAGCGGCTCGTTGGGCATCTCGTGGTGCGCGCGCGCGCGGCGCTTCTGCAGCATGCGCGCGAACAGCACCACCGCCACGAACGCCGCGAGGACCCAGGTCGCGGTGGTGCCGATGCCGCCGTCGTAGCCGCCGCCCAGCCGCTGGAAGAACTCGTCGTTGACCGGCTGCGTCTTGCCGTCGGCCACGAGGAACGCGGCGCCGCGGAACGACATCAGCCCGCCCAGCGTGACCACGAACGACGGCACGCCCAGCATGGCCGTGAGCCAGCCCTGGTAGATCGACACCAGCAGCGCCACGGCGAGCCCCGCCAGGCACGCCGTGGGCCACGACCAGCCCGAGGTGTACTGCAGGTACGCAATCAGCACGCCGACGAAGCCCATCACCGAGCCGACGGACAGGTCGATGTGCCGCGCCACGATGACCAGCACCATCACGGTCGCGACGATGCCCACCACGGCCGTCTGCTGCGCCACGTTGTAAAGGTTCTCGGGCGACAGGAACACGCCGCCCGACATCACGTTGAAGACGATGCCCATGGCGACCAGCAGCACGCTCATCAGCAGCAGGCGCAGATCGACGCCCGTGCGGCGCCACCAGCCCGGCGTTGGATTGCTCATGGGGCGGGTCTACTTGCAGGCCGCCGGCGCGCTGGCCGCCTGCACGCCCTTGCAGAGCTCGTCCTTCTTGATCCAGCCGGCCTTCACGACCACGTCGAGGTTGTCGCGCGTGATCGGCACCGGCGTGAGCAGCCGCGACGACAGCGAGATCTTCTTGGGCCCCGAATTCCACGGCGCGGCCTTCTCCACCGGCTTGCCCTGCGTGAGCGCGATGGCGGCGCTGGCGGCTTCGCGGCCGAGTTCGCGCGAGTCCTTGAAGATGGTGGCGGTCTGCGTGCCCAGCGCGATGCGGTTGAGCGCCGCAAAGTCCGCGTCCTGGCCCGACACCGGAATGCCGCGCAGGCCCTTGGCCGTGAGCGCGGCCACCGCGCCGCCGGCCGTGCCGTCGTTGGCGGCCACCACCGCATCGACCTTGTTGCCGACCTTGGTGAGGATCTGCTCCATGTTCTTCTGCGCGACCTCGGGCTTCCAGCCTTCGGTGTATTCGTCGCCGACGATCTTGATGTCGCCCTTCTTCACTGCGGCGTCCAGCACCTCTTGCTGGCCTGCGCGCAGGAAGTCCGCATTGGGGTCGCTGGGCGAGCCCTTGATGATCACGTAGTTGCCCTGGGGCTTGACCTTGAAGACCTCGCGCGCTTCCATGCGCCCCACCTCGACGTTGTCGAAGGTGATGTAGAACACGCCGGGCGCCTCGATCAGCCGGTCGTACGCGACCACGGGCACCTTCTGGCGCGTGGCCTTGGTGATGGCGGGCAGGATCGCGTCCTTGTCCATCGCCAGCACGATCAGCGCCTTGGCGCCCTTGGACATCAGCCCCTCGATGTCGCCGAGCTGCTTCTCGGGCGAGCCGCCCGCATCGGCGCTGATGTACTTGGCGCCCAGCTTCTCCAGCTGCGCCTTGATCGCCGCCTCGTCGGTCTTCCACCGCTCTTCCTGGAAGTTGGACCAGCTCACGCCGACCACGGTCTGCGCCACTGCGCCCACTGCGGTGAGGCCGAAGGCCATGGCGGCCAGGGTGTGCTTGAGTTGCATCGATGTCTCTCCTAGGAAGGTTTGCCCGGCGCGGAAGCCGTGTAAGAAATTAGTTAGTTTGAAGGGCGAACTAACTATCCCATCGCGGCAAAGCGAACGGCATCCGGGAATTCCCGGGGACCGGAGACATGCGATTGGCGGGCCAGAAGGCAAGCCCGGCAGCGGCAAGCGCCGCCGGACTGCCCTGCCGCATCAAGCGTTGGCGAGCGGAAATTCCTCGGCGCTGAACACCGTATGAAAGACCGTGCCGTCGAACATCTCGAACAGGTGCTTCGAGACTTCGCGGCTTTCGTAGCGCACGGGCGAGTCGAGCGCGAGCGCGATGTCCTCGCGGCTCGCGTAGCGCGTCGACAGCACCATCGCCAGCTCGGGGTCGCTCACGTCGCTCTCGACCTGGCGCAGCACGCGCACTTCGAGCACGCCGGGAAAGCGGGTCCACAGCGGCACCAGCTTGTCGTGCACGTGCCGGTCGAAAGCCTCTTCCATGCCGGCCTTGACCCGGCCCCGGAAAAACGCGCAACGGATGAACATGGGATGTCTTCTTTCGTGGTTGGAATGCATGCGCCTCAGTCGCGCGCGTAGCCGCTGAACTGCCGCATCATGGCGGCCGTGTCCTCGGGCCCGAGCCCGGCCGCCACGAAGGCGCGATGCAGTTCGGAGACCGCACCCGCCAATGGCAGCGGCAGGCGTTCGGCGTGTGCAAAGGCCTGCACCGCCTCGAGGTCCTTGAGCATGTTGTCGATGCGGCCGGTGGGCGTGAGATCGCGCGCGGCCATCTTGGGGCCGAACTCGCGCAGGATCTGGCTGTCGGCCCGGCCGCCGGCCAGCGCGGTGTGCAGCTTCGAGGCATCGACGCCGCCGGCTTCCGCCAGCCGCACCGCCTCGGCCATGGCCTGGAAGCCGATGGCGCAGAGCAGCTGGTTGACCAGCTTGGTGGTCTGCCCGGCACCGCTTTCACCCATGCGGGTGTAGTTGGCGCACAGGCTGTCCATCACGGCGCGCGCACGTGCCACGTCGTCGTCGCTGCCGCCCGCCATCACGGTCAGCTGGCCGAGCAGCGCCTTGGGCGCACCGCCCGAGAGCGGCGCATCGACGAAGCCCATGCCCGTGCGTTCGCGCAGCCGCTGCGCGAGCCGGCGCGTGGCGGCCGGGTCGATGGAGGACATGTCGATCAGCAGCCGGTGCGGATCGGCGGGCGCGGCCGCAGCCACGCCGCCTTCGCCGAAGAGCACATGCTCGACCACCGCGGCGGAATTGAGGCTGGTGATGACGAAGTCGCTCGCCGCGGCGGCAGCGGCCGCATCGGCGGCGGCCTCTGCACCGTGCTGCGCCAGCGCCGCGACCTTGGCGGCATCGAGGTCGAACACCCGCACCGCATGGCCGCAGTCGAGCAGGCGGCGCGCAATGGCCGAGCCCATGACGCCGGCGCCGATCACGGCCACGCGCTGGCGGGTTGGCTCCACGGCCATCGCTCAGAGGCTGGCGGTGATGCCGCCGTCCACGTACAGGATGTGGCCGTTGACGAAGCTGGAGGCGTCCGACGCGAGAAAGATGGCGGCGCCGCCGAGTTCTTCCACGTCGCCCCAGCGCCCGGCGGGCGTGCGGCCGGAGAGCCACGCGGTGAATGCCTCGTCGGCCACCAGCGTCTCGGTCAGCTCGGTCTTGAAGTAGCCCGGGCCCAGGCCGTTGACCTGGATGCCGTGCTTGCCGAGATCGATGGCCATGCCCTTGGTGAGCATCTTCACGGCGCCCTTGGTGGCGGCATAGGGCGCGATGCCCGGCCGGCCCAGCTCGCTTTGCACCGAGCAGACGTTGATGATCTTGCCGCGCTTGCGCTCGATCATGCGCTGCGCCACGAAGCGGCCCACGAAGAACACGCTGTCAATGTTGGTGGTCGTGATCTTGTGCCAGGCATCGATCGGAAACTCCGCGAACGCGCCGCGGTGCTGCATGCCGGCGTTGTTGACCAGGATGTCGATGGCGCCGACTTCGGCTTCGATGCGCGCCACGCCGGCTTCCACCGCCTGGGCATCGGTCACGTCGAAGGCCACGGCCTCGGCCGCGACGCCGCGGGCGCGCAAGGCGTCGCGCGCTGCTTCGAGCGCGCCGGCATCGCGTGCATTGAGCACGATGCGCGCGCCCGCCGAGCCCAGCGCCGAGGCCAGCGCAAAGCCGATGCCCTTGCTGGAGCCGGTGATGAGGGCGGTGCGCCCGGAGAGGTCGAAGAGTTTCAAGCGGGGCTCCAGGAGGATGGCTGAACGGGGGAGGAGACGGCAGTGTAAATACGTTACCGGTATCTTTTTGGTCCGTCAATGGTAAAAACCTCCACGAAAGCTTCCTACAGGGCGCGACGACTCCGGTTAAAGTTACCGGTATCCATATTGCGCCTGTGCTGCGCCGTCCTTCGAGGAGAACCCGCTTGACCATCGCCACTCCACTCCCGCACGTGCTGATGCCCGGCCCCTATCCGGACTGGGACATGGCGCCGATGCAGTCGAGCTACACGTTGCTTCGCTGGTGGGAGGCGGCAGACAAGCCGGCCTTCCTCGCCGAGCACGCCCCGTCCATCCGCGCGGTGGCCACCCGCGGCGAACTGGGGGCCAGCACCGAGCTGATCGCATCGCTCCCGAACCTGGAGCTGGTCGCCTGCTACGGCGTGGGCACCGACGGCATCGACCTGGCGGCCTGCCGCGCGCGCGGCATCCGCGTGAGCAACACGCCCGACGTGCTCAACGGCGACGTGGCCGACCTGGCGGTGGGCCTCACGCTCGCGCTGCAGCGCGCCATTCCGGCGGCCGACCGCTTCGTGCGCAGCGGCGATTGGGCCAAGGGCCCGATGCCGCTGGCGACGCGCGTGTTCGGCCAGCGCGTGGGCATCGCGGGTTTCGGCCGCATCGGCAGCACCATCGCGCGCAGGCTCTCGGGCTTCGACATGGAACTGGGCTACTTCAGCCGCACCGCGCGCGAGGACAGCCTGCTGCGCCACTTCGGCAACCTGGCGGCCATGGCCGAATGGTGCGACGTGCTCATCGTGATCCTGCCGGGTGGCGAGGCGACGCGCGGCATCGTCGATGCCGGCGTGCTGCAGGCGCTCGGCCCCAAGGGCTGGCTGGTGAACGTGTCGCGCGGCACCACGGTCGACGAGGACGCGCTGCTGCAGGCGCTCGAGCAGCGCACCATCGCGGGCGCCGCGCTCGATGTGTTCCTGAACGAGCCGCGCATCGACCCGCGCTTCGCGGCGCTCGACAATGTGGTGCTGCACCCGCACCATGGCAGCGGCACCGAGCAGACCCGCCGCGCCATGGGCGAGCTGGTCCGCCGCAACCTGCAGGCCCACTTCGGTGGCCAGCCCCTCGTCACCCCGGTCGCCTGACGGCCTGAAGGAGAACCCCATGCGTTTGCGTTGTATGTGCCTCGTGATCCACGCCCCCGACGACCTGCGCCTGGAAGAACAGGACGCCGGCGAGATCGGACCGGGCCAGGTGCTGGTGAAGGTGGGCATGGGAGGCATCTGCGGCTCCGACCTGCATTACTTCCACAACGGCGGCTTCGGCACCGTGCGCATCAAGGAGCCGATGGTGCTGGGCCACGAGGTGGCCGGCACGGTGGTGGCCACGGCCCCGGGCGTCGAGAGCGTGCGCATCGGCGACAAGGTCGCCATCAATCCGAGCCGCCCGTGCGGCGCCTGCAAGTTCTGCCTCGAAGGCCTGCCCAACCAGTGCCTGGACATGCGCTTCTACGGCAGCGCGATGCGCATGCCGCACGTGCAGGGCGCGTTCCGCAACATGCTGCTGTGCGAGGCCACGCAGTGCGTGAAGGTGGCGGCGCATGTGCCGCTGCGCCTGGCGGCATTGGCCGAGCCGTTCTCGGTCGGGCTGCATGGCGTGTCGCGCGCGGGTCCGCTGCTGGGCAAGCGCGTGCTGGTGTCGGGCTGCGGGCCCATCGGCGTGCTGGCCATTGCGGCGGCGCGTGCGCACGGCGCGGCCGAGATCACCGCCACCGACGTGGTCGGCGAACCGCTGGCCATTGCGCGCGCCATGGGCGCGGACCACGCCATCAACGTGGCGGAAGACAAGGCCTGGGTGTCGCGCTATTCGGCCGACAAGGGCACCTTCGACGTGATGCTCGAATGCTCGGGCAACGAGCGCGCGCTGCGCGACGGGCTCGAGGTGATGCGCCCGCGCGGCGTGGTCGTGCAGCTGGGCCTGGGCGGCGACGTGAGCATCCCGCAGAACATGGTGGTGGCGAAGGAGCTCAGCATCTGCGGCTCGTTCCGCTTCCACACGGAGTTTGCGCTGGCGGTGCGGCTCATCAACGAAGGGCGGGTCGACTTGTCGCCCGTGGTCACGCACACCTTCCCGATGCTGCAGGCGCGCGAGGCCTTCGAGCTGGCGAGCGACCGGCAGCGTGCGATGAAGGTGCTGATCGACTTTGCCGACGCCGGCGCGGAAACCGCCGCGGCCTGATCGGCCTCAGGAGCTTTCGCGCTGCTCGACGCGGAACGGGATCAGCACCGTTTCCGCCGGCGGACGATGTCCTTCGCGGGCGCCGTCGATCACCCGCAGCAGCAGTTCGCCCGCGGCCCGCCCGATGCCGGCGCAATCCACCGCCACGGTGGTGATGCGCGGGTGCGAGGCGCGCGCGACCTCGAAATCGCCGAAGCCCGCGATCGCGATGCGCCCCGGCACGTCCCAGCCGCGGCGCTTGCATTCCATCAGCGCACCGAAGGCCGAGAGGTCGGACACGCACATCACCGCATCCACGTCGGGCCATTGCCGGATCAGCTGAACCACCGCCTCGCCGCCCTGCGCCATCGAGATGGGCGGCTGGCCGAAACTGATCACGCGCCCGTCGGGCAGTCCCAGTTCGCGGATCGCCTCGGCATAGCCGCGCTGCCGGTCGGCGCCGCGGGTGTCGCGGTTCGAGGTGCCGCCGATGAAGGCGATGCGCCGGTAGCCCTGGCCATGCAGGTGCCGCACCATCGCGGCCGCGGCCTGCGCGTTCGAGAAGCCCACCGTGTGCTCGATGGGCGTGGCCGGCAGGTCCCAGGTCTCGACCACCGGGATGCCGGCCGCCTGCAGCATGGCGCGCGCGGCGGGCGTGTGGGCGCCGCCGGTGAGGATCACGCCTTCGGGGCGGCGCGCGAGCATCGCACGCACCAGGCGCTCCTCGGTCTCCACGCGGTAGTCGGTATAGCCCAGCAGCAGCTGCAGCCCGCGCGCCTCCAGCGCGGCGGCAATGCCTTGCGCGGTCTCGGAAAAGTTGGAGTTGTTCAGCGACGGGATCAGCACCGCGACGAAGCCCGAGCGCTTGCTGGAGAAAGTGCGCGCGGTCTGGTCGATGACGTAGCCCATCTCCTCGCAGGCCTGCAGGATGCGCTGGCGCAGCGCTTCGGAGGTGGCGCGGTCGCTGCCCGTGCTGCGGTTGAGCGCGCGCGACACCGTCATCTTCGAGACGCCGACGCGCGCCGCGACATCGGCCATCGTGGCCGGGCGCGCGGGGGAAGGGGCTTTGGTCGGGGGCAAGGTGCTTTCTCTGGGTGCAGGTCGGAGGATAGGCGACTGGCGGGGTGGATGGTGCGCCTGGGTGGGGCTCAATCGCGGAGCAGCTCATCCATCAGTTCCCGCACGAACGCCAGCGCCGGCGCCTCCGTGCGGTGGCGCAAGGTCACCAGGCCGAAACGCGCAATGCCGTTCGAGGCGGGCGTCATCTTCAGCTCGGCCAGGCCGGGCGCCGCGGCGCGAATCGCCAGCAGCACGGCGTCGCTTCGGCGCACGACGTCCACCAGGCTTGAAAGCTCCTCGCACTGCAGCGTCACGAACTGGTCCGGGTGCGCATCGGGGCCGTAGGCCGCGATGAAGGTGCGGGCCACCTCGTCGCTCAGCGGCGTGGAAGCGATCGGGTAGCGCCGAAGCGCCTCGAAGGTGACCCCGCCGCGCCGCCTTGCGAGCGGATGGCCGGCGCGGCACATGAAGGTGCCGCGCATTTCGTGCAATGCACTCACCACGAGGTCCGGCGCGGGCTTGAGCGAACGCACATCGACCACGAGCGCATCCATCGTGCGGGCCCGAAGCGCCTGCGTGAGCATTTCGGTGCCCCCGCGCGACACCACCGCCCGCATCTTCGGATGGCGGGTGGCCATGCGCATCAGGAAGGGCGTCATCAGCATCGCGCCGGGGCCCGATCCCATGCCGATGCGGATCGAGCCGCCCTCCCCTTCGCTCATCTGGCGTCCGCTGCCGCGAAGCTCGTCCGCGTCGAACACCAGCTGGCGCGCGCGGTCCAGCACCTCGCGTCCGAAGACCGTGAGTTCGTTGCGGCGGCCGACCCGGTCGAAAAGCGGCGTGCCCAGCTCGTCCTCGAGCGCACGGATGCTGCGGCTCAATGCGGGTTGCGTGAGGTGCAGCGCCTGGGACGACTTGCTGAAAGAGCCGCTCTGCGCCAGTGCGATCAGGTGCCGCAATTGAACCAATGTCATCGTCGAGGGGCCGGAGCGAAGGTGTTTGGAACTCATGCTAATGCAAACAACAATGCATTGGACGTTGGTTTTCCCGGCTTCTACGATCCGCCTGCAACCGGCATTCACGCCGGTCCAACTGGAGTCCCGATGAAGCTGCTGTCCCGACGCGCGAGCGCCTTTCTTCTTGCCGGCCTGCTGCTGTCGGCTGCCACGGCCCATGCGCAGACCTATCCGGCCAAGCCGGTCAGCCTGATGGTCCCGTACCCGGCCGGCGGCCCGTCCGACGCCACGGCCCGCATCTTCACCGTGCCGCTGGGCGCGGCGCTGGGGCAGCAGGTGGTGGTGGAAAACCTCGGCGGCGTCAGCGGCGCGATGGCAGCGCAGAAAGTGCTGGCGGCACCGGCGAACGGCTACTACATCTTCCAGGGCTCGCCCAACGAGGTGATCCTCTCGCCCCTGGCCAATGCGGCGGTCAAGCTCAAGACCGAGGACTTCCGCCTCGTGCATCCGGTCTCCGAAGCGGTGATGGTGTTCGTCACGCGCAAGGACCTGCCGGTCAACAGCGTCGACGAGCTGGTCGCGCTCGCGCGCAAGTCCAGCGCGGCGCCGCTGACCTACGGCAGCGTGGGCATCGGTTCGCTCTACCACCTGATCCTGGAGAGCGTGCAGCAGCAGGCCGGCATCAAGCTCGTGCATGCGCCCTACAAGGGCAACGCGCCGCTGCTGCAGGACATCGGCGGCGGGCAGGTGGACTTCGCCGTCCTGGTGTACAGCGCGGCCATGGGCGCGATGGCGGACCAGGGCAGGCTCAAGGTGATCGGCCAGCTCGGCGCGCAGCGCTCCGAGCTGCTCCGGAACGTGCCGGCAGCGAGCGAAGGCAAGGAGCTGAAAAACTTCTCCTACAAGATCTGGAGCGGCTTCATGGTGCCCAAGAGCACGCCGGAAGACGTGGTGCAGCTGCTGCACAAGGCCGTCGGCGCGACGCTGAAGGACCCCGAGGTGCGCTCGCAGCTGGCGGCCCAGACGCAACTGGCCTCGGCACCGATGACGCTTGCGGAATCGTCGAGGTTCTTCGAGGAAGAAACGGCGCGCTACCGCGCCATCGCCCGGTCGATCAACCTGCAGCCGCAGTGAGCCGGGGCCATGCACACGCTATTGGAACAACTGCATGCGCAGGCCGGCGAATTCATCGGCCTGCGCCGCGACATCCACCGCCACCCGGAGCTGGCCTTCGACGAGCACCGCACTTCGGAGCTCGTGGCCGGCAAGCTGCGGCAATGGGGCTACGAGGTCGAGCAAGGCATCGGCGGCACGGGCGTTGTCGGCCGGCTGGTACGCGGCAACGGCACGCGCCGGCTCGGCCTGCGCGCC
This sequence comes from Variovorax sp. OAS795, assembly GCF_040546685.1. Lineage (NCBI taxonomy): Bacteria > Pseudomonadati > Pseudomonadota > Betaproteobacteria > Burkholderiales > Comamonadaceae > Variovorax > Variovorax sp. OAS795. The sequence goes on from NZ_JBEPOH010000001.1 coordinate 250,556, forward strand.
GACATGGACGCCTTGCCGATCGACGAAGCCACCGGCCTGCCCTACGCCAGCCGCCACGCCGGGGTGATGCATGCCTGCGGCCATGACGGCCACACCGCGATGCTGCTGGCGGCTGCGCACCATCTCGCCACGCGAGGGCACTTCGACGGAACGCTGAACCTGGTTTTCCAGCCGGCCGAGGAAGGCGGCGGCGGCGCGCTCCGGATGATGGAAGACGGCCTGTTCGACCGGTACCCGTGCGATGCGATCTTCGCGATGCACAACCTGCCGGGCCTGGCGCAAGGCCGATTGGCGTTGCGGGATGGCCCGGCGATGGCGTCGTCGGACTACGCCACGGTCACGCTCACCGGCATCGGCGGACACGGCGCCATGCCCCACCGCGCCGCGGATCCCATCGTGGCGGCGGCCAGCATCGTGATGGCCTTGCAGACCATCGTGTCGCGCAACATCGATCCGTTGCAGATGGCCGTGGTCACGGTCGGTGCCATCCATGCCGGCAAGGCCAACAACGTCATTCCCCAGGACGCCGTTCTAGAGATCAGCGTGCGCGCACTCGACCGCGGTGTGCGCAGCACCCTCGAAGCACGCATCAGGTCGCTGGTCGCGGCACAGGCCGAGAGCTTTGGCGTCGCTGCCCGCACCGACTGGCGGCCGGGCTATGCGGTGCTGGTCAACACGCCCGGAGAAACCGCGCTGGCGCGCGAGGTGGCGCTCGAACTGGTCGGCGCCGACCGGGTCGTGCTGCAGGGCCCCGCTGTGCCCGCCAGCGAAGACTTCGCCTTCATGCTCGAGCGCGTGCCCGGCAGCTATGTACAGATCGGCAATGGCGAAGGCGACGGCCATGGCGCCTGCATGGTGCACAACCCGGGCTACGACTTCAACGACGACAACGTGGCGGTGGGCTCGGCGTTCTGGGTGCTGTTGGCCGAGCGCTTCCTGCGGTCCGTGGAGTGACGCAAGCCCACTTTTTTCATCCATCGATTCTGGTGTTGCTCAGCACCTAAATAAACCACTTTCGATCATGAGAGGCCCTGCTTAAAGTTGCGTCCACCGCAACTCTCCCGATGAGAAATCCCATGTCCTCCGCCACCGCCCGCATCCCATTCCACCTGGCGTTTCCAGTCCGCGACATTGCCGAAGCCCGCGCGTTCTACGGCGAACTGCTCGGCTGTCCCGAGGGCCGCAGTGCGCCGGAGTGGGTGGACTTCGATTTCCATGGCCACCAGATCGTGGCCCACCTGGCACCGGACGAGTGCGGTCATCGCCAGAGCAGTGCCGTCGACGGCCACGACGTGCCGGTTCGCCATTTCGGCGCGATCCTGCCGATGGACCAGTGGCAGCTCATGGCCGACAAACTCGTGGCGCGCAAGACCGAGTTCGTCATCGAGCCCTATGTCCGCTTCAAGGGCGAGCCCGGCGAGCAGGCGACGATGTTCTTTCTCGATCCCTCGGGCAATGCCATCGAGATGAAGTCCTTCGCCGACCTGAGCTCCCTCTTCGCACGCTGAGCGATCGCCATGACCAAGAGCAACACGACGTCCGTGGCACTGGCTGCCATGCTGGCCGCGGTCTGCGGCTCTGCCGCGGCGCAGCCCTCCGAGACCCTGGGCAAGGTCAAGGAGTCCGGCTCCATCACCATGGGCGTGCGCGATGCATCGGGCGCCATGTCGTTCACCACGGGGCCCGGCAAGTACACGGGCTTCCATGTGGAGATCTGCGAGCGGGTCGTCGCCGACATCAGGAAGGCTGTGCAGCTCGACAAGATCGATGTGAAGTACCAGCTCGTGACGCCCCAGAACCGGATTCCCCTGGTGCAGAACGGCACGGTCGACATCGAGTGCGGGACGACGACCAACAACGCCGCGCGGCAGAAGGACGTCGCGTTCGCGCCCACCTTGTATGTCGAGGGCATCCGGATCGCCGTCAAGGCAGGTTCGGGCATCGCAGCCCCGGCGCAGCTGGCCGGCAAGACGGTGGCGGCCACCACCGGCAGCACCAGCGTGCAGGCGCTGCGAAAGCTCGGGCGCGACGGCGTGGGCGGCGTCTCCGAGGTGCTGTCCAAGGACAACAGCGAAGGCTTCCTGCTTCTCGAAGGCGGGCGCGCCGACGGCTTTGTCGCCGACGGCCAGATCCTGGCAACGCTGATCTCCAAGAGCAAGGAACCCGAGAAGTACAAGCTGCTGGACCAGGTCCTCGGTGTCGAACCCATCGCCATCATGTTCCGCAAGGGCGATCCGGCATTCAAGAAGGTCGTCGACGACAGCATCCTGGCACTCGCCAGGAGCGGTGAAGTCCCGCGCCTCTACGACAAGTGGTTCATGCAGCCGATTCCTCCGAACGGCTCGAAGGTGGGCCTGCCGGCCAACGCCATGACCAAGGCCGCCTGGGCTGCGCCATCGGACAAGCCGCTGGAGGCCTACGAGGCGCGCTGATGCGAAACCGGCTCACGCGTGACTCGGCGCCAACACGACCGGGTCGTGGGAGGCCCGGGAGCCCTCGCTAAAGTGCGCGCGTCCGGCCCGGCTTGGCTGCGGATCGGCGTTTCGGCACGAGCGGACTGCCCGGCTGCGCGTCTGCCGCATCGCGCAGGTGCTGCGCAAAATGCGCCACCATCGGCGGACTGGCGCGCGGCTTGCGCTGAAGCAGGCCGATCTCCCGATAGAAGGTGAACTCCCCGAGCGGGACGATGCGCACGCCTGCAGGCAGGGGCAGGTGCGCCTCGACCAGCGGCACAAGCGCAACGCCGAGGCCCTTGGACGCGAGGTGGATCAACCCCGCGATCTCGTCGATCTCGATGGCATCGTTGACCGCGATGCCCTCGCGGCGAAGAAAGCCCTCGACCATGCGCCCGCCGAAAGAGGCCCGGTCGTAGCGCAGGAACGGCTGCTGCTGGATCAGCTGGCGCCAGTCCTTCGTCGCAGGCGCAGTCTTGGGCACGACCAGCACATAGGGCTCGTGGATCAGGGCCTGCCACGTCAGGTCGGGAGGCATGCCGAACGGGGGCCGGATGATCACCGCCGCATCGATCTTGCCCGCGTCGAGGTCGTCCATCAGGCGCATCGAAACGCCCGGCGACACATGGACGCGTACCAGGGGAAAGGCTTTGCGAAGCCCTTCGAGTGCGCGTGCCAGCAAGGTGGGCTGGGCCGAGGCGATCGAGCCGATGCGCAGCAATCCGCGCGTGGCGTTGTCTTCGGGGAGTTCCCCCAACTTTGCGAACAGCGCACAGATCTCTTCCACGCGCGGAAGGGTCGTCTGGCCCGCAACGTTCAAGGTGGCCGAGCGCCCGGTTCGATCGAACAGCTCGAACCCCAGTGCTTCCTCGAGCCGTTTGATCTGGCTGCTCACGGCGGACTGCGTGAGGCCGATACGGTCTCCCGCAGCGGCGAAGGTGCCGTGCTTGCACACGGCGATGAAGGTTCTGAGTTCGCTGATCACGCGCCGAGCATCTCAAGAATCGATGGTCGGGTCAATCGACCATCGGAAAAATATTCATCGAAATTGTCGATGCTAAGCGCGAATTTATATTGCTTTTCTTTGACCCTCCGCGTTCATAGACTTCGCGGCATCGGCAGGGATCACCACGAAGAAATGCGATCAGGGCATGAGGAAAGCTCGGCCCGAATCACCGCAACAGGAGCCAGAGAATGAAGAGAATCCTGATCGCCAATCGCGGCGAGATCGCCTGCCGCATCATCCGGGCGGCGCGCGATCTGAACATCGAAACGATCGCGGTCTATTCAGACGCGGATGCCGGCTCCCTGCACTGCGAGATGGCCGACTTCGCGGTTCGCATCGGCCCGGGTCCTGCAAGCGAAAGCTACCTGAATGTCGATGCGGTTCTTGGGGCCGGCCTGCAGCACGAGGCCCAGGGGGTGCATCCGGGCTACGGCTTCCTTTCCGAGAACACCGCCTTTGCGCGGGCCGCGGAACGCCATGGGATTCGATGGATCGGACCCACGCCGGAATCGATCGAAGAGATGGGCGACAAGCACCGTGCGCGAAGCATCGCCCACGCGTGCGGCGTTCCGGTGCTGCCAGGCAGCCGTGCCTTTCTCCCAGGCGAAGACGCGGACCTGCTGGAACTCGAAGCGGCGCGTGTCGGCTTTCCCTTGCTGGTCAAGGCGGCAGGGGGCGGCGGCGGCATCGGCATGAAGCGGGTGGACGCGCCCGCGGCCCTGGCGGCGGCCGTTGCGTCGACCCAGTCGCAGGCTTCGAAAGCCTTCAACGACGCTTCCGTCTACCTGGAGCGCTTCGTGCCGCGCGCCCGGCACATCGAGGTGCAGGTTTTCGGCTTTGGCGACGGTAGCGCGATCCATCTTTTCGAACGCGACTGCTCCGTGCAGCGGCGGTTCCAGAAGATCGTGGAAGAGAGCCCTGCGCCGGGCCTGGCGCCCGATGTGCTCGACCGGATGCTCGCCAGCGCCGTCTCGCTCACGGCGGGCCAGCGCTACCGCGGCGCCGGAACTGTCGAGTTCATCCTGGACGCGGACAGCCAGGCCTTCTACTTTCTTGAAATGAACACCCGCATCCAGGTGGAGCACGGGGTCACCGAAGCGGTGACCGGCAGGGACCTGGTGCGCGACCAGATCCTGCTGGCTGCGGGAATGCTGGAGCGCACGCCGCAGGCAGAGATCCGCCGCCACGGTGCCGCCATCGAGTGCCGTGTGTATGCCGAGAATCCCCTGAAGAACTTCCTTCCATCGCCTGGCCTGCTCGAACGGTTCGTCCTGCCTTCGGGAATCGATGGCCTGCGCGTGGACACGGGGGTGCGCGAAGGGGATTCGATCAGTCCGTTCTACGACCCGATGATCGCGAAGCTCATCGCTTCGGCCTCCACCCGTGCGCAAGCATTGCAGCGCATGGACGAGGCCCTGCGATCCATCGAGATCGTGGGCATACGCCACAACACGGCCTTCCTGCGGCAAGTCATCGGCCATCCCACCTTCCAGGCCGGCGCAGTCGACACGAACTTCGTCGATCGCGAAAAACAGGCCCTGCTGGCGCGCCTGAATGAGCACGCGAGCGGCGCCGGTTCACTGAAAGCCACGTCATGAGCGGCGTCGAAGCACTCGCCGAAAACCAAGCGCCTTGGCGAATGGCACCTTCGGGCGACAGCTGTCTCGTGGTGGAGGCACGACCGCTTGCCGGCAGTGCTGGCGGGCGGTGGCCGGCAGCCGCGGCGGCCGTATTGCGCGAGGCCGGGTTGCCGGGCGTGATGGACATCGTGGCGGCCATGGCGACCGTGGCAATCCACTACCGGCCGGAATCGATCCCGTGCCTCGCGGCGACTGGCGAGACGCCCTACCAGGCCGTGGCACGCCAGGTCGGTGCGGTGCTCCAGGGTCTTGATTGCCGCCATCGCGCCTCCACGCGCCTGGTCGAGGTTCCGGTCTGCTACGGCGGCGAGCACGGCCCCGATCTCGAGACAGTGGCCGATGCATGCGGACTGTCGCCCCGGGCCCTGGTCGATCTGCATGCCGGCGCGGAGGTCGAGGTCCAGATGATCGGCTTCGCGCCCGGCCACCCCTACATCGGCACTTTCGACGAACGATTGGCACCCCCGCGGCGCGCGCAGCCCCGAACAGCCGTGCCGGTCGGCTCCGTCGGGCTCGCCAATCGGCAGAGCGTGATCTATCCCTTCACGCTCCCCGGCGGATGGAACCTCATCGGCCGGACCCCACTGATGCTGTTCGACGCGGCCCGCGATCCGGCCTGCTTGCTCGAGGCAGGCGACCGCATCCGTTTCATGCCCATCTCGGCGGGCGAGTTCGAAGCCATGGGGAGCCAGCGACCATGATCGAAGTCCTCAAGCCCGGTGCCCTGTCGACCTTTCAAGACCTGGGCCGCTTCGGCCACCAGCACCATGGCATTCCGGTCTCCGGCGTCATGGACGAACGCTCGCACCGGCTGGCATGCATGCTGGTCGGCAACCCGCCCTCGGAAGCCACGCTGGAGGTCACGCTGCTCGGCCCCACGCTGAGGTTCGAGGTGCCCGCCGTGATTGCCGTGTGCGGTGCAGACCTGGGAGCCACGCTCGGTGGCAGGGCATTGCCGCTCGGCGCACCGGTTTCGGTGGCCGCGGGCGACCTGCTCGCCTTCGGCAAGCGGGCCAACGGATTGCGCGCCTACATCGCGGTGGCCGGCGGCTACGCGCTCCGGCCGGTCATGGGCAGCACGAGCACCTACGTTCGCGGCGGCTTCGGCGGCGCGCAAGGCGGTCCGCTGCAAAAGGGTGACCGCATCGCGCTCGGCGGCGCGCCCACGCCCGCTTTGCCGCCGGGCGCAAGCGGCTTCACGTTCCCGGACGAAGTGCAGCGTGCACCCGGGGCGCCGATCCGCATCGTCCCCGGCAGGGAGTGGGAGGCATTCGAGCCCCAGGCGCACCGTGCCATGGCCGAGCAGGTCTTCCGCGTCAGTCCGCGCTCCGATCGCATGGGCTATCGACTGGAATGCGAGCCCTTGCGCTTGCTGGAGCCCCTGGAGCTGCAGTCCGAGGCGGTGGGCTTCGGGACCGTCCAGGTTCCACCGGACGGGCATCCGATCGTCTTGCTGGCGGACCGCCAGACCACGGGCGGCTACCCCCGCATCGCGAATGTCGCGGCAGTCGATCTTCCGTGCATGGCGCAGCTCATTGCCGGCGAGCCGGTGCGCTTCGAATGGATCTCGCTGGACGCAGCCCAGGCGCTTGCGGTGGCGCAGGGCAAGATCTTCCGGACGATGGAGGCAGGCCGTGGCGTCCATTGACTTCAACAGCGACGTGGGCGAGAGCTACGGGGTCTACCGGCTCGGCGACGACGCGGCGGTGCTGGACCACGTGACCTCCGCCAACGTGGCCTGCGGCATGCACGCCGGAGACCCGCAGACCATCGCCGCGACCGTCGCGCTGGCAGTCGCCCGAGGCGTGTCGATCGGGGCGCATCCCGGCTTTGCCGATCTCCAGGGATTCGGACGGCGGCCGATGCAACTGGGGCGCGATGAGCTGCACCACCTGGTGGTCTACCAGATCGGCGCCCTGCAAGCCTTTTGCACGGCGGCCGGAACGCGCCTGGCGCACGTCAAGACACATGGCGCGCTCTACAACATGGCGGCGCGCGATCCGGCAATGGCGCGCGCTGTGGCGGACGCCGTGCGTGCCGTGGATCCGCAGCTGGTCTTCTACGGCCTTGCCGGGTCTGAGCTGGTCCGCAGTGCCCGGGAGGCGGGACTCGCCGTGGCCGAAGAAGTGTTCGCGGACCGCAGCTACCAGGACGACGGCGCCCTGACGCCGCGATCGCACCCCGGTGCCCTGATCACCGACATCCGGCAATCCGTGGCGCAGGTGCTGCGCATGGTTCGCTCGGGCGTGGTGCGTTCGGTCCACGGCGTGGACGTGCCGGTGCGGCCCGACACGCTGTGCATCCATGGCGACCAACCCGACGCCGCAAATTTTGCGCGCGCGATCCGCCAGGCACTCGAAGCGGAGGGCGTGTCCGTTCGACCAGCGAGCCGACGCGCCATCGCCCTCGGGCCGGCTTCCCCCCTCACCCCTGGAGCCCACGCATGAGCCAAGAGATCGAGATCCGCACAGACACCGCAGGCACGCTCCTGAAAATCGTTGCCGCGCCGAATGCACCTCTGGCCGCGGGGGACGACATCGCGATCATGGAGTCCATGAAGATGGAGATTCCGCTGCAGGCGCCGGCAGCGGGATTCGTCGCCGAGTTCTTCTTCGACGAGGGGGCATTGCTTGAAGAAGATGCCGTCCTCGCGCGCTTCGTGGCCAGTTGACGCCGTTGCGGCGGCGCGCTGCAGCCAGCCCCGCCGCTAGCGACACCCCCTCGTACCCACCCCATTCGAAACGGGCGACGCGTCGCCCGGGACGAGCCGCGGCCTTCCCGGAGGCCATTTGATCCCTCCCACATGCTGGAGAAAAAATGAACACTTCCCAAACGATGGGCTTGCCCGAGGGGCCGGGCGCACGGCCGGCGCATGCCTTCTCCAACGATGCGGTGGACCCGCTTGCCAGGGCGACTGCGCGCAAGGCGGCCCTTGCCGCGTCCGTGGGAACCGCCATCGAGTACTACGAGTTCGGCGTCTACGGCTACATGGCCGCCACCATCGGCCCGCTGTTCTTCCCGAGCACCGATGCGACCGCGTCGCTGCTGGCCATTCTTGCCGTCTTCGGAAGCGCGTTCCTGATGCGGCCGATCGGCGGCATTGTCCTGGGCCGCCTGGGTGACCGGATCGGCCGGCGCGGCATCCTGCTCGTCACGGTGATCGGCATGGGCATTGCCACCGCGGCCATCGGCCTCTTGCCCGTGGCCTCGACCGCGGGCATTGCCGCGCCCATCCTGCTGCTCGCCATACGCCTCGTGCAGGGCTTCTTCGCCGGGGGCGAAGTCACGGGCGCAGCCGCTTACGTGGCAGAGTCGGCGCCTCGCGGCAAGCGGGGCTTCTACGGCGCCTTCACGCCGGTGGGCGTTGCCGTGGGAGGCGCCCTGGCTGCCGCGGCATGCGGCCTGACCTCCGCCCTGTTGAGCGCCGAGCAGATGCAGCAATGGGGCTGGCGAATTCCGTTCCTGCTTGCGATACCGATGGTGATCGTGTCGACCGCCGTCAGGCGCCGGGTCGAGGAATCCGCGGCATTCCAGGAGTTCCAGGCACACAACGAACCGACCAAGGCACCACTGCGCGAAGTGCTGACGCAACATGCGTCGAAGGTGCTGAAGGTGACGGCACTGGCGTTCGGCCAGAACGTCGGCTACTGGGTGGGCCTGGTCTTCATGAACATCTATCTGACCACCTACCTCAAGTACGACAAGACGACCGTCTACTGGATCATGGCCGCGGTCGGCGTGACCATGGCCATCCTCATGCCGTTCTGGGGCGGCCTCTCGGACCGCTGGGGCCGTCGCCGTGTTCTGGGGATCGGCTTCCTGGGGTACATGGTCCTGGTCTGGCCCATGATGATCCTGATGGACCAGCAAAGCATCGGCCTCGCGGCGCTGGCGATGTTCATCATTGCCTTGCCTCTGCCCATCGTGCAGTCGGTCGGCTATCCGACCTATGCGGAGCAGTTTCCGACCCGCATCCGATACACCGGCATGGCATTCAGCTTCAACATCGGCGCGATCCTCGGAGGCGGCGTGACACCGTATGTGGCCACGAGCCTGATTGCCTCGACCGGCAACCTGAAATCCCCCGCGATCCTGCTGATTGCCGCGGCGATCTTCAGCCTGCTTGCCTTGCTGACGGTGCGGGAAACCTCAAAGGATCGTCTCGCCTAGGCGGATGCGGCCGCGGCCCTCGCCAGTGGAGGGCGACCCACAGGCACATGCAAGTCCGGCCATATCGCTTGCGGAAAATCTCATTGGATGTGGTGGGCGAATCTGGAAAGAATCACGCCGCGATCGGCCCCGGTTCACTCGACCCGGCCCGGCTCGCCCCTTCCAGAAGAAAGATTCTCCGAATGCCGACCCTCCTTCGCGCAAAACGCCTCTCGACGGCCATCGCCGGCGCCATCTTCATGACGTTCGCGCACGGCGGCCAGTTCGTCGTGGGCCAGGTGGGACCGATGTCGGGCCTGGAAGCCAGCCAGGGGCGTGCCTATGCCGCGGGCATGCAACTGCTTTTCGACACGGTCAACAAGGCCGGAGGTGCGAACGGCAACACCTTCGTATTGGCAAGCCGGGACGACGGTGGCCGGCCCGAAGACACGGTCAACGTGACGAGGCGGCTCATTGCCGAAGAGAGGCCGCTGGTACTGGCTGGCTATTTCGGCAACCGGAACATCGCCAGCCTGGTGGATTCCGGCATTCTCGAGAAAGAGAAGATCGCGCTGGTGGGATACCGCGCAGCCGACCTCCGGATCAGTACGCCCTACCTCTACAGCATCCGCGCGGGCCTGCACGACGAGCTCGGCAAGATCACGGAGCATCTCGCCACCATCGGCGTCACGCGTCTCGGGCTGTTCTACGAGGATGGGCCCGACGCCGGCGGCGTTGTTGCCGCATCGGACGAAGCGGCCGCAAAGGCACACGTGGCCATCGTCGCCAAGGCCTCGTATCCACCGGGCACCGCCCGCGTCGGCCCGGCCGTCGAGCTGCTGGCCAAGGCAGCGCCGCAGGCGATCGTCATGGTGTCGAACGGCGCGCCCGCAGCCGCTTTCATCGAGCAATACCGCGCAGGCGGCGGGTCTGCGCAGCTGTTCGCAAGCTCCAGCGCCGAAATCGAGCAATTGTCCAAGCGCCTGGGCAAGGAACAGATGCAGGGCGTGGCCATCGCCCAGGTGACGCCCAGCCCGTATCGAATTTCAAGCCGGCTCGCGAAAGAGCTCAATGACGCCGTGGACCGGGCAGGCCATCCGGACGCATCCGTGAGTTTCGCCATGATGGAAGGCTTCATCGCGGCGAAGGTGATCGTGGAGGCGGTCCGGCGGCAGAACGCGAAGGTCAGCCGCGAAGGCATGCCCGCAGCGCTCGACGGCATCGGCAACTACGACGCGGGCGGCTACGTCGTCGGCTTCAGGCACGGGATGCATGTCGGATCGAGCTTCGTCGAACTCTCGATCGTCAGCAGCGCGGGCAGGATCAGGCAGTAGCACGCCGGCGTCATCCGCCAGCCGCACCGGTGGCCTCCTGAACCATGCGCATCAGTCCAGATGCGCGCCGACTTTCTTGATGACCTCGGCGAACCGGGACGATTCATCGGAAATATGCTGGGCGAACTCGGTGGGCGTTGCGAGGAAGGGCTCGTAGCCGAAAGCAGCGAACTTGTCGCGGACATCCGGCTCACGCAGCGCCTTCTCGACATCGCGGCGGATCTTTTCGACGACCGCCGGGGAAACGCCGCGCGGTGCGGCGAAAGCCGTCCAGCCCGCGACCTCGAACCCCGCGGGCCCGCCCGCTTCCGAGACGGTCGGCACGTCCTTGTATGCCGCGAGCCTGCGGGGCGCCGCAATCGCGAGAAACTTGAGCTTGCCGCCACGGTGGAGCGGTCCGGCGGTGGCGATGGTCCCCATCGCAAAGCTCAGTTCACCGGTGGCGACACCGCTGTAGAGCTGGTTCGTCTCCTTGTAGACGACGTGCTGCATCTGGGTGCCCGTCATCGTTTCGAGGAGCGCCGATCCCAGGTGTGCGGGGTTGCCGACCGACCAGGAGCCATAGCTCAGCCTGCCCGGGTTCGCCTTGGCATCGGCGACCAGGTCGGCCACGCTGCGGTACTTGCTGTCGGCTGAAACCGTGATGAAGAAATAGGTCTTGAACAGCGGCGCGATGAGCTCGAAATCCTTGTTGCCGTCGAAGGGCAGCTTCTTGAAGAGATGCGGGTACGCCGTCAGGTGCACGTTCTCCAGGTGGACCAGGTCGTGCCCGTCGGTCGCGCCGCGCTTGAAGGCATTGATGGCGATGAACCCGTTGCCGCCCGGCTTGTTGTCGACGGTGACGGGCTGGCCCCAGGCGCGTGCGAGCTTGTCCGCGACAAGGCGCGCCACGCCGTCGGGCCCGCTGCCGACGGGGAACGGACTGATCAATCGCACCGGCCGTGTGGGAAACGGCGGCTCCTGCGCGAAAGCGGCCGCCGCGGGGAGCAAACAGGCCGCAGCGGCAAGCGCGGTCCGGCGGCTGATGGTGATGGGCGTTTTCACTCGGTTTGCTCCTGGTTGTTGTCGTTGTCGTGAAGAAAATCGCTTCAGGCCGGCCTCGTGGCGCCGGCGATCAAGCCGGCACGGCGCTCGGATGCAGCGGATGGCCGGCCGTCATCCGGGCCGCCACGGAGGCCACGCGCTCGCCGAACAGGCGCGCCGTCTCCAGGTCGCCCGCCGCCATCTCGCCGGCGCTTGCATCCGAGGGCGACTGGGCAATGGCACCGCTGAACGACACGAGGTAGTTCACGTCATCCCGCTTCGCGGCCTTGGTGTTGCTGGGCATCAACCCCTGGCTGACCCAGATCATCCCGTGCTGCATGGCCATCGTGAACAGCGCATTCAGCGCGGCGTGCTTGTCGCCGTTCAATCCGGCACTGTTGGTGAAGCCGGCGGCGATCTTGTCCTTCCATTCCTGCGCGTACCAGTACTTGGACGAGCCATCGGCGAATTTCTTGAACTGCCAGCTGACGTTGCCCATGTAGGTCGGCGTGCCGAAGATGATCGCGTCGGCGGCCTTGAGCTGCTCCCAGCCGCCGGCCGGGAGGTTGCCCTCGGCGTCGATGGCGATCAGCGCCGCGCCGGCGCCTTGCGCCACGGCCTGCGCCATGCGCTGGGTGTGGCCGTAGCCGGAGTGGAAGACGACTGCAATGGTTGGCATGCAAGATTCCTTTTGGTTTGTTTGTGGGTGGCGGATGTCAGGCAGGGGTGGCGTAGGAACTCAGGTCCTTGGCGACGAGCCGGTTTCTCAGTTCGCCCAGGCCGGTTGCGCGCACGACAACCAGATCGCCCTCCTTGAGGAACACGGGCGGTGTCCGTGCATTGCCGATCCCGCTGGGGGTGCCCGTGAGGAGCACGTCGCCCGGTTTCAGAGTCATGCCGAACGAGAGTTCGCTCACCAGCTCGGCAATGCCGAATGCCATCTGCGATGCACTCGCCTGCTGCATGACCGCGCCGTTCAGTTCGCACTCGAGCGTGATAGCGGGCAGTTCGGCGTCGTCGCGCAGCGTGAGCCAGGGGCCGAGGGGCATGGTGCCGTCGATGCTCTTGCCCTTGAGCCACTGGCCGCCGTGCCGGCGTTGCAGGTCGCGTTGCGAGATATCGTTGGCGAGGCAGTAGCCGAACACGTGCGCCATCGCGTGCTCGCGAGGGATGCTGCGCCCTTCCTTGCCGATGACGAGCGCGATTTCGGCCTCGTAGTCCCACTTGCTCGAGATGGCAGGGTCGAACGCGATGTCGTCGTGCGGCCCGATCAGCACGTCCGGGCCCTTGGTGAAGAAGGTCGGCGCTTCGGGCTTGGGCACGTCCTGCCCTTCGCGCTTGCCCTCGCTCTCGTGGAAGTGGTCCCAGTAGTTCCAGCCCGTGCACAGCACGTCGCGGCGCAATCGGCGCACCGGCGACAGGAGCCGCAGCTCGGAGAGTGCGATGCCCTCGGATTGCGCAGACTCGCAGAGCTTGCGCAAAGCCGGAACAGCGAGGTCGCACGCTTCGATCACGCGTTGCATGTCACCGAACTCGCGCGGCGCCAGCACGGCGTTGCCGTCGGCGCGCAGGCAGGCGAGGCGCTCCTCGCCGGTGCGCAATTCAACAGTTCCAAGTTTCAAGATTCTTCCTCAGAGCTTGAGACGGCTGCCCCAGGGCGACTCGCCGCCCCAGTTGATGCACACGCTCTGCCGCCGCATGTAGCCTTTCCAGGCATCGGACCCGGCCGTTCTGCCGCCGCCCGTTTCTTTCTCGCCGCCGAACGCCGCACCGATGTCGGCGCCCGTCGTCCCCATGTTGACCTTGGCAATGCCGCAATCGCTGCCCGCAGCCGAGAGGAACAGCTCGATGTTGCCCAGGTTCGTGCTGTGGATCCCGGATGCCAGGCCTTGGGGCACGCCGTTGTGGATATCGATGGCTTGCTCGATGGTGTCGTAGGGCACCACGTACACGATGGGCGCAAACGTTTCATGCTGCACGCAAGGCCACTCCGGACGAACCTGCGTGATGAGCGTCGGCTCCACGTAATGGCCGGGACGGTCGATGCGACGGCCACCGAACACGACCTGGCCCCCGAGGGCGGCCGCCTCGCGCACAGCAGCTTCGAAGTGGCCCACGGCGGCCTTGTCCACGAGCGGCCCGACCACGGTGCCAGGTTCGCGGGGGTCGCCGATCCGGATCTGCGCAAAGGATTTCTTCAGCAGTTCCACGAGCTCGCCTTCGACCGAGCGGTGCACGATCACGCGGCGCGTGCTGGTACAACGCTGCCCGGTGGTCCCCACGGCACCGAAGGTGATGCTGGACGCGGCCAGCTTGAGGTCCGCGGTCTCGTCCACGATGCAGCCATTGTTGCCCGAACACTCCAGCATGTAGCGCCGGCCGAGCGTGCGGCCCACCACGTCGGCCACCTTGCGGCCGACCGCCGTGGAGCCGGTGAACGAGACCAGCGCCACGCGCACATCGGACACGAGCAGTTCGGCCAGTTCGTTGGTCTCTGGAATGAAGATCGTGAACACGCCCTCGAGGCCCATTTCCTCCATGGCGATGTTGCAGAGGTGCTGCAGCGCCAGGGCTGTGAGCGGCACCTTCGGGCTCGGCTTCCAGACCACCGTGTTGCCGCCGATCGCCGCGAGGAAACCGTTCTGCGCCCAGACCGCCGCCGGAAAGTTGTACGCCGAGATCACGCCCACCACGCCGAGCGGGAGCCACTGGTCGTACATGCGGTGCTTCGCGCGCTGCGACTGCTGCGTGGAACCGTACAGCATGCGCGACTGGCCCGCCGCGAAGGTCGCCATGTCGACCAGTTCCTTCACTTCCGAGCGGGCCTCCATCAGCGACTTGCCGGTGTCGAGCGCGACGACGGCGGCCAGGCCTTCGAGGTGTTCGTCTGCGAGCTGGCCGATGCGCAGCACCAGTTCTCCGCGGCGCGGCGCCGGCACCATGCGCCAGGACCGCTGCGTGGCGACCGCCGTGGCCATGACCGCCTCGTAGTCGAGGGCGTTGGCGCCGGCGACGCGGGACGTCACCGTGGCATCGGCCGGATTGACCGCGTCGATGAGCGCGCGGTCCCCGGTGGCGCTCCAGCGCCCGGGGCCGGAGCAGGCGCCTGCATGGATCGGCTGGATGCCGAATTGGCGCAGCACTTCTTGCGTGTCGAACATTGCGTGAGTTCCTCAGTTTTTGGAAAGGAAGCCGGAGATGGTCTCGTCCGTGTGGAACGCCGGCTTCTCGTAGTAATGGGGGCCGTCGTAGATCTCGATCAGCACGCTGCGCTCGTGCGCCACGGTGGGGCCGTGCGGATGGTCCTTCGGGTTCATGTAGAACGAACCCGGCGTCAAGCGCAGCTGGCTGTCCGTGTACTCGTAGTCGCCTTCCAGGCAGTACATGAACTGGTTGGACGCATGCGAGTGCTTCACGGGGATGCGGCCGCCCTTCCGGTACTCCAGCAGCGCGATGCTGGCGCCGGTGTCCGCGTTCTTCCAGAGAAAGTACTGGCGGAATCCGTACTCGGCAAAGTCGATCCATCCCGCCGGATCGAGCGCTTGCGTCCGGATCAGCAGTTCGAGCGTCTTCATCGTGGCTTCGTTGGGCGGGTTCATTGCAGGACCTCCAGGGCCGGACGTCCGGCTGCGACCCAGCCGTCGTATTCCTTGCGGCTCTCCGGGGTCGCCGGAAACAATCCGAAGATCGGGCGCCCGCGCGAGATGTGCAGTGCCGCGAAGCGCTCGTAGTCGACGGCTTCCAGTGCCTCCTGGGCAACTTCGTCGACCAGGTGCAGCGGGATCACCACCACGCCCTCGGCGTCCCCCACCAGCACGTCGCCTGGGTACACCGCCACGTCCGCGCAGCCCACCGGTCCGTTGAGCTCGACCGGGTGCATGGCGATGGGCGTGGCCGGCGGCGCGGCTTGCCGCTGGTAGGCCGGCAGGTTCGTGGCACGGATACCCGGCGTGTCCCGAAAGCCCCCATCGGTGACGACGCCTGCCACGCCGCGCTGGCGCATGCGCAGCGCCATGAGGTCGCCAGCGGCCGCCGAACGCACGCATCCGCCCGTGTCGATCACCAGCACGTGGCCGGGCGGGCACTCCTCCACGGCGCGGCGGTGCAGGTTGTCGTCGCGGCCGTAGTTGGCCATGGTGTCGATGTCCTCGCGCGCCGGCATGAAGCGCAGCGTGTAGGCCGGCCCCACCATCGATTCCTGCATTCCGGAGACCGGATGGAGGCCCAGCAGGTAGGCGTTTCGGAAGCCACGCCTGAGAAGCGAGTTGGCGATGTTGGCCGTGCCCACCTGCGCCAGCTTCTCGCGTGTGGATGGCGACAGCCCCGGTGGGGCGTCGCGGTGGATCGGTTGTTCCCTGATGTTCATGATGGCCTCCCTCCGTGTCCCAGCACGGCGACCGCTTCGATCTCCACCAGGATCGCGGCCTGCGCCAATGCGCTGACCTCCACCAGCGTGGCGACCGGAAACGCGCCCTCGAAGAATTCGCGCCGTGCACGCCAGACCTGTTCGCGATTGGCGATTCGCGTGACGTAGATGTTGAGCTTCACCACGTCGCGCATCGAGCCGCCCGCGGCGGTGACCAGGTGCGCGATCCGTTCGAAGATCAACCGGGCCTGCGCGTACTCGTCGCCGCCCATGGGCTGCAGGTTGCGGTCGCGGGCCGTGAGGCCAGCAACGTACACCGTGTCGCCCACCTTGAGGCAGTTGGACCAGGTGCCCGGCGCCGGCTCGGTGACTTCGGGGCTGCTGATGCGTTGTATCGTCATTCGCTTTGTTTCCGTCAAGAAAAGAAGTCCAGAGGCGGTTTCGCCCCCCATTGGGTGGTCTCGTCCGCAGTGCCGGCGAAGACGCTGGCACGGTGCAGGTGGTTCACCACGTCGCCGTCGGTGTAGTGCTCGATCCGGAAGCCGAAAGGGTCGCGCCAGTAGTCGAAGATCTGGCTGCCCAGCAGGTGCCTGCCGACACCGCAGTCGAGCGTGTAGCCGCGCTCCAGCAGGAAGTCGTGCGCGCTCATCACGGCATCCAGCCCGTCCATCTCGAACGAGCAGTGGTGCACGCCGATCACCGGCGCCTGCAGCACGAGCATGCAGTGGTGGTCCACCCACGCCTCTCCCGCATCCACCCGCAGGAAGCTGCCGATGGTGCGACCCGGCTCGCCGGGCACGGCCAGGTAGTCCGAGGCGACGAGCCCGAAGCGCTCGCGCAGCCAGGCCACCGACACGTCGTGATCGCTGACATGCAGCACGAAATGGCCCAGGCGCCGCACCGGCTGGCTCTGGCGTGGCACGCGCACCGGCACGTTCTTGCGCGGCTTGGCCGCCGCGGCGTTGAAGTCGTCGACGCGCGGCAGGTGCAGCGGCTGCGCAGGCACGGCGCCGTGCAAGGCATCGATCTCGAAGCCATCAGGCATGCGCATGCGCACACGCTCGCCGCCGCCCGCAAGTCCGGGCACCGGCTCGACGCCGCTCGAGCCCGCCAAGCGCGCGAGCGCATCGAGGTCGCCGCGCGACGCCACCTGGAGCCCGGCCCCGAGGAAGCGAGGTTCGTTGCCCAGAACCGCCTCGTAGACGAACGGCGCAGCACCGCTCCCCCGCATCAGCAGGCGCTTGCCATCGCAGGGCACGGCCGGATGCATGCCGAAGTCGCGCAGGAAGGTTTCCAGCCGCGGCAGGTCCGGCGTCTGGTAGCGCACATAGGCCAGGTCGATCGCCTTCATTGCAGTGCCTCCTCTTGCACGCCGGCTTCGGCGGGCGCATGACCCAGGATGGTGGCGGCCAGGTCCCCGCGCGCACGCGCGGCCTTGGCGCTGCCCGACCAGACCAGCCGCCCGGATTCGAGGACGTACACGCGGTCCGAAAACGCGAGTGCCTTGGAAAGGTTCTGCTCGACCAGCAGCACCGCGAGCCCCGCTTGCCTGAGCTGGTGGAGGGCCGCATAGCAGATGTCGACGTTCTTCGGCATCAAGCCCAGCGACAGCTCGTCGATGAGGATGAGTTCGGGCTGCGCCATGAGCGCACGTCCGATCGCCACCATCTGCTGCTCGCCGCCCGAAAGCGTTCGCCCGAGCGATCCGAAGCGCTCCTGCAGCCGCGGGAAAATGTCCAGCACGCGCTGCATGTTGTGCGCGGCCACGCGGGCGGGCTGCGAATAGCCACCCACCAGCAGGTTCTCCCGCACGGTCATGTCGCCGAACAGCTTGCGGCCTTCGGGCGAGATGGCGATGCCCGCACGCACCCGCGCCTGGGGCGCCAGGGCGGTGATGTCCCGCCCACCGAAACGCACATTGCCGCCGGTCGCGCGCACATGGCCCGCGATGCACTGCAAGGTGGAGGTCTTGCCGGCGCCGTTCGGTCCGATCAGCGCAACGATCTCTCCCCTGTTCACCGTGAGTGAGAGTTCGTGCAGGACCACGGCAGCGCCATAGCCGCAACTCACGCGCTCGACTTCAAGCATGGATGGCTCCCTCGCCGAGGTAGGCCTCGACCACATGCGGGTTCGCCATCACCTCGGCGGCCCGGCCGTCGGCAATCTTGCGGCCGTTGTCCAGCACGACGATGCGCGGGCAGATACGCATCACTTCGGCCAGGTTGTGTTCGATCAGCAGGATGGTGGTTCCCAATGCGTTCAGCCGCCGAACGAGGTCGGCCAATCGCACCGCCTCCTCATGCCCGAGGCCTGCCAGCGGTTCGTCCAGCAGCAGCAGCTTGGGCCGCGTGGCCAGGGCACGGGCAACCTCCAGGCGCTTGAGCACCCCGAGCGGCTGTGTCGACGGCATGCTGTCCGCCAGATCCGCGATGCCGACCATCTCCAGGCAGCGCAGCGCCGCCTCGCGCAGGCCCTTGCGATCCAGCGTGGCGACGGCGCGCCAAGGTGTTTGCGTGATCTCGGCACCGGCGGCCAGCACCACGTTGTCCAGCAGGCTCATGTTGCGAAAGGGGCGCACGATCTGGTGCGACATCGCCATGCCGAGCCGCGCGCGCCCAGCCGCCGCCACCCGGCCGACTGGCAGGCCCGCGAATCGGATCTCGCCCGATCCCGGCGCGACCGCTCCGGAAATGAGCCGCAGCAGCGTCGTCTTGCCCGCGCCATTGGGCCCGAGCAGCCCCACCAGCTCGCCTGTCGCGAGATCGAACGAAACCCCGTTCACCGCAACGACGCCGCCGAAACGCACGCCCAGGTCTCGCACCTGCAACAGCTTCGTGCTCATGCCATCTCCTTCGCCCGCAGCACACGCAGGTGCTGCGCCAGCCAGGGAAACAGGCCTTGCGGTGCGATCCGCATGATGGCGAACAGCAGCAGCCCGAACACCAGCAGCTTGTAGTCGTTCACGAAGCGGAACCACTCGGGCGCCAGGGTCAGCAGCACCGCGGCGAGCACGCTGCCCCACAGCGAACCCATGCCGCCGATCACGACCATGGCGAGGATCATCACGGACACGGGGAACCCGAAGGCCTCGGTGCCCACATTGCCCAGGTGGTACGCGTAGAGGCAGCCGGCCAGGCCCGCCAGTGCGGTGCCGATCGTGAACGCCGCAAGCTTGTAGAGCGGCGTGTCGATGCCAAGGCTGCGCGCAGCGGACTCGTCGGCACTGACCGCTTCGAACACATAGCCCAGCCAGCTGCGCTTCACGACCCAGCAGACCAGCCCTGTCAGTGCCGCACAGGCCATCACCAACACCGGATACGCGTCACCCAGGCCGGTGGCAGGTATCTGGGAGATGCCGAGCTCACCCCCGAGTGCATCGGTCGTGCGCACCGCACCGACGAACAGGAAGCCCGCCGCCATGGTCGCGATCGCGAGGAAATCGTCCCGCACCCGCAGGCTGCAGAAACCGACCAACAGCCCGGCGATGCCGGCCAGCAGCAATGCGGAGGACAAGGTGACCGCCATGCCGAAACCGGCCTTGGCGAGCAGTGCCGTCGCATACGCGCCCACGCCGAAGAACGCCGCGTGCCCGAGGCTCACCTGCCCGCACAGCCCGGTGATGAGGTTGAGGCTCAACGCCAGGATCACATGGATGGCCACCAGGGTCAGGAGTGACGTTTCATAAGCGCCCATTGAGTCGCTCCTTTCTGTTTCATGAACTGCACCAGCCGGCGACGCCATTGGCCACCGGAGAAGAGACCTTCCGGCTTGACCAGCAGCACGGCGAGCATTGCGGCGAATGCCACGCTGTCGCGGTCCAGCACGTTGGCGAGGTAGGTCGATCCGAAAGCCTCGACCAGGCCCAGCAGCAGCGATGCCACCAGCGTGCCGGCCATGTTGCCCAGGCCCCCGAGGACGATGATTGCCAGCGCCTTGTAGGTGGGCACCGCGCCCATGGACGGCTCCACCAGGTTGTTGAGCACGCCTACCATCACGCCGGCGGCCGCGGCGAAGGCCGAGCCGATGGCGAAATTCAGATAGCGCACCTGCCGCAAGCTGATGCCGCACGATGCCGCCATGCGAGGCTCGCTGACGCTGGCGCGCCAGGCCATGCCGACGCGGGTGCGCGCGGCAAAGACCGCAAGGCCCACCAGAAGAACGACGGCCATGGCCACGGCGCCCAGTTCGGCATACTTGATCTGCATGCCGGCAATCACCACGGCGCCTTGCAGCGGCGGCACGCGGTAGGACAGGCCATAGTCGCCGAACACCAGCCGCAGGAGTTCCTCGATGGCGAGAAACATGCCCACTGAAGCGATCAGCGGCACATACGGCGGCTGGTCCAGGATCGGCTCGTAGCAGAAACGGTACATCAGCATGCCGCAGGCGGCCACGCACGCCATGCTCAGGAGCATGCCCAGCGCGAAGCTGCTCGTGGCATTGGTGATGACCAGGCCCAGGTAGCCGCCGAGGGTGAACAGGCCCGCGTGCGCAATGTGCAGCACCCGCAGCAGCCCGAACACCATGGCCAGGCCGATGGCCACCAGCGCGTAGATCGCGCCGTTGATCAGCCCCTGGGTGGTGAGATTCAGAATGAGGTTCATGGGAAGCGCGCTTCTTTGCTTGAAGATGGATCAGGCAGAGGCCGGGGCCTCTCAGGCGCGAAGAACCGGACAGCCCCGCTGCCGCGAGTGGGACTCGCGTGCATTCAGGGATGTCACATCGAATCCCGCCCTGGTGCGGAATGCCTCGGCACGCTCTGCGATCTCCGCAGCCGGAATGACGTCGTCGATGTTGGTGAAGCCGTCGGGCGCACGCTCGTGCACGAGGTCCATGATGATTTCGTGCGACAGGTTGCGGTTGGACAGGCAGATGTCGCGCATCGGCGCCAGCCGTTCCGCTTCGTATGCCTGCAGCGCGAGCTCGGGGCGATCCGGATGGTCGGCCAGGTGCTTGGCGAGCACGCGGCCGTCCACCACGGCCTGGGAACCGGCCTGCGATCCGACAGGGTGCATCGGGTGCGCCGCATCCCCCAGCAAGGTGACGCGCCCGAACGACCAGCGTTCGACCGGGTCGCGATCGACCTTCGGAAACTCGAAGATGCTGTCGGCCGCCTGGATGAGCGCCGGCACATCAAGCCAGTCGAACTTCCAGTCCGCGAAGGCGTGCGCAAACTTGGCCTTGTCGATCCTGCGGTTCCACTCCTCGCGCGGCGGACCGTCGCCGGACTGTCCCAGCTCGAAGATGAAGTTGCCCAGGACCCGGCCATCGGGCAAGTGACGCATCGGGTAGGCCACCAGCTTCTGGTTGCGGTGGCCGACCATCGTCATGGTGTTGCCCCCGAGCCAGGCATCGACGGCCACGGCCGTGCGCCACATCAGCTGGCCGCCGAACCGCAGCCCCTGCTGGGGATAGAAATGCTTTCGCACACCCGAATGCAATCCGTCCGCGGCCACCAGGATGCTGCCCTTCACGGACGGCAGCCGCTGCCGCGTCTCGCTGTCGATGAAGTGCAGCGTCACGCCATCCTTGTCTTGCTCGAACTCGGTCAAGGTGTGATTGGTGACGATGTTCTGCTCCCCGATGCGCTCCCTCGCGGCCTTGAGCAAGAGCACCTGCAGATCGCCCCTGTGCACCGCGCACTGCGGCCAGCGGTAGCCGGAAGCACTGCCGCGCGATTCGCTCCAGATCTTGTTGCCGTGCACGCTGTAGAACCCGAGGTTCTCGATGCCGACGGAGATCGCCATCAACGCGTCACCCAAGCCCAGCTCGGTGAGTTCACGCACGGCATTGGGCTGCAGGTGGATGCCAAGGCCCATCGCCTCGATGCGGGGCGCTGCTTCATAGACTTTCACGGGAATGCCCGCATCGTGCAGGCTGAGCGCCGTGCTCAATCCACCGATGCCAGCCCCTGCGACGATTACTTCCATATCTGCTCCTTCAGGAACCCGGATCACCGGACTTCCACAATCGTTTCGACTTCCATCGCCGTGTTGCTCGGGTTGGCGCTGACACCTTCCATGACACGCGGATGCTTTCCGGCTTCACCGAACACCGCGGTGTAGAGCGTCGAGCAGCCTTCCGCGATCGGGGTGAGTTCGGAGAATCCTGGATCCACGGCAATGTTGAAGCGCACATAAGCGATGCGCTTGACCCGGTCCAGGTCCCCGAGCACCTGCTTCATCCGGGCGATCTGGCGCACGCACGCCCGGCGCGCGAGCATGGGCGCGTCCTGCACCGAATTCCTGGACGGGATGGGTCCCTTGATCCATTGGCCATTGGCGTCCTGCGGCGCGGCGGACGAGAGAAACAACAGGTTGCCGACCACGGCGCCGTGCAGCCAGGGACCGCTGTCGGGCAGCAGGTTCGGCAACTTGCCTTCGGGGTAACCCATGGCGGTCAGTTCGGCCTTGAGCCTGGACTCGACCGTGCTTGTGGCCTGAGCCGACGCCGTGGCGGCTGCCAGCATCAGTGTGACCAGCACGAAGGCCGGTCGGATCTTGGAACGAATTGCGGTTTTCATCATGTCTCCTGGATTGAGTCTTGTGTCGACGCTTGCCTGCCGGCGGTTCAGACGTCGCCGAAGTTTTCCTTCGCCAGCAGCACCGAAGCGCTGAAGCCGCCATCGACATTGATGTTGGCCGCGTTCCACCAGCCCGCGTAGTCGTGCTGCAGCAGGACCAGGGCCTTGGCCACGTCCTCCGCGCTGCCGGCATCGCCGGTGCGCTCGGCATCCTTCTTCAGCAGGGCCTCGCCGTGTGCCTGCACGAACTCCGCATGCATCGGCGTGTACGTCAGCCCCGGGCTCAGGGCATTGATGCGGCGGCCGGTGCCGATCCATTCGAGCCCCGTCTTCATGGTCCAGATGATCAGCGCCTCCTTCGACCATGCATAGGAGATCGGGCTTTCCTGGGGATTCGCCTCGAGCCACTGCAAGCCCTCTTCGAAACTCCGGGTCTCGACCAGCGGCGTGAAGCGGTCCAGGTGCTGTTCCCAGCGCACTGCGGTGCTGGAGGCGACGTTGAACACGGCCGACCTGGCCTTGAGCCTCGGCACCATCGCGAGGGTCAGGTGCCGCGTGCCCAGGAAGTTGACGCGGAACTGCATGTCGGTCGACGCGAGGGACGACACCCCCGCGACGTTGATCAGCGCGTCGTAGCCGTCCCCTGCCGCAGCAACGGCGCGATCGATCAGTGCCGGATCGCTCAAATCCAGATGATGAAAGGCAGCGAGTGCCAGCGGCTTGCTCAACTCGGCGCGGTCGGCGCCCACGACTTCGGCGCCTGCTCGAAGCAGCAGCTCGGCGGTGGCGTGGCCGATCCCTGACGCAACGCCAGTGACGAAGAATTTCTTGCCGGAAAGATCTAGATCCATGTTGTTCTCACGTAGTGCATGTCGATGAAGATCCAGCGGCCGCTTGCAGCGCTGCGCGCACTTCGTGCCGCTGGACCAGTTTTTCTCGCGCCTTGCCGGAGTGCGCCCCCGCCTGCTTCTCGAACGCGTCCAGCCGGGACCACGCCCGGAAGTCCATGAAGTCGACGCCGCGGTCTCGCAGCAGGTCGGCAATGTCGTCGTCGGCCGCCGGCGCACCCAGCGCGCCGGCCTGAAGGTCCGCCAACAAGGTCGCAACGGTTTCCACGCTGTCGTTGCGGTTGGTGCCGATGACACCCGTCGGACCGCGTTTGATCCAACCGGTGCAATAGAGGCCCGGATGCGGCACGCCTGCTTCGTCGACGACCCTGCCGGCGACGTGGCGCACGGTCGATGCACGCGCGTCGAAAGGAATGCCGGCCGGTGCAACGCCCCGGTAGCCAACGCTCGCAAACACGGCATGGCAGGGCACGTGGAGAAACTCGCCGGTGCCGCGCGACGCCTGCTGGAAAGCGGATCCGGTCAAGGCCGTGCGTTCGAGCACCAGCGCGTCGACCTCGTCGGTCCCTTCCAGCCTCGCAGGTGCCAGGCAGAACCTGAACTCGACGCAACGCTCGTTGGCAGATGCGGCATCGCTGGCCGTGTCGGCGAACTTGCGCAACAGTGCCACGTTCCTGCGCGCCTCATCCGCAGCCGGGCTCTCCAGCTCGAACCGGGTGGCTTCGTTGATGGCCATCTCGTCGGCCCGTGCCAGCGCGGTCACGCCCGCCAGCTGCTCGAATTCGGCCAGCTCCTTGTTGGTGAACCTGGCCTGCGCCGGTCCGCGCCTTCCGACCACGCAGACCTTGCGCACCTTGCTGTTGCGAAGCGCTTCCAGCGCGTGGCTGGCAATCTCGGTGCAAGCCAGCTCGTCGACCGGCTTGAGCAGGATGCGTGCGACGTCGAGTGCCACGTTCCCGTGGCCGACCACCACCGCCGTCTCGCCCGACAAGTCGAACCGAAGGTGGCGGAAATCGGGATGGCCGTTGTACCAGGCGACGAAGTCCGCTGCGTTGTAGCTGCCCGGCTTGCCGTCCCCGGGGACGCCGAGCCTCTTGCTGGCCTGGGCGCCGGTCGCGAGCACGACCGCGTGGTAGCGCCGCGTGAGGTCCTCGAGATGGATGTCGCGCCCCAGTTCCACCTGGCCGAACCATCGCAGGCCCGGCTTGGCCGCGACCATGTCGAAGACCTTGGTCACCGCCTTGAGCTTCTCGTGGTCGGGCGCCACGCCATAGCGCACGAGGCCATAGGGCGCGTGCAGGCGTTCGAACATGTCGATGGCCACGCCGGGTACCTTCTTCTGCATGGCTTCGGCAGCGTAGAAGCCTGAAGGTCCGCTACCGATGATGGCGATTCGCATGGCGTTCATTCCCGCGTGCAATGGCTGCTCAACTGCCGTAGCCCAGGGCCTGCTGCCGGCTGAGTGCCGTCGGCAGGGGCTCGAGCTTTTCGGAAATGTTCGGCAGGCCCGCGGCGCGCTCGGCGTTCACGCCTTTCCAATGCTCGAACTCTGCCGGCAGGTCGCGTGCTTCGTAGATGGCGTGGACCGGGCAGACCGGGATGCAGGCGCCGCAATCGATGCATTCCACCGGGTTCACGTAGACCATGGTGCCGTCGGTATGGAAGCAGGCCACGGGGCAGACGGTCACGCAGTCGGTGAACCGGCACCCATCGCACTTCTCCGTGACGATGACTGTCATGGTCAGAACTCCACCACGTTGAAATCCGACTTCTTGTCGCCGCAATGCGGACAACGCCAGTCGTCGGGAATGTTTTCCCAGCGCGTTCCCGCGGCGATGCCTTCTTCGGGCAAGCCATCGTTCTCGTGGTACACCCAGCCGCAGCTCAAACAGATATAGCTCTTGAAGTCCATGTTCTTTCCAGTCAGGGGATGTGGTCGATCAGCGAAGGCAGCGGCGCATGAACCGCGCAGCATTCGCCAGGGCTTCGTCGGCTTCGGGCAGCTGCCCGGCAAAGATGGGCCAGACGTGCGGCATGTCTTTCCAGACTTCGAGTTCGACATCGACGCCGAGCTTGTCCAGCCTGTTCGCGAGCACCGCAGCGTCGTCGTGCCACATCTCGGTGCTGCCGCAGGCGATGAAGCAGGCCGGCATGCCGCCGAGATCCGCGCCCAGGGGCGAGGCGAGTGGATGGGCCCAGCTCTCCTGTCCCATGTACTGCGCGACCCATGTGTCGACGATGTTGGGGTGCACGAACTCATCGCGCTGCGCATTCGTGCGGAATGACGGCAGCGACGAGGTCAGGTCGAGCCATGGCGAAAACGCGACGATGCCGCGCGGCGCGGGCAATCCGGCTTGCCGCGCCCTGAGCACGGCGCCGAGCGCGAGGTTGACGCCGCAAGAATCGCCGCCGATGAACAGGCGCGCCGGATCGGCTTTCTCCACCTCGACGAGGTACTTGTACGCAGCCAGCACGTCGTCCGCCGCGGCCGGAAACCTGTGCTCCGGGGCCAGGCGGTAGTCGGGCACGAACACCCTGGCGTTGGCGTCACGTGCCAATGGCACCGAGAGGGTGCGGGCCGTTTGCGGACTTCCGAGGCAATAGGCGCCGCCGTGGATGAACAGCAGGTTGCAGTCGGACGTCGTCCCCGCGATGCCGACCACCTCGGCCGGCACGCCGTTCATGTCGACCGAGCCGAAGACGTCGCCGTCACGCCGCACGTGCTGGCTGTAGCCCTCTTCCATCATCCCGGCGATGGCCAGCCTGCGTTCCTGGACCGACACCGCGTCGGGCTGCTCGCAGCTCGCCCGAAAGCCGCGCGTGTTCTCACGCACTGCGAGCGACTGCGCACTCGATCGTTCGATGCTCGTGTATTTCACGGCTCAGGCCCTCGCCGCATCCGTCTCGATCAGCACGGGCACGGAATCGAATCCGTGCTCGTTGCCCGTGCCTCCGAGGTGGGGCTTCACGGGACGATCGGCGTCCAGCTGGATGGACGCGATGGTCTCGAAAAAGTGCGTCATGGCCTTGGACAACTCGCGCCGGGCGAGGACGGCGCCGATGCAGGTGTGGACCCCCCGGCTGAACGACAGGTGCTCGCTCACGTTCGGCCGGTCGATGTTGAACGCCTCGGGGTTCTCGAAGACGTCTTCGTCCATGTTCCCGCTGCCGGTGCACAGCTTCACGATGGAGCCCTTGGGAATCGTCACGCCGCGGATCGTGATGTCTTCGGCCGCGATGCGGGGGTTCGACTGCAGCACGGGCCGGTAGCGCAGGGTCTCGTCGATGAAGGCGGGGATGCGCGAGCGATCGTCCTTGATGCGCCTGAACAACGCCGGGTCCTGCGCCAGGATGCCGATGGCGCTGCTGAGGGTGAAGGTGGTCGTTTCATGTCCGCCGGTGAACAGCATGTTCATGAAGTCGGCCACGTTGCGCACGGACAATTTGCCGCCCTCTGCCGCGTTCTGCGCGAGCAGCGAGCCGATGTTGTCTTCCGGATGCGCGATGTAGTCGCGCACCACGCCCTCGAGGAACGCGACGAGATCCGCCTGGCCCTTGTGGTCTTCCGGCTTGCCTGGCAGGCCGAAGGCCTGGCCCATGGCCCTGAGCGAGCAGCCGATCCAGTAGTCGATCTGCTGCGGATCGATCTTGATCCCGAGCATGTGGTTGACCACCGCCGCCGGGAACAGCTGGCAATAGGTGGCCGCGTCGCCGCCGCGGCCGTCCAGCAGGTACTGGAAGCTCTCGCGGTTGATGCGGTCGATGGCGGCATCGATCAGGTCGATGCCCTTCTTGGACAGGTGCGACTGCACGCTGCTGCGGATCGTGGTGTGCTCGGGCGGATCCTTGAACATCAGCCAGCCGACCGTGTCGGTGACCGCGGCGGAGAACCGCTTGTGATCCAGGGCCGCCGCCTTGATGTCCTCGTACTTCGTGATCATGTAGACCACGTTTCCATTGGGCAGGTCCACACGGTGGACGGGGTCGTTCTCTCGGCACCAGCGATAGTGTTCGTACGGGAAGACCTGGTAGGTCTGCGTGCCGAAGTCCCAGGCCAGGTCGTCGTGGGCCACTTTGCGTGTTCGGGCGTGATAGGTCATTTGCGTTTCACCTTCTTTGACGCACCAACGGGTGCGATGGTCTCTTCCGGGGGTTCACTGCTCGGGGGGTGCCAGCAGTCCGGCGTCGTCGACGACCCCGAAGCGTTGCCACTTGCCGTTGCGCACGATCGACAGCGGAAAATTCTTTCTGACTTCGCGCAGCTTGTTGAAGCTGACTCGGCCCATGACGGTCATGACGTCCGTGGTTTCCAGTGCGGCGCGGATCCTTGCCGGCTCGTCCGACTTCGCATTGCGCAACGCCGCCAACAGCACGGTTGTCGCCGCATGCGTCGTCGCGGCCACCGCCGCTGCGGGCGTTCCCGTCGCCGCCTTGAAGCGGCCGAGGAAATCCACGACCGCCGG
This sequence comes from Variovorax sp. OAS795, assembly GCF_040546685.1. Taxonomy (NCBI): domain Bacteria; kingdom Pseudomonadati; phylum Pseudomonadota; class Betaproteobacteria; order Burkholderiales; family Comamonadaceae; genus Variovorax; species Variovorax sp. OAS795. Next base: position 278,361 of record NZ_JBEPOH010000001.1, read on the forward strand.
GTCCTGCGAACCCCAGTCGATGACGTTGGTGATCACCGTGCCTTCGGCGGCCGGGCCGGCGATGTCGATGTACTGCTGCGGACTGAGCGATTCCGCCCCCAGGATGTCGGCCGACACGCCGGCGCTGCGCAGTTGCGCCACCAGCGGCCCGCCCGTGAAATAGAACCCGGTGACATAGATCGCCTGCGGGTTGTCCGCCTTGATGGATGCGATCAAGGGCCCGAACTGGCGGTCGGTCGGCGCGTACTCGTATTCCTTCACGACCTCCAGCCCGAAGCGCGGGGCCGCCTCCTTGAAGCCCGCAACCAGCGCCTTGCCGAAATCGGTCTTCATGGTCAGCAGCACGACGCGCTTCTTGTGCAGCAATTCGCCCATCGCCTTGGCGGCGGCGCGGCCCTGCACTTCGCCCACGCTGGTGACGCGGAACATGTAGTCGCCGCCCCGCGTGATCTCGGGTGCCGACGACACGGCGACCACATAGGGCAGCTGCGCCTTCTGGAACACCGGCGCGGCGGCGCGCGCCGGCGCGGAGTACGCGGCCGAGATCACCGCGCGCACGCCCTCGCCGATCAGGCGGTTGGCAACCTGCGCGGCGTGCTCGGGCTTGCCCTGGTCGTCCTCGACGACCAGGACGAGCTTCCTGCCGCCGATGCCGCCTTGCGCGTTGCTCTGCTCGATCGCCACGCGGGCCGCGGCAAGGGCGGCATTGCCGTCGGCGGCGGCGGGACCCGTGAGGCCGGCGTGGAAGCCGATCTTGATGGGGGCTTGCGCCCAGGCACCGGAAACCAGGGTGGCGGCAAGCACCAGGCCGGCGGCCCAGCGCGGCGACGGATTCGACATGTTTTCGTGCTCCTTCAGAACGTGGGTCGGGTCAGCGATCTGTGTACTTTTTGGGGCCTTTTGCGATCCCCGGGAGCCGAATGATGGGCGTGCGAAGTCGTCGTGACAATTAGAAAAACAAGGGGTCGATATACCCGTTTTGTTAAAACGCGAACCTCGGAGCCAAGCTCCTCTTCCTTGCTGCGATGATTCGCGTCTTGCCGCTTTCGCGGGAATGCATATCAGGAGACAACCGATGGCCAAGCTGGATTGGTACATCCGCGCCGGATTGAAGCTGCGCCACCTGCAGGTGCTCGTGGCCCTCGACGACCTTCGCCACCAGGGCAAGGTGGCCACCGCCATGAACGTGACGCAGCCGGCGCTGTCCCGCACGCTGTCGGATCTGCAGGCCGCCATGGGCCATGTGCTGTTCGAACGCACCGGCCGAGGACTGCGGCCGACGCCCTACGGCGAATGCCTGATCCGGCACGCCCGCAAGGTCCTGCAGGACCTGTCCGAGGCCGGCGAAGAACTGCATGCGCTGGCGACGGGAACGTCCCGCAAGATCCGCGTCGGCGTGCTGCCGGCGTCCGCCGGCTGGTTGCTCCCCAAGGCGTTGATGCTGTTCAAGCATGCCTCTCCCAAGTCGTCGATCATGGTCCGCGAGGCCACCATGGACGTGCTGCTGGGAGAACTGCGGCTCGGGCACCTCGATCTCATCGTCGGCACCTTGCCGTCCCAGCTGGCGGCAACGAACCTGGAGGAGAAGGCCCTCTTCGAGGATGCGACCATGCTGGTTGCGCGCAACGGCCACCCGCTGGCGCGCGGCGATTGCAGACCGACCTGGCGCCAACTGGTGGAGTGTCCGTGGGTGTTGCCGCCCCATGACTCGCTGCTGCGCCAGCCCCTGCTCACGGCGTTTGAGGTGAACGGCGTGGAACCCCCCATCAGTTTCATCGAGACGCTGTCGCTGAACGTCACGCTCGCCTACCTGCAGGGCAGCGACGCGATCGCGACGTTGCCCGCTTCGCTCGTGCACAAGTACGCGGAACTGGGCACGCTGGCCCCGCTGCGCACGGAGATGCCGCGCCTGGTCCGCCCGGTGGGACTGCTGTGGTTGCGCGGACACTCGCCGTACGCCGGGGATCCCACTTTCGCCGAGTGCCTGGAGCAAGCGGCGCAAGAACTGTTCATCGGAACGTGAGCCGCTGAGCTCTCGAGCTGACGCCACGGCAGGGGGTAAGCCCCCGTGCGAGATATTGTTCTCGTTTGATACGATTTCCCCGAACGGCCCGCTTCCAGGCCGTTGGAGACAAGATGGCTTCGAGCATTTCAACGGACGGCAGAGGCTTGGCCCTGTACCGCGCCATGGTGCGCATCCGCGCCTTCGAGAACGCCGCGGAAGCGGCGAGCCAGGGTGGCGTGAGCGCGTATGGCCAGCAGGCCGCCGGCTCCGCCAAGGTGCGTGGGCCGCTGCACCTTTCCACCGGGCAGGAGGCGGTGCCGGCCGGCGTGTGCGCGCACCTGCGAACCAGCGACTACCTCACCTCCACGCACCGCGGCCACGGCCATACGCTGGCCAAGGGCGCGGACCTCGTGCGCATGATGTGCGAGCTGTTCGGCAAGGCCACGGGCTTCAACGGCGGCAAGGGCGGCTCGATGCACATCGCCGATTTTTCGGTCGGCATGCTGGGCGCCAACGGCGTGGTCGCTGCAGGCCTGCCGATTGCCGTGGGCGCGGCGCATGCGCAGAAGATCCTGCAGAAGAAAGGCGACATCACGGTCTGCTTCTTCGGCGACGGCGCGATCAACCGCGGCCCCTTTCTCGAGGCGCTGAACTGGGCGCGCGTGTACGGCCTGCCGGTGCTCTTCGTCTGCGAGGACAACCGCTGGAGCGCCACCACCGCGAGCGGCCCGATGACGGCCGGCGACGGCGCATCGGCACGCGCCGGCGCGATGGACATCGCAGCCACGCAGGTCGATGGCAACGACGTGTTCGCGGTGCACGAGAGCGCCGCCCGGCTGGTCGCCGAGGTGCGCGGCGGCGGCGGCCCGCGCCTGTTGCATGCGCTGACCTACCGCGTGAAGGGGCATGTGTCGGTCGACCTTGCGGCCTATCGCGATCCCGCCGAACTCGCCGCCGCGCTCGAGACGGATCCGATCGCGCGGGCGCGCGGTGCGCTTCTTGCACAGGGCCTGGACGCGGCCACACTCGATGACATCGAGAACGCGGCGCGCGACGAGGTCGATGCCGCCCTTGCAGTGGCAGACGCGGCGCCCTGGCCCGAGCCCGGCGACGCCTTCACCGACGTGCAGACCACTGGAGCAGGCCAATGGCTCTGACCATGAAAGAACTCAGCTATTCCGAGGCGGCCGTGCTCGCCGTCGAGCGCGAGATGCAAGCCGACGCGCGCGTGGTGGTGCTGGGCGAGGACGTGGGCCGCGGCGGCATCTTCGGCCAGTACAAGGGCCTGCAGCAGGCCTTCGGCGCCGATCGCGTGATCGACACGCCGATCAGCGAGGCCGCGATCATGGGCGCCGGCGTGGGCATGGCGCTCGCGGGCCTCAGGCCGGTGGTGGAGATGCGCGTGGTCGACTTCGCGCTCTGCGGCATGGACGAACTGGTGAACCAGGCGGCCAAGAACCGCTTCATGTTCGGCGGCCAGGGCCGCGTGCCGCTGGTGGCGCGCATGCCGGGCGGCATCTGGGACGCTTCGGCCGCACAGCATTCGCAATCGCTCGAAGCGTGGTTCGCGCACCTGCCGGGCGTGGTGGTGGTGAGCCCCGCGACGCCGCAGGACAACTACAGCCTCTTGCGCGCGGCGCTGCAATGCGGCGACCCGGTGGTCTACATCGAGCACAAGACGCTCTGGGGATTTCGCGGCGAGGTGGACGAAGACCTGGCTGTGCCGCTCGGCAAGGCACGTCGCGTGCGCGAAGGCAACGCGCTCACGCTCGTGAGCTGGAGCCGGCAGATGCAGGCGTGTGCCACGGCCTGCGACACGCTCGCGGCCGAAGGCATCGCGGTCGACCTGATCGACCTGCGCACGCTCTGGCCGTGGGACCGCGAGACGGTGCTCGCATCGTGTGCGCGCACGCAGCGCCTGCTGGTGGTGCACGAGGCGGTGCAGGTGGCGGGCTTCGGCGCCGAGATCGCGGCCAGCGCCGCCGAGGCCACGGGCTGCCGCGTGGCGCGGCTCGGCGCGCCGCGCATCCCGGTCGGCTATGCGCCGGTGCTGGAGGCGCAATCTCGCGTGGGCACCGACGCCATCGCGGCGGCTGCGAGAAGACTGCTGGGCTGAACCGCCCGCGCCATGGACCCGCTGTTCTTCAAGCTGGTGCGCGTGGTCAACCTCACGGCCCGGCCTTTCCATGAGAAGGTCGGCCGCGAACACCATCTCACCCTGAACGAGTGGCGCGTGATGGTGGTGCTGGGCGGCGAGCCCGGGCTCAACGCGACGCAGATTGCCGACTTCACCGGCCTCGACAAGATGGCGGTGAGCCGCGCTCTCGCGGGGCTGAAGCGCCACAGGCGCGTGCAGCGCCTGGGCGACCCGGCCGACCGTCGGCGCGCCAGGCTCTATCTCACGGCCGCCGGCAAGGCGCTGCACGAGACCGTCGGCGCACTGGGCCGCCAGCGCGAGGCCGTTCTGTTCGAAGGCGTGAATGCCGGCGAACTGGCCCGGCTGGACGCCACGCTGGACAAGCTGATTGCCGCCGTCCAGCGTGCCGGCTGAGCCTTCTTCAAGCCGCGAAGCCGCCGTCGATGTTGAGGCTGGCGCCGGTCACGAAGGCCGCTTCGGGGCTGGCCAGGTAGGCCACCATGCCGGCGATCTCCTCGGGGTGCCCGTGGCGGGGCAGCGCCATCAGGCCGTGCATGGCGGCGGCGTTCGGGCCGTCGACGGGATTCATGTCGGTGTCGACCGGGCCGGGCTGCACGTTGTTGACCGTGATGCCGCGCGGCCCCAGGTCGCGCGACAAGCCCTGCACCAGCCCCTTGAGCGCCGACTTGCTCATGGCATAGGCGCTGCCGCCGGGCCAGGGCATGCGCTCGGCGTTGGTGCTGCCGATGTTGATGATGCGGCCGCCCTCGCCCATGTGCCGCACGGCGGCCTTGGCGGCCACGAACACGGCGCGCACGTTGATGTCCAGCGTCCGGTCGAAATCCTCGAGCGAGAAATCTTCCAGGGTGCCAGGCATGAAAACGCCGGCGTTGTTGACGAGCACGTCGATGCGGCCGAACTTGCGTGCGGCTTCGTCGATGCCGGCTGTGAGAGCGGCGGCGTCGGCGCTGTCGATCTTCAGCGCCAGGGCGTGGCCGCCTTCGGCTTCGATGCTGCGCACGAGTTCGTCGGCCGGGGCGCTCGAGCTGGCGTAGCTGAAAGCGACGGCGGCGCCGTCCTGCACCAGGCGGCGCACGATGGCGGCGCCGATGCCGCGCGAACCGCCGGTGACGAAAGCGACCTTGCCTGCGAGCACGGGAGCGGTGGATTTGCTGGAAGCCATGATGGGTTTTCCTGTCGGTTGTGGGGTTGAAGGCCTTCAGTGTCGTGATTCCATTCCCTTTGCGGTAGCCATCGGTTGGCGCAATCAAATTCAACTGTTGGTTGAAAATGGCGGCTCATGGAACCGCTCAGCCACCTCGAATCCTTTGTGCAAAGCGCCGAAAGCGGCAGCTTCTCTGCCGCGGCGCGGCGGCTCGGGCTCACGCCTGCGGCCGTCAGCAAGAACGTCGCGCGGCTGGAGACCCGGCTGGGCGTGCGGCTGTTCCAGCGCAGCACGCGCCGCCTCACGCTCACCGAAAGCGGCGAACGCTTCCTGGGCCGGATCGGCGGCGCGCTCGCCACGCTGCACGACGCCGTGGCCGATGTGTCGAAGGACGACGGCCAGCCCGCGGGCACGCTCAAGGTGAGCATGGGCCAGGCGTTCGGCCGCGAGCACGTGCTGCCGATGATGGGCGAATTCCTGGCGCGCTACCCGTCTATCGTGCCGGACTGGCATTTCGACAACCAGCAGGTGGACCTGGTGGGCGAAGGCTTCGACGCGGCCATCGGCGGCGGCATCGAGCTGTCGCCCGGCATGGTGGCGCGCGAGCTGGCGCGCATCCACGTGGTGGCAGTGGCGGCCCCCGGGTATCTGGAAGGCCGCGCGCTGCCCGCGCATCCCTCGCAACTGGTGGGCTTCGATGCGCTCATGCGCCGCTCCTCGCCCACCGGTCGGCTGCGCAGCTGGACCTTGCAGCATGCGAGCGGCGACCAGGCCACGGTCGAGCTGCCCCGGCCGCGCGCGATCTTCAACGACCCCGAAGCCATTGCGCACGCCGCGCTGATGGGCCTGGGCGTGGCCATGCTGCCCATGCCTTTCGTCGAGCGCGGGCTGCGAAGCGGCGAGCTGGTGCGCCTCCTGCCCGAATGGCATTTCGATGCGGGCGCGGTCTGGCTCTACTACCCGAGCAAGAAGCTGCTGCCGGCCAAGACGCGCGTCTTCATCGACTTCGTGCTGGCGCGATTCCGAAGCGAGCGCTTTGCCGAGCGGATGCGGGCGGCGTAGGCCGGCGCACCGCTGGGGTTTTACCGGCGGCGCCTGCCGCCGTTCGCCTGTACAAACAGGCGCATGACTTCTTCAATTCTCAAAATGAACCGCCGGGCCGCGCTTGCGGCTTCCGCGGCCATCGCCCTTGCCGCAGCGCCCTCCTGGGCCCAGAGCACCTGGCCGACCAAGCCGGTGCGCATCGTCGTGCCATTTGCGGCCGGCGGCACCACCGACATCCTGGCGCGCGCCGTTGCGCCCGAGTTGTCCAAGGCCTTCGGCCAGCAGTTCATCGTCGACAACCGCGCGGGCGCGGGCGGCAACGTGGGCGCCGAGATCGTGGCGCGCGCGCCGAACGACGGCTACACGCTGCTGATGGGCACGGTCGGCACGCACGGCATCAACCGCGCGCTCTATCCCAAGCTGCCATTCGACCCGATCAAGGACTTCGTGCCGATCACGCTGGTGGCCGCCGTGCCGAACGTGATGGAGATGAACGCCGACAAGGCCAAGGCATTGAACATCCGCAACGTACAGGACTTCATCAAGTACGCCAAGGCGAACCCGGGCAAGCTCAACATGGCGTCCAGCGGCAGCGGCACCTCGATCCACCTGGCGGGCGAACTCTTCAAGAGCATGACGGGCACCTTCATGACGCACATCCCGTACAAGGGGTCGGGCCCGGCGCTGCTCGACATGGTGGGCGGCAGTGCCGACGTGATGTTCGACAACCTGCCCTCGTCGATGGCGCAGATCAAGGGCGGAAAGCTCACGGCCCTGGCCGTGACCAGCGCCCAGCGCTCGCCGGCGCTGCCCGACCTGCCGACGGTGGAGGAAGCCGGCGGCCCGTCGCTCAAGGGCTTCGAGGCCAGCTCGTGGTTCGGCTTGCTGGCGCCCGCAGGCACCTCGCCCGACATCGTGAACCGGATCCAGCAGGAGGTGGCCAAGTCGCTCGCCACGCCTGCCATCAAGGAAAAAATGTTGGCCCAGGGCGCGATCCCGAGCGGCAACACCCCGGCCGAGTTCACCCGGCTGATTGCCAGCGAACACGTGAAGTGGGCCAAGGTGGTGAAGGATTCCGGCGCAAAGGTCGACTGACCTTGGGCCTGCGAGGGGGCCGCGCGCCTGCGCCGCGCCCCTTGTTCAAGAACGGATGAGTTGCCGGCGCGTCACGTCTTCCAGGTGACGTCTTTCTTCTCGGCCAAGGAATCCCTCAGCATGTGCAGGAGCGGGGCTGCGCGCTGGTGCAGTCCCACGTGCTGCTTCTCGGCCTCGTTGGCGTGGCCTTCGACGGCGTAGTCGTCATGGTTGTGGGGGTTGCTGGCCTCGCGGGCCAGGGCCGACTCGAGCGCCGCGATGGCGGCGGGAATCTGTTCGACGGTGATGATGCCCTGGGGTGCCGGCGTCTTGCCGACGATGTCGAACAGCTGGCGCGCATGCACCTCGAGCATCACGAAATCGGGGGAGGCCCGGGACTGGAATCGGTACAGCATGGTTTTGTTCACTCACTTGTAGATGTAGTCACGGGCAAAAGGGTACACCGATTGCGAACCGCGTAAAACACCATGCTCGACCCTGCCGTCCGGCCGGGTGGAAAGCATCTGGTGCAGTGAGATCCAGCCTTGCTCGAAACTCATTGCGGAACCCGCCAGGTAGAGGCGGTAGGCGCGCAGGATGCGCTCCGCGTTCTCGCCCTGCCGCCCGCCCGCACGCTCGAGCACCTTGCGCGCCGTCCCGAGCTGCGCCTCGAGCGCATCGGACCAGGCCCACAGCGTGCGTGCATAGTGGGGGCGCAGGCTTTCGGTGTCGACCATCTCCAGGCCTGCCGCGGCGGTTTCGCGCAGCACATGCGTCACGTGCAGCAGCTCGCCGCCCGGGAAGATGTACTTCTCGATGAAATCGCCCATGCCCGCTCCCAACTGCCGGTAGTCGAGCTGGCCCGAGGTGATGCCGTGGTTCAGCACCAGGCCGCCGGGCTTGAGCAGCGAATGGATCTTGCGGAAGTAGGTGGGCATGAAGGCCGAACCCACGTGCTCGAACATGCCGACCGACGAAATCTTGTCGAAGGGCGCGTCGGCCGACAGCTCGCGGTAGTCGCGCAGTTCGACGCGCACGCGGCCCTGCAGGCCTTTTTCCTCGATGAGTTGCTGCACATGGGTGTGCTGGTTCTTCGACAGGGTGATGCCGGTGGCATCGACCCCGTAGTGCTCCGCCGCCCACAGCAGCAGGCCGCCCCAGCCCGAGCCGATGTCCAGGAAGCGCTCGCCGGGCTGCAGCATCAGCTTGCGGCAGATGTGGTCGAGCTTGGCTTCCTGCGCCTCGGCAAGGCTGAGTTCGGGCGTACGAAAGTACGCGCATGAATAAACCCGCCGTGGATCGAGCCACAGCGCGTAGAAATCGTCGGAGACGTCGTAGTGGAACTGGATCTGCTCCGCATCCTTGTTCAGTGAATGGGCGCCGCGGGACTTGGCCAGCCGCATCAGGCGGGTCCACCAGGCGGTGTCGGTTTCGGCCGGGTTGCCGGGCAGCATGCCGACCGTGGCGTCGATCAGGTCGCGCATGGCGCCTTCGATCTGTACCTTGCCTTCCACGTAGGCCTCGCCGATGGCCCCGACCTGCCGCGCCGCCAGCTTGGCCAGCGCGGACCAATCGCTGAACGCCAGGGTCACGCGCGATCCCGGCTTGGCAACTCTTCGCCCATCCGGCAGTTCCAGCGCGATGGGCACGGGCAGCGACGCAAGCTGCGACTCGATCTTGGGTATCAAGCTTTGCATGGTGAGCCCATGGTATTGATTTTTTCGGTTTTTTGCATGATGCCGCGCAACCGTGGGGTACCCCTGTGGTAGTAGCCCCGTTGACAGCAGATTGTTTATGCTTAAACTATTGAACCATGAACAGCCTCAACGCCGGCCTTTCCGCCGCACCCGCCATGGACCTCCAACGAATCCTGTGCATCGGCGGGGGGCCCGCAGGCCTCTACTTCGCCCTGCTGATGAAGGCGCGCAACCCGGCGCTCGAGATCACCGTGGTGGAGCGCAACCGCCCCTTCGACACCTTCGGCTGGGGCGTGGTGCTCAGCGACCAGACGCTCGCCAACCTGGCCGCGGCCGATGCCGACACCGCCGCGCTCATCGGTAACGAATTTCATCACTGGGACGACATCCAGGTGTTCTTCAAGGGCCGCCAGGTGCGCTCGGGCGGTCACGGCTTCTGCGGCATCGGACGCAAGCGGCTCCTGAACATCCTGCAGGAGCGCTGCCTTGAACTCGGCGTGAAGCTGGTCTTCGAGACCGACGCCACGGACGACCAGGCCATCGCAGCCGAATACAACGCGGACCTGGTGATTGCCAGCGACGGCCTCAACAGCCGCATCCGCCAGCGCTACGCCGACGTGTTCAAGCCGGACATCGACCTGCGCAACTGCCGCTTCGTCTGGCTGGGCACGCACCAGACCTTCGACGCCTTCACCTTCGCCTTCGAGCAGACCGAGCACGGCTGGTTCCAGGCCCACGCCTACCAGTTCGACGACAAGACCTCGACCTTCATCGTCGAGACGCCGGAAGAGGTATGGAAAGCCCACGGCCTCGACCAGATGGAGCAGCCCGAGGCCATCGCCTTCTGCGAGAAGCTGTTTGCCAGGTACCTGGGCGGGCATCCGCTCATCAGCAACGCCACCCACCTGCGCGGCTCGGCCAACTGGATCCGCTTTCCGCGCGTGGTGTGCGAGCGCTGGACGCACCGCATCGACGTCGAGGGCCGCTCGGTGCCCGTGGTGCTGATGGGCGATGCGGCGCACACGGCGCACTTCTCGATCGGCTCGGGCACCAAGCTCGCGCTGGAAGACGCGATCGACCTGGCGAACGAGTTCGAGCGCGGCGGCACGGTCGACCATGTGCTCGAAGGCTACGAGGCGCGCCGCAGCGTCGAAGTGCTCAAGATCCAGAACGCGGCGCGCAACTCGACCGAGTGGTTCGAAAACGTGCCGCGCTACACCGGCATGCAGATCGAGCAGTTCGCCTATTCGCTGCTCACCCGCTCGCAGCGCATCAGCCACGAGAACCTGCGCGTGCGCGACACCGAATGGCTCGGCGGCTACGAGCGGTGGCTCGCCGGCGGCAAGCCCGTGGCGCCCATGCTGATGCCGCTCACGGTGCGCGGCGTCACGCTGAAGAACCGCATCCTTGTCTCGCCGATGGCCACCTACAGCGCAGTGGACGGCGTGCCGCAGGACTTCCTGCTGGTGCACCTGGGCGCGCGCGCCCTGGGCGGCGCCGCGATGGTGTGCGTGGAGATGACGAGCCCGACGCCCGAGGGCCGCATCACGCCCGGCTGCACGGGCCTGTACAACGACGCGCAGCAGGCGGCGTTCAAGCGCATCGTCGATTTCGTGCACACGCAGTCGAGCGCGAAGATCGCAATGCAGCTCGGCCACAGCGGAGCCAAGGGCTCGACGCGCGTGGGCTGGGAAGGCACCGACGAGCCGCTGGAGAGCGGCAACTGGCCGCTGCTGTCCGCCAGCCCCGTCGCCTATGGCGAGCAGAACCAGCTGCCGGCCGCGATGACGCGCGAGCAGATGGACGACATGCGCGAACGCTTCGTCGACGCCACGCGCCGCACCGCCGAATGCGGCTTCGACTGGCTCGAGCTGCACTGCGCACACGGCTACCTGCTGTCGTCCTTCATCAGCCCGCTCACCAACCTGCGCACCGACGAATACGGCGGCGGCATCGAGGCGCGCTGCCGCTACCCGCTCGAGGTGTTCCGCGCCATGCGTGCCGTGTGGCCGGCCGACAAGCCGATGAGCGTGCGCATCTCGGCGCACGACTGGGCGCCCGGCGGCAACACCGATGCCGACGCGGTCATCGTCGCCCGCCTCTTCAAGGAAGCCGGCGCCGATTTCATCGACGTCTCCTCCGGCCAGACCACGCGCGCCGCCAAGCCGGTGTACGGCCGCATGTACCAGACACCGTTCTCGGACCGCATCCGCAACGAGGTCGGCATCTCGACCATTGCCGTGGGCGCGATCACCGACGCCGACCAGGCCAACAGCATCATCGCCGCCGGCCGCGCCGACCTGTGCGCCATCGCGCGCCCGCACCTGGCCGACCCTGCGTGGACGCTGCACGAAGCGGCCAAGCTCCAAAGCCGCGACGTCGATTGGCCGAAGCAGTACCTGAGCGGACGCGACCAGCTCTACCGCGAGATCGCGAAGCAGCAGCAGATGGCTGCGGCCGCCAATGCGGCACTGGCGGCGCAAAACCCCGAGGAGACACACTGACATGGACCTCGAAGCACGCGCCCACAGCGAGCACCCCGAGGCCCTGCGCCTCTGGCTGCGGCTGCTCACCTGCACCCAGCTGATCGAGAAGCAGGTGCGCAACGAACTGCGCTCGCAGTTCGCAACCACGCTGCCGCGCTTCGACCTGATGTCGCAGCTCGAACGCTCGCCCGATGGCCTGAAGATGAACGAGCTCTCGCGCCGCATGATGGTGACGGGCGGCAACGTGACCGGGATCACCGACCAGCTGGTGACCGAAGGGCTGGTCGAACGCATCAACGTGGAGGGCGATCGCCGCGCCTGGCGCGTGCGGCTCACCGCCCGCGGCCGCAAGCTCTTCAACGACATGGCGCAGCAGCACGAAGACTGGATCGTCGATGCCTTCGCGGGCCTCAGCGCCAAGGAGATCGCGCAGCTTCACAAGCTGCTCGGCAAGGTCAAGCAACACTCACACAGCCAGATGGCGGAGGCCGAATGAAACACTACATCGGTGCGGGCAATCCCATGCACGCGCAATTCGAGGCCAAGGCGCCCTACGTCGCCAAGCACTTCGCATGGCACTACGAGGCCGGCGTCGGCACCGTCACGCTGAACCGCCCCGAGCGCAAGAACCCGCTCACCTTCGACTCGTATGCCGAGCTGCGCGACCTGTTCCGCGCACTGAACTACGCCACCGACGTGAAGGCGATCGTCGTCACCGGCGCGGGCGGCAACTTCTGCTCCGGCGGCGACGTGCACGAGATCATCGGCCCGCTCACCGGCATGCGCATGCCCGAGCTGCTGGAGTTCACGCGCATGACGGGCGACCTGGTGAAGGCGATCCGGGCGTGCCCGCAACCGATCGTCGGCGCCATCGACGGCGTGTGCGCCGGCGCGGGCGCGATGATTGCGCTGGCCTGCGACCTTCGCTACGGCTCGCCTGCCACGCGCACGGCGTTCCTGTTCACCCGCGTAGGACTCGCGGGCGCCGACATGGGTGCCTGTGCGTTGCTGCCGCGCGTGATCGGCCAGGGCCGCGCATCGGAGCTGCTGTTCACCGGCCGCGCAATGACGGCGCAGGAAGGCCACGCCTGGGGCTTCTTCAATGCGCTGCACGAGAGCGACGCGTTGCTCGACGCCGCGACCAAGGTGGCGCGCGAGCTGGCCGAAGGCCCGAGCTTTGCGCACGGCATGACCAAGACCATGCTGTCGCAGGAGTGGTCGATGACCATCGACCAGGCGATCGAGGCCGAAGCGCAGGCGCAGGCGATCTGCATGCAGACCGAGGATTTCAAGCGCGCCTACGAAGCATTCGCAGCCAAGCGCAAGCCCGTGTTCGGCGGAGACTGAAGCCATGATGACGAAGATCCCCGCACCGCCTTCGACAGCGCACCTTGCGCTGCCCTTCTTCGATGAAGCCCATCGCTCGCTCGCGCGCGACCTGCTGCCCTGGTGCGCAGCCCAGGAGATCGACGAGCGCGACGACCGCGCCGCATGCCGCGAATGGGTGCGCCGGCTCGGCGACGGCGGCTGGCTGCGCTACGCCGTCCCCGGCAGCGCGGGCGGCGCACTCGAGCGCCTCGATTCGCGTGCGCTGGTGCTGCTGCGCGAGACGCTCGGCTTCCACTCGCCGCTGGCCGACTTCGCGTTTGCGATGCAGGGCCTCGGCAGCGGCGCGATCACGCTCGCAGGCACCCCCGAGCAGCAGTCGAACTACCTCACGGCCGTGGGCCAGGGCGGCAAGATCGCGGCCTTTGCACTCAGCGAGCCCGAGGCCGGCTCCGACGTGGCCGCCATGGCCATGCACGCCGAAGCCACGCCCGACGGCTGGCGGCTCCATGGCGAAAAGACCTGGATCAGCAACGGCGGCATCGCCGACTTCTATTGCCTGTTCGCGAAGACGGAGCCGGCGGCCGGCACGCGCGGCATCACCGCCTTCATCGTCGATGCCGACACCGCCGGGCTCGACACCTCGCAGCACATCGACGTGATGGCGCCGCACCCGCTCGCGACCTTGCGCTTCGACAACTGCATCGTGCCGCGCACCGCGCAGCTCGGCGAACTCAACGGCGGCTTCAAGCTGGCGATGCGCACGCTCGACATCTTCCGCGCCTCGGTCGCGGCGGCTGCACTCGGCATGGGCCGCCGTGCGCTGGCCGAAGCGATCGCGCACGCAAAGGGCCGGCGCATGTTCGGCCAGACGCTGGCCGATTTCCAGCTCACGCAGGCCAAGCTCGGCGAGATGGCGGCCTTGATCGACAGTGCGGCCTTGCTCACTTACCGCGCCGCGTGGATGCGCGACGACGCCGAACAGCGCGGCGCTGCCGCGGTGGGCGACGTGTCGGCGGCCGCGGCCATGGCCAAGATGTGCGCCACCGAGAACGCCAGCCGCGTGATCGACATGGCACTGCAGATGCACGGCGGCCTCGGCGTGAAGGTGGGCACGAAGATCGAGAGCCTCTACCGCGACATCCGCTCGCTGCGCATCTATGAAGGCGCGACGGAAGTTCAACAGCTGATCATCGGCAAATCCGTTCTGCGGGGATAAACATCGTGTCTGCACAAGTCGATCGCTTCGTTCATGACCGCCTGCCGCCCGCCGGGCAGTTGCCGGTCTTCCGCTACGACCTTCCGGAGTTGCAGCTGCCCGACCAGCTGAACCTCGTCGAGGAGCTCCTGGACAAGGCGCCTGCGAAGGGTTTCGGCGACAAGCCGATGCTGCGCTCGCCCGCCGGCACGCTGACCTACGCGCAGGCCGCGCTCGAGGTCAATCGCATCGCGCAGGTGCTGACCGAAGACCTCGGCCTCGTGCCCGGCAACCGCGTGCTGCTGCGCGGCGGCAATTCGGTGGCCATGGCGTTGTCGTGGCTCGCCGTGGTGAAGGCAGGCCTCATCGCAGTCGCCACCATGCCGCTGCTGCGCGCCAAGGAACTGGGCGACATCATCGAGAAGTCTCGCCCCGTGGCGGCGCTGTGCGATGGCCGGTTGCTCGACGAACTCGTGCTCGCGCAACGGGACCATCCGGTGCTGGCCACGGTGCTCGCGTTCAACAAGCCCGACGCACCCGATTCACTGTCGGCGCGCGCGGCCGCCAAGAGCGGCGTGTTCACCGCATGCCCCACGGCCTCGGACGACATTGCCTTGCTCGCCTTCACGTCGGGCACCACGGGCAAGCCCAAGGCGCCCGTCACCACGCACCGCGACGTGCTGGCGATGTGCGAAACCTGGCCGCGCCATGTGCTGAAGGCGCGTAGCGACGACGTGGTGATCGGCTCGCCGCCGCTCGCCTTCACCTTCGGGCTCGGCGGACTGCTGGTATTCCCGATGTGGACCGGCGCCTCGGTGTACTTTGCCGATGCGCCTTTCACACCCGAGGGCTTGGTGAAGCTGATCAACGAAGTGGGCGCGACCATCTGCTACACCGCGCCCACCTTCTATCGCCAGATGGCGCCCTTCGTGCGCCAGCACGGCGCGCCGAGCCTGCGCATCTGCGTGAGCGCCGGCGAGGCGCTGCCCGACGCCACGCGGCAGCTGTGGAAGGAAGCCACCGGCATCGAGATGCTCGACGGCATCGGCGGCACCGAGGTGTTCCACATCTACATTTCCGCCGCGGGCGACCAGGTGCGCCGCGGCGCGGTCGGCAAGGTGGTGCCCGGCTTCACGGCCAAGGTGGTGGACGACCAAGGCAACGAAGTGCCGCGCGGCACCGTCGGCAAGCTGGCGCTCCAGGGGCCGGTGGGCTGCCGCTACCTCGACGATCCGCGCCAGTCCGATTACGTGAAGAACGGCTGGAACTACCCCGGCGACTCGTTCGTGCAGGATGACGACGGCTACTTCTTCTACCAGGCGCGTGCCGACGACATGATCATCACGGCCGGCTACAACGTGGGCGGGCCGGAAGTGGAGGATGCACTGCTCAAGCATCCCGCCGTGGCCGAGTGCGGCGTGATCGGCAAGCCCGACGCGGACCGCGGCATGATCGTGAAGGCCTTCTGCGTCCTGAAGCCCGGCGTCGATGGCGATGCCGCACTCGTCAAGGCGCTGCAGGACCACGTGAAGGCCACCATTGCGCCGTTCAAATACCCGCGGGAGATCGAATTCGTGCCGGTGCTGCCGCGCACCGAGACCGGCAAGCTCCAGCGATTCAAACTGAGACAACTCGACACCACCACATCATGATGAACAAACTCTTGCAGCCACCGGGCTGGTTGCCCCCCAAGGGCTATGCGAATGGCGTGGCCGCGCGCGGTACCATGGTCTTCGTCGGCGGCCAGATCGGCTGGAATGCGCAACAACAGTTCGAGTCCGACGACTTCATCGACCAGTGCGGGCTCGCGCTGCGCAACATTGCAGAAGTGCTGCGTGCAGGCGGCGCGGGCCCCGAGCACATGGTGCGCATGACCTGGTACGTGACCGACCGCGACGAATACACCCGGCGACTGGCCGAACTCGGGCCGGTATACCGCGAGGCCATGGGGCGCAACTTTCCCGCCATGACCTGCGTGCAGGTGGCGGCGCTGGTCGAGCCGCGGGCCAAGATCGAGATCGAAGTCACGGCCGTCATTCCGGACTGACCGAGGCGACGAGCCGACACGAACGCCCTCCTCGCGAGGGCGTTATTTTCTGGAGTCTTCGATGCCGGCGCCGGACAGCCCGGGGCTCAGGCCGGGCGCCCGGACGCACGCTCGAATGCCTCGCGTGTCTGCACCATGTAGACGGCGGGCCCGTCCGGCGTCGTCACCGTCTTCACCTGCACGAAACCTGCTTTCTCGTAGCAGCGAATGGCGCGTGCATTCTCCGGGGACGGGTCGGTCTGGATCTTTGTGACCTGCGGATCGGCGAAGAGCAAAGCGACCATCGCACGCACGAGCTGGGTGCCGAGTCCCTTGTCCAGAAGCGACTCACTGCGCAGCGACTGGTCGATGCCGCGCACGCCCGGATCTGTCTCGTCCTCCCACCAGCCGTCGCCACTTCCCATTGCCACGTACGACTGCGCGTAGCCGATCGGCTCCTCTCCCAGCATGGCGATGTACGGGGTGACGGACGCTTCGGCCAGGACCTGCGGTGCGTACTGCGCACGGACCTCGGCAAGGGTAGGCCGCGCTTCGTCGCCGCCCCACCATCGGGCGATGTGCGGCCGGTTGAGCCATTCATGGAGCATAGAGAGGTCGTGCTCCGTCATGGGACGCAAAGTCACGGGTGGGTTGCCGGCGGACATCGACAATTGGCTTCTCCGAACCAAGACGAAGGACCAAAGAAAAAAGGCCCTTTGAAAATCAAAGGGCCTTTTAAATTGGTTGCGCGAGCAAGATTTGAACTTGCGACCTTTGGGTTATGAGCCCAACGAGCTACCAGGCTGCTCCATCGCGCGGCAAGATGGAATTATACCTTATTCGGCAGCGCCTTGTTCGGCTGCTTCTTCTTTAATTTCTGCACGGTCGACCAGTTCGACGAGCGCCATGGGTGCATTGTCGCCAACGCGGAAACCCATCTTCAGGATGCGGGTGTAGCCGCCCGGACGCGCCGCGAAACGCGGGCCGAGTTCGCCGAAGAGCTTGACGACGCTGTCGCGGCTGCGCAGGCGGTCGAAGGCCAGGCGCTTGTTGGCGAGCGTGGGCTTCTTGGCGAGCGTGATCATCGGTTCGATGACGCGGCGCAGTTCCTTGGCCTTGGGGACCGTGGTCTTGATGACTTCGTGCTCGATGAGCGAATTCATCATGTTCTGCAGCATCGCAAGGCGGTGCGAGCTGGTGCGGTTGAGTTTGCGGAGTCCGTGTCCGTGACGCATGGTGCTTTCCTTTACTTTATTAAACAGGCAGCCGTATCAGGTACTGCCCGGTGCACGGGCCCTCATGGGCCCTCTTTCAAAAAATCAACGCTTGTCGAGGCCGGCCGGCGGCCAGCTTTCGAGCTTCATGCCCAAGGTCAGGCCGCGCGAGGCAAGCACTTCCTTGATTTCGTTGAGCGACTTGCGACCCAGGTTCGGGGTCTTGAGCAGCTCGTTCTCGGTGCGCTGGATCAGGTCGCCGATGTAGTAGATGTTCTCGGCCTTCAGGCAGTTGGCCGAACGCACGGTGAGCTCGAGCTCGTCGACAGGGCGCAGCAGGATCGGGTCGAATTGCTGTGCGCTGCGCGGTGCCGGCGTATCGAATGCAGCGAGTTCGCCACCTTCGAGCTGTGCGAACACGGCCAGTTGCTCGACGAGGATTTTAGCCGAGGCGCGGACTGCGTCTTCGGCCGTGATCGCGCCGTTGGTTTCGATTTCGACCAGCAGCTTGTCCAGGTCGGTGCGCTGCTCGACGCGGGCGCTTTCGACCGTGTAGCTCACGCGCTTGACGGGCGAGAACGAGGCGTCCAGAACGATGCGGCCGATCGACTTGGTCGGCTCGTCGGCGTAGCGGCGCATCGTGCCGGGCACGTAGCCGCGGCCCTTTTCAACCTTGATCTGCATGTCGAGCTTGCCGCCTTGCGACAGGTGCGCGATCACGTGGTCGGGGTTGATGATCTCGACGTCGTGCGGGGTCTGGATGTCCGAAGCGAGGACCGGGCCTTCGCCGTCCTTGCGCAGGCTCAGCGTGACTTCGTCGCGGTTGTGGAGCTTGAACACCACGCCCTTGAGATTCAGCAGGATGTTGACGACGTCTTCCTGCACGCCGTCGATCGACGAGTACTCGTGCAGGACGCCGGCGATCGTGACTTCAGTGGCCGAATAACCGACCATCGACGACAGCAGGACGCGGCGCAGCGCGTTGCCGAGCGTGTGGCCGTAGCCGCGCTCGAAAGGCTCGAGCGTGACCTTGGCCTTGTTGGCGGCAAGTTGCTCGACCTGGATGGTCTTGGGTTTCAGCAGGGTGGTTTGCATGCAGACTTCCTCTCAATACCCCCGGCTCGTTACACCGGTAAGGCTGGTGAAGCACCCGTCGGGAGTGCCTCCCGATGGGAACAAAAAAATCAAATGCGGGCCGCGAAGGGCGGCCCGATAGCGTCTGTTTAGCGCGAGTACAGTTCGACGATCAACGATTCGTTGATGTCGGCTGCGAATTCGTCGCGATCGGGTACCTTCTTGAAGGTGCCTTCGGCCTTGTCGGCGTTCACTTCGACCCATGCCGGAATACCGACTTGCTGGGCGAGCTGGAGCGCTTCGGCAATGCGGGTCTGCTTCTTCGACTTGTCGCGCACGGCAATCACGTCGCCGGTCTTCACCAGGTACGACGGGATGTTGACCGACTGGCCATTCACCGTGATCGCCTTGTGCGACACGAGCTGGCGTGCTTCGGCGCGCGTCGAGCCGAAGCCCATGCGGTAGACGACGTTGTCCAGGCGCGATTCGAGGATGAACAGCAGGTTGGCGCCGGTGTTGCCACGGCGGCGGTCGGCTTCTTCGAAGTAGCGGCGGAACTGCTTCTCGAGCACGCCGTACATGCGCTTGACCTTCTGCTTCTCGCGCAGCTGCAGGCCGTAGTCGGAGGTACGCTGACCCGAAGTGCGGCCGTGCTGGCCGGGCTTGGAATCGAACTTGGCCTTGTCCTGGATGGAGCGGCGGGCGCTCTTCAGGAACAGGTCGGTGCCTTCACGGCGGGAGAGTTTGGCCTTGGGGCCGAGGTAGCGTGCCACGAGTTTTCCTTTGTGTCATCTGCCGCAGTTGCCTGCGGGAGCCATCGGCGAGGACGCGGATGGCGGTGGGCTTAGTAAAAAAACAAATGCGCAGCCGCTCAAAAGCCGGCTGCGCCTTGCGGACTGACGATCAGATGCGGCGACGCTTCTGGGGACGGCAGCCGTTGTGCGGAACGGGCGTCACGTCGGCAATGGAATTGATCCGGATGCCGAGCGCAGCCAGTGCGCGCACCGACGATTCGCGACCGGGGCCGGGGCCCTTGATCTCGACGTCGAGGTTCTTGATACCTTGTTCGACAGCAGCACGGCCGGCCACTTCGGAAGCCACCTGCGCAGCGAACGGGGTCGACTTGCGCGAGCCCTTGAAGCCCTGGCCACCCGACGAAGCCCACGACAGGGCGTTGCCCTGGCGATCGGTGATCGTGATGATGGTGTTGTTGAACGAGGCATGCACGTGGGCGATGCCGTCCGCAACGTTCTTGCGAACCTTCTTGCGAACGCGCTGTGCGGCGTTGTTTGCAGGTGCTTTAGCCATGCTGGTCTATCCTTATTTCTTCAGGGACTGCGCAGCCTTGCGCGGACCCTTGCGGGTGCGGGCATTGGTGCGCGTGCGCTGGCCGCGCATCGGCAGGCCGCGACGGTGACGGAAGCCGCGATAGCAACCGATGTCCATCAAACGCTTGATGTTCATCGTCGTCTCGCGACGCAGATCGCCTTCGATGGTGAAGAGAGCGATCTGGTCGCGGATCTTTTCGAGATCGGCGTCGGTCAGATCCTTGATCTTCTTCGAATATTCGATGCCGCTCGCTTCGCAGATTTGACGGGCGCGCGTGCGACCGATGCCGAAGATGGCGGTCAGGCCGATTTCAGCGTGCTTGTGCGGCGGAATGTTGATGCCAGCAATACGTGCCATGTGCGTCCTCTAATACTCTTCAATCAACCCTGGCGCTGCTTGTGGCGCGGGTCGGTGCAAATCACACGCACCACACCTTTACGGCGGATGACCTTGCAATTACGGCAGATGGTTTTGACCGAAGCCGAAACTCTCATTTCATTCTCCTAAAACTGTTTAACGTGGCGGTACACCGCCCCTACCCAAATCTCGATACCGAAAAACTCAAAGCCCTACGATGTCTTGAAGTTGGCCTTCTTCAGCAGCGATTCGTACTGCTGGGACATCATGTAGTTTTGCACCTGGGCCATGAAGTCCATCGTGACGACCACGATGATCAGCAGGGAGGTACCACCGAAGTAGAACGGTACGTTGTACTTCAGGATCAGGAACTCGGGCAGCAGGCAGACGAAGGTGATGTACACCGCGCCGGCCAACGTCAGGCGAACCAGAATCTTGTCGATATAGCGAGCGGTCTGGTCACCCGGACGGATGCCCGGGATGAATGCACCGCTCTTCTTCAGGTTGTCGGCCGTTTCCTTGCTGTTGAACACGAGTGCCGTGTAGAAGAAGCAGAAGAAAACGATCGCGGCAGCGTACAGCAGCACGTAGATCGGCTCGCCCGGACGCAGTGCGCCGGCAATGTCCTTGATCCAGCGGAAACCACCTTCGCCGGTGCTGAACCAGCCGACCACCGTTGCGGGCAGCAGAATGATCGACGAGGCGAAGATCGGCGGGATCACGCCGGCCATGTTCAGCTTCAAGGGCAGGTGCGACGACTGGCCGCCATAGACCTTGTTGCCGACCTGGCGCCGCGCATAGTTCACGAGGATCTTGCGCTGGCCGCGTTCGACGAACACCACGAAGTAGGTGACCAGCACCACGACCGCGATGATGAACAGCGCAATGATCGGGTTCATCGCACCGGTGGTCACCAGCGAAGCCAGGCCGCCGATCGCATTCGGCAGGCCGGCCGCGATACCTGCAAAGATCAGGATCGAGATGCCGTTGCCCAGGCCGCGTTCGGTGATCTGCTCGCCGAGCCACATCAGGAACATCGAACCCGCCGTGAGGCTCACCATTGCCGTGAGGCGGAAGCCGAAGCCGGGAGCGATGACGAGGCCAGCCGACGACTCGAGGGCCACCGCGATGCTGAACGACTGGAACAGGGCCAGGCCGAGCGCGCCGTAGCGCGTGTACTGCGTGATCTTGCGGCGTCCGGCCTCGCCTTCCTTCTTCAATTGCTCGAAGGTCGGAAGCACGTAGGTCATCAGCTGCATGATGATCGACGCCGAGATGTACGGCATGATCCCCAACGCGAACACGGTGAAGCGCGACAGCGCCCCGCCCGAGAACATGTTGAACAGGCTCAGAATGCCGCCCTGCTGGCCCTGGAACAACGCAGCCAGCTGGTCCGGGTTGATGCCCGGCACAGGAATGTGCGCGCCGATCCGGTAGACCACGAGCGCGAGCAGCAAGAAGACCAGCCGGCGACGGAGGTCACCGAACTTGCCTGTCTTTGCGATCGTTGCCGCGTTAGTTGCCACGAAGAACTTCTTTCAGTCCGGTGTGATCAGGCGATGCTGCCGCCGGCTGCTTCGATAGCAGCCTTGGCACCAGCGGTTGCGCCCACGCCCGTCAGCTTGACGGCCTTGGTGAGTTCACCGGTCTTGATGATCTTGACGACCTTGGCGAGCTGGCCCACGAGGCCGGCTTGCTTGAGCGCCAGGACATCGACTTCGGCCAGGCCGAGCTGCTCGAGGGCAGTCAGCGTGACTTCGGCGTTGAACTTCAGCAGGTGCGACTTGAAGCCGCGCTTGGGCAGGCGGCGCTGCAGCGGCATTTGACCGCCTTCGAAGCCGACCTTGTGGAAGCCGCCTGCGCGCGACTTCTGACCCTTGTGACCGCGGCCTGCGGTCTTGCCGATACCGGAGCCGATACCGCGGCCGACACGGCGCTTGGCGTGCTTGGCGCCATCGGCCGGCTTGATGCCATTGAGTTCCATATCAGTCTCTCTTACAGAACTTTGACCAGATAACTGATCTTGTTGATCATGCCGCGCACCGCCGGGGTGTCTTGCAGCTCGCTCACGCTGTTGAGCTTGCGCAGGCCGAGGCCACGCACGGTCGCGCGATGCGATTCCTTGGTGCCAATCGGGCTCTTGACCAATTGCACCTTGAGGGTTTGTTGTTGCGTCGTCATTTGAATGCTTCCTTCAGAGAGCTTGCGCTCAGGCGAAGATTTCTTCGACGGTCAGGCCGCGCTTGGCAGCCACTTCGGACGCGGTCGTCGAGTTCTTCAACCCGTCGAGCGTGGCGCGAACCATGTTGTAGGGATTCGACGAACCATGGCTCTTGGCCACGATGTCGGTGATGCCCATGACTTCGAACACGGCGCGCATCGGGCCGCCGGCGATGATGCCGGTACCCTTCGGAGCCGGGATCATGACCACCGAGGCAGCGCCCCAATGGCCCGTCACGCGGTGATGCAGCGTGCCGTTCTTGATCGCGATCTTGGCCAGGTTGCGGCGAGCTTCTTCCATTGCCTTCTGCACGGCAGCAGGCACTTCCTTCGACTTGCCCTTGCCCATGCCGACGCGGCCTTCGCCGTCGCCCACGACGGTCAGTGCTGCGAAACCGAGGATACGACCACCCTTCACCACCTTGGTGACGCGGTTGATCGCGATCATCTTTTCGCGCAAACCGTCTTCAGGGCCTTCGTTCTGCGTTCTTGCTTGAATCTTTGCCATTTTGAATCTCGTGTCCGGTTAGAACTGCAGACCGGCTTCGCGAGCCGCATCGGCCAGCGCCTTGACGCGGCCGTGGTACGCAAAACCTGCGCGGTCGAAGGCGACCTTCTCGACGCCGGCAGCCTTCGCCTTTTCAGCGATGCGCTTGCCGATGGCCGTTGCAGCGGCGGCATTGCCACCCTTGCCCGAGCCGCCCAGGGCGGTGCGCACTTCGGCTTCGGCCGTCGATGCGGTGGCAATCACCTTGGTGCCGTCGTCGGAGATGACGGTGGCATAGATGTGCAGGTTGGTGCGGTTCACCGTCAGGCGGGCCACGCCCTGCGTCGCGATGCGGATGCGGGTCTGGCGCGAGCGGCGAAGACGCTGTGCTTTTTTGGTCAACATCATTTTGCTGCCCCTTACTTCTTCTTGGTCTCTTTGATCACGATCTTCTCGTCCGAATAACGGATGCCCTTGCCCTTGTAAGGCTCAGGCGGACGAACAGCGCGGATCTCAGCGGCGATTTGACCAACGCGCTGACGGTCAGCACCCTTGATCACGATTTCGGTCGGGGTCGCAGTGGCCACCGTGATGCCTTGCGGCATTTCGATGTTGACCGGGTGCGAGTAACCGACTTGCAGGTTCAACTTGTTGTTGGACGCTGCGGCCTTGTAGCCGACGCCGACCAGGTTGAGCTTCTTCTCGAAGCCCTTGGTCACGCCCACCACCATGTTGTTCACCAGCTGACGGATCGTGCCGCTCATCGCATTCGCTTCACGCGACTCGTTGGCGGGCTCGAAGTTCAGCTTGCCGTCATTGCTGACGACCTTGACCAGTGCATTGCGTGCAAGGTTGAGCGTGCCGCCCGTGCCCTTGACGCTGATCTGGTCTTCCTTGATCGACACATCCACGCCTGCGGGGATGGTGATCGGCATTTTTCCTACTCGGGACATTTCAGTTACTCCTCGATGTCTCGGTTAGGCGACGTAGCACAGCACTTCGCCACCGACACCGGTAGCGCGCGCCTTGCGGTCCGTCATCACGCCCTTGGGGGTCGTGACGATCGCAACGCCGAGGCCGTTCTGGACTTGCGGAATGGAAGCGCTGGCCTTGTAGACGCGCAGGCCGGGACGGCTCACGCGCTCGATGCGCTCGATGACCGGACGGCCAGCGTAGTACTTCAGGGTGATGACGAGCTCGGACTTGCCGGCTTCGGTCTTCACTTCGAAGCTGTCGATGTAGCCTTCGTCCTTCAGGACCTGTGCAATCGCGGCCTTCACCTTGGAAGACGGGATCGACACAGTGGGCTTCGCCACCATCTGCGCGTTACGGATACGCGTCAGCAGGTCGGCAATGGGATCACTCATGCTCATGTTGTTTGCTCCTGCCTGGCTTACCAGCTGGCCTTGGTGACACCGGGGATGTCGCCATTGAAAGCCAGTTCGCGGATCTTGGCGCGGGCCAGACCGAATTGACGAAAGGTGCCACGCGGGCGACCGGTGATTTCGCAACGGTTGCGCTGGCGCGTGGGGTTCGCGTTGCGCGGGAGCTTTTGCAGGCCCAGGCGTGCAGCAGCGCGCTCTTCGTCGCTCTTCTTCAGGTCGTTGGAAATCGCCTTCAGTTCCGCGTGCTTCGCAGCGTACTTGGCGACCAGCTTGTCGCGCTTGAGTTCGCGTTGGATCAGGGATTGTTTAGCCACGGTTCGCCTCAGTTCTTGAACGGGAAACGGAAACCAGCGAGAAGCGCCTTGGCTTCTTCGTCGGTCTTGGCCGTCGTCGTGATGCTGATGTTGAGACCGCGCAGGGCATCGACCTTGTCGTATTCGATCTCGGGGAAAATGATCTGTTCCTTGACGCCGATGTTGTAGTTGCCACGGCCGTCGAACGCACGGCCGGAGATGCCGCGGAAGTCGCGAACACGCGGCAGCGCGATGGTCACGAAACGGTCCAGGAACTCATACATCTGCACGCCACGCAGCGTGACCATGCAGCCGATGGGCTGGTTCTCGCGGATCTTGAAACCGGCGATGGCCTTCTTCGACTTGGTGACCACGGGCTTCTGGCCGGCGATCTTGGTCAGGTCGGCGACAGCGTTGTCGAGAACCTTCTTGTCGGCGACAGCTTCACCCACGCCCATGTTGAGCGTGATCTTGGTGAGGCGGGGGACCTGCATCGGCGACTTGTAGCCGAACTTTTCCGTCAGGTCTTTCGCGATCTTTTCGCGATAGTGTTGTTGGAGACGTGCCATGTGAGTACCTCTTAGGCGAACTTGATTTCGTCGCCGCTGGACTTGAAGACGCGAACAGCTACGCGCTTGCCGTCAGCACCCTGGGTGATCTTGATGCCCACGCGATCGGCCTTGCCGGTCGCGGCATTGAAGATCGCCACGTTGGATTGGTGGATGGGCATGGTCTTTTCGACGATGCCGCCGGTCGTACCCTTGAGGGGGTTCGGCTTGGCGTGCTTCTTGACGATGTTCACGCCCTCGACGACGAGGTGCGAATCGTCCTTGCGCAGCGAGACGGTGCCCCGCTTGCCCTTGTCGCGCCCGGCCAACACGATGACCTGGTCGCCTTTGCGAATCTTGTTCATGGCGTTGTTGTCCTTACAGAACTTCGGGTGCCAGCGACACGATCTTCATGAACTTTTCGGTACGCAGCTCGCGCGTCACCGGTCCGAAGATGCGGGTGCCGATTGGCTCCAGCTTGGCGTTGAGCAACACGGCTGCGTTGCCATCGAATTTGACGAGGGAACCGTCGGCGCGACGGATGCCCTTGGCGGTGCGGACCACCACTGCGCTGTAGATCTCGCCCTTCTTGACGCGACCACGCGGAGCGGCTTCCTTGATGCTGACCTTGATGACGTCGCCCACGCTGGCATAACGCCGCTTGGAGCCACCGAGCACCTTGATACACAGGACGGACTTCGCGCCTGTGTTGTCGGCCACTTCGAGCCGGGATTCAGTTTGGATCATTGCTAGTAGTTCCCAACTTGTACCGATGCGCCTCCAGGAGGGAAACGCTGCGGTCAGTCTTGGGCCCGTCGTCTGCACCTCGAACCACTCGAGGCACTTCCGCTTTGGGCTGAAAGCTTCGCCTTTTTGAAGCGAAGCCTGCGATTGTGGCACGCACAAAAGAGCGTGTCAACCGGCTTATGGCACGAAATGCGGGGGAACTAGACTTGGCGGGGTGCGCACCGTCCTTCCAGGCCTCTTGGCTCCCGCATCGCCCCTGCGCCGCCGGCTGCTGCTGGGCATAACCGCCGCCGTGGCCGGGGTCGGCGGCATGGCCGGCTGCGGCAGTCCGGCGTATCCGCCCCAGCCAGGGGCGCGGCTGCGGCGCCTGGCCGAGTCGCACTGGCCGCACCGGCTGAATATACAGGGCACCACGGCGGGGGGCCTCTCCGCAATCGACTTCGACGCTGAAAGAAGTGAGTACATCCTTCTCAGCGATGACCGATCGGACCTGGACCCTGTCCGCTTCTACACGGCCCAATGGGCTGCGCCCTGGCTGCAACCGCCCGCGCCGAAGGGCGTGGTGCAGTTGCAACGCCCCGGCGGCGGCGGCCCCTGGCCGGCCCGGCGCCGCGCCGAGGCTCGGACCCCGGTGCCGGATCCCGAGGCCCTGCGCCTTCGGCCCGGCACCGGCACCCTTCTGTGGACCAGCGAAGGCGACGTGGCGCGCGGATTCGGGCCGGCCTTCCACGAATCGGCGCGCGACGGCCGGCTGCTGCGCGAATTCGCCCTGCCCTCGATGTTCGACGCCGATGCCCTGCAGCGCCGCGGCCCGCGCGACAACCTGGGCCTGGAGGGCCTCGCGCTGACGCCCGATGGGCGCCACGCCTGGCTGGCGATGGAAAACGCGCTGATCCAGGACGGCCCCATTCCCACCGCCAGCGCGCCGGGCGGCCCCTGCCGGCTGACCCGGATGGACCTGGCGACCGGCCGGGCCACGCGCCAGATCGCCTATGTGCCCGATGCGATTCCGCTGCGCCCGTTGATTCCCGGCACCCTTGCGGACAACGGCATCAGCGAGATCCTGATGCTCGATGCCGACCGCATGCTGGTGCTGGAGCGCGCCTATGCCACCGGGGCCGGAAACTCGCTGCGTCTCTACGAGATCGATACCCGGGGCGCCACCGACGTGCTGGAGACCGAGACGCTCGCCGCGGGCAACCATCGCCCGGCCGCCAAGACGCTGGTTGCCGACTTCGCCCACCTCGGCCTTTCGCGCCTCGACAACACCGAAGGGATGTGCTGGGGACCGCCGCTTCCGGACGGCAAGCGCCTGCTGGTGGTGGTGAGCGACGACAATTTCAACCCGCTGCAGACAACCCAGTTCGCGGCATTCGAATACACCGACCGACCATGACCATCGCCGTCACTTTCCTGCCCCGCACCGGCCCGGCGCCGCTCCCCCCGATCGCCTTCATCGGCGGCGGCAACATGGCCAGCGCCATCATCGGCGGCCTCCTCAAGCAGGGCACCCCGGCCGACGCCTTCGAGGTGGTCGAGCCATTCGAGGAGGCCCGCCAGAAGCTCGCGCAATCGTTCGGCATCACGGCGCAGGCCGAGGCCGGCGAGGCCCTGTCGCGCTGCGCCGTGGTGGTGTGGGCAGTCAAGCCGCAGACCTTCGCGGACGCCGCGAAGCCGGTGCGCGCCTTTGCCGGAAGCGCACTGCACCTGAGCGTGGCGGCGGGCATTCCGTCCACCAGCATCGCCCGCTGGCTCGGCAGCGAGCGCGTGGTGCGGGCCATGCCCAACACGCCCGCGCTGGTGGGACAGGGCATGACCGGGCTCTATGCACGCGCGGGCGTGGACGCCGCCGACCGCGCGCTGGTCGGGCAGCTGCTGGCGCCGACCGGCGAACTGCTCTGGGTCGACGACGAAGCCGCGCTCGATGCGGTCACGGCCATGTCCGGCTCGGGTCCCGCCTATGTCTTCTATTTCATCGAGGCCATGACCGAGGCCGGTGTCGAAATGGGCCTGTCGCCCGAGCAGGCCCAGCGGCTGGCCATCGGCACCTTCACCGGCGCCTCGGCGCTGGCGCACAGCGCGACCGAGCCGCCCTCGGTGCTGCGCGAGCGCGTGACCTCGAAGGGCGGAACGACCTACGCGGCGCTCACCTCGCTCGAGGGCGCCGACGTCAAGGCGAAGTTCAAGACCGCGATCCGCGCGGCGCAGAAGCGCGCGGCCGAACTGGGCGAGGAATTCGGCAAGGACTGAGTGCGGCGCGGCCTTCGCCCGCGGTCTAGGCCAGCGCATAGCCGGCCGCGATGCCGGCAAACACCGAAAAGCCCAGCCAGTGGTTCAGGCGGAAGGCCTTGAAGCAGCCGTCGCGCGTGCGGCCGCGAATCAGCTGCCAGTGCCAGAGCGCCTGCGCCGCGGCCACGCCGATGGCCGCGAAAAACACCGCGCCCAGGCCGCGGCTCGCGCCGGCCCAGGCCCAGACGGCCAAGAAGATCGCGTAGCTCGCCATCACCGCCGCCACGTCGAAGCGGCCAAAGGTGATGGCCGAGGTCTTCATGCCGATCTTCAGGTCGTCGTCGCGGTCGACCATGGCGTATTCGGTGTCGTAGGCCAGCACCCAGAACAGGTTGCCGGCCAGCAGCCAGGCCGCGAACACCGGAACCGTGGATTGCACCGCCGCAAACGCCATCGGGATGCCGAAGCTGAAAGCGATGCCCAGCACCGCCTGCGGAACCGACACGAAGCGCTTGGCGAACGGATAGGCCAGCGTGATGGCCAGCGCGGCGAACGACCAGGCAATGGTGGCCCGGTTGGTCGTGAGCACCAGCCCGAACGCCGCGAGCGCCAGCACCGCGCCCAGCACCAGCGCCTCCCTGACGGACACTGCGCCGCTGGTCACCGGCCGCTTGGCGGTGCGCTTCACATGGCGGTCGAAGTCGCGGTCCGCCACGTCGTTGACGCAGCAGCCCGCGCTGCGCATGAGGATGGTGCCCAGCACGAACACCACCAGCAGGTGCCATCCGGGCCAGCCCCCGGCGGCAAACCAGAGCGCCCCCAGCGTGGGCCAGAGCAGCAGCAGCCAGCCCGCGGGGCGGTTCCAGCGAATCAGGTCGAGATAGAGCGCAAAACGGCGGGCGAGCATGCGGCAGGCAAAAAAAGAGCGGCCATTGTGCCGCTCCCGGTGCCGGGGCCCGGCGGGCCCCCTGCAACATCAGTCTTCGAGCAGCGAGCGCAGCATCCAGGCGGTCTGGTCGTGCACCGTGCAGCGCGCGGTCAGCATGTCGGCCGTCGGGTCGTCGCCGGCCTCTTCGGCCACCGGAATGAATTCGCGCGCGATGCGCGACACCGTCTCGTGGCCCTTGACGAGGATGCGCACCATCTCCATCGCCTTGGGCGGTGCCTGCGGCACATCGGGCACGGTGGCGATCTTGCTGAATTCGGCATACGAGCCCGGGGCATAGTGGCCCAGCGCGCGGATGCGCTCTGCGATCACGTCGGTCGCGCCCCAGAGCTCGGTGTACTGCCCCATGAACATCGCGTGCAGCGAGTTGAAGTGCGGCCCCGTGACGTTCCAGTGGAAGTTGTGCGTCGTGAGATAGAGCGTGTAGGTGTCGGCCAGCACGCGGCTCAGGCCTTCGGCAATGGCCGCACGGTCCTGGCGCTCGATGCCGATGTTGATGATCGGCGCGTTGCGGCTGCCGGACTCCTGCGCCACCAGCGCCTCGCCCTTCTTGGGCAGCTTGCCCTGCGAAGACGACGATGTTTTCTTCGATGCTTTGGCCATGGCGTGAAACTCTTTCTTCAACTTGGGGACAAGGTGCCGATTCTGGAAGCCGGCGGGCGGCTTCGCAACAGCGTCACTCTATCCCAGCGATGAATGAATTCGAACGGCCGCCGCGTAGGCCGATTTCGCAAATTGATTCTTATGACAGCCGCTTGACGCCCGGCAGCTCGCACGCATAGATGGCGTTGCGCAAGGCGGCGATCGCCTCGTAGCGCGTGAAGGTGCGGCGCCAGGCCAGCACCACGCGCCGCGTCGGCGGGTCGCGGTCCTGCGCATCGCGCACCGGCAGGTAGCGCACCATCTGCTCGGGCTCCCTGCGGCCCTTGACCTTGGGCTTGAGCGCGTCGGCAGGCACCGACAGGCGCGGCACCAGCGTCACGCCCATGCCCGAGGCCACCATGTGCTTGATGGTTTCGAGCGACGAGCCCTCGAAGCTCTTGCGAATGCCCTCGGCATTGCTCGAGAAGCGCGCGAACTCGGGGCACACCTCCAGCACATGGTCGCGAAAGCAATGGCCGGTGCCCAGCAGCAGCATGGTCTCGTTCTGCAGCTGGTCCGAGGTGATGGATTCGAGGTCTGCGAACTTGTGCTTGGTGGGCAGCGCCGCCATGAAGGGCTCGTCGTAGAGCGGCGCCATCGCCAGCCCCGTGTCGGGAAAAGGCTCGGCCATGATCGCGCAGTCGATCTCGCCGGCACGCAGCATCTCGAGCAGCCTGGCGGTGAAGTTCTCCTGCAGCACCAGCGGCATCTGGGGCGTGCGCGCGATCACCTGGCGCACCAGGTCGGGCAGCAGGTACGGCCCGATGGTGTAGATCACGCCAAGGTTCAGGGGCCCCGCCAGCGGATCCTTGCCGCGCTTGGCGATCTCCTTGATGCTCGCGGCCTGGTCGAGCACGCTCTGCGCCTGCTGCACGATCTGTTCGCCGAGCGGCGTCACGGTCACCTCGCCGGCGCTGCGCTCGAAGAGCTTGACCTCGAGCTCGTCCTCGAGCTTCTTGATGGCCACGGAGAGCGTCGGCTGGGAGACGTAGCAGGCCTCGGCTGCCTTGCCGAAGTGGCGTTCCCGGGCCACTGCGACGATGTATTTGAGTTCGGTGAGAGTCATAGCTTGCGTCAATTATGCGCAAGCGCCCGTGACCGGGCATGGCCTGGGGCCTAAGCCTTCAGGTACTCGGCCTTGGTGCCGAGCCAGCGGTCGACGTGGCGCTGGGCCAGGTCGGGGTGTTTCTCGAGCATGACCGGTGCCAGCTCGCGCGCCCAGTCGAGCAGCATCGCGTCGGCGGCGAGGTCGGCAAAGCGCAGCAGCGGCGCGCCCGACTGGCGCGCACCGAGGAACTCGCCCGGGCCGCGGATCTCGAGGTCGCGCCGCGCGATCTCGAAGCCATCGCCGGTCTCGGCCATGGCCTTGAGCCGCGCGCGCGCCGCCTCGCCCACGCGGCCACTGTCGCCAGGCGCATAGAGCAGCACGCAGGCTGAGGCCGCGGCGCCGCGGCCCACGCGCCCGCGCAGCTGGTGCAATTGCGAGAGGCCGAAGCGCTCGGCATGCTCGATCACCATGAGCGAGGCGTTGGGCACGTCCACGCCCACCTCGATCACCGTGGTGCTCACAAGCACCTGGATTTCGTTCGCGGTGAAGGCCGCCATCACCGCCTGCTTCTCGGCCGTGGGCATGCGCGAATGCAGCAGCCCGACATTGACGGCCTGGCCGAGTGAATCCGCGAGTTCGTCGCGCGTTTCGGTCGCGTTGCGCAGGTCGACCGCCTCGCTCTCCTCGATCAGCGGGCAGACCCAGTAGACCTGCCGACCCTGCCCGAGCTGCGCCTGGATGCGCGCGATCACCTCGTCGCGCCGGTGGTCGGCCACCAGCCTCGTGACGATGGGCGTGCGGCCCGGCGGCAGCTCGTCGAGCGTGGATACATCGAGGTCGGCGTAGTAGCTCATCGCCAGCGTGCGCGGGATGGGCGTGGCGCTCATCATCAAGAGGTGCGGTTCGAGGTGACGGACAGCTTTGCCGCGCAGCGCCAGCCGCTGCGCCACGCCGAAGCGGTGCTGCTCGTCGATGATCGCGAGCGCGAGGTTTTTGAAGCGCACCTTTTCCGAAATGACGGCATGCGTGCCGATCACCAGCGCCGCCTCGCCGCTTTCGACCGCGGCCGACATGGTGTCGCGCTCCTTCTTCTTCTGGCTGCCCGTGAGCCAGGCCACGCGCAGGCCGCGCTCGGCCAGCAGCGGATCGAGCCATCCGACCAGCTTGCCGAAGTGCTGGGCCGCGAGGATTTCGGTCGGTGCCATCAACGCGCATTGAAAGCCCGCATCGATGCAGCGCGCCGCCGCGAGCGCCGCCACCACCGTCTTGCCCGAGCCCACGTCGCCTTGCAGCAGGCGGTGCATGGGAATCTCGCGGGCGAGGTCGTGCGAGATTTCCTCGCCCACGCGCTGCTGCGCACCCGTGAGGCCGAAGGGCAGCACGGCAAGCAATTGGGCATGCAGCGACGTCGGCTTCGGCTTGGGTGAAAAAGGCAGCATCGGCGCACGCTGCGCCGCGCGCTCCAGCCGCGCCTGCAGTTGCGACAGCTGCTGCGCCAGCAGTTCCTCGGCCTTGATGCGCTGCCAGGCCGGATGGCTGTGGTCTTCGAGCGTGGCCATCGCCACGTCGGGCGTGGGGTAGTGCAGGAAGGTCAGCGCGCTGCGCAGGTCCCATGCGCCGCGCAGGCCGATCTGCACGGGAATCGTCTCGTCGAGCACGGCGCGCGCCAGGCCCGAGCGCACCTCGCGCCGGAGCACCGGCTGCGGCAGCCCGGCCACGGTCGAGTACACGGGCGTGAGCGCCTCGGGCAGCGCAGTGCCGGCCGCCTTGACGGTGGGGTGCATCATCTGCCGCCCGACGAAGCCGCCACGCATTTCGCCGCGCACGCGCACCCGCGCACCGACCGCGAGCTGCTTCTGCTGCGAGGGGTAGAAATTGAAGAAGCGCAGCTGGCAGGTGTCGCTGCCGTCGTCGATGGTGGCAATGAGCTGCCGGCGCGGGCGGAACACCACCTCGCATTCGGTCACCACGCCTTCGACCTGCGCCATGTCGCCGTCGCGCGTGTCGGCCAGCCGCACGATGCGCGTCTCGTCCTCGTAGCGCATCGGCAGGTAGAGTGCAAAGTCGATGTCGCGCACGAGGCCGAGCTTGCGCAGCGCGCGCTGCACAGCGCTCAGGCCGGCACCGGGCGGCTGCGGCGCGGCGGCCGGAACAGAAGGGGGCGGGGCTTTCCTGGCGGGCACGGGCAAAGCTTCTAGCGCGGCCTGCAAAGGTCCGTCAAGGCGGCGCGGGCATCGGCAAACGCAAAGCGGAAGCCGGTTTGCAGCAGGCGCGCCGGCACCACGCGCTGCCCCTCGAGCAGCAGGTCGGCCTGCTCGCCCAACAGCAGCCTGACCGGCCCGGCCGGGGTCGGCATCCAGCACGGGCGGCGCAGCACGCTGGCGGCCACGCGGGTGAATTCTTCCTGGCTGAGCGCACCCGGCGCGGTGAAGTTGTAGGCCTGGGTGGTTGCAGGCTGGCCTGCGGGGGCCTCTTCGGCAAGGCCCCACACATGTGCGATTGCGCGGATCACGTCATGCACATGGACCCACGACAGCCACTGGCGTCCGCTGCCCAGCCGCCCGCCCATGCCGAGCGAAACCGGCAACAGCAGTTGCGGCAGCGAGCCCTGGTGGCCCAGCACGAAGCCGAAGCGCATGCAGGCCACGTTCACGCCATGCAACGCGGCAACGTTGGCCGCTCGCTCCCATTCCTCGCACAGGCTCGACATGAAGATGTCCTGCGGCGGTGCATCCTCCGCCAGTTCGGTGGCGTCGCCTTGCGGCTGCACACCGTAGTAGCCAATGGCCGAGGCCGACAGCAAAAGCCATGGCTTGCGCGGGCGCGCGGCCATCCACGCGACCAGCGCGGCCGTGAGGCCTTCGCGGCTCTGGCGCAGCGCGCGTTGGCGCCGCGCGCTCCAGCGCCGGCCCAGGATGCGCGCTCCGGCCAGGTTGATCACCACGTCGCACGGATCGGCTTCGGGAATCTGGTCGAGCCGCTGCACGCAGCGCACGGCGCCCCCGAAGCCCCATGCGGCGGAGCGCGCATCGCGCGACCAGACCGTCACTGCGTGGCCGTCCGCCAGCAGGTGGCGCACCAGGGTTTGGCCGATGAAGCCCGTGCCGCCGGTCACCAGCACGCGCTGCGGCCTGGTGCCGAAGCGCACCGGCGCCTCGGTTGCGCGCGCCTCTTCGTTCGCCGCGCGGCGCAGCAGCGCCCGCGCCGCCAAAGCGTCGCGCAGCCCCGAGAGCCCCACACCCACGCCGCACAAGGCGAGGAATGCGCCCAGCCAGCCTTGCGGCTGCCACGCCAGCGCCGTCGGCTGCACCGCCCAGTCGACCGCAGCGAGGGCCAGCAAAGCGATGAAGGCGCCGGCATTGATGGCCAGCACGGTGTGCGTGACGCGCTCGGTGGGCGGCAGCAGGCGGCTGCGGTCTTCCACCACGAAGTCCCAGAGCGTGAGCACGATCTCGACCCCGAACACCGCCAGCAGCACCCAGGCCCAGGCACCATGCCAGGCCCACGACGAGAGCCCGATGAACAGCGCGCAATAGAGGGACGAACGGACCGCGTGGATGGACAGCTCGCGCCCTGCGGTGTCGCGCTGCGCCAGCGCCTCGGTCCCCTCGTGGTGATAGAGGGTGTCGAACGCGCCCAGCAGGCCCTGGGCCGCCATGAGCTGCAGCGCGAGCAGGTGCGTATCGATCACGCGGCGGCCGCCTTCGGCTCGGCCGCTTCCTCGAACACGCCGACCTGCGTGAAGGTGGTGCCCATCAACCAGTGGCGGATCTCGATGCGGATGTTGAAGCGCTCGGGCGTCTCGTTGTGGTGCCAGAGAAAGGTCTTGCCGGGGGTGAACAGCCCCGGCAGCGGAATGCGGAAACCGAGCACCTCCCAGAAGTAGCCGTTGCTCTGGAAATGCAGGCTGCCGTTCTCCACGCTGAGCACCAGCTTCATGCCGAGTCCCATGCCCACGTATTCGAGCACTTCGCCCCGCTCGCTCTCGCGCATGAAGCTGGTGAAGCGGATCGGCCGGCGGCCATGCAGGCGGTAGATGCGCTGCTTGTAGATGGCCGGGTCCTGCGGCCGGGCGTAGACCTGGATCTCGACGGGAAAACCGGCGTCGCAGTAGGGAATCAGCGCGCCCTGGATCAAGGGCTGCGTCAGGTGCCCCAGCAGCTTGCCGAAGCGCGAGCAGCGCAGCTCGCTGAGCGCGCCGAGGTAGTGCAGCGCCTTGCCGGGCAGCGGGTTCTTGTCGAAGCGCCGGCGGATGTCGGGGTGGAGCCCCTGCCAGGCGCTGCCGAGTATCTTCTTGAAGAGCTCGCCTTCGGAGGGACCGGACCCGGGCGTGATGCGCGCGGCTAGTGAATCGACCATTCACCGATTCTGCCTTGGCCGACCCACCCGGGCGCGCCGGCTTTCGGGACATGGGACAATTCCGCCCGCTTCCCGTCAACCTTTTCTCACGCCTCCTTGGCACGGGGCCCGTCCGGCCCTCAAGCACCATGCGCGCCTTCACGCTTTCCGATTTCGATTTCGACTTGCCGCCCGAACTGGTGGCGCAACACCCGGCCCCCGAACGCACCTCCTCCCGCCTGCTCGACGGCACGGGCGGCGCCCCGGCCGACCGCATCTTCAAGGACCTGCCCTCGCTGCTGCGCGAAGGCGACCTGCTCGTCTTCAACGACACGCGCGTGGTCAAGGCGCGGCTGTTCGGCGAGAAGCCGACCGGCGGCAAGCTCGAACTGCTGGTGGAGCGCGTGCTGCAGGGGCATGAGGTGGTGGCGCACATGAAGGTGAGCAAGAAGCCGCCTGTTGGCACCACCTTGCAGATGGTGGGCGGCTTCCGCGCCACGCTGCTGGGCCGCTGGCCGGAGGAAGACGGCGCGCTGTTCCGCTTCGGTTTCGAAAGCGACGCGGGCGAAGACCCGTATGCGCTGATGGCCCGCTGCGGCCACGTGCCGCTGCCGCCCTACATCACCCACACCGATTCGGCCGACGACGAGAGCCGCTACCAGACCGTGTTCGCGCGCGTGCCGGGCGCGGTGGCCGCGCCGACGGCCGCACTGCATTTCGACCTGGCGCTGCTGGACGCGCTCGAAGCGCGCGGCGTGCGGCGCGCCAACGTCACGCTGCACGTGGGCGCCGGCACCTTCCAGCCGGTGAAGACCGAGAATATCGCCGAGCACACGATGCATGCCGAGCGCTACGAAGTGCCCGAAGCCACGCAGCGCGCGGTCGCCGAGTGCAAGGGGCGCGGCGGACGCATCGTCGCGGTCGGCACCACCACGGTTCGCACGCTCGAATCGTGGGCAAAGAGTGGAGAGACCAGCGGAGACACCCGCATCTTCATCACGCCGGGCTTCGCCTTCGCGCACGTCGATGTGCTGGTGACCAACTTCCATTTGCCGAAGAGCACGCTGATGATGCTGGTGTCGGCCTTTGCGGGCTACGAGCGCGTGATGGCGCTGTATGCCCATGCCATCGCCCACCGCTACCGCTTCTTCAGCTATGGCGACGCCATGCTGCTGGCAAGACAACGACAAGATTGAAGGCGACGACCATGCTGAACTTCGAACTCCTCAAGGCAGACCCCGCGAGCCACGCGCGCCGCGGCACGCTCACGCTCAACCATGGCGTGGTGCAGACGCCGATCTTCATGCCCGTGGGCACCTACGGCACCGTCAAGGGCGTGATGCCGCGCAGCCTCGAGGAAATGGGCGCGCAGATCATCCTGGGCAACACCTTCCACCTGTGGATGCGGCCCGGCCTCGACGTGATGGCGAGCTTCGGCGGGCTGCACCAGTTCGAGAAGTGGAACAAGCCGATCCTCACCGACTCGGGCGGCTTCCAGGTCTGGTCGCTGGGCGCGATGCGCAAGATCAGCGAAGAGGGCGTCAAGTTCGCCTCGCCGGTCAACGGCGACAAGCTGTTCCTCACGCCCGAGGTCTCGATGCAGATCCAGACCATCCTGAACAGCGACATCGTGATGCAGTTCGATGAGTGCACGCCCTACGACACCAAGGGTCACATCACGACCGAGGCCGAGGCGCGCATCTCGATGGAACTGAGCCTGCGCTGGGCCAGGCGCTGCCAGCACGAGTTCGCGCGGCTGGAGAACCCGAACGCGCTGTTCGGCATCGTGCAGGGCGGCATGTTCGAGAACCTGCGCGAAGAGTCGCTCGCGGCGCTGGTCGAGATGGACTTCCCGGGCTATGCCATCGGCGGCGTGAGCGTGGGCGAGCCCAAGGAAGAGATGCTGCACATCATGGCCCACACGCCGCACCGGCTGCCGGCCCACAAGCCGCGCTACCTGATGGGCGTGGGCACGCCCGAAGACCTGGTGCAGGGCGTGGCCGACGGCGTCGACATGTTCGACTGCGTGATGCCCACGCGCAATGCGCGCAACGGCACGCTGTTCACGCGCTTCGGCGACCTGAAGATGCGCAACGCACGCCACAAGAACGATCCGCAGCCGATCGACCCGAGCTGCACCTGCCACGCGTGCGCGGGCACCTCGGGCGTCTCGTGGAACGACGGCGGGCGCGAGGGCTTCAGCCGCGCCTACCTGCATCACCTGGACCGCTGCGCCGAGATGCTCGGGCCGATGCTCACGACCATCCACAACCTGCACTACTACCTGAACCTGATGCGCGAGATCCGCGAAGCCCTCGAGGCGGACAGCTTCACGTCGTTCCGGGCCCGCTTCAAGGCCGACCGCGCGCGCGGCGTGTAGCCGCACGCACGGCGTGCCGTCTACTTGGCGGCGGCCGGCGCCTTGACCGGCAGCGGCGTGGTGTAGGGCTCGATGCGCAGCAGTTCGTTCTTGAAGACCGCCACCTGCCGCAGCGGCGCCTGCACCAGCGCCCCGCTGGCGTCCTTCTGCGATGCGTATTGCCACAGCGTGAGCTGCCCCTGGGCCGCCAGCATTTCGGCCAGGCGCTGCACGGCGGGGCCCGCACCGCTGCCAAGTTGCGCGGCCTCCACGCCGACCACGATCTCGTCGCGCGGCGAGACGATCTTGAAGAGCTGGATGGGCGCCGCGGCCTGGGCCCGGACCGGGCGAGCGGCAAAGGCCAGGGGGACAAGCGCCAGGGCGGCGAGGCCGTTCATTGCACGGCGGCGGTAAAGGATGTTCATGGGCGGCAAGCGTAGCCACGCGGGCGCCCGTTGCCCACATGCCGGAAGCCATACGCCACGTACGCCGGAGGTATGCAGAAGTAAACCGGGTGCACGCCGATGCGTTCATTTGCTACGCTGAAAGCCATGACCACCGCTTCATCTTCATCAACCGCCGCCTGCACCGCCCGCTACCCCTCGCTGGCCGGCCGCACCGTGTTCATCTCGGGCGGCGCCACCGGCATCGGCGAGGCGCTGGTGCGGGCGTTCCACGCGCAGGGCGCGAAAGTCGGCTTCTGCGATCTGGACGCCGCCGCGGGCCGCGCACTCGCGTCCCGGCTGCAGGGCGGCCACCCGGCGCTGTTCTGCGAATGCGACGTGACCGACACGGCCGCGCTCACCGCCGCCATCGGCGCGGTCCGCGCGCAGTTCGGGCCGGTCGGCGTTCTGCTGAACAACGCGGCCAACGACCGGCGCCACGAGATGGCCGACGTGACGAGCGAAGACTTCGACCGCCTGGTGGCCGTCAACTTCAAGCACCAGTTCTTCGCGGCGCAGGCGGTTGCGGAGGACATGCGCGCACTGGGCGGCGGCTCGATCATCAACTTCGGCTCGATCAGCTGGATGATCAAGGGCCGCGGCTACCCCGTCTACCAGGCCTGCAAGGCTGCGGCACGCGGCCTCACGCGCTCGCTGGCGCGCGACCTGGGCAAGGAGAACATCCGCGTCAATTCGATCGTGCCGGGCTGGGTCATGACCGAGCGGCAGCTCAAGCTCTGGGTCAAGCCGGAATCGGGTGCCGAGATCGATGCCGCCCAGTGCCTGCCGGGCCGCGTGATGGCCGAGGACATCGCCGCCATGGCGCTCTTCCTTGCGGCGGACGATTCGAGGATGTGCACCGCGCAAGACTTCGTCGTGGACGCCGGCTGGACCTGAGCCCCCGCGCGCCATCGGCGTCGAAAAACAAAAAATCCCGGCATGCCGGGCTTTTTGCGTGCGCGCGGGACGAATCAGTCGCGCAGTTCGGCCGGCACCTTGCCGCCGTTGGCCGCCAGCTTGGTCATGACCTGCCGGTGCAGCCAGATGTTCATCTTGGCGCTGTCGCTGGTGTCGGCGCCATAGCTGAGCTCGGCGGCCAGCTGCTTGCGTGCGTCGAGGCTGCTGTCCAGGCCGAGCAGCTTCATCAGGTCGACGATGGAGGTGCGCCAGTTGAGGCTGCTCGCGCCGGGCATGCCGTCGAGCAGGGCCTCGACGTCGACCACCGTGATGGCCGGCGGCGGTGCCGCGGCGGCCGGCGCGCCCGCGGGGGCGGGGGCGGGTGCCGGGGCAGCCGCAGGTGCGTTGGCGGCGTGTGCGGACGGGAAAATCTTGGAAAGAATGCTGCCGAAAATGCTCATGCTGGTGCTCCGTCGAGGTTGGTAACTGAAAAGCCCGCGGTCACGTCAGTGGCGCAGCCGGACGTTGTAGCACGGCTGTGTGGCGCCCCGCTAC
Source organism: Variovorax sp. OAS795 (assembly GCF_040546685.1). Lineage (NCBI taxonomy): Bacteria > Pseudomonadati > Pseudomonadota > Betaproteobacteria > Burkholderiales > Comamonadaceae > Variovorax > Variovorax sp. OAS795. The sequence goes on from NZ_JBEPOH010000001.1 coordinate 317,630, forward strand.
ACGGCAGGCAGGACCGGCGCGCCGGGTGTGAACGAATCCGCGGAGCTTCCCGGCGATGCGGGCGGCACGCGCGGCGCGGCGGAAGTCCCGCAGGCATGGCAGAACTTGGAGAACGCGCTCTTGCGGGTTTCGCATTGGCCGCAGTGGTCGAACAGGCCGATGCCGCAGTGCGGGCAGAAGTCGATCTCGTTGTTCTTCAGGTCGACCGGCCGCTCGCACCCGGGGCACACGTTCTTGCCGAGCCGCGTGAGCGCGGTGTCATAGCTGAGCTCCTCGCGCCGTACCTGGTCGGGCTGCTGCTCGGCCAGCTTCTGGCGTGCGAGGTAGCGGTTCAGCGCGACGATGGCGTAGCGCCCCACGAGCACCGTCGCCACGATGCCCACCACGTAGCGCACGTAGCCGCCGTAGCTCGGCAGGTAGGGCACCAGCTCGACGAAGAATGCGAACAGCGCAAAGAAGATGAAGCCCCAGACAAAGGGCCAGTAGGTGCCCTTGCGCTTCTTCACGAACAGCCAGGCCGCAGCCACCAGCAGGGGCAGCGTGAGTGCGAGCCGGTAGAGGAACACGCGCAGTTCGACGCGGCGGTACTCGGCCTCCAGCTTCTCCTGGGCCGCGCGCTCCAGCACCGCGAGCGATTCGCGGGCACGCTGCTCGCCCTGCTGCGCATCGAGCACGATCTGGTGTTGCGCATCCACCTTGCGCTGCACCGCGTCTTCCTTGCTCTTGAGCGCGTCGAGCGCCTTGGTGCGCGCGATCAGCTCCGTGTCCTGGTCCGGTTGGGCGGTGGCGCGCCGGGTGGCAAGCCAGTTGCCGAAGGTCTCGCGGGCGTTTGCGCTCGCCTGCTGCGCGGTACCGAGCTGCAGGCTGATCTGCTCGAGCTCCCGTGACGCCGCCCGTTCGGCCTTTTCCGCCGCGTTGATCGTCTCGCGCAGCGGCGCGGCCGCAGTGCGGTCGATGAAATCGTCGAGCTGGAGCGCACGCTCGACCTTCGGCAGGTCGCCCACGACGGTGCCGCCGAGCCCGATCAGGAAGCTCGCGAACACCAGGGCCACCAGCCACAGGCCGCGACGGAACCACTTCTCTGACAGACGCAATGACTTGCTCATTTCTTTTTTCCTCTTTTTTCTTCTGGGGCGCGCACGCCCCGTTGCAGCTACAGCCTGAACGCCACCGGCGCCGCACCCAGCCCTGCGCGCGGCAGCCAGGCGAACACGGAATCCACCGTGACCGTTTCGATCCGGTCCGAAAAGCGCTTGTCGCTCGGATGATCGTCGAAGGCCACGTTGGCCGAGCCCACGCGGCCTCCGAGGCGAGTCAATGGGCCGAGCCGCAGTGTCGTCGGTTCGTAGCCCTTGAACTGCATCCACGCCTGGGCCTGCGCGCGGCTGCCGACGGTGGCGGGCTCCATGGCGGCGGCCAGCGTCTCGACGGCCCACTGGTTCGACTGCTGGTACTTCTGGCCCCAGGCGTAGCTCACGATGCTGTAGGGCGCCACGTTCAGCCGGGTGATGCGCGCCGGCGATTCACGCAGCGCGGCCAGGAGCTGTGCCTGCACCTGCGGCGTGGGCACCGACCAGGCCGCTTCGTAGCGCCAGAGGTCGTCCAGGAAGAACTCCCCCAGCCCCTGCCGGTACACCGCGGCCTCGGCCGTGCCGCACTGGTTGAGCTTGTGCACCACGCGCCACGGGCCCTCGTCGGTCTTGTAGGCGATGCCCAGGTGCGAGTAGCGCAGGCCGTATTTGCTCAGGTCCTGCCCGGCCCTGGCCAGCAGCACCACGCGCGCGCCGCTCGCGTCCAGCTGCTGCGACGTGCGCTCGGCCAGCTGCATGCCCTTGACGATCAGCTCGGCGGTCGGCCTGGCCTGCTCGCAGGAGCGGCCGGCCTGCGCCTGCAGCGGCAGTGCGGCCACAAGCGCCAGCAGCAGCGCGGGAAAGCATGCGCGCTTCATGACAGCCTCTCGTTGTGCAACAGCGCACGGCCGATGGCGTTGGGCACGAAGGCCAGCACCTGGCCCGCGGCCGACAGCACGATGCCGGTGCCGATCACGCTGACCAGCACGCCCGTGCCCACCGCGGCGGACACGCCGTTGGCGGCGCGGCCCATTACCCTGACGCTGGCGCGGGCGCCGTCCGAGGCGCGCTCCAGCACATAGACGGTGCCATCGGCCGAAGCCTCGACCGCAATCACCGTGAGCACCGAGCCGCCCACCGACAGCGCGGCCGGCACCGCGACCACCGCGGTCGCGGAAGCGCCGACGGCGGACGCCGCCCCCACCACCGATGCCACGGGCAACAGGGAGAGCGCGGCCGAAGCCTCGGAACCCCGGGCCTGGGCCTGCAGGGGCAGCGCCGCGCCGGCGAACACGGTGCAGGCGGCGACCAGGAGAGAAGCAATGGACTTTTTCATGACGGTCTTTCGTTGATTGGATGCGAAAAAGAGGCGCTCACTCAGCCGATGCAGAGGAACCGGCCGCTTCCTGGCGGGCGGCACGTCTGCCTTGCAGGCGCGCTTCGATCAGGTCGGCTTCGTGGCGGTCGCGCAGCGTCTTGGCCAGCGTGAAGGCCGAGCTGACGAGGAACATCCAGCTCACGCCCAGGAAGGCCTTGTACGCGTCGTTGATCTCCATCCGCACGAGGCCCCAGCCGGTCAGGCCCATGGCGGTGAAGAAGCTGCCCCAGACCACCAGGCGCCACATCGGCACGTCGCGGCCGGTGCCGCCCGCGTCCGCGTGCTGGCTGTCGCGCACGAACTTGGCCAGCATGAAGGCGGTGCTGAGGCAGAACACATAGCCCATCACCATGAACGCACGGTCCAGCGCCTCGCCCGGCAGCCAGCTCAGGCCGGTGGCGCAGAGGAACACGGCGACAGCGAAGGAAGCCCAGACCTGGAACTGCCAGGCCCGCGTGTCGCGCTGGATCGAGACGGTGGTGGATGAGAGGGGTTGCATGGAAGCCTCGCGGCGTAGTGAAGGTGAGCGAATGATGGTTCGCTTCCGCACCGCGGGGCTCGAATGCTTGGACCAGTTCTGGTTTGAGCCGCTACCAGTATCTTTAAAAGATACTTTTTGGCGCCGTGAGCGCCAGCGCTGGCGCGCGTCAGGCCCCCAGCAGGCCGCTCACGCGCTGCTGCAGCGCCTCCGGCCGCACGTCGGACGGCGGCACGGGGTTGCCGACACGCAGCCCGACACGGCTGAAGAAGCCGCGGCGGAAAGGCTTCGCCATGGCCACGTTCTCACCGCCGCGCAGCTCGATGCGGCTGAAGTAGGAGCCCCAGAGATTGGTCAGCGCCATCGGGATCACCGGCGGCTCGATGCCTTCGGCGCGCGCGCTTTCGATGATCTTCATCACGCCGCCCTTGAAGGGCTGCAGCTTGCCGTCGCGGGTGATGGCACCCTCGGGAAAGATCGCCAGCAGGTCGCCTTCGCGCAGCACCTGCAGCGCCCTGGCGAAGGCGGCTTCGTAGGCCGCCGGGTCTTCTTTTTGCGGCGCGATGGGGATGGCCTTGGCCAGCTTGAACAGCCAGCCGAGCACCGGCACCTTGAAGATCCGGTGGTCCATGATGAAGCGGATCGGGCGCGGGCTCGCGGCCATCAGCAGGATGGCGTCGATGAAGCTCACGTGGTTGCACACCAGCACCGCCGCGCCTTCGGTCGGGATGTGCTCGTCGCCCTTGATCTCGAAGCGGTAGACAAAGTGCGACAGCATCCACGCGATGAAGCGCAGCAGGTACTCCGGGACCAGCATGAAGATGTAGAACGCCACCACCGCGTTGGCGATGCCGGTGAAAAGGAAGATCTGCGGGATCGTGAAGCCGGCGCCGAGCAGCGCACCCGCAATGACCGAGCTGCCGATCATGAACAGCGCATTGAGGATGTTGTTGGCCGCGATGATGCGCGCGCGGTGCGTGGGCTGGCTGCGCAGCTGGATCAGTGCGTACATCGGCACGCTGTACAGCCCCGCGAAGAGCGACAGCAGCGCCAGGTCGGCCATCACGCGCCAGTGCGCGGCCTGGCCCACGAAGGTGCCGAGCCCCATGACCGCCACGGGCGGCAGCGCGCGCGACGCAAAGTACAGGTCGATGGCGAACACGCTCATGCCGATGGCGCCCAGCGGCACCAGGCCGATTTCCACCTGCCGGCGGCTCAGCGTCTCGCACAGCAGCGAGCCCACGCCGATGCCCACCGAGAACACCACCAGCAGCAGCGAGGCCACCTGCTCGTCGCCATGCAGCACTTCCTTCGCGAAGCTGGGGAACTGGCTCAGGAACACGGCACCGAAGAACCACATCCACGAGATGCCCAGCAGCGAGCGGAACACCACGATGTTGCCGTGCGCGAGCTTGAGGTTGCGCCAGGTCTCGCTGAACGGGTTCCAGTTGATCACCAGCCCCGGGTCGGTGGCGGGCGCCGCCGGAATGGCCTGTGCCACCCCGCGCCCCACCAGTGCCAGCAGCACGCAGGCCACCGCCACCGTGGTATGGCCGACCTGCGGCAAGGCCACCAGCAGCCCGCCCGCGACCTGCCCGAGCAGGATGGCGACGAAGGTGCCCATCTCGACCATGCCGTTGCCGCCCGTGAGCTCGCGCGCATCGAGCACCTGCGGCAGGTAGGCGAACTTGACCGGCCCGAACAGCGTGGAATGCAGGCCCATGAGAAACACGCAGCCCAGCAGCACCGGCGCGTCGGCCCGGACGAAGCCCCAGGCCGCCAGCAGCATGATCGCGATCTCGAGGTTCTTGACGAAGCGGATGATCTTCGTCTTGTCGAACTTGTCGGTGAGCTGCCCCGCCGTGGCGGAGAACAGCAGGAACGGCAGGATGAACAGCGCGCCGATCGCCAGGCCCGCCATGGCCGGCGGCATCCAGCTCAGCTGGAGCTGGTAGGTCACCATGACAGTGAAGGCGAACTTGAAGAGGTTGTCGTTCGCCGCGCCCGCGAACTGCGTCCAGAAGAAGGGTGCGAAGCGCCGCTGCCCGAGGAGCGCGAACTGGTTGGCGTGCGCGTTCGCTTCGTGAGGCGGCGTGGCGGCAGTGGCAGCGGCGGGGTTTGTCATTCGAAGCAACTCCTCTTGTCTTGTTGTCTGCACGCTGCCCCGCAGAGCGAGCCTATGTCGTCAGGGCGGCGTCGGGATTGTGCCGCAGCAACGTGGCCCGCCAGCCGATATCGAGCTTCCTGAGTGCCGCGAGCACCGGCAGGCCGGCCAGCGATGCGGCCAGGTGCTTGAGGCTGTGGCCGGAAATCAGCTGCCCCGTCACCTCGTAGATCGCTTCGTCCGCCAGTTCGAAGCCCTTGGCCAGCGCATAGAAGAAGATCACCCAGCCGAGCCTGAGCCCGACCGCGCCGCGCATCGGCGTTGCCAGCGCCAGCGTCAGCACCAGCGCCATGCCGCCGAACTGAACCACCGCCCAGGGCAGGACATTGCCGCTTTCATGGAACACCTCGGCTGCCAGCAGGCCGGCCGCCAGCACGAACCAGGCGGCGGGCCAGCCGGCGCGCTGGCTCACGCGCTCGCAGACCGCCACGCCGATCAGGCCCGCAAAGGCCACGGCCATGCCGGCCCGGTCGGCCGCGAGCCGCGACGCATCGGGCATCAGGTGGAAGAAGGCCGAGCCCGCGGCCGTGGCGATCAGCCCGGCGAAGAAGAGCCAGGCGCAGTCCAGGGTGTTGTCCGGCGGATCGCTGGCGGGCGGCGCCAACGGGAATTCCGCCAGCGCCTGCTGGTGGGCGCGATCGATCCGGTGCAGCCGGTACAGGCCCCAGCCGCCGACCAGCGCGAACGGCAGGTTGCTGAGCACGTCCATGGCGTTGGGCAGCCCGTTCCAGGCGCGCCCGTCGGCAAACACCGAGGCGATCGCGACGTCGGCGGCCGGGAGCTCGGGCCCGAAGAGGGCCACCAGCGCCAGCAGCGCAAAGGTGAAGAGCAATCCGCGTTCGCGGCGGCTGAGGGGGGGCGGGTGCATGGCGGGCCTCATGGGTGGGTGGTACGAGCCGCGGAATTTAGTTGCCAGCCTCTCTGCAGGCATCCAGAATCGATACGAGACATGGATTCAACCCTTTGGGTATCTTTTTTTAATACTCTTTTTCTGCAAGCCACTTTCATGAGCACCACGGTCGACCTCGTCCAAGCCCTCAAGAACGAACTCAAGAGCGCCCGAATGACCTATGCCGACCTCGCCCGGTCGCTCGACATGGCCGAGTCCAGCGTGAAGCGCATGCTGGCCAAGAGCGACATGCCGCTGTCGCGCGTCGACGCGATCTGCCGTGCGCTCAAGATCGACTTTGCCGAACTCGCGCGCCGCGTGGCCGACGCCCAGCCGCTGCTCAAGGAGCTCACGCAGGAGCAGGAAAGGGCCGTGGTCAAGGACAAGAAGCTGCTGCTGGTGGCGATCAGCGTGCTGAGCCAGTGGACGCTGGAGCAGATCGTCTCCTCCTACCGGATCAGCGAGGCCGAATGCATCGGCTTCCTTGCGCAGCTGGACCGCATCGGCATCATCGAGCTGCGCCCGCTCAACCGCTACCGGCTGAAGCTGGCCAAGACCTTCCGCTGGCGGCCGCATGGGCCGGTGATGGAGTTCTTTCGCGAGAACGTGGTGCTCGACTACTACCGTGGCGGTTTCGACGGGCCGGCCGAAGGGCTGCTGCTGGTGCACGGCTCCATCAGCCGCTCGCTGGCGCCGGCGTTCCTGGAGCGCCTGCAGCGCGTGGCGCAGGACTTTGCGCAGCAGCACCAGACCGACCAGAAGCTCTCGGCCAAGGACCGCGAGGGCTACACGCTGCTCCTGGGCATGCGCAACTGGGAGTTCGAGGCTTTCACGCGCCTGCGCCGAGCCTGAACCTGCGGGTTTTCAGGCCTTGGCTTCTTCCAATGCGTCGCGCGTAGCGCGCGCGGCGTTCTTTGCCGCTGCGGCAAAGTCGTCGCCCGACGACGCATAGATGATGGCGCGCGACGAGTTCACGATGATCGGCGCGTCAGGGCGCCAGCCGGCACGCACCGTGGCCACCGCATCGCCGCCCTGCGCGCCGACGCCGGGAATGAGCAGCGGCACCGTGGGCGCGAGTTCGCGCACGCGTTCGATCTCCGCCGGATAGGTGGCGCCCACCACCAGGCCGAGCTGGCCGTTGAGGTTCCATGGGCCCTGCGCCAGCTTGGCGACATGCTCGTAGAGGAAAGGCTGGCCTTCGATGCCCGCCAGCCGCTGGCCCTGCAGGTCGGCGCCGCCGGGGTTGCTGGTGCGGCACAACAGGAAGGCGCCCTTGCCCTGGTGCTTGAGGTACGGCGCCACCGAGTCGAAGCCCATGAAGGGCGACAGCGTCACCGCGTCGGCGCCATAGCGCTCGAAGGCCTCGATGGCGTACTGCTCGGCCGTGGAGCCGATGTCGCCGCGCTTGGCATCCAGGATCACGGGCACATGGGGCGCGTTGCGGCGCATGTGCTCCATGAGCTGTTCGAGCTGGGCTTCGGCGCGGTGGGCCGCGAAATAGGCGATCTGCGGCTTGAAGGCGATGACCAGGCCGGCGGTCGCATCGACGATGCGCGCGCAGAAGTCATAGATGCGGCCCGCATCGTTCTTGAGCTGCCCCGGGAACCTGGCTGGCTCCGGATCGAGCCCCACGCAGAGCAACGAACCGTTTTTTTGCTGTGCGGTGGCCAGCTTGTCGAGGAAAGTCATGGGGTCCGATTTTACGGACCCGGCCGCCGGCCCTCAGTTCGGCGTCGTTTGCTGTTCAGCGGCCAGGCACAAATCGGCCCAGGCACGCGCCTTGTCCGCGGGGTTTCGCAGCAGGTAGGCCGGGTGGTAGGTCGCCACGACCGCGACTCCCTCGATCGACGCCAGCGGCACGGCGCGGCCGCGCAGCCTGCCGAGCGGGTCGACGCTTTGCATCAGGCTTTGGGCGGCCAGCGGGCCCATGGCGAGCACCAGCGCCGGTGCGAGCGCCGCGGCCTGCGCCTGGAAGGCCTCGGCCATGGGACGCGGACTGCCGGGCTGGCCGGCCGCCACGCCGCGGTGCGTGCGCATCAGGTGCACCGGCGTGCTGCCGTCGTGCAGCTTCAGGGCGCGCAGCATGTTGTCGAGCAGCTTGCCGGCGTCGCCCGCGAAGGGCTCGCCGTGGCGGCCGTCGGCTTCGGGCGGCATGTCGGCAACGACCAGCCAGCCGCCCTGGACCGGTGCGGCGCCGGCCTCGGCGTAAAGGCGGCGGGGCGCGTCGACCAGCACGGCGGCACCATGGGACAGCGGCGCGGGCGCAGGGCGTGCGGCGAGGGCGGGGGCCGGTGCCACGGCGGTGGGCCTTTCGGCCGCAAGCGGCTCCGCGACCACGGCCTTCGCCTCGACGGCGGGCACGGCGGCGGCTTCCACCACCTCGGGCATCGGCCACCAGACCTTCACGCCCATCTCGTCGAGCATCGCGCGCTGCCGCGCATCGAGCTTCAATGTCTGTACCGCGCTCATCGCAAGGCTCCCCAGGCGGTGCCTGTCTCGTTCAATCTCAGGCTCATGACGACCGCGTCTTCGCGCCTGCCGTCATGGGCCGGGTAGTAGCCCTTGCGCACGCCCACGCTGCGGAAGCCCTGGCGCACATAGACGTCCAGCGCACGCTGGTTGCTCTGGCGAACCTCGAGCCAGAGCCACTGGGCGCCCTCGGCGCGCGACCATCCGGTCAGCGCCGCCAGCATCAGCGGCGCCCATCCCTGGCGCTGGAAAGCCGGCGCCACGGTGAAGTTGAGCAGGTGCACTTCGTCCACGCCCTTCATGGCGACGAAGTAGCCGATCAGCGTTTCGCCGAGGCCTGTCACCGGCGTCGCCAGGCCGGGCACGGAGACCGGCGCCAGCAGGCATTGGCAGTGGTAGCCCACAGCCATGGAATCGATGAAGTTGGCCCGTGTCCAGGGGTGGCTGTAGGCCGTCGGCTCGACCGCGCAGACCGCATCGAGCCGCTCGACGGTGAGCGGTTCGAGGCGGGCTTCGACGGGCTGGAGCACGGCGCTCATGGGCTGCTGGCAGGTGAAATCGCGGCCGCGGCCGCAGCCTTGATGGCGGCGCGCTCGTCGGTCGTTTGCGCCACTTTATCGCGAACATAGAGCGGCCAGGCATGCGCCGCATCCACCGTGCGGCCGGCCGCCAGCAGCGCAGGCGCAAGTCGGAGCATGGCGGTGGCGGTCGGCAGCACCTCGAGGCGTGCGGCGGCCGGCGCCAGGCGCGGCCCGTAGGCGGCAAAGGCGTTGCCGGCCAGCGACCAGCCGGCGGGCACGTCCAAGGCTTCGGGCGCGATCAGCAGCGGCTCGCCGGCGTCGCCTGGCAGCGCGCCGAGCGCACCCCCGGCATCGAAGTCGTACCGGGCTGCGTAGAGCTGGTCCATGCGGGCGTCGAGCGCGGCCACCACCTGGCGCGCGCCGAAGGCGTGGCGGGCTTCCTCCGCCACGGCCAGCAGCGTATCGACCGGCAGCAGCGGCACGCCGGCGCCGAAGGCCAGGCCCTGCGCCACCGAGCAGGCGGTGCGCAGGCCCGTGAACGAACCCGGACCGCGGCCGAACGCGATGGCGTCGAGCGCTGCCAATGGGAGCCCGGCCTCGGCCAGCAATTGCAGGATGAGCGGGATCAGCGTGCCCGACGCCTGCGCGCCGCCGGCGCCGCTGTGCGTGAACACGCGCTCGCCATGGCGGACCGCCACCGACAGGTGTTCGGTGCTGGTGTCGAAAGCCAGGAGCCTAGGCATCGCGCCGTCCCAGGGCGGTGGCAGGCACCGCGGGCATCACGGCCGGGCGCGCGCCAGCTTGTTTCTGCACGCCGAACAGGATGCCGGCGGTCACCAGCAGCAGCCCGGCAACGAGGTTCCAGTACAGCGGTTCGCCGAGCCAGATCACCGCGCCGAAGGCCGAGAGGCCAGGCACCAGCGCCGTGATCATGGTGCTGCGCACCGGGCCGAAGTACTGGATCATCTTCGTGAAGGTGATGCCCGAGATGACAACGGAGCCTACGCCCTGGAACAGCATCTGGAACGCCACCTCGCCCCAGGGCGCGGAGCCGATGCGGCTCACGACCGCGCCGCCCGCCACCAGGAGGCCGTACACGGGCACGTAGGCCAGGAGCGCGAACACCGTGATGGCGATGGTCGCGCGCACCGCGTCCAGGCCATGCCGGCGCGCCACCACGCTGTAGCAGGCCCAGCAGAAGGCGGCCGACATGAAGAGCAGGTCGCCCTTCCAGACCTCGCCGCCCTCAAACGCATGCAGCAGGCTGCGCCCGCCGACCACGAGGTCGCCGGCCACGATCAGCGCCAGCCCGAAGGCACGGCCCGGCGTGATGCGGTCGCGCAGCACCAGCGCGGCCAGCAGCGTGGTCCACAGCGGCAGGCTGCCGGGCATCAGCACCGAGGCATGGCCCGCGGGCGCGAAGAAGAAGCCGCTGTAGGCCAGCGCGGCATACGCCACGCCGCCGAAGATGCCGGCGATGGCGGTCACGCGCAGCGACAGGGGCGAGAGGCCGAACAGCGAGGAGGCGGTGCTGCCGTCCTTTTGCCGCAGGTCCTTCATGACCATCCAGGCACCCCAGGGCACCAGCACCAGGCTGGCGCCGCAGATGCGCGCCAGCGCCAGGTCGAACGGGGTGAGCGAGCGTCCGGCCGACGCCCGGGCGATCACGATGAAGGCGGTCCAGACCAGCACGGTGACCACGGCCGCGCCGATGCCGAGCGTGCGGGGCGAAAAACGGGGCGTGGCGGGCATCCGCCGATTATCGAGGGGTCGCCCGGGCCGCGCGCGCGCAGGGCGAATGCGGCGCCTTCAGCCGCCGTCGCTGCGCACGATGGCAAGCCCGGCCTTGCGCAGCGACGCCAGCGCCGCGGGGGGCGCTTCCGGCGACACCAGCAGGCTGGTCGCGGCCGACACGGGGTTGACCACCCACGCCGAGGCGGCGCCGATCTTTTCCGACGAGGCCAGCACCACCGTCTCGGCCGCGGCCGCCATGAGCGCGCGCTTGATCGCCGCCTCTTCGGCATCGCCGGTGGTCAGCCCGGCCTCGGCATGGACGCCGGTGACGCCCAGGAAGCAGATGTCGGCATGGATGCGCGAGATGGCGTCCATGGCCGACGCGCCCACCGCCACCATCGAATGCCTGAAGAGACGCCCGCCGATCAGCACCACCTCGACGTCGGCATGCCCCACCAGCTCGACCGCGACCGACGGGCTGTGCGTGACCACCGTGGCGCGCAGGCTCTTCGGCAGGTGCCGTGCCAGCTGGACCGCGGTGGTGCCGCCGTCCACGAACACCACCTGCCCCGGCCGGACCAGGCGCGCCGCGGCCCGGCCGATGGCGACCTTCTCCGCGGTGGCCAGTTGCAGGCGGCCCGCGAAGTCGGCCTCGGCCCGGGCGAGCGGCAGCGCGCCGCCGTGCACGCGCCGCAGCAGGCCCTCGGCCGCCAGCTCGCGAAGGTCGCGGCGGATGGTGTCTTCCGACAGCGCCAGGGCCTCGCTGAGCGACTTGGCGACGACGTTGCCGTCGCGCTGCAGGACCGAGAGGATGTGTTGCTTGCGCTGGCTGGTGAGCATGGCCGCGATGGTAGCGGGACGGATCGGGATGTGCACGAATTTTCTTGTTTATGCACGAATTTACGCATAAGCTCGGCGCCATGACGATCCACGACCGCGTCCGGGTGCACGAAGTCACCCTGCTCTCCGACAACTGGTACACGCTGAAGACGACCGCCTTCGACTGGCGCCGCAACGACGGCCAGTGGCAGCGCATGCACCGCGAAACCTACGACCGCGGCAACGGCGCCACGCTGCTGCCTTGCAACCTGGCGCAGCGCACGGTGCTGCTGACCCGCCAGTTCCGCTACCCGGCCTTCGTCAACGGGCATGACGACCTGCTGATCGAGGCGGCGGCGGGGCTGCTGGACAACGCCGCGCCCGAAGACCGCATTCGTGCCGAGGTGGAAGAAGAACTCGGCTATCGGCTGGGCGCGGTGCAGAAGATCTTCGAAGCCTTCATGAGCCCGGGTTCGGTCACCGAGAAGCTGCACTTCTTCATCGCCGAGTACGACCCTTCGATGCGCATCGGCGAAGGCGGCGGCCTGGCGGACGAGGGCGAGGACATCGAGGTGCTCGAACTCGGCATCGGCGAGGCGCTGGCCATGGTGGCCGACGGGCGCATCGTCGATGCGAAGACGGTCATGCTGCTGTATCACGCGCAACTGCATGTTTTCGGGCCGGGATAATCGGGCGATGCCCGTTCTTCTTCGCCGCTCCTTCGTTCATTGCGCCTGCGCACTCTCCCTCGCCGCGGGGGCCGTTTCATCCGCCTTGGCGCAGCAGGCCTTCCCTCCCGAAGTCGAGAGCGCCCTCGCGCGCGCCAAGGTGCCGCGCGACTCGGTGACGATGCTGGTGGCCGACGCCGACGGCACGCGCCCGCCGCGGCTGGCCTGGCGCACGCAGGTGCCGGTCAATCCGGCGTCGATCATGAAGGTGGTGACCACTTACGCGGCGCTCGACATGCTGGGCGCGGCCTACAGCTGGAGCACGCCGGTCTACGTGGACGGCACGGTGAGCAACGGCGTGCTCAACGGCAACCTCTACATCAAGGGCCAGGGCGATCCCAAGCTGGTGCTGGAACGCGCCTGGCTGCTGCTGCGGCGCGTGCAGGGCCTGGGCATCACCACGGTGAGCGGCGACATCGTGCTCGACCGCAGCGCCTTCGAGAACACGATCGAGAACGATCCGGCCGCGTTCGACGGCGAGCCGCTGCGCCCCTACAACGCCTCGCCCGACGCGCTGCTGGTCAACTTCAAGTCGGTCAACATGATCTTCACGCCCGAGCGCGGCGGCCAGCAGGCGCGCGTGAGCTACGAGCCGCCGCTGGCCAGCGTGTCGATGCAGCCCGCCGTGGCGCTCGCGCCCGGCGAATGCGGTGACTGGCGCGCGGCGATCAAGCCGGACTTCAGCGATCCGAACCGCATCCGCTTCCTGGGCGCACTTCCAACGGCCTGCGGCGAGAAAAGCTGGGCCGTGGCGTATGCCGACCCGCGCACCTACGGCCTGCGCGCGATCGGCGGCCTGTGGGCCGAGATGGGCGGCCGCGTGGGCGGGCAGATGCGCGACGGACGGGTGCCGGCGGGCCTGCGCCCGGCGTTCGAATTCGGCTCGCCGCCGCTCTCGGAGGTGGTGCGCGACATCAACAAGTACAGCAACAACGTGATGGCGCAGCAGGTGTTCCTGACGATCGGGCTCACGCAGAAGAACCGCGGCAGCTTCGAGGCCTCGCGCAGCGCGCTGGGCCAATGGTGGCGCGACCGCATCGGCACCGGCGAGGCGCCGCCGGTGTTCGACAACGGCTCGGGCCTGTCGCGCGAGGAACGCATCAGCGCTGCGGCGCTCGGCAGGATGCTGCAGGTGGCCTGGCGCTCGCCGGTGATGCCGGAACTGGTCTCGTCGCTGCCCGCCACGGGCGTGGATGGCACGCTCAGGAAGCGCGCGCTGCGATCGGGCGGCGCGGCCCACCTGAAGACCGGCTCGCTGCGCGATTCGGCGGGGGTCGCCGGCTACGTGCACGGCGCGAGCGGCCGGCGCTACGTGCTGGTGGCCATTGCCAACGGCGAGAACGCAGCGGCGGCGCGCACGGCGTTCGACGCGCTGGTCGACTGGGCCTCGCAGGACAACTGAGCCGGCGGGCGGCCTGGTTCACTAGGTAGACGCGCTAGGTAGACGCGCCGCTTGCGCGCGGGCGGGGCCCTGCACAGAATCGGACGCCCGTTCGATTCGACGACAAGCAACCCACGCAGGAGGCACGCCTTGAACCAGCTCCAGAAAAATACATTCACGCCGCTGCGCCGGTTCGGCGTTCTCGCCGGCGCCGCGTTGCTGCTGGCCGCCTGCGGTGGTGGCGGCGGCGGCGGCGGCGGGATCGGCGTGGGCTTTCCGCTGCCAGCCGGCGACACCGGCCGCGGAACGGTCGTGACGGACCCGCCCCCGCAAACCGCCAAGCTGACCGCCGACCAGTTCAGGTCCAGCCTCCAGGCCAGCGACCAGGGCAAGGCCCTGCTGCAGGTGGCCGGCACGCCCCGGTGCGGGGTCGAGGTGCGTTATCTCGAATACCGCACCGTCGGCGGCAAGGGCGAGGCCACCAACGCGACGGCCGCCGTCATGCTGCCCTCGGGCACCGACGTGGCCTGCAACGGCGCGCGGCCCGTGGTGCTGTATGCGCACGGCACCACCGCGGCGCGCAACTACAACCTCGCCGCCTGGACCGATTCCACCCAGCCGGCCGCCGGGGAGGGGCTGACGGTCGCCGCGATGTTCGCGGCGCAGGGCTACATCGTGGTGGCGCCCAACTACGCGGGCTACGACAAGTCGACGCTGCCCTATCACCCGTACCTCAACGGCGACCAGCAGGGCAAGGACATGGTCGATGCGCTGGCCGCGGCGCGCAAGACCTTGCCGGGCATCGGCGCGGAGGACGCGGGCTCGCTGCTGATCACCGGCTATTCGCAGGGCGGGTACGTGGCGATGGCAGCGCACCGCGAGATGCAGGCCACGGGCAAGGCGGTGACGGCGTCGGCGCCGCTCTCCGCGCCGTCGGCCATCAGCCTCTTGGTGGACTACAACTTCCAGGGCTGGCCGGCCCTCGGCAGCACGCTCTTCGTGCCGCTGCTCTCGACCAGCTGGCAGCGGCAGTTCGGCGACGTGTACGCCAGCACAACCGACGTCTACGAGGCGCAGTACGCCACCGGCATCGACACCCTGCTGCCGAGCCTGACGCCCCTCACCACCTTGTATGCCAATGGCAAATTGCCGCAGCTCGCGCTCTTTCCGGCCGGCGCGACGCCGGGCCCGGTGACCCCGGAGCTGTCGATCTTCTACGGCGCCAACAACCTGATCCGCCAGAGCTATCTCACGCAGGCGGCCGGCGACGCGCAGGCCAACCCCTGCCCGGGCAATGCGCTGCCCGCAACGGCCGCCTCGCTCAGCACGACCTCACCGCTCGACTGCAGGCCGGCACTCGGCTTCCGCAAGGCCGCGCGCGCCAACGACCTTCGCAACTGGCTGCCGGCCCGGCCGGTGCTCATGTGCGGCGGCGCCAACGATCCGACGGTGAATTTCCTCAGCACCCGTGCCACCGCCGGCTACTTCCGCGCCCGCGGCATGCCCGCCGCCGCGCTGACCGTGATCGACCTGGAAGACACGGCCGCCACCGATGCCTATTCCGCCGCCCGTGCGGGCTTTGCGCAGGCCAGGAGCACGCTGGCGCAGAACACCGCCGGCAGCGACGCCGACAAGCGGCAGGCTGTCACCCAGGCCTACCACGGCACGCTGGTGCCGCCGTTCTGCCTGGCCTCGGCCCGGGGCTTCTTCCAGGGCGTGCTGGCTGCGGGCGGCTGAGGCTGCCCGGACCGCTCAAGCCGCGGCCGCCCTGAAGCTCAGGCCGCGGCCGCCCGGTGCAGGCGGTCGCGCACGCCTTCCCACTCGGGCGTGTCGGGCGGCGTCTCGACCCAGATCAGCTTGACGCCCTCTGCGTCGAACGCGCGCAGCACCGCGAACAGCTGGTGCGCGCTGGCGGCCGCGTCGTCGGGCATGCGCCGCTGCAGCACGCGCTGCGACGGACTGCGCAATTCGGCGCGCGACCACACCGCGATGTTGGCGGCGCCCGCGCCGAGCACGTCGAGCCCGGTCTGGATGGCCTTGGCGTCCATCAACCGCAGCTTGGCGTTGGGTGCGTAGTGCGCCTCCAGCGTGCCGGAAGCGCGCGGGTCGGGCGTCTCGAGCACTTCGCGGTCGCGCAGGCGCTCGCCCGCGGCGGCCTCGATCTGGGCGCGCGTGATCACGCCGGGGCGCAGCAGCACGGGCGCGCCGCGGCTGCAATCGACGATGGTCGATTCGATGCCGACTTCGCAGGCACCCCCGTCGATCACGGGCACGGCGTCGCCGAATTCGTCGAACACATGCTGCGCGGTGGTCGGGCTGACGCGGCCGAAGCGATTGGCGCTGGGGCCCGCGAGGCCCGGCACCCCCTGCTCGGCACAGGCCTCGAGCAGCGCCTGCGCGAGCGGATGCGAAGGACAGCGCAGGCCGATCGTGTCCTGCCCGCCGGCGGCCGCGGCCGCCACGCCAGGCTGGCGCGTGACGATCAGCGTCAAGGGGCCAGGCCAGAAGGCCTGCACCAGCTTCTGTGCGAACAACGGCAGCGGCTGCGCAAAGCGCGACAGCGCCTCGGTGCCCTTGATGCCGGCCGCGACGTGGACGATCAGCGGATGGTCGGCCGGCCGGCCCTTGGCCTTGAAGATGCCGCCCACCGCCATGTCGCTGGTGGCGTCGGCACCCAGGCCGTAGACGGTCTCGGTGGGGAACGCGACCAGTCCGCCCGCGCGCAGCACGCGCGCCGCCTCGGCGATGGCATGGGGATCCTGCCCGTCGAGGATCATGCGAAGTCCGCCGCCGACAACGGCAGCAGGCCGAGCAGCGCGGCGGCCTCGGAGGCCGTGGCGCGCACGCTCTCGAGCGTGGCGCCGGTGAGCGTCAGGTGGCCCATCTTGCGGCCGCGTCGCGGTTCGATCTTGCCGTACAGGTGCAGGTGAGCGCCGGGCAGCGCGAGCACCTCGCTCCATCGCGGCGAGGCCGGCTTGGTGCCGCCCGCGGTGAACCACAGGTCGCCCAGCAGGTTCAGCATGATCGCCGGGCTGTGCTGGCGCGGCGGTGCCAGCGGCAGGCCCGCGAGCGTGCGCACCTGCAGCTCGAACTGCGACACGTCGCAGGCTTCCATGGTGTAGTGGCCGCTGTTGTGCGGCCGCGGCGCCATTTCGTTCACCACCAGCGAGCCGTCGGTCAGGACGAAGAATTCGACGCACAGCACGCCGACATAGTTGAGCCCGGTGGCGATGCTCCTGGCGGAATTGATGGCCGCCTGCGCCACGGTCTTGGGCATGTTCTGCGCATGCACCTCGGTCATGGCCAGGATGCCGTCCCGGTGCAGGTTGCGCTGCGGCGGAAAGTGCACCATCTGCCCGTCGCGCCCGCGCGCCACGATCACCGAGCATTCGAATTCGAGCGGCAGCATCTTCTCGAGCACGCAGGGCACGCAGTGCGCGGCCTGCCAGGCATCGACCAGCTCGGCGCGCGTGGTCACGCGCTGCTGCCCCTTGCCGTCGTAGCCCAGGCGCGCGGTCTTCAGGATGCCGGGCAGCAGCCCGTCCTCGCCCGCGGCGAGCTGGGCCGCCGTCTCGATGACGGCGTACGGCGCGCAGGCCACGCCGCAGCGCGTGAAATGGGCCTTTTCGGCGATGCGGTCCTGCGCGATGGCAATGGCGGCCGCATCGGGCGACACCGGCCGGGCCGCCGAGAGCTTGTCCAGCGAAGGCGCCGGCACGTTCTCGAATTCGGTCGTGACGGCATCGGCCAGGCCCGCTAGCCGCGCGAGGCCGTCGACATCGGCATAGTCGGTGTGGATGTGGTGATGGCTCACGCGTCCGGCCGGGCTGTCGGCGTCGGGGTCGAGCACGGCGGTGAAATAGCCCATGCGCTGGGCGGCATGGGCGAACATGCGGCCGAGCTGGCCGCCGCCGAGCACGCCGAGCGTGGCGCCGGGAAGGATGGGCAGGCCGTTGCTGCTCACAGCGCACCCCCGCCCTGGGGCGAAAAGGGGGACACGGCGCCGCCGTCCGCCGCGGGCGGCGGCAGGCTCATGGCCTCGGCCGCGGCGGTCTGCGCGGTACGGAAGGCATCGAGCCGGGCCCGCAGCGCGGGATCGTTCACCGCCAGCATCGCCACCGCGAACAGCGCCGCGTTGGCCGCGCCCGCATTGCCGATGGCAAAGGTGGCCACCGGCACGCCCTTGGGCATCTGCACGATGCTGTAGAGCGAATCGACCCCCTGCAGGTGGCGGCTGGCCACCGGCACGCCAAGCACCGGCACCGTGGTTTTCGAGGCCAGCATGCCCGGCAGGTGGGCTGCGCCGCCGGCGCCGGCGATGATCGCGGCAAGCCCGCGCCCCGCGGCGCTTTCGGCGTACGCGAAGAGCGCATCGGGCATCCGGTGGGCCGAGACCACCTTCGCTTCGTGCTGGATCCCGAATTGCTGGAGAATCTCGACCGCGTTGCGCATCGTCTCCCAATCGGAGCTCGAGCCCATCACTACACCGACCTGAATGGTTTCGTTCATGGTTTCAATTTTACGTTTCACCCCCAGCTGGTTCCGATGATCGACATCACTCTCGAAAATTTTCAGGCCGAACTGATCGAAGGCTCGGTCGCCACGCCGGTGCTGCTGGACATCTGGGCCGAGTGGTGCGGGCCGTGCAAGCAGCTCGGGCCGGTGCTCGAAAAGCTCGAAGTCGAGTACGCCGGCCGCTTCACGCTGGCCAAGCTCGATGCCGACAAGGTGCCGCAGATCTCGACCCAGCTGTCCGAGATGTTCGGCGTGCGCAGCATCCCGTTCTGCGTGATGTTCAAGGACGGCCAGCCGGTCGACGGCTTCGTCGGCGCCATTCCGGCCGACAAGATCCGCGAGTTCCTCGACAAGCACGTGCCCGGTGCCGAGGAAGCCGAGGCCGCTTCGGAGGAAGCGGCGGCGCAGGAGGCCCTGGCCGAAGGGGACACCGAGGGCGCGCTGGAGCGGCTGCAGCATGCCGTGGCCACCGACCCCGCCAACGACGACGCACGCTTCGACTACGTCAAGCTGCTGCTGCAGGCCGGCCGGATCGACGAGGCCAAGGTGGCGTTCGCGCCGGTGATCGCCAAGACCACGCTGGTGCGCCGCTTCGATTCGCTGCAGCGCTGGATGGACGCGATCGATTTTGCGGCCCCGGTGTCGGGCCCCGCGCCCACGCTGGACGGGTTCGACGCGAAGATTGCCGCCGGCAAGCGCGATTTCGATGCGCGTTTTGGCCGCGCGCGCCTGCTGATGCACGCCCAGCGCTGGACCGACGCGATGGACGAGCTGCTCGAGATCCTGATGCGCGACAAGAGCTGGAACGAGGATCTCGCGCGCAAGACCTACATCGCGATCCTCGATGTGATCGAGCCGCCGCGGGTGAAGGTGGCCGACGGGCAGATTCCGCCGGACGACCCGGTCGTGGCCACCTACCGCCGCCGCCTGAGCAGCGTGGTATTGAGCTGAGCAGAATTTCTGCGCACCCCGATGCGCAATTTCATTAAAAAGCGACTTTCCAGTCGCTTTTTTGTTTGCATGCTTGATCTCAAATAGATAGCATTGCTACTCAATACCGGGGAAAAGCGTATGGCAATGATCCAACTCACCGAAGAACTTGAAAAGGCCCGCAAGGCGGCCGCCCTGAGCCAGGAGGCGCTGGCCACGCGTGCGGGGCTCTCGCGCATGACGGTGCAGCGCATCGAGAGCGGCCAGATCGATCCGCGGCTTTCGACACTGCTCGAAATGGCGCGCGTGCTGGGGCTCGAACTCATGACGGTGCCCGCCGCGCTGCGCCCGCAGCTCGAAGACTTCGTGCGCTCCGGCGGGCGGCTGCTCGGCCAGCCCGCGGGTTCGGGCGCACCGCCTTCCATCGCGCAGAGCCTGGCCAACGAGGGCCGGTGAGCACCAGCGCCGCGTTCAACACCGGCATCCGCTACCTGCGGATGTACCTGCACGCGCCCGGCGGAGGGCGGCGCGCCATCGGCCATCTCTCGCAATACGGCGACATCCTCCGTGTCTCGTTCGACGAGGCCTACATGGCCGATCCGGCGCGCCCCACGCTGTCGCTGGCCTACCGCGGCGCCGACGAGGCCGCCACCCGCGCGATCCTGGCTTCGGCCCGCGACGCCCGGGTGTCGCGCGGCGACGGCCACTGGCCGAGCTACTTCCAGAACCTGCTGCCCGAAGGGCACAACCGCGAGCGCCTGGCCCAGCAGCGGGGCTGCAGCGCGGACGACGAGTTCGAACTGCTGGCCGCCGCCGGCCACGACCTGATGGGCGCGCTCGAGGTCGAGCCCGTGCCCGCAGCCGAAGGCATTCCCGACACGGTCCGGCACTGGCACACCGCGCTCGGGCTGGACGTGCTCGAACCCGGCTTCGTCGAGCTGCCGGTCGAGGACGCGGCCGCCATCCCCGGCGTGGTGACCAAGTTCTCGGCCGTGCAGGACGGCCGCCGCTACGTGGTGCGGCGCCACGGCGCGGCCGGCTCCTTCATCCTCAAGCTGCCGACCACGCGCCACCCCGACCTGGTCGCCAACGAGCACACCGGCTACCGCCTGTGCGGCGCGCTCGGTCTCGACTGCGCCGAGGCCAGCGTGATCGAGCGCAGCGAGGCCGACCTGCCCGAGCAGGTGCCCTTTGGGCAGATTCTTGCCGTGCGCCGCTTCGACCGCACGGCCGGCGGCGGCCGCATCCACATGGAGGAATTCGCCCAGGTGCTGCAGTACGAGCCGCGCCAGAAGTACGGCCGCGGGCTCAATGTCGACTGGCCCGCCATGCTGCGCGTGCTGGACCGGCTGTCGCCCAACCCGGTGGCCGACGTGCGCGAATGCGTGCGGCGCATCGTCGCATTCATCCTGCTGGGCAACAGCGACGCTCACCTGAAGAACTGGGCGCTGCGCTATCCGGACGGCATCGCGCCGGTGCTGGCGCCGCTCTACGATCCCGTGTGCGTGGCGGCATTCTTCGAAGACGTGCCGTCCACCGACTACGCGGTCAACCGCGCCATCGATGCGCGCCTTCGCGCGTTCGACTGGCCCGCGCTGGAAGCGCTGCTGCGCGCCGCGGGCCTGCTGCGCCCCGGCCGGCTCATGGCCATTGCGCGCGATACCGTGCGGCAGGCGCAGGCCGCCTGGCCCGCGCTGCTCGACGACGCGGCCACGCCCGCCAGCGTGCGCCATTGCGTGCGCGCCCGGCTGGCCGGCGGCACGGCCTTGGCGGGCTAGGCCGGCGTCGCATACGATTGGCGCCGATTCAACTTGTTGCAATTCAGAAGGAAGAACCGGCCATGCGTTTCCCCGCCCGCCTCGCGCTCCCCGTCCTCGCGACCGCACTGCTGGCGGGCGCGCTGTCCGCCTGCGGCAGCGGCATCAGCCTCGACGAGCCGATCGAAGGTCCGGTCTGGCGCCTCGTGCAGCTGGGCAGCGAACCCGTGGCGCCCGGCGGCGAAGCGCAGGTGCAGTTCGATCGCAGCAGTGGCCGCGTCAGTGGATCGGGCGGCTGCAACCGCGTGTCGGGTTCGTTCACGCGCAGCGGCGTTGCGCTGCGCATCGGCCAGCTGGCATCGACCCGCATGGCTTGCGCCGACCCGGTGCGCGGCGCCAATGAGGCGCAGTTCATTTCGGCGCTCCAGGCCACCGCAAGCTATCGGCTCGCCGGCCCTGGCCAACTCGCGCTGCTCGACGCGACCGGGCGAACCGTCGCGACGCTGAACGCGGCAGGCCGCTGACGCAGGCGGCCGGGGCCACCCGGCCTCAGCCGGTCAGGCGCTCCAGCGCCTCGCGGTACTTGGCCGCGGTCTTCTCGATCACTTCGGCCGGCAGGCGGGGCGCGGGCGGCGTCTTGTCCCAGGGCTTGCCGTTGATCCTGGTGGCTTCGAGCCAGTCGCGCACGAACTGCTTGTCATAGCTCGGCGGATTGGTGCCGGCGGCCAGCGCGGCCTGGTAGCCCTCGACCGGCCAGTAGCGCGAACTGTCGGGCGTGAGCACTTCGTCCATCAGCACCAGCGTGCCGGCCTCGTCCAGGCCGAACTCGAACTTGGTGTCGGCAATGATCATTCCCTTGGCCAATGCGATCTGCGCGGCGGTTTCGTAGATCTCCAGGCTGGTTTCGCGGATTTGCTGCGCCAGCTTGGGCCCGACGATCTCGACCACGCGGTCGTAGCTGATGTTCTCGTCGTGCTCGCCGGCCGCGGCCTTGGCGGCGGGCGTGAAGATCGGGCGCGGCAGCTTGCTGGCGTTGGTGAGGCCCTCGGGCAGCGGCACGCCGCAGACCGAGCGGCTTTCCTGGTATTCCTTCCAGCCGCTTCCGGCCAGGTAGCCGCGCACGACGGCCTCGACCGGGATCGGCGTCAGGCGCTTGACCAGCATCGAGCGGCCCGTGACCTGCGGCACTTCTTCCGGCGTGACCACGCTCTCGGGCGCTTCGCCCGTCAGGTGGTTGGGGCACAGCTGCCCCAGGCGGTCGAACCACCACAGCGCCATTTGCGTGAGGATCTCGCCCTTGCCCGGGATCGGCTCGCCCATGATCACGTCGAAGGCGCTGAGCCGGTCGCTCGCGACCATCAGGATGCGGTCGTTGCCGACGGCGTAGTTGTCGCGCACCTTGCCGCGCGCAAGCAGGGGCAGGCTCTGGATGGAGGAGGTGTGGACGGTGGTCATGGGGCGTGCTGTACGGAAACGGGTGGCGTGACGGGAAAAACGGATTGTGCGCGCAGAAAAAAGCCACCGCGAACGGTGGCCTGCGAATCGCCGGAAAAAGTTTCAGCGCACTTCTTGCGCGAGCTCGCCCTTGGCGTACTTGGCGGCGACGACCTGGAGCGTCTCGCCCTTGATCTTGGGCGCCTGGCCTTCGCAGCCGAACTCGATGTAGCGCTGCTTGCAGATCAGCCGGGCGGCTTCGCGCGCGGGCTTGAGCCATTCGCGGGCATCGAACTTCTCGGGGTTCTCGGCCAGGAACTTGCGCACCGCGCCGGTCATGGCCAGGCGGATGTCGGTGTCGATGTTGATCTTGCGCACGCCGTGCTTGATGGCTTCCTGGATTTCCTTCACCGGCACGCCGTAGGTTTCCTTCATGTTGCCGCCGTACTGGCGGATGATGGCCAGGAGTTCCTGCGGCACGCTCGACGAGCCGTGCATCACCAGGTGGGTGTTGGGAATGCGGCGGTGGATTTCCTTGATGCGGTCGATCGCCAGGATGTCGCCGGTGGGCTCGCGCGTGAACTTGTAGGCGCCGTGGCTGGTGCCGATGGCAATGGCCAGCGCGTCGATCTGGGTGCGCTTGACGAAGTCGGCGGCCTGCTCGGGGTCGGTCAGCAGCTGCTCGCGCGTCATGGTGTCGTCGGTGCCGTGGCCGTCTTCCTTGTCGCCCTTCATGGTTTCCAGCGAGCCGAGGCAGCCGAGTTCGCCTTCGACCGTCACGCCGACCTTGTGCGCCATGTCGGCCACCTTGCGGGTGACCTCGACGTTGTAGTCGTAGCTGGCGATGGTCTTGCCATCGGCCTCGAGCGAGCCGTCCATCATCACCGAGCTGAAGCCCAGGTCGATGGCGCCGCGGCACACGTCGGGGCTCTGGCCGTGGTCCTGGTGCATCACGAGCGGAACGGACGGATAGGCTTCGATCGCGGCCGAGATCAGGTGCTTGATGAACGCCTCGCCGGCGTATTTGCGCGCACCGGCGCTGGCCTGCAGGATGACCGGCGCGCCGACTTCCTTCGCGGCCTCCATGACGGCCTGGACCTGCTCCAGGTTGTTGACGTTGAAAGCCGGAATGCCGTAGCCGTTGGCGGCTGCGTGGTCCAGCAGTTCGCGCATCGAGACGAGTGCCATGGGAAATACCTCGCGGAAATTGGGGGAAAAGAAGGCAGAAAGACGAGAGAAAACTGCCCCAATTCTATCGAGCCCCCTTGTGGGACGGCACCGACACCAGCTGGAGGAACTCCAGAAGCGGCGGCAGCACCGGTCCGCCGATCCACTGGATGGGGGTCGCGACCGCCCCGATCAGCGTGGCATGGCCCAGGTTGTCGAACTCGCGCAGCTGCACTTCGGCGCCCGCTTGGCGCAGGGCCGCGGCGAGTTGCGCGCTGTTGCGCGCCGGGTTGACCAGCTCGTCCTTCGAGGCGACCAGCAGCAGCGTGCGCGGCGCCGCGGAAGACGCATGCACCAGCGGCTGGGAATCGGACGGGGTGCGGGGCCAGTTGAAGGCGGCACGCGCGTCGCGGTCGCCGATGGGCAGGAAGTCGTAGGGGCCCGCAAGGCCGATCCAGCCCGCGAGCTGCGAGGGTGCGGCGCCGACCTCGCCGAGCCAGCGTTCGTCCAGCGCCACCATCGCGGCGTTGTAGGCGCCCGAACTGTGCCCCATGACATAGACCTGCCGCGGGTCCGCGCCGAGCCGCGCGGCGTTGTCGAGCGCCCACCTGACCGCCTGCGCGCTGTCGCGCAGGAAGGCCGGGTACGTGAAAGCCGGCGACAGCCCGTAGTCCGGCACCACCACGACGGCGCCGCGCGCGGCCAGCGCCTCGCCGACGAACCGGTAGCTCGCGCGGTCGCCGTGGGTCCAGGTGCCGCCGAAGAAGAACACCACCAGCGGGCGCCCGCCCTGGGCCTGGCGCGCGGCAGGCAGCGGCTGGTAGACGTCCAGCCGTTGGCGCGGTGCCCCGCCGTAGGCGATGCCGCCCTGGAACTGGTAGGTATCGCCCGGCACCAGTCCGTTGAGCAGCTTGACCGGGGAACAGGCTGCCAGGACCATGCCCGCAAGCGCGGGGGCCACGGAGGCGGCGCCGCGGCGCAAGCGGCGCACACGGCGGAAGGCCGTATTGATAAGGAATTGCATCGACGCTGTACGCAGTCCGGAGGACTTCGGTTTTGCGCCGCAGCCGCAGCGGCGTTTTCAGATCGGCAGCTGGGTGGTCGACAGGACCTGCTTGAGCACCACGAAAGTCCGGATCTGCCGCACACCGGGCAAGTACAGCAACTGCTCGGCGTGCAGCCGGTTGAAGCTGTCGTTGTCGTGCGTGCGAACGAGCATGAAATAGTCGAATTCGCCCGTGACCACATGGCATTCGAGGCAGCCCGACACCTTCTGCGCGGCCTTCTCGAAATCGGCGAACGAATCGGGCGTGGAGCGGTCGAGCACCACGCCGATCATCACCAGCATGCCGAGTTCGAGCGCCTTCGCATCGAGCAGCGCGACGATGCCCCGGATGAGCCCCGCCGCCTTGAGCCGCTCGACCCGGCGCAGGCACGCGGGCGCGCTGAGGTTGACCTTGGCCGCGAGCGCCACGTTGGACACCGACGCATCGCGCTGCAGCGCGCGCAGGATGGCGCGATCCGTCCGGTCCAGGGCCGGTGCCTCGGCCGGCTGCGCCGGGGCGGCGCGCAACTTTGTTGTGCTCATTGGCTGTTCTGCAAAACGGGAATCTCCGAATTGCCGATCTTGCCTTTGTTTCGGCCGAACTTCCACCAAAGTTCGCAAGCACGTTTCGCGGGCTTCTTCCTACGATCGATGCCATTCCTCCCTTCAATTTCCACTGGAGCGCATCGATGAACCTGAAGAAATTTCCCCGACATGCCCTGACCTTCGGCCCCACGCCGATCCATCCGCTCAAGCGCCTCAGCGCCCACCTGGGCGGCGAAGTCGAGCTCTACGCCAAGCGCGAGGACTGCAACAGCGGCCTGGCCTTCGGCGGCAACAAGACCCGCAAGCTCGAGTACCTGATTCCCGAGGCGCTCGCGGGCGGCTACGACACACTGGTGTCGATCGGCGGCATCCAGTCGAACCAGACGCGCCAAGTGGCCGCCGTGGCCGCGCACCTGGGCCTGAAGTGCGTGCTGGTGCAGGAGAACTGGGTCAACTATTCGGACGCGGTGTACGACCGGGTCGGCAACATCGAGATGTCGCGCATCTTGGGCGCCGACGTGCGGCTGGACAGCGCGGGCTTCGACATCGGCATCCGCAAGAGCTGGGAAGGCGCCATGGACGACGTGCGCAAGGCCGGCGGCAAGCCCTTTCCGATACCCGCGGGCTGCTCGGAGCACCGCTACGGCGGCCTCGGCTTCGTCGGCTTTGCCGAGGAGGTGCGGCAGCAGGAGGCCGAGCTCGGCTTCAAGTTCGACTACATCGTGACCTGCTCGGTCACGGGCAGCACGCAGGCCGGCATGGTGGTGGGCTTCGCGGCCGACGGCCGGGCCGACCGCGTGATCGGCATCGACGCCTCGGCCAAGCCGCAGCAGACCTTCGAGCAGATCGTGCGCATCGCCCGGAACACGGCCGAACTGGTCGAACTGGGCCGCGACATCACCGACCAGGACGTGGTGCTCGACCGCCGGTTCGGCGGGCCCGAGTACGGCCTGCCGAACGAAGGCACGCTGGAATCGATCCGCCTCTGCGCGCGCCTGGAAGGCATGCTGACCGACCCCGTGTACGAGGGCAAGTCGATGCACGGGATGATCGAGAAGGTGCGCCTGGGCGAATTCCCCGCCGGCTCGAAGGTGCTGTATGCGCACCTGGGCGGCGTGCCGGCGCTGAACGCCTACAGCTTCCTGTTCCGCAATGGCTGAGCGAATTCAGCTTGCCCGGCAAATTTTCAGCATGTTGGTGCCGCCGGGGGCACCCATCGGCTCGCCGCAGGTAATGGCGTAGACGTCGCCGGTCTGCACGATGCCGCGCTTCTTCAGGTGGGCCTCGGCCTGCTCGAGCGCGGTGTCGCGGTCGCTCTCCGAATCCATCAGCAGCGGGCGCACGTTGCGGTACAGCGCCATGCGGCGCTGCGTGGCAAGGCGCGAGGTCAGCGCGTACATCGGGATGTGCGCACGGTGGCGGCTCATCCACAGCGGCGTGGAGCCCGACTCGGTGAGCGCCACGATGGCCTTGGCACCCAGGTGATGGGCGGTGAACAGCGCGCCCATGGCAATCGACTGGTCGATGCGGCTGTAGGTCTTGCCGCTGAAGTCGGCGTCCAGCATCTTGTCCTCGGCCGATTCGGCCGCTTCGCAGATGCGGCTCATCTCCTGCACGGTTTCGAGCGGGTAGCGGCCCGAGGCGGTTTCGGCCGAGAGCATCACGGCATCGGTGCCGTCCAGCACGGCGTTGGCCACGTCGCTGACCTCGGCGCGCGTGGGCACGGGGTTGGTGATCATCGACTCCATCATCTGGGTCGCGGTGATCACCACCTTGTCCATGTCGCGCGCCATGCGGATCATCTTCTTCTGCAGCGCCGGTACGGCGGCGTTGCCCACTTCGACGGCCAGGTCGCCGCGCGCCACCATGATGCCGTCGCTGGCGCGCAGGATTTCCTCCAGCTTGGGAATCGCCTCGGCACGCTCGATCTTGGCGATCAGCCCCGGCTTGTGGCCATACTCGGCCGCGGCCACGTTGCACAGCTGGCGCGCCATTTCCATGTCGGTGGCGTTCTTGGGAAAGCTCACCGCCACGTAGTCGGCCTGGAAGCTCATCGCGGTCTTGATGTCTTCCATGTCCTTGGCCGTGAGCGCCGGCGCCGTGAGGCCGCCGCCCTGCTTGTTGATGCCCTTGTTGTTGGAGAGCTCGCCGCCCAGCCGGACCGTGGTGTGCACCGCCTCGCCGCGCACCGCATCGACCGTGAGCACGATGAGGCCGTCGTTCAGCAGCAGCCTGTCGCCGGGACGCACGTCGCGGGGCAGGTCCTTGTAGTCGAGCCCGACCGCGTCGGTGTCGCCGGGTTCGGTGCGCGAGGCGTCGAGCACGAACTTGGCACCGGGCTCGAGCCACACCTTGCCTTGCGCGAACTTGCCGACACGGATCTTGGGGCCCTGCAGGTCGGCCATGATCGCCACTTCACGGCCCGTCTTGCGGGCGGCTTCCCGCACCATGGCCGCGCGGTCGATGTGATCCTGCGCCGTGCCGTGGCTGAAATTGAGCCGCACCACGCTGACCTTGTTCAGGATCATCTGCTCCAGCAGCTCGGGCGTGTTGGACGCCGGGCCGAGCGTGGCGACAATCTTGGTGGCGTGGCGGGGAAGGCGATCCGTGATCATTGAAGAAGTCTCCGTTTTTGTATCCGCTACTGTATACACTTTGTGTCGCTACAGGAAGCGGGCGCGCCAGGCGCGCAAGAAAAATCAGCCCGCGGCACGCCTGGAAAGGATCTCGAAGGCCGGCAGCGTCTTGCCCTCGAGCACTTCGAGGAAGGCGCCGCCGCCGGTCGAGATGTAGCCGACCTGCTTCTCGATGCCGTACTTGGCGATGGCCGCGAGCGTGTCGCCGCCGCCGGCAATCGAGAAGGCGCTGCTTTCGGCGATGGCTTGCGCGATGGCCTTGGTGCCGCCCGCGAAGGCATCGAACTCGAACACGCCCACCGGACCGTTCCAGACGATGGTGCCGGCTTCGCGCAGCTGCGCGGCCAGTTGCGCGGCGGTCTTCGGGCCGATGTCCAGGATCAGGTCGTCATCGGCCACGTCGTTCGCGTCCTTCACCGTGGCGGGCGCATCGGCCGCGAAGGTCTTGGCCGTCACCACGTCCACCGGAATCGGCACGTCGGCACCGCGGGCGCGCATGGATTCGATCACCGCCTTGGCCTGGTCGATCAGGTCGGGCTCGGCCAGCGACTTGCCGATCTTGAGGCCGGCCGCGAGCATGAAGGTGTTGGCAATGCCGCCGCCGACGATCAGCTGGTCGACGTTGGCCGACAGGCTCTTGAGGATGGTGAGCTTCGTGCTCACCTTGGAGCCCGCCACGATGGCCACCAGCGGCCGCTTGGGCAATGCCAGCGCCTTGGAGATGGCGTCGATCTCGGCCGCCAGCAGCGGGCCGGCCGCCGCGATCTTGGCGAACTGCGCGATGCCGTAGGTGGTGGCTTCGGCGCGGTGCGCGGTGCCGAAGGCATCGTTCACGTAGATGTCGGTGAGCGCGGCGAGCTTGCGCGCCAGCGCTTCGTCGTTCTTCTTCTCGCCCTTGTTCACGCGGCAGTTCTCGAGCAGCACGACCTGGCCGGGCTTCACGTCGACGCCGTCGACCCAGTCGGCCACCAGCGGAACCTCGCGCCCCAGCAGTTCGCCCAGTCGCTTGGCCACGGGCGCCAGAGAGTCCTCGGGCTTGAACGCGCCTTCGGTCGGGCGGCCCAGGTGCGAGGTGACCATCACGGCCGCGCCGGAATCGAGCGCCAGCTGGATGCAGGGCACCGAGGCGCGGATGCGCGTGTCCTCGGTGATGTTGCCGGCATCGTCCTGCGGCACGTTGAGGTCGGCACGGATGAAGACGCGCTGGCCGGCGGCCTTGCCCTGTGCGCACAGGTCGGTGAATCGAATGACGTTCATGGGGGTCTGGTGTGGTGGAAGACAGGTCGCACGCATTGTAGGTTTCGCCCCGCGGCGGCTCCATACGCGCCCGACCGCGCACCGATGCTTTTCAGCCGCCCTTGTGCTGCGCCCGCGCAAATCGCTCGAGGACTTCGACGAAGCTCGCGGCGGCCGGCGAGAGGGTGCGGCGCGCGGCGCTGTAGACGCAGACTTCGCGGTGGAAGTCGGGCGACTCCAGCCGCACCATCTGCAGGCCATGCGCGCGCACCAGCGGCGCCGAATAGGTCGGGCACACGGTGAGCCCGAGGCCCGAAGCGACCATGCCGAGCGCGGTGGTCATGTACGACACCTCCTGCGTCTCGGGGCGCAGCATGTACGCGCGCTCCGCCGGCCCCAGTTCGGGCAGCACGCGCTGGCGAAAGTCGCGCGTGGGCGCAATGAAGGTGTAGGGCGCGAGTTCATGCCAGCGCAACTTGCGGCGCCCGGCAAACGCATGGCCGGGCGGGCAGATCAGCCAGTGCCTGTCGCGAAACAGCGTCCGGCGCTCGATGGCACCGTCCACCGCCACGTCCTGCCCCACCGCCAACTCCACATCGCCGGCCATGACGCCGGCGAGCAGGTGCTCCGGCAGGGTGTCGGCCAGGCGCACGTCGACGTCGGGATAGGCCTTGCGGTAGACCGCGATCACGCGCGGCATCAGCGTGCAGGCCATCAGTTGCGGCGCTGCAAGACGCAACAGACCTTTCTTCTTGTCACGTAAATCCGTCACGCCGGCCACCGCACTCGCAAGGTCGCCCAGCAGCCTGTGCACCGACGGCAAAAATTCGCGGCCGGCCTCGGAGAGCTGCACGCGGCGCGTGTGGCGGTCGAGCAGTTGCACGCCCATCTCGCGCTCGAGCTCGCGCACCAGCACGCTGAGCGCGGACTGCGTGAGATGCAGTTGCTGCGCGGCGGCCGTGAAGCCGCCGGCCTCGGCCACGGCCTTGAAGGCGCGCAATTGGCGCAGGGTCAGATTCATATGTCTATTTCATCAATGAATGAATTAATTTCGATTGCATCATAGGACGCGGCATTGCCCAATCACGGCTCACCGGAGACAAAGCCAATGCCGACGACCGCCCCCACGGCCCCCGCAGTTCGCGGGCTGCACCATTTCGCCTGGCGCTGCCGCGACAGCGAGGAAACGCGCCGCTTCTACGAGGACCTGCTGGGCCTGCCGCTCGCCCACGTGATCAAGAGCGACCACGTGCCGAGCACCGGCGAGTACTGCCCGTACGTGCACATCTTTTTCCAGATGCGCGACGGCTCGTACATCGCCTTCTTCGACCTGGGCGACGACGTGGCCGCGCTGCCTTCACCCAACACCCCCGCGTGGGTGAACCACATCGCGCTGCGCGTGGATTCGGTCGAGGACCTGCTCGCGGCCAAGGCGAGACTCGAAGCCGCGGGCGTCGAAGTGCTGGGCGTGACCGACCACCACATCATCGAGTCGATCTATTTCTTCGACCCCAACGGCATCCGGCTGGAGCTCACCACGCCGACCGTGCCGCAGGCCGAGATGGACGCGCATGCGAAGCGCGCCCGCGCAGACCTCGACGCATGGACCGAGCGCAAGGCGCAGCTTCGTGCAGCGAAAGGCGGTACCAATGCCTGAGCTGCAACTCGCCGTCATCGACGTGAAGCCCGGGGCGGCGATGGAAAGCCAGTCGGGGCTGCAGATGCTGCGTCCGCGCATCTACGGCGCCTTTCGCGCGCCGACAGGCCCCAAGAAGATCGCAGCCATCGTGATGCACCCGACCAGCAACTTCATGGGGCACTACCTGATCGCACCGCTGGCCGAACGCGGCATCTGCTGCATGGGGCTGAACTCGCGCTACGTGGGCAACGACACGGTGCTGCTCATGGAGCGCGCCATCCAGGACCTGGGCGCGGGGGTGCAGTACCTGCGCGCAGCCGGCTACGAGAAGGTGTTCCTCGTCGGCAACTCGGGCGGCGCCGCGCTCGCGAGCTTCTACCAGGCGCAGGCCGAGAAGCTCACGGCCACGCACCTGCCCGACGGCGACCCGACCCACCTGCACCCGGACGACCTGCCGCCGGTGGACGGCATTGCACTGTGCGCCGCCCACCTGGGCCGCACGCGGCTGATGCGCGACTGGATCGACCCCTCGGTGACCGACGAGCACGATCCGCTGTCGGTGGACCCCGCGCTCGACATGTACGACCCGCGCCACCGCCCGCCCTACGAGGCCGAATTTCTCGCACGCTTCAGCGCGGCGCAGCAGGCGCGGCTCGACCGCATCGAGCAGTGGTGCATGGACCGGCTCGCGCAGCTGCGCAGCACGCCCGGTGCGCCGCGCGACCAGGCCTTCGTCATCTACCGCACGCACGCCGATCCGCGCTGCGTGGACCTTTCGCTCGACCCCAACGACCGCCTGCCGGGCAGCGTGTGGGGCGATGCGCGGCAGGTGAACTACTCGGCCAATGCGATGGGGCGCACCACCTCGCTCACGGCGTTCCTGTCGCAATGGTCGTCGCGCTCGCAGGCCGACGGACCGACCAACCTGGCGCGCACCACGGTGCCCAAGCTGCTGCTCACCTACACGGGCGACCAGTCGACCTTCCCGAGCACGCGCGATGCATGGATGGCCGCGGGCGGTGCGCGCATCCGCAATGTCGACATCGTGGGCGGCAACCACTATCTCGCGGGCCAGCCCGAGCTGGTGCCCCGGGCGGCGGATGCCATCGCCGAATTCGCCCACGCGCTCTAGAAAAGACATGGAAAGCTTTGCATTCGCGCCGGCCTACGCGCTTCCGAGCTGGCCCTTCACGACGCCGCCCGAACTGGGCAGCAGCCAGACCGTGCGCCACCCCATCGTGATCGTCGGCGCCGGGCCTTCGGGCCTGACGCTGGCCTGCGACCTGGCCCGACGCGGCGTGCGCGCCGTGCTGCTCGACGAGGACGACACCGTCGGCGTTCGCGGCGCCTCGTCGCGCGGCATCTGCTATGCGCAGAAGAGCCTGGAGATCTTCGAGCGCCTCGGCATCTACGAGCGCATTGCGGCCAAGGGCATCACCTGGTCGTTCGGGCGCACCTTCTCGGGCGAGCAGGAGGTCTACAACTTCAACCTGCAGGCGAACAGCGTTTCGGCACAGCCGCCGTTCATCAACCTGCAGCAGTTCTACGTCGAGTGGTTCCTGGTCGAGCGCATTATCGAGCTCGGCCTCACCGACCTGCGGTGGAAGAGCCGGGTGACGCGCGTGGAGCCGCTCGGCGATGGCGCGCGCATCGAAGTCGAAACACCGGCGGGCCGCTACACGATCGAGGCCGACCGGCTGATCGACGCCACCGGCGCGAACAGCGCGATCCGCACGCAGCTCGGCATCGACGCGCATTCGTCGCGCAGCACCGACCGCTGGTGCATCAGCGACGTGCGCTTCAAGAAGCCGCTGCCCGTCGAGCGGTGGACCTGGGTCGATGCCCCGTTCAACGAAGGACGCGGCGTGTGGCAGCACCTGATGGCCGATGGTGTCTGGCGCATCGACTACCAGATGCCTGAAGACTGCGACACCGCCGCCATCAGCCGGCCCGAAGTGGCGGGCGCGCGGCTGCGGGAACAGCTCGGGCCGGACGTGGAATTCGAGTTCGTGTGGATCGGCCCGTATGGCTACCGCGACCACCTGCTCGACAGTTTCCGCCACGGCCAGGTGTTCTTCATCGGCGATGCCGCGCACGTGGTGAGCCCCTTCGGCGCACGCGGCGGCAACAGCGGCATCCAGGATGCCGTCAACCTCGGGTGGAAGCTCGCGCTGGTGGCGCAAGGGCAGGCCGGCGATGCGCTGCTCGACAGCTACGACGCCGAGCGCCAGCCCGCCGCAAGGCAGAACCTGGAAGTGACGAGCCGCTCGGCGCGCTTCCTGGCGCCGCGTTCGCCGGCCGAGCACACGCTGCGGCGCGCAGTGGTGTCGCTGGCCCGCGCGCCATCCGTTCGCGCGAGCGCTGGTGAACACGGGCCGCATGTCGGTCGCCAACGACTACCCGCCCGCGCCGCTGCTGCCCGAAGGCGGCCGCAGCGTGCAGAACCTGCCGCTGCGCTGGGCCGACGGGCGCCAGACGACGCTGATGCAGCTGCTGGCCGAGGACACCGGGTGCATCGGGCTCTGGCTGGCGCCGACACGCGCCGAAGCCGACGCGGCACTGGCAGCGACCGCGTCGCTTGCGTTGCGCCTGATGGCCATTGGCGGCGACAGCGGCCTGCCCACGCTGCACGCCGACGACCAGCTCACCGGCCACCTGGGCCTTCGCGAGCCGGGCAGCTTCGCGCTCGTGCGCCCCGATGCCTACCGCGCCGTGATGCTCGCGCACGCCACCCCCGATGCGATCGCGGCCGCGCTGCGCACGGCCCTTGCCAAGGACGCCGCCCCATGATCACCGAGCCCCGCATTCCCGATCCCGACGGCTTCTATGCCGCCCTGCTTGCCGCGCACGAGGGCCTGGACGAAGCCCGCAGCGCCGACCTGAACGCGCGGCTCGTGCTGCTGCTGGCCAACCAGTGCGGCGACCAGCAGGTGCTGCTGGAGTGCATCCGAGCGGCGGCCGAAGACTCTCGAACAAGCAAGGCCACATGAACACCAACGTCTCCTTCGCCTCCGCTTCCGACATGCGCGAGCAGAAGCCGCGGCTGCACGAACTCGCGCCCGATGTGTACGGCTACATCAGCGACTTCGATCCGAACTGCGGCTTCGTGGTCGGCGACGACCAGGTGGTGCTGATCGACACGCGGCCCACGCCGCGCATGGCGCGCGACTTTCTCGCCGCCATCCGCACCGTGACCGACAAGCCGATCAAGACCATCGTGCTCACGCACTACCACGCGGTGCGCGTGATGGGCGCCAGCGCCTTCGGCGAGGTCGAGGCCATCATCGCGAGCCACGGCACGCTGGACTGGATCCGTACGCGCGGGCAGGCCGACTTCGACTCGGAGGTCGGCCGCTTTCCGCGCCTGTTCGCGGGCGTCGAAGAGATCCCCGGCCTCACGTTCCCCACGATGAGCTTCGAGCGCCAGATGAGCCTGTGGCTCGGTCCCCGCGAAGGCGCGGGCCGCGAATTGCGCCTCATGGCGCTGGGCCGCGGGCATTCGAGCGGCGACACGGTGGCGTGGCTGCCCGGCTGCGGGGTGCTGTTCTCGGGCGACGTGGTGGAGAACCATTGCGGCGTCTACGCGGGCGATGCCTACATCGGCGACTGGACCGGCACGCTCGACGCCGTGCTCGCGCTCGAGCCGCGCGTGCTGGTGCCGGGACGCGGCGCGGTGCTGCAGGACGAAGCCGCCTGCGCCGAGGCCATCGGGCTCACCAAGGCGTTTCTCGGGACGCTGCTCGGCAGCGTGAAGGCGGGCATCGACGCCGGCGAAACGCTCAAGGGCTGCTTCGCACGGGCCGAGGCCGCGATGGCGCCGCGCTTCGGCAGCTGGCCGGTGTTCCAGCATGTGCTGCCCTTCGACGTTTCGCGCGCCTATGACGAGCTGCGCGGCATCGAGCATCCCAAGGTGTGGACGGCGGAGCGGGACCGCGAACTGTGGCAGACGCTGCGCGGCGGATGAACCCTCAGATTTCAAGCAAGCAACGGAGACAAAGACGATGAAACGCTTCCTTCCCCTGTTGGCCGCAGCCCTCGCGCTGGCCGCCAGCCCCTTCGCCTCCGCGCAGCCGGCGGCCTACCCGAGCCAGCCGGTGAAATGGATCGTGCCCTACGTGGCCGGCGGCGGCACCGACAACCTGGCACGCGCGCTGGCCGAGGCCATGCAGCCGTCGCTCGGACAGCCGCTGATCATCGACAACCGGCCCGGCGCGTCCACCAACATCGGCGTGTCCGTGCTGATGCAGGCCAAGCCCGACGGCTACACCATCATGCAGGCCGAGAACGCGGCACTGCTCTTCAACGAGCACATGTTCGCCAAGCTGCCCTACAAGCCGGCGACCGACTTCACCTACATCGGCGCGATCGGCCGCTTTCCGGTGGCGCTGGTGGTGCATCCGGACTTTCCCGCGAAGAACGTGGCCGAGTTCGTGCGCTACGTGAAGGCGAACCCCGAGAAGGTGAGCTACGCCTCGCCGGGCAACGGCTCGCCGCACCACATGGCGATGGAGCTCTTCAAGCAGAAGGCCGGCCTCAGCATCACGCACGTGCCCTACAAGGGCGCCGCGCCCGCGATGACCGACGTGATGGGCGGGCAGGTGCCGACGATGATGCTCGACCTCGCTTCGGGCCTGCCGATCATCAAGGCCGGCAAGGTGCGCGTGCTCGCGATCGCCCTGCCCCAGCGTGCGGGCGCGCTGCCCGAGGTGCCCACCTTCGTCGAGGCTGGCTTCAGCGACGTCAACGCCTACGCCTTCCATGGCCTGATCGGCCCGGCCGGCATGCCGCCGGAGGCAGTGGCGCGCATCAACAGCGAACTGCACAAGGCCATGAAGGCGCCGAAGGTGGTGAAGCTGTTCTCGGAATTCGGCTTCGAGGCGCTGCCGGGCACGCCCCAGGAGTTCTACAAGCTCTCGCGCGCGGAGAGCGATCGCTGGGGCAAGATCATCCAGGCCGCGGGCGTGAAGCTGGACTGACCGGCCACGCTACCAGCCAAGCCCCAGGTGCAGCGGCAGGTACACCGCCATGCCTGCCAGCATCGTGCCCAGCACGCCGCGCCGCCAGTAGTAGTAAGCGGCACCCACGGCCGCGGCATACAGCCGCGCGTCGTGCAGCGTGGTGACCAGGTGGCCCTGGGTCATGACGATCTCGGGCGCGATCACCCCCGCGAGCGCAGCGGCCGGTGCGTAGTGCAAGGCACGGTGCGCCCACTCGGGCAGGCCCCAGGGGCGGTCGAGAATGAAGAAGAAGCAGCGCGTGAGCACCGTGACCGCCGCCAGCCCGACGATCACGCCCAGCGTCCACCAGTCGGTGGTGGCGCTCACTTGTCGTCCTCCGCGTCAGGATCGAGCCCGAACTGTTTCTCGAGCCAGAAGCACAGCAGCACCGCGGCGCCGATGGCCACCACGATGTTGAGCTTGAGCGGCAGCGCATAGGCGGCCACGGCGGTGACGCTGGCAATGAGCGCGGCCAGCACGCGCAGCCGCGTGGTCGCCATCGAGCAGACGATGGCGACGAGGCTCAGCACGCCGGCAAAGCCCAGGCCCCAGGTCTGCGGGATGAAATTGGCCAGTGCGATGCCCAGCAGGCTCATGCCCATCCACGAGCACCAGGTCACGAAGTAGTTGCCGGTGAGATAGGCCTCCTGCGCCTTCTGCGCATCGCCGGCGAGCGGCGGCGAAGGGTACTTCCTGGTGAAGAGCGCGTAGCTGAGGTCGGCCGTGAGATAGCCGTGCGTCATGCGGCGCCAGCGCGGCATGTGCATCAGGTAGGGCCGCAGGTGCAGGCTGAACACCACGAAGCGCAGGTTGACGCAGAACCCCGTCGCCAGGATCACCCAGGCCGGCGCGCCCGCGAACAGCAGCGGAATGGCCGCGAGCTGGGAGCTGCCGGCATAGACCAGCAGCGTCATGGCCACCGACTCGAGCACGCTCATGTTCGACTTGACCATGGCCACGCCCGTCATGAGGCCCCAGGCGCCGATGCCCAGGGCGGCCGAGGACATGTCGCGCATGCCCATGCGGAATTCGGGCCGGCGGCGGATGGCGGCGGACAGGAACATCAGCCGAAGCGCTGCCCGGGCTTCAGGTCGAAGCCGCGCAGGAAATCGGCCACGGCCAGGCGCTTGCCGCCGGGACGCTGGAGCTCGGTGACCATCACGATGGAGCCCGCCGCCGCCACCGCCACACCGGTGTCGGCCACGGCCAGGAGCGTGCCCGGCGCGGCCGACACTTCGGCCGGCACCTCCGCGGGCACCGCATGCGCGGACCAGAGCTTGACGGTCTCGCCGTCGAGCGGGCTGTTGGCGCCCGGAAAGGGATCGAAGGCGCGAATGCGCCGCACGATGGCTTCTGCCGGCTGGTTCCAGTCGATCTGGGCCTCGTGCTTCTCGACCTTGCTGGCATAGGTGACGCCCTCTGCCGGCTGCGGCGTGCGCGCCAGCTGGCCGACGCGGGCCAGCGCGTGGACGATCATCCGGCCGCCCAGTTCGGCCAGCCGGTCGTGCAGGCGCGCGGTGTTGTCGCCGCCGATGTCGACCGCTTCGCGCAGCAGCATGTCGCCCGTGTCCAGGCCCGCGTCCATCTGCATGATGGTGATGCCGGTCTGCGCGTCGCCGGCCTCGATGGCACGGTGGATCGGCGCCGCGCCGCGCCAGCGCGGCAGCAGGCTGGCGTGGATGTTGAGGCAGCCGGATGCCGGCAGGTCGAGCACCCATTGCGGCAGGATGAGCCCGTACGCGGCGACCACCATCACGTCGGGCCGTGCCGCTGCGAGGGCCGCGCGCGCGGCCGCGGCGTCTTCGGGGTACTTGCCGTCGAGCCTGAGGCTGCGGGGCTGGGCCACGGGCCAGCCGTGCGCCACGGCGCATTGCTTGACCGGCGAAGCCTGCAGCTTCATGCCCCGGCCCGCGGGCCGGTCGGGCTGGCTCAGCACCAGCGCGATGTCATGCCCGGCGGCGGCAATGGCTTCGAGCGCGACGCGCGCGAACTCGGGCGTGCCCGCGAAAACAACTCTGAGCGGATTCAATCGCGGATCCGATCGAGCTCGAGATCGTCCCCCGTGTGATAGCGCCGGACCACGCCCATCGGATCGATGTAGATATAGAGCATGCGGCGCTCGTTCACCGCCTTGTAGCGCCAGGTCCAGACGGCGCCGTCGAAGGAGCTGACGCGGCTGACTTCATACGGACGGCCGTAGAAGGCGATCACGTCGTTCTGGCGCCACTGGTCGACCTTGATGTCGTGGCCGAAGCGCGCTTCGTTGAGCACCTGGGTCACGGAAACCACCTTGCCGGAGGCATCGACGTCGATGTCCGTGACCTCGAAGCCCGCGGGCATGCGCGAATACTGGAGCCGCTCGCCCCCTCCGTTGAGCGGGTAGCGGCCGGTGGGCGCGCCCAGGCGCTGCAGGGTTTCAGCGGCCGTGGTCCCCGGGACGATGCGCGTCGGCTCGCTGACGCAGCCGGCCACGACGAGCACGAGCCCCGAGGCGAGCACGGAGGCCCAGGGCCGCGGCGCCGGAAATTTCACGCCCGGCCCTCCTTGGCCTCTTCCCGCTGCTGCTTGAGCAGCTTGCTCTTGATGCGGTTGCGCTTGAGCGGCGACAGGTATTCGACGAACACCTTTCCCAGCAAGTGGTCGAGCTCGTGCTGGATGCAGACGGCCAGCAGCCCATCGGCCTCGATGATGCGCATTTCGCCGTGCTCGTCCAGCGCCTGGACCTTGACCGACGTGGAGCGCATGACGCCGTCGTAGATGCCGGGGACCGACAGGCAGCCTTCCTCGTTGAGCACTTTCTCGTCGCTGGCCCAGATAATCTCCGGATTGATCAGGACGATGGGCTCGTTGCGCTCCTCGGAGACGTCGATGACGACCAGCCGTTCGTGCACGTCGACCTGGGTCGCGGCCAAGCCGATGCCGCTGGCGTCGTACATGGTCTCCAGCATGTCGGCAACCAGCGCCTTGATGCGCGCGTCCACGCCCTGCACGGGCTTGGCCACCGTGTGCAGGCGCTTGTCCGGGTAACTCAGAATGATTCGTTTGGCCATGAAAAAGGGGAAAAGTTGTGGCTATTTTCGCCAATTCCGCGACGCCATGAGCCGCGATTGCCTGAAAACGTTGCCCTCCCAAGGGCTTCGGGCGCAGAATTCGTAGCAAATTGTGAGATTCGTATGTGCACCGATACTCGGTGCGCTCACCCATCCAGACATGAAAATGCTCCGAACCCCTGCCCGCCAGCGCACGCCTCTATTCGCCACGTTGGCTGCCCTTGCGGTCATCAGCGGCGGCTCGACGGCGTGGGCGCAAAACTACCCTGTCACGCCGCAGCAGCGCGCCACGGCCCAGCAAACGGCCCAGAACGGCGTGCCGCTGAGCGAGCTGGCGCCCAACGCGCCGGACGAATACACGGTCAGGCCCGGCGACACGCTCTGGGGCATCTCGCGCCTGTTCCTGCTGCGCCCGTGGCGCTGGCCGGAGCTCTGGGGCATGAACATCAGCGAGATCGCCAACCCGCACCGCATCTACCCGGGCCAGGTGCTTTACCTGGACAAGAGCGGCGGCCGCGCCCGCCTCACCCTGCGCCGCGGCATGGGCGGCAGTGCCGACGGCGGCACCATCAAGCTGTCGCCGCGCACGCGCTTCGACTCGCTGGCCGGCATGGCGCTGCCCACGCTCAACCCGAGCGTCATCGAGCCTTTCCTCAGCGAGCCGATCGTGGTGGACGCCGACACACTGCAAGCGGCGCCGCGCATCGTCGCGGGCAACGACAGCCGCGTGCTGCTGTCGCGCGGCGACCGCGCCTATGCGCGCGGCAATGCCGATACGCCGCTGCTCGAGGCCCCGGGCCCGCTGCAGAATTTCCGGGTGTTCCGCACCGCCACGCCGCTGAAGGACCCGGGCACCGGCGAAATCCTCGGCTACGAGGCGCAGTACCTGGGCAAGGCCCAGCTCAAGCGCGGCGAATCGACCACGGTCGAGACCCAGAAGGACAAGGACGTCATCACGGTGGTGCCGGCCAGCCTGGACATCATCGCGGCGCGCGAGGAAATCCGCGCCGGCGACCGCCTGCTGCCTGAACCGCCGCGCCAGTTGCTCAGCTACGTGCCGCGCGCACCGTCCACGCAGGTCGAGGGCCGCATCATTTCGGTCTATGGCAACGCGGTTCAGTTCGCGGCCCAGAACCAGGTGGTGGCCATCAACAGGGGCACCCGCGACGGCATCGACAGCGGCCATGTGCTGGCCATCCTGAAGAATGGCGAAACCATTCTCGACCGGACCGGCGAGCGCAAGGAAACCATCAAGCTGCCGAATGAACGCATCGGCCTGCTGATGGTGTTCCGGACCTTCGAAAAAGTCTCGTACGCGCTGGTGCTCGAAATTACCGACACCCCGCGTGCCGGCGACTTCCTCGTCAATCCCTGACGCTTTTCCCGCTGTCGTTTGGAACGCGCAGAACTCGCAGGCTGGCTGCGGCTTTCACTGACGCCGGGCATCGGCGACGGCGGCGCGCGCCGGCTGCTGGCGGCCTTCGGCCTGCCAGAGAAAATCTTTGCGCAGGGCGCAGCGGCGCTGCGGCAAGTCGTCTCGCCGGCACAGGCCGAGGCCTTGCAGCAGGCACCCCATGGCCTGCAGGCCCAGGTCGACCAGACCTGGCAATGGCTGCAACCCGCCGCCGATGACAGCGCCGCCACCCGCCGCCTGGTGACGCTGGGCGATGCGGGCTATCCCGCGTCGCTGCTCGAGATGGCCGACCCGCCGCTGATGCTCTACGTGCTCGGCGCCGCGGCCTTCGACCTGACGCAGCTCGAACACAGCATAGCCGTGGTGGGCAGCCGCAACCCCACGCCGCAGGGCGCGGCCAATGCCCGCGCCTTCGGGCGGGCACTGGGCGAAGCGGGCTTGCCGGTGGTGTCGGGGCTGGCGCTGGGCGTCGACGGCGCCGCGCACCAGGGCGCGCTCGACGCAGTCGGCCAGACGCCGCGGCTTGCCACCGTGGCGGTGGTGGGAACCGGCCTGGACCGCGTCTATCCCGCGCGGCACCGCGACCTCGCGCACCGCATCATGTCGAACGGCCTGATCGTGAGCGAACTGCCGCTCGGCACGCCCCCGCTCACGCAGAATTTCCCGAAGCGCAACCGCCTGATCGCCGGCCTGGCGCGCGGCACGCTGGTGGTCGAGGCGGCGCTGCAATCGGGCTCGCTCATCACCGCGCGGCTCACCTCGGAACAGGGCAAGGAAGTGTTCGCCATTCCCGGGTCGATCCATTCGCCGCAATCGCGCGGCTGCCATGCACTGATCCGGCAGGGCGCGAAACTGGTCGAGTCGGTGAACGACATCCTCGAAGAGTTGCCTGCCTTGCGCAGCGCGGGCGGCGCGTCTGCGGGTCTTTTCGGGAACGAGGGCGACGGCAACGCGGAGTCCGCCACGCCGGAGAACCCGCTGCTCGAGGCGATCGGCTTCGACCCCGTGAGCCTCGATGCACTGAGCGCGCGCACCGGCTGGAGCGCCGCGGCGCTGCAGGCCAAGATGCTCGAACTCGAGCTCGACGGCCATGTCGCGCGGCTGCCCGGCGGCCTGTTTCAAAGAGCGGCGGCGGCGTAGGCACTCGCAGCGAATTGCACGCACAGCGTGCGAAGCCGGTGGACGGGCGACCCGCTTCGGCTATATTGGGCCCATGTTCGAAGTGCTCGTGTTTGTCTACGAAAACTATTGGCGCGGCGATGCCTGTCCCGAACCCGAACAACTGGGCCGCAAGCTCAGCGCACACGGCTTCGAGGCGGAGGAAATCCGCGATGCACTGCAATGGCTCGACGGGCTGAGCCTGGCGACCCAGGGCCTGCAGTTCGAGCGAAGTCCCACGGATGCGGCGGTGGCCACGGTCACGCTGCAGGGCGCGCCGGAGCCGGCGCTGCCGCAATCGGCCAATGCCATGCGGGTCTATTCGCAGGCCGAGCAGGAGCACCTGGGCGCCGACTGCCTCGGCTTCATCCGCTTTCTCGAGTCGTCGGACGTGCTGTCCTGCGGCTTGCGCGAGGTCGTCATCGAACGCGCCATGGCGGCGCCGGGCGACCCGGTCGCGCTGGACGAGCTCAAGATCATCGTGTTGATGGTTCACTGGAGCACGGGCATCGAGCCCGACGCGCTGGTGCTCGATGAACTCTGCGAAAGCCGCGAGGGCCGCCTGGCCCATTAGCCTGGCTGGCCGGACAGGCTAGTTCAGCAGCCGCTCCGGATTCGCATCGAGCTTGGCCAGCGCCTCGCGCGTGGCGCGCACGGTCAAGGTCTCTTCCTCGGCGGGCACCAGCAGGCCGGCCTGAAGGTAGTTGGCCAGCCGGCCGACCTGGATTAGGAAGCTGCGGCCGTCGGCGGTTGCAAACAGGTGCAGCTGCTTGCGGTCGCTGCGCCAGACGAACTGCACCTGGCTCACGCGCTCGTTGTGGTCGAGCATGAACCAGTTGCCCACTTCCAGTTCGTGGGCCCAGGCCAGCATGTCCTCGGCCGGGGCGCCGCCGGCGATATCGGCCACGACCTCGATCGAGGCCGCATCCACGCCCAGCAGCAGTTCGATGCTGTTCGCGTCGAGCGGCAGGCTGGAGGCACTGCCGTCGTCGCTGACGAAATCTTCCAGGTGCGCCAGGTGCGCGGCCATGGCTTCGATCTTGGCTG
This sequence comes from Variovorax sp. OAS795, assembly GCF_040546685.1. Taxonomy (NCBI): domain Bacteria; kingdom Pseudomonadati; phylum Pseudomonadota; class Betaproteobacteria; order Burkholderiales; family Comamonadaceae; genus Variovorax; species Variovorax sp. OAS795. The sequence goes on from NZ_JBEPOH010000001.1 coordinate 359,832, forward strand.
CCGGAATGGCTTCGGTCTTGGACAGGAAGGCATCGGACAAGGTCGCGCCGATGGTCTTGATGTGGGCCTCCTGCGGTTCGTCGATGACACCGAGCAGGTTCATGCCCAGGCGCAGGCGCTGCAACAGCTGCGGCAGGTCCTGGATCACGCGCGTGCGGTCCGCGCGGTTGGGCTTTGCGCTCGCGGCCCACACCAGTTCGGACGCCACGCGCTTGAGCATGACGGTCTGCTCGCCCTGCGCGCCGTAGCGCAAGGCGGCAATCGCCAGCACCTCGGCCCAGACCTTGAACAGGAACTCGCGGATCTCGTCGCGCACCGGCATGTCGTTGAGCATCTTGCGCAGCTCGATGGTGTACTGGATCGCCATCGTCTCCTTTTGCTCGACCTGCTGCGCCACGCTCATGACGCGCTGGGTGGCGTCGCTCTGCGTGAGATAGCGGTTCAGGAACGCGACGAACTCGTCGAACACCAGCTTGAACACGCGCTGCCCGGTTTCCGGGTATTGCTCGATCACCTGCACCACGCGCCGGATCTCGCCCTCGAGCGCACTGCCCGAGATCGCCGCCGCATCGAAACCCATCACGCAGGAGCCCATGCGGTCGATCAGCATGCGCGCGGGGTGCTGCAGCGTGCCGAAGAATTCGGGTTCGGCGATGGCCACCCGCAGCACGGGCATCTGCAGCCGCGCAAACCAGACGCGCGCCGAAAACGGAATGCGCTCCTCGGCAAGGATGGCCTGGAACATGAGCGCCACGATCTCGACCGTGGCCTTGTCGGCGGTGGTGGGCGCCCTTTTCTTAAGCTCGGCGCTGCGCCGCCGCAGGTCGACCGATGCCTGCTGGATGATGGTGGCCTGCTCTTCGGAGCCCTCCATGTACTGCGTGGCGGCCATCCGGTAGGCAGCCTCGGCCTCGGCGATGACGTTGGCAAAGGTCTTGGACGCGGCACGGGAAGTGGCGCCGCCGGCACCGGCATCCTGCACCCGGCCGTCCAGTCCTGTCGTCGTTGGCGAGGAGGAGACGTTGGAGAGGTCCGCGCCGATGCGGGCCGCAACGAAGCGCTTCAGGCTCAGGAGCGCGGTCTGCGCGCGCTGGCGCGCCACCAGGAGCGGCGAGCCGCCGGTGGTCGCGGCGGGCCCGGTAGCGCCGGAAGCCCGCGGCTGCGAGGGCGCCTCGAAGGCTTGCCGCTGCACGGCGCCGGTGGTGTTCACCGACGCCGGGACCGTCGACGGTCCGCTGCCTGAAGCGCCGGTTCGCCGGACGAAGCTCTTGAGATCGATCTCCGGCATCACGTCCCTGGAAATCAGGAAGGCGTTGGCATCTTCGTAGGCTTTGACGATCACGCCCACGAGCAGCTGCTGAACGGTGTCCTGCACGCGCGCCCAGAGCGTGCGGCTCAGGCCGGCCGCCAGCCACTGGTCGACCAGCAGCTTGGCCAGCGTTTCGGGCCGGAGCACGTCATGGGCGTCCAGTTCGCTGGAGCCCTCCAGATGCTGGATGCGCAGCCGCAGGTCGCTGAGCTCGAAGCTGGCCTTGTCGTGGATCACCTGTGCCAGCCGCGACGAAAGAATGCTGCTTTCCATCGCGTCGTCGTCGATGAGCTCCAGCCGCAGCTTGGCGTTCGACGACATGCCCGCCGTGGTGGACACGGTGTCGATCGATTTGCGCCAGCCGGTCTGCGCGAGCGCCACCCAATGCGAAGCCTGGCCCTGGAAAGCGACGAAGTCGTCGCGGCTCTCCTGCATGGCGCGGGCATTGCTCATTTCCGAAGCCTGTTGCGTCAGGCGGTCCCGGATGGCTTGTGCCAGCGGGGCGATCACGCCCCCGGTTGCCAGGACGAAACGCTCGCGCGTCTCGCGTGCGAGCTGCAGGGAAGAGGCGGACCGCGCAATGCTCATTGAAGGATCGGGAAGACCTGGGGGGCTCTGTGGGTTGGCAATGACCGAGAGCTTGCATCGGGAAACGCAACCGCACAAGTGTGCATTACCTTCGGCATTCTCGCTGGTCCCCGCCGCGCTCTTCTGCGATCCCCGGCTTCAGACCACCGCGCCCGCGTTCGGGTCGTCCGGACCGCCGTCGCGCTTGACCGGGCCCTTGACCAGATCCTCGCGCTTGACGCCCAGCCACATCGCGATGGCCGCCGCCACGAAGGCCGACGAGTAGATGCCGAAGCAGATGCCGATGGTCAGTGCGAGCGCGAAGTAGTGCAGCGTCGGACCGCCGAAGAAGAACATCGAGAGCACCACCAGCTGGGTGGATCCGTGCGTGATGATGGTCCGGCTGATGGTCGAGGTGATGGCGTTGTCGATGATTTCGACGGTGTTCATCTTGCGGTATCGGCGGAAATTCTCGCGCACCCGGTCGAAGATCACGACCGACTCGTTGACCGAATAGCCCAGCACCGCCAGCACGGCTGCCAGCACCGCCAGCGAGAACTCCCACTGGAAGAAGGCGAAGAACCCCAGGATGATGATCACGTCGTGCAGGTTGGCCAGCACCGTGGCCACGGCGAACTTCCATTCGAAGCGGAACGCCAGGTAGATCATGATGCCCACCACCACCATGCCCAGCGCCTTGAGGCCGTTGGTGGTGAGCTCGTCGCCCACCTGCGGACCGACCACCTCGATGCCGCGCTGCGTGGCCGACGGGTCGACCGCCTTGAGAGCCTGCATCACTTGCGCGCTCTGCTGGTCGGAGTTCATGCCCTTCTGGGCCGGCAGGCGGATCTGAACGTCGCGCGAAGTGCCGTAGCTCTGCACCTGCACGTCCGGATAGCCGAGCTTGCCGACAGCCTCGCGCACCTTGCCGATGTCGGCGGACTGCTGGTAGGCCACTTCCATCACGGTGCCGCCCGTGAACTCGACCGACAGGTGCAGCCCGCGGTGCAGCAGGAAGAACACCGCCAGCGCGAAGGTGACGAAAGAGATGATGTTCAGCACCAGCGCGTGGCGCATGAACGGGATGGTCTTGTGGATGCGGAAGAATTCCATGGCGCTTGTCCTTGACCTTTACTTGCCTTCGGCCACGGCGGTGCCGTCGGTCTTGGGACGCCAGACCGTGCCGATCGACACCGTCTTGAGCTTTTTCTTCTGGCCGTACCAGAAGTTGACGAGGCCGCGCGAGAAGAACACGGCGGAGAACATCGAGGTGACGATGCCGATGCAGTGCACCACCGCGAAGCCGCGGATCGGCCCGGAGCCGAAGGCCAGCAAGGCGATGCCGGCGATCAGCGTGGTCACGTTGGAGTCCAGGATCGTGCCCCAGGCGCGGTCGTAGCCGGCATGGATGGCGGCCTGCGGCGAGGCGCCGTTGCGCAGTTCTTCGCGCACGCGCTCGTTGATCAGCACGTTGGAGTCGATCGCCACGCCGATGGCCAGCGCCATGGCGGCGATGCCGGGCAGCGTGAGCGTGGCCTGCAGCATCGAGAGAATGGCCACCAGCAGCATCAGGTTGACGGCCAGCGCGATGGACGAGAACAGGCCGAACAGCGCGTAGTAGGCGCACATGAACACCATGATGGCCAGGAAGCCATACATCACGCTCTTGAAGCCCTTCTCGATGTTGTCGGCGCCCAGGCTCGGGCCGATGGTGCGTTCCTGGATGATTTCCATCGGTGCGGCCAGCGAGCCGGCGCGCAGCAGCAGCGCGAGGTCGGCGGCTTCGGCCACATTCATCGAACCCGAGATCTGGAAGCGGTTGCCGAGCTCGCCGTTGATCGACGGGGCCGTGAGCACTTCGCCCTTGCCCTTCTCGAAGATCAGCATGGCCATGCGCTTCTTGAAGTTCTCGCGGCTCACGTCGCGCATGATGCGGCCGCCCTTGGCGTCCATGGTCAAGTCGACCTTGGGCTGGTTGCTCTGCTGGTCGAAGCCGGGCTGCGCATCGGTGAGGTTCTCGCCGGTGACCAGCACCTGCTTCTTCACGATCACCGGGCGGCCGTTGCGCTCGAGGAATTTCTCCGAGCCGAAGGGCACCGGCCCGCCGCTCAGTTCGGCCGCGCGGCCTTCGGGGCTTTCGTCCACCAGGCGCATTTCGAGCGTGGCGGTGCGCCCGAGGATGTCCTTGGCCTTGGCGGTGTCCTGCACGCCGGGCAGCTGCACCACGATGCGGTCGAGTCCCTGCTGCTGGATCACCGGCTCGGCCACGCCGAGTTCGTTGATCCGGTTGTGCAGGGTGGTGATGTTCTGCTTCAGGGCCGCGTCCTGCAGCCGGCGCGCGGCCTCGGGCTTGATGGTGGCCGTGAGGCGCCAGAGGTTGCCTTCCTGGCTGTCGGTGGTGGAGAGATCCGGGAACTGGTCCTGGATCAGCTGCTTGGCCGACTGCAGTGCGGCGGCGTCGCGGAACGACACCTCGATGGCCTGGCCGTTGCGGTTCACCGAGGTGCCGCGGATGCCCTTGTCGCGGAAGGTGGTGCGCAGGTCGCCCGCGAACGATTCCGCCTTCTTGTCGATGGCGCCCTTCATGTCGACCTGCAGCAGGAAGTCGACCCCGCCGCGCAGGTCGAGGCCCAGGTACATCGGGAACGCATGAAGCGCCGTCAGCCACGACGGGGAGCGCGACACCAGGTTCAGCGCCACCACGTACGACGGGTCCGCCGGATCGGGCACCAGCGCGCGCTGCACCGCATCGCGCGCCTTCAGCTGCTCGTCGGTGCTGGCGAAGCGCGCGCGCAGCGAACCGCCTTCGAGGGTGAACAGGTCGGGCGTGACCCCGGCTGTCTTCAGCGCCTCCTCGACCCGGCTCTGGGTGGCGGCGTCGACCTTGACGGTCGACTTGGCCGCGGAGACCTGCACCGCAGGCGCCTCGCCGAAGAAATTGGGCAGGGAATAGATCAACCCCACAAGCAGCACGATCACGATGATCGCGTACTTCCAGACCGGGTAACGGTTCATGAGAAAGCGCTTTTAGAAACGGGACACCGCGTGACCTGGGGCCTTGCGCCGCGAAGCGCAAGGCCGGCCGCGCCTTGGTTGGTTACTGCTTGACGGCGCCCTTGGGCAGGACCTGGACCACAGCGCTGCGCTGGATCTTGATCTCCACGCCATTGGCGATTTCAAGGCCGAGGTACTGGTCGCCCAGCGAGGTGATCTTGCCGAGGACGCCGCCGGCCGTCGCCACTTCATCGCCCTTGGCCAGCGCTTCGATCATGGCGCGGGCTTCCTTCTGGCGCTTCATCTGCGGACGGATCATGACGAAATACAGCACCACGAACATCAGCACCAGGGGCAGCATGCTGCCCAGCGAGGACAACATGTCGCCACCACCGGAAGCAGCGGGCGCGGTTTGGGCGAAAGCAGAGGAAATGAACAAGAGAGTCTCCAGCAGAGAGAAGAGGAATGTCAGAAGCGCGAGCCGGGCCCGCGGTTCCGCGGCCCCGTGAAAAAGGCCGCGAGCCAGAGCGCGGCGCGGCGTGGGCCACGCACGGCAGCGGGCATTGTATTCGTGGCAAGGCCCTGCCCCGTGCGCTTATCCGGCGCCGGGGACAGGGCTTTCCAGGCAAGCCGGCCGCGGCTGGCTTGCTCTGCTTTGAATAGCAGCCCCGCGAGCGGGCGAGCCGCCAGAGGCCGGGCCGCCCGCGAAACTCAGGCCGCCGAGCGCTGGGCCGGCTGCGGGTTGCGCCACTTGGCGAGCAGTTCGCTCCAGCGGGTGCGGGCCGCCGCCAGGTTGCGCTCCTTCACGTGGCCGTAGCCGCGGATCTGCTCGGGCAGGCTCGCAATTTCGAGCGCCAGGGCGTGGTTGTCGCCGTTCAGGCGCGACACCACCTCCTCGATGGCTGCCCGGTACTCGCCGATCAGTGCGCGCTCGGTCTTGCGCTCGTCGGTGCGCCCGAAGATGTCCAGCGCCGTGCCGCGCAGGCCCTTGAAGCGGGCCAGCAGCCTGAAGCCGGTGAGCATCCAGGGGCCGAACTTCTGCTTCTGCAGCTCGCCCTTGGCGTTCTTCTTCGCGATGAGGGGCGGTGCCAGGTGGTAGTTGAGCTTGAAGTCCTTGCCCATCTGGCCTTCGAACATGCCCTCGACACGGTCCAGGAACGCGCGGTCGGTGTGCAGGCGCGCCACCTCGTACTCGTCCTTGTAGGCCATGAGCTTGAACAGGTAGCGGGCGACGGTTTCTGTGAGCGCGGTCTTGCCCAGCACCGATTCGGCCTGCCGCACCTTGCCCACGAACTGCCGGTATTCGTCGGCATAGGCCGCGTTCTGGTAGCCCGTGAGGAACTCGGCGCGGCGCGCCACCAGGCTCTCGACGCTCTCGCGCTTCTTGAACTCGATCACCTGGCCCGGGCGCACGCGCTTTTGCAGCGCGGCCGGATTCGCGGCCGCCTGGCGGCCCCATGCGAAGGCGGCCTTGTTGTTGTCGATGGCCACGGCATTGAGTTCGATGGCGCGCATCAGCGATTCCAGCGCCAGCGGGATCCAGCCCTTTTGCCAGGCAAAGCCGAGCAGCATCGGATTGGCGTAGAGGCTGTCGCCCATCAGCGTGGTGGCGGCGGCATCGGCGTCGAAGGTGCCGAGCGCTTCCGGGCCGACGACCCGCGCGATCTGGTTCGCGCAGTCGTCCTGCGGATTGACCCAGTTGGCGTTGCGCACGAAGGCGGCCGTGGGCGTGCTGTGGGTATTGAGCGCCACGTGCGTGCGGCCTTCGCGCATGCGCGCCAGGGTTTCCGCGTTGACGGCCACCAGCGGATCGGCCGCCAGGATCAGGTCGGCCGCGGCGGTGCCCACGCGGGTGGTGCGGATCGCGTCCTGGGAGGCGCCGATGAGCGCATGGCTCCAGGTGGCGCCGCCCTTCTGCGCGAGCCCGGCGGCGTCTTGCGTGACGATGCCCTTGCCCTCGATGTGCGCCGCCATGCCCAGCAGCTGGCCGATGGTGATGACGCCCGTGCCGCCGACGCCGGCGACCACGATGCCCCAGACCTGGTCTTCGGCCAGCGCCGGCACGACCGGGTCGGCCAGCGGACCGAGTTCGAACGGCGAATCGGCCTTGTTCCTGGACTTTTTCTTGAGCTGGCCGCCTTCGACCGTGACGAAGCTGGGGCAGAAGCCCTTGAGGCAGCTCATGTCCTTGTTGCAGCTGCTCTGGTTGATGGTGCGCTTGCGGCCGAACTCGGTCTCGAGCGGCTCCACCGACAGGCAGTTGCTCTTCACGCTGCAGTCGCCGCAGCCTTCGCAGACCAGGTCGTTGATGACCACGCGCTTGGCGGGATCGACGGCCGTGCCCCGCTTGCGGCGGCGGCGCTTCTCGGTGGCGCAGGTCTGGTCGTAGATGATGGCCGTGGTGCCGGCGATCTCGCGGAACTCGCGCTGGATCTCGTCGAGCAGGTCGCGATGCTTCACCGCCACATGGTCGCCGGGGATGGTCACGCCTTCGTATTTCTCGGGCTCGTCGGTCACGATGACGACCTTCTTCGCGCCTTCGGCATGCAGGCTCTCGGCAATCTGCAGCACCGAGTGGCCCTCGGGCCGCTCGCCGACCTGCTGGCCACCGGTCATGGCGACGGCGTCGTTGTAGAGGATCTTGTAGGTGATGTTCACGCCCGCGGCAATGCTCTGCCGGATGGCGAGCAGCCCGCTGTGGAAGTAGGTGCCGTCGCCCAGGTTCGCAAAGATGTGCTGGTCGGTGGTGAAAGGCTGCTGGCCGACCCATGGCACGCCCTCGCCGCCCATCTGCGTGAAGCCGATGGTGGAGCGGTCCATCCAGGTCGCCATGAAGTGGCAGCCGATGCCGCCCATGGCACGCGAGCCTTCGGGCACCACGGTGCTGGTGTTGTGCGGGCAGCCCGAGCAGAACCAGGGCTGGCGGTCGGCGCCCTGCACGCCACCCACCTTGAGCACTTCCATCGAGCGCTCCTTGGCTTCGAGGATGGCGATCTGCGCATCGATGCGCGCATGCATGTCGGCGCCGGCCTGGTCCAGGATGCCGAGCTTGCGCAGGCGCTGCGCAATGGCCTTGGCGATGAGCGCCGGGTTCAGGTCGGCGTTGGCGCGCAGCAGCGTGTTGGCCGTGGGGTTGGGCATGGCCCATTCGCCGCCAGAGAAATCGCCGTCGAGCTCGTTGAACTTGCCCAGAACGTTGGGCCGCACGTCGGCGCGCCAGTTGTAGAGCTCTTCCTTCAGCTGGTATTCGATGACCTGCCGCTTTTCTTCCACCACCAGGATCTCTTGCAGGCCGGTGGCGAAGTCGCGCGTGAGCTGCGCCTCCAGCGGCCACACCACGCCCACCTTGTGCAGCCGGATGCCCAGTTGGCGGCAGGTGGCGTCGTCCAGGCCCAGGTCGATCAGGGCCTGGCGCGTGTCGTTGTAGGCCTTGCCGCTGGCCATGATGCCGAAGCGGTCGTTCGGGCCTTCGATCACGTTGTGGTTGAGCCGGTTGGCGCGGATGTAGGCCAGCGCGGCATACCACTTGTAGTGCATGAGCCGCGCCTCCTGCTCGAGCGCGTGGTCCGGCCAGCGGATGTGCAGGCCGCCGGGCGGCATCTGGAAATCGGTGGGAATGACGATCTCGACACGGTCCGGGTCGATCATCGCCGTGGCGCTCGACTCGACGATTTCCTGGATCGTCTTCATGCCCGACCACACGCCCGAGAAGCGGCTCATGGCGAAGGCGTGGATGCCCAGGTCCAGGATCTCCTGCACGTTCGTCGGAAAGAACACCGGCGTGCCGCAGGCCTTGAAGATGTGGTCGCTCTGGTGCGCCGCCGTGCTGCTCTTGGAGATGTGGTCGTCGCCCGCCACCGCGATCACGCCGCCCCATTCGGTCGTGCCGGCCATGTTGGCGTGCTTGAAGACGTCGGAGCAGCGGTCCACGCCCGGGCCCTTGCCATACCAGATGCCGAAGACGCCGTCGAACTTGTTGGTGCCCGCGGGCGAGAAGCCCAGCTGCTGCGTGCCCCATAGCGCCGTGGCGGCCAGCTCTTCGTTCACGCCCGGCTGGAAGACGATGTTCTGTTCCTTCAGGAACTTGCTGGCCTTCCACAGCGCCTGGTCGTAGCCGCCAAGCGGCGAGCCCCGGTAGCCGCTGATGAAGCCCGCCGTGTTCTTGCCGGCCTGCTTGTCGCGCAGGCGCTGCAGCATCGGCAGCTTGACCAGCGCCTGCACCCCGCTCATGAAGGCCCGGCCGTAGTCGAGGCTGTATTTGTCGTCGAGCGTGACGGTTTCCAGCGCCTTGCGGATGTGCTCGGGCAGCGGTGCGTTCATATCTGTCGTCTCCTGGTGGCGGGGCCTCGTGGGCCTGGCTGTCTGGCTGATGCCTGTGGGTCTGTGCCCGGGTAGGGCGCGAGCCCATGATCACGCAAAGTGTATGCCGGGGCTCGCGACAGGTGTTTGCGTTCTTTGCCCCTGGAAAGCGGCTTTCAGAAAGAATCTTGCTTAAGATAGGCTCTTATGGAAAGCATTGACAAGTTCGACCTGTCCATCCTGCAAGAACTGCAGGCCGATGGCCGCCTGACCAACGCCGAGCTTGCGCAGCGCGTGGGGCTTTCTGCCGCACCCTGCTGGCGCCGCGTGCGCGCGCTGGAAGAGGCCGGCTTCATCAAGGGCTACCACGCCGAGATCGACCGCCACAAGATCGGGCTCGGCGTGCTCGCTTTCGTGCGCGTGGACACCGAACGCGTCACCAACGACGCCACCCTGAAGCTGGAAGACGCGATCCGCAAGCTGCCTGAAGTGGTGGCCTGCCACTACATCAGCGGCACCGGCACCTTCGAGCTGCAGGTGGTGGCGCAGGACCTGGACAGCTTTTCGGCGTTCGCGCGGCGGCACCTCATGAACCTGCCCAACGTGAAAGACCTGCACACCAGCTTCTCGCTGGGCGAGGTGAAGGCCAGCAGCGCGCTGCCGCTGGCGCACCTGTCGGCCAGGTAGCGTCGGCGACAATGGCGGACCCGATGCCACCGATATCGCCCGAAGAGACACCCATCCCCCCCGCGCGGCCGCAACCGCCGAAGTTCGCCGCGCTCGTGCCGCTCAAGCTGCCCGTGTTCCGCATGCTGTGGAGCACCTGGCTCATCGCCAACATCTGCATGTGGATGAACGACGTGGCGGCGGCATGGATGATGACCTCGCTCACCACCTCGCCCATCTGGGTGGCGCTGGTGCAGTCGGCCTCCACCCTGCCGGTGTTCCTGCTCGGGCTGCCCAGCGGGGCGCTGGCCGACATCCTCGACCGCCGGCGCTGGCTCGTGGCCACGCAGTTCTGGCTGGCGGGCACGGCCATCGTGCTGTGCGCGGCCATCGCGCTGGAGATGATGACCGCGCCGCTCCTGCTGGCGCTCACCTTCGCCAACGGCATCGGCCTGGCGCTGCGCTGGCCGGTGTTCTCGGCCATCGTGCCCGAGCTGGTGCCGCGGCCGCAGCTGCCGGCGGCCCTGGGGCTGAACGGCATCGCGATGAACGCCTCGCGCATCATCGGCCCGCTCACGGCCGGCATGCTGATCGCCAGCGCGGGCAGCGTCTGGGTGTTCGCGCTCAACGCGGTGCTGTCGGTCGCCTCGGGCTTCGTGGTGCTGCGCTGGCGGCGCGAGCACACGCCCAACCCCCTGGGCCGCGAGAAGCTCATCAGTGCGATGCGCGTAGGCGTGCAGTTCGTCTGGCAGTCGCAGCGCATGCGCGCGGTGCTCTCGCGCATCACCATCTTCTTCTTCCATTCCACGGCCCTGCTCGCGCTGCTGCCGCTGCTGGCACGCAACCTCAAGGGCGGGGGCGCCGGCACCTTCACGCTGCTGTTGGCCGCCATGGGCGCGGGCGCGATCGTCGCGGTGCTGTTCCTGCCGCGGCTGCGCCAGGCGCTGGGCCGCGACCAGCTGGTGCTGCGCGGCACCGTGCTGCAATCGCTCGCCACCGGCGTGATGGCCTTTGCGCCCAACGCATGGGTTGCGGTGCCCGCGATGTTCTTCGGCGGCATGGCGTGGATCACGGTGGCCAACTCGCTCTCGGTCTCGGCGCAGCTCGCGCTGCCCGACTGGGTGCGCGCGCGCGGCATGTCGACCTACCAGATGGCGATCATGGGCGCGAGCGCGATCGGCGCGGCGCTCTGGGGCCAGGTGGCCACGGTCTCCGACCTGCGTTCGAGCCTCGAGATCGCCGCGCTGAGCGGCACGCTGCTGATGCTCGCGGCGCTGCGCTGGGTGACCGACGTCTCGGGCGAGGAAGCCGACATGAGCCCGGCACGCGCCGGCTGGGCGGCAGGCCCGCCGGCCGAGACACCGGAAGAAAACGGCCGCGTGGTCATCACGATCGAATACATGATCGACCCCGCGCGCGCGGCCGCCTTCCACCTGGTGATGCACCAGACCCGCCGCGCCCGCCTCGGGCAAGGCGCCGTCGGCTGGGAGCTGCTGCACGACATCTCGGAGCCGGCGCGCTACGTGGAACAGATCGTGGACGAAAGCTGGACCGACCACCTGCGCCGCTTCAACCGCGCCACCGCCGCCGACATGGCGTTGCGCGAGCGGCGGCTGGCGTTCCATGTCGGCGAATCGCCGCCGGTGGTCACGCGATACGTCGTCAGGCGCTGAACCGTCCGGCTGCCCCGGCTACCCCCAAGGCAGCGCCCTGGGTACTGCGGCCGGCCGCATGTGGGTATCTACCGAGTCATCTTTTTTTGACCGATTGGATAATTTAGCTCATCATCCCGCCTGATTGCCCCCACCACGAGGTACGCCACGATGAACCCGGTCCCCTTGCGAAGCCGCTTCTGGTCCGACCTGACCAGCGAAGAGTTCTCCCGCCTCGACCGCGAACGGCTCATCGCGGTCCTGCCCGTGGGCGCCACCGAGCAGCACGGTCCGCACCTGCCGATGTCCACCGACACCGCCACCATCGACGGCATGGTGCGCGCCACGCTCCCTCACCTGCCGGACGACCTGCCGGTGCTCTTCTTGCCCACCGTGCCGTATGGCAAGAGCAACGAGCATTCGCGCTACCCGGGCACGCTCACCGTGTCGGCCACCACGCTGATCTCGCTGTGGACGGACATCGGCGCCTGCGTTGCCAGGGCGGGCGTGCGCAAGCTGGTGCTCTACAACAGCCATGGTGGCCAGATGAGCGTGATGGACATCGTCGCGCGCGACCTGCGCGAGGCGCACGGCATGATGGTCGTGGCCGCCAACTGGTACACGCTGGGGCTCCCCGAAGGGCTTTTCACCGCGCACGAGGGCAGGCACGGCATCCACGCCGGCGACCTCGAAAGCTCGGTGATGCTGCATCTCGCGCCCGACTACGTGCGCAAGGACCGGTTCCAGAACTTCAGCTCGATGACCGAGCAACTGGCCGCCGAGAACAAGTTTCTCTCCATCACCCCCACCGGCAAGCTCGGCTGGCAGATGCACGACATCAACCCCGAGGGCGCGGCCGGCGACGCCACCCGCGCCACCGCCGAGAAGGGCGCCGCGGTGCTCGAGCACGTGGGCCGCCGCTTCGCCCTACTGCTGCAAGAGGTCGACCGCTTCCCGCTCTCGCGACTTGCCAACGAGCCGGCCTGGAAATGAGCGCCGCCGCCACCCCGCCGCTGGTCAGCCTGCGCCACGTCAGCAAGCGCTTTGCCAACGGCACGCTGGCGCTGCAGGGCATGACGCTCGACATCGGCGAGCACGACTTCATCAGCTTTCTCGGCCCCTCGGGCTGCGGCAAGAGCACGGCGCTGCGGCTCATCGCCGGGCTCACGCGGCTCAGCTCGGGCGAGATGCAGTGGTCCGGCGCCAACACCGGCCAGACGCAGAGCGACCGCGACCTGGGCTTCGTGTTCCAGGAGCCCACGCTCATGCCATGGGCCAAGGTGTTCGACAACGTGTGGCTGCCGCTCAAGCTGGCGGGCCAGAGCCGCGACGCGGCCGCGCCCGTCGTGCGGCAGGTGCTCGAGATGGTGGGCCTCTCGCGCTTCGCCGACGTGTATCCGCGCGAACTTTCCGGCGGCATGAAGATGCGCGTGTCGATCGCGCGCGCGCTGGTCACGCATCCGCGGCTCCTGCTGATGGACGAGCCCTTTGCCGCCCTCGACGAGATGACGCGCATCAAGCTCAACAACGACCTGTTGGCCATCTGGCGCGAACACCGCTTCTCGGTGGTGTTCGTCACGCACAGCGTCTACGAGTCGGTGTACCTCTCGAACCGCATCGTGGTGATGGCCGCGCGGCCGGGCCGCGTGATCGACGAGATCCGCATCGACGAGCCGTACCCGCGCGGCGAGGACTTCCGCACCTCGAGCCGCTACAACGCGCACTGCACCGCGGTGTCGCGGTCCCTGCATGGAGCGCTGCATGACGTCGATCACTGAGCCTGCAGCGGCGTCCGAGCTGCCGATGGATGCGGCCGACGTGGCCCCCTCCGAAGCGATGCTGCGCGCGCATGAAGACAGGCTGCGCCGTCGCGAATCGATGCTGCGCATCGTGGTGCCCGCCGCCATCGTCATGGTTCTGTTGCTGGCGTGGGAATGGATGGTCCGCGCCAACAACATCCCGCACTACATCCTGCCCGCGCCCTCGCTCATCCTGCGGACGCTGTTCGACAACTGGGGCTCGCTGTCCAGCGCGCTGTGGTTCACGGTGAAGCTCACGCTGCTGGCGCTCGGCGCGGCCATCGTGGGCGGCGTGCTGCTGGCGATCGCGTTCGCGCTCTTCAAGTGGGTGGAGATCGGGCTGTTCCCGATCGCGGTGATCCTGCAGGTGACGCCGATCATCGCGATCGCGCCGCTGATCCTCATCTATGTGTCGAGCACCACCGCCGCATTGCTGCTGTGCGCGTGGATCGTGGCGTTCTTTCCGATCCTGTCGAACACCGTCATCGGGCTCAAGAGCGCCGACAGCAACCTGCGCGACCTGTTCCAGCTCTACAAGGCCTCGCCATGGCAGACCTTCCGCTACCTGCTCGCACCCAGCGCGCTGCCCTATTTCATGGCGGGCCTGAAGATCGCGGGCGGGTTGAGCCTGATCGGCGCCGTGGTGGCCGAGTTCACGGCCGGCACCGCGGGCAAGGAAACCGGACTGGCTTCGCGCATCCTCGAATCGAGCTTCCGCACCGAAATCCCGATGATGTTCGCGGCGCTGCTGCTGGTGTCCCTGCTCGGGATCGTGATCTTCATCGTGTTCGCCGCCCTGTCGCGGCTCGTGCTCGGCCACTGGCACGAGAGTGAGATGCGCCGTGAACGCTAGGACCCTCGCGCCTGTTGTCGACTGGGACGCCGTGCGCGAAGACCTGCGCGGCCTCAACGTCATCACCGCACCGGGCCAGCGCAGGCAGCTGTCCAAAGACTTCTACTGGTACAGCCCGATCCTCACCGCGCAGCTCGCGGGCTGCGTGGCCGACCTGGTCGTCAAGGTCAGCACCGAGGATGACGTGCGCCAGGTTTGCGCGACGGCCGCCAAGTGGAAGCTGCCGCTCACGGTGCGCGCGGGCGGCACCGGCAACTACGGGCAGTGCGTGCCGCTCGAAGGCGGCATCGTGCTCGACGTGACGCAGATGTGCCGCGTGCTCGACCTCCAGCCCGGCCGAATTCGCGTGGAGGCCGGTGCGCGCATGCACGACATCGACCTGGCCGCGCGCGAGACCGGCCAGGCCTTGCGCATGTGGCCCTCGACCTGGCACGTGGCCAGCATCGGCGGCTTCATCGCGGGTGGCTTCGGCGGCATCGGCTCGTTCCGCCACGGCATCCTGCGCGATCCCGGCAACCTGCTGCGCGCGCGCGTGATGACGGTGGAGCGCGAGCCGCGCATCATCGAACTGCACGGCGACGAGATCCAGCAGGTGCATCATGCCTACGGCACCAACGGTGTGATCCTGGACGTGGAAGTCGCGCTGAGCCCCGCGGTCGAATGGGTGCATTGCACGGTGCTGTTCGAGACGTACCGCGGTGCGCTGGGCTTCGCCGTCGCAGCCGAGGCGCCCGCCCTCGACATCTTCCTGCTCTCGACCGTGGAGGCGCGCTTCTCGCCCTACTACACGGCCATGCGCGACCGCTTCCCGCCGAACCGGCATGCGGCGTTCGCCATGGTCGCACCCGGCTCGATGGCGGACTTCCGCGCGCTGGCTGCTGCGCACGGCGGCACCATGTCCGTTGCCGGCACGGAAGCCGAGCTGCTGGCCGAAGGCCTGCCGCCTGCCTACGAATGCGCGTTCAACCACACGACGCTGCAGGCGCTGAAGGCCGACCGCGGCTGGACCTACCTGCAGGTGGCCTATGCGCAGCCCTTCGACCCGGCGGTGGTGGAGCGCCACCTGCAGATCTTCGGGGACGAGGTGCTGCAGCACCAGGACTTCGCGCGCGCCGGCGACGAATGCGGCACCTTCGGCATCCTGCTGGTGCGCTGGAAAGGCGAGGCGCACCAGTACGAGGTGATCCGCGAGATCGAGTCGCAGGGCGGCTGCAAGATCTTCAACCCGCACGTGGTGACCATCGAGGACGGCGGCATGAAGACCATCGACTCGCAGCAGATCGAGTTCAAGAAGCGCAGCGATCCGATGGGGTTGATGAACCCTGGGAAAACGCGCGGCTGGACTTCGGACATGGCTGTGGAGCGTTGAGATGAACAACAGCGCCAGGAACAACAGCTCAGTCAGAAAATCCATCACAGGATCCGCCGCTGACATGAAAATCCACCCGCAGCATTCAACCCAGGAGTCCACATGCGCATTTCCGCCCTGACCATCCGTCCGCTTGCTCTAGCCCTCGCCCTCGCAGCCACCGCCCTCGCCGCGCAGGCGCAGGAAAAAGTGGTGTTCGCCACCAACTGGAAAGCCCAGGCCGGCCATGGCGGCTTCTACCAGGCACTGGTGGACGGGACCTACAAGAAATACGGCCTGGACGTCGACATCCAGCAGGGCGGCCCGATGGTCAACAACCGGCCGATGCTGCCCGCCGGCAAGGTCGACTTCCTGATGACCGGCAACCTGCTCCAGTCCTTCGACAACGTGAAGAACGGCGTACCAACCGTCGTGGTCGCGGCCTTCTTCCAGAAAGATCCGCAGGCCATGTTCGCGCATCCGGGCCAGGGCTTCGACACCTTCAAGGACATGGCGAAGGCGCCCGTCGCGTTCATCGGCAAGGACGGCCAGTTCAGCTTCTGGCAGTGGATGAAGTCGGAGCACGGCTTCAAGGATTCGCAGCTCAAGCCCTACACCTTCAACGTCGGCCCGTTCCTGGCCGACAAGAAGTCCATCCAGCAGGGCTACGCCATCTCCGAGCCGCTCTCGATCAAGGCCCAGGCCGGCTTCGACCCCGTGGTGCAGCTCCTGGCCGACAACGGCTTCTCGACCTATTCGACCACCATCGAGACGCGCGCCGACCTCGTCAAGACCAAGCCCGAGACCGTGCGCAAGTTCGTCGAGGCCTCGATCGTCGGCTGGAACAACTATCTCTACGGCGACAACAAGGCCGCCAACGAGATGATCGCCAAGATCAATCCCGACTCGCCCGTCGCCGCATCGCAGGGCTCCATCGAGCTCATGAAGAAGATGGGCATCGTCGACAGCGGCGAATCGCTCACCAAGGGCATCGGCGCGATGGACGAAGCCCGCGTGAAGGACTTCTACGACAAGATGGTGAAGGCCGGCTTGTACAAGGCCGGTGAGATCGATCTCTCGAAGGTCGTCACCACGCAGTTCGTCAACAAGGGCGTCGGCGTCGACGTTCGCAAGAAGCTCGCCGGAAAGTAGGCGCGCCCTTTTTCTCCCGTGGCCGCGCGGGGCTTGCGCCGGGGTCAGATGCCGGTGCCTGGATTGCCATAAGGCACCGCGCGGACCTTTCCTCGTTGGGCTCTGACCCCGTCTCGCCGACAGGCGATTCGGCCCTCTCTTTCATGAAAACGCTCGTCGTCCACTGCCATCCGAATCCCGACAGCTTCAACCACGCGCTCTACCGCACAGCGCTGCAAGCCCTCGAGCCGCGGCATCCCGTCAAGGCCATCGACCTGTATGCCGAAGGCTTCGATCCCACGCTGACGCGCGAAGAGCGCATCGCCTATCTCGACAACCCCGAACTGATCCGCGAACGCGTGAAGCCGCATGTCGAGGCCTTGCTGTGGGCCGAACACCTGGTGTTCGTCTACCCCACCTGGTTCCATGGACCGCCGTCCATGCTCAAGGGCTGGCTCGAACGGGTGTGGCTGCCGGGCGTGGCCTTTTTGCCGGCGGAGCGCAAGGGACAGATCGCCAAATCCGGGCTGCGGCACATCCGGCGGCTCACGGTGGTGACCACGGGCGGCTCGCCGCGCTGGTTCGTGATGGTCATCGGCGACCCGGGCCGGCGTCTCTTCACGCGCGCGCTGCGCGCGCTGTTCGCGTGGCGCTGCAAGGTGACCTGGCTGCAGCTGCACGACATGAACGCCGTGACCGAACGCGACCGCTCCCACTTCATCGAACGCGTTTCGCGCAAGCTGCAAAGCATCTAGCCCCGGAGACACCCCACACCATGAGCCCCGAACGCACGCTCACCGTCCGCGTCGAGCGCATCTCGCGCGAGACGCCGGAGATCCTGGCTTTCGAGCTCTCGCATCCATGGGGCCGCGCGCTGCCGGGCTACGAGCCGGGCGCGCACATCGACGTGCACATGCCCGGCGGCTTCTCGCGCCAGTATTCGCTGGCGCGCTGGTCTTCGGATGCACCGTCCAACGCGGCGTCGTATGTGATCGGCGTCAAGCGCGAGGCCGCGAGCCGCGGCGGCTCGGCCTCGATGCACGAGCGGGTGCGCGAAGGCGACCTGCTCGCCATCAGCGCGCCGCGCAACACCTTTCCGCTGCGCGCCGAAGCAGGGCGCCACCTGCTCCTGGCCGGCGGCATCGGCATGACGCCGCTGCTGGCGATGGCACAGGCGCTCGCGGCGGGCGGCGCGGACTTCACGCTGTGCATCTTCGCGCGCAGCGAGGAGCACCTGGCGTTCGCCAGCGCGCTGCGCGACCCCGCACTGGCAACGCATCTTCGCCTGCACCTCGACCAGGGCGACGCCTCGCAGCGCATCGACCTGCGCGCATTGCTCGCCGAACGCGCACCCGGCACCCACCTCTATGCCTGCGGCCCCGGCGGCTTCATGAAGGCCGTGCACGAAGCCGCCGCGCACTGGCCCGAAGACGCGCTGCATGCCGAGTACTTCGCCGCGCCGGACGGCGCCAAGACCACGACCGGCCTGCCCTTCACGCTGAACCTCGCGCAACGCGGCATCCGCGTGCAGGTGGCGGCCGACCAGACCGCCGTCGATGCGCTGCATGAAGTCGGCATCGACATCCCGGTGTCCTGCCAGCAGGGCCTGTGCGGCACCTGCGTGGTCGAAGGCGACGGCGAAGGCGCGGAGCACCGCGACCATTGCCTCACCGGCAGCGAGCGGCGCACGCGCGTGGCGCTGTGCTGTTCGCGCGCCAAGGGCCACGAACTGGTGCTGCAGCTGTGAGCATCGAAGAAAGCCACGGCGAGGCCCCCGCCACGCGCGGCCGGTCGCGCAAGTACACGCAGGTGCTCCGGCTCATCGACCAGGCGGCCATCGAGGTGTTCGCAAGCGAAGGGCTCGCCGGCGCATCGACCCAGGCCATCGCGGACAAGGCCGGGCTCTCGAAGGCGCAGCTGCACTACTACATCGGGAGCAAGGAGGCGCTCTACCGGCAGATCCTGCAGGACATCCTGGACGACTGGATCGTGGTGTTCGGCTTTGCCGACGAGGCCTTCGGTCCGCGCAAGGTGCTGGGCGACCTGATCCGCCGCAAGATGGTGTTCTCGTTCGAGCACCCGTTGCGCTCGCGCATCTTCACCGCCGAGATGATGCGCGGCGCGCCCGTGCTGGGCGGCATGATGGACACGAGCAAGGCCCGCACCGACCAGGCTGCGGCCGTGATCCGGAACTGGATGGACCAGGGCCTGATGGACAAGGCCGATCCGATGCTGGTGCTGTTCCACGTCTGGGCCGTGACCCAGTTCTATGCCGACCACGCGACGCAGGCCGCATACTTCCGCAACGTGGCCCAGGAGGGCGGCGACGAAGACCGGCGCTACCTGATCGAGCAGGTGACCGAGTTCCTGCTCAAGGGCGCGGGGGTCAAATAGTGCGGTGCTGCGGCAGGTACATGGTGGCTTCGACCTCGACCAGCACCTCGTCGCCCGGCAGGAAGCGCGACACCTCGACCACCGTGCTGACCGGCGGCTCGCCGGGATAGAACAGCCCGCGCACACGGTTGTAGAACGCGTAGTGCGGCAGGTGGCGAAAGTATTGCACCAGCTTGACGACATCTTCCATGGTGCCGCCATGCTCGGCCGCGATCTGGCGGATGCGCTCGAGCACGAACCAGCTCTGCGCCACGATCGGCGCCTCGAAGATGTCGACCGACATCTGCCCCGTGGCATAGCCCACGCCCTGCAAGGCCGTGCGCGCTTCCTCGGGAATGGCGTCGTAGCCGGCCACTGCGCGGCGCGTGGCCGGATCGACCGCCACCACGCCGCTCATGAAGACGAAATCGCCCACGCGCTTGGCGGCGGCGTAGTTGGCCATTGGCTTGCCCATGCTCATTGTGTCTGCTCCAGAATTCGGCCGCCGCGGATCACGGTGCGCTGGCGCCCGCGCGGCCCGATGAGTTCATGCTCGCCGGTGGCCGCGAGCAGCACCAGGTCGGCAGGGCAGCCGGGCGCGATGCGGCCGTCCCATGCAAGCCCCAGCGCCCGGGCGGGACTGACGGTGATCGCGTCGAGCCATTCGCCAGCAGGCGCGAGGTGCGCCATCTGCACGCCGAGCCCGAAAGTCTCCAGGAGGTCGTAGCTGCCATAGGGATAGAAGGCGTCCTGCACGTTGTCGGTTGCCAGGCTCGCACGCAAGCCGCGTGCCGCCGCCTCGCGGATGCGCGTGATGCCGCGCGGCACGGGCGTGCGGTCCCAGGCACCCTGGAGATACAGGTTGGTGGTCGGCAGCGCGACGATGTGCAGGCCGGCACCGGCGCACAGCGCGAGGGTTTCGTTGGCCACGGCGTCATCCTGCATCGCCAGCGAACAGCAGTGGCCGCACACGACGCCATGCCGGAATTCGCGCGCGCGCGTCAGTTGCGCGATGCTGCGCAGGCCGCTGGCGTCGGCGTCGAGTCCCTCGTCGACATGAAAGTCGAGCCCGAGGCCCTGGTCCTGCGCCAGGTCGAACACGCGGCCCAGTTTGTGCACGAGCCCCTCGTTGCGGTAGACGAAGGCGCCCAGCACACCGCCCGCGCGCTTCACCTCGCGTGCGATGCGCTCGCCAGCCTCGAGGTCCGCGAACAGGTCCAGCGGCGTGAGCGATACGAACTGCAGCTCGATGCGGCCGCGCCATTCGCGGCGCAAGGCTTCGAACACGGCGAGCGTGGCCGGCGGTTCGGCCTGCACCCAGTCGATGTGCGTGCGCAGCGCGCGCGTGCCCGCGTGCCAGGCCTCCTGCAATGCGCGTTCCATGCGCGGGCGCAGCGATTCGCCGGTCCAGCCCGCGCGGTGCCTGTCCATGCGCTCGATCGCGTCGAACAGGTTGCCCTCGGCCGCGCCGACTTCCGGCGCGGTGTAGTTCTTGTCGATGTGCACATGCGCCTCGACCAGCGCACTCAACAGGGTGCCGCGCGCCTCGGCCTGCGACGCGCTCGGCACGACGGCCTGCACGCGATCGCCCGCGAGCGTGACGTCGAACACTTGCGCATCGTCCGCGTCAAAGCCTCGCAGACGCTGTGGAATGCGCAGCGCCTCGAGCTTCATGCGCGCTGCTGCAATGCCCGCAGCCAGCCCAGGCCCGCCGAGGTGCCGCCGGGCGCCATGCCGCGACTCGGCCGGTACTCGCAGCCGATCCAACCCTGCCAGCCGCCCTCTGCCGACACCTCGTCGATCAGGTCGAACAGATACGGGTAGTTCTGCTCGCCGATGTCGGGCTCGTGGCGTTCGGGCACGCCGGCGATCTGGATGTGGCCCACGCGGCCGGTCGGCAGGTACTTGCGGATCTTCATCGCCACGTCGCCCTCGACGATCTGGCAGTGGTACAGGTCCATCTGCACCTTGAGGTTGGGCGCACCCACCATGTCGACGATCTCGTGCGCATGGTCCTGCCGGTTGAGAAAGAAGCGCGGAATGTCGCGCGTGTTGATCGGCTCGATCAGAACGTCGCGGCCGGCCTTGGCCGCTTCGGCGGCGGCCCAGCGCAGGTTGTCGACGTACACGGGCTGCACGGCCTCGCGCTCCAGGCCTTCGGGCACCAGGCCCGCCATGACGTGGATGCGCGGGCAGTCGAGCGCCACCGCATAGTCGATGGCCTTGGCAATGCCTTCGCGGAACTCGCTGTCGCGGCCCGGCAGGCACGCCAGGCCGCGCTCGCCGCCCTCCCAGTCGCCCGGCGGCGCGTTGAAGAGCACCTGCTGCAGGCCGTTGTCCTTCAGGCGGGCCGCGAGCTCGCGGCGCTCGTAGGGAAAGGGAAAGAGATATTCAACGGCCTTGAAGCCGTCTTTCGCAGCGGCTTCGAAGCGGTCGAGGAAGTCGAGCTCCGGATAGAGCATCGAGAGGTTGGCGGCGAATTGGGGCATGGCGTGTTTCTACTCTGGCTACCAGCGCGCACCGAAAGTGCGGCGCAGTTCATCGATCTGTTCGTTGCTCAAGGGCTCGGGTTTGGCGGGGCCGGTGAGCAGATGGAGTTTGGCGGTTTCCTCGAGTTCCTCGAGCACGGCCATGGCGGCGGCCGGGCTCTCGTGCCAGACGTTGGGGCCGAGGCGTTCGAGCATCACGGCGCGGATCGGCGTGCCGGCCGCGCCATGGCGTTCGATGGCCTGCGCCACCAGCGCGGCCGCTTCGGGTGCGCCGGGGCGGTGGTATGGAACGAGCGGCACGTGGCCGACCTTCATCACGAAATACGGCGTGAGCGGGGGCAGCAGTTCGTCGCCCGTCGCATTCAGCGTGAGCGCGACGCAATGGGTGCTGTGGGTGTGGATCACGCAGCCCGTGTCCGCATCGAAGCGGCGCACGGCGGCGTAGATGCGCGTGTGCAGCGCGATGGTCTTGCTCGCGCGGTCGCCGCCGGTCTGGTTGCCTTGCGTGTCGAGCCTGGCCAGGCGCGCCGGGTCCAGGAACCCCAGGCACGCATCGGTAGGCGTGATGAGGAAACCGTCGTCGAGCCGTACGCTGATGTTTCCTGCGGTCGCATGCACGTAGCCGCGTTCGAAAAGGCTGCGGCCGACGCGGCAGATTTCTTCGCGGGCTTGGCTTTCTGTCATGTTTTTTTATGCGTCGTGTTGTGCTTGTTCAGGGCGCGTGCACAGGCCACCGGGCACCGTCGTTGTGCTGGCTGATCAACGACCGCTCTGACCAACGCTCCCGCTGGCGGGGTGCCTTGCGCAGCGAAATAAAGGAGGAGCCCGAAGGGCGGGGGATATTCGCGGAGAAAGATACCCCGTCGGCGGGAGCGCGCCCTGAACGTGCTCGAACGCTGAGATTGAACGTCATGCCAACACTGTAAATGCCTTGGTGAAGAAATCGTCCCCCCCGAAGTTGCCGGACTTCAGCGCGATGTGCACCGGCGTGCCTTCAGCAACATCGGTGCGCGCATGGCACCATGGCACGCCCGGATCGATCTGCGGACCGATCTGCATCTGCGCGATGCCCAGCGCCTGCACGCAGGCACCCGAGGTTTCCCCGCCCGCCACCACCAGCTGGCGCACGCCGCATTCGACCAGGCCACGCGCAATCGCGGCAATGGTGCGCTCGACCATGGCGCCGGCCTGCTCGACGCCGAGCCGGCCCTGCACCGACTTGATGGCACCGGCCTCGGCCGTGGAATAGACCAGCACCGGCTGCTTCTCGACGAGCGGCGCGGCCCATGCCAGGGTCTCGCCCACCACGTCGACACCTGCGGCAATGCGCAGCGGATCGATCGCCATGGCCGCACCGCCGCGCTGGATGAAATCGAGCACCTGCCGGTTGGTCGCAAGCGAGCAGCTGCCCGAGACCACGGCGCGCAAACCGCCGGCCGGGGGCAGCGCACTGGCCTGCGACGAGGGCGCCAAACCGAAGTTGGCGGGCAAGCCGATGGCCACGCCCGAGCCCGCCGTGAGCAGCGGCATCCTTGCAAGCGCAGGGCCGAGCCGCAGCAGGTCGTCGTTCGACACCGCATCGACGATGGCGATCGACACGCCCTCGCCCTTCAGCTGTTCGATGCGCTCCGAGATGGCCGCCGCGCCGCGCGCCACCACCGCATGGTCGATGAGCCCCACCTTGCGCCGGCACTGCGCCTGCATCACCCGCACCAGGTTCGGATCGGTCATCGGCGTGAGCGGATGGTTCTGCATGCCGCTCTCGTTCAGCAGCACGTCGCCCGCGAACAGGTAGCCCTTGAACACCGTGCGCTTGTTGTCGGGGAAGGCCGGCGTGGCGATGGTGAAGTCGCAGTGCAACGCCTCCATCAGCGCCTCGGCCACCGGGCCGATGTTGCCTTCCGGCGTGCTGTCGAAGGTGGAGCAGTACTTGAAGTAGATCTGCTGCGCGCCCTGCACCTGCAGCCAGTGCAGCGCTTCGAGCGACTGCGCAATGGCTTCGGCCGGCGCGATGGTGCGCGACTTGAGCGCGACGACCACGGCATCGACATCCGCGTCGAGCGAAGCGGCGGGCACACCGATGGCCTGCACCACGCGCATGCCGGCGCGCACGAGGTTGTTGGCCAGGTCGGTGGCGCCGGTGAAATCATCGGCAATGCAGCCCAGCAAGAGTTTCGCCATGGTTCAGTCCTTCGCCACGGCCAGCTTGACTGCCCCTGGGTTCTCGCGCACGTACGCGCGAAGGATGGCATCGAAGCTCTCGTCCGCTTTGAGGCCCAGCGCCTCGGCGCGCGCCGCATGGATGCGGCTCGGCCAGCTGGTCACGATTCTGGCGATGGCCGCATCGGGCTCCCAGTCGATCAGGCCCGTGGCCTCCTTGCCCGCGATGCGTTCGAGCGCCGCTGCCATCTCGCGCACGGTGGTGGTCAAGGCGGGCAGGTTGACCGCCGTGCGCGCGCCCCATTCGGCGGCGCTGGCGGTGGCCGCGCGGACGATGCCCGCCACGGTGTTGCCCGGCGATGCCAAGGCAACCGCCGTCTCGGGCGCCACCGGGCAGCGCGCGCGCTCGCCGGACAGGGGCTCGCGCAGCATGCCGCTCAGGAAGCTCGAGGCCGCGCCGTTGGGCCGGCCCGGCCGCACCGAGACCGTCATGAGCCGCACGTTCCGGCCTTGCACGAAACCCTTGCGGGTGAAGTCGGCCACCAGCTGCTCGCCGATGAATTTCTGGATGCCGTAGCTGTTCTGCGGCGTCGGCAGCGTGGTGTCCTCGATCACCGTGGGCAGCCGCTGCTCCGGCGAGTCGCCGAAGACCGCCACCGAGCTGGAGAACACGAACACCGGCGCATGGCCCGCGCGGCGGCAGGCTTCGAGCAGCGCGCGCGTGGTGTCGAGATTGCTGCGCATGCCGAGGTCGAAATCGGCCTCGCATTCGCCGCTCACCGCGGCAGCCAGATGGAACACGGCATGCGTATCGGCCAGCGGCAGCGCGCCGCCGGTGGCCTGATCGTGCAGGTCGCCCTGAACGAACTGCACCCGGTTGTCGGCCGCCAGGTCGGCGGGTGGCGGTACGCGGTCGGCCAGCGTGATGCGCAGGACGGGCTGCGCCGCGCCGCCCGCCAGTGCCAGCGGGCCGCCCGCAAGCAGCGTGCGCGCCAGCCGCGCGCCGACGAAACCGCAGCCGCCGGTGATGAGGATGTTCATGGTGCTTGTCTTCCTTTTTTTCAGGCCTTCTTGCCCGCAGCCGGCAGTTCGATGCCGGGAAAAATCTTGATGACCGCGCTGTCGTCCTCGCGTGCGAAGCCTGCCGTCGACGCCTGCATGAACATCTGGTGCGCGGTGGACGAGAGCGGCAGCGGAAACTTGCTGGCGCGCGCCACGTCGAGCACCAGGCCCAGGTCCTTCACGAAGATGTCGACCGCCGAGAGCGGCGTGTAGTCGCCCGCCAGCACGTGCGCCATGCGGTTCTCGAACATCCAGCTGTTGCCTGCACTGTGCGTGATCACCTCGTACAGCGCGGCCGGGTCCACGCCCTCGCGCAGGCCGAGCGCCATGGCTTCGGCCGCCGCGGCGATGTGCACACCGGCCAGCAGCTGGTTGATGACCTTGACCTTGCTGCCCGCGCCCGCACGGTCGCCCAGACGATAAACCTTGGCCGCCATGGCGTCGAGCACGCCACCCGCTTTTTCGTAGGCCGCGGGCGTACCGGCGGTCATCATCGTCATCTGGCCGCTCGCGGCCTTGGCGGCGCCGCCGGAAATCGGCGCGTCGAGGTAAAGGATGCCCTCTGCGGCCAACCGCGCCTCGAGCGCGACCGACCAGTTCGGGTCCACGGTGGAGCACATCACGAACAGGCTGCCGGGCTTCATGGATGCCGCGCAGCCGGGCGCGCTGCCGTCGCCGAACAGGACCGACTCGGTCTGCGCCGCGTTGACGACCACGGAAACGACGATGTCGCACTGCGCGCCGAGCGTGGCCAGCGTGTCGCAGGCCACGCCGCCATCGCGTGCGAAGGCCTGGGCCGCTTCGGGGCGCACGTCGAACACGCGCGGCGCATGGCCCGCGCGGCGCAGCGATTGCGCCATGCCGTTGCCCATGGCGCCGAGGCCGACGACGCCGACGACGGGTGTATTGCTGTTGGTCATGTCAGTCTTCCTTCGATCAGCGATTGACGAGTTGCTTGGGCGTGAGCCACACGCCGATGGCTCCGAGCACCAGCGCGCCGGCCAGCACGTACATGCCGATCTGCGTGCTGCCGGTGAGGTCCTTCAGGTAGCCGATGAGGTACGGGCTTGCGAACCCCGCAAGGTTACCCACGGAATTGATGGCTGCAATGCCTGCCGCCGCCGCCGTGCCCGAGAGAAAGGCGGTGGGCAGCGACCAGAAGAGCGGCGCGCAGGTGAGCACGCCGGCCGCGGCAAGCGAAAGGAACGCCAGCGACACGACCGTGTTCTGCGTGTACGAGGCGGCCACGGTGAAGCCGATGGCACCCATGAGCGCCGGCACGATCAGGTGCCAGCGGCGCTCCTGCCGGCGGTCGGCGCTGCGGCCGAAGAGGTTCATGGCGACGATCGCGCAGACAAACGGAATCGCGCTCAAGAGGCCGATGTGCAGGTTGCCCTTCACGCCCGTGGCCTTGACCAGCGTGGGCAGCCAGAAGGTCAGCGCGTATTGGCCCATGACGAAGGCGAAGTAGATCAGCGCCATCCACCACACGCGCGCATCGCGGAACACGGCCGCCACCGAGTGCGGTCCCTTCGCGCCGTGCGCCTGGTCGCGCTCGACTTCCCGCTGCAGCAGCCGTTTCTCGTCGGGATCGAGCCAGCGCGCCTGCTGGATGCCGTTGTCCAGGTAGAGCAGCACCATGATGCCGACCAGGATGGCCGGCGCGGCTTCGATGAGGAACATCCACTGCCAGCCATGCATGGACGAGACCCCATGGAAGCTGTCCATGATCCATCCCGAGAGCGGATTGCCGAAGATGCCGGCCACCGGGATCGCCGACATGAAGACCGCGATGATCCGCGCGCGCCGATGGGCCGGATACCACTGCGTCAGGTAGAGGATCACGCCGGGATAGAAGCCGGCCTCCGCCACGCCGAGCAGGAAGCGCAGGATGTAGAAGCTGGTCGAGGTTTCCACGAACACGAAACAGGCCGACAACACGCCCCAGGTGATCATGATCCGGGCGATCCAGATGCGCGCGCCGACGCGGTTGAGCAGCAGGTTGCTCGGCACCTCGAACAGGAAGTAGCCGAGGAAGAAGATGCCCGCGCCAAGGCCGAACACGGTTTCGCTGAAGCCCAGGTCCTGTCCCATCTGCAGCTTGGCAAATCCCACGTTCACGCGGTCCAGGTAGGCGACCACGTAGCAGAGCATCAGGAAGGGAACGAGGCGCCAGAACACCTTGGCGTAGGCACGCTTCTCGAGTGACCCGTCGGCCTGCATGCCTGCGGTGGCGGCCTGGGACGCCTGGAGTGTTGGATTCATGGGGGAGGTCCGTTGGATGAAGAACTGATCCACGCGGTGTGGGGTACAGCGCGCCGTCTCTATTTGTCAGGTCATCATACAAATCTGAATCCGATTGCCCGACTCGGGTAAACCCGGAAAACTACACCTCGTTTCCTTTGCCCTATTGGCCCGCGGGCCAGTCTTCGACCAGCGGCCGCGCCAGTCGCGCGCCTTCCTGCTGCCAGAACGCGGGGTCGGCCTGCTCGATGCGGCGGATCGCGTTGTCCATGTGGGACTTGGCGGCCTCGCGGGCGCGCAGCGGATCGCCGGCCTCGATGGCTTCGACGATCTGCGCATGTTCCTGCGCCACCTCGCGCGCGAAGTCGGCACGGCGCGCCTCATTGGCCCGCGTGACGCGCGTGGCGCCATGCAGGAACTGCCGCAGGTACTGCAGCGTGCCGATCAGGAACGGATTGCGCGCCGCCTCGGCGATGGCGCGATGAAAGCGCACGTCTTCATCGGCGCCGTTGCCGCCCGCGGCCACCGCCGCATGCAGCGCGTCGATGGCTTCGCGGATGCGCTGCACGTCCGCGGGTGTGCGCCGCTCGGCGGCCAGCGCGGCCACCTCGGCCTCGAGCGCGCGGCGCAGCTCGACCATCTGGATCACGGCTTCGCGCGAGGCCACGTGCGGCATCTCGAAGCGCAGCGGCTCCACGCCCGCGGCACGCACGTACACGCCGCTGCCCTGGCGCGAATCGAGCAGCCCGAGCGACTTGAGCCGCGACACCGCCTCGCGCACCACGGTGCGGCTGACGCCGAATTGCTCGGCCAGCGCAGCCTCGGTCGGCAGGCGGTCGCCCTCCGACAGGCGCCCGCTCCGCACCTCCGCCGCCAACGCGTCGGCCACCTGGTCGGCCAGGCGAACGGTGGGAGCAACGGACTGGAAACGGGCGGTCATGGGCTGGGGAGGCGGTGGGTCTGCGACTCTAACGCAGCCCTGCACGATGAACATCCCCGCGGGCGAGGCTCAGCCCAGCGCGTGCCGCGCCGCCCGCGCAATGCTTGCCGCATCCACCGCGAAGAACTTCCGCAGCGCGGCGCGCGTATCGCTGCGGCCGAAGCCGTCGGTGCCGAGCGTGAGGTAGCGGCGGCCTTGGGGCAGGAAGGCGCGAACGCTTTCGGGCACCGCGCGCACGTAGTCGGTGGCGGCGACGATCGGGCCCTTGCCGGCGCCGAGCTGCCGCGCGATGAACGGCACGCCGGCGTCCTTCTCGCCTGCCATCGCGCGCTGCTCGCACGCCAGCCCGTCGCGCGCGAGTTCGCTCCAGCTCGTGACGCTGAACACCTCGGCCTCGATGCCTTCATCGGCCAGCAGCTGCGCGGCCTTGACGACTTCGGTGAGGATCGCGCCAGAGCCCATCAGCGTGACCTTCTTCTTCGCCTTGCCCTCGGCTTGCCCGAACACGCCGAACCGGTAGCAGCCGCGCAGGATGTCGGCGTCCGCGCCCTCGGGGACATCGGGCTGCGCGTAGTTCTCGTTCATGAGCGTGACGTAATAGAACACGTCCTTCTGCTCGATCATCATCTCGCGGATGCCCGCATCGACAATGACCGCCATCTCACCCGCATAGGCCGGGTCGTAGGCCTTGCAGTTGGGGATGGTCGCGGCCACGAGATGGCTGCTGCCGTCCTGGTGCTGCAGGCCTTCGCCGCCGAGCGTGGTGCGCCCGGAGGTGGCGCCCAGCAGGAAGCCGCGCGCACGCTGGTCGGCCGCGGCCCAGATGGCATCGCCCACGCGCTGGAAGCCGAACATCGAGTAGTAGATGTAGAAGGGCAGCATCGCGAGGCCATGCACGCTGTAGCTGGTGGCGGCAGCCGTCCAGCTGGCGATGGCGCCGGCCTCGCTGATGCCCTCTTCGAGGATCTGCCCGTCGGTCGCCTCGCGGTAGCTCAGCACCGAGCCGATGTCTTCGGGCGCATAGCGCTGGCCCACGCTCGAATAGATGCCGACTTGCTTGAACAGGTTGGCCATGCCGAAGGTGCGCGCCTCGTCGGCCACGATGGGCACGATGCGCGGACCCAGGGCCTTGTCCTTCATGAGGTTGCCCAGCATGCGCACGAAGGCCATGGTGGTGCTCATTTCCTTGCCGGCCGCCGCGGTCGCGAACTGCGCATAGGCCGCGAGCTCGGGCTTGGGCACCACGTCGCACGCGGTCTCGCGGCGCGGCATGGCGCCGCCGAGCGCGCGGCGCGGTGGCTGCGCAGGTACTGCATCTCGGCGCTGTCTTCGGGCGGGCGGTAGAAGTCCATCGCAATGGCCTGCGCATCGGTCAGCGGCAGGCTGAAGCGGTCGCGGAACTCGATCAGGTCGACGTCGCCCATCTTCTTGTGCGAGTGCGTGGTCATCTTGCCCTGCGCGGCGCTACCCATGCCATAGCCCTTCTTGGTGTGGGCGAGGATCACCGTGGGCTGGCCCTGGTGCGCTGCCGCAGCGGCATAGGCGGCGTGGATCTTCACGAGGTCGTGGCCGCCGCGCTTCAGGCGGTCGATCTGCTCGTCGGTCATGCCCTCGGCCAGGCGCGCGAGCTCGGGGTTCTGGCCGAAGAAGTTGTCGCGGTTGAAGCGGCCGTCCTTGGCCGCGAAGGTCTGCATCTGGCCATCCACGGTGTGGGCGAAGGCACGCGCAAGGGCGCCGCTGGTGTCGCGCGCGAAGAGGCCGTCCCAGTCGCTGCCCCAGACCAGCTTGATGACGTTCCAGCCTGCGCCCGCAAAGAGCTTTTCGAGCTCGTCGATGATGCGGCCGTTGCCGCGCACCGGGCCGTCCAGGCGCTGCAGGTTGCAGTTGACGACCCACACGAGGTTGTCGAGCTTCTCGCGCGCGGCGAGCGTCAACGCGCTCATCGATTCCGGCTCGTCCATCTCGCCGTCGCCGAACACGCCCCACACTTTCCGCCCTTCGCAGTCGAGCAGGTGGCGGTGCGTGAGGTAGCGCATGAAGCGCGCGTGGTAGATCGAGCTGATCGGGCCGATGCCCATCGAGCCGGTGGGAAACTGCCAGAAGTCCGGCATGAGGTAGGGATGCGGATAGCTGCTGAGGCCGCGTGCGCCGCTGCCTTGCGTGAAGGCGGGCGCGGTGAGTTCCTGGCGGTAGTGCTTCAGGTCTTCTTCGCCGAGGCGGCCTTCGAG
This sequence comes from Variovorax sp. OAS795, assembly GCF_040546685.1. Taxonomy (NCBI): domain Bacteria; kingdom Pseudomonadati; phylum Pseudomonadota; class Betaproteobacteria; order Burkholderiales; family Comamonadaceae; genus Variovorax; species Variovorax sp. OAS795. Next base: position 389,946 of record NZ_JBEPOH010000001.1, read on the forward strand.
GTACGCGCGGGCATAGACGCCCGGCGCGCTGTGCGGCTGGAAGAACACGAGATCGCCACGATGCGCACCGTCGCCCGAATCCTTGCGCGCATGGAAGAAATGGTTGAACCCGGTCTCGAACAGGTCGGCCGCGCTCGCATAACTCGCAATGTGCCCGCCGAGTTCGCCGTACGCCTGGTTGGCCTTGGCGACCATCGCGAGTGCGTTCCACCGCATCAGGGACGCCAGCCGCTCCTCGATGGCCAGGTCACCGGGGAAGGGCGGCTGGTCTTCCACCGCGATGGTGTTGACGTAGGGCGTCGCGAGCTCGGGCTGCCAGCCGATGCGTTGCTGCCGCGCGAGCCGCGCGAGCTCCACCAGCATCTGCCGTGCGCGCTGGGGACCGTGCGTTTGCGCCAGCGCCAGGAAGGCCTCGCGCCATTCGGCGGTTTCGGCGGGATCGGGGTCGTGCGAGAGCGCTGCGTCGGGGAGCAGCGCGCGCATCTGGTCGGCGGAAATCGGGGCATTCATGCCAGCACTTTAGGCCGCCTCGAGACAAATTAGCTACCGGCGCATGCATTCCCATGCCGTCTTCGCAGCATAAAATTCCGGCGTTATTTAATTTTGCGGCATTTCATGCAACTCGACGCCATCGACCTGCGCATACTCGACGAGCTGCAGCGCGACGGCGCGCTGTCCAACGTGGAGTTGGCGCGCCGCGTGCACCTGTCCCCGTCGCCGTGCCTCGCGCGCGTGAAGATGCTGGAAGCGAACGGGGTGATCGATCGCTACGTGGCACTCGCGAACGCCAAGGCGCTCGGCCTGGGGCTCAACGTGTTCATCTCGATCAGCCTCACGACGCAAAGCAAGCAGTCGCTCGCCGACTTCGAAGAGCGCATTGCCGAGCACGACGAGGTGATGGAGTGCTACCTGATGACAGGCGACAGCGACTACCTGATCCGCATCGCCGTGGCCGACATGGCGGCGCTGGAGAAATTCATCCTGGAGCAGCTCACGCCGATCCCCGGCATCGAGAAGATCCGCTCGAGCTTTGCGCTCAAGCAGGTCAGGTACAAGACCGCGCTGCCGCTGCCGCGCTGAGTCCTCCCGGATCAATTCGGGAGGACTCGCAGCGGCGCTTTTCCTCAGAGGCCGATCAAGCCGCCGTCGTCCTTGGTGATGACGACCGTGGCCGAGCGCGGGCGGGCGCTGCCGCCCTGCGGCCAGTGGCTGCCGAACTTGGTCGGGTCGCCGATGCTCGCAGCCGGCGTGGTTTCGCCCGGGTGCTGGATGTTCACGAACAGCGCGCGGCCGTCGCCCGATTCGGCGATGCCGGTGATCTCGCAGTCCTTCGGGCCCACCAGGAAGCGGCGCAGGCCGTCGGTGCCGGGTGCCTTGCCGACGAAGGTGGCCTGCGTGCGGGTGGTGGCGCCGTCGACGTTGGTGACCGTCTTCGCGCCGCCATCGCCAAGCTGGCCCGGCAACGCGGCCAGCAGCATGCAGTTGGTCACGTCGGTGTAGGCGCCGTCGTCCGTCTCCAGCCACAGCAGGCCCGCGGTGGCGTGGCTGAACCACATGCCGTCGGGGCTGGAGAAGTCGTTGTCGGCGCTCAGCTGCGACAGGTTGATGTCGGCCGAGGCCGTGGCGCGCGCGCCGAACAGGTACACGTCCCACTTGAAGCTCAGCGCAGCCGGATTGGCGCCGTCGTCCGCAAAGCGCACGATGTGGCCGTTGGGGTTGCCGGTCTGCGCCGTGGCGGACACACCCTTGGGGTCGTTGTAGTAGCGCGGGTTGGCCCCGTCGGTCGCGGTGATGGGACGCGAGGCGGCATTGGTGTTGGTGAGCGTGACGTACACGTCGCCCGTCTTCGGGTTGACGGCCGTCCACTCGGGCCGGTCCATCCGCGTGGCGCCCGCCACGTCGGCCGCCAGGCGCACGTTGACCAGCACGTCGGCCGCATCGGCGAAGGCATAGGTCGCATTGCCGGCGGTGATGCCGTTCACGCCCAGCGAAAGCTCCAGCCAGTTGCCGGTGCCATCGGCGTTGAAGCGCGCGACGTAGAGCTTGCCGTCGTCCATGTACTTGTCGCCGGCCGCCATGCCGCCGCCGACGTCGGCCGCGTCCCAGGGCTTGGCCGAGACGAACTTGTAGATGTACTCGTTGCGCGAATCGTCGCCCATGTACCAGACCAGCGGCTTGCCGGCCACGACCGGGCCGAGGCAGGCGCCTTCATGGCCGAAGCGGCCCAGCGCGGTGCGCTTCTTCGGCGTGCTGGCGGGGTTGAAGGGATCGATCTCGACCACCCAGCCGTAGGTGTTGGCGCCGTTGCGGAAATCGTCGGTGGCGCTGGCGCCGACCACCTGGGCGTTCCAGCGGCCGTAGAGGCTGTCCGGGGTGTCGGGCGTGACGGTGGCCCACAGCTCGCGGCCGGTGCTCGAAACGCCGTAGCGGTTGAAGGAGGTGATTTCCTTCGCGCTGCGATTCGGGTTGTCGGTTGCGGCGATGCGGCGGAAGTAGCCGGCCCAGTTCTCCTCGCAGGTCAGGTAGGTGCCCCAGGGCGTGGTGCCGTTGGCGCAGTTGTTCAGCGTGCCGCGGGTCTTGCTGCCGTCGGCCGAGTACCGGGTCTTCAGGTAATCGGTCCGGGCCGCCGGTCCCGAGAACGCCATGTCCGTGAGCGTGTGGACGCGCCGGTTGAAGCTCGAATCCTGCTTGTAGCTCCAGCTGCTGCCGCTCTTGTTGACCTCGATCACGCTCACGCCGTGCAGGTAGAACTCGCGCAGCACTTCGTCCGCCACCGTGCGCACCGCCGCGTTGCCCGTGCCGGCGATGGTCTGGCCCGTGGGGTGCAGAAACAGCGGTGTGATGGCCTCGTGGTTCATGGCCAGCAGGCCGCGCGACGCGCTGGCGGGGCTCCACTTGTTGGAGGCGTCCATGCCGAAGAAGGTCATGCCGTCGTGGTGATCGCCGGCGCGGCGGTCATAGGTGGCGGGCGCATCGGTGCCGTCGTTGGCATAGGCCGGCACGCCGGCCGCGATCGGGTCGCCCAGGCGGTAGAGCACGCTGGCGGTGTAGCCGGCAGGCACGCTCACCACGTCGTCTAGGCTCTTGGCCACGGCATTGAAGTTGAGCTTCAGGGGTGCCGGTGCGGGTGCCGGCGGAGCGGGGGCGGGCGGCGGCGGGGTCGGTGGTGCCGGCGCCGGCGCAGGGGGCAGCACCGGGAAAGCAGCGCCGCCTCCACCGCCACCGCCGCAGGCCTGCAGCAGCGCCGTGCTGGCGGTGCCGACACCCAGGCCGAACAGCTGGCGGCGGCTCAGGCGCGACGCGACGAGGTCGTTGAAGGACGGGTTGGCCGTGGGATTGGTGCCGATGTCGTCGAGATCGATCGAAGGATCGTCGCTGCGGGAGATTGCTGTCATGCGCAATGTCTTTCGTGGGTTGAACAAATCAACCCGCGAAGTTAGTCAGTTCGCATGACACCTCCATGAATCCAGGCCGCCCCCCGGTCAGGGCGCCGGCAACTGCCTCGGCCAGAGGGCCCACAGGCGCAGCGGCTGGTTCATGCTGGCGGCGAGGCGGCCGGCATCGGCGCCGGTGCCCGCGAAGTAGTCGGCGCGCACGGCGCCCAGGATGGCGCTGCCGGTGTCCTGCGCCACCACCAGCTTCTGCAACTGCGCCGCAGGGCCGCTGGACGCCAGCCACACCGGCGTGCCGTAAGGGATGCTCTCGCGGTCGACCGCGATGGAGCGGCCCGCCGTGAGCGGCACGCCTTGCGCCCCGCGCGGGCCGAAGGCCGCATCGACCTCGCTCAGGGTTTCCTCGCGGAAGAACACGTAGCGCGGATTGCTCCACAAGAGCTGCGACACGCGCTGGGGGTTCTGCGCCGCCCATGCCTTGGTGTCGTCGGGCCACTTGCCGACCTTGGCGACACCCTGCGAGATCAGCCATTGCTGCACGCTCTTGTAGGGCTGCTCGTTGGTGGCCGCGTAGGCCACGCGCACCGTGCGCTGCACGCCATTGGCCTCGGTGATGCGAAGCCGCCCGGAGCCTTGGATGTGCAGCATCAGCGCATCGATGGGATCGGCCATCCAGGCGATCTCGCGGCCGCGCAGGGCGGCCTGCGCCTCGGGCAGGGTGTCGATCTCCTGCCGGGTGTACCACGGGCGCCGCGGCGCAAGGCCCTCGGGCGCCTGGTAGATCGGCACGTTGAAGGTGGCCGTGGGCACGCGGGAGGCCTCGTACACCGGCTCGTAGTAGCTCGTGAGCTTGCCCTCGCTCGAGCCTGCGAGCGACTCCACCCGGTAGGGCTGGAGCCGGTCCGTCATCCACTGGCGCTGTTCCTGGGGCGTCGCAATGGCCAGCTGGCGCACCTCGCGGCACAGCGGTGCAAACGCGGTGTTGGGCCGTGCGCAGTTGGCGAGCAGCGCAATCCAGGCTTCGTGCAGCGGGTCGTCGCTGAAGCCCGGCAGTTCCGACCAGCCGACCGGCACCCACCGGCTCTTGGGATGCGTGAGCGTTCCGGTCAGCGGTCCGAGATCGCGGGGGGGTGTGGCGGCAGGCCGCGCCGGCGTGCTGGGTGCGGGGGGCGCTGTCGAGCAGCCGGCCAGCGTTGCTACGATCGCGAGCCCAACCAGCCACTGGAGTCCATTTCTCATGGGTCTGATTTTGCTTGAAGCCCTCGGGGCCGGGCTCGTCTTCATATTGATCGTCTGGTGGACCATGTTTTCGGGCCGGAAGAAAGGCGAGTTGCACGACGATGCGGAGGCCACCGAGGACCACGACGGCCCCGCCGAAAAGAATCCGCCGCCGAAACCGTGAATTCCGGCGTAGCCGAACGACCCGGTGATCTGTCGGAAAATCGGCTATTAGCTATTGTTTAAGTAGCAATCTTTTGAGTATCCACGGTGCTTGGCAGAGGTTTCTCACCTTTTCTGCAAGGCAGCAAGGCCGTACCGCTGCGTGCTTGCCGACGCTAAGCTGTGCCGCCTGATTCAACCTCGAAAGGGATCGCAATGAAAAAATTCGTACTTGCCACCACCGCCGCCGCTCTCGTCCTGTCCGGCTGTGCCGGCGGCATGACCGACACCCAGCGCAACACCGGCATCGGCGCCGGCATCGGTGCACTGGGCGGCGCAGCCATCGGCTCCGCCACCGGCGGCAACCGCGGTGCCATCGGCACCGGCGCCGTGGTGGGTGCCGCAGCCGGCGCCCTCGGCGGCTACCTGTGGTCGCAGCGCATGGAGAACCAGAAGCGCCAGATGGAAGCCGCCACCCAGGGCACCGGCGTGGCCGTGACGCAAACCCAGAACAACGAGCTCAAGCTCCAGATCCCGAGCGACGTGTCCTTCGACGTGGGCCGCTCGAACATCAAGTCCAACTTTGCGCCGGTGCTCGACCAGTTCGCCAACGGCCTGCGCAACAACCCGAATGCCGAGGTGCGCATCATCGGCCACACCGACAGCAGCGGCTCGGACGCCATCAACAACCCGCTGTCGGTCGACCGCGCCGCAAGCACGCGCGACTACCTGGTGGCGCGCGGCGTGAGCGCAGCGGCCTTCCGCATCGAAGGCCGCGGCTCGCGCGCGAGCCGATTGCCGACAACAACAGCGACGCCGGCCGGGCGCAGAACCGCCGCGTCGAGATCTACGTGGGCGAGCGCGCGCCACGCGGCTGACCGGCAACGGGAGCCTAGAGTTCCCGCAGGCGGTTGGCCAGCTCGACCGCCGATTTCACTTCCATCTTGTCGAACACGCGCGCGCGGTGGACCTCCACGGTGCGCACGCTGATCGCCAGCTGGTCGGCAATCAGCTTGTTGGGCAGGCCTTCGACCACGAGCCGCATCACGTCGCGCTCGCGTTCGGTCAGTTCGGCGACGCGGCCGGCCAGGCGGCGCCGCGCGCGCTGCAGGTCCAGCGCCCGGAGCGAGGCGCCCAGCGCCTGCTCGATGCGGTCGACCAGGGCGTTGTCGGAAAACGGCTTCTCGCAGAAATCGAAGGCGCCGCGCTTCACCGCGTCCACCGCGGTCGGCACGTCGGCGTGGCCGGTCAGGAAGATCACCGGCATGGCAGCCAGCAGGCCGCGTTCCGCGAGCCGGTCGAACAGCACCAGTCCGCTGGTGCCGGGCATGCGCACATCCAGCAGCAGGCACAGCGGCTGCTCGGGCAGCGGGCCGTCGGCCAGCCGCTGCTCGAACGCCTCGGCGCTCGCGAAATGCTCGCTCTCGAGGCGGCGCGAACGCAGCAGCCAGGCCAGCGCCTCGCGCACGCTGGCATCGTCGTCGACGATGAAGATGAGACCATCGATCAGCGGTTGCATATCAAGTCGATCCAGATGAATGTCGCGCGGCGGGCCATGGTCAGGCCACCGGCAGGGTAAACCGGAACACGGTGCCGCGGGCGCCGTTGGGCTCGAACATGAGCACGCCGCCATGTTGCTCCACCACCGTGCGGCACAGGCTGAGGCCCAGGCCCATGCCATCGGCCCGCGTGGTGAAAAAAGGCGTGAAGAGGCGGCTCGCCACCTCGTCGCTGATGCCGCAGCCGACATCGGCCACCGAAAACTCGAGCCAGCGCCGCGCGTCCTCCGCGCCGGAGCCGCCCACGGCCACCACGCGCGCCACACGCAGCCGCAGGACGCGGCCGGTGGTGCTCTCCGCCATGTCCATCGCCTGCATTCCATTGCGCGCCAGGTTGAGCAATACCTGTTCGACCAGCGTGCGGTCGCACATGGCTTTCGGCAGGCCTTCCTCGAGCACCACCTCGATGCTCACGCCCAGCTTGCGCGCCTGCAGCCGCACCAGCGGCAGCACCGCGTCGATCAGCGCCTGCGCGGCCACCGCTTCGCGCGTGCGGTCGCGCCGGCGGACGAAGTCGTGCACGCTGCGGATCACCTGGCCCGCGCGGTCGGCCTGTTCGGCAATGCGCCGCACCGCCATGGCCACCTCGGCCTGCTCGCCCTTGGCGTGCGGGCCCAGCATGTTGAGCGAGCCGGTCGCGTAGCTGGCGATGGCCGCCAGCGGCTGCGTGAGTTCGTGGCTCAGCAGCGAGGCCATTTCGCCGACGGTGGCGAGCCGCGCGCTGGCCTGCAGGCGCTCCTGGCTGGCGCGCGAGAGTTCCTCGATGCGGCGCTGTTCGCTGATGTCGATGAACGCGCTCATCCAGCCGGTCTGCACGCGCTGCGCGTTGATCAGCGGGGCCTCGAAGATGAGCACCGGAAAACGCGTGCCGTCCTTGCGCATGAAGACCGACTCGAAGCCTTCGCGCGGCGGCATGCCGCCGGCCAGGCGCCGGGCCTGGCGCTGCTGGTATTCGTGCGCCAGTTCGGTGGGCCAGTAGGGCGCCTCGATCGGTTCGCCGCTGCCGGCCATCAGCTCCTCGGGGCTGAAGCCGACCATTTCGCAGAAGGCGGGATTCACGTAGGTGATGCGCCCCTGCAGGTCGCGTGCGCGCAGGCCGGTGATGACCGAGTCTTCCATCGCCTTGCGGAAGGCGAGCGCATCGGCCAGGTCGCGCTCGGCGCGCAGCCGGCGCCGCGTGTCGCGCGCCAGCAGCGCCAGCACCGAGACCAGCGCGATCGAGATGGCCGTGACCAGCGCCGTGAGCACGTTGGGAAAGAGATCGGGCGCGGAGCGCCAGCCATCGACGCGCAGCATCAGCGCGACACCGGGCAGGTCGATCAGCTGCTGCGAGGTGAACACGCGCGTGCCCGTGCGGCGCGAAGTGCCGAGCGCCACCAGGCGCGTGCCGTCGGCCTCGGTGAAAGCCACCTCCTGGCCGCGCGTGAGCGTGGGGCCGACCAGTTCGGTGAGCGTGTCGCGCAGCGAGTAGCTGGCCACCAGGAAGCCGCCTGCGTCGATGGGCACGCACAGCTCCATCACCTCGACGCCGCCGCCGCCGAGGATCGGCACGTAGTGGCTCGGCGAATAGGCCGGCGCACCGAGCTTGCGCGCGGCGGCGCAGGCAAGCGCCACGTCGGACTGGTCGGGGCCGCGGCTCTCGTCGTCGATCAGCCGCATGCGGTAGGGCGTGTTGACGGCCTCCAGCGGGCGCAGCGCGGCATCGCGCCATTCGAGCCGGAGCCATTCCCGGTGCTCGCGCAGCAGGCTGGCCGCGGCCTCGGGCCAGTGCGTGCGGTCCACGCCGGAGACCTGGGTGGCACGCAGGCTCTGGGCATTGCGCTGCAGGCCGATGCGCAGGTCGGACACGGCGTCGGCGGTGTCGCGGTCGAGCGTGGCCTGCACCTGCTCGACCTCGTGGCGCCCCGCGAGCCACACCACGGTGACCAGCAGCGCCGACACCAGCACGGCCAGGATCAGCCAGAGGAACCAGCGCTGCCACAGCGAGCGCAGGCGCACGAACGCTGCCAGCGCCCACCGCGGCGGTGCGACGTGCAAGGCACCTTCCATCGCTAGAGCACGCAGTGCGAGAGCACCGGCAGCTGGGCGCGCATGCGCGCGACCTGCCCGGCGTCGATGTCGAACAGCACCACGCCTTCCTCGCTGGCCTGCTGCGCCACCACCGTTCCCCAGGGATCGACGACCATCGACTGGCCCCAGGTGTGGCGGCCGTTCTCGTGCGTGCCGCCCTGCGCGGGCGCCACCACCCAGGCCAGGTTCTCGATGGCCCGGGCGCGCAGCAGCACTTCCCAGTGCGCGGCGCCGGTGGTGCGGGTGAAGGCACTGGGCACCAGCAGCAGGTCGGCGCCCTCTTTGGCGAGCGCGCGGTAGAGCTCCGGAAAGCGCAGGTCGTAGCAAACGCTCATGCCCACGCGCCAGCGGTGGCCATCGCGCGATGGCAGGTCGAACACCACGGGCGCGGCACCCGGTGCGATGACGCGGCGCTCGTCGTAGCGCTCGGTGCCGTTGTCGAAATAGAACAGGTGGATCTTGTCGTAGCGCGCCACGCACCGGCCCTCCGGCGAGAAGCACAGCGAGCTGTTGAACACGTGATCGGCATCCGTGGTCTCGATCGGTAGCGTGCCGCCGACGATCCAGAGCCCGAACTCGCGCGCCGCATCGGCAAGAAAGCCCTGCACGGTGCCGGCCCCGGCGGTTTCGCGCAGGCCCAGCTTGTCGGTGTCGCGCGCGCCCATCATGCAGAAATACTCGGGCAGCACCGCGAGCTCGGCGCCGCCTTCGGCGGCTTGGGCCAGCAGGTTGTGCGCGCGCGCGAGGTTGGCTTCGCGGGCGATGGCGGACACCATCTGGATGGCTGCGACTTTCATTGCGTGGTCTCCGTTTTCTTGCCTTCGCCGCTCGCCGGCGGCGCGGGAAAAATCGAGGCGTTCGGCAGGATGGATCGTGGCACCTTGGCGATCTTGGGGTCGGCCCAGGTGCCTTCGATGTGGAACTCCTGTGTGGCGGCCGCGGCAAGCGGCTTGCTCAGCACCCACTGCGCGAGGAAGGTGCCGAGGCCGATCGCGGGGTTGATGGCGGTGGCCACCAGCGCCGCGGTGCCGGCGTTGATCTCGGGCACCACGACCACGCGCAGGTCCTGCGTCTCGCGCACGATGTCGGCCGAACCGTCCATCAGCGCGGCCGCGTTGACGCCCTTCATCTGCAGGTTGTTGGTGCTCGCGATGCCGTTGGTGATTTTCGCGTCGCCGCGGATGAAGTCGAAGGCGAAGCCCTGGCTGAACACGTCGCGGAAGTCCAGCGTGAGCCGGCGCGGCAGCGCCTGCAGGCTCAGCACGCCGAGCAACTTGGCCAGCCCGGGATCGGCCTTCAGGAATTGGCCCGACTCCACGTTGACCTGGATCTGGCCGCCCAGCGTGGGATAGTCCAGAGAGAACGGCGAACCGCGCCAGTGGACCTCGCCCTCGAGCCGCCCGCTTCCGCGGCGCAGCACGCCGGGCATGCCGAAGCGCGTGAGCAGGTTGCCCGCGTCGGCGATGTCGAGCCTGAAGGTCATGGCGGTGCGCCGGCGCTCGGAGCGGCCCGGCGTGGCGGCGCCGCTCGCGGCCCAGGTGCCCTTGGCCGTGAAGCTTGCCTCGGGCATGCTGAAGCTCAGCTTGTTGAGCAGCCATTCGCGGCCCGCGCCGCCGCGGTTGACGGCATCGATCTCGGCGCGGCCCAGGCGCTTGCCCAGCAGCTCGAAGTCGTCGATGACGATGTCGAGCGCGGGCAGCGTGCCCGGCTCCTCGTCGAGCAGCGCTTCGACCTGCGTGGCCTCGGCGGGCGCGATCTTGAGCCGCGCCAGGCGTGCATAGAGCCGTCCGGCCTGCGTATGGCGGTACTCGGCATAGCCGCTGAGCTCGGTGGCGTCGATGTTGGCGCGCCAGAGCGTGCCCTCGCGCGTGCCGCCGAGCACCACGTTGTGCAGCGTGCGGCCCCCGATGCCGAGCTGCTGCGCGCGCACCGCGAGGCGCGTGGGCACGTAGCCCATGGCCCCGTCCTCGGCACCGCCGGGCGCCTCGGCCGCGCCGGAGGCGGCGCCGGTGCCCGCGTCGCCGACCAGGGCCTGCCAGGCCGGCATGTCGAGCTTGGCGATGTTGACGTTGGCCGTCACGCCGCGGTCCGGCACGCTGGCGGTCTCGCCCGGCGCCAGGCCGATGCCGACGCTTCCGCGCAGCACCCGCGCCTCGGGCCCCGAGATGTCGCGCACATACTGCACCGCGCCGATGCGGCCGAGCTCCATCGACAGCTGGTCCTGCACCGCGACCTGGGCACCCGCGCGGGTCTCGCGCTGCAGCACCTTCTTCTCGATGCGCAGCGGCATCTGCTCGTCGGCCGTCTTCACCAGCGGGGCGGGCAGCTGCAGCGCCAGGCCCTGCAGCGTGCTGGTGACAGAGAACTCCGGTGCTCCGTCGCGCATCGAGAAGGTGGCCGCGTAGGGCGTGCTGCCGCTGGCCTTGGCCGCGATGCGCGTGAGCCAACCGGCTTCGCGCGCACCGCGCAGCCCCTCGGCCGTGGCCGTGCCCTGCGCTTTCAGCGCCACCTCGCGGTTGGCACCGGCAAAGCGGCCGCGGCCCTCGAGCCGGATGTCGCCGCCCAGGAGGCGCGCCTGCACGTTGGCCAGCGAAAAGCCCGTTTCGGTGAAGCTCACCGTGCCCTTCGCCTGGCTGAACGACGGCGCCTCGGGCACGAACTGCAGTTCGTTGTCGGACAGCGCGATGCTGGCCTGGACCTTGGCCTCCTGCATGGCCGCGAGCGGCAGCTCCAGGTGCAGGCGGTAGTCGGCCGCGCCGGTGGCGCGCGCGCGGGACAGCAGCTCGCCGGTTTCACCCGCCAGCGGCGCGCCCACGCGCAGCAGCTCGCCCAGCGGTCCCTTGGCCTGTGCATCCACGCGCAGCAGCGAGGCGTGGTGCGACATGTCGGGAATCTGCGCTTCGGCCTTGGTCACCTCGATGCCGGACGCGCCGGCCAGCCGCCCGCGCGCGTTGCGCACCAGCATGCCCGCGCGCTCGAACACCAGTTCGCCGGAGAGGCCGGTGAGCGCCGGCCACACCGGTGCCGGCGTGCCGGTGCGCGCCGCAGGGGCGCCCGCCTTGGCGGCCGTCGATGCGGCGATGGCCGAAGTGGGGGGCACGTAGGCGTAGGTCACGTCGGCCACCTTGGCCACGATGCGGAAGTCGCCCTTCTTCGGGTCCATGAAAGGCATGTCGTGCAGGTCGCCGCGCACACGGAAGTCGACGCTGCTGGCCGTGCCCTTGGTGACCGCACTGTGCACGTAGTCGCGCGTGTGCTGCGGGATGACGAGCGGCAGGTAGCGGTACACCCGCGTGCCGTCGGCGCGCGTGAGCTTGCCCTGCAGGTCGAGCACGCCGGGGTAGCGCGCGCGCCCGGACGACACGGCGGGATCGCTGGTGCGCCAGCTGGCCTCGGCCTCGCCCTCGGCATCGGTGTTGGCAAAGCGCAGCTTGGACACCTGCAGCTGCGCGTTGTCCTTGTCGAGCTTCCACTGCAGCTGGGCGGCGAGCCGGTCGATCGGAATCACCGGCTCCTCGAACACGCCCGGAAACTCGATCGTGCCCTTGGCCACGCTCAGCGCGGCAGTGCCGCCGGCATGGGTGGCGTCGAAGTCGAGCGTGGCACCGCTCACACCGGGCGATCCGGCATGCGGGTGCTGTGGCGGCGCCGCCGTGGGGGCTTCCGGCGCGGCCGGCTGCGAAGCGACGCGCAGGCCGCTGATCCGCCCCTTGGCCTGGTAGCGCTCGGGCGCGCCCAGCGAGCCTTGCCAGTTCAGGTCGATGCGCTCGACCAGCCCGCGCGGCGCATAGGCGTCGAGCGCGCGGTGCGTGGCGTCGCCCAGCGGCAGGCGGTCGGCGATGAGCGCCAGCGCGGCCAGGTCGAGACGGTCGGCGCGCAGCGCGCCGTGCTCCGGCGTGCGGCCGCTCGCGGGCGAATGCTGCAGCCACAGGTTGCCGCCCGGCCAGCGCATGCCGTCGGCGGTGTCGAACTGCAGCGCGGTGGTCGAGAACTCGAGGTTCTCTTCATTCAGCTGGCCCGCGAGGCGGCCGGTGACCGAACGCAGCACCAGCGGCTGGAGCTCCCGGCCGAGCGAGGCGTCGATGCGGTGCAGGCCGAGGTCCGCCGCGCCGCCCACGAGCTGGCCTTTTTTCACGTCGGCCCAGAGGCGCAGCGCACCGCTGCCTTCGCGGATGCGCGCGTCGATGGACACATAGCGGCCCAGGCGGGTGACGTCCATGTAGGGCAGGTCGGCGTAGATCTGCCCGTCCCAGGTTTGCCACCGGCCGGAGCGCACCGACAAGAGCGGCTGGCGGAACTGGCCGCGCAGGGTGAAGCGCTCGCCCCATCCGGCCGGCGGCGTGGCGTCGAGCCGCAGGCCGTGGCGGCGGCCGCCATTGCGCGCCGCGAAGCGCACGTCGGTCAGCAGCAGCGGCTCGGCCTGGCGCTGCTCGTCGGTCCAGCGCACGGTGCCGCCTTCGACGACCAGTTCGCGCTGCGCAAAAAACCAGTCGGCGGCGCGGGTCTCTCCGGTCGTGTCGTTGGACATGTGCAGGCCCGCCACGTGCAGCTTGCCGAACGCGTCGCGCCGCACGTCGACCTGCGGGCCTTCGATATAGAGCTGCTCGAAGTTCAGGCGCCACAGCGAACGCGGCGAGACGCTCGCCACAACCCGCACGAGCCGCAGGGCTTCTGAAGCCGCAGGGCTTCTCGCTGCTGGGCATCGTGCAGGACCACGTCGCGCAGCTCGAAGACTGGGAACAGGCTATCGGAACGCGCGGTGATCGACCCGATGCGAACGGGTACCCCGATGGCCTTGCTGGCTTGTGCCTCGAGCGCGCCACGGTAGTCGCCGATTCGCGGCACAATCCACGCGTGTAGGACAACCACTGACAGCGCCAGCAGAAGCCATGCAGCGATCAGCAGACCCAACAGCCAGCGCGCCGTCGCAGCGGTGATCTTGAGCAGACGTGAAGGGGAAGACGCCGTGTCGTTCATTGAGGATCGCGCTGTGTCAGGAATTATGACCGCCAGCACTCAGAGGGGTTCCACGGAAACCAATATCAGCGTGAACCAGTTGCCAGCCACGCCACCGATCGCGATCGAAGCCGCGTTTTCTTCCTATTCGCGCTTCGTCCAGCGCCTGCGCCGCAGGTATGCGGGCGAGCTTGCATTGCTTCCTCCTGGCGCGCCGCTGCGCGAGTCGATGATGCAGGCCTACGAGGCGCTGCGTGCACGCGGGGACAACGTCGGCGATGCGCTGCGCATTGTGCGGCAGCTGGTGATGGAGCGGCTCGTCGCGCTCGACTGCGATGCGCAGGCCCCGCTGGCCGTGGTGACCACTGCCGTCACCCAGCTCGCGGAATTCGCGCTCGACATCGCCTGCCGCGACGCATGCCAGGAGCTCGATGCGATCCACGGCGCGCCGCTCGGGCCGGAGGGGCAGCGCGCGCAGCTCTGGGTGGTGGGCATGGGCAAGCTCGGTGCGCGCGAGCTCAACGTGTCCAGCGACATCGACCTGATCTACCTGTACGACCTGGACGGCGAAACCCGCGGCGATGCCGACGGCCGCGGCCGCCTCTCGAACCAGGAATATTTTTCGCGCGCCGTGAAGCGCATCTATGCGCTGGTGGGCGACACCACGGAGCATGGCTTCGTGTTCCGCGTCGACCTGGCGTTGCGGCCCAACGGCAACTCGGGGCCGAGCGTGGTGTCGCTCGACGCCCTCGAAGAATACTTCCAGGTCCAGGGCCGCGAGTGGGAGCGCTTCGCCTGGATGAAGAGCCGTGTGGTGGCGCCGCGCGACATCGTTGCGCAGGGCCTGGCCCAAAGCCTGCGCGGCACGGTGCTGCCTTTCGTGTTCCGCCGCTACCTCGACTACAGCGTGTTCGATTCGCTGCGCACGCTGCACCGGCAGATCCGCGAGCAGTCGGCACGCCGCAGCGCCGGCCGGCCCGAGCGCGCGAACGACGTCAAGCTGTCGCGCGGGGGCATCCGCGAAATCGAATTCACGGTGCAGCTGCTGCAGGTGGTGCGCGGCGGCCAGTTTCCCGAACTGCGCACCCGGCCGACGCTGGACGCCTTGCAGCGCGTGGCGCGGGCCGGGCTCATGCCGCAGGAAACTGCCGATGCGCTGGCCTCCGCCTACGAGTTCCTGCGCAAGGTCGAGCACCGCATCCAGTACCTGGACGACCAGCAGACGCACGTGCTGCCGGTGGCCGACGACGACCTGCGCTGGATCGCGCAGACCATGGGCTACCCCGGCTGCTGCCCCTTTCTCGCGCAACTCGACACGCACCGCGAACTGGTCGCACAGGAATTCGACAAGCTGCTCGGCGGCGAGAAGCCGTGCAGCGGCAAATGCAGCGGCAAGAAGGCCGCCGCGCCTGCCGACCTGGCCGACCTGCTCGACGAGCTGCCGCCTGCGTTTGCCGAGCGCATCCGCAACTGGTGCGAGCACCCCCGCGTGATGGCGCTGCGCGAAGAAACGCGGGCACGGCTGCGCCAGCTGGTGCAGCGCACCGGCCAGTGGCTCAAGGAGCCCGATGGCGACGGACCCGGACAGACGCCGCGCCACGTGGATGCGGCCCTGCGATGGGCCGACTGGATCGAGCCGCTGCTGCGGCGCGAGAGCTACCTGGCGCTGCTGGTCGAACGGCCCGCCGTGCAGGAGCGGCTGCTGCGGCTCCTGGGCGCGGCCAAGTGGCCGGCGCGCTACCTGATGCAGCACCCGGGCGTGATCGACGAGCTCGCGAGCGACGAAATGCTGTCGGGCCGGTTCGTGGCGGCGGAGTTCGAGCGCGAGCTCGAGGCGCGCCACGCCTCGCTGAGCCGCACCGGCGAAGCCGACGAGGAGCGCCTGCTCAACCTGCTGCGCCACGCCCACCATGCCGAGGTGTTCCGCACGCTGGCGCGCGACGTGGACGGGCGCATCACCGTGGAGCAGGTGGCCGACGACCTGAGCGCGCTGGCCGACACCACGCTGCGCGTGACGGCCCGCTGGTGCTGGCCGCACGTGCGCAACATCCACCGCGAAGTGCCGCAGTTCGCGGTCATCGGCTACGGCAAGCTGGGCGGCAAGGAGCTGGGCTACGGCAGCGACCTGGACATCGTGTTCGTCTACGACGACGACGACGAGCGCGCGGGCGAGGTCTATGCGGCCTATGTGCGCAAGCTGATCAACTGGCTCACCGTGAAGACGCGCGAGGGCGACCTGTTCGAGATCGACACGGCGCTGCGGCCGAACGGCAATTCGGGCCTGCTGACGACCACCTTCGAGGCCTACGAGCGCTACCAGCTCGGCCGCGGCAGCAACACCGCATGGACCTGGGAACACCAGGCCATGACGCGCGCCCGCTTCGTGCTCGGCAGCGCCGAGCTCGGCGCCCGCTTCGATCGCGTGCGCGAGGCCGTGATCGTGGCACCGCGCGACCGCCACTCGCTCAAGGCCGAGATCATCGCCATGCGCGACAAGGTGCGCGGCGCGCGGCCGGTGAAAGCCGGGCACTTCGACGTCAAGCACAGTCCTGGCGGCATGGTGGACGCCGAGTTCGCGGTGCAGTTCCTGGTGCTGTCCGAGTCGGCCGGCCATCCGGAGCTGATTCCGAACGTCGGCAACATCGCGCTTCTGGTGCGCGCCGAAGAAGCCGGACTGCTGCCTGCCGCCGTGGGCCGCAATGCCGCCGCGGCGTACCGCGAGCTGCGCCGCGTGCAGCACCGCGCGCGCCTCAACGAAGAGCCGACGCAGGTCGCACCGCCCGCCTTGTCGCGGGAACGCGAAGCCATGCTGGCGCTGTGGAAGGCGGTATTTGGCTGACGGAGCCCGCACCCGCGCCGCTTCGGCATGGGCCGCCTGCGCGCTGGCGGCGGCCGTTCTTCTGGCCGGCTGCGCGAGCGGTCCGCGCGGCAGCGGCGCCAGCGGCGGCCGGGACGGCGCCGGCAGCAACATTCCAGCGGACCTGGACCGCGTGCCCGATGCCGAGCCCCGCGTCGAGCCGATCCGCAACGGCGGCGGCACCAGCAAGCCCTACACGGTGCTGGGTCGGGCCTACCAGCCGATCACCGACGACCGGCCGTTCCGCGAGTCGGGCATCGCGTCCTGGTACGGCCGCAAGTTCCACAGCGCCTCGACCGCGAGCGGCGAGCCCTACGACATGTACGCCATGACGGCTGCGCACAAGACCTTGCCGCTGCCCAGCTACGTGCGGGTGCGCAACCCGGCCAACGGGCGCGAGGTGATCGTGCGGGTGAACGACCGCGGGCCGTTCGTCGATGGCCGCGTCATCGACCTGAGCTACACGGCGGCGCTCAAGCTCGACCTGCTGCGCGGCGTGGCGCCGGTGGAGATCGAGCGCATCACGAACGAGGACATCCGCACCGGCGCCTGGCGCCGGGACTCGGGCACCGCGTATGCTTCGACGATGCCGGTGGCGCCGCAGACGGCCATGGCACCGGCGGCACCGCCGACAACGCCAACGGCTCAGCCGGCGCCGGACGCGCCATCGCCGCGGCCGGCGATCGAGGTCGCCGAACTGCCGCCGATGGCGCCCGCCAATCCCCCGGCATCCGCGGCGCGCTCGACGGCATCGCCTTCTTTCGCCGCTGCAACTGCGGGCTTCTGGGTACAGCTGGGCGCCTTCCGCGAGCGCGACGGCGCCGAGAACCTCATGAGCGAGGCCGCGCGCGGCCTGCCCACGCTGGCGCCGCAGCTGCGCGTTTTCAGCGAAGCCGGCACGCACCGCCTGCAGGCCGGCCCCTTTCCATCACGCTCGGCGGCCGGAGAAGCCGTCGCGCAACTGCGCGAGAGCCTGCGCATCGCACCGATGGTGGTGGAGCGCCGCTGAAGCGCGGCATCGGCCGCGCGCTCTCAGGGCATCGGCTTGGCCAGCACCTGCGAACGCATGCCGACACCCATGCGGTTCCACGCGTTGATCTGTGCAATGGCGATGGAGAGCTCGACGATCTCGAGTTCGCTGAAATGGGCCTTGAGCGCCTCGAACTCCGCGTCGCGTTCTTCATGGCGGTCGGCCAGGCGCGTCAGCGTTTCGGCCCATCCGAGCGCCGCGCGTTCGCGCTCGCTGAACAGGCTCACTTCGCGCCAGGTCGGCAGGCTGTTGATGCGCTGCCAGTCTTCGCCCTGCTGGCGCAGGTCGCGCACGTGCATGTCCAGGCAGTAGGCGCAGCCGTTGATCTGCGAGACGCGGGCAAAGACGAGGTCGATCAGCACCTTGCCGAGCGTGCTCGACTCGATGGCGCCGTTGACGGCGATCATGGCCTGGAAGGCCTTGGGGGCGGTCTTGTACCAGTTGAGACGGGGCGCGAAGGTGTTGCTCATGGCGTGTACTCCAGGTGGTTGCGATTGAAAATCTGCTTGCTACCTGTTGAAGACGGGCCAGCCCTCGGCCCTGTGACACGCCCGGCGAACTATCTCGAAGAAAAATGCCGTGCGATGCGCGCCAGCTTGTCCGGGTTGCGCTGCACGCGGATGCGCACGATGCGCTCGCCCTCGATCTCGAAGGTCTGCGCCGATTCGAGCTCGCCGTCCACGAAGCGCAGCAGGCCGGGCTCGCCATTGATCTCGGCCAGCTCCATGCGCACCGCCGCGCCCATGCGCCGCCAGAGGGAGAAATAGAGCTGCGCCAAGCGCTGGCTGCCGCGCAGCACCTTGCTGAAGGTCTGCACCTTGCCGCCCCCGTCGCCGATGAGCTCGGCCTCCTCGGCCATCAGCGCCTTCAGGTCCTGCAGGCTGCCGCGCGCAGCCGCGTCGGCAAAGGCGCGCAGCAGGCGCTGGTGGGTTTCGCGGGGCACAGGGTAGCGCGGACGCGCTTCCTGGAGCTGCGCCTTGGCGCGGTGCACCAGCTGGCGGCACGCGGCCTCGCTCTTGCCGAGCGTGAGCGCCACTTCGTCGTAGTCGGCGTCGAACACCTCGCGCATCAGGAACGCGGCCCGTGCCTCGGGCGCCAGCCGCTCGAGCACGGCCAGGAACGCCACGGAGATGTTGTCGGCGCGCTCCAGCGATTCTTCCGGCGTGTCGGGCGGCTCGGTCAGCGTCGGTTCGGGCATCCAGGCGCCGATGTAGTGCTCGCGCTGGACCTTGGCGGCGCGCAGCCGGTCGATCGAGAGGCGGGTGACGACGGTGACCAGCCAGGCTTCGGCGCTGCCCAGGCTGGCCTTGTCGGCCTCGTGCCAGCGCAGCCACGCGTCCTGCACCACTTCTTCGGCCTCCGCGACGGAGCCGAGCATGCGGTAGGCGATGCCCTGGAGGCGTCGGCGGTGGCTGTCGAAAGCGAGTGTGGCGTCGTCCATGTCCGGTAGACGGCCAGCCATGTGCCCTTGTGACACGCTGCCCGCCCTCCGGCCGGAATTATGAGCGAGCGCCCGCCGTCATGCGCCCTGGTATTCGGGCTTCGGGCCCAGGGTGGCGGCCAGTTCCTTGCGGTAGCGGTTGAGCTCCTGCACGGTCTTGAAGCTGCGGTCCATCAAGAGGCTCAGGTTGTGCAGGATTCGCTCGCCGACCTTGCTTTCCCAGACGGCGTCGAACTTGATCTGCTTGTCGAGCCAGTGCTCGAGCCAGTCCGGGTCGGGCATGCGGCTCTGGATGGTGTCGTTCGGGAACAGCGCCTTGTTGACGTGCAGGTTGGTCGGGTGCAGCGCCTGGGCGGTGCGGCGCGCGCTGGCCATCAGCACGCCGACCTTGGTGAACGCGGCCCGGGCCTCGTCGCCGAACTTTTCCATCGCGCGCTTCATGTAGCGCAGGTAGGCGCCGCCGTGGCGGGCCTCGTCCTGGCTCAACGTGGTGTAGATGTGCTTGATGACCGGCTCGGTGTGCCACTGGGCGGCGCGGCGGTACCAGTGGTTGAGGCGGATCTCGCCGCAGAAGTGCAGCATGAGGGTTTCCAGCGGGGGCGCCGGATCGAAGTCGAAGCGCACCTCGTGCAGCTCCTGCTCGGTGGGCGCATGCTGGGGGCTGAAGCGCTTGAGGTATTCCATCAGCACCAGCGAGTGCTTCTGCTCCTCGAAGAACCAGATCGACATGAAGGCCGAAAAGTCGCTATCGTGGCGGTTGTCGCGCAGGAACATCTCGGTGGCCGGCAACGCCGCCCACTCGGTGATGGCGTTCATCTTGATGGTTTGCGCCTGTTCTTCGGACAGCAGCGAAGCATCGAACGACTGCCAGGGAATGTCCTTGTCCATGTCCCAGCGGACAGATTCGAGTTGTCTGAAGAGTTCCGGATAAAGCATCAAAATCTTTCTAAGGCCGCTGATTTTAGTCGGCCAGTCAGGCGTGCAGGTGACAGTCGCGCGATGATGTGCATACGCGCTGCCTGCCGGCACGGATTCACACCCTATTTTTTGCCTCAGGAGAGCCCCATGCGAACCCCCACCCGACCGCTGGCGCCTAGGCGCTGCGCTCCGGCCGCCGCACTGGCAGCATGCCTCTTTTCCCTCGGGACGGCCAGTGCCCAGTCCCCCTCGTCCGAGCCGGCCGCGACCATGCCAGCCAGCCCCGCGGACGGCGTTGCCACCGCCTGCCCCGCGACCCTGCAGCACACCTTTCCGCGGCTGCAGGACGAAAAACCCCAATCTTTGTGCCAGTACTCCGGAAAAGTGGTGCTGGTCGTCAATACCGCGAGCTTCTGCGGCTTTACCCCGCAATACAAGGGCCTGGAGGCGCTGGACGGCAAATACCGCTCCCGCGGTCTCGTCGTGCTGGGCTTCCCCTCGAACGATTTCTCCCAGGAATCGGGTTCCAACAAGGAAATTGCCGATTTCTGCGAAAGCACCTTCGGCGTGAAATTCCCGATGTTCGCGAAATCATCGGTGCGCGGCACCAATGCCAACCCGCTCTTCAAGCAGTTGGCGCTGGCCTCCGGCACCACGCCGAAATGGAACTTCTACAAATACCTCATCGGCCGGGACGGCAAGGTGGTCCAGGCCTGGTCGAGCATGACGGCGCCCGACGAAGCGGCGTTCCTCAAGGTGGTCGAGAGCCAACTGGCCAACTGAGCGGACGGACGCGAACGAGTCGTCACAAACGTTTACCACCGGGCAGGGAACCGCGCTGGCACACTGTGCTCATATCGAGTGCGGGCAGCAAATGCCCTCCGGTTTCATGTTGCGAGGTCTTCTGGGCGTCCAGTCTGGTTGCAATCCCGAGGCGATTCTTCTCCTCCTCCCTCCCTCCCTCCTTCGCGTCGGGGCGCCTCGCAGCATTTTTGTATTTCCCTCAGGGGCGGGCGGCCAAGCAGGCGCCCTGGAACGAAAAAAGGCGCCTCGGGCGCCTTTTTTCATGGTTGCGTGTCGATGAAGCTGGGCCGGAGCAGCATCTTGTCGTACAGCTTTGCAAGATTCGAGTGCTGGCCGCGCCAATCGATCTCGGGAAAGCGCAGCCCGATCCAGCCCAGTGCGCAGCCCACGGCAATGTCCGACAGGCTCAGGTGAATGCCGCTGCAAAAGGGCTTGTCCGCGAGCCCCTTGGCCATGGCCGCGATGCCGCCCTCGACCTTGGCGCGCTGCCGCCCGATCCAAGCCGCGCTGCGCTCGCCGTCGCCGCGTCCGGACCAGGTGGCTTCCAGGCGCCAGAGCACGCCGGCGTCCATGACGCCGTCGGCCAGCGCCTCCCAGGTCTTGACCTCGGCGCGTTCGCGGCCCTGCTGCGGAATGAGCTTGCCCACCGGCGACAGGGTGTCCAGGTATTCGACGATGACGCGCGAATCGAACATCGCGTCGCCACCTTCCATGATCAGGCAGGGCACCTTGCCCAGCGGGTTCGAGTGAGCGATGGTGGTGTCGGCAGCCCAGACATCTTCGATCACGAACTGGTAGTCGAGCCGTTTTTCGGCCAGCACCACGCGCACCTTGCGCACATAAGGGCTGGCGGCCGATCCGATCAGTTTCATGAAAGCTCTCTCCCTTGGCTTTGATAACGTTTGTTCACCTTCATTTTAGGGGAACACCAAAAGGGCAGGTTCGATCGGCCCGGAACTCGCCCCGGCGCGGCCCGCCTAAAATTCGGGCATGAGCTTTTCCACCGTCTCCGCCCTCTCCCCACTTGACGGCCGCTATGCGGCCAAACTCGCGGCACTGCGCCCGCTGATGAGCGAACAGGGCTACATGCACCGGCGCGTGCAGGTCGAAGTGGCCTGGTTCATTGCGCTGTCGGACTGCGGCTTTGCCGAATTCAAGCCGCTCACGGGGCGGCGCCCGCAAGTACCTGCTGGGCCTGGTTTCCCACTTCTCGGAGGCCGACGCGCTGGCCATCAAGGAAATCGAGAAGACCACCAACCACGACGTGAAGGCCGTCGAATACTGGATCAAGTCCAAGTTCGAAGCCCGGCCCGAGCTGTTGGCCGCGGCCGAGTTCGTGCACTTCGCCTGCACCAGCGAAGACATCAACAACACCAGCCACGCGCTGCAGATCCAGGCCGCGCGCGAGAAGGTGCTGCTGCCCGCCATCGACGGCCTGATTGCCAAGCTGCGCGAAATGTCGCACCAGTTCGCAGGCGTCTCGATGCTGTCGCGCACCCACGGCCAGACCGCCAGCCCGACCACGGTGGGCAAGGAAATCGCCAACGTGGCGGTGCGGCTGGCCAAGGCCCGCGCGCAGATTGCGTCGGTGCAGCTGCTCGGCAAGATGAACGGCGCCGTGGGCAACTACAACGCCCACCTCGCAGCCTGGCCCGATTTCGACTGGGAAGCGTTCAGCCGCAAGGTCATCGAAACCCCCGCGCCGCTCGGCCTGGGCCTCACCTTCCAGCCCTACAGCATCCAGATCGAGCCGCACGACTACATGGCCGAGCTGTTCGACGCCGTGGCGCGCACCAACACCATCCTGGTCGACTTCTCGCGCGACATCTGGGGCTATGTGAGCCTGGGCTACTTCAAGCAGCGGCTCAAGAAGGGCGAGATCGGCTCCTCGACGATGCCGCACAAGGTGAACCCGATCGATTTCGAGAACGCCGAGGGCAACCTGGGTCTGGCCAATGCGGTGCTGCGCCACCTGAGCGAAAAGCTGCCGATCAGCCGCTGGCAGCGCGACCTGACCGACAGCACCGTGCTGCGCAACATCGGCGTGGCTTTCGGCTATGCCACGCTGGCCTACGCGAGCCTGGCCACGGGCCTGGGCAAGCTCGAGCTCAACGAGGAAGCGCTGGCGGAAGACCTCGACAGCTCCTGGGAAGTGCTGGCCGAACCGATCCAGACCGTGATGCGCCGCTTCGGGGTGCAGGGCGCCTACGAGCAGCTCAAGGAAGTGACGCGCGGCAAGACCGTGACCGCCGAGGCGCTGCACGGACTGATCCGCTCGCTCGACATTCCCGACGCGGAAAAGGAGCGCCTGCTGGCCATGACGCCCGCGAGCTACACCGGCAAGGCCGCGGAGCTCGCCAGTAGAATCTGAGCCTTCCCGTCCCGACGCCCCCGCCGCCCCTTGAGGCGGCTTGCGGCGTCGTTCCACGGCCCCTCTTCCAGCCAACGCGCCCCTCCGCGGGTGCGCCAGCCAACAACCCGGCGGGGCTTACAGGCCCCTGTTGTTCATGCTGCGCGCTCCCCTCCGACGCCTCTGGCTCAAGATTCACCGCTGGATCGGTCTCTCGCTCGGACCGGTCCTTGCCCTCACCGCGCTGCTCGGCGCCGTGCTGGTGGTGGCCCTGCCGATCGACCGCTGCGCGCATCCCGAACTCTTCGTCGGCCGGAGCACGGCCACCCCTGTGTCCCCGTTGCCGCTCGAGCCGCTGCGCCAGCGCCTCGTGGCCGAGTTCGGGCCCGACACCAACTTCACGCTGCGGCCACCACGCAGCCCCGGTGAGACGCTCTGGGTGTATGTGCGCGGGCCGTGGGAAGGTACGCTCTACCTCGACCCCTCCACCGGCGCCGAGCAAGGCCGCCGCGAATCGCACGAAGGCGCCTACAACCTGCTGTTCGAGCTGCACAGCAGCCTGCTGATGGACGACACCGGCAAGGGCATCCTGGCCTTCGTGGCCCTGGCCTACCTGTTCCTGCTGGTCACCGGCGTGGTGCTCTGGTGGCCGACGCGCTGGCCGCCTTCGCTGCGCATTGCGCTGAACAGGGGCCTGCTGCGCGGGCTGTTCGACCTGCACCGGACCGGCGGCGCGGTGCTCGGGCTGCTGATCGCGGTGTCGGTCTTCACGGGTGCCTACATGGCCTGGCGGCCCCTGGGCAACTTCATCTCGGCCGCCATGGGCCAGGAGCCGGTCAAGCCGCCCACGGTGCCCAAGGGCACGGCCGCGGGGCCGCGGCTCTCGCTCGATGCGCTGGTCGCACGCGCGCAAAACGTGTTCCCGGGCCAGCCCATCGGCTATGTGCAGGTGCCCGCCAAGCCCAACCGCCCGATGCGGGTGCGCTTCAGGCTGGCCGACGATCCGCATCCCAACGGCATCAGCTCGGTGTGGCTGCACCCTCTGACGGGCGAGGTGCTGGCGGTGCGCCGCTGGCAGGACCTGGACGCCGGCAATGGCGCGGTGGCGGTGATCTATCCGCTGCACACCGGCGTGCTGGGCGGGCCGGTGCACCAGGCGGTGGTCGCGCTGCTTGGCCTCGCACTCGGCGGACTGGGCCTGAGCGGCATCTGGCTCTGGTGGCGGCGCCGCGCCGTGGCCGCCGCGGTCCGAGACGCCGCGCTTTCCAACAACCGCAACCGCACGACCTCCTGAACGGACGTCCGCTGCGGTCGATTTCATTGAGTCCTAGAGGAGTAACCGTGTTCAAGCAGAAGAAGTGCGCCGCCCTGGTCATGGCGCTGTTTCCCATCAGTTTCCAGAGCCTGGCGGCCGAAGCCGAGCCGGCAGTGGACGGCGCGAAGTCGCTGGAGGCCGTGACCGTCACGGGCGACTGGCTCGGCACGCCGAGTGAAACCAAGGTGCTCGAGCACCCGGGCGCGCGCAGCATCGTCGAGCGCAAGCAGATCCAGGAAAGCGGCTCCAGCAGCGTGCGCGACGTGCTGCGCCAGGTTCCCGGCGTGCAGGTGCAGGAGAGCAACGGCACCGGCGGCAGCGACATCTCGCTCAACGTGGGCGTGCGCGGCCTCACCTCGCGCCTGTCGCCGCGCTCGACCGTGCTGCTGGACGGCGTGCCGCTGGCCTATGCGCCCTACGGCCAGCCGCAGCTTTCGCTCGCCCCCGTGTCGCTCGGCAGCCTGGAGGCGGTCGACGTGGTTCGCGGCGCGGGCTCGGTGCGCTACGGGCCGCAGAACGTGGGTGGCATCATCAACTTCGTGACGCGGGCGATTCCGAAGCAGTTCGCGGGCGAAGCGGGCTTGGGCGTGGAGAGCGCGAGCCATGGCGGCGGCATCAAGACGACGCCCACCCTGTTCATGGGCGGTACCAACGCGAACGGCCTGGGCCTCGCGCTGCTCTATTCGGGCACGCACGGCGACGGCTTTCGCCAGGGCAACGACCACACGAGCATCGACGACCTGATGCTGAAGGGCGCCTACCGTCTCTCAAGCACCGATGACATCGCCATTTCGCTGCATCATTTCGAGGGCAAGGGACGCATGCCCGGCGGCCTGACGACGGCGCAGTTTGCTGCGAACCCTTTCCAGTCCGACCGCCCTTTCGACGAATTTTCCGGCCGCCGGACCGACGGCTCGGTCAAGTACACGCACAACGACGGCGTGAACAAGTTCGAGATGCTGGGCTACTACACGGACTCGTTCCGCAGCAGCTACCTCGAACAGGAAGGCAGCGGGGCCAACGCCAACAATCGGCGCCTCACCAGCGCGCCGCGCAACTACAAGACCTTTGCCGTCGAGCCGCGCTACTCGCGCCTGATCGATTCGGGCAGCGTGGTGCAGGAGATCAGCGTGGGTGCGCGCTACCTGAAGGAAGAAGCCTCCGAAGTGGCAACGCGCAGCGCCTACTACCGGCCGCGCCCCGGCTTCGATGCATTCACGCTCGCGCAGCCGGCCTACCAGACGAGCAAGGGCGGCACGACCGCGCACGCGTTCTACATCGACGACCGCATCGACTTCGGCAACTGGACGATCACGCCCGGCGTGCGCTACGAATCCATCCGCTCGCACAACGACGTGTACACGATGGCCAACAACCGGGTCACCGGCGCGATCTATCCGAAGATCGACTCGAACGAGGTGCTGCCGACGCTGTCGGTGCTCTACCGCATGAGCGACCGCTGGTCGGTGTTCGCGAATGCCGGCGTGTCGTTCGGCCCGCAGCAGTACGCGCAGCTCGCGCAGTCGACCACGGGCCTGCATCCCGAGAAAGCCAAGACCTACGAGATCGGCACGCACTACAAGGGCGAGGCCTGGAGCGGCGAGCTGACGCTGTTCAACATCAACTTCGACAAGGAGCTGCTGCTGGCACGCTCCATCACAGGCGACGTCGGCCAATGGACCGACCTGGGCGCCACGCGGCACCGCGGCGTGGAGTCGGCCCTGCGCTACGACCTTGGCACGCTGAGCGATTCGCTCAAGGGCCTCTCGGTGTCGGCAACCTACACGTACACGCAGGCCACCTCGAAGGCGGGCGCGTTCGCGGGCCGCGACCTGCCGTTCTACTCGCGCCAGGTGGCGACGCTCGGCGCGCGCTACGCGCGTGGGCCATGGACATTCAACGCCGACGTGTACGCGCAATCGAAGCAGCGGTCGCCGGGCTCGCCCGACGACGGCGCGCAGTACATCACGCGGGAGGATTCGACCGGCCGCTTCGGCAACATTCCGGGCTACGCCACCATGAACCTGCGCGCCGCCTACGACTTCGGACCGTCGATGAGCAACCTGAAGCTGGCCGTGGGCGTCAAGAACCTGTTCGACCGCCGTTACTACAACCGCTCGGTCGACAACAACGGCGGCAAGTACGTGGGCCAGCCGCGCACGCTGTACCTGCAGGCCTCGGTGGCGTTCTGACGGCGCCCGCGGGGGCGCATACACTCGCGCACCCATGGCCCTCAAATCCACCATCTTCAAGGCCGCCCTCGCGGTGGCCGACATCGACCACGGCTACTACGCCGACCACGCGCTGACGCTGGCGCGCCACCCGAGCGAGACCGACGAGCGGATGATGATCCGGCTCGTCGCGCTCGCGCTCAATGCGCACAAGCTGCAGGACGTGTGCCAGGGCGACGGCACCCTGGCGTTCGGCGCGGGCCTGTCGAACGTCGACGAGCCCGATGTGTGGCTGCGCGATTTCACGGGCGAGACCAAGCTGTGGATCGAGGTCGGCCAGCCCGAAGACAAGCCCATCATCAAGGCCTGCGGCAAGTCGGACGAAGTGATCGTGTATTGCTTCAACCATGCGGCCGAGATCTGGTGGCGCGGCATCGAGAACAAGCTCACGCGGCCGCAGAACCTGCAGGTCTACCGCGTGCCGACCGAGGCCTCGCAGGCGCTGGCCGCGCTGGCGCAGCGCAGCATGCAGCTGCAGGCGACCGTCCAGGAAAACACACTGACGCTGGGCGACGGGGCCAACAGCATCGACGTCGAACTGCTGCGCTGGAAGTAGCCCTCAGGCGCCCGGCATCATCGCGCCGCAGTGCCAGCACTGCTCGAAGCCGCCTTCGATCCGCTCGCCGCACACGCATTGCCAGTTGCGCTGCGGTCGATGCTGCGCCGCGTGCAGCACCTGCTGCGCGCGCTCGAACTGCGCTTCGTCGTCGATCCAGATTTCAGGCAGGCACTGGTCGGGCGGCAACTGGCCCATCACGGCGCCGAGGAATTCCCGCTGCACCGTGGCCTCGACGCCCTCCTCCCGCAACGCATGCACCCAGAGGGTCGCGATCGCGAGGTTCGGTGCTTGGGCGAGGCGGCGCATGCGGCCCTTTCAGGCGGTGTCGTCGGGGCCGAGGGGCTCGGCCGGGTCCTCGGGCCACTGCGTCGGCTCGGCCTCGCGCGCACGTTCGGCGTACTTGTTGAAGCGCCAGGCCGTGTCTTCCATGGTGATGCGGCGCCAGGTCACGCGCTTCTCGGCCGGCGACATGGCGGGCCAGTGCTGCACCTCGTCGAAGCTGCGGCCGCAGCCCTTGCACTCGTCGTCGCCCTGGCTGGTGGAGCAGATCGCGATGCAGGGCGTGTCGGGCGTGCTGTGGTACCAGTCGAGCCACGCGGCCCAGGCATCGGGGGGGAAGCCGAACTCGTCGACCTCGTCCTCGTGGTGGAACACCATGAGGGCGTACACCTCGGCCAGCGCGCGCAATTCGGGGGCCAGGGTGATGCCGTCGGGCGAAGGACTCTTCTCGCGCCAATGGTTGATGGCGGCCTCGATGTCGATGATGTGAATGGCGGCCATGAAGAGAGAAAAAACAGCGAGCGACGATCATAGTCCGGCAATGCCCCGCGCCCGCCGAAGGTTATAGGCGCTACAAGATTCATAGCTCCATCCCGTTAGCGGTCGAGGCCTTCAGGGGCATTCCCCTTGAAGCGCCCAAAAATTCAGGTTGCCAGCGCCCCGCTGCGGATGCTCTAATCCCGCCACGAAGGGGAGTAGCTCCCGACCGCTGTTTACGGCAGCGGAAATCGACAGGTCGTCAATACGAAGCACAACACTTCCGGCCTGTCGGGCAACACGTGCCCCCGGTGCGCGTTGTCGAGCAAGACCTTCGATTTGAACCTGTGCAGGTTTGATCGAAGCGTTCCTGAGTCCCCGGTCGTTACCCCGGTCTTCGTCATCGCTTTGGCCATTCCCGCACGGGATGAATCGAAACACGCGTACACGCGCCGGACTGCCGCCATCCCAACAAGGCGACGGGCAGTGCACGAAGACAAGAGGAAGCTATGGAACAGTTCATGACCCCGGAGTTCTGGGTCGCGGTCGGTCAGATCATCATGATCGACATCCTCCTGGGCGGCGACAACGCCGTCGTCATTGCCCTGGCCTGCCGCAAGTTGCCGCCGGCACAGCGCACGCAGGGCATCCTGTGGGGCACCGCCGGCGCCATCGTGCTGCGCGTGATCCTGATCTTCTTCGCGCTCACGCTCCTGGCCATTCCGTTCCTCAAGCTTGCCGGCGCGGTGCTGCTGCTCTGGATCGGCGTGAAGCTGCTGGCGCCCGAACATGACGATGCGCACGGCAGCATCACGGCCAGCGACAAGCTCTGGGGCGCGGTCAAGACCGTGATCGTGGCCGACCTGGTGATGAGCGTGGACAACGTGATCGCCATTGCCGGCGCCGCACAGGGTGCGGGCCAGGCGCACCAGATGCCGCTGGTGATCTTCGGCCTGCTGGTGAGCATTCCGATCATCGTCTGGGGCAGCCAGCTGGTCATCAAGCTGATGGACCGCTTCCCGATCATCATCACGCTGGGCGGCATGCTGCTGGGCTGGATCGCCGGAACCATGGCCGTGTCCGACCCTGCGCTGTCGAACACCGCAGCCTGGACCTGGGTGCCGAAGGTGCCGCAGACGGACGTCATCCGGTATGCGGCCGGCGTGGGCGGCGCGCTGCTGGTGCTGGTCATCGGCAAGTGGGTGGCCATGCGCCAGGCGCGCCAACGGCCCGCTCCCGCCACCAGCGCAAGCTAAACGC
This sequence comes from Variovorax sp. OAS795, assembly GCF_040546685.1. Lineage (NCBI taxonomy): Bacteria > Pseudomonadati > Pseudomonadota > Betaproteobacteria > Burkholderiales > Comamonadaceae > Variovorax > Variovorax sp. OAS795. The sequence continues at coordinate 418,824 of NZ_JBEPOH010000001.1, forward strand.
CACGAGGGCATCCGCAAAAATGCCCTTCCCCTATCGCCCAGTCTCTGCCATCCTAGCTACCTGAAGGAGCGCACCGTGGAAACGATCATTCTCTACGTCGACGACGCCGGCTACGCCTGCGAGCAGTTCGCCGAACTTGCTCCCGACGCGAACAGCGTCGTGGCGCGCCATTGGGTGCTGGTGGCCTGCGCACCGCGCATGACGCACCGCATCAGCAAGTGGGTGAGCCACAGCGCGCGCGAGAACTGGCGTGCCAAGTGGTTCAGCAAGGTGCAGGCGCAATTGCTGCCGGTGCTCGAACGCAATGGCGGACAGGTGACCCCGGTGCTGGCCAAGGGCCCGCTGACCGAACTCACGCAGCAGCTCAAGCGCGCGCACTCGGCCACGCATGTGGTGGATGCGCGCCGGCCCAAGATCGGTGTCGACCTGGAGCCGGTCTCGCTCGACCAGACGCCCCCGCGCCAGTCGGGCTGGGCCTTGCCGGGTGCCGTGATCGGCATGGGCGCGCTGCTGGTGCTCGCGAACGAACTGGCCGAATAACACATCCCCCTGACAGGGAGAGCCCCGGTGCGGCAACGCGCCGGGGCTCTCGTCTTTTCGGCGCACGGTGGGGTATCCTGCAACGCATGCGCATCATCCTCAAATGGCTGCTCAGCGCCGTCGCGCTGCTGGCGGTCGCCTATCTCTATCCCGGTGTCCAGGTCAACAGTTTCGGCTCCGCGCTGCTTGCAGCGGCGGTCATCGGCCTGCTCAACATGATCGTGCGGCCGGTGCTGGTGGTGCTCACGCTGCCGGTCACCATCGTCACGCTGGGGCTCTTCCTGTTCGTGATCAATGCGCTCCTGTTCTGGGCTGCATCGGGCCTGCTCTCGGGCTTCCAGGTCAGCGGCTTCGTGGCCGCGCTGATCGGCTCGCTGATCTATTCGCTGCTGGGCCTCATCATCGAAGCCGCGCTTGGCGGGCTCCTGTCGAAGCGCTGAGCCGCCGGCAGCTTCGCGCTGCTACCTGAGCGGCGGCTCCTCGGCCTGCCGCTTGACCAATGCTTCCACGTCGCGCGCGCGGGTGTCGATGATCGACGCCTCGTAGTGGTCGATGGGCGCGCCGGGCTTGCGCACCAGTTCCTGCGCGGCCTTGAAGCGGTCGCGCGCGGCGGGATAGTCGAGGATGGCGACGTTGGCTTCGGCATCGGCGCGCACCGCGCGCAGCGTGTCGTTCTGCGCGCCGTACAGGTTGGCCAGCGCGCGCCAGACGGTGGCATCGCGTGGATGCGTGGCCACCCAGTCGCGCAGCACCGGCACCATGGGCGCGGGCTGGCGCGTGGCCACCGCCGCTTCGGCGGCCAGCAGCATCTCGGGGCGTTCCTTCGATTTCACATCGAGGAGCGCGGCGGCCTTGGCGGCGGCGCCGCCGGCAAGCTCGATCTCGGCATTGAGCCAACGTGCCAGCCTGGCGGCCGAGGGGTCTTCGGCGGTGCGTGCCGTGAGCCGCTCCGACAGCGCGCGCGCCGCCTTGAAGTCGCGCAGGTCCCTGGCCGAGAGCGCGGCGGCGTAGAGCGTGCCGGCCTGCTGGGCCGGGCTGCTCTTGGCGAACTCGCCGCTGGAAGCCGACTCGACCCAGAGCCTGAGCACGTCGACACCGGGCCGCGTGAGCACGCGCGCCCGCGCGGCGATCATGGCGTGGTCCATGGCCAGCGGCATGGGCGGCGCCGCATCGAGGCGGAACTGGAACCGGCCCTGCATGTCCGAGATGCGCTCCGACGTGAGCGGATGGCTGCGGAGGTAAGGGTAAGAGCCGTTGTCGTTCAGGCGCGCGGCGTACTGCAGCTTCTCGAACATGGCCGCCGCGCCCTGCGGCGCGAAGCCCGCCTGCGTCATCACGCCGAAGCCGACGCGGTCGGCCTCGCGTTCCATGTCGCGCGAGAAGCTCAGCTGGTTCTGCATGAAGAGCGCCTGGCTGCCCATGATCACGGCCTGCCCCGCATCGGCGTTGCGGCTCTTGCTGGCCGCGATCATGCCGAGGATCAGGCCGGCCAGCATCAACGGCATCTGCTTGCCCTGCCGGCTCATGATGCGCGAGATGTGGCGCTGGGTGACGTGCGACAGCTCATGGCCGAGCACCGTGGCCAACTCGTCGCGGCTGCCGACCGTGGCGACCAGCCCCATGTTGAGGCCCAGGTAGCCGCCCGGCAGCGCGAAGGCATTGATGTTGCGGTCGCGCCCCAGCAGGATGGTCCAGGCAAAGCGCTCGTCCAGCTCGGGCGTGAGTTCGCCGCGCTGGCGGGCGGCGGCCAGGAGCCGCTGCCAGATCTCCTGCACGTAGGCGGCGATGACCGGATCGTCGATGTAGTCGGTGTCGCGGTAGAGCTCGCGCGCGATCTGGTCGCCCAGCTGGCGCTCGGCGCTGGCGGTCATTTCGCCGCCGTCGCCCAGGCCCGGCAGCACCTGCAGCTGCGCGCGGGCGGGCACCGGCAGCAAGACCTGCGACGCTATGAGAACGGTAGCGCACAGGGTCCGCAATGCGGGCACGGCAAAAGTCTTTCTACGGGCAGAAGGCATCAAATGCGGCATTCCTCGTCCATGGCTCGGGCTCGTATGATGCATCCACACACCGATCGTTCACACATGAGTTCCCTCACCCATTTTGACGCGCAGGGCCAGGCCCACATGGTCGACGTCGCGGCCAAGCCCGCCACCCACCGCGTGGCCGTGGCCACCGGTCGCATCGAGATGCAGCCCGCGACGCTGGCGCTGATCGAATCGGGAACCGCGAAGAAGGGCGACGTGCTCGGCATCGCGCGCATCGCGGGCATCCAGGCCGCCAAGAAAACCAGCGACCTGATTCCGCTGTGCCACCCGCTCGCGCTCACGCGCGTGGCGCTGGCCTTTACGCTGGCCGAGAAAGGCAATGCGCCGCAGGTGGTCTGCACCGCCACGGTCGAGACTGTCGGGCCCACCGGCGTGGAGATGGAAGCCCTGACCGCCGTGCAGGTCGCGCTGCTCACCATCTACGACATGTGCAAGGCCGTGGACCGCGGCATGCGGATCACCGATGCGCATGTGCTGGAAAAGCATGGTGGCAAGTCGGGGAGCTACGTGGCGGGTTGAGGCCGGTGCCGTGATGGGCTAAGGCCTCTCGGCGTCGAGCGGCTGGCCCTTCAGCCAGCGCTCGTACGCGTCCGGAAACGCAATGCGCAAGCGCTCCGCCTGGTCGCGAGCTTCCTGGCGCTGCCCCATCAGCTCGGCGCTTTCGATCAGCTTGACGATCACACGCGGCTCGGGTGAAAAATGCACCGTGCGCTCGGCCAGCGCGTGCATCGCGGCCGCATTGGCGGGCGTCACGGCCTTGAGCGTCAGTTCCGCAAACCCCACCTGCCTGGCGAAGAGCCACGATGCCTTCGCCTTGGCCAGCGTGTTTTCTTCATAGGCCGGCAGCCGCTCGTCGCGCGGCAGGTAGATCTGGCTGATGCGGATGTAGTCCCACGCGGCATAGCCGACCACCGCCGTCAGCACGGCCGCGGCAACCGAAGACAGCACGGCAGGCTCCCTCCAGCGGCCGTTGAAGCGCTGCCGCAACGGGGATGGCGCACTGCGCCGCGACGGCCACAGCAGGCCCATGCACAGCCCGAACGCCAGCTGGAAGGGCCCGTACCAGAGCGGATATTCCAGCAGGCTGTGCAGCGCGATGGCACCCAGCATGCCCCATGCCATCAGCCGCGCCGGGTCGAGTTCGCGCCAGGGCCGGGCCGCCAGCACCATCCAGATGAAACCGCCGCAAACCATCACCGACACGGGGATGCCCAGCTCCACGGCCAGGTGCAGCGGCAGGTTGTGCGCGTTGTCCAGGATCTCGGGGAAACGCGGCCCGTCATACAGCGTGCTGTAGTGCGCGAAGCTCAGCTCGCCCCAGCCCCAGCCCGCGAGCGGATGCTGGCCGATCAGCGTCAGCACGTTGCGCCACAGGATGAGCCGCGTGTGGTCGCCGGGCGCGCCCTCCTGCAGGCGCTGCATCATGCCCTCGACCTCGCCCGCCGCGAGTTGCGGCAGCACCCAGGCGATGGCGAAATAGACCGGGACCATGGCCAGCAGCGCCCACGGCGGCGGCAAGCTGAAGCGGGCGGCATTCGCGCCATCGGCCTTGCCGCGGCGCTCGCGCCACGCGATCAGCGCGCCCACCCCCACGATCGACAGCAATTGCAGCAGGCCCGTGCGCGACGTCGACGCCGCCGCGGCCACCAGCAGCAGCAACGCCGCCGCGACGAGCCAGCGCCGCACTCGCACCGACGGCTGCATGGCGTGGAGCCATAGCGCCGCCACCAGCGCCATGCTGATCAGCGTGGCGAACTGGTTGCGCTGGCGCAGGTTGCCGTAGGCCTGCCCCAGCGCCGGCGTGGTGGTCCACGGCACCAGCGGCTCCGCCATGCCGTAGTACTGCAGCAGCCCCAGCACCGCGCTCACCAGCCCCGCCACGAGGATGCCCATCGCCAGCGGCGCCGCACTAGAAGGCCCGCCGCGCGCCATGCCCGCCCCCACGCAGGCCGCAGCCGCCATGGCGCCAAGGACCCCCGCGGCGGGCAGCCACGAAGCCAAGCCGGCATGGAAGAACGAGAAGCAAGAAGAAAGCGCGATGGCCGCCATGCCGCCCGCCAGCCACAGCCACACCCCCCGCGCCGGCGCGCCCGGCGCCATCGCCAGCAGCATCGCCGCCAGGCAGACCCAGGTCGCGAGCAGCTGCCACGCCTGCACAGAAGGGCCCGCCACCAACGGGCAGAGGAACGGGAATGCGACCAGCCCGGCACGCACTGCGCCGATGGTTTTCGAGGGGAGGACGGCCACCTCGAGGGGGGCTGCACGGGAGGTCATCCGCCGATTGTGCCGAGCGGGCGGGCCGACGAATGGCTACGGACGGGAGACGAGCGGGTGTGACAAGGGCACCACGCAAAACTTACGATCGACCGTCACATTTGGACACGTTTGCAAACGTTGAAGAGATGAAAACACTCTTGGTTTCCGGCCGCCGAGCGGCGAACGCGGGCTTCAGCCTCATCGAGGTTCTGATAGCCATCGTGGTGCTGTCTTTCGGGCTGCTCGGGATGGTAGGCCTCCAGGCCGCGTCGCTCCAGGCCAACCGGGATGCGCGGCTGCAGTCCGCCGCCACGGTACTTGCCCGCGAGTTCGCCGAGATGATGCGGGGGAACAAAGCGGTTGCTTTGCTTGCCACCGGAAATCCGTACCTCGGCGATTTTTCGAGCCCACTGGTCCCAGGCACGGCCAACTATTGCATGGCAGTGGGGGCGACTTGCGCCACGGCGGAAGCCACGGCGCAGGCAGAGTTGACGGAATGGCTGGCCCGCGTCGACGCCGAGCTGCCCGGCGCCCACGTCAAAATTTGCCACGATTCGGCCCCCTACGGCTCATCAGGCCTGCCCACATGGACCTGCACGAGCAGCGCGACCACCGATGTCGTCGTGGTGAAGATCGGCTGGACGCGCACCAGCACCCGCCGGGGCGACACGACCCTCGACCAGGCCGCCGCACCCTCCGTGATTCTGCCGGTCACTGCGGGGAGCACGCTGTGACGGCACGCACGCGATCCATGCGCGGCCTGACGCTGATCGAGCTGCTCGTGGCCATGGTCATCGGGCTTGTCATCGTCCTGGCGGCCGTTGCCGCGCTCACCGTCGCGCGACGGGGCTTCACAACGGTGGATGCTGCTTCGCAGCTGCGCGACAGCGGCCGTTTTGCAGCCGACCTGATCCAGCGCGTCGGTGCGCAGGCAGGCTATCGCGACGTTTTCATCGCGGCCGGCTTGACTTCCGATGATGCCGCGCGCGACGCGAACGTCGGTGGTTTCAACAACGCGCTGCTGGATGCAACCAATCCGACCACCGCATCGACGGCTCGCACCACCGGGGTGGTGGGCTATGGAAGCGACATCCTCGTCCTGAGGTACCAGGCGTCGCAGCTCTACAGCAATTCGGAAGACAGCACCAAGGCGGTGGTGGCCGACCAGACGATGATCGATTGCGCCGGCAACACCGTGGCAAGCGTGCCGAACCCCAAGGACATCGATCCGGCAAAAGTCGCGCAGGCGTACGACCGCCGCATCGTCAGCATCTTCCATGTGGCGATCAGCCAGGGAGAGCCGACCTTGATGTGCACCTATTCGAGCACCGGCGCAGCACCGTGGACCACCGTGCCGGTGATTCAGGGCGTCGAAAACTTCCAGTTGCTTTACGGCGTGGATGGCGTCACTGCCAATACCGCGCCTTCCGCGACCGCGGCCGCGCCCGATGTGCCGGACAGCTACCTGCGGGCCGACCAGATGACGGTCGCCGGTTCTGCCAACGACACGAAGGCCAACTGGCGCCGGGTTCGAAGCATTCGCGTTGGCATGGTGCTGCGCAGTGCGCCGGGCTCCAGCCAGGACATGGCGGCACAGACCTTCCTGCCCTTCGGCGCCGCCAAGGGTACGGCGGGGGGTGACCTCGGATCGGCATTCGCCAATTCGGCCGATGCGGGAACCTCGTTCCAGCCCACACCGGACGGCCGGCTGCGCCAGACCGTCTCTTTCACGATCCACCTGCGCAACGACCAGGGCCTATGACATACCTCGCCCAGCGTTCATCGAGCTCTCCTTCGGCTTTGCGCGGTCAGGAGCGAGGCGCATCGCTCATCGTCGTGATGCTGATCCTGATCATCGTCTCGATCCTCGGGGTCGGCGGCGCCCAGATTGCCATGATGGCGGAGCGGGGTGCGCGAAACGACCGCGACATGCAGGTGGCATGGCAAGCAGCCGAAGCCGCGCTGATGGATGCCGAGTTCGACATTCATGGGCCGGGCACGGCCACCCGCAAGGCGCTGTTCACGAGCATGAACAACACCAACGACTTCGTTGCCGGATGCGGCACCACCGGCAACAGCAAGGGCTTGTGTGCCTTGGTGGAAACAGGCAAACCAGCCTGGCTGGTCGCCGACTTCACCAGCGAAGCCACTGGCGCAAAAACCGTTCCGTTCGGGCTTTTCACCAGCCGCACCTTCGCTGCAGGACAGACCGGCGTTCAACCCGCCAAGGTGCCGCGCTACATCATCGAGCCGATCTCCGATCCGCTGAACCGCGACAAGACATTCGACAAGCCGCCCACCTACGTCTATCGGGTGACGGCAATGGGCTTTGGTCCGCGCGATGACATCCAGGCTGTCGCGCAAATTCTTTACCGCGACTGAGGCGGCAATGCAAATGAACAAACACCAAAAATCTCCTTTGCGCGCCTTTGCCTCGCAAGCTTCGCGCACATGGGAATTCGCGATTCATCCGCGCTTGTGGTCGTCCCGGCAGCGCTCCGCCTTGTGGTTCGCCCTGCCGCTCGCGGCTCTTGCGATCTCTTTCGTGGTCAACAGCCAGACCTCGGCACCGGCCTTCAAGGCCATCAGCCTTTCGAGCGACCCGCTCTACGCCACGACATCCGGCGACAAGCCGACGCTCGCACTTGCACTCTCCGTGGAGTTTCCGACTGTCGGTGCGCAGTACACCCCGGGCGGCGCCGACGACAACACCTACAGCAACACGAACGAGTACCTCGGTTACTACGACGCGGAGTCTTGCTACGCCTACAACAATGCGCCCACCGAAACGCCTGCAACAGGCTTCACTGCCGCCGACTACAAGCGCTTCGATCGTGTCGGGCGGGCCACCAGCCGCACCTGTGCCGACGCGTATCCCAACGCGTTCAGCGGCAACTTCCTGAACTGGGCCGGCAACTCCGCCATCGACATGCTTCGGCTGGCGCTCTCCGGTGGCGACCGCTACATCGACACGACCGATCTCACCATTCTTCAGCGCGCGGTGATCCCCAACGGCGACCCGGTCTGCATGTGGAACAGCACCAACTTTCCGGCCAAGCGGCTCCTGCGCGCAGGCGGCGCGAGCGGCAAGGCATTCTGGGGCGCAGTGCCGGCAGCCATGATCGCGGCCGCGGGCAACAACGACATCTTCGTCGGCAACACGCTGAACCGCATGTACTTTGGAACGGCCCGAGGCGGTGGATGCGGCGATACAGGCAGCTACTCGCTGGGCAACCCTCCGCCGGCGGCCGCCATCGGCCCCATCGACGACAAGAAGAATCCGCCCAACGACCTGACCTTTTGTGCCAATGAAGGCCAGACCTGCAGCTTCACGGGCGTCAAGGAGGTCTGGTATGGCGCAGACAAGAAATGGAAAGTGGCTCCCGCCAACCTCAGCACGGCGTGCAGCAACGCTGTGTTCGGCGACCCCATCAATGGCTCGGCCAAGGCGTGCTACACGCGCGCCTATTCCGGGTCATGGACGGCGCCAGCCGGTGGCGATGGATTCTTCTATGCCCGGGTGCAGGTTTGCCAGAAGGACAGCGCCGGCAATCTGCTCGACACCCGCGACTATCCGTTCTGCACCAAGTACCCGAGCGGCAATTTCAAGCCGGGCGGCGTGGTGCAGAAATACAGCGACCAGTTGCGGCTTGCGGCCTTCGGCTACCTGCTGGAGCAAACCGCCAGCTACGACGGTGGCCGCTACGGTGGCGTGTTGCGCGCACCCATGAAGTACGTGGGCGCGAAGACCTTCGATATCTATGGCCAGGACAGCACACCTGCATCGGGCAACGCGAATGCGGAGTGGGATGCAACCACCGGGGTCTTCAAGGCCAATCCGGACGCGCATGCCATGGGCATCAGCGGCGTCGTCAACTACCTCAACAAGTTCGGCCGCACCGGCACACCCGGCAAGTACAAGAAGTACGACCCGGTGAGCGAGCTCTACTACGAGACCTTGCGATACATGCAGGGTCTGGGGCCCAGCCCGGACGCCATCACCGGCATCACAGACACGCTGAGGGACGGCTTTCCGGTCTACACCGACTGGACCAACCTCGATCCATTCGGTGGCGGACGCACCAACACCGGCGCCTATGCCTGCCTGAAGAACAACATCGTGGTCATCGGGGACATCAATACGCATGACGGAAGCCGCTTTCCGGCAGCCAATGCTGCGGGCAACATTCCCAATCTAGGCACATGGACCGGTGTCGTCCAGGACTTCGAGAAGGGCGTCGTTCGCAGCTATACCGACGGCGCAGGCACCACGCGGCAGACAAGCAACCCCAATGCGGTCAACACCAACCCGAAGGGAGACGCCATCATCGGCTACTCCTACTGGGCCCACACGCACGACATTCGAGGCGCTGGCTGGACCGACGAGCCCGCCAAGCAACGGCCTGGCTTGCGGGTGAAGACCTTCATCTTCGACGTCAACGAGTACGGCGACCAGAACAACGCCAACACCCGGCGTACACGGAATCAGTTCTTCACGGCGTCCAAGTACGGCGGCTTCGAGTCCGACAGCAGCAATCTGGGCAGCAAGCCATTCAATACCTACGGCAATCCGTTCCGCAAGGAAGATGGCACGGCCAACAATGACGTCTGGCAAGACCCGGACCATCCCGGCGAAGCAGGAACGTACTACCTGCAAAGCAGCGCACGCGGCGTGCTGAGCGCCTTCGACAGCATCTTCAGCCGGGCATCGACCACAGCGCGAAGCATCGCGGGCACCGCCGTTGCATCGCAAAAGCTCACGGCGGACAACAAGATCTACCAGGGCTCCTTCGACACGTCGAACTGGTCCGGAGACTTGCAGGCGTTCGGCGTCAGCGCGGATACGAATGGCAATGTCTCCATCAGCTCGACCGCGACCTGGAGCGCCTCCGATCGCCTGGCAGCGCTCTCCGCGCCAGCGACCTCCCGCAACATCGTGATCGGCAATGCGGGTGCGACGGCCGCAACAACGGCAACGGCATTTACCTGGAGCGCGATCTCCACCGAGATGAAGGCCCACCTCAACAAGCCTTCACCCGCCGCCGCAGCAGACACGCAAGGCGAAGCGCGGCTGAACTACCTGCGTGGAAGCTCGGCGAGCGAAGGCACCACGTTCCGCCGCCGCAACAACAAGCTGCTTGGCGACATCATCAATTCTGGCGTTGCGTATTCCGGAGCGCCGCCCTCAACCATCAGTTCCACCACCTACGCGGCCTTCCGGCAAGACAACCTGAGCCGGACAGCTGCCGTCTTCGTCGGCGCCAACGACGGCATGCTGCATGCCTTCAACGCGGGAACAGGCGACGAGCTTTTCGGGTACATCCCCAGCTGGCTCGGACCCAAGCTTTCGGCACTCGCGTCGCCCACCTACGTGTCCGACCACCAGAGCTACGTCGACGCATCGCCTGCGGTGGCCGAGGCGCAAGTCGGATCTGCCGGCACCAAGGCCGACTGGAAAACGGTGCTGGTTTCAGGCACCGGCGCCGGTGGCCGCGGCGTCTTTGCACTGGACGTGACCAACCCTGCAGCCTTCGATGCAACGAAGGTGATGTGGGAGTTCACCAACGCGGACGATGCCGATCTGGGCTTTGTAGTCGGCAAGCCGCAGATACTGAAAATGCGCACCAGCGCAGCCGGCGCCGCAGCCACATACAAATGGTTTGCCCTGGTCGCCAGCGGCGTGAACAACTACGTGAGGGACAGTGCGGGCGTGTTCAGTTCGACGGGCCGCCCCGCCCTGTTCATTCTCGACCTTGCCAAGCCTGCCGCGACGGCCTGGACGCTCGGATCCAACTACTACAAGGTCTCCCTGCCTGTCGACACCACCTTGGCACAGACTGTGGCGCCAGGCGTGATCAACTTCTCGGCCGTTCCTGGCGCGGAACGCGAAGTGACGCAGGTTTTTGCCGGCGACCTGCACGGCAAGGTGTGGAAGCTCGACTTCCGGCCCTTCGGAGTCAGCAACTGGAACATCGACAAGCTTTCCGCCTTCAACAAGGGCACGGATGCCAGTCCGGTGCCTTACCCGCTTTTCATTGCCAAGGACAGCACCGGCAAGGTCCAGCCTATTTCGATGGCCCCGGCGCTGATTGCCGGCAAACGCGGCAACAGCACCTACGTTGCATTCGGAACCGGCAAATACCTGGAAGCCGACGATCGTTCATCGACGCCCCAGAACACTTTCTACGCAGTGCACGACAACGGGTCGACAACGCCTGACGCCAGCCCTGCCGGTGCCAGCGTGATCAGCGGCCGCGCCCGACTGCAGGCAGGCACGGTGGACACGACCGCACGGACTGTTGCCATCGCACCCTTCGTGTGGGGCCGGGCGACGTCCGATGCGGACGCCACCCAGCGGTCCGGCTGGTACTTCGACTACGCGACCAGCGGAGAGAAGCAGATCAGCAATGCCCTCCTGAACGGCCAGACGCTGATCTTCGGCAGCCTGATCCCAGGTTCGACCGGCGGCGCCAGTGCTTGCGGCGTGAGCGGCGGAAGCGGTAACGAGTACCGGTTGGATGTGGACACTGGTGACGGCGATTACCGGGTGTCGACCGTGGGCATCCTCGGCCAACCGCTGGTGATCGAGCTCGCCAGTTCGACCGAGACGGTCAGCAACAGCACCGGGCGCCGAACCCGGACGATCACAAGCCAGGTGATCAAGCAAGGCTCCGGCGGCATCGATACCGCATCGGGTTCCGGCGACAAGACAACCAAGACGATCGTCGCCGGCCGCCTGAGCTGGCGCCAGATCAACAACTATCAAGACTTGAAGAACGCACCATGAAAAAGCCGCCCATCCAAAGAGGCTTCACGCTCATCGAGTTGATGATCGTCGTCGCGATCGTCGGCATCCTTGCTTCAATTGCCTATCCCGCCTACCAGGACTCGGTCATGAAGGGTCGCCGTGCAGAAGGCAGGACTGCGGTGCTGGAGTTGATGCAGCAGCAGGAGCGCTATATGACGCAGCGGGGTACATATCTAGGATTCAGCAACACGAACGGCGTGACTGATCCCGCGGGAGCCGCCACGACGTTCAAGACTTTCAGCGGTGACAACGCTTCCAATCCGTCTTATCGGCTATCGGCGAAGGAATGTTCTGCTGGCATGTCGTTGCGTGACTGCGTTCGCGTCGAAGCAAGTCCCGTCCGAACTGATTCGGTGGTCGGCGTGCTAAGCATGACCAGTACCGGCGTCAAAAGCTGCAGCGGCAATCCTCCCAACACCAAGCTTTGCTGGCCATGAACGCTCCCCCTTCACGCCGGCTTGCTGGCTTCACCCTGATCGAGTTGATGGTCACCGTCGCCATTGCGGCGGTACTGCTTGTCGTGGCCGCGCCGAGCTTCGTGAACTTCCAGAGAAACTCCGAGCTGACTTCCGCTACCAATTCATTCGTTGCAGCCGTCAATGCAGCGAGAGGCGAGGCGATGAAGCGCGGCATGAATGCCATGCTTGTGCCGGCAACCGGCGCCGACTGGAGCTCGGGCTGGACAGTCTTCGTAGACCAGGATCGGAGCGGCACACTGAATACGGGAGACTTCACCGTGATCCAGCAACCGGCGCTGGCAAGCTACTTCAGCGCCACCGGACAGGGCACCGCGAGCGAAACACCGGCCTACATCATGTTCGATGCATCCGGGTATGCGAAAACGAAAACGGCCGGTTTCGGCGCCCTCACGATGACCATCGCCCGAAACGACTTGAGCGGTGCAGCGCTATCCGAGCAGACGCGCCGCATTGTCATCGCCAAGTCTGGGCGTGCCCGGGCTTGCAAGCCTGCGACCGACACCACTTGCACAGCAAGCGCGGACGAGTAGTCCGGGCTCAAAGCAGCATTGTCAGTGCGGCCCGGCACTACCGTGCGGCGAGCATCGCGACGGTACGTAGCACTATTCGGATGTCGCCGCCAAGGCTGTGCGTCGCCACATACGCTTCCGCTTGCGCAAGCTTTGCCGGCAAAATCACCTGGGTATAAAAGCTTTCAGGATCGTCCGCCTTTGCCAACAGCTCCGACTCGTTCCTGAAGGCAAGAGACGCTGCATCGGTGATGCCCGGCCGCATGCTCAACACAGCCGCCTTTTGCCGTTCTGTATAGAGCGCAACGTAGCGGGGCACTTCGGGTCGGGGGCCCACGACACTCATCTCGCCGCGCAGGACATTGAAGAACTGCGGCAGCTCATCGAGCTTGTAGCGGCGCAGGATTGCGCCGGCGCGTGTGATGCGCGAATCGTTGCCCACGGTGATTTGCGGGCCTTCCGCCGATGCATCCGCGCGCATGGTCCTGAACTTGAGGATCTCGAACGGGACGCCATGCCTTCCCACGCGCGTTTGGCGAAACAACGCGGAGCCTTTCGAGTCGATCTTGACCCAAGCTGCGAGTGCAATCAGCAAAGGGGACAGCAACACGATCGCGCAGATCGAAACCAGCACATCGAAAGCCCGCTTGGCCATTGCTCTCAACCCAGTAGCTCGTGCAAGGCGGCAATGACCCGATCCTGATCGGCATCGGTCATTGCGGTGAAAAGAGGGATGCTGAGCATCCGCTGGTACGCGGCTTCTGAATGCGGAAACATCTCGGCGTTGAGGCTGTAGCGGTCACGCCAGTAGGGCTGCCGATGCAGAGGAATGTAGTGCACGCTGGTGCCGATGCCGCGATCGGACAACGCCTGGATCAACGCGTCGCGGCCCAGCCGGGCGGTGGCATCGAGGCGAATCACATAGAGATGCCACGCATGTGTTTCGCCGGGCGGAGGCTCTGGTGCAAGGATCAGCGGCAGGCTCGACAACTGCTCGCGATAGCGGGCCGCCAGGTATTGGCGGCGCTCCAGAAAACGCGGCAACTTCGCCAATTGGGCGAGGCCCATGGCCGCAGCAATGTCGGTCAGGTTGTATTTGAAACCGGGAGCGACCACCTCGTAGTACCAGGCCGGCGTTGTCGAGCGAAAGCGATCGAATGCATCGCGATTGATGCCATGCAGACGCATGATCTTGACGCGCTCGGCAAGGGCCGCGTCGCGGGTCACGACCATGCCGCCCTCGCCCGTAGAGATTGTCTTGTTGGCGTAGAAACTGAACACCGTGAAGTCGGAATCGAGCGTTCCCACGAGCCGGCCCGCGGATGTCGTGGGCAATGCGTGTGCGGCGTCTTCCACCACCTTGAGGCCATGCTTGCGCGCGATTGCCATCAGCGCGGGCATGTCCGCGGCAAGGCCAGCGTAGTGAACGGGGATGACTGCCTTGGTGCGTGCGGTGATTGCAGCCTCGACCTGATTCACGTCGATGCAAAGCGTGCGAGGATCGATGTCGACCAGCACCACATCGGCACCGAGATAGCGCGCCACTTCGGCGGTAGCGGTGAAGGTGTGCGTCGTGGTGATGACCTCGTCACCTGGACCCACACCGAGTGCCTCCAAGGCAAGGTGAAGGCCAGCGGTTGCCGAATTGACGGCCATGCAGTGGAGCCGTTCATCGCCGAGGAATGCGGCGACTTCCTGTTCGAAGCGCTTGGCCTTGGGGCCGGTGGTCACCCATCCCGAACGAATAGCCTCAGCAACCAGGGCAATCTCTTCTTCCCCGGTGTCCGGCAGCGCAAAAGGCAGAAACGGTGGCTGCGAGGTCATGGGGATGTCAGTTCGATGGTTTGGCGATCCACGCCAGCACGTGCGTGCGGAGCAGCGGAACTAAGTTGAACAAGCTGTAGAGCGAGGGGTGTACCCGTGCAACGCGGCGTGCGATGGGCGGTGCAAGCGTCACACGTTGCGCGCTCACTTGTCCGTTTGGAAACAACTCGCGCACTCGGCGCAGGGAGACACCGCGCACATCGGTGTTGTTGGGATTGTCGAACGTGAAGTCATACCAGAGCACCCCTCCGCCTGGCTTTACCCAGTTCCACATGGCACTGGCCAAGCGCTGTTGGAATGCGTCGTCGAGCAGCGAGGAAAAGACGGTCGATTGGAAAACGATGTCCTGGCTCCCGGGTGCGATGTTCCACTCGCAGGCATCGCCTTGGGCAAGCCTCAACTCCGCTGGCAGTATGCGGCGCGCTTCAGCGTAGCGCTCCTCGAGCAGTTCAATCCCTTGCAGGTGCGCCGCATCAAAGCCAAAGCGGAGCAGCTCCAGCAGATTACCGCCGCTTCCGCATCCCACCTCGACCAGGCTCTTTTCACTCAGATCGAGCCAACCCAAATGAGAGATCAGGCGGAGCAGCGCGCGCTGACGCTCGTGCACCGTTTGCCAAACTGCGGGATTCAGAAAGCTGTAGCGCCGGTCCGGTACCTCGGCGTTTCTTCGTTGGTAGCGTGCGCGCACGGCATCGAGCTCTTGCCCCGGCCCTGCGTTCGAGTCTCTGCTTTTCAAGACACGGCCTCGATGAAGCGCTTGGCCAGAACGGGCCAAGTGTGATGCTCCTGGACATAGGATCTTCCGCGCAAACCCATCTGCCGCCGAACATCTGGATCGATTGACGCGATTATTCGAAGACCCTGCGCAATGTCTGGAGCAGATTCAGCCTGCACTGAAACGCCGCACCCTGCTTCTGCCACCGGATCGTTTCCAGCTTCGATCGCACTGAGTACCACGCAACCAGCCATCATGTAGTCCATCAACTTGTTTGGAGCGATGCCGAACCTGAACAGCGGCACGCTCTGCAAGCCGATGTACGCCACATCGACGGCGGCCAACATGGGCGAGATCTGACCCTTGGGGATGGGGCCAAACATGGCTACGTTGTGCAAGCCTTCTGAAGCAACCCGGCGTTTCAGCCGCTCCCGTTCAGGCCCGCCACCGATCAGAACGAAACTGAATGGCTCCGACAGCAGGATGGCCGCGGCATCGAGCAAGGAGTCCAGCGCATTGGCCAAACCATGCGCGCCCGCATAGGCCACCACGAGGCGGCCCTCACTCTGGGCCTTCTGGATGTGCTGCGCAATCTCCGGCGCAAAGGTCTCGTTGACGTTGTCCCACTCTTCGGTAGACACGCCGTTAGGCACGATATGCAGCTTGGACAGATCCAACCCGTGCGCAGCCATGTGGTCTTGAACCTTGGGCAGCATGGACACCACAGCATTCGAGCGCTTGCAGGCAAAGTCTTCTGCCATCTGGCATACGGCGATGAACGGATGACGCGCCGACATGCCATTGAGCTCCATTGGCGAGAGAGGCCAGAGATCGTGAACCTCGTGCACCAGTTTGGCCGAACATAGTCGTGCAATGCGATGGGCGGGCCAGATGTCCATGGGATAGGTACTGGACGCCACCACGACATCGGGCTTGAATTCGCGTGCCAACCGCTTCGCGTCCCACATCAGCTGCGTGCAGAACGTGGCGATGTTCAATGCACGTCCAACTCCGTTTCCTCTATAGGAAGGCGTGCGATACCAAAGGTAGTCGACGCCATCGACATTTTCCTGGTGCCGGCGACCGACGAACTCCGGCTGGATGCTGCGTACGTGCGATTGGGATGCGGCCACGATGCGCACCGTGTGGCCGGAACGAACCCACTCGCGCGCCAGGTAGTGCGGCCGGTATTCCATGCCATGCCGAAGGGAACCGGCATAGTGATTGATCAGCAGAATCTTCACAGGGACGATGCTTGAAGGATGTCCGCGATGCGCCGCGCAGCATCGCCCCGACCGTACGGCTCGATGGCCTTGCCCGTTGTACCCAGTGCCGCGCGGAACGCGGTCTGCAATGCTGCGGCAGAAGTGGGGGGCGCCAGGCGATTCCAGCCAGCCTCTACCAATTCGATCCATTCGGTTTCGTCGCGCAGCGTGACGCACGGTTTGCCGAAGAAGAAGGCTTCCTTCTGGACGCCTCCCGAGTCGGTGACGATCATTTGAGCCGACTGCTCCATCTGGATCATGTCGAGATAGCCCAGGGGCTCGATGCAGTGCAGCCCCGCATTCGCATTCACATTCAGTCCCAGGTTTGCGAGTACGCCCCGAGTTCGAGGATGCAAAGGCCAGACCACATCGATGTCGCGCGCCAGTTCGAGCAGTGCTTGCACGATGGTTTGAAGGGCCTCGCTGTTGTCGGTGTTTTCGGCGCGATGAATGGTCGCGAGTACGAAAGGGCGGCCTGACAGGCCTTCGAGCACCTGCGGGCCTTGAGTCCGGGCGGCGGCGACAGCAACGAAATGCAGCGCGGCATCGCACATCACGTCACCTACCAGCTGAATTTTGGAACCGGTGATTCCCTCGCTATGTAGATTGAGAACTGCCGCTTCCGTTGGCGCGAACAGCCAGTGCGCCACATGATCCGTCAAGACCCGGTTGACTTCCTCGGGCATTCGCCGGTTGAATGATCGAAGTCCTGCCTCGACGTGCGCGACAGGGATGTGGAGCTTGGCTGCCGCCAGCGCGCCGGCAAGCGTGGAA
The DNA here is from genome assembly GCF_040546685.1 of Variovorax sp. OAS795. NCBI lineage: Bacteria > Pseudomonadati > Pseudomonadota > Betaproteobacteria > Burkholderiales > Comamonadaceae > Variovorax > Variovorax sp. OAS795. Next base: position 436,039 of record NZ_JBEPOH010000001.1, read on the forward strand.
TTAGTGTCGCCATAGACCAGGACAGCATCAGGTTTCTCTTTCATCAGCACCCGTTCGATGCCTTCGAGCTGCGCTCCGGTCATCGCTCCATGGGGACCACCATTCACGCCCAGATTCCAACAAGGTGCCGGTATACCAAGCTCACGAAAGAATACGTTCGACATGTTGTCGTCGAAGTGCTGACCGGTGTGAAGCAGCCTTTCTTGCATGCCGGTACGCTTCTGCAGTTCGCTGCTCAGAGCCGCAGCCTTGATAAATTGGGGTCGTGCACCGACGACGGTAATGAGGTTCATGTAACTCCAAGAACTGGACAGCTGGTTCTGTTTCAGCGCCTTTAAGACTAACCAATACGGTTGAGAGGGGAAAAAATCAAGCCACTCATTGAGTCATCACCTTTTTGCGCGCGCAATCGTGTCTTCATAGCATTGCTCCATTTGAGTGATGCAATGTCCCCATTCGTACTCTTGCTCAACCCAAGCTCGCCCCTGTCGTCCAAGTTCATTGCGTCGACTTGGATCGAGAACCAAGCACTTGAGCGCCTCGCGCAGTGTTGAGACGTCGTTACGAGGCACTACGATCCCGGTTTCACCGTCTCGCACTACCTCTGGCAGCCCTCCTACGTCGCTCACCACCACTGGCAATGCACACGCACTGGCCTCAATTACAGCGACACCGAAGCTTTCACTGTCCATGCGACTCGGCGCGACGTAGATGTCCAGACAACCAAGCCATAGTGGAACAGTCACATGAGCCACAGCGCCCTTGAATTGTGTGCGCTGTTCAATGCCAAGTTCCCAGGCGAGTGCTTCCAACGCCGCGCGCTCCGGGCCATCACCAACAATGAGCAACTTGAGTTCAGCTGCCACCGCATGGACCTCGGCGTCCGCCAGCAACTCGGAAAAGGCGTGGAGCAGAAGGTCCACACCATACTTCGGCGCAAGTGATTTGACGGTTCCGATCATCAGCCCGTCTGGCGCCAGTCGAAGCAATCGAGGTGAAAAATGCGCGAGGTCGACGCCAAATGGTGTCACCGCAATCTCGCGGCGCTCTGGTGTCAAGCGTTGCACTTGCTGCGCCATCGCGCGACTAGTCGATGCAAGTGCCGTCGCACGCCGCAAGTTCCAACGAATGAGCCGCCCCTTCAAAAAACTCTCATACGGAAAGTCATACACGTCGCTGCCCCATACAGAAAGTAGGGTGGGACCAAATCCGCATAGGGCCGCCGTTGTGCCGTAGCCGCTCGCGTAGTGCACATTCAATAGGTCCGGTTGCCACCGCGCGAGTGTTCGACGCAACAAGAGCGCGTTGCGAAAGTAGCCCAACGAGCCTTGATGTGGCAGCCAAGCAATCTCCACCGAAGCGGGCAGCAACTCTCTGTCGCACCGGTGCTGAGAAATCACAAGCAATTCATGGCCCCGGCTCGCTAACGCTGCGACCCAACGTTGCAAGTGGATCGAACTCGCAGGGCCAAGTAGCGCCAAGCGCATTGTCTGTTTCCTCTTCAGTTCTTGGCTTCAGCCAGCGCATGGTGCACAAACACGAGCAATGCCGCGCCCGCCGCGATGGCCCAGACTACGCACACCGGCAACATGCCAGAAGGAAGCGGAAGCGCCCATCCGATGGCAAGCACGCACCAGCGAGCTATTTCTGCTCGTACACCGACCCAAGGCAGGCCGCTCGCATTCGAGTGCACTGTCAACACTCGGGAAGCTGCCTCTGCGGCACCACCCGCCAACAGAACTGCGAGTGCACGGGTCGCTCCAGCATAGGCTTCGCCCAAGCCCAGGTCTGGCCACACATTTGCGAGCGCCCACGCAACGGCAGCGACTCCCAGAAGCGAGACAAACAGAATGCTGGCGCCAGTCCGCAACGCCTGCGTATTTGGCCGCTCCATCCATCGGCGCCACAACAGTGGCGCCGCATAGCTGATCGGCGTCAATGGGATCTGAGCCAAGGTCATTGCCATCGTGAATTTGCCCAGTGCAGCCGCCCCCGCTCGCACGTCTACTTCGTGCTGCGTTGCCAAAATGGCGGCGGTCGAGAGCGCGGCTACCAACCAAGTTGCCATTCCATATCGCCCCAGCGTACGCCATCCCGCTTGGGAGTCCTGCGCGCTTCCTGGCGCGGCTGCCAAACGACGCCATGCAAGTGCGGCGACACCTCCGTACGCAAGGCCGAACAACGCGGTCCAGACTAGGTTCCACGGCGCTCCCGCCGCGAAGATCGCAAAGACACAGAAAACGCCCAATAGCACAAGCATTTGCGGCAGCGCTGTCAGTACGTTAAACCAGGCAACGCGCTCCCGCACCAACGAAAGCGCCCGCAACTGGCCATGCGCCACCGTCGCCGCAACAGCGGCTCCGCACGCTACGGCCAAGATCAAGCCTGCATTTCGATGGCGGATGAGGCCGTATGCAGTGCCGACCGCCAACGCAAGTACGACGCTACGTAGCGCCCAGCGCATCGCCGTGCGCATGTCCAGGCCGCCTGACTTCACATAAAAAAACAGTGCCTGCGGCAGACCCAGCATCGCAAATGCAGCGACGAACTCTATTTCCGACTTGGTTTGACTGAAGCCACCCTGAACCTCTGGTCCCAAGACGATTCCGATTGCAAGCGTCGCCAGAAGCACCGACGCCGCACCTGCCCCCTGCAGCCCGAACGACGACAGCAGTTGGCTCCGCAGAGTCAAGACCCTCGCCCTTGATCGGCGACTACAAGAGGCTTCCGACGAGCAGCGACGAAGAGATTTGACGCGAGCAGCCGCCGACCGAACCACGGCATTGCAGACGCGGCTGCGAAAACTGCTTTCCGCAATACTTGCATCGGCCATGCGCCGGCAAAGGCAGCACCAAAGCGTTCATACCTGAGCGCACGGCGTGCCTGTTCCGTGGGCGTTTCATGGACCCAGACCCGGGAGTAAGCGACGACCTCCAATCCGGCACGCTCGAACAACTCCAAACCGTCTTCCAACGAATACTTCCGCAAATGCCCCGACACGTCCTCGGGACCGTAGCGACGCCTTCGATTGAGCCAGTTATCTTCCAAGGGAAGATTTACGAGCACAATTTGACCGAGGGTTGCGGCGTCTTGGAGAAACTCTCGATCGTCTGGCACATGTTCGAGGACATCGCTCATGATCACTGCATCGAAGAAGTCGCTGAGCGCAGCCGTGCGGAAATCGCCGCAGCGAAATTCGACCTGCGGGAAGCGCATCCGTGCACTCTCAACATTGGCACTGGAGATATCTATCCCGACTTTGCGTCCGCCCTCACCTACGGGCACGGCCGCTATCAGCTCCCCCGTAGCACACCCTATTTCAAGTACATCTCCAAACTTCTGCTCAGCCGGAACAAGGCGCATCAGGTTCGGCAATTTGAATCGACGAACTTCAATATCGATCTGCGCCTGTTCATACGAACCCACCTGCCGACGCGCGACATATTCTGGATGTTCGTTGTAGAGCGCGGAGTAATCGATCGCCGAGGGCGACGATCGAATCCGAGTCACTGGGTCCTTGGACATATCGTCGCTCATCCGGTCCTCGCAGCGAGGGCTGAAGATAGTGCGCGAACAACTCGATCTTGCTGTGGTTGCGTCAGGTCGGCGCTCATTGGCAGGCTTAGCACGCGCGTTCCTGCGAGGACACTCTGCGGGCAATCCGCTTTTGCGGCATGGTCCGCATATGCGGTCTGAAGGTGCACAGGCCTCGGGTAGTGCACGGCGCACGGAACGCCCTGTTTGGTAAGTGCTTTCTGGACCGCTTCGCGCCCCTCAATGAAGACCGTATATTGAGATCGCACGCAGCTGCGCTCATCTCGCACTTTCAGCAGTTCCACGCCAAGCGTTCCGGCCAGCAGCTCGTCGTAGCGTTTACCAATTGCGAATCGCTGGGCGAGCTCCCATTCAAAACGCTCCAACTTGGCCAACACTATCGCGCACTGCAATGTGTCCATTCGACCTCCCACACCCACGCGAGTATGTACATAGCGGGCGCTCTGCCCGTGTACACGTATCTCGCGGCACGCTTGCGCGAGCGCGTCGTCGCTTGTGAATATTGCACCTCCGTCCCCATAACAACCCAACGGCTTGCTAGGGAAAAAACTGGTGCAACCGAAGGTGCTGAGATTGCAACTGCGCCGCCCCTTGTAAGTGGCCCCGAAGCTCTGCGCCGCGTCCTCGATCACGGCCAAGCCGTGTCGAGCGGCAATCGCGTTGATCTCGTCCATGTCCGCGCACTGTCCGTACAGGCTCACCGGCATGATGGCGCGCGTTCGATCGGTGATCTTGTCCTCGATCAGGCTGGCGTCGATATTGCAGGTGTCGGCTTCGATGTCCACGAACACCGGCTTACCACCTAACAGCACGATCATCTCGGCAGTGGCAGCAAAGGTGAATGGCGTGGTGATGACTTCATCACCCGGCTTCAACCCCATTGCCATCAACGAGATGAGCAGTGCTTCGGTCCCGCTTGCCACCGTGATGCAATGCCTGGCGCCGGTGAATGCGGCAAGCCTTTCCTCCAACTCTGCGACCTCCGGACCCATGATGTATTGGCCATGGTCGAGTACTCGCTGGATGCGCTCATCAATCTGGACTTTCAAAGCCCGGTACTGGGCTTTCAGGTCCACGAACTCCATCTTGTTGCCGCTCATGGCACGACCTCAGCCGCCAACGCGCAAAGGCCGTCGCGCAGCACATACTTTTCCCCCGTCGCCGCGCAGGTCGCGCGCCCATCTGTGAACACCAGGCGTTCGCCATGTCTGCTCATCCAGCCTGCGTGCCGTGCCGGCACGCCAAGCATCAGGGCGAAATCAGGCACATCGCGATTCACCACGGCACCCGCCCCCACAAAGGCGTGCGAGCCAATAACCACCCCGCATACGATGGTGCTGTTCGCGCCCAGGGTTGCGCCTTTGCGCACCAGCGTGCGCCGGTACTCCGCCTTTCGGCTCACCGAAGAACGTGGGTTGTAGACATTGGTGAAGACCATGCTCGGGCCGCAAAACACATCGTCCTCGAGCGTGACCGCGTCATAGACACTGACGTTGTTCTGGATCTTGACGTTGTTGCCGATCTGGACATCGTTGCCCACGAAGACGCCCTGCCCCAGCGAACAGCCATCGCCGATGACTGCGCCCGCGCTCACATGCACCCAATGCCAGATGCGCGTGGTCGGCCCCACCACAGCCCCTGGGTCGACGATGGCCGTCTCGTGAATCGTCGCGCTCATGCGCTCAACCTTTTCGTGAACGGATGCTGCTCGGAATGCGATGGGTTGACTCGCGCTGTTCGAATGGCATGCACTGCCTCAACCGCCTGCCTCGCGTCTTGAAGGCCATAGCCGCGCCCCGCCAGGATTTCGCCATAGCTGACGGTGTGCAGGTCGGTAAAGCCCTCTGAAAATTCGAGCTCCTCGCCATCCACCGTGATGGAGCGGTAGGTCGTCTTCTTGCCCTTGACCTCAGCGGGCAGGTCTTCGGCATCGATGGAGAGAAACCACCGCACACGGGCACGTTCATACTCAAGAAAACCAGCGGCCTTGTGCTCGGCGCTGTAATGAACCACGTTGCCCTGCAGCTTGCCGAAGACGAAGTGCAACATGTCGAAGAAGTGCACGCCGATATTCGTGGCCACGCCAAACGACTTGCGCGGATCGCCTTTCCAGCTGGCCGCGTACCATTTGCCGCGCGATGTGATGTAGCTCAGGTCGACGTCGAACCTTGTGTCCGTAGGCGCAGCGGCGACCTTGTTGCGCAACCTGAGAATCGCCTCGTGATGGCGCAACTGCAAGATGGTGAAAACGCGTTGGCCTGATTCGCTTTCAACCCGCGCGAGTTCATCGAGCGCATCGGGCGAGGGCACGAGTGGCTTCTCGCAGATCACGTCGCACCTCAGCCGCAAGCCAGCCGCGCAATGCGCATGATGCAGGTGGTTGGGCGAGCAGACCGACACGTAATTCAGAGCGCTAGCTTCGGATCGTTTGAGCCGGTGCGCATGTTCGTAGAACGATTCGAATTCGGTGAAGAACGCCGCATTCGGAGACAGGCTGTCAATGATGCCGACGGAATCGTTGATGTCGTAGGCCACGGCCAGCGTGTGGCCAGTTTCCTTGATGGCGCGCATGTGCCGCGGGGCAATGTATCCCGCCGCGCCGATGAGTGCGAAGTTCTTGTTCGTCATTTCAACGTCAGAGCCTGAACACGGCAAAACCTTCGCTGGCTGCCTGGTGGCGGTCGTAAAGCGATTTGACGTCGGTCAGCACCGGCGTTACGTGGCGGCAATAACGGCGCAGCACAGCAGGCGAAAGGGCTCGGTACTCTGTATGCCCAACCGCCACGACCAACGCATCTACCGGGTTGCTTTCATCGATGACACCGAGCGCCAGGCCGTATTCGTGCTGCACTTCTTCCGCGTTGGCCCAAGGGTCCGCCACCACCACCTGCGCTCCCCACGACTGGAGTTCTCGAACCAGGTCCACCACCTTGCTGTTTCGGATGTCCGGGCAATTCTCCTTGAAGGTGATGCCCAGCACGCCGATCTTGCAACGCGGTACATCCATGGCAGCCTGCAGCATGAGCTTGATGGTATTGCGCGCAGCATAGCGAGCCATGTTGTCGTTGATGCGCCGTCCGGCCAGGATGATCTGGGGGATGTAGCCGACTTGCTCGGCTTTGTAGGTGAGGTAGTAGGGGTCGACACCGATGCAGTGGCCACCAACGAGGCCTGGGCGAAACGGAAGAAAGTTCCACTTGCTGCCTGCGGCTTCGAGCACTTCAAGTGTGTCAATGCCTAACCTCTCGAAAAGCACCGAGAACTCATTCATAAGCGCGATGTTCAGATCGCGTTGCGTATTTTCAATCGCCTTGGCTGCTTCGGCAACTTTGATGCTACTCGCCCTATAGGTGCCAGCGGAAATGATTGTGGCATAGAGCCGATCAACAACGTCTGCAATCTCCGGTGTGCTTCCACTGGTTATTTTGCGGATCGTCGTCAAGGTATTGATCTTGTCACCGGGATTGGCGCGCTCCGGGCTATAGCCGCAAAAGAAGTCTCTATTAAAAACTTTGTTTGAGAACTTCTCGAGTACGGGAACGCAAACTTCCTCAGTAGCGCCGGGATACACCGTTGATTCAAATATTACTATAGCTCCTGGCTGCAAGTTCTTGCCGATAGTCTCGCTGGCACTAATTAGGCAAGAAAAATCTGGACGATTAGCGCTATCAACTGGCGTAGGTACTGTAACGATGAAAACATTACAATCACGGAGATCGCTGGCATCGGCTGTCAACTGCAGGGAAGAAGCTGTTCGAAGTTCAGCCGCACTCACTTCCAAGGTGCCGTCGCTCCCAGCCTCTAATTCGCGGATGCGATGCGAATTTGTGTCGAATCCGACTACCGAGTGCAGCTTCGCAAATGCCACGGCGAGAGGCAGGCCGACATAGCCAAGCCCGACTATTCCTATTTTGATCTTCATGTTTCCAGCTGTCAAGATAATGCCTCCTGTGGGCTGAAAGCAGGTATCAGTAGACGCATAGTGTGCTGCATTGTCGACAAATCTCCCGACCGTGCAGCCTTTAAGAGGGCTTCCAAGAGTATCGAGAACTCCGGCCAAGGCATAAAATCCTCCCTGGCCTTGATGATGCGAGGGTGCGCGGTCGGAAGCGGGTTCTCACCGATCAACAATTCCTCATAGAGTTTCTCGCCAGCTCGCAATCCCGTAATCAATATTGGAATATCTCCGTTGGGATTCTCTTGGTCGCGAACAGTATGTCCAGACAATGCAATCATCCGCTTGGCCAATTCGATGATTTTGACCGGCTTCCCCATATCCAGCACAAAAAGATCTCCCTCTTGAGCCATCGCTCCAGCGTGCAAAACCAACTGAGCAGCCTCGGGAATCGTCATAAAAAATCGAGTAACCTCCGGATGCGTAACGGTGAGTGGCCCTCCTTCTGCAATCTGCGATCTGAAAAGAGGGACCACACTGCCGCTAGAGCCAAGTACATTACCAAAACGCACCATCGAGAAACATGTTCGATGAAAATCATGCTCAACTTGGTCGTCAGCAACCATCTGGTAGTCGCTATTCGCAGCCAATGACTGCAAGATCATCTCAGCAATGCGCTTACTTCCTCCCATGATATTGGCCGGGCGTACCGCTTTGTCGGTAGAAATCAAAACGAATCGATTGACCTTTGATTTAATTGCCGCTCGGGCCATTGTCCAGGTTCCCAGCACGTTATTGATGACGCCTTCTTCTGCGTTTTGCTCGACCAGCGGCACGTGCTTGTATGCGGCGGCATGATAAATCGCTACCGGCCGATGAGCACAGCACAACGCATAAATCCGCTCGTAATTGCAGACATTGGCCAACCGAGGAATAAGCTCTACATTCAGATTACAAGCAGCCAACAGTTGCAACAGTTCCTGATGAATCCCGTAAAGCAGAAACTCGCTGTGATCCAATAAGATCATTTGCCGAGGCTTTTGCAGAATAATTTGGCGACAAAGTTCACTGCCGATGCTTCCGCCAGCCCCCGTCACCATTACGACCTGCTCTGCAAGGCTGCGGGCAAGAAGGGCAGGGTCCGAGACGACCGGCTCACGACCCAGCAGGTCTTCAATATCTAGATCCTGAAAATCCCTGACTGTGATACGGCCGCTGGCCAAATCTGCAAGGCTGGGCAGCGACCGGATACGAACCGGCAGCGGCTGCAATCGCTTGATGATCTGATTGCGTCGTTGCCTGCTGGCGCTGGGCAGTGCCAGTAGCACGTCAGTAACCGAGAAGAGTGAAATCGTTTCTTGAATTCCAGCCGAGGAAAAGACCGGAGCGCCATTAATAGATCGGCCGTTCTTCGACGGATCATCATCAATGAAACCAAGAAGGACGTAGTGCTCAGTACCCGCGAGCGCCGCGGCCGTTTGAGCGCCTGCCGTACCAGCCCCATAGATTAGGAGACGCCTTACCGCTCTGTTACCGGGTCCCGCCAACCATCGCCATCCCAATGTTCGGCTCGAGCTTACAAGTAACAAGAAAATCACGGGCTGCAGAATGATCAAACTGCGAGGAACTCCTTCCCAATGATAGAGCGCCCAGATAAAAGGAGATAACACGGCCCCGTAGATCGCGACTGCTTTGCCGGTATCAAGGATTGTCGTGATTCCTGTGTAGCGGAAAATCGCTCTATAGAGCCCAAATTTGATAAATACTGGAATGACTAAAATTGGCGAAATCGCGTACGCGAGCCATTCCGCCCCCACGGGGCGATGAAATGAGTCGAGTCGAAGCGTAAACGCGAGCCACATCGAGGCCAAGGCCAGTCCAACGTCTAGCCCGATGACCAGCGATTGCTTCTTAGCTCGGGACCAGTTAAGAATGGTTTTCTGCATCTACGCCTCTGGCAACCTGCGTCCTAGTGATTCTCGATCGACTAGTCTCGCAGTGTCGGAAATTTGATGTTGCCCAGTTCAGGATATTTTTCCCTGCTCAACTCTCGCCACGTCTCTCGCGCCTCCATGCAATTTTTCTCAGTATGCATCTTGCACAGTCGAGCTAGCGTTTCTTCGGCCTTCTTGGGATCGCCGTTCAAGCCGGTTGCAACAGCATACTTGAACAAATTGTTAGCCCACCCGAATCGCTGAACTACACGAAACATCTCGTCAAGATCAGCCTTTGACATATTAGGCTTTGCCTCGGCACGGGCAAATTTTGCAATTTCCGGAAACTCAGTCAGCAGGAAAACGCGCGGTGCGGGGATATTCTCTCGGGCGCCAATCCTCGCTTTTTCAAATCGAAGTCGTTGCCATTCTTGCTCCCAAGGGGGGTACTCGACAAGGATGGCGGCGAAAAGTGCAATGGCAGCAATGGCGCCACTCCACAATGGAAACTGCGGAAGTCGAATATTCCAAGTTTTTGTTTTCGGCAAATTCACCTGTAATGCGCCCATGAGGAGCCCAATGGGGAGCAGAAAATAGGCGTAGTACAGCGGAAATTCCACCAAAGAATGTCCAAATACCAAAATAATTGCGACCAAGGCACACCAAGATAGCGGATCACGGCAATGCTTGATTTGCTGGACAAACCAAACCAATAGGCACAGGATCACAATAGTGGCCAAAGGCAAGCCGCACCAAATTGCAAGATCGAAAAATAGATTATGGGCAGAAGTAAAGAAATGATTTGTCGCAGAATGCTCCAACGCCGTTGCATACTGAGCTATCGGAACTTGGTTCCACCCATAACCCAGCCAAGGCGAACGCAACACGGCGTCGAGCATCTGCATCCACACCGTGAGTCTCAAATCCTGATGAAGACGCTCGGCAAGTGAACTGCCTCCGGAGAGCAACAGTAAGTCATTGATAGTGGGCCAGGCCCACGCTACGCAGGCATACAAGACCGTAATGCTCAGCAACGGCAGCAAAGTTGTTCGCAACGATGCACGCGTCCTTAGCACCAAAAATGCAGCCCAGAAGAAAAAAAGCGCAATGAAAACAGAGCGAGATTGCGTCATCGCCAACCCAAACGCCAATATTGTTGCTCCTGCGAGGGCAACGGGCGCACGAATGGCCCGCATCTCAAACATGAATATCAGACCTACCTGAGCAAGTAGAAGAAGAGTGGCCAGTTGGTTCGGCTGAGCTAGATTTGCATAGGGGCGCTCTCCAAAACGCAGATCAACCACATAGAGGCCGGAGATTCCCAGGTCAAGCCACTGATGAATTGCAAAGGCCACTGACAAGAGGCCGGCAAAGATGAAGCACGCGAACAGTGGTGCGAGGTCTTTCAGCGCCAAATGTTGTGCGGGCTCTGCGGAGACAATCCGAGCGCCAGCCAATACAGAAAAGGCAAAACCTAATAAGTACAGCGAAGCAAGCCAACTATCGCTCGCGAAGAGTATCTGTCCACTCAGAAGTTGACCAACGGGGACTGCGGCCATTATGAGAGCCAACAGCATCAATGTCGGTTTTGGCTGCCTCGGAAACAATCCCCAGATCAGTAGCGGTATGAATGCGGCCGCGGCGACTGCGTCTTCGTGGAACACGACCCAAGGCGGGATGTGATTGGGAACCAAATAGGCTAGGCCAAGCACCATTCCCATAAAAATCATTAGGCGCCGCGTCAAGTGGAGCTCCGAAAGGTGATCAACGAAAAAAGGCGACGCGTTTCAACGCGTCGCCTCATCTTGGGAGCTTAAAGCTCAGGCTATGTCGAATTAGTTACCGCGGCAGGAACCGGGAAGGTACTTGGGAGCGATCGCGGCGGTTCCGCCAGGGCCGCAGACCCACTTGAACACGGTCTTTGAAGCCGAACCATTGGTGAACGCGACGGTATCGCTGGAGTAAGGAGTAAGGACGAAGGTCTTGCCACCAGCAGCACCGAGGTCCGTCACGCTAGTCGTAGCCACAATCACCTGACCAGCGTCGGTCGTGTTGATCGTGTTGACATACTTGCTTGCAGGAGCGCTAGCAGTGAGGACCTCGCAGCCCCAGTTATCGGCGGCAGGAAGGGTCGCACCCGAATTCGATTGAATCGTTTCGGTGATGCTGGTGCGGCAGGACGACGCGGCCAGAATCGCTTCAGAAACCTTGGCACGAATCGTGTAGTCCTGATAAGCCGGCAGAGCCACAGCAGCCAAGATACCGATGATCGCCACGACGATCATCAATTCGATAAGGGTGAAACCCTTTTGCACGTTGCGTGCAATCAAACGACGGTTCATTGAAAAAACTCCAGGTTGGTTGGTAGAGCCCGGGAACCAGCCCGGAGCGCTGTACCTCCGCAGCATCTGTGCCACCCACCTCCAAGTAGCTTGAAATAGAAAAGTGAACACTTTTGTACGCAGCAAACTTACATCAAGTGACACATTCGGCGTTGGATGCTACAGAACGTGACAAATTTGTCATGCACTGACAAAGGCCGACTCAAAACGTCAGCACCCCATCCGCCTTCAGCCACCGGATATCCCGCTGCGCCAGCCCGGCGACCTGCCGCCCTACCAGCGCCTCGATCTGGCTCATGATTTCTCCCGTTTCGGCGGGCTTGGTATGGGTGATGTAGATGGGGTAGTGCTTGCCGGGGCCGATGTGCGCGAGTTCGTCCGCCAGCACCCTGGGGGACAGGTGCAGGCTGCGGTCGGCCAGGGCCTGCTCGCGGTTGCTGAACGCGGTTTCGATGACGAGCATGGCCACGTCGAGGGCGTTGACGCGGTCCCAGAAGGGGGCGTTGCGTTCGGTGTCGCCTGAAAAGACCCAATGGGCGCCGCCGCCGGCGCGGCTCACGGCAAAGCCGCAGGCGGGCACGGTGTGGACGGCGGGGAGCACCTCGATGTGCTTGGGGGCGCCGGTGCCCAGTTGCAGGGTCTGGCCGACGGCAATGTCGTGAAAGCTCACGAAGGGGGCTTCGGGGCTGGGAATGCTCTCGAAGTCGGGCCAGATGACGTTGTTGAACACATGGGCGCGCAGGGCCTCGATGGTGGCGCGCAAGGCATGCACGCGCAGTGGCCGGGTGCGGCGGCCGCCCACGGCGTCGAGCATGAGGGGGAGCGCGGCGATGTGGTCGAGGTGGCAATGGGTGAGCACCACGTCGTCGATGGCGGCCATTTCGTCGAGCGTGAGGTCGCCCACGCCGGTGCCCGCATCGACGAGCAGGTCGTGGTCGACCAGGAACGAGGTGGTGCGACAGTCCTTGGCAATGGCGCCCGAGCATCCCAGCACGCGAACCTGCATCTTGGAAGACCCCCTGCTTGTGTCTGTCGTCATTTGGTTTCGAACCGGGTTGCGCCGTCCCATTCGGGGTCCTGGGGCCGCAATGCCATCGAGGCTAATCGCTGGGCATAGAGCTGGTAAAGGACTTTTTTGGCGTCGGCGGCGAGCAGCGGGTCCAGCAGGTTGCGGCCTGCCGCCCAGTCTTGCCGGCGGTAGGCGGCCAGCACCTGGCCCCAGCGCTGCAGCTGCTCGGTTTGCGCCTGTGCGGCGGAGCCCGGCGCCCGGGTGTCGGCCGCCAGGGGCGTGTACACGGCCACGGCCTGTGCCCTGCCCTTGACGAGCACGCTGTCGAGCTCCTGCCAGAGGCAGCCGGGCGCGAGTTCTCGCGTCGCGCCGCTGGCGACAATTTCAACGCCGTAGTGCGCGCTGAGGCCTTCCAGGCGTGAGGCAAGGTTGACCGCATCGCCCACCACGGTGTAGCTGCGCCGCGCCGCCGAGCCCATGTCTCCCACGCACATCACGCCGCTGTTGATGCCGATGCCCACGCTGATTTCAGGGTGGCCCGCGGCGCGCTGGGCGTCGTTGATGTCGCGCACGGCCTGCGCCATGTCGAGCGCGGCGCGCACGGCCAGGGTGGCGTGGTCGGGGGTGGCGACGGGTGCGCCCCAGAAGGCCATGACGCAGTCGCCCATGTATTTGTCGACGGTGCCTCGGTGCGCGCTGATGACGTCGGCGAGGCGGCTGAACACGGTGTTCAAGAAGGCCTGGAGCTCCGTCGGCGCCATCTGCTCCGACAGGCAGGTGAAGCCGCGCATGTCGCAGAACATGACGGTCATGGTCCTGCTCTCGGCACGCATGCTGTAGCGGCCGGGGTCGGTGAGCATTTCGTCGACGAGCTGCGGCGGCACGTAGGTGCCGAAGAGCCGCACCAGCCCGCGCCGCGCGCGGGATTCGATGAAGTAGCCCCAGCCCATGTTGAGAATGAAGGCGAGCGCGGCCATGGCCAGTGCCGAGGCCACCGGGAGCACGAGGCTGTGGACCTGGTAGAGCCAGGCGTTGAGGCCGACCAGCAACACGAGCGTGGCCATGCCCAGCAAGACGGCGCGCGTGGCCGGCAGCAGCGAGAGGCCCAGCGCCAGCACGATGCCCGCGACCAGCACGCTCAGCACTTCGTAGCCGGCGGCATAGTCAGGAATCGCGAGCAGCCGCTGGTCGAGCAGGGCCGACACGACATTGGCGTGCACCTCGACGCCCGGGAAGCCGGCGCCCAGCGGCGTGGCATGCAGGTCTTGCAGGCCGGGCGCGGTGGCGCCGACGAAGACGATCATGTCCTTGAGTTCATCCGGCGCGAGCCGGCCCTCGAGCACGTCGGCGGCGGCCACGTAGCGGAAGGAGCCCCCGCTGGCGCCGCCCGGTCCGCGGAAGGGGATCTGCATGCTGGCGTTCTCGTCGACAGGGATGCGCAGCCCGCCGACCAGCAAGGACTCGAGCCGCGGCGCGTCGCCGCCGGAGGCAAAGGCCGGCAGCACGGGCGGCATGCCCTTGGCGAGCCGGTACACCGCAAGCCCCAGCGACTCGTAGTAGCCGCCCTGCCCCTGGCTGCCTTCATAGCGCGCGATAAGCGGCGCCTCGCGGATCAGGCCATCGTCGACCGAGGTGACCAGCGTGTTGACGAAGCCCGACGAGGGCGCGGCGGTGGCCAGCACGGGCAGGTTGGCGCCAAATCCATTCCACGCCGTGGCGTGGTCACGGCCGGGCGGAAAAGCCTCGGGCGCCAGCAGCGGGGCGGCGGGCAGCCGGCCTTTCGCGATGGGCTTTTCGGTCCGCGTGAAGTAGTAGCCGAGCGCCACGCGGTGGCCTTCCAGCGCGCCGGCAAAGATGGCGTCGTTGTCGAGTGCGGAGGCAAGCCGTTCGATGCCGGCTGAAAGATCGGGCACGCCGCGCAGCGGCCCGCTGGCAATCTGGCGCAACTTGTCGAGGCCGGAGCTGCGGTCGGGCTCGATGAACATCACGTCGAAGCCCAGCACCGCCACCTGCTGGCGCACGGTGAGTTCCTCGGTGAGCCGCGCGAGCTTGTCGCGCGCCCAGGGCCACTGGCCTTGCCGCGCCAGGCTGGCCTCGTCCACGTCGACGATCACCACGCGGGGATCGGTCGTGCGCGGCATGGTGGCGCGCAGCCGGGTGTCGTAAATTTGGTGGTCGAGCCGATCGATCGCGCCCAGCCGCCAGAGGCCGGTCGAATGCGCCAGCGCCAGCAAGACCGGCAGCAAGGTGATGGCAATGCGCGGCCAGTGCCGCCGGAGCGCTTTCATGGCGACGGGCGCACGCGGGCCGCGCTCAAGGCGGGGTCAGACCCGCATGAACTGCATGCGCGTGGCGCCGCCGAGTTCCAGCACGTCGCGCTCCTGCAGGCCGACAGCATCGGTGCCCAGCGGCGCGCCGTTGAGCGTGACGCCGCCCATGACGCTGGCGGCCACGTAGCCTTGCCGGCGGCGCGTGACCACCGCCACGGCGATGCCGGGCTTGCCGATGGTGGTGACCACCTTCTGCAGCGGCATATCCTCGCCCTTGTTGGCGCCGGCCAGGACGCGCAGCACCGGAACGCCAAGCTCGACGAGCCCGGCGGATTCGGTGGGCGCCGACGACAGCGGAATCGAGTCGGCGAAGTGGCCCTGGGCGTCGTTGTGCGCCGCGCCGCCGCCCACCGCCAGGTGGCTGCTGGCGCGAAACTGGATGCGGCAGCCGCCAAGCTCGATGACGTCGTTGTCCTGCAGCACCTGCTTCTGGACGACGAGCGCATTGACGTAGGTGCCGTTGGTGCTGTTGAGATCTTCAATTTCGACCGTGCCGCCGCGCATGTGGACCACGGCATGCTCCCCGCTGACCGCGAGATTGTCGATCACGATGTCGTTGTAGGCGCGCCGGCCCAGCGTGGTGCGGTCTTTGGCGAGCGCCACTTGCGCGATGACAACGCCATCGATCGAAATGATCATTTTCGGCATTGCCGATTTCCCCGATTTGCAGAACTTGATCGACCGCAGGCGGGGGCGACGGGTGTCGCCAGGGCCTGCGACTAGGCGGCGCCAGCCGCGTGGTCGACGCGCGCTTTTGCCAGAACAACTGAAATGTTATCGCGGCCGCCATTCTCGTTTGCAACTGCAACCAAAAGCGAGGCTTTCTGTTTCAGGCCGACGTCGTGGCTCAAAAGCGTGAAAAGGTGCGCATCCGAAATCATCTCGCTGAGCCCGTCGGAGCACAGCATGTAGAGGTCTTCAGGCCGCGCCGTGTGCTCGTGCATCTCAAGCAGCACCTGGGGTTCCACGCCGACGGCGCGGGTCACCAGGTTGCGGTGGGGCGAGTTCAGGGCCTCTTCGGCGGTGATGGCGCCGGCATCGAGCTGCTGCTGCCGCAGCGAATGGTCGCGCGTGAGCTGCTCGAGCTTGTTGTTGCGCAGCCGGTAGCAGCGCGAATCGCCGATATGGCCGACCACCACGCGCTGCGGCCTGAAGGCGGCCAGCACCAGCGTCGTGCCCATGCCTTGCACCTCGGCATTGGTCATGCCGGCTTCGAAGATGGCCGCGTTCGCCTCGTCGGTGGCCGCCTGCAGCGCACGCCGGATCACGCGGGCGGGCGCCTGCGATCCGGCTTGTGCGTACCACCGCGCGAAGCTCGCATGAACCATCGTCACGGCCATGGCGCTCGCCACCTCGCCGCCCTTGTAGCCCCCCATGCCGTCGGCCAGCACGGCCAGGCCGAGCGCCGGGTCCACCTTGAGGTCGTCCTCGTTGTGCGCCCGCGTACGCCCGACGTCGGTCAGGGCCGCGTACTCCCAGCCCAGTGAAGGCCGGTTGGAGAAGAGGGACGCGCCAACGCTCGCCATGTCTTGCAGCCGGGGCGCGCCGTGCCGTCAGTGCCGCGCAGCGGCGCGCGCACGCCGTTGCAGAAAGCGGCCGGCGGCCACCACGAACAGGGCGCCGGCAGCGGCGGCCGCATAGTGCAGCCAGGGGTTGGCGCCCAGCATGCCCTTCAGGGCAACGTCGCTCGCGATGGTTTCGCCCCCGACCCAGCCGATCAGGGCGGCACCCAGCATGACGATGATCGGAAAACGTTCCATGAGCTTGATCATGAGGGTACTGCCAAAAATCACCAACGGAATGCTGATGGCCAGGCCGAGAATCAGCAACACCATGCTGCCATGTGCCGCGGCGGCCACGGCAATCACGTTGTCCAGGCTCATGACCAGGTCGGCCAAAAGGATGGTGCGCACGGCGGCCAGCATGCTGCCGTACTCCTTGCTCTCGCCCTCGCCTTCGTCTTCTTCGCCCAGCAGCTGCACGCCGATCCAGAGCAGCAGCAGGCCGCCGACGATCTGCAGATACGGCAGCGCCAGCAGCTTGGCCGCCACCACGGTGAGCACGATCCGCAGCACCACGGCCGCACCCGAGCCGAACAGAACCGCCTTCTGCTGCTGCGCAGGCGGCAGCGAACGCGCGGCCATGGCAATCACCACGGCGTTGTCCCCCGACAGGATGATGTTGATCCAGATGATCTTGAAGAGGCCAATCCAGAAGTCCGCGCTTTGAACGAGTTCCATGTCTCTTGTCCCACTGTGTTGTAGTGAAAAAAGCGCCCGCAATGATTGCGGGCGCTTTTTACTTTTTGCGTGGTGCGGGAGAACTGCGGAGGCTTAGAGCTGTGCCTTCAGCAGTTTTGCGAGTTCCGAGAAATTGCGCGTCACGGTGAAGCCGCACTCTTCCATGATGGCGAGCTTGGCATCGGCCGTGTCGGCGCCGCCCGAGATCAGCGCGCCGGCGTGGCCCATGCGCTTGCCGGGAGGGGCGGTGACACCGGCGATGAAGCCGACCACCGGCTTCTTCATGTGTTCCTTGCACCAGCGCGCCGCGTCGGCTTCGTCGGGGCCGCCGATCTCGCCGATCATGATGACCGCGTCGGTGTCGGGATCGTCGTTGAAGGCCTTCATCACGTCGATGTGCTTCAGGCCGTTGATCGGGTCGCCGCCGATGCCGACAGCCGAGGATTGGCCGAGGCCGATTTCGGTCAGCTGCGCCACGGCTTCATACGTGAGCGTGCCCGAGCGCGAGACCACGCCGATGCGGCCCTTGCGGTGGATGTGGCCCGGCATGATGCCGATCTTGATTTCGTCGGGCGTGATGAGGCCGGGGCAGTTGGGGCCCAGCAGCAAGGTCTTCTTGCCGCCGGCCGCTTCCTTGGCCTTCATCTTGTTGCGCACTTCGAGCATGTCGCGAACGGGGATGCCTTCGGTGATGCAGATCGCCAGGTCCAGGTCGGCCTCGACGGCTTCCCAGATGGCGGCGGCCGCGCCGGCCGGCGGCACGTAGATCACCGACACGGTGGCGCCGGTTTGCGACGCGGCTTCCTTCACCGAACCGAAGATCGGGATGTTGAAGATCGACTCGCCGGCCTTCTTGGGGTTCACGCCCGCGACGAAGCAGTTCTTGCCGTTCGCGTATTCCTGGCACTTCTCGGTGTGGAACTGGCCGGTCTTGCCGGTGATACCTTGCGTGATGACTTTGGTGTCTTTGTTGATGTAGATCGACATGACTTGTTCCTTAGGCCTTTTTCACTGCTGCGACGACCTTCTGGGCCGCGTCCGCCATGGTGTCGGCGCTGATGATGGGCAGGCCCGAATCGGCCAGCAGCTTCTTGCCTTCGACTTCGTTGGTGCCCTTCATGCGCACGACCAGCGGCACTTGCAGGTTCACGGCCTTGCAGGCTGCGATCACGCCGGTGGCGATGGTGTCGCACTTCATGATGCCGCCGAAGATGTTGACGAGGATGGCCTCGACGTTCTTGTTCTTCAGCATGATCTTGAAGGCTTCGGTGACCTTCTCGGGGGTGGCGCCGCCGCCCACGTCCAGGAAGTTGGCCGGCTCGCCGCCGAACAGCTTGATGGTGTCCATGGTGGCCATGGCCAGGCCGGCCCCGTTCACCAGGCAGCCGATGTTGCCGTCCAGGCTGATGTAGGCCAGGTCGAACTTGGAGGCTTCGACTTCGGCCGCGTCTTCTTCGTCGAGGTCGCGCAGGGCCACGATTTCAGGGTGGCGGAACAGCGCGTTGCTGTCGAAGTTGAACTTGGCGTCCAGCGCCATGACGTTGCCCTTGCTGTCACGGTTGAGCGGGTTGATCTCGACCAGCGAGGCGTCCGTCTCCATGTAGCAGGTGTAGAGCTTCTTCAGGATGTCGACCGTCTGCGCGGTCGAGTCGGCCGGCATGCCGATGCCGTCGGCGATCTGCCTGGCTTGCGCGTCGGTCAGGCCTTCCTTGGGGTCGGCGAAAACCGTGATGATCTTCTCGGGCGAGGAGTGGGCCACTTCCTCGATGTCCATGCCGCCTTCGCTCGAGGCGATGAACGCGACCTTCTGGGTCGCGCGGTCGGTCACGGCCGAGACGTAGTATTCCTTGTTGATGTCGGCGCCATCTTCGATGTAGAGGCGGCGCACCTTCTGGCCTTCGGGGCCGGTCTGGTGGGTCTTGAGCTGCATGCCGAGGATTTCGCCGGCGAGCTTCTTGACGTCTTCGATGGACTTGGCGACCTTGACGCCACCGCCCTTGCCGCGGCCACCCGCGTGGATCTGGGCCTTGACGACCCAGACCGGGCCTCCAAGCTTCTGGGCGGCCTCGACCGCCTCCTGAACCGTATAGGCCGGAATGCCGCGCGGCACCGGCACGCCGAACTTGGCAAGGATTTCCTTGCCCTGGTACTCGTGAATCTTCATGAGGGATGTCTCTCGGAAGGAGGAGGTTGAGAACGGGAGTCTGGGGTCTGAGGCGTCTTTGGCTCTGTTGTTCGCGGGCGACGGCAGCCTGACGGCTGGGGGCGGCGAACAACCGCGGACTGTATCATGGTGCGCCGCACCAATACTCGACGTGCCCTTGCGGTCAATACGTACTTTCTTCTAGCCTCTTTACGCATACTCCGATATGGCCAAGGTTTTCATCGACGGCGAAGCCGGTACCACCGGGCTGCAGATTCGCGAGCGGCTCCAGACGATGCCGCAGATCGAACTCGTGAGCATTGCGCCCGAGCTGCGAAAAGACGTGAACGCCAAGCGCGAGCTCATGGCAGGCGTCGACCTGGTGGTGCTGTGCCTGCACGACGACGCGGCGCGTGAATCGGTGGCGCTCATCGACCAGTTGCAAGGCAAGAAGCCCAAGATCATCGATGCCTCCACCGCGCACCGCGTGGCACCCGGCTGGGTGTTCGGCTTCCCCGAACTCGCCGAAGGCCACTGGCAGGCCGTGGCCAAGGCCGACCGCGTCGGCAACCCGGGCTGCTACGCCACCGGCGCGATCGCCATCGTGCGTCCGCTGGTCGATGCCGGCCTGCTGCCGGCCGACTTCCCCATCTCGCTGCCTTCGGTGAGCGGCTATTCGGGCGGCGGGCGCGCCATGATCGAGGAGTACGAGAGCGGCAAGGCGCCGTTGTTCGAGACCTACGCGCTCGGCCTCAAGCACAAGCACATTCCCGAGATCATGAAGTACACCGGCCTCGTGCGCCGGCCGGTCTTCATTCCTTCGGTGGGCAACTTCAAGCAGGGCATGCTGGTGCAACTGCCGCTGCACCTCGACCTGCTGCCCGGCAAGCCGAAATCCGGCGACCTGCACGACGCGCTGGCTGCGCACTACGCCAAGAGCAACACGCCCGAGCAGTTCGTCAAGGTGCTGCCGCCGACCGAAAACGGCAAGCTCGACGCGCTGGCGCTCAACGACACCAACCAGCTCGAGATCCGCGTGTTCCCGAACGAGGACCACCACCATGCGGTGGTGATTGCGCGCCTGGACAACCTCGGCAAGGGCGCCAGCGGCGCCGCGGTGCAGAACCTGAAGCTGATGCTGGCGCTCTGAGCGCCAGCCAATTCGTTTCGCCTCGGGTTCAGTGGACGAGCCAGAGGCCCACGCCCAGCAAGACCGCGTGCGCGCCGAGCGCGATGTAGAGCAGCGTGCGCGACGGCGTCGACATTTCCTGCAGCGTCTCGTGGATGCGGCGCGTGAGCAGGGCGCGCAAGGCCGGGTCTTGCGCCGCACCCTCCCCTGCCACCGGTTCTTGCTGCGCTGAACGGCCTTGCTGCCATTCGGCCAGCATGTCGCTCATCGGCAGCCGGTTGAGCACGAAGCCCACCACCGAACGCACCGCCCTGCCCTCGCCCAGCACCGGCGCCAGCTGCTGGGTCAAGGCATCGACCGACAGCCAGTCGGCCGCACGCTGCATCGTGCCGTGGGTGCGCGGCATGGCTTCGATGCGGCCCGCAATCGCGCCGGCCAGGCGCTGGGACACGGCCTCGCCGCGCGCGGCCACCAGGTGCCGCATGGCCTTGGTCCGGCCCTGGTGCACGCCCAGCATCAGGTAGACGGCGCCAAAAAGGAACAGCAGCACCGCGACCAGCAGCGGCGGCGAAGTGATGAGCGCGAGCACCGCGCCAAAGCCGCCCGCGCGCGCCGCCGTGTTGCCGGGGCCCTCCAACTGAGCCAACTGGCTCAGATAGAAAAAGAAAACGCCGCCGCCAAGAATCAGGGCAAGCAGGCCGCCCTTGATGACGGAGCCGGCGAACGCGGCTCCGGCCTTGACGCCAGTGCGGACGAGCGATGGCTGGGCGGGCTGGTCTGTGGACATGCGAAGTTCCTCCAACTGATTTTTTTTCTATTTTCTGGCGCGTCGATCTCTGGAATCGATGCGAGCCGGTCTTAAAGATTCTGCAGACGTGAACAAGTGCAGAAGGCACCGAGCGCATTCGATCATGCCATTGGCCAGCGAGCCCAGAATCACGCGCACACAACAAAACGGGAGGAATTTCGATGGACCACAAGTTTCAAAAACCCACGGGCGCGTTTGTTGCCGCGTCGTGGGCCGCACTGTTTGCAGGCGGGGGCGTCTATCTGGTCGGGCTATGGAATGCCACCATGCAGCTCAACGAAAAGGGCTATTACTTCACCCTCCTCATGTACGGCCTCTTTGCCGCCGTGTCACTGCAGAAGACCGTGCGCGACCGTCTCGAGGGAACGCCGGTCACCGGCATTTACTTTGGCTTTTGCTGGATATCGCTGCTGCTTGCAATCGGGTTGCTGGCTGTGGGCCTGTTCAATGCAACGCTCGCCAACAGCGAGAAAGGCTTCTATGCCATGGCGTTCCTGCTGAGCCTTTTCGGGGCTGTGGCGGTACAGAAGAATGTTCGCGACGTCGCGTCGCAAGACAAGGGAACGGGCTCCGGCGCCGATATTCCTGAACTCGAATGACGCGCTGCTGCGGCGCGGCCCCACACGCCCGTTGCGCAAGCACGCTCGAAGTCAGCCGGCTTCCAGCAAACGCCGCAGCGACTTCAAGTCGCGCGCAATCCAGGCGGCGTCGCGCTCGAAGGCCGCATCGTCCATGTGCGGCTGGCGCAGCAGCGTGAACTGGAACTCGCAGAGGCACGGCGCGACACCGATCACGCGGAACGGCAGGTAGATTTCGGGCACGCCTTCGGGCGCGACCCAATGGTCGAGCACGCCAAGTTCGTTGGCGGGTGCGAAGCGCAGGCGGGCTTCGCCGTCCGGCGTCGTGGCCACCCAGTGATCGCCGTGCGGAACCAAGGCGCTCTTCGCCAGGCCACTGGCCCAGTCGGGCAGGCGCGCCGGGTCGGAGGCCAGCGCATAGGCGCGGCGCCAGTCGCAGGCCACGCGCTGCGTGACGACGCGGGACTGCATCGCGCCGCCTTCATTCGCTTGTTTCGTTGTCGTCGTCGCCATCGAAATCGCTCCTGAGTACCTTGGCCACCACGGCGCCCGAAAAGCCGCGCGCCAATAGAAAGCGCATCTGTTTGGCGCGCTCCTTGGCGTCGGCGGGCGGCGCGTCGAAACGGCGTCGCCACAAGGCCGTGGCGCGCGCCACTTCGGTGCCTTGCAGGCTGGCCACTGCTTCTGCGATGGCCTCGGGCGCGATGCCCTTGGCCTGCAGTTCCTGGCGCACCCGCAAGGCGCCGGACCGGGCGGCGCGCTGGTTCAACACCGAGGCCACCACGCGCGGCTCGCTGATGAAATCCTTGGCGGCCAGTTCGTCGAGCGCGCGGGCCAGCGTGCCGGGCTCTTCTTCGTGCCGGGCCAGCTTGCGCTCCAGTTCCGCGCGCGAATGTTCGCGCTGGCTCAGGAGCCGCAATGCGCGGCCTTTGAGGGAGGGGGCGCCGAAAGCCATGCCGGGTGTTGCCTGGCGCGGCCTTGGAGCAGGCCGCGCCGTGCTGGCTTACTCGCCCTTGTCGGCCTTCTCTGCCTTGGAAGCCTTGGCAGGCTTCTCGGCCTTTTCTGGCGTGGCGTCGGCATCGGCCGCGAGCAGCGGAATGCCCAGCGACTCGCGCACCTTGTTCTCGATTTCGCGCGACAGCTCGGGGTTCTCGCGCAGGAACTCGCGCGCGTTGTCGCGGCCCTGGCCGATCTTTTCGCCGTTGTAGGCGTACCAGGCGCCCGACTTGTCGAGGATCTTGGCGGTCACGCCCATGTCGATGATCTCGCCTTCGCGGCTGATGCCTTCGCCGAACAGGATGTCGAACTCGGCCGTCTTGAACGGAGGGCTGACCTTGTTCTTCACCACCTTGACCTTGGTTTCGTTGCCGATGGCCTCGTCGCCTTTCTTGATGGTGCCGATGCGGCGGATGTCCAGGCGCACCGAGGCGTAGAACTTCAGCGCGTTGCCGCCGGTGGTGGTTTCGGGCGAGCCGAACATCACGCCGATCTTCATGCGGATCTGGTTGATGAAGATGACCATGCAGTTGGTCTTCTTGATGGTGGCGGTGAGTTTGCGCAGGGCCTGGCTCATCAGGCGGGCCTGCAGGCCGGGCAGCGAGTCGCCCATTTCGCCTTCGATTTCGGCCTTGGGCGTGAGCGCGGCGACCGAGTCGATGACGATCAGGTCGACGGCGCCCGAGCGCACCAGCGAATCGACGATCTCGAGCGCCTGCTCGCCGGTGTCGGGCTGGCTGATCAGCAGGTCGGACAGGTTCACGCCGAGCTTCTGGGCGTATTGCACGTCGAGCGCATGCTCGGCATCGACGAAGGCGCAGGTGCCGGCCTGCTTCTGCATGGCGGCGATGACCTGCAGGGTGAGCGTGGTCTTGCCCGAGGATTCCGGGCCGTAGATCTCGATGACGCGGCCGCGCGGCAGGCCGCCGACGCCCAGTGCGATGTCCAGGCCCAGCGAGCCGGTGGAGACCACCTGGATGTCCTCGAGCGCCTCGCCCTCCCCCAGCCGCATGATCGTGCCCTTGCCGAACTGCTTTTCGATCTGGGCCAGCGCGGCCTGCAGGGCCTTGGCCTTTTCACTGTTGGCGACCGAGATGCTTGCGCCCTTGACGACTGCGTCCATGTGGAATCTCCTTGAAAATCAACGGTTTGTGTGAGGTTGCCATCCATCTGCTTTTAACCACAGGCTGGATGCTTGAACAGTAGTGTAGGGGTTCGTTGGTTTGAGTAAACTCATTTTTTGGTCAGTTTGCTTTACTATTTAGCGGATGGCCGAAACCGCTTTTCCGACCGATGCCGACGCCTGGCGGCAAACCCACCTGGGGCGGCTGCTGGGCCATGCGATGCGCCGCTTCGACGAGCGCGTGCTCGAACTCATGGCGCACGACGTCGACGTGCCGCTGGCGCTGTCGAACCTGGCGGCCCGCGCCCAGGTGAGTGCCGCGCACATCCACATCACGCGGCACCTGGCGCGCGAGGGTTCGCGCCTGACCGACATGGCCGCACGCGCCGGCATGACCAAGCAGGCGATGGGCGCTCTGGTGGACCAGTGCGAGGCCTGGGGCCTGGTGACGCGCGGGCCCGACCCGCTCGACGCCCGCGCGCGGCGCGTGCTCTTCACTGCCGACGGGCTGGCGTGGCTCGACGCCTTCCGCAGCGCGGTGACGCAGGCCGAGCGCGAATTCCGCGCCAGCGTGGGCAGCGACGTGGCCACGGTGGTAACCATCGGTCTGGAAGCCTATACAGCGGGCTAGACTCGGCCAGCGAGACATATGTGAACGCGGCGCCAGCGCGGCGCCCGAACCCGGCCGGAGGTGGCTCATGCGGATTCTGATTGCCGAAGACGACCAGGTGCTGGCCGATGCCCTGCTGCGCAGCCTGCGCACCTCGGGCGCGGCGGTGGACCACGTGGCGAACGGCTCGCAGGCCGATACCGCCCTCATGACACACAGCGAGTTCGACCTGCTGATCCTCGACCTGGGGCTGCCCAACCTGCACGGCATCGAGATACTGAAGCGGCTGCGCGCGCGCGGCTCGCAGCTGCCGGTGCTGGTGCTCACCGCGGCCGACAGCGTGGAAGAGCGCGTCAAGGGCCTGGACCACGGCGCCGACGACTACATGGCCAAGCCCTTCAGCCTGCAGGAGCTCGAAGCGCGCGTGCGGGCGCTCACGCGGCGCGGCATGGGCGCCACCAGCAACACGATCCGGCACGGCCCGCTGGTCTACGACCAGGCCGGCCGCGTGGCCACCATCGACGGCAAGATGGTCGAGCTCTCGGCGCGCGAACTGGGCCTGCTCGAAGTGCTGCTGCAGCGCGCGGGCCGGCTGGTCAGCAAGGACCAGCTGGTGGAGCGCCTGTGCGAATGGGGCGAGGAGGTGAGCCTCAACGCGATCGAGGTGTACATCCACCGCCTGCGCAAGAAGATCGAGAAGGGGCCGGTGCGCATCGCCACGGTGCGCGGCCTCGGCTACTGCCTCGAAAAAATCCAGCAATGACGCCCGGGCGTGCCCGGCGGCCCGGAGGCCGCAAGCCTTGAAATTGTTCCAGCGCGCGCAGCGCTCCCTGTTCGGCGAGATCCTCGACTGGATGCTCACGCCGCTCTTGCTGCTGGTGCCGGTGAGCATCGGCGTGACGTGGCTGGTGGCGCAGGGCATCGCCAATGCGCCTTTCGACCGTGCGCTCGAATACAACGTGCAGACCTTGGCGCGGCTGGTCACGGTGCAGCAGGGACAGACGGAGTTCGTGCTGCCGCAGCCCGCGCGCGAGATCCTGCGGGCCGACGATGCCGACCGCGTGTACTACCAGCTGCTGGACAGCCACGGCAAGCTGCTCAGCGGCGAACCCGACGTGCCGCATCCCAACACCGACGAGCCCCCGGTCACGGGCGTGGTCACGCTGCGCAATGGCGAAATGCGCGGCAAGCCGGTGCGCGTGGCCTCGCTCTGGCTGGCCGACGGCGACGACGACGCGGTGACGGCGCTGTTGCAGGTGGCCGAGACGCGCGAGAAGCAGTCGGTGCTGGCCACCGAGATCATCAAGGGCGTGCTGCTGCCGCAGTTCGCCATCCTGCCATTGGCCGTGCTGCTGATCTGGCTGGCGCTGGTGCGCGGCATCAAGCCGCTGTCGGTGGTGGAGGCGCGCATCCGCGAGCGGCGCCCGGGCGACCTGAGCCCGCTCGACGAATCGTCGGTGCCGCTGGAAGTGGTGCCGCTGGTGTCCTCGGTCAACGAGCTGCTCGACAAGCTCAACGAATCGATCCACACCCAGAAGCGCTTCCTGGCCGACGCGGCGCACCAGCTCAAGACGCCGCTCGCGGGCCTGCGCATGCAGGCCGACCTGGCCCAGCGCGAAGGGGCCAATGCCGACGAGCTCAAGCAGTCGCTCAAGCAGATCGGCCGCGCCAGCGTGCGGGCCACGCACACGGTGAACCAGCTGCTGTCGCTGGCGCGCGCCGAGAGCACCGGCGCCGGCACCGGCCGCCAGCCCTGCGACCTGGCCCGGCTCACGATCGAGGTGGTGCGCGAAGCGGTGCCGCGCGCCATCGAGAAGCGCATCGACCTGGGCTACGACGGCGCCGAGGCAGGCGCGCCGGGCGTGGTGCTCGAGGGCAACCCGACGCTGCTGAAGGAGCTGGTGCGCAACCTGCTCGACAACGCAATCAACTACACGCCATCGACCGCCGAACGGCCCGGCGTGATCACCGCGCGCGTGCTGGCCGACCCGTTCGGCCACGTGGTGCTGCTGCAGGTGGAGGACAACGGCCCGGGCATCGCGGAATCCGACCGGGAGCTGGTGTTCGAGCCCTTCTACCGGGTGCTGGGCAACGAGGCCGATGGCTCGGGGCTGGGCCTGCCGATCGTGCGCGAGATTGCCAACCAGCACCATGCGCAGGTCAAGCTCGAAGATGCGCACCCGGGCCGGCAACCGCCGGGCGCCCGCTTCACGGTGCGCTTCGAGGGCGAAGCAGCGGTGCCCTGAATCGCGTCCGGCGCGTCAGGGCGCGCCGTTGCCGCTCTTGCTGTCCTTGCTGTCCTTGCGGACCTGGAGCCATTCGGGGTGGACCTGGCGCGCGAGGCGCTGCGGTTCGCGCTCGTTGAGGCTCGCGGGCGCCAGCGCGAAACCGGCAAGGTCGCCGCGCGACCAGAGCCAGTAGCCGATGTTGGCAAGGAGCAGGGCGGCGACCAGCAGGCGCAGTTTCATCGGGATCCTCAAAAGGCCATGCCGCGCGGACGCACGCTGACTTCGTCGCTCGAGATCATCTGCAATCCGGCGGCGGTGCGCACCTGCAGTTCGCCGCCCCAGGCCACGCCTTCGCACAGGCCGACGCTGCCGTCGCTGAGCTGCACCTCGCGGCCTCGCAGCGCGTCGCGCGCGGCAAAGCGTTCGGCAAAGGGCACGAAGCCCTCGGCCTCGAAAACCTGCACGCTGCGCACCAGCGGCACGGCCAGTTCGGCCAGCACCTGGGGCGCCGTGGCCTCTGCGCGCCATTGGCGCAGCCACGCGGGCGGGGTGCGCATGCCCTCCGCGTCGCGGGGGCCGATGTTGATGCCGATGCCGATCACCAGGTAGCGCGGCGTGGCCGGGCCCTCGGCGCGGCCCGCATGCGGCATGGCGGTTTCGATCAGGATGCCGGCGAGCTTGCGGTCGTCCACCCACAGGTCGTTGGGCCACTTGAGGGCAACTTTGGCATCGCCCGAGGGGTCGAGGCTTTCGGCCACGCCGACACCCACGGCCAGCGAGAGGCCCGACCACTCGCGCGGCGCGAGCGGCAGGCCGAGCGAGAAGGTCAGGGAAGCGGCGCTTTCTTCGCTTTGCTGCGCGCTCTGCCACGGCCGGCCGAGACGGCCGCGCCCCGCGGTCTGGCGCTCGGCCACAAGCAACACCGGTGGGGTGTGGCCGGCGCGCGCGCGGCGCATCAGCTCGGTGTTGGTCGAATCGATTTCTTCCACGGCCTCGACCGTGAAGCCGGGCAGCAGCGGCGCCACGGCGGCGGCGATGCGGTCTTCGAACCAGGCGGCCGTGGTGCCCATGTTCAGTCCTTGCCGGCCTTCTCGTCTTTCCTGGACTTCTTTTTTTCCGCCTTCTTTTCGGCTTTCTTGTCTGCCTTCCTGGCCTCTTTCTTTTCGGCCTTTTTCTTTTCGGCCTTCTTCCTGGCCTTTTTCTTCTTTTTCTTTTCCTCGTCTTCGTCCTTGGGCGTCAGCAAGGTGCCGCGGCAATTCTCGGAGCCGCACCAGCAGGGAAATTCGGCCAGCAGCTTGGGCGTATAGGGCTCGTCGATGATCAGGCCGTAGTCGTAGTTGAGCTCTTCTCCTGCAGCGATGTTGCGCAGCGCCTTGATATAAACGCGCCCATCGACCTCGTCGGCCTCGCAATTCGGTTCGCACGAATGATTGATCCAGCGCGCCGCATTGCCGTTGACGTTGCCGTCGATCACGCGCCCGTCGTCGATGTGGAAGTAGAAGGTGTGGTTCGGCTGGGCCGGGTCGTGCGGGTGGCGGCGCAGCGCCTCTTTCCAGCTGATGACTTCGCCCTTGTATTCGATCAGCGTCTCGCCTTCGGCCAGGTCGTCGACGGCGAACACGCCGTTGCCGTGGACGTCCGAACGCCGCATCTGAATGCGGCGGCCGGCGAATTGTGGGGATTTGGAAGGCATCGCCGAAGTCTGTTAGGTTGAATATGCACACATGCGCGTGTGCGCGTGCGCACACGCGGGAAGCCGCAGATTGTATGTGGCCCCCACGCTCTCGCACTGCGTGTCGTTGCTGCCCCCCGGAGGGGGCCGCAGGCCGCCTTGAGGCGGCTCGGCGCCGGCCTGGGAACTCTTTTAGGAATGTTGATGAAGACTTTGGTAATTGCAGAAAAGCCGTCGGTGGCACAGGACATCGTCCGTGCGCTCACGCCGGTGGCCGGCAAGTTCGACAAACACGACGAGCACTTCGAGAACGAAAGCTATGTCGTGACCAGCGCCGTCGGCCACCTGGTCGAGATCCAGGCGCCGGAGGAGTTCGACGTCAAGCGCGGCAAGTGGAGCTTCGCCAACCTGCCGGTGATTCCGCCGCACTTCGACCTGAAGCCGGTCGACAAGACCAAGACGCGCCTGAACGCCGTGGTCAAGCAGGCCAAGCGCAAGGACGTGACGCAACTCATCAACGCCTGCGACGCGGGCCGCGAGGGCGAGCTGATCTTCCGCCTGATCGAGCAGTACGCGGGCGGCAAGACCGGCCTGAACAAGCCGGTGAAGCGCCTGTGGCTGCAGTCGATGACGCCGCAGGCGATTCGCGACGGCTTCGACGCGCTGCGCACCGAAAAGCAGATGCAGGGCCTGGCCGACGCCGCGCGCTCGCGCTCCGAGGCCGACTGGCTGGTGGGCATCAACGGCACGCGTGCCATGACGGCCTTCAATTCGCGCGACGGCGGCTTCTTCCTGACGACCGTGGGTCGGGTGCAGACGCCCACGCTGTCGGTGGTGGTCGAGCGCGAGGAAAAGATCCGCAAGTTCGTGAGCCGCGACTATTGGGAAATCCACGGCGTGTTCCAGGCCGAGGCCGGCCAGTACCCGGGCAAGTGGTTCGACGCCGGCTTCAAGAAGCCGCCGCCCGGCCCCGACGGCACGGCCGACGCCGAGATTCGCGCCGACCGCGTGTGGAGCGAGCGCGAGGCGCGCGAGATCGCCGATGCGGCGCGCGGCAAGCCCGCCACCGTCACAGAGGAGAGCAAGCCCACCACCCAGGCCTCGCCCATGCTGTTCGACCTGACCTCGCTGCAGCGCGAGGCCAACGGCCGCTTCGGCTTCTCGGCCAAGACCACGCTGGCGCTGGCGCAGAGCCTGTACGAACGCCACAAGGCGCTGACCTACCCGCGGACCGATTCGCGCGCGCTGCCCGAGGACTACCTGCCGGTGGTGAAGGACACGATGAAGATGCTCGCCGACAGCGGCATGAAGCATCTGGCGCCCTTTGCGCAGCAGGCGGTCGACGGCAGCTACGTGAAGCCCAACAAGCGCATCTTCGACAACGCCAAGGTGTCGGATCACTTCGCCATCATCCCGACGCTGCAGGCGCCGAGCGGCCTGTCGGACGCCGAGCAGAAGCTCTATGACTTCGTGGTGCGCCGCTTCATGTCGGTGTTCTTTCCGAGCGCCGAGTTCCAGGTCACCACCCGCATCAGCACGGTGGAAGCCGGCGGCAAGAAGTACCCCTTCCGCAGCGACGGCAAGGTATTGGTCAAGCCGGGCTGGCTCGCGATCTGGGGCAAGGAAGCCGTCAACGACGACGACGAGAAGGACGGCAAGAACCTGGTGGTGGTGAAGCCGGGCGAAACGGTCAAGACCGAGTCGGCCGACCTGAAGGCGCTGAAGACCCGGCCGCCGGCGCGCTATTCGGAAGCCACGCTGCTGGGCGCCATGGAAGGCGCCGGCAAGACCATCGATGACGACGAGCTGCGCGAGGCCATGCAGGAGAAGGGCCTCGGCACGCCAGCCACGCGCGCCGCCACCATCGAAGGCCTGATCACCGAGAAATACATGCTGCGCGAAGGCCGCGAGCTGATTCCCACCGCCAAGGCCTTCCAGCTCATGACGCTGTTGCGCGGCCTGGGCGTGGAAGAACTCTCCAAGGCCGAACTCACGGGCGAGTGGGAATACAAGCTGGCGCAGATGGAGAAGGGCGCGCTGAGCCGCGACGCCTTCATGCGCGAGATCGCCCAGATGACGGAGCACATCGTCAAGAAGGCCAAGGAATACGACCGCGACACCGTGCCGGGCGACTACGCCACGCTGTCCACGCCATGCCCCAACTGCGGCGGCGTGGTGAAGGAGAACTACCGCCGCTACACCTGCACCGGAAAGGCGGGACAGGAGCCCTGCGGCTTCTCGTTCGGCAAGTCGCCGGCGGGGCGCACCTTCGAAGTGGCCGAGGCCGAGGCGCTCCTGCGCGACAAGCACATCGGGCCGCTCGAAGGCTTCCGCTCCAAGGCCGGCTGGCCCTTCACCTCCGAGATCGTCCTGAAGTTCGACGACGAGGCGAAGAACTGGAAGCTGGAGTTCGACTTCGGCGACGACAAGAACGCCGACACGGGCGAGATCGTCGACTTCAGCGCGCAGGACACGGTGGGCCCATGCCCGATCTGCGGCGCTCCGGTGTTCGAGCACGGCAGCAACTACGTCTGCGAGAAGTCGGTGCCCACCAACGCGCAGCCGACACCCAGCTGCACCTTCAAGACCGGCAAGATCATCCTGCAGCAGCCGGTGGAGCGCGCGCAGATGGAAAAGCTGCTCGCCACCGGCAAGACCGACCTGCTCGACAAGTTCGTGAGCATGCGCACGCGCCGCGCCTTCAAGGCCTTCCTGACCTGGAACGCCGAAGAGGGGAAGGTGACTTTCGAGTTCGCACCGCGCGAAGGCGGCAGCAAGTTCCCGCCGCGCAAGACCTTCGGCAAGGCAGCGCCGGCGGGCAAGACGGCCGCCGCCAAGAAGGTGGCGGCAAAGAAGACGCCAGCGGCCAAGAAGGCACCGGCCGCCAAGAAGGCCGCCGCGCCGCGCAAGCCCGGCGCAGGCCTGAAGCCGAGCGACTCGCTGGCCGCCGTGATCGGCGCCGAGCCGGTGGCGCGCACCGAGGTCATCAAGAAGCTCTGGGACTACATCAAGGCCAACGGCCTGCAGGACGCGGCCAACAAGCGCGCGATCAATGCCGATGCCAAGCTCAAGCCGGTGTTCGGCAAGGACCAGGTGACGATGTTCGAACTCGCGGGCATCGTGGGCAAGCACCTCTCGGCGCAGTGATTTCGCCGGTAACTTCGTGCTACGGGCCGGCCAACGCGCCGGCCTATAGTGGCCGAAATCTCACCATTGCCAAGGAGTTCTCCGTGAAGCCATTGATTGCCGCTGTTCTTGCGATCGCGATGGGTGCCCTGGCGGCGGGCTGCGCCGGCACGGGACCGGCGGGCAACGCTGGCGGCGCCAGCTCGTCCGGCAGCAGCGGCGTCACGGTGTTCGGCACCATCGACGCCGGCGTCAGCGGCAGCACGAACCGTTCCGACCGGCGCTGACCGGCCGCGCATCGGCCCGCCGCATCGGCCCGCCACTCAGCGCCGCAGCAGCGCCTGGCGCAGCACCCGTGCCGCGCGGTCGCGGATGCGGCCCGGGCCGGCGCCCAGGGAGGTCTGCGGCGCGACCCGTGCCGTGGCGCAGGCCCAGAGAAAGTCGTGCAGGATGGGCGTGTCGTCCACCGTCTCGGTGCTGCCGTACTTGTGGAATTCCGGGTGCCACTGCGTGGCCGCGATGTAGCTGCGTCCCTTGTCGGTGCGGCGGCGGATCGCTTCCGGCACGCGGTCGGGCAGGCTCCAGGCCTCGACCTCGAAACCCGGTGCAAGGTCTTTCACGCCCTGGTGGTGGATGCTGTTGACCTTGGCTGTCTTGACCTCGGGGTACAGCTTGGCCAGCCGCGTGCCCTCGACGATCTCGATCCGGTGGAAATTCTGGTCGTAGGTGACGGGATCGCGGTGCCGAATGGGTTCGGGATGGCCGTGCTGCGCCTCGATGTCCTGGTAGAGCGTGCCGCCGAATGCGACGTTGATCAGCTGCAGCCCGCGGCAGACGCCGAAGATCGGCTTGCCGGCCTGCTCGAAGGCTTCGACCAGCGCCAGGTCGTACAGGTCGCGGATGCGGTCGCCCACCCATGCGTCCTTGAGCGGCTCCTCGCCGTAGCTCCCGGGCCACACGTCGGCCCCGCCGTGCATCACCACGCCATCGAGCCATTCGGCGTAGTGCGAGAGCTTGGTGTCGCCGCGTGCGGTTTCGCCCGTGGGGCAGGGCACCATCACCACCATGGCGCCGGCCGACATGAGCCAGTGCGCAATGGACTGCTCGACGTACTGCAGTGTCTTGTTGGTGAACAGGGAGCGCGCCGGATCTGCGTGCGAAAAGCAGGCGGACAGGCCGATCTTCAGCCGGGCGGAAACAGGTTGCGGCATCGCGGGACGGGCAGGGCGTGCTGTGCGGAAAGGAAAGTCCATTGTGGCGCTTTGGCCTCTCGCACGGGGTCGGACGACACGCCAAGTATGCTTTCAACGCCGCTACGACCAAGAAGGAAGACAAGCCATGAAGACGATCAAGGGCCCGGCCATTTTTCTGGCCCAGTTCGCGGGAGACGAAGCCCCGTTCAACTCGCTCGATGCCATTGCCGGCTGGGCTGCCGGGCTGGGCTACAAGGGCGTGCAGATTCCGAGCTGGGACGCGCGCCTGTTCGACCTCCAAAAGGCCGCCGGGAGCAAGACCTACTGCGACGAGGTCAAGGGCACGCTCGCCGCGCACGGTATCGAGATCACCGAGCTGTCGACCCACCTGCAGGGCCAGCTGGTCGCGGTGCATCCGGCCTACGACGCGGGCTTCGACGGCTTTGCCGCCCCCGAGGTGCGGGGCGATCCGGTGCGGCGCCAGCAATGGGCCGTGGAGCAGCTGCATCTCGCGGCCAAGGCGTCGGCCAACCTCGGGCTCACGGCGCATGCGACCTTCTCGGGGGCGCTGGCCTGGCCCTACCTCTACTCGTGGCCGCCGCGCCCGCCGGGACTCATCGAGGAAGCCTTCGACGAACTCGCGCGCCGCTGGCGCCCGATCCTCGATGCCTTCGACGCCGCGGGCGTGGACGTGGGCTACGAGATCCACCCCGGCGAAGACCTGCACGACGGCGTGAGCTACGAGATGTTCCTGGAGCGCGTGGGCAATCATCCCCGCGCGTGCCTGCTGTACGACCCGAGCCACTTCATGCTGCAGCAGCTGGACTATCTGGCGTACATCGACCACTACCACGAGCGGATCAAGATCTTCCACGTGAAGGACGCCGAGTTCAACCCGACCGGCAAGCAGGGCGTGTACGGCGGCTTCCAGAGCTGGATCAACCGGGCAGGGCGCTTCCGTTCGCTGGGCGACGGGCAGGTCGATTTCGGTGCCATCTTCTCGAAGATGGCGCAGTACGACTTCCCCGGCTGGGCGGTGCTGGAGTGGGAATGCTGCATCAAGCACCCGGAAGACGGCGCACGCGAGGGCGCCACCTTCATTGCCGACCACATCATCCGCGTGGCGGAGCGGGCCTTCGACGACTTTGCCGCGGGGGGCGTGGACGTGGCCGCGAACAAGCGGATGCTCGGGATCGGCTGAGCGTCCCCCCGACTCCGATATTTGTAGCGCCAGGCACCCGCGCGGCCGTCCGGTCCCGGGTGTTTGGCGCCTGAATTCCCGCACGTTGTTTTAAAGACAAGCAACTGTCATGCCCTGCGCGCTATAATGTCGGGTTCGTTTCGATACCACGACGAAGCACTTCGTCACTCCGCCGGCTGACCCGGACCGTCCCTTTGGATTGTTCAGGCCTCTTTCTTTCAAGCCGGCTTCACAGTGTGTTGGAGCGCCAGACCGGGCGCCCATGATTGCCACCACTGCCTTCGTTCTTGTTGAAGCGAATAGCGCGTCCGCCGCGCCGTTCTGGCCGGCCCACGCCCGTTTTCAATCATTTTTTCGGCATTTTGCGCCTACCTTTCGCGCAGGATGCCAAGGCTTCATGGACATCATTCAACACAGTATCGCGGAGGGCAAATACCTTGTCTCCCCGCTCATCCGCCACCAGGACGACGGCAATTTCGCCGCGTCCGTCTCGATCCGCTCCGGCCGCGGCAGCGGCATGCACGACCGCGTCATGCGGTTCACGCCGCGATTTGCCAGCCACGCCGCGGCGGTGGGCTACGCCGTCGACCAGGGCCTTTGCTGGATCCGCGAACGCAGCAGCCCTCTCAGCGTTGCCCCGCTCGCGCTTTCGTGCGCAGGCTGAAACAATCACGCCCATCTTCATCTCCAACACACATCGAACGAGTCAGAGGTAATCACACATGCCCAAGGAAGAACTGATCGAAATGAACGGCGCGGTGACCGAAGTCCTGCCCGACTCGCGCTACCGCGTGACGCTCGACAACGGCCATCAGCTGATCGCCTACAGCGGCGGCAAGATGCGCAAGCACCACATCCGCATCCTGGCGGGTGACAAGGTGTCGCTCGAACTCTCGCCCTACGACCTGACCAAGGGCCGTATCACCTTCCGCCACCTGGAGCGTCGCGGCCCGCCGCCGACCAACTCCGGCAACAACAACGCACCTCGCCGCTGATCCGCGACCGACGAAGGGCCTTGCGGCGCCCCGCGAAGGGTGCCGGCAAGGCCTTTGTTTTTCCGCGTCCGGCTGCCGAACGATGACCACGACCAATTCCCCCACCGGCGGCTCCCCAGCCCAGGCCCCGGCCCCGGCCGACCACGGCTTTGCCGCGCTGGCGCTCTCGCCCCAGATGCTGGCCAACCTCACCCAGCTCGGCTACACGCAGATGACGGCGATCCAGGCCGCCGCGCTGCCGCCGGCGCTGCTCGGCAAGGACCTGATCGCCCAGGCCAAGACCGGCAGCGGCAAGACCGCCGCCTTTGCGCTCACGCTGCTGTCCAATCTGAACCCGCGCCGCTTCGCCATCCAGGCGATGGTGCTGTGCCCCACGCGCGAGCTGGCCGACCAGGTCACGACCGAAATCCGCCGGCTGGCCCGCGCGGAAGAAAACATCAAGGTGGTCACGCTCTGCGGCGGCGTCGCGCTGCGCGGGCAGATCGCCAGCCTGGAGCACGGCGCGCACGTCGTGGTGGGCACGCCGGGCCGGATCATGGACCACCTGGAACGCGAGAACCTGAACCTCGAGGCGCTCAACACCCTGGTGCTCGACGAAGCCGACCGCATGCTCGACATGGGCTTCTTCGACGACATCGTGAAGGTGGCGCGCCAGTGCCCCAAGGAACGCCAGACGCTGCTGTTCTCGGCCACCTACCCCGAAGGCATCGCCAAGCTCGCGCAGCAGTTCATGAAGAGCCCGCAGCAGATCACGGTGCAGGCGCAGCATGAAGGCAGCAAGATCCGCCAGCGCTGGTACCAGGTGAAGGAGAGCGAACGGCTGCACGCCGTGAGTCTTCTGCTCGACCATTTCCGCCCCGTGAGCACGCTGGCCTTCTGCAACACCAAGCAGCAGTGCCGCGACCTTGTCGAAGTGCTGCAGGCCCAGGGATTCAGCGCGCTGGCGCTGTTCGGCGAGCTGGAGCAGCGCGAGCGCGACCAGGTGCTGGTGCAGTTTGCCAACCGCAGCTGCTCGGTGCTGGTGGCCACCGACGTGGCGGCCCGCGGACTCGACATCTCGCAGCTCGAAGCCGTGATCAATGTCGACGTGACGCCGGATTCCGAAATCCACATCCACCGCGTCGGCCGCACCGGCCGCGTGGGCCAGCAGGGCGGCGCCGAAGGCCTCGCATTGAACCTGGCCAGCATGGACGAGATGGGCAGCGTCGGCAAGATCGAGCAGCTGCAGGGCCGCGAATCCGAATGGCACGACCTGGCCGAGCTCACGCCCGGCAAGGGCGAGCCGATGCGCCCGCCCATGGCCACGCTGCAGATCGTGGGCGGCCGCAAGGAAAAGATCCGCGCCGGCGACGTGCTGGGCGCGCTCACCGGCGACTGCGGCTATGCCAAGGAGCAGGTCGGCAAGATCAACGTCAACGAGTACTCGACCTATGTTGCGGTGGACCGCAGCATTGCCGAAGAAGCCGCACGCAAGCTCGACAACGGCCGCGTGAAAGGCAAGAGCGTCAGGGTGCGCCTTCTGACACCGCAGTCCACCTGACATCCCTCCCATGGCCCCTCGTTTCGGCGCTTGGCAGACAAAATCTGCCGATGTGGCCTAATCGGGGGTCGAACATCCTTTTTATCCGAGCTTTCCATGCCCAAGAAAATCCGTACCGAAGCCGACCGTCTTGCCAGCCCGAAGCCGATCCCCATGCCCGGCTACACCGCGCCTCGCACCGGTGGCGGCCAGAAGATCAGCCTCGAGCGCGGCACCGCCACGCGCAGCAAGAAGAACCCGGGCAAGCGCCCGACCAAGGGCGGCTGATCCAGCCCCCGCGGCTCTTTCTTAGGAGCCACGACGAACGCGCCCCCGGGCGCGTTTTGTCATTGGGCCGCTACAAACAAGGCCGCCATGTCCGACGACAACCAGATCTTCATCCCGCCCTCGTTCTTCGCGGTGTATAGCGATGCGCGCCAGCGCCTCTCGGAGCCGATCGGCGTGGTGCGCGAGCGCTACGAGATCTGCGAAGACCTCGCCAACCACCTCGTGGGCCATGCGCAGATCCAACACCACACCGAGGTGCCGGTGGAAAGCGAGATCCTGCGCCGCATCCACGCCGGACTCGCCACGCCCGAATCCGGCGTGTCGGCCGCCGAGGCCGGCTGGATCGTCGCGCGGCTGGCCGAGTTGCTGGGCTGGCCCGGACCCGCGCCGCTGCCCGCCGCCGAAGCGTAGAGGCTGACGGGCTCCCTCAGTCGATCTTCGCGCCGGAAGCCTTCACCACCGCGCCCATCGCATCCCAGTCGGTGCGCAGCAGCTTCTGGAACTCTTCGGCCGTTTGCGTGCGCGGCTCCACGCCCAGGCGCTTGAAGCGCTCCTGGATCGCCGGATCGGCCAGCACCTTGTTGGTGGCCGCATTGAGGCGCTCGACTTCGGCCTTGGGCGTGCCGGCGGGCGCGAGCAGGCCGATCCATGAATCGAAGGCATAGCCCGGCAGGCCGCTTTCGGCCACGGTCGGCAAGGCGGGAAGGAACGGGCTGCGCGCCTGGCCGGTCGAGGCCAGCAGCTTCATGCGCGGATCGGTCTGGAAACCCATCACGCCGATGCTCGACGAGATGACGGCCTGCACGCGGCCCGCGAGCACCTCGTTCACCGCTTCCCCGGTCGACTTGGTCGGGATGTGCGTCATCTGCAGCCCGGCCTTGGCAAGGAACGAAGCCATCGCCAGGTGCGTGGCGCTGCCGTTGCCCGCCGAGGCGTAGTTGTACTTGCCCGGGTTGGCCTTGACCTCCTTGACGAAGTCGGCCGTGTTCGACACATTGAGCCCGCTCGCCACCGCCAGCACATAGCCCGCGTTGCCGATGTTCGCCACGCCCACGAAATCCTTCAGCGGGTCGTAGGACAGCTTGCTGTACAGGAAGCCCGCGATGTGGTGGCTCGCGGCCGCGAGCACCAGCGTGTTGCCGTCCGGCGGGGCCTTGGCCACGACCGCGGCGCCCACCGTGCCGCCCGCGCCCGCGCGGTTCTCGACGATCGCACTGGCGTTGAGCGCCGCGCCCAGCTCGGCATTGAAGGCGCGCGCCACCGTGTCCTGCACCGCGCCCGTGCCGAAGGGCACGACGATGTGGATCACGCGTTGCTGCTGCGCGTGCACGGGCGCGAGCGCGACGAGGGCCGAGGCGGCTGCGAGCGCCGCCAGTGAACGCCGGGTGAAAAGGGTAAAGGTCATCGGGGAGGCCGCTTTCATCATCGTCGACAGAAAAGGGTTCAGCTGCCCGAAGGCAACCAGCGCTGCACCAGCTTCACGAAGTAGCTGGCGCCGATCGGAATGATCTCGTCGTTGAAGTCGAACGAGGTGTTGTGGATGATGCAAGGGCCGGGCCCATGGCCACCAAGGCGGTGGTCGCCGTCGCCATTGCCGAGGAACGCATAGCAGCCGGGCCGCGCGAGCAGCATGTGGGCGAAGTCTTCGGCGCCCATCACGGCGGGAAAGTCGTCGGTCACCATGCCGTCGCCCACCACCTCGCGCATCACGCCGGCCGCAAAGCGCGCCTCGGCCACGTGGTTGACCACCGGCGGCGAGGAGCGGTTGAAGAAGACCTCGGCCGTGCAGCCGTGCGCCGCCGCCACGCCGGCCGCCACTTCGCGCAGCCGCGCCTCGATCTTGTCGATGGCCTCGATGGAGAAGGTGCGGATGGTGCCGCCCACGGTCGCCACGTCGGGAATCACATTGGGCGCATCGGAGCCCTGCAGCTGCGTGACCGCGAGCAGCGCGCGCTCGGTGCTGGGAATCGTGCGCGGCACGATCGTCTGCAGCTGCTGCGCGAGCGTGACCACCGCGGCCACCGGGTCGATGCCGGTATGCGGCATCGAGGCATGCGTGCCGCGTCCGCGCAGGGTGACCTTGTAGGTGTTGCTCGAGGCCATGAGCGCGCCTTCGTTGAGTGCGAAGCGGCCCACGTCGCCCACGGGAAAGTTGTGCAGCGCAAAGACCGCGTCGCATGGGAAGCGCTCGAACAGCCCGTCCTGGATCATCTTTTTGGCGCCGGCCTTGCCCATCTCCTCGGCGGGCTGGAAGATGAAATGCACGGTGCCGTCGAAATCATCGGGCCCCTGCCGTGACAGGTGCCAGGCGGCGGCCAGCAGCATGGTGGTGTGGCCGTCGTGGCCGCAGGCATGCATGCGGCCCGCGTGCGTGGACTTGTGCGCGAACTCGTTGGCCTCCTGCATCGGCAGCGCGTCCATGTCGGCGCGCAGGCCGATGGTGCGCGAGCCGGTGCCCTTGCGCAGCACGCCCACCAGGCCGGTGCCGGCGATGCCGCGATGCACCTCGATGCCCCATTCGGCCAGCAGGCCCGCGACTTTTTCGGAAGTGCGGTGCTCCTCGAAGCCGAGTTCGGGGTGGGCGTGGATGTCGCGCCGTATATCGACGAAGCGGGCGGCGTTGTTGGCGAAGGAGTCGACGATGTTCATGAAAGCGGGCGCTGCGGCCGGGTCGTTCGAAGCGAACGATTCTGGCGCAGCCGCCCGCCGCGTGCACGCTGGTTTGCGCTACGCGGGCGGAAGGGCGCTCGCCTCAGCGCAGGCGGCCTTGCTCGCGCAGCCGCGCGCCGATGCGCCGGATCTCGGCCTCGCCTTGGTCGAGCGCCGCCTGGCTGGTGTGCACCGAATAGCGGCCCATCACCAGCGCGTGCGGGTGCTTGGCGGCGGAGCCCAGCACGAAGGCGGTGTCGCCGTGGGCGACGAAGTCGATGGCCGCGGCCGATTCCTCGAATACCGCCAGTTCGCCGGTGGCGACCGGCTCGCCGCTGCCGTCGCCCGCATCGAGCCGGCCGGCGCTGACCGCGACCCAGCCCACCGTGTGGCCGGCCGGCGGCGTGTAGCGCCAGTGCTCGCCGTCCTTCAGCTGCACGGCCAGGTAGTTCATGGGCGCCGGGGCCGGAATGGGGCTTTGCGCCGCGCCGTAGCTTCCCAGCAGCACGCGCGCCGGGCCTTCGACGGGCACCTGCGAGGGCGCCAGGTAGATGCTCTCCGCCGGCGCGTTCTCTTCCGCCGCCGGCAGGGCCACCCACAGCTGGAATCCCTGCACGCGCCTGGTGTCCGGCGCGGGCGCGCCGTCATGCCACACGCCGTTGCCGGCACGCATCCACTCGACGCCGCCGGCCCGCAGCACGCCGGTTTCGCCGGTCGTGTCCTCGTACACCGTGTCGCCTTCGATCAGCCATGTCAGCGTGGCGATGCCCGAGTGCGGGTGCATGCCGAAGCCGGCGCGGCTGCCGGTGGTGTCGAAACCGAACAGGTCCAGGAAGACGAAGGGCTTCAGGAACTCGCCCAGGTCGCCCGGGCTCATGAGCCGGATGATCGGCCCATGCTGCGAACCGCGCGTGCGATAGACGATGGGGCGGGCTTCGGTGATGGGGGGCCTTGCAACGGCAGTGGTCATGGAGTGCTCCTGAATCGATAGAAGAAGAGGAAGAAAGATCAGCCCGCCCTGACCGGCAATTGCGGCACCGGCCGCAGGCGCCAGGCCAGGAACGCCGAGAGTGGATCGAAGGTTATGGCGGCACCCATTGATCGACAAGACAGCAGAATAGGATTGCACTCGTCCATCAAGAGAAGGAATCATCGCCATGCTCGACCTCAACGACATCGCCGTCTTTGTGCAGGTGGTGCGCCATGGCAGCTTTGCGGAGGCCGCGCGCCGGCTCGGGCTGCCGCCCAATACCGTGAGCCGGCGCGTGCAGCAGCTGGAAGCGCAGCTGGGCACGCGGTTGATGCAGCGCTCCACGCGCAAGCTCACGCTCACCAGCGCGGGCCAGGCCTTTCACGAGCGCTGCGCGGGCGCGGTCGACGGGCTGGTGGAGGCCGGGCAGGAGCTGATCACCGGCAGCCGCGAACCCAGCGGCCTGGTGCGCGTGGCGGCCACGGCCGACTTCTTCGATTTCTTCCCGATGGAATGGGTCGCCGACTTCCTGGCCGCGCATCCGCTGGTGCGCGTCGACTTCGTGCTCAGCGATGCCAAGGCCGACCTGATCGCCGAGCAGATCGACGTCGCCTTCCGCGGCGGCGCGCTGCCCGACTCGGGCTATGTCGGCCGCAAGCTCATGAGCGTTCGCACCGACGGCATGGTGGCGAGCCCCGCCTACATCGCCGCGCGCGGCGCGCCGGCCAGCTTGCAGGATCTGGCGAACCACGACTGCGTCACCGCGGCCCATCCGAGCGGCCGCACCGTCTGGCGCCTGGTGGGCCCCGGCGGCGCGGAAGAAGAAGTGCAGGTGAGCGGCCGCTTCACCGGCAACACCGCGCAGGCGCTGCGCAAGGCCGCGCTCGCCGGCCTGGGCGTCGCGCTGCTGCCGCCCACCATGGCCCGGCTCGACCTGGAAGCCGGCCGGCTCGTGCCGGTGCTGCCGCGCTACCAGCGCACCGGGCAGGGGCTGAGCGTGCTGTACCCGAGCCGCAAGCACCTGCCGCTCGCGGTGTCGGCGTTCATCGGCATGGTGATGGAGAAGCTGAGCGGGGTGGAGGGGCTACTTGAGATAGGGCAGTTGGGACGGAGCTAGCAAAGTTGTTTTTTGATCAAACAGCGCGGCTAGTGTCTTTTCAAGGTGCTTACGGGATGCGGACTGAGCCGAAATCATTTACAAAGAGATGCTTTTGAATCGTTCCGACGGTGTTGGGCGCCGGCAGCCTTCCCACGATCCATCTTTTTGGCGCCAAGCGAGAGGCGCCTCGCAAAAAGCTCGACGACTCACATCGTACATATCAATTTTATACGTTCTACAGATGGAAAAATCGAGTTCAAGAGTCACCCCACGTAAAACCACGCGAAAACGCCTGCCTCTGGAACCAGAAAGCCCAGAATAGAACTAGTTTTTGGCTTGGTGGGACCGACGGGGGTCGACTTGACCAAAGTTTATGAAAGCTTGCGGAGCCAACTTAAGAGTGTTAATTACCAAGCGCATCTCGTAAAACTGAGCGATCTTATCGACCCCTATCTAAAGGGAAAGAAAGTTAACGCTTCCAGCGAATACGACAGAATTAGAAACTTAATGGAAAGCGGAACTCGGTTACGAGAAAAGACTGATCAACGCGACATCGTCGCGCGACTAGGAATTGCGCGAATCAAAGCAATACGCACAGAAAAAGCGGGCACATCAAACAAGCCTTTGCCACGGACAGCATACATCGTAAGTTCATTCAAACGACCAGAAGAGGTGGAGTTATATAGGCAGGCTTATGGAAAAGCCTTCTGCTTAATTTCAGTTTATGCGCCAAGACAGTCTCGAGTAAAAGATTTGGCGCGACGCCTGCGATCATCCGTGGGAAAAAGCACGTCAACCGCGGAGGAAATGGCGGTCCAACTAGTCTCTCGCGACTTTGAAGAAGAAGCCCGTAAATCCGGGCAACGAGTTGGAAAAACTTTTCCGCTTGCAGACTATTTT
The DNA here is from genome assembly GCF_040546685.1 of Variovorax sp. OAS795. Taxonomy (NCBI): domain Bacteria; kingdom Pseudomonadati; phylum Pseudomonadota; class Betaproteobacteria; order Burkholderiales; family Comamonadaceae; genus Variovorax; species Variovorax sp. OAS795. Next base: position 478,571 of record NZ_JBEPOH010000001.1, read on the forward strand.
GTTAGCGCCGAGTCACGGTCCAAATTAGATGAGAATCTGCTGAGGCTCGTGCGCCTAAGCTTCGGACACCCGTATATATCACCTACACGTGATGAACAAGGAATGTTCTACGCACAGGCGTCGGCGATGCGCTCCTTAGATCTCTCGCGTCAAGTGGGAGCCGCCATCACCGATTCGGACGGATCTGTGCTCGCTACTGGTTGCAATGAAGTACCAAAATTTGGCGGCGGCCTCTATTGGGGGGAAGATGACTTTGTAGCTAGAGACTTTGAGCTTGGAAACGATTCCAACGTAAAAATCAAGTCCGAAATTGTGGAGGACGTACTTTCACGACTGCGTCAAAAAGGTTGGCTTCACCACAGCTTAAAGAAAAATAGCAACAAGGATCTAGCAGACACTTCACTTTTTCAAGGCGACGCTTTTCTCAAGAATTCCTTGATATTTGATGTCATTGAATTCGGCCGGGCCGTTCACGCAGAGGCTGCATCTATTACCGACGCGGCCAGAAGAGGGGTTCAAATTGGAGGCGCCAAACTTTTTTGCACTACTTTCCCGTGTCACATTTGTGCACGCCATATTACGGCAAGCGGAATCAAGGAAGTCGTCTTTATCGAACCGTACGAAAAAAGCCGCACTGCAGAACTCTATTCAGATTCAATCAGCATTGAACCCCAGGAATTGTCAGGCAATAGGGCGAATTTTCGTGCTTTTGTTGGGGTAGCGCCGCGGAGTTTCATGGATTTCTTTCAGATGAACAGGAACCGGAAATCATCCAAAGGAGATGTACTTGATATTGATGCGATCTCAGAAAATCCAAGGATTAAAAGAATTGTTTTGACTTATCTGATGATCGAGGATATTATAGTTAATGAAACACGCACCACCCCAGGAGTAGACCAATGGACGAAAAATCAGTAAAGGTCTTTTTGGATCAATTTTCGGAGTCACACAAGCGCGTTCAACAGTGGCCCGAATGGATGCGGCAATCAACGCGAGTCGATGCTGCGTATTTTCCTCGTACGCAGAAATCCAATCCCGTGCAAGTTACTAACAAGGTACTGGCGCTGCCCAAAAAATAGTCAGCATTTTTCCGACATTGGTCGGGCTTATTGGCCGTACGTGCGGTACTGCCAAAGCGAAGCTTTAGCATTGCTTGGCATCCGCCGGCGCGATGGACCTTATTGCTGGACATTGTCGTTAGGATTTCCTTTCCGTCGGCGTTTGTTGGCTCACGGTTGCGGGACAATGCCGCATGAAAATCGAAAAAGACACCGTCGTCACGCTGAAGTACAAGGTCGCCGACGCGCAGGGCAAGCTCATCGAAGCCAGCCCCGAGCCCATGGCCTACCTGCATGGCGGGTACGAGAACACGCTGCCCAAGATCGAGGAAGCGCTGGACGGCAAGGAAGCGGGCTTCCAGACCACGCTGCACCTGGCGCCTGAAGACGCCTTCGGCCTGCGCGACGAGTCGCTGGTGCGCAGCATTCCGAAGGCTGACTTTCCGCCGGGCGTGAAGGTCGGCGGGCAACTGGAAGGGCGGCTCGACGATGGCCGCCAGCACCTCTTCACCGTGATGAAGATCAAGGGCCCGGTCGTGCTGCTCGATGGCAACCATCCGTGGGCAGGCAAGGCGCTGCGCTTCAGCCTGCAGGTGACGGACGTGCGCGCGGCGCTGCCGGTGGAGATCGAGCATCGGCATGTGCATGGGGCGCACGGGCACCATCACTGAGCGGTCTGTCTCGACCGCCTGGTTCCCTTAGTTTTTCTTCTTCCAGAACCGCGGCGCCTTCTCGATCTTGCCCAGCGCCTTGCGGCACGCCTTCGCGCCCGCCGCATGGCGCGCGCTGAACCAGCCGACGGCATACCAGGCGCGGGCATCTCGCGCGGTGGCCTTCCGGTACAGCGTGAGCGCCACGGCTTCGTCGTTGAAGCGGCCCAACGCGTCCTGCGCGGGGCGCAGCCGCTTCAGGTAGCGTGCGGCCGACTTGTCATCGCTTGCGTCGGCGAACAGTGGCGCCGCGAACTCGGCCAGGTAGCGCAGCCGCTTGAGCCGCTTGCGGACGCGGTGCTGGGCTTCGGTCGCGAGCGATTCGAAGCGGCGACCGTCGCGCACGGTCTGCGCATGCAGTCGCTGTAGGCGTTGCCGCAGCAGGCGGTGGGCATCGCCGGCGTTCAGCGGGCCTGCGTCATCCGGCGCCGCTTCTGCGGCTTGGCCCGGCTCTGCGGACACCGAGGCGGTGAAGCCGATGAGCGACACCAGCACCGACTGGAATCCCGGCGCGCGCACCACCTCGCCGGGCGAGCGCGCATCGGCTGATGCCGGATCGCCGGCGAGCGGATCGAACGCCGGTGCGCCCGCTTTCCCCAGTTGCGCCTGCGCCAGTGCCAGGACCTGCTCGCGGTCGCGCAGCATGCCGAGCGCGCGAAACGCGTCGACCAGCCGTGGCTCCCATTCGGCGCGGTTGAAAAGATCGGTGCGCGTGTCCAACCCCGCGAGTTCGCGCAACGCGGTGCGCAGGCGCCGGATGCCGATGCGCAGCTGGTGGATCTGCTCTTCGTCGGTTCCGCCCGCCGCGATCTCGCTGGCGTTGGGCAGCATCTGCGCCAGGCAGGAGGCGACCACCGCTTGCTGGATGGCGCGGCCATCGGCCGCTTCGCCGAAGCGCGGCGCTTCGGCCTTGACGGCCGGAACCGCCTCGACCCCGGCCAGGAGGCGCGCGCCGCGTTCGGCCTTGGAGACGGTGCTGAACCACAGGCCATGCTGCTGCGACCAGCGGCGTGCGAGCGCGACGAGGCCCTGCACGTCGCCGCGCTTGAGTTCGAGCTCCAGTTCGCACACGGGCGACTCGCGCGCGTCGGGCGTCCCCGCATGGGCGATGACCTTGCCGACGTCGAGCGCCAGTTCGACCACTGCGGCGCCGGCGCCGGCCCCTCCGGTGCGCACCTCGCGCGTGAGCCGCACGATGTCGGTGGACTGGCGCTCCACCAGCGGCTCGCCGCTCGCGGCCAGCACCTTCGCGAGCCTGTCGCCGACGGGCGTGCCCTGGTGGCGCTCGGGGTCGACGGCCGGTGTTGCGATGCCGGCCGACGCGGCGCCCAGGTCGACGTTGTGCTCCAGCCGGTGCAGCGCGTTGTCGCCAGTGGCCTTGGCGGTCTGCACCCAGCGCCGGCCCTCCTTGCGCAGCCGCAGCACGATGCCTTGCGCGGCCAGCGCCTGGCCGGCGGTGTCGAAGTAGCGCGCCTGCAGCCGGGTACGCACGACAGCGCCACGCCGCATCGCGGCCTGCACCGCTTGCAGTCGTTCGGCGGGAATATGAAACTTGAACTCGATTTCCATGGAGACCCATGATGCCCGTCTTCACCCCAGCCGCGACAGCCGACCCCGTCACCTTGCTGGCCGCCGGCGCCGCACGCTCGGCCCAGGCCCTCGCGGCCGGGGAGGTCGGCGCCGTCCAGCTCTGCGAAGCCGCCATCGCGCGCATCGAGGCGCTCGATGGCGCACTGAACGCCGTGGTGGTGCGCGATTTCGACCGCGCACGCCAGCAGGCGAAGGACGCCGATGCGGCACTGGCGCGCGGTGAGCGCCGTCCGCTGCTCGGCGTGCCGATGACGGTGAAGGAAGCATTCAACATCGCGGGGCTGCCGACGAGCTGGGGCCTGCCGCCGTTTCGCGATTTCGTTCCACCGCATGACGCCGTGGCCGTGCAGCGACTCAGGGCAGCAGGCGCGGTGATCCTGGGAAAGACGAACGTGCCGCCGGGCCTGGCCGACTGGCAATGCGACAACCCCGTGTATGGCCGCACGGTGCACCCCCTGGACCCGAGGCGCACGCCGGGGGGTTCGTCCGGCGGCGGCGCCGTGGCGGTGGCCACCGGCATGGTGGCGCTGGAGCTGGGAAGCGACCTGACCGGATCGCTGCGCGTTCCCGCGAGCTTTTGCGGCGTGTACGCGCACAAGCCGAGCGAAGGCCTGCTGCCGGCGCGCGGCTTTGCATTTCCGGGCACCGAAGAAGCGCCCGCCGGGCTGCCTTCCGAGATCGGGCCGATCGGCCATTGCCCTGACGACCTGTCGCTGGCGCTCCAGGTGCTCGCCGGGCCCGATGCCGCGCAAGTGGCCCAAGGAGGTTTCGCGTTGCCCCAGCCGCGCCGCGCGGCCGCAAAGGATTGGCGCGTGCTCGTGGTCACGGCGCATCCGCAGGCCCCGGTGGCGGCCGAGGTGCGCGCGGCCGTCGAAGGCGCGGGGCAACGGCTTGCGGAGGCGGGCGCAAGCGTGGCACATGCCTCCGACCTGCTGCCGGACCTGGCAGAGATCGGCGACACCTACGGACAGATCGTCGAGACCGTGCTCGCCCATCTCGAGCCGGGCGGCCGCTCGCCGTTGGCGCTCTCCGCCTGGTTCGATCTGATGGCCAGCCGCACGCGCATCCGTGCCCAGTTGCGCGCGTTGTTTGCGGAATTCGACGCGGTACTGTGCCCTTCGGTCGGGTGTGCGGCCTTCGAGCATGTGAGCGAACCGGATCTCACAAAGCGAGCGATCACTATCGATGGAACGCCGGCACCGTATGAGACCTTGGGTGCCTGGGCGTCACTCGCGAGCCTTGGCGGGCTGCCCGCGACGGCGGCGCCGGCCGACTTCACCAAGCGCGGACTGCCGCTGGGCGTGCAGATCGTCGGCCCCTTTTTCGAGGACCGCAGCACCATTGCCCTGGCTGGCTTGCTCGCCGGATACGCCCGCTGAAAAAATATGTGGACACCGTCCATTTTGTTTGATATCTTTTGTGGACGGTGTACACAACACACCGGCAAACATCCGATCCACTCTTCATCGCAACAGGAAGGCACCATGGCCAACAAGCAGATCTTCGTGAACCTCGCCGTCAAGAACCTCGAGAAGTCCAAGGCTTTCTTCGCCGCGCTCGGCTATACCTTCAACGAGAAATTCACCGACGCCAACGCCGCGTGCCTGGTCATCCAGGAGGGCAGCATCCATGCGATGCTGCTGGCCGAGGATTTCTTCAAGACCTTCACCGACAAGAGCCTCACCGACACCAGCAAGAGCACCGAGGTGCTGCTGTGTCTCTCGTGCGAAAGCCGCGCCGAGGTCGACGAGATGGTGGCCAAGGCGGTGGCCGCGGGCGGCACGGTGCCGCGCGCGCCGCAGGACTACGGCTTCATGTACGGCCACGGCTTCCAGGACATCGACGGCCACCTGTGGGAGCTGATGTACATGGACCCGAACGCCGAAGTGGTCCACCAGAATCCGTGACGCCGCGCGGCCGGAAAGAACGAGCGCGATGCCCATCGTTCCATATGCGCTTCTCACTGTTGCGCGGAAGGGCCCTTCCGTGCAGCGCGGGCGCCCCGATATTCCGAAGAGCAGCGCCGCCGACTCCTCCGCGGCGCGCCCCAAGGAAAGGAATACCGAGGTGCCTAGCAACAACAACCGCCCTGAAGAAAGCCGCAGCCCCGTGCTGCAGGTGAGCCCGCTGGGCTTTCCGTGGCAGACGATCGATCCGTTCCTGTTCTGCGTCTATCACGACGACGCCTATCCCAATGCCAACGCGCAGATGGGGCCCGAAGCACCGCTCGCCGGCCGGCAGATCGGCCAGGACTTCAGCCGCAAGGACGGCTGGAGCATGTACCACGGCCAAACGGTGCCCGGCTTTCCCTCGCACCCGCACCGAGGCTTCGAGACGGTGACCATCGTGCGCAAGGGGCTTGTAGACCATTCCGACTCACTGGGCGCCACCGCGCGTTTCGGCGGCGGCGACGTGCAGTGGCTCACGGCCGGCAAGGGCATCGTGCATTCGGAGATGTTTCCGCTGCTCGACACCCAGGCGCCGAACCCGCTGGAGCTGTTCCAGATCTGGCTCAACCTGCCGGCCCGGAGCAAGATGGCCGAGCCGCACTTCACGATGTTCTGGTCGGAAGCGATTCCGCGCTTTGCATCCACCGATGCGAAGGGCGGGCGCACGGACGTCGCAGTCATCGCGGGCCGCATCGGCGATGCGGCGACCAATGGGCAGGAGCCGATCGCGCCGCTGGCACCGCCGCCCGATTCGTGGGCCGCAGAGGCCGATGCCGACGTCGCGATCTGGACCCTGCGCATGACGCCCGGTGCGCAATGGACGCTGCCGGCCGCCGCGGGCGCCGGCACGCGGCGCATGCTGTACTTCTTCAAGGGCGGCTTCGCACACATCGCGGGCCGGCGTGTGGAAGGGCCCGCCGCCATCGAATTGCGTGCCGACGTGCCCGTGGAGGTGGTCAATGGCGACGGAGAAGCCGCCGAGTTCCTGCTGCTGCAGGGCCGCCCCATCGCAGAGCCGGTGGTGCAGTACGGGCCGTTCGTGATGAACACACAGGCCGAGATCAGCCAGACCCTGGCCGACTACCGCCGCACGCAGTTCGGCGGCTGGCCCTGGGACGATCCGGCGCCGGTGCACGGCAACAGCGCCGCGCGCTTTGCGCGGCATCCCGGCGGGCGCGAGGAACTGCCACGGGCCTGATGCCCGGGGGTCGTTCAGACGGTCTTGAGGATCTCGGTCGCGGGGGCGGTCATGCTCGGCACGAACTCGATCACTTCGGTGGTCGCCACGCCGTTCTGAACGAACGGATCGCGCGCCAGGACCGCCTCCAGCGCGGCGCGGTCGCCCGAGCGCGCGAAGATCACGCCGCCCTTGCGCGGCACCTGCCGGCCCGAGGCCAGGAAGAGGCCGCTTTCATAGTGCTTTCGAAGCCACGCCATGTGCCCGTCCATCAAAGCATCGAGCTCTTCGAGGGGGCGGATATAGCTGAGGGTGACGATGAACATGGCAAAGGCGGCAAGTGGATCGGGAGCTTCGATCCTATGGCCTGAACGGGCGAATCCATGACACCAGAAGTAACGGAGTGATCCAGGTTTTACGGCTTTCTGCTACCGTCATTTCTACCCGTCCCACTGCGCGAGGAAACCGCCCATGCCGCTGCGGCCGACGCCCCTTTTGCAACCCAGCTTCGTACCGCCTTACCTGCTGGACCGGCTGGCGGAACACGCCGGCGCGCACGCCAGCGCACGCGCCGCACAGACGCGGTTGATCGACCGCGAACACCGCGGCTTGCGCGAGGCCGTGGGCTCCAATGGCGTGTCTTCCGGCCCGGTGCCGCGCTACCTCCGGCGGGGCTCGCCCGCGCGCGCGATCCACGACGCGGAGCACACCATGGCCTTGCCCGGCCGGCAGGTGCGCGCCGAAGGCCAGGCTGCCATCGGCGACATCGCGGCCGACGAAGCCTACGACTACCTGGGCGCCACCTACCGCCTGTACCACGACGTCTTCGAGCGAGATTCCATCGACGCCGCGGGCATGCCGCTGACCGGCAGCGTGCATTACGGCAACGACTACGACAACGCATTCTGGAACGGCAGGCAGATGGTGTTCGGCGATGGCGACGGCGACGTCATGAACCGCTTCACCATCGCCGTGGACATCATTGGCCACGAGCTCACGCATGGCGTCATCGACCACGAATGCGGCCTCGTCTACCAGGGACAGCCCGGCGCGCTCAACGAATCGATCTGCGATGTGTTCGGCGCGCTCGTCAAGCAGCATCTGCTGAAGCAGACGGCGCAGCAGGCCGACTGGCTGGTGGGCGCGGGTCTTTTCACCGGCAAGGTGAAAGCGCGCGCGCTGCGCTCGATGGCCGAGCCCGGCATGGCCTACGACGACCCGGTGCTGGGCCGCGACCCGCAGCCTGCCCACATGAAAGACTTCGTCGACACGCGGCAGGACAATGGCGGCGTGCACATCAATTCCGGCATTCCGAACCGCGCCTTCCATCTCGCTGCCACGGCTGTTCCGGGCCCGGCATGGGAAACGGCGGGCCGCGCCTGGTACGACACTGTCTGCGACAGGCGGTTGCGCCAGGACGCCGACTTTGCGGACTTCGCGCAGCTCTGCATAGAGAATGCGGCCAGGCGCTTCGGCACCGGCAGCGCAGTGCACCAGGCAGTGGGCACCGCCTGGAACACCGTGGGAGTCTCAACGTCATGATTCAGCTTCCGCCCTTGGACCAAGCCTCCGTCGTGCGCGTGACGCGCGAGGGCGGCGTCGCCTACCTGCCGGGGCTTTCGCGCCCGCGCAGCTACCAGTTGGGCAACTGCAGCGAGGCGCTGCGCCAGCAGATCGGCGAAGCCCTGCAAAGCGCTGCGCCGCATGCGGCGCAGCGCGACGGTCCGGCTTCGCCCGGCGGCGACCAGCGCTTCTACCGTGTCGAACTGGTGATGCAGAGCGCGACGGCGCATTCGGGATCGATCAGCTTCGAAGTGCCCGAGACCGAGGCGCCCGAGGCGCTGGTGCATCTGTGGAAAGACGCCGCCGACCGCTGACCGAACAACCGGCGCGGTCGCACGCGCGACCCGCGCCTTGGCGGCGGATCTTTTAGATTCGGCGCCTGTCATCCACCACACACCGGAGCCTCTTTCCATGATCCACGTCGTCGCCATCATCAACGCCAAGCCGGGCCAACGGGCCAAACTGCTCGAAGCCTTTGCCGCCAACCGCGCGGCCGTGCTGGCCGAAGAGGGCTGCATCGAATACGGCGCCACCGTCGATGCGCAGGGTGTTCCGGCATCGAAGGCCAGCTTCGGTCCCGATACTTTCGTGGTCATCGAGAAATGGGAAACGCTGGCCCACCTGCAGGCGCATGGCGTCGCGCCGCACATGAAAGCGCATGGCGAGAAGACCAAGGCGCTGGTCGAGAGCAAGCTGATCCACGTGCTCGAGCCGGTCTGAACCGGGCCTTCGCGCGCGGCGCAATGCCTGCTACCCTCGCGCCCGGGAGCAGGCATCTCGAGGAGGGACCGAAGGCATGGCGATCTTCATCGGACCGCAGCGTCTGCGCTTGCGCGCTTTCACCGCATTGCTCGGCACGCTGGCCGCGGGCCTGCTGGCGTCGGGCTGCGCGCAGCTTGCCGCGCCGCCCTACGCGGCCGACTACGAAGCACTCGACCGGCTGGAAGCCACGCGACCGGCCATGGTGGCCGTCGCAAAGGTGCAGCCCACCGATCCCAACGACAGCGTCAACTCGCTGAGCCTGCGCCGCGCAAGACTGCTGTCGCCCAGCGGCACCTTTTCGCAATACCTGGAAGACGCGCTGATGCGCGACCTGGCGGAAATATCGGCCTACGACCCCAAGGCGCCGACCCGCATCGCGGCGACCCTCCGCGTCAACGAGCTCGACCTTGGCGTGATCAACGGCACCGGCCGCATGGACGTGGAGGTGACCGTGACGCGCGCGGCCGCCGAGCGCTTGCGCAAGACCTACCGCGCCGAAATTGCCTTCGATTCGAGCTACGCCAACATCGTGGCCGTGCCCGCCGGCCAGGCCGCCTACCCGCGGCTGGTGCGCGCGCTGCTGCGCAAGGTCTACGCCGATGCGCAGTTCATCGCGGCCATCGCCCCGTAGCCGCGCAAGAAGAACCTCCATGCCACCGATCCTTCGCCCAACCGCTAGCCTGCTGGCCGCCGCGGCCTTCGCTGCCTTGCTGTCCGCCTGCGCCCATCCGATCACGATGATCACCGAGACGGCGCCTCCGCGCGCGACGGCCCACCTCGTTCCGAAGAAGGTCGCCTACGTGATGACCGACGCCCAGCGCGACCAGCAGGTGACCACCGCCGGCGGAAGCGGCGACCGCGTGAGCTACTACCCCTACCGGGACCTCGAGAAGTCGATCCGCGATGCGCTGCGCGCGGTCTACCGCGACGTGGTCGTGCTGCGCACAGCCGGCGACGCCAAGGCCAACGAGGCAGCGGGCGTGTCCCTGGTGTTCACGCCGCAGATCAGGACCGATTCGAGCTCGTCCTCATGGATCACCTGGCCGCCCACGTCGTTCACCGCCGAGGTGGCGTGCGTCGTGACCGACCCGGCCGGCGCCGAGGTGACGCGCGTGCGCGCGGTCGGCAACGGCACGGCCGCGTTCAACGAGTTCAACGGCGACTACGGGCTGGCCGCCCGGCGCGCAGCGACGCGGATGACGTCGCAGCTCAGCAGCGAGATCAGGAGGAACGAGAAGCTGCGCTGAGGCACCGCCCCGGGTCGGCACGCCCATGAAAAAACGCGCCCGAGGGGCGCGTTCTTCATTGGGGCCGTGAAGTCTTACTTTGAAACGACCTTGACCATTTCGAGGCATTTGTTCGAGTAGCCCCATTCGTTGTCGTACCAGCTCACCAGCTTCACGAACGTGCCGTCGAGCGCAATGCCGGCTTCGGCGTCGAAGATCGAGGTGCGCGGGTCGCCGCGGAAGTCGGTGGCCACCACCTTGTCCTCGGTGTAGCCCAGCACACCCTTGAGTGCGCCTTCGCTTTGCGACTTCATCTCGGCGCAGATTTCCTTGTAGGTGGCTTCCTTCTCCAGTTCCACCGTGAGGTCGACCACCGACACGTCGGAGGTCGGCACGCGGAAGCTCATGCCGGTGAGCTTCTTGTTGAGCTCGGGGATGACCACGCCCACGGCCTTGGCGGCGCCTGTGCTCGAGGGAATGATGTTTTCCAGGATGCCGCGGCCGCCGCGCCAGTCCTTGTTGCTCGGGCCGTCGACGGTCTTCTGCGTGGCGGTGGCGGCGTGCACCGTGGTCATCAGGCCGCGCTTGATGCCCCACTTGTCGTTCAGCACCTTGGCGAGCGGCGCCAGGCAGTTGGTGGTGCAGCTGGCGTTGCTCACGATGGCTTCGCCGGCGTACTTCTTGTCGTTCACGCCGTAGACGAACATGGGGGTGTCGTCCTTCGACGGCGCCGACATGATCACCTTCTTCGCGCCCGCGTCCAGATGCTTCTGGCAGGTTTCCTTCGTGAGGAAGAGTCCGGTCGACTCGAGCACGATGTCGGCGCCGACTTCGTTCCACTTGAGCTGCGACGGATCGCGCTCCTGCGTGAGGCGGATCTTCTTGCCGTTGACGATCAGCAGGTTGCCTTCGACCGTGACTTCGCCCTTGAAGCGGCCATGCACCGAGTCGTACTGGAGCATGTAGGCCAGGTAGTCGGGCTCGAGCAGGTCATTGATGGCAACGATCTCGATGTCGTTCTTGAAGTTCTGCACCGCTGCACGCAGCACGTTGCGACCGATGCGACCGAAGCCATTGATACCGAGTTTGATAGCCATCTGATTTGCTCCTAAGGTTGAAAAACTTGTGATCGAACGGAGAGAAGAAACGCCTTGCCGGGCTCAGTCGCGCAGGGCCGCTTCGACCGTGGCGGCGACGTTCTCTGCCGTGAACCCGAAATGCTTGAACAGAGCCGGCGCCGGTGCCGACTCGCCGTAGCTGTCGATGCCCACCACGGCTGCGCAGCCGTACTTCCACCAGCCGCCGGTGCAGCCCATTTCGACCGCGATGCGCGGCAGCTTCTTCGGCAGCACGCTCTTCTTGTAGGCCACGTCCTGGCGGTCGAAGGTGGTGGTCGAGGGCATCGACACCACGCGCACCGCAATTTTCTTCTCTGCCAGCAATTTCTGCGCGGCAAGGGCCAATTGCACCTCGGAACCGGTGGCGATGATGACCGCGGCGGTCTTCTTGCTCTTGAGGCCGACGGCCTCGGGCTCCGACAGCACGTAGGCGCCGCGGCTGATGTCGCCGAGATCGCCCTTGGGCGCGTAGGCGATGTTCTGGCGGCTCAGCAGCAGCGCCGTGGGGCGCGACTGGTTCTGCAGCGCCACGGCCCAGGCCACGGCGGTTTCGGCCGTGTCGCCCGGACGCCAGACGTCGAGGTTGGGAATCAGGCGCAGCGACGCTGCGTGCTCGATCGATTGGTGCGTCGGGCCGTCTTCGCCCAGGCCGATGGAGTCGTGCGTGAACACGTGCACCACGCGGCGCTTCATGAGCGCGGCCATGCGGATGGCGTTGCGGCTGTAGTCGCTGAAGGTCAGGAAGGTGCCGCCATAGGGAATGAAGCCGCCATGCAGCGCCACGCCGTTCATGATGGCCGCCATGCCGAACTCGCGCACGCCGTAGTTGATGTGGCGGCCGATCACGCCATGGGGCGGCTCGGCCTTGTCGGCGGTGCTGTCGGGCTTGGCCTCGTCTTCGGCGCCCTGGTTGGGCTGCTGCGGCTGGCCCATGACCACGGCACCGGTCTTCGCATCGAAGCGCAGGGCCGCGGTGCTCTTGGTGTTGGTGAGGTTGGAGCCGGTGAGGTCGGCGCTGCCGCCGAGCATTTCGGGCAGCGCGGCGGTGAAGGCCTCCAGCGCGAGCTGGCTGGCCTTGCGGCTGGCCACGGTTTCGCCCTTGGTGTGGGCGGCCACCACGGTGTCGAACGCCACCTGGTGGAAGTTCTTCGGCAGCTCGCCCTTCATGCGGCGGGTGAACTCGGCGGCAAGGCCGGGGTAGGCCTGGGCGTAGGCAGCGAACTTGTCGTTCCAGGCCGCTTCGGTGCTGGCGCCCTCGGCCTTGTGGTCCCAGTCGGCGTAGGCTTCCTGCGGCACTTCGAACGGCGCGTAGGGCCAGTTCAGCGCGGCGCGGGTGAGGGTGATTTCATCGGCGCCCAGCGGCTCGCCGTGGGCCTTGGCGGTGTTGGCGCGGTTCGGGCTGCCCTTGCCGATCTGCGTCTTGCAGATGATGAGGGTGGGCTTGCTGTCCTGCTTCTTGGCCTTGGCGATGGCCTTGGACACGTCCTTGGCGTCGTTGCCGTCGATCGGGCCGATGACATTCCAGCCGTAGGCCTTGAAGCGCTCTTCGGTGTTGTCGATGAACCAGGGCTTGACCTGGCCGTCGATGCTGATGCCGTTGTCGTCGTACAGCGCGATCAGCTTGTTCAGGTGCCAGGCGCCGGCCAGCGCGCAGGCTTCGTGGCTGATGCCTTCCATCATGCAACCGTCGCCCAGGAAGGCGTAGGTGTGGTGGTCGACGATCGCGTGGTCCTTGCGGTTGAACTCGGCGGCGAGCAGCTTCTCGGCCAGGGCAAAGCCCACGGCATTGGTGATGCCCTGGCCCAGCGGACCGGTGGTGGTTTCCACGCCGGGGGTCACGTCGACCTCGGGGTGGCCCGCGGTCTTGCTGTGCAGCTGGCGGAAGTTCTTGAGCTCGCCGATCGGCAGGTCGTAGCCGGTGAGGTGCAGCACCGCGTACAGCAGCATCGAGGCATGGCCGTTCGACAGCACGAAGCGGTCGCGATCGAACCAGTGCGGGTTGGCCGGGTTGTAGCGCAGGTGTTCGCCCCAGAGTGCGACGGCCATGTCGGCCATGCCCATCGGTGCGCCCGGATGTCCGGAATTTGCTTGTTGGACGGCATCCATGGCCAGCGCGCGAATCGCGTTGGCCATCAGGGCTTCGTTTGCCATGGGCGGAGGACTTTCGGGGAATGTGGATTGGGGGGAACCCGCGATTTTACCGGGCTCGCTCCCACCCCCTCCAATACGCGCCCTGCACGCGCCGATGTTCCTTGGCAGCGCGCCGGACTGCTAGAGTTGCGACCCATGCATGGGCTGCACCTCACCGCCGATCTCCACGACTGCCAATGCGGGATGCAATGGCTCACCGACAAGGAGGCGCTCGGCGCGGTCTGCCTCAAGGCAGTCGGCGCCGCGGGGCTGCAGCCGGTGGGCACGCTGGTCCATGGATTCCCCGCCACGCCCGAGGGGCCGGGCGGGGTCACGGCCACGGTGCTGCTGGCCGAATCGCACCTTTGCATCCACACCTGGCCCGAACAGCGCGGCGCCACGCTCGACGTGTACGTGTGCAACTTCGGCGGCGACCATTCGGCCAAGGCGCATGCGCTGATGGCCTGCCTGCTGGCGCTGTTCCAGCCCCGCCACTGCGAACGCAACGAGCTGATGCGCGGCCAGGTGGCGGCGTGAGCACCCCCGCTTCCGTTCGCGCCATGATCCTTGCCGCGGGCCGCGGCGAGCGCATGCGGCCGCTGACCGACGCCACCCCCAAGCCGCTGCTCGAGGTGCGCGGCAAGCCGCTGATGCAATGGCCGATGGAAGCGCTGGCCCATGGCGGCTTCTCCGAGCTGGTGGTCAACACCGCCTGGCTGGGCGAGCAGATCTCCGGGCGCTTCGGTGCCAACCCTTTGCTGGATGGGCATGGCGCGCTATCGATTTCATACTCCGATGAAGGCCTCGACTTTGGCGGAGCGCTGGAAACGGCCGGCGGCATCGTGCGCGCGCTGCCTCGCCTCGGCGAGGTGTTCTGGGTTGCGGCCGGCGATGTGTTCGCGCCCGATTTCGCCTTCACGCAGGCTGCGGTCGACCGCTTCGTGGCCAGCGGCAAGCTCGCGCACCTCTGGCTGGTGCCGAACCCCGCGCACAACCTGAAGGGCGATTTCGGTCTTTCCGCCAGCGGACTGGCGCTCGATTCGGCCGCCGAGAAATACACCTTCTCGACCATCGGCCTGTACCGCGCAGCGATCTTCGCGCCGCCGTACTGCGGCATTCCCCCGGGCAATCCGGCGGGCGCCAAAGCCCCGCTCGCACCCATCCTGCGCGCCGCGATGGACAATGAACTCGTGAGCGCCGAGCTCTACACCGGACCCTGGACCGATGTGGGCACGCCCGAACGGCTTCTTCAACTGAACACGCCAAGATGACCACCGAAGACAACAGGATCTACGCCGAGCGCCGTGCGCGCCTCGCCTCGCAACTGGGCAAGGACGGCATCGCCATCGTGCCGACCGCGCCCGAGCGGCAGCGCAACCGCGACAGCGACTTCTTGTTCCGCCACGACAGCTACTTCTATTACCTCACCGGCTTCACCGAGCCCAATGCCTGGCTGGTGCTCGCAGGCGACGGCCGGGCGACGCTGTTCTGCGCGCCCAAGGACCTCGAACGCGAGATCTGGGATGGCTATCGCCTGGGCCCCGATGCGGCCCCCGGGGCGCTGGGCGTGGACGAGGCTTTTTCGGTCGACGAACTCGATGCCAGGCTGCCGAAGCTGCTCGAGAACCGCTCGACCGTGTGGTTTCCGTTCGCGATCCACAAGGGCCTGGAGACCCGCATCGACGGCTGGCTGCAATCGGTGCGCGCGCGCGTGCGCTACGGCGCGCTGTGCCCCGAGGAGCAGCGCGACCTCTGCGGCCCGCTCGATGAAATGCGCCTCTTCAAGGACGCGCACGAACAGGACGTCATGCGGCGCGCCGCGCAGATCAGCGCGCGCGCCCACATCCGTGCGATGCAGCTGTCGGCCCGCATGCTGCGCGAAGGCAAGGACGTGCGCGAATACCACCTCGACGCCGAGCTGCTGCACGAATTCCGCCTCGGCGGCTCGCAGTACCCGGCCTACGGCTCCATCGTGGCGGCCGGCGCGAATGCCTGCGTGCTGCACTACCGCGCCGACGCGGCGCCGGTGCGCAGCGGCGAGCTGGTGCTGATCGACGCGGGCTGCGAGCTCGACGGCTACGCGAGCGATATCACGCGCACCTTTCCGGCCAACGGCACGTTCAGCGGACCGCAGCGCGCGCTGTACGACCTGGTGCTGGCCAGCCAGGACGCATCGGCCGCGGCCACCAAGGCCGGCAACCGCTTCACCGATCCGCACGATGCGGCCGTGCGCGTGCTGTCGCAGGGCATGCTCGACCTGGGCCTGCTCGATGCCAACAAGGTGGGCGGCGTGGACGACGTGATCGACAAGCGCGCCTACTTCCAGTTCTACATGCATCGAACCGGCCATTGGCTCGGCATGGACGTGCACGACTGCGGCAGCTATGTGGAGCCCACGCAGGTCGGCGAAGTGAGCGAGCGCAAGGATCCGCTGTCGAACGAAATCATCAAGAACCGGCCGAGCCGCATCCTGCATCCCGGCATGGTGCTGACGCTGGAGCCAGGCATCTACGTGCGGCCCGGCGAGGGCGTGCCGGAGCAGTTCCACCACATCGGCATCCGCATCGAAGACGACGCGATCGTCACCGCCACGGGCTGCGAACTCATCTCGCGCGGCGTGCCGGTGAAGGCAGACGAGATCGAGGCGCTGATGCGGGCCTGACCGCGCCCGCGGGCGGCAGCGCCTTCTACTTCGCCTGCAGCAGCGCACCCGCTTCGAGCAGCACCAGCTCGTTGTCATCGGCCTTGTTCGGCTCGCGGCTGCTGGAGAACGGCAGGTTGTTGTCGTTGCCCATCACGATGTGCGTCGCATCGACCACGTCGACATTCTCGATGGTGAAGAACGGGAACTTGAACACGCCGCTGTTCAGCGGCTTGCGTGCCAGCCTGGCCGGATCGGCAATGTCCAGCAGGTCGATGTAGCCGATCTTGCGCACCGGACCGCCCACGTTGGCGTCGCTCAGTTCGATCTTGTAGACGCGCTTGAACTTGGCGATGTCGTGGAAGCAGCCGGCGTGCTTCTGGCCTTCGGGGCAGGCCTTGTCGCTCGTACCCTCGCCGTTGTCACGCTCGATGACGAGGCCCGTGGTGCCATCGATCATGTTGAAGTCGCCGATGGCGTGGCCGTTGGCTTCGAGCGGATATTTCCAATGCCGGCCGGTCCACTTCTCGGTTGCCACGTCGAACTCCAGCACGCGCAGAGCTTCCTTGCCGTCGAGCTTTTCGTACTCCCTCCTCTCGGCATTCCACACCGGGCCTTCGAGCAGTGCATAAAGCTTGCTGCCGTCCTTCGACGCGGCCATGCCTTCGAAGCCCTTGGAGCGCTTGACCTGGAAATCGACCGCACCGCCAGGGGCGCCCGGCGTGGTGACCGCGGGATGGTCGGGCGAGCGAACGGCCTTGCCGTCCACCAGCGTGTCGAACACCCCGAGCACCTTGCCCTTCAGGTCGGCCTTGATGAGGAAGGGGCCGAACTCCTCGCCGATCCACAGCGCGCCGCCGGCGAACTGGAAGCTCTCGGGGTCGAAGTCGGAACCTGTCAGGTAGCGCTGCTTCGTGCCTTCATGGACGATGCGGAAGGGCACCTTCTTGTCGGGGTCGTGCAGGAAGACGGTGTCGAGATGGTTGAACTTGCCGCTCCTGAAGTCCACCTTGTAGTGGTTCAGGTACAGCATGAAGTCAGGCGAGTTGGCCTTGGCGCCGGCCCCGTTGTCGGTGAGGATCCAGAACGAACCATCGTCCATCTTCTTGATGCCCGAATGGCCTTGCAGCGGCTGGCCCTTGAACGGCAGCGAGACACCCGTGCCGCGCCCGCCCGAGAGGCCTTCGACCGTGCCCGGCGCCTCCACGCGCTGGCCCGAGGTGAACTTGCCGCTGAGCTGCAGATCGGCCGGTGCATCCTTGGGCGTTGTCACGAAGCTCTGCGCGGGCAGCACGGCATGGCCGGCGAGCGTGGCGTGGAAGGCCGTCTGTGCGGCAGCGCCGCCGCAGGCGAGCGCGGCGGCAAGGGCGATGAAGGAGAGAGAAGCGAGGCGGGTCATGGGCAGGAAGAAAGGTCTCAGTCGAAACGCGAGACCATGCCCATCGCGCGTGACGCGGCCATGACATCCGTGAGGCTCAGGGCGCGATGTCCACCGTCACTTCGCGCGACTCCGCGCGTCCTTGGTCATCGACCGCGCGCAGCACATAGCGCCGGCCCGAGTCCGCGAGATCGGGCATCCAGGTGATGCCCTCGCCGGGCGCGGCGCGGCCGATCAGCGCATCGTCCGCGAACCAGTAGATCGTCTGCGTGCCGGCCGCCGCTTCGGCGCGCAGCACCAGCGGCTCGGGCCTTTTCACGCGCAGCGTGTGCCGCACGCCGCGCAGTGGCGAGGTGATGAGCGGCGCCGTCTCCGAAGACGCATTGCCTTTTTCGCAGCCATCGGCCGGCGGGCTTGCGCGCGGCAGCCCGGCCTGCCGGAACAGCCGGCGCATGTCGCTGCCCCACTGCTCGACCACCTGCTGGCGCGCGTTCGGCTGCGGGCCGCAGACCACCTTGCCCGTGGTCTCGTCGACCCATACCGCACGATGCAGGTTGCTGACCTGGATCGGCGACTTGCCGGCGATGAACCAGGTGCTCGTGCGCACCGGGCACAGCGCATCGGGCAGGCCGCCCGTCGCAGCGCAGACCTCGACCTGGCGCAGGTCCGGAGGCTGCCGCGCGGCGATCTCGCCGGGATCGAGCCGCTCGGCGCGCAGCGCATCGACCATGCGCAGGAACAGCGGCGCAGCCGCATCGACGCCGACGAGCGCAGGGTTGCTGGTGCCGTCGAAATTGCCGACCCACACCACGAGCACATGGCGCCCGAACACGCCCGCGGTCCATGCATCGCGAAAGCCCCACGAGGTGCCCGTCTTCCACGCGATGGCCGGGCGAGCGGGCAAGGTGGTGTCGGGCCGCGGCGTGTGGCGCAGCATGTCGAGCGTGATGAACGAGGCCTCTTCGCTCAACAAACGAAGCGGCTGGGCCGGCCGCTCGTCGGTCGCAGGCTGGGTGTAGCGCAGCGGCTGCGAGATGCCGCCGTTGGCCAGCGTGGCATAGAGGCCCGCGAGCTCCTCGGGCGTGACCTCGCCGCCGCCGAGCACCAGCGCCAGCCCGTAGTGCGATTCGCTCTGCAGCTTGGAGACGCCCGCGAGCCGCATGAAGTCGTACAGCCCCGGCTTCGACAGCTTGGCCGCGACGGACACCGCGGGGATGTTGCGGCTGCGGATCAACGCCTCCTGCGCGGCGAGCGGTCCCGCAAAGCGATGGTCGAAATTCTCCGGCGTGTAGGGCCCGAAGGACGTGGGCGCGTCCTTCAGCATGGTCTTGGGATGCAGGAGCCCCTGGTCGAGCGCCAGCGCATAGATGAAGGGCTTGAGCGTGGAACCGGGCGAGCGCTTGGCCTGCGTGCCGTTGACCTGGCCCGCGATGGCGTCGTTGTGCCAGTCGGCCGAGCCGATCAAGGCGCGCACCTGCATGGTCGAGGCGTCGAGCAGCAGCGCGCTCGCATTGGTCATGCCCACGTCGGCATGTGCGCGCAGGTACTGGCCCATCACGCGTTCGAGCGTGGCCTGCATGCGCAGGTCGATGGTGGTGCGCACTTCCTGCACGCCGCGCTCCTGCGCGAGCAGCATGTCGGTGGCGTGCGGCGCAAGAAAGGGCAGGCTGCCGCGCGATTGCGCCGAGAGCGCGAGCTGCGCGTCGGGCGCATGCTGCCTCGCGGCCGGGTCGCGTTCGGCCCACAGCGCCCAGAGCCGCTCACGCGCCGATTGCAGTTCGGCATTGCGTCCGCGCTCGGCGATGCGCTTGACGGGGTTCTGCGGAATCACCGCGAGCGTCAGCGCCTCGGGCAGGCTGAGCTTGGCGGCGTCCTTGCGAAAGTAGATGAGGCTCGCGGCCTGCACGCCTTCGATGTTGCCGCCATAGGGAGCGGTGTTGAGGTAGGCCTCGAGGATCTCGCGCTTGCTGAAGCGCGCCTCGAGCCAGAGTGCCGCGCCGATCTGCGCGACCTTGCCCACGGCCGTGCGGCTGTCGATGCCGTACACGCGCCGCGCGAGCTGCATCGTGAGCGTCGAGCCGCCCTGCCGGCGCTCGCCGCGCGCAATGCGCCATGCGCTTCGCGCCAGCGCGGCGGGGTTGACACCGGGGTGCGCGTGGAAGCGGCGGTCTTCATAGAGCAGCACCGCACCGACCAGCGTCGGCGAGATGCGCTCGAGCGGCACCCAGAGCCGGTATTGCTCGTCGCTTGCGAGGGTGAGGCGCAACAGCTCGCCGCCCTGCGCATACACGGCCCGCGAGCTGCCGACGGTTTGGATCAGTGGGGCGTGCGGCCAGAAGCGCAGCAGGGCCAACAGCATGGCCGCGGCTGCCAAGGCAAGCAGCGTCTTCCTCCCTCTCACCGTGTTGCTCCCTCTCCCGCAAGCGGGAAAGGGAGCAAGGCAGGCAATGCCTTGGTCACTTCGCCACCACCTGGAAGCGCGCCCCGGCCGAGCGCGAATACACGCGCCGGTCGTACATCGCCTCGCCGTACGCGGCCGGTACCACGAAGTCGCCCACGTTGGTCGCGCGCGCCTTGTAGGTCACTTCGAGCAGATCCTTGCCGACCGCGCCATAGAACACCACGCGGTCTTCGCGGATGTCGGCGTATTGCACCTTCCACGAGCCGCTGCCGCCCAGGCGCTTCTTCCAGATCGGCGCGTCGGCATCGGCTTCCTCGTTGTCGCCCACGGCCTGCAGCACGGGCTCCAGTCCGCCGGGGAGCACGTCGACCAGCGCCACGTCGTTCAGCTGGGCGCGTTCCAGGCTGCGCACGCGCACCCGCACCGTGACCTCTTCGCCGAGCCTGGCCTTGGCGGTCGGGTTGCCCTTGGCATCGAGCACTTCATGGAAGATCTCCAGGCCCTGGTTCACCGGTGTCGTGGGCACGTTGCGTTCGAAGCCCTGTTCGGCCCAGCTGTAGTAGAGGTTGAAATCGCTGTCGTTCGACAGCTTGAGCTTCGCGGTGCCCGCCGGCACCGGAGCGCGCGTGATCGGGTTCACCGCGCCCAACGCAAGCGCCGCGGCCTGGCCTTGCGCGTTGACCGACTGCGCCGTGAGCTTGCCTTCGACGTTCTGCGCCACCGCTTCGAAGTAGGCATCGACCGCGAGCAGCATCGAGGCCGACGACAGGCTGTTGTACCAGCCGTCGCGCACCATGGCGCCCATGCCTTCCCACACCTGCGGCTTCAGTGTCTTCAGCCGGGACGGGAAGTGCCGGCCCACCAGGTGCAGCGTCATGCTGTCGTGCACCAGCGGGTCGTAGTAGGCGCCCCACACGTTGCGGCGCTGCTTCTTCTCGGCGCGGGCGAGCAGGTCGGACCACACGGGGTTGAGCAGTTCGGCCGCGACCTGCTCCTGCTTCACGAGCTGGTAGCTCGCGGCGAGGTACGCGGCACCGAGGTCGTCGCTCCAGCCCGCAGTTTGTTTGTTGCGCCAGGCTTCGCGCAGGTTGGCCAGCGCGGCCGGCGCGATGATGCCCTGCCGCGTCAGCAGGTAGGCCGCCTGCGTGCGCTGGCGCCAGCCGTCGAGCGAGGCATCGCCGCTGCCGAGCCAGCCCTGCAGGTAGGTGTTGGCCTTTTGCAGCAGGTCCTGCGGCACCGGCAGCTTGTGGTCTTTGGCTTCGACCAGCAGGTGCACCGCGTAGAGCGTGGCAAAGGGATCGGGCCCGGCGCCGGGCCACAGCGCGAAGCCGCCATCGGCCGTCTGCCGTGCGCGCAGCTGCACGAGGTAGCGCTCGAAGGTCTTGCGCGCATCGGGCATCGGGCCTTGCTCGGCCGTGCGGCCGCGCGCCATCTCCTTGACGAGTTCGGGTCGCCCTGCCAGCAGCACGGCCGGGAAGGTCTGGCTCGTGATCTGCTCGGTGCAGCCGTGCGGATAGACCTCGAGGTACTGCATGAGGCCGCTCGCAAAGGCCCAAGGTGCGGCCGACACCGCGACCTCGCTCCTGCGGAAGTTGGGATACAGCTCGGCCTTGCTGGACAGCTCGCCCGCGCGCTGGAAGCTGCCGGCCTGCACCAGCGTGACGAAAGGCGATGCGGGCCGCACGCTCACCTCGGTCGAGAGACGCGCGCTGAAGTTCTTGTGCGCCGAGGTGAACACCAGCGCCGACGAACCCAGCACCGCCTGCTCGCCGGGCTTGGCGCGCACATTGAACCTGGTGCTCGCTTCGCCGCGCTCGTTGACCTTGAGCGTTTGCGTGGCATCGCCCACCACTTCGAGCCCGCCCGATGCGGTGAGCGTGAGCGCAATGGGCGCGTCCTTGCCCGAGCCCACGATGTTGTTGGCGAGCCCCACGCCCACTTCGACCGTGTCGCCGGGCGCCATGGCGAGCGGTGCGTTGGGCAGGATCACCATGTCGCCGCGCACCACGGTGCGGGTGCTCTTGGCGGCGGTGGTCTCGTCGTTCACCGCGACGGCCATCACGCGCAGGCTGCCGTTGAAGCTCTCGGGCACGGTGTAGCTGAACTCGCGGCTGCCGTTCACATCCACCAGCCCCGACCAATACGCCACCGGCTTGTCGCGCTTGCGCTTGAAGGGGTTCAGGTGCTTGCCGAGCTCGCCTTCGCCGTCACCGCCAGGTGCGGCGCCCTGCATGAGCTTCTTGAACTCGGGCAGGATCAGGTCGAGCGTCTGCAGGGTGCCGACTTCGAGCGCACGCTTCTGGAAGAAGTGCTTGAGCGGGTCGGGCGTCTTGTAGCGCGCCACCTGCAGGATGCCTTCGTCCACCGCGAACAGCACGGCACGCGTGGGCTTGTCGCTGGTGAGCTTCATCTTCACGGTCTGGCCGGGCTTCACGAGTTCGCTGCTGGTGAGCTGCAGGTTGGCCGTTCGCTTGGCCAGGCTGGTGGCAAAGGGCGCGACGCCGTACGACAGCGGGCTCATGTAGACCTCGTCCGAGGCCGGATCGCGCACGAAGTGCACGTTGATGTAGCCGGTGCCTTCGAACTCCTTGGGCAGCGTGATCCTCTGCACCGACGCGGTCTTGTCGGTCTTGAACCACGCATGGGCGTAGACCTTGTCGCGCTCGATGGTGATCAGGCCGGCGCCCACGTAGGGCGCGCGGATGCTGACCTCGATCTCCTGGCCTGGCTCGTAGTCCTTGCGGTCCAGCGTGAGCTGCAGCTCGGCGTTGCGGTCGAGCGAACGCGAGACATTGGCGTTGCCCGCCACGCTGTATTCCACGCGGTTGAGTTCCAGGCCGTCGGCGTCGCGCACCACGTAGGCGAAGTTGCCCGGCACGGACGTGTTCAGCGCGAGTGTGTTGCCAGCCGCGGCAATGGCCAGCGGCTTTTCGTCGAGCACGATCTCCTTCTTGCGCGACTCGTAGCGGTAAAGGCCGTTGTCCTGCTTGACCAGCACCGACAACGCCTTGCGCTCCACGCGTTCGATCTTCAGCTCGGCCACGGCGATCTTCTTCGCCTGCGGGTCGATCGCTATCACGCTGGCGTTGCGCGCGGCGCCCTTGCTCACGTAGCTGGTATCGCCATCGACCTTCACGCCCACGAGGTAGCCGAGGTCGCTCACCAGCGTCTGGGCTTCGGCCGAGACACTGCGCCCGCCCTCGGGCTCGAAGGCCTTGGCGAGCACGTGCACCTGGTAGGTTGCGGCATCGAAGCGCGAGAGGCGCAGGTCGAACTCGGCCTTGCCTTCGGTGCTGGTCTGCACGCTGCCCAGGTCATCCACCTGCTTCTCGGTGGCGCGCTGCGGATCGAAGAAGGCGTAGTCGGCGAACGCGCGGAACACCGGGAAGGCCGGGCTCAGCGTGAGCGTGCCCTCCACCTTGCGGTCGGGCGCGGGCGTGCCGAAGAGGTTCTGCACGTCGACCATCGCCTTCAGGTCCTTGGGATGGACCCAGCCCTCGGCCTTCTCGCTGCTGAGCCTGGCGACGACCTTGGTGCGATCGGGCAGGAACTCCTGCACCTTGACCGTGGTGCTGCCGATCAGCAAGCCCTGCACGTCCGGGCTGCCGGGCGACGACTCGCGCGGTAGGTAGAGGTTGACGGTGTAGTTGCCGGTGGGCGACGTGTCCTGCGTCGCATGGCTTATTTCCGCTGCGCCACCGGGGCCGAGCTTGAGTTTTTCGCGCCGCACGCCGAGGCCGCGCGCGTCGATGATCTCGGCTTCGAGCGGCAGGTCGCGCAGCGACGTGCCCCAGTTGCCGGCCTTGACCATCATCGCGATGTGCATGGTGTCGCCCGGGCGGTAGATGCCGCGGTCGCTGAATACATAGGCCGTCATCTGGTTGGGCACGCCGGCCGCGCGAAGGCCGCCGACGTCGAAGCGCGAGATGTCCAGCGTGCGGTCGCTGCGGTTGAACGGCAGGAAGCTCAGATCGCCATCCTTGCGCACCACCAGCACCACGGGCGCCTTCTCGCGCTGGTAGCCCGCGAGGTTGGGCAGCCGGGCTGCGCCGGTGGCGCCGGTCGCCTGCGACGCGACGATCATGCCGTTGCGGCCCCACACTTCGACCAGCGCACCGGCCACGGGCTGGCCGGTTGCAATGCTCTGCACGAACACGTCGCGCGTGCCGTCGAGCGACTTCTTCACGACGATGCCCAGGTCGGTGACGAGCACCAGGCGCTGGTCCTTCTTGTCTTCGGGGTTGCCGCTCTCCGGGTCGCCTTCGCCTTCGGACGACTGTTCCTGTTGTTCCTCTTCGGGCTGGGCCTGCGCCGCATCACCATCGGCCTTCTTCTTGGCCTTCGGGTCGTAGCCCTGCACCTTGAGCAGGAACACGCCGCGGCGATCGGCCACGTCGCTGCGCAGGTACTCGGCGAAGTCGACCGTTTCGTAGTGCGCCTTGCCGGCGGGAATGCTGAGCGGAATCTCCTTCTGGAAGCGGTCCACGAGGTTGTCCGATTGCAGGCCGCCATTGAACTGGGGATGCGCGAAGTCGCCATTGGTCTGCGTGACCAGGTGCTGCAGCTGCTGCGGCAGCAGGCGGCCGATCTCCAGGCGGATGCCCGGCAGGTCGCGCACCAGGATCGGCAGCTTGCGCTCGCCGGACAGTGCGAGCAGCGAGCCCTGGCTCATGATGGTGAGCTCGGGCGCAAAGGTCTTGAGCAGCTGCACCTCCTGCCGCGCGGCGCCGAGCTGGTAGCCGCCCGGCGTCTTGAGGCCCTTGGCCATGCGCACCAGCATGTAGCGGCCGCCTTCGGCTTGGGGCATGCGGAAGCTGACCATCTCGGTCACCTCGCGCTCGCTCGCAATCGGTTGCAGCGTGAGCTTCTTCGCGCGGCGCAGCACGGCGTCGGTGATCTTCGCGGGCTCGGCGGACCAGTCGAACTTCTCGTCCGGGTCGCCCTTGGCTTCCTCGGTGGCGGGCAGCAGCCAGGCCTGCACCACGCGCGCCATCTCGCGCTCGTGCACCGGCATCGACGCCGTGATGTGCATCACGTGCTCGGGCTCACCGTTCTCGCCGGTGACGATGGTGGGCTCGACGCTCGCGATCTCGAGGCTGAAGAGCCCGGGAATGTCGACGGCACGCGAGACGTCGCTGCGCACGCCCGGGCCGCCCTTCTGCGCGACCGCGCCGGCCGCGAGGCTGAGCACCACGGGACGCGTCTTCTCGGGGATGGGCAGCGGCTCGGACTGCAGGGTGGCGGCGAGCCTCAGCTTGTCGTAGCTGACCGTGAACTTCTCGCTCTTGCACTTGCCCACGCTGAAGAAGGAGGTGCCGCAGGCCTGGTCGTAAGTCAGCACCAGGCGCTTCTCGAACTCGGCCGTGTTCACCGGGTGCGAGAAGCTCATGCGAAAGAGGGCGCGGCGCACGTTGGCCTGCACCGGGTCCTGGTAGAACTCCGCACTCGCGATGCGCGCGCTGAACTCGGGCGAGGTGAACTCGTACTTGCGCAGCGCCATCTCGATGTGGGGCGCCAGCGCGTTGTTCGCAAGCTGCACCTTGTAGGGCTGTCCCACCGGCCAGTCCTGCGCGGGCAGGAATTCCAGCTTCTTCTGGCCGCTCCACGTCCAGCGCCCGGCAATGGCGGGTTCGATGGTGATGCCGGTCGCCTCCTGGCCAATGCGGGCGATCGGCGCCACCGAGGCCGAGAAGTTGATGACGAGCGGGTTCGGTCCCTTGTCGTTCTCGATCTGCGTGCGCGGCGGCGGCACGATCTGCGCGGTCGCGACCACGGGCTCGACACGGTCGGGCGTGAGGCCGTGCCACCATTTCAGCAGCTGCGGGCTGGCCAACCAGCCGGCCAACACGAGCAGCGCCAGCAACACCAGCCAGGCGAGCCGTTGCTGCAGCCAGCCGAGTCCGAAGAGAAGAAACGCGCCCACGATGCGCAGCCAGCCGGGTGGTCGCCATGAACCGATGAGTCCGCGGGCGAGCGGACGCAGGAAGCCGAGCGCACGGCCCAGCCCGGTGAAGAGCACGTCGCTGAGCGACGCGAGTTTTCGATTCGCAACCTGAAGCATGGAAGCTCCCCCGATGTTTTTGTTGGCGCCTGGCAGTCTGCTGGCGATCTGTGAAGAGACGGCGCTGTGTGTGAAGTCTGCGTGAAAACCGCACAGGCCCGCGCGGGGGCGCTACATCAATTCATGGTGCGTTGCGTTTGTCTGCGGCGCTGTTGTTCAGGGCGCGTGCACAGGTCACCGGGTACTCCCCTCCGCGAATGTCCCCCGGCTTCGCCTCCTCCTTTATTTCGCTGCGGGGAGCACCCGGCGCCCTGTGCACACTAGGGGCGGCTGTCGTGCTGTCATGCCGCGTCACTCCCCCGTTGCAGTCGTTGCCACTCCACGACCTCGGCCGCATGCGCAGCCAGGAAGTCGCGCATGCGCCTGAAGCGCCGCTGCGTCTGCCGCGCAAAGATCCAAGCGACCACCGGCTCAAGCAGCCAACGCAATGGCTTCGGACCCGCCTCGATGGTGTAGACGTAGATCAGTACCGATCGGCCCGGTTGCGTGTCGCGGTGCCGCATCGACGCGGCCCAGCGGCTGAAGGGGAAGGATCGGCCGATCATCGAAGCCGCCGCCACATGCGGCCGGTCGAAGGTGACGAATCGCGTGCGCATCGACAGGGCGCGCAGCCATCCGCCACCGGTGTTCTCGGTTTCTGCGCCAACGAACGGACACGGTGCGCCGCCCACGACCCGGGCGTTGCCGACCAGCGAATCCCAGCGCGCACGCCAGACGTGATAGTGGAAGGCATCGAAGACCACCTCGGCCGGCGCCGGCATGTCGAATTCAAAGCGCTGGTGTGCCATGGCCCCTCTCCCTTTCGTCCATCACATCGGTCACCATGCCCCATCGCACGAACTCGGGCTCGAACTCCGCAAGCGCAAGCAAACCGGCGCAGGCGTGCGCGCCGATGGGCAACGCATCGCCTCGTGCGAGCCGGCGGTTCATGCAGCGCCCATGCCCGCCACATGCCCGCGCGTGAAGGCCTCCTCGAAGATCGAGTAGCCCGACCAGTCCGCATGCGCGAACGAGAGCCGGCCGGCGGCGACGCGGCCGCCTTGGGCCGCGCCGATGCGGGCCAGCAAACCCGGCGTGGGAATGGCCATGGCATGGCCATAGCGTGTGACCTCGATGCGTGTGGCGAGCGCGGGCAGGTCGGGGTGCGGTACCGACAGTTCCGCGAGAAGGTCGTCGCGCCAGCCGGTCCACGGGCGCTCCAGCAGCAGGCGGCGGCCATCGGCTCCGTCATGGCGGCTCGGGCCTAGCGGCCGATACCAGCTCAGGACGGTGCCGCGCGGCGTGGGATCCAGCGACTGGTGGCGCGCATCCACGTACCCCAGGCCGCGCGTGCCGAACACCACGTTGTCCCAGCTCGGTGCGGCGCCCGCGCGGTCGGCGAGCGGCCCGCGCAGGTGCACGTTGGCGACCAGCCAGGGCGCGTAGCGCACATGCGCGGCGGCGCTGGCGAGCACGGAAGGCGGGTTCTCGACCACGCGCGCCGCAACGAACACGGGCAGCGCGACGATGCAGCGCTCGGCCTGCCAGCGGACCACCGATCGGGATGCGACATCCCACGCATCGACTTCGACACCGCCGCGCAGTTCGGCAATGCGGGTGACGACCTGGCCCGTGCGCAGCCGGTCACCGAGCGGCGTTGCCAGGCGCCGGGTGAGCCATCCGTTGCCTTCGGGCCAGGTGAGCACGCCGTCGCGCTCGGGGGTCGAATCGGCGCTGCCGCCCTTCGCATCGCCGGGCGCATGAAAGCCGTGGCGGCTTGCAAAATAGTGAATGCCGGCCCAGGCCGACACCTGCTCGATGCCCGCGCCGTAATCGTCGCGGCAGCAATAGTCGAGGTACCAGCGCAGCTGCACATCGCTGAAGCCTTCGTCGTCGAGCCAGCGCTCGAAGGGCAAGGCATCGAGCGCGAGCAGCTCGGGCGTCGGGGCCACGCGCAGCGTGGGGATGGCGAAGTGCGCCGCATGCTGCTGCGCATCGATCCGCTCGGCGAACTTGCGGTACTGGGCGTGCGTGCTGTCTCCCACGTCGTGCACGGGCAACAGGCCCTCCTGCCACTCGCCGCGAAAGAAAAGCCGCTCCTGGGGGCTGTGGCACAGGTGGCGTTCGTCGTATTCCCAGCGGCCCGCCACGCGCCGCCGCAGGCCGAGTTCTTCGAGCAGGTCCTGCACTTCGGGTGCGTCGTCGTTGGGTACGGGCAGGTAGTGCGCACCGAGCGGGCAGGCGATGCCGTTGACCATGCCGCCGCGCGCGTTGCCGCCGGGCGTGTCCTCGAGTTCGAGCAGCGCGAAGTCCTCGATGCCCGACAGGCGCAGTGCACGCGCAGCCGCAAGGCCGGCCACGCCGCCGCCGGCAATCACCACGCGCGTGCGCTTCACTGCGGAAGGCGCCTGGCTCTTGAGTAAACCGTCGCGCATCGCATGGCCGCGTGCCACGTCGATGCCGGTGAAGCCACCTTCGATGGGAGGCACCGGCGCCTCGCAGCCCGCCAGCGCGAGCGCGCCCGTCGCACCCGCCACGCCGAGAAAATCACGCCGTTGCATGCCGCGGCTAGTGCGTCATGACCTTGCCCCACTCTTGCTCATAGGTGGTGACAAGGGTCTGGTTGGAAAGGCGGTTCACTTCCGCCGGCACGCGCGCCATGTCGAGCGGAAAGTCGAACATCAGCGGCAATGTCGAAGGCGCCAGGAAGCGCAGGCCCGAAGGCAGCGCATCGGGCATCCGATAGGGCCGCCGGCTCGCGATGATGTAGCCCCATTCGCCGAAGCTCGGCACGTGGGCGTGATAGGGCGTGGCGCGCAGGCCGACCGATTCGATGGTGGCCGCCACGGTCCAGAAACTCTTGCGCGCGACGAGCGGCGAGGTGGTCTGGATCACCGCATAGCCGCTGGCGGAAAGGCGCTTTTCGAGCAGCCCGTAGAAGCTGTTGGTGTAGAGCTTGCCGATCGCGAAGTTGGTCGGGTCGGGAAAGTCGACCACGATCACGTCAAAAACATCCCCAGGCTGCTGCAGCCACTGGAACGCGTCCGTGTTGACGATCTTCACCTTCGGCGACGAGAGCGCATGCCCGTTGAGCGCCGCCAGGGTTTCATGGTCGGTGAAGAGCTTCGTCATGTTCGGGTCGAGCTCGACCAGCGTGACGGATTCGACCGAGGGGTACTTGAGGATCTCGCGCACCGCCATGCCGTCGCCGCCGCCGAGCACCGCGACTTTCTTCGGGGCGCCCTGCGCGGCCATGGCCGGGTGGACCAGCGCCTCGTGGTAGCGGTACTCGTCGCGCTCGGCGAACTGCAGGTTCCCGTTCAGGAACAGGCGATGGCCCAGTTGGCCGCGCGTGACCACGATGCGCTGGTAGGGCGAGGTGGCGCTGAAGACGATGCGGTCCTGGTAGAACTTGTCTTCGGCCAGCGTGGTGATGTGGTCGGCCCAGACGAAGGCGCCGACGAGCGCAGCAAGCGCAAGAAAGCACGCGAGCGCGTGGGCGCCGATGCGGCGCAGCTCATGCCGGAACAGCCACAGCGCCCACACGGCCACGGCCGCATTCATGATGCCGAACAGCAGCCCCGTGCGAATCATCCCGAGCTGCGGCACCAGGATGAGCGGAAACGCCACCGACACCGCGAGCGCGCCGAGGTAGTCGAAAGTGAGAACCTGCGACACCAGGTTCTTGAGCTGGATGTTGCGCTTGAGGATGCGCATCACGAGCGGAATCTCGAGCCCCACCAGCGTGCCGACCACCAGCACCAGCCCGTACAGCAGCAGCCGGAACGCGCCGGGCACGTAGGCATTGGCGAGGAAAAGCAGGGCGGGAAGGGCGCCGCCGACAAGCGCCACGAGCAGCTCGATGCGCAAGAAATGGGCCGGCAGCTGGCGCTCGAAATAGCGCGAGAGCCAGGAGCCCACGCCCATGGCGAACAGGTAGGTGCCGATGATGGTGCTGAACTGCAGCACCGAATCGCCGAGCAGGTAGGAGCTCAGCGCGGCGGCGGTCAGTTCGTAGACCAGGCCGCATGCAGCGACCACGAACACGCTGGCGAGCAGCGCGATCTCGACGGGCTGCGGCCCGCGCGCATCGGTGGAACGCGCGGACACCGCCGCCTCCCCGCTCAATGGATCGCGGCTGCGACGATGACGCAGATGCCCAGGCTCATGGCGGCCACGACCATTCCGAGCGCCACGTTCTGCTTCTCGACGATCTCGCCCCAGAGGTCATAGGGCGTGAGCTTGTCGATGATGAGAAAGCAGAGCCAGAAGATCAGCACGCCAAGCAGCGCATACACGAGCGATCCGAGGACCACGCCCGGTTTCAGCCATTCAAATCCCATGGGGACCTCCAGTCGTAGTAGCAGTAATAAGTGACATCAACGCGAACCTTCACCGTTCTTCATTTGTGGCCGCCGCCGCTCGAGTAGCCGCCGTACGACCCGCCGGAACTGCGCGATCCGCTGGACGAGCCGCTGCAGGTGCTCAGGATGACCAGCAGCACGATGACGACGATCACGATCAGGATGATGGTGCCGCAACCCAGGCCCGATGCGGCACTGACCGGCATCGCATCGCCGCGCACGAACATGTCTTTCTTGTCGTCCAGCTTGAATGCGGCGGAGACCGCGCCGCTGTCCAGTTTGCTCCCGGAAGACCAGGTCAGCTCGTTGGCCGAGCGCTCCATCGAGAGCAGCGCGGTGCCGTTGGCGAAGTCGCGGTTGAAGGTTTTCTGGCCGCGCTCCACCTGCCAGTAGAACTCGCCGGCCACGTAGGTGGTCTCGGCGTTGTAGGCGTACTGCTGGGTGTAGCGCTTGCCCAGGTAGGTGGCGCTGCTGCCGTTCTCGGCCATCACCGGCGCGCCGGTGGTCGGCTTGACCATGCTCCAGCCGTCCTCGGCGTCGACCAGGAAGCTGAAGCCGCGCTTCTTGTTGTACAGCAGGTATTCGTTCCAGCCGAAGTGCTCGTCGTCGCCGGGCTCCACGCCCATGCGGTGCTGGAATCCCACCACCTGCCACTGCGCGCCCTGCAGCTGGCCCATGCTGCCGATGGGGATGAGCGGCCGGACCGGCTCGTTCTGCTCGGCATGCTTCAGCTCGCCGCCGATGCCTTGCGACAGGTCGATGATGCTGTTGCACGAGCCGCAGGTGATGCTCTTGCTGTCCGCCAGGTTGACCGAGACGGGCGCGCCACAGTTCGGGCAGTTGAAGGCGCGGCCCTTCTCGTCCTTGGCGGATTCGTCGCGCAACCCCGTGAGCTGCAGGTCTTCGAGCTGCACGGAGCGGCCCAGGTACGCGCCGGGCGGCTGGGTGCCGTAGTCGATGCTGAGCACCAGGCCCTTGTCGTTGCGCAGCTCGACCATGGGGAAGGGCCGGCCCAGCTCGGGCAGGTGCGGCAATTCGCCCTGGGCGGACAGCAGCGCCACCTGTTCGTTCGACGAAACGGTGTAGCTCTGGCCGTTGAACGCCGTGGTGGCGCCCACGCGCAGCTCGGTCGGCGGCGGCGCCTCGCGCTGCAGCTCGTAGGGCAGCGCGAAGACATAGGCGCCGTTGTCCTCGCTGAGGATGCCGGTGCGGTCGCCATCGAGCGCAGCGATCCATTCGGTCCAGCGCCCGCCCGGATTGCTGTACTGCAGCCGCCCGACGATGGTGAACGGCTGGTTCTGGATGCGGCCGGCGGCAAACAGCTGCAGCGGGCTGAAGTCGTCGAAAAGCTCCGCCATCTTGCCGATGCGCGCGAGCGTCTCGCCCTGGCGGACGACGGTGCTCTGGCAGTACGGGCAAACGGCGAAGGCCGATTGCGCCGACCTGAATTCGACCGGTGCGCCGCAGCCGGGGCAGGGCGCACGGTAGGCGCGCTCGGCGCCTGGTTGCTCAGCCATTGCCGGTGCTTAGACCAGCTTCTTGAGCAGCTCCGCCTTCTTGGCGTCGAATTCTTCCTGCGTGAGGATGCCCTTGGTCTTGAGCTCGCCGAGCTTCTCGAGCGTGGTCATCACGTCGGCCGGGCTCACGACCGCCACGGCAGGCTGCTGCTGGGTCGCCGCCGCCTGGGCTGCCGCGTTCGGGCTCAGGCCCTGCGCGAGGTTCTGCGCCAGCACCTGGCCCAGCGCCACCCCGGCGCCCAGGCCCATGGCGTCGCCCGCGATGCCGCCGCCACCGCCCGCGCCCTCGGCGAACTTGGGGATCGCCTGCGCCGTCTGGTACTGCATGAACTTGCCCATGTCGTTGCCGACCATGCCCATGCCGATCTTCTGGTCGAGGATCTTCTGCAGCTCTTCGGGCAGCGAGACGTTCTGGACCGTGATGTTCTCGAGCTTGATGCCGATCTTCTCGAACTCGGGCACCAGCTGCGCCGCCAGCGCCTGCGCAAACTGGATCTGGTTGGCCGCGAGGTCGAGGAAGGGCACGCCGCTGGCGGCGATGGCATTGCTGATGTTCTGCAGCACCAGGCCGCGCAGCTGGCCGTCGAGGTCGGCCACGCTGTAGATCTCGCGCGTGCCGGAGATCTCCGTGTGGAACAGCTTGGCGTCTCCGATGCGGAAGCTGTAGTTGCCGAAGGCGCGCAGGCGCACGGCACCGAAGTCCTTGTCGCGGATGGTGATGGGCTGCGGCGTGCCCCACTTCTGGTCGACCTGCTGGCGCGTGCTGAAGAAGTAGACGTCGCTCTTGAACGGGGACTCGAACAGCTTGTCCCAGTTCTTCAGGTACGTGAGCACGGGCAGGGTCTGCGTCGTGAGCTTGTACATGCCGGGGCCGAACACGTCGGCCACCTGGCCTTCGTTGACGAACACCGCCACCTGCGACTCGCGCACGGTGAGCGAGGCGCCGTTCTGGATTTCCATCTCGGCCATCGGGAACCGCCAGGCCAGCGTGCCGTCGCCGGTCTCGGTCCACTGGATGATGTCGATGAACTGTTTCTTGATGAAATCCATCAGGGCCATGGCCGCTCCTCGTCGATTTTTTTGGGAGCGTACATATTGCCACATCGTCTTGACGGGCCGTCATGCTTTTGGCAGGGTAAATCTCCGCCATGCGGCCTATGGCTTCCCGGGCCGAGGTCTACAATCGGCGCCCCCAGAAGAAGCGCCACCAGGAGCAACGGTTCATGTCCGATTCGACGACCTCATCGACCCCCACGCCCGAAGACAAGCGCGCCGAACTGCGCCGCGCCGCCCTCGAGTACCACGAGCTCCCGGTGCCGGGCAAGATTGCCATCGCGGCCACCAAGCAGATGGTCAACCAGCGCGACCTGTCGCTGGCCTATTCGCCCGGCGTGGCTGCGCCCTGCGAGGAGATCGTCAAGGACCCGGCCAACGCCTTCAAGTACACGGCGCGCGGCAACCTGGTGGCGGTGATCACCAACGGCACCGCGGTGCTGGGCCTGGGCGACATCGGCCCGCTCGCCGCCAAGCCGGTGATGGAAGGCAAGGGCGTGCTGTTCAAGAAGTTCGCCGGTGTCGACGTGTTCGACATCGAGATCGACGAGAAAGACCCGGCCAAGCTGGTCGAGGTGATCGCCGCGCTGGAGCCGACCTTCGGCGCCATCAACCTGGAAGACATCAAGGCCCCCGACTGCTTCTACGTGGAGCGCGAGCTGCGCAAGCGCATGAAGATCCCGGTCTTCCATGACGACCAGCACGGCACGGCCATCACCGTGGCGGCGGCCATGCTCAACGGCCTCAAGGTCGCGGGCAAGGACATCGGCGAGGTCAAGCTGGTCACTTCCGGCGCGGGCGCCGCGGCGCTGGCCTGCCTGAACCTGCTGCTGAAGGTGGGCCTGAAGCGCGAGAACGTGTTCGTGACCGACCTGGCCGGCGTGGTCTACGAAGGCCGCGAAGAGCTCATGGACGACGACAAGCGCCAGTACATGCAGAAAACCACCGCGCGCACGCTGGCCGAGGTGATCGATGGTGCCGACGTGTTCCTGGGCCTGTCGGCCGGTGGCGTGCTCAAGCCCGCCATGGTGGCAAAGATGGCGCCCAAGCCCGTGATCTTCGCGCTGGCCAACCCCAACCCGGAGATCGCGCCCGAGGACGCCCATGCCGTGCGCCCCGACGTGATCATGGCCACGGGCCGCACCGACTACCCGAACCAGGTCAACAACGTCCTGTGCTTCCCGTACATCTTCCGCGGCGCGCTCGATTCGGGCGCCACCACGATCACCGACGAGATGGAAATTGCCGCGGTGCGCGCGATTGCCGATCTGGCCCAGGCCGAGCAGAGCGAGCGCGTGGCTGCCGCCTACGTCGGCGAAAAGCTGTCTTTCGGGCCTGAATACCTGATCCCGAAGCCCTTCGATCCGCGCTTGATGATGAAGATCGCGCCCGCGGTGGCCAAGGCCGCCGAGGAAAGCGGCGTGGCATCGCGCCCGATCAAGGACATGGACGCCTACCGCGACCGCCTGCAGAGCTTCGTCTACGCCTCGGGCACCACGATGAAGCCGATCTTCGACGCCGCCAAGCGGGCGCAGAAGAAGCGCGTGGCCTATTGCGAGGGCGAGGAAGAGCGCGTGCTGCGCGCCGCCCAGATCGTGGTCGACGAGGGCATTGCCCGCCCGACGCTGATCGGCCGACCGGCCATCATCGCCCAGCGCATCGAGAAGTTCGGCCTGCGGCTGAAGGAAGAGCTCGACTACGACATCGTCAACGTCGAGCAGGACCACCGCTACCGCGATTTCTGGCAGACCTACCACCGCATGACCGAGCGCAAGGGCCAGACGGTGCAGACCGCCAAGATCGAGATGCGCCGACGCCTGACGCTGATCGGCGCCATGCTGCTGCACAAGGACGAGGTCGACGGCATGATCTGCGGCACCTGGGGCACCACGCTGATCCACCTGCACTACATCGACCAGGTGATCGGCAAGCGCCCCGGCGGTTGCGAGAGCACCCCGCAGGACGTGCCGGTGTACGCCTGCATGAACGGCCTCCTTTTGCCCGACCGCCAGGTGTTCCTGGTGGACACCCACGTCAACTACGACCCTTCGCCCGAGGAACTGGCCGAGATCACGACCATGGCGGCCGAGGAAATGATGCGTTTCGGGCTCAAGCCCAAGGCGGCGCTGCTCTCGCATTCCAACTTCGGCACCAGCAACGAGCCCAGCGCCATCAAGATGCGCAAGACCCTCGACCTGCTGCGCGTGCAGGCGCCCTGGCTCGAAGTGGACGGCGAAATGCACGGCGACGTGGCCTTGGACAGCAAGCAGCGGGCGGTCGTCATGCCGCACAGCGCGCTGGCGGGCGATGCCAATCTGCTGGTATTCCCGAACATCGACGCGGCCAACATTTCTTACAACCTGCTTAAAACTGCAGCAGGTGGAAACATCGCCATCGGCCCGGTGCTTCTGGGCGCGGCCAAACCTGTGCACATTCTCACGGCCAGCGCAACGGTTCGGCGCATCGTGAACATGACGGCTTTGACGGTTGCCGACGCGAACGCAGAACGATAAGCCGTTCCGGGAGAGTGGACGCCCACTTTAGCCGCCACTCGCCATCTTTCGCACTGCTCAAACTTTGGGCAGTCGCTTGCTATTTTCGCCAGCGTGGTGCACACTCGCGGGCTTGAATTTGCGGGTTAACCCCAAGGTTGATCGCCGATTCGAATCCCGCTCTTTTCTTGTGGTGCCCCATGGCGGCTTACGCCTCGATCACGTCCTCAGTCACTAAGTTTGCGCTCACCGGCTTTCTGCTGGCGGCGTTGGCGACCGGGGCCGAGGCTCGCCGCGATTGGTTCGGCGCCGGAAAGCCCGCCCAGGATTCGATAGCACTGTCCGAACTGCCGGTACAGGGCCAGCGAACCTACGAAGCCATTCTGAGCGGCGGCCCCTTCCGACATGAAAAGGACGGCACGGTATTTGGCAATCGCGAGCGTCTCTTGCCGCCAGCGCGGCGCGGTCATTACCGCGAGTACACGGTGGCAACGCCCGGCTCGCGTGATCGCGGGGCACGGCGCATTGTCTGCGGCGGCGAACAGCGCACCACACCCGAGGCCTGCTGGTACACGGCAGACCACTACGCGAGTTTCAGACGGATTGCACCATGAGCGATGACAACGACTTGAGCGGCGCCCCCAAGCGCCCCGAAGAAATGATGATGACTATGGAAAGACCAGCGGAGATGACACTATCCCTTCGTGCCGTACGCCCGAACATCGTGCAGTCGATTCGTGCGTTCCGCGTGAACGACCTGCAGGAAGCAGCGAACGCAGCGGGCCAGCATTTCCTGTACGCCAACCTGGGCAACGCCCAGACCAAGCAGGACGTTCTCGACCTGATCGCGCAGCAGTTCACCTTTCCGGCGCACTTCGGCAAGAATTTCGACGCGCTGTACGACTGCATGACCGACCCGTTGCATAAATCGGGCCCGCAGCCCGGTTTCGTGATCGTGCTCGAGCAGATCCCGGCCAACGCCAAGTTCGACAAGGAAGCACGCGAGCAGCTGCTCGACATCTTCCGCGACGCCTCCGACTACTGGGGGGACCGAAAAGTCCCGTTCCGGTGCTTCTATTCTTTTCTGTAGCCCGTTCTGCACACACCAGCCAAGCAGAACGGGCGAACGAGGCTCAGCCGAACGGCGCAGCACTCGATGGCATCGAAATCAACGGCGGCACAGCTGCCGCGGCAACCGGCACGGAGCCTGAGGGCGAAAAAATGCCGACCGACAAACTGGTCGACGTTTCGCCGCTCGCATTGCGCATGAGCAGCCCCTTCAACGCGGGGTACTGGCTGGCAGCAGCTTGACGCTCGCCCAAGCGAGATAAAAAAGCCCGTTTTCGACGGGCTTTTTTTATTTGGGCGCCGGCGGAACGGCCTGGGCCAGCGCGACGTACTCGGCCACCGGCACTTCCTCGGCCCGGCGCTGGGCATCGAATTCCCCGGCAAAGCCATGCTCCTCGAGCCACTTGCCGAGGGTGTGTCGCATGATCTTGCGGCGCTGGCTGAACGCGACCTGGACAATCTCGCCGAGGCGGGCGGCGTCGACGGCCGGCGGCTGGGCCAGCGGCACCATCCGGACCACGGCGCTGTCGACGCGCGGGGGCGGCTCGAAACTTTCGGGCGGCACGAACAGCACGTTTTCCATCCGGTAGCGCCACTGCAGCATCACGCTCAGGCGGCTGTAGTCGGACGTGGCGGGCCTGGCCACCATGCGGTCGATCACTTCCTTTTGCAGCATGAAGTGCTGGTCGGCGATCAGGTGAGCAGAGCCCAGCAGGTGGAACAGGATGGGTGTGGAGATGTTGTAGGGCAGGTTGCCGACCACGCGCAACGGCGTTGCAAACCTGGCGGCGAGCTCGGCGAAATCGACCTTGAGCACGTCGGATTCGATGACGTCGAGCTGCGGATGCTCGCGCAGGCGCCTGGCCAGATCGCGGTCGAGCTCGATGACCGTGAGGCGCCCGAGCCGCTCGACCAGCGGCTGCGTGAGTGCCGCCAGGCCCGGGCCGATCTCCACCATGGCATCGCCAGGCTGCGGCGCGATCTCGTGCACGATCGCATCGATGATGCCGCCGTCGGACAGGAAGTGCTGCCCGAACCGTTTCCTGGCGATATGGGCCATCAGGACTGGGGCGGCTCGCGGTATTCGACGTAGGCGCGCGCGCGCACTTCCTGCACCCAGGTGGTGAAGGCCTCTTCGACCCGCTTCTCGCGCAGCACGGCGCGCGCGGCTTCGCGCTGCTCGGTCTGGGTGAGCTTGGCTTCGCGGCGGCCGACCACCTGGATCAGGTGAACGCCAAAGCGGGACACCACGGGGTCGCTGATCTGGCCGGGTGCGAGGCGGTCCATGGCTTCCTCGAACTCGGGCACGAACTGGCCGGGACGCGACCAGCCCAGGTCGCCGCCTTCCTTGGCGCTCGCGTCCTGGGAGTTGTCGCGTGCAAGGCCGGCGAAATCGGCCGTGCCGGCCTGCAGGCGGCGCTTGAATTCCGCGAGCTGCGCAACGGCCTGCGCAGCAGTGCGCTTGGGGTCGTTGAGCAGCAGGATGTGGCGCACCTGCGTCTGGGTGACGGTGGCATCCGCGCCGACCTGGGCCTTGGCCAGCACCTTGAGCACATGGAAGCCGGCACCCGAACGGATGGGCCCGGCAATGCCGTTGACCGCGGTCGACTGCGTGGCTTCGACGAACAGCGACGGATAGCGGTCGGCGCTGCGCATGCCGATGGCGCCGCCGTTGGCGCGGTCGGGCGAGTCGGAGTTGTCCTGCACCAGCTTGGCGAAGTCTTCGCCCGAACGGGCGCGCTGCGCGAGGCCCTGGGCGCGCTGCTGCAGGGTGGCGATCTGTGCGGCCGTTGCGTTCTCGGGCACGGCGACCAGCAGCTGGGCGAGGTTGATGTTCTGCAGCGCAGCATCCCTGGAGGGAGAGTTACGCTGGTCCCGCAGGTATTCGTCGGCCTCGGCGTCGCTGATCTTGACCTTCGCCTCGACTTCGCGGTCGCGCAGCCGCGTGAGCAGCAACTGGTCGCGCAGGTCGTTGCGGAATTCGCGCGGCGAGATGCCTTCGGCCACCACGCGGCGGCGCAGCTCTTCGACCGTGATCTGGTTCTGCCGCGCCACGGTCTGTTCGGCCTGGTCGATGGCGACGTCGTCCACCTTGATGCCGTTTTCCTTGGCCAGCTGGAGCTGGGCGCGCTCTGAGATCAGGCGCTCGAGCACGAGCCGGGTGAGCTCGGGACGGGGAACGCGCTCGGCCTCGGCGTTTTCGCGGATGAGGCGCGTGACGCGCGACTGCACCTCGGTGTTGGTGATGGGCTCGGAGTTGACCAGTGCGACGATGTACTCGGCCGAGCGCTGCACCGGTGCAGCGGCCGAGGGCGCGGGCCGCGCCGGCGGGGGCGCAAGGCGCGGTCCGGCACGCATGATGTCCGTGATGCCGCTGCCGCCACCGGGCCGCAGGCCCTGTGCGCCGGACGATGCGGCCAGCGCCGCAAGGCAGCCGAGGGTAAGGATGGATCGGATGTGTTTCATGGCGTTGCTCGGTCGTCTCAGTCGTAATTGGTGAAGCGGCTCGGCCCTTCGGTGGGCTGGCGAAGAGGCTGGTAGCGCTGGATGTTTTGCCGCAGCGCCTGCATCGGGCTCGACCCGATGCTGGAGAAGCCGACGAATTCAAGCTGGAACATGATGCGTGTGTTGGCCGTCACCTGACCGGTCGTGATGCGCTGGAGCACCACGCGTCCGATCCAGCAGCAGCCGTCGTACTCGAAGCCGAGCACGCCGTCCGTGAGTTTCCGGTCCTGCAGGCTGTAGTTGAGGCGCCCGACCGCATACCACCGTCCGCCGCCCTGGCCCTTGCCTGGGCCCAGGTCCTTGCCCTTGTCGCCCCACAGGTCGTTGAGCGGCCATTGCCAGCCCACGTCGAACGACTTGTTGCCGTCCGTGGCGGTGGGGGTGGTGGGCGCCTGGTAGCGGAAGGCCGCGCTCAGGTTGTGGTACGGCTCGGGGTTGTAGCGCGCGCTGATGGCCGCGCGCTCCGACTTGCGGGTGTCGGGGTTGTACTGGACGACCGTGTCCAGGCTCCACTTGGGCGTCCAGTTGATCTGTGCGCCCACCAGCAGGTCGCTCGCCCGGTCGGTCACGGGCACGCCGCCCGGCAGCGTGACCTTCTGGTCGCTGAAGCGCAGCCGCTGCGCAATACCGAAGCGCGCCGCCTCGGCGCCAGTGTCGGGGTCGATCAGGCGCGAGGTCACGCCAAGCGTGAGCGTGTTGGTGTCGGAGATGCGGTCGTTGCCCGAGAACGCATTCTCGGTATAGATGGTCGCAAAGCTGAAATCGTTGGCGGCCGAATCGTAGTTCGGCAGCATGCTCTGGTTGCGGTACGGCGTGTAGACGTAGTAGGCCCGCGGTTCCAGCGTCTGGCGGAAGGCGCGGCCGAAGTAGTTCGCGTCGCGTTCGAAGATCAGGCCGCTGTCGAGGCTGAAGGTCGGTATCGTCCGGTTGCTCGAGGTCGGGAAGAAGTACAGCGAATTGCCGTTGTAGGGCACGCCGTTGACGTACGTGATGCCGTTGACGGTGAGCTTCGGAATGTCCGACTGCGGCAGGTAGTAGTTGTACGAAGCCGCGTTCAGCTGCAGCTTCGGAATCACGAAGGAGCTCGGCGTGATGAACGGCCGGCTGATGGAGGCCACGGCAAAGGCGCGGTCGCCGTCGGGCTGCGACTGCTGGGTGGCGTCGAAGCCGGGCTGGCCGCTCAGGATGGTGTTGACGCGAAACCGCGTGTAGTCGAGGTTCAGCCCGACGTCGAAGCCGTGCCAGTCGTACTTGGCGTAGTTGGCCGTGATCTGCGGCATGCGGTCGTACGACGGCACGAGCGGCGCCAGCGAATACTGCAGTGTCTGGTAGCGCATGGTGCGCACCATGCCGCTCCAGTCGCCCTTGCCCCAGTTGAGCGCCGCTTCGTTCGGCAGCTGGCGCTGCGACAGCGTGGGCGTGCGCGTGAAGTCGCGCCAGTAGTCGTCGTCGCTGACGCGGTTGATGTTGATGTTGGCCGACAGCGAGTCCAGGCCCAGCGCCTTGGCATCGAAGTCTTGGTGGTGATTGGCCCAGATGCCCCAGCGCTTGCTGCTGGGCGGCGGGCCGAAGGTCAGGGCCGACGCCTGGATTTCACCGTTGGCGAGCTGCTGCAATTGCGCACTGCGCGCTTCGTTGTAGCGCTGCCCGACGAGACGGTCGCTGCCCATCAGGTCCAGCCGGATGCTGCCGCTGTACTCTTTCTCGAGATAGCGGAATTCCGTGCCCAGGTTGAGGCCGCGCTTGCTCATCAGCGTGGGCGTGATGGTGGCGTCCCGGTTGGGGGCGATGTTCCAGTAGTAGGGCTGCGAGATCTCGATGCCGTTGGTGTTGTCGACACCGACGGTCGGCGGCAGCAGGCCGCTCTTGCGTTCGTTCGACAGCGGGAAGCTGACGCTCGGAATCGGTGGCGTGCTGATGCCCATGAAGCTCAGGCGCGCATCGGTCGCCACGCCGACGTTTTCCTCGGTGTCGGTGGTCATGGTGGCGGCGGTCAGCAGCCACGCGGGCATCCAGCCCGGATAGTCTTCGCGGCGGCAGGTGGTGTAGGTGGCGCTGCGGGCCACCGACACCTTGCTGTCGACGAAATCGATGCGCTGCGCCTCGCCGTGCCCGCCGTTGGCGAGGAAGGAGTAGCGCACGTTGTTGAAAAAGCCCTCGAAGGTCTCGAGCTTGAGTTCGAGCTCCGGGCCTTCGTACACATTGCCCGCCTGGTTGACCCGCACGTTGCCGCGCGCCTTGGCGCGGTCGTCGGGCTGGTAGTACTCGAGGCGGTCGGCGGTGATGGCCACTTCGCCGCGCCGCAGCGTGGCATTGCCTTCGACCACGGTTTCCAGGTCCTGGCGGCCCGACAGCCGGTCGCCCGTGATCAGGCTCGGCAGCTGGCCGCGTTCATTGGCCGGCAGCGTTTCGGTCAGCTGCGGCGTGCGCTTGAGCACGAGCGGGCCATCGAGGCCGCCCGCCGGCTGCGCGGACGCGCCGTGCGCATGCAGCAGCGCCAGCGACAACACGGCCAGTGGCAGGGGCGGGCCGGAACGCCGCGCGGCAACGCGTCGGCTCATCCAGCCACCCGCAAGGTCGTTCCGCAGAAGGCCCGCAGCCGCCCCGAGGGGGACTGCAAGTGCACAAGGTGCCAAGCGTGGAGGCTTTGGATCGTAGGCATCGGTCAGGAACGAAGGATCGTCGGGAGGACGGCGCGGCAGGCCGGCAGGTTGCAGGAGCCGGCGGCAACCCTGTTCGACCGGGGAGGACCGCAGGAGTTGCCGCGCCAGGCGGATTTGTAGAATCGATTATCCATGACAGCACCCCCGCTCCCGGCTTCCGGGCCCACCCCCTCCGCAGAGCCCATCGTCTGGGCCGATCCGGAGCGCGCCGCAGCCTTCCAGCAATGGCTCGCCGGCATCGCCGCCGCGCACCGCCTGCTGCCCGCCACCGTGCGGCTTGCCTCCGCCGATGCAAGCTTTCGCCGGTATTTCCGGATCGACACCGCCGAGCCCGGCGGCACCCGCATCGTGATGGACGCGCCGCCGGACAAGGAGAACAGCGAGCCCTTCGTGCAAATCGCCCGCTTGATGGCCGATGCGGGCGTGACCGCGCCGCGCGTGCTCGAATGGGACAAGCCCGGCGGCTTCCTGCTGCTCGAGGACCTTGGCCGCCAGACCATGCTCGACGTGATCGATCCGGCCCATCCGGACGCGAGCCGCCCGCCTCTACGACCAGGCCATCGACGCTTTGATCCGCTGGCAACTGGCCTCGCGCCCCGGCGTGCTGCCGCCCTACGACCGCACGCTGCTCGAGCGGGAGCTCGCGCTCTTTCCCGAGTGGTACATCGGCCGCCACCGCGGCATCGCCGTGGAAGGCAAGCTCAAGGAGCGGCTGGAACGCAGCTTCAGGCTCATCGTGGAGAGCAACCTGGCCTCGCCGAGCGTCTACGTGCACCGCGACTTCATGCCGCGCAATCTCATGGTCAATGTGGCCCCCACGCTCGCCGCCTCGGGGCGGCCCGGCGGCGGCCCGGGAGGCCCTCTCGGCGTGCTCGACTTCCAGGACGCGGTCTACGGCCCGATCACCTACGACATCGCGAGCCTGATGCGCGACGCCTTCCTGAGCTGGGACGAGGAGTTCGTGCTCGACGTGACGATCCGCTACTGGGAGGCCGCCCGCAGGGCCAAGCTGCCGGTGGATGCGGATTTCGGCGCCTTCTACCGCTCGGTCGAATGGATGGGGCTGCAGCGCCACCTCAAGGTGGCCGGCATCTTCGCCCGCCTGACGCTGCGGGACGGCAAGCCCCGCTACCTGGCCGACGCACCCCGGTTCATCGCCTACATCCGCTCCACGGCCAGCCGCTACATGGAACTGACGCCGCTCTTGCGCGTGATCGATGAAATCGAAGGCAGCTCGGCGCTCACCGGCTTCGCCTACGGCAGGGTCTAGATGCCCCGCTTCCATTGCCCGGTGCCACTTGTGGCGGGTGCCACCTTCGCGCTGCCGCCCGGC
This sequence comes from Variovorax sp. OAS795, assembly GCF_040546685.1. NCBI lineage: Bacteria > Pseudomonadati > Pseudomonadota > Betaproteobacteria > Burkholderiales > Comamonadaceae > Variovorax > Variovorax sp. OAS795. Next base: position 521,309 of record NZ_JBEPOH010000001.1, read on the forward strand.
GCCGCGCGCCACGTCCAGGTGCTGCGGATGCAACCCGGCGACGCGCTCACGCTGTTCGACGGTTCGGGCGGCGAATACGAGGCCACCGTCGAGCGCATGGGGCGCAGCGACGTCTCGGTGACGCTGGGTGCCCACGCGCCTGCGGAGCGCGAGGCCGGTCGCCCGGTGCATCTCGCAGTCGGCATGCCCGCCAACGAGCGCATGGACTGGCCTGGTCGAGAAAGCCACCGAACTGGGTGTCGCCAGCATCCAGCCGCTGGCGACGGCCCACGGCGTGCTGCGGCTCTCGGGCGAGCGCGCCGAGAAGAAAAGGGCGCACTGGGAGGCGATTGCCATTGCAGCCTGCGAGCAATGCGGCCGCAACCGCGTGCCGGTGATCCATCCGGTGCGGCCGTTTGCCAACCCCGCGGCCTGGATCGATGCGGCCAACGGCGGTGCCGCGCTGCGCCTTGTGCTGAGCCTCGCGGAAGGCACGCGGCGCCTGGCCGACGCGACGACATCGGCACCGCGAGACGGCAGCGTGCTGGTGCTGAGCGGCCCTGAAGGCGGCCTGAGCGGCGCCGAGGAGCAGGAGGCGCTGGCGAACGGCTTTGCGCCCGTCACCCTGGGTCCGCGCGTGCTGCGCGCCGAAACGGCGGCGCTCGCCGCATTGATGTCGCTCGCCGGTCCGTAGCCATGTTTTCCAGAGGCGTGCGTGCCTCGCCCATTCGCCACGACAGACAAGAGAAGGATCTCCACGCCATGCTTCGTTCGCCACGCGCCCTCCGGCTCGCTCCCCTTTCGGCCCTCGTGCTGGCCATGTTCTGCGCCGTGCAGGTCGCACAGGCCCAGAACGCCGCCGTCGCACCGACGCCCGCGCAGGTCGCTCCCGAGGTCGACAAGGCCTTCATGCAGTTGATGGCGGCGCCTGCGGTCCAGAAGCTGCTCGACGCGGTCAAGGCCGACCACGAGCGTTCGGTCGAAGACCTGAAGATGCTGACCGAGATCGAGGCACCGCCGTTCAAGGAACAAAAGCGCGCCGAAGCCTTTCTCGCACGCATGAAGGCACTGGGCCTCGCCGACGCGAAGATCGACGCCGAGGGCAATGTGGTCGGGCTGCGCAAGGGCACGGGCAACGGGCCCAAGCTGTTGATCTCGGCCCACCTGGACACCGTGTTTCCCGCCGGCACCGACGTGAAGGTCAAGGAGCACGACGGCAAGCTGCATGCGCCCGGCATTGCCGACGACACGCGCGGCCTGTCGGTGCTGCTGTCCTGGCTCAAGGTGCTCAACGACAACAAGGTGCAGACGGTGGGCGACCTGCTGTTCGTCGCCAATGTCGGCGAGGAAGAGCTCGGCAACCTGCGCGGCATGAAGGCCATCTTCCGCGACCACCTCGACATCGACGGCATGGTGGGGCTGGAGCCCTCGCCGGACGGCAACGTGCTGATCCTCGGCACCGCGAGCCACCGCTACGAGGTCACCTTCAAGGGGCCGGGCGGCCACAGCTTCGCGGCGTTCGGCCAGGTGCCCAGCGCGATCCACGGCATGGGCCGTGCCATTGCCAAGATCGCCGAGGTGCGCACGCCGAGCTTCCCGAAGACCACGTTCACCGTCGGCACGGTGGGCGGCGGCACCTCGGTGAACACCATCGCGCCCGACGCGCGCATGGCCGTCGACATCCGATCGGACGACATGGCCTCGCTGCTCGAGACGGAAAAGAAGATCCTCGCCGCCATCGACGAGGCAGTGGCCGAGGAGAACAAGCGCTGGAACGTCGGCACGCTGAGCGCGAGCCACAAGCTGATCGGCGATCGGCCCGGCGGCCGGACGCCTTCGGATTCGGTGATGGTGGAAGCCGCCATCCGCGCCAACACCGCCTTCGGCCACAAGACGCTTTTGCGCGGCGGCAGCACCGATGCCAACGTGCCGATGTCGTACGGCATTCCGGCCGTCATCGTGGGCGGCGGCGGCAAGTCCACCGGCTTTCATGCCCTGAGCGAGTCGATCGACGTGACAGACGCATGGAAAGGGGCGCAGAATTCTCTCGTCACGGTGCTCGGCCTGGTCGGCGTGCAAGGGGTCAGCCCCGCATTGCTGCCCAAACGCCCGGCACGTACCCGGTAATTTGTCACACAGCAGGGTTTTTGTCGGTTCATCAACAACCGGCTCGCGGTCGGTTTGCACCGGAAAATGCGAGCGGTTCTGTCACACACCAAGGAAATTGGCCATGGGTTTGCTCGATTCGGTACTCGGTCAGGTGCTTGGAGGCGCGGGCCAGCAGCAGCAGCCCCAAGGCGGCGGAATGGGGGATCTTGGCGGACTGGCCGGCGCGCTCGGCGGGCTGCTTGCGAACAACGGCAGCGAGGGAGGCCTGGGAGGGCTGGTGTCGAAGTTCGAGCAAGCGGGCATGGGCGATGTGATCGGCTCCTGGATCGGCAAGGGAGAAAACCAGCCGGTCTCCGAAGGACAGCTGCAGGATGCGTTGGGCGGCGACACCATCGCCAACATCGCTTCCAGGCTCGGCATCAATGCGCAAACGCTGCTGCCCATGCTGGCGACGCTGCTGCCGGTTCTCATCGACCGCCTCACGCCGCATGGCAAGGTGCCGGAGCAGGGGCTCGGCGACCAGAACGATCTGCTGGGTTCACTCGGCGGCCTGCTGCAAAACAGGCAACCGTAGGCACATTCGCCCAGAGGGATTCCGGCGCCCGCAAGGGTGCTTTTTTTTGCCCCCCATTCCGGCTGGCGCGCCAGAGGCGAATCGCGTAGAACCGGAGCCTCCATGCCGCAACGCGCCTTCGCAGCCTTTCCATGAACCGCAACCTCTGGCTGCTCGCCATCTGCCAGGGCCTGTTCCTGACCAACAACGTCACCTTCATCGCCATCAACGGGCTGGTGGGCCTGGGCATTGCGCCGCAAGGCTGGATGGCCACGCTGCCGGTCATGGGCTACGTGGTGGGCGGTGCGCTCACCACCGGGCTGGTGGCGCGCACGCAGCAGCGCTTCGGGCGCCGCGGATCGTTCCAGATCGGCCTGGCCGTCGGGTTCGGATCGGCCTTGCTGTGCGCCTTCGCCGCGATCTCGAAGAACTTCTGGCTGCTTTGCTTCGCCACGGTGGTGGCGGGCTACTACAACGCCAATGCCGGGCTCTACCGCTTTGCGGCCGCCGAGCTTGCGGCGCCGGCCTGGCGCGAGAAGGCGGTGTCGCTGGTGATGGCCGGCGGGCTGATCGGCGCGGTGGCCGGGCCGAACCTGGCGGCCGCCACGCGCGAAGTGTTCGCGGTGCCGTTCGCGGGCGCCTACATCGCACTGGCGGCAGTGGCGCTGCTGTCGATGGGCGTGATGCGCTTCATCGAATTTCCCGCCACGCTGACCCGCCAGCAGGCGCTGGGCGGACGGCCGCTGTCCGAAATCATGCGCCAGCCGGTCTTCATCGTGGCGGCCGCGGCGGGCGCGCTGGGCTTTGGCGTGATGAACCTGCTGATGGCGGCCACGCCGATCGCCATGCAGATCTGCAGCCTGCCGTTCTCGGACGCCGCGCTGGTGCTCGAATGGCATGTGATCGGCATGTTCGCACCGGGCTTTTTCACTGGCCACCTGATCCGCCGCTTCGGCGCGCTGCCGGTGATGGGCGTCGGGCTCGCGCTCAACTTCTGCTGCATCGCGGTGGCGCTGTCGGGCGTGGAACTGCAGCACTTTCTGGTGGCGCTGTTCCTCCTGGGCGTGGGCTGGAATTTCCTGTTCACCGGCAGCACCACGCTCTCGCTCACGGCCTACACGGCGGAGGAGCGCGATCGCGCGCAGGGGGCCCTGAATTTCTGCGTGTTCGCGACGGTGGCGTTGACCTCGTTCGCCTCGGGCGTCCTGGTGACGACCCAGGGCTGGCAGCTGCTGAACTACGGCTCGCTGGTGCCGGTGGTGCTGCTGGGCGCGGCGCTGCTTTGGCTCGCGCAGACGCGGCGCCGCGAGGCGGCCGCCAACGCCTGAGGGGCGGTTCAGCCCGGCGGAAAGCGCTTGTCGAGCCAGCGCTGCAATGTGGCGAACACCGTCCCGGCCTCCAGCTCATTGAATATCTCGTGGTACAGGGCTTCGAAGCAATGCGCTTCGACCTTGCCGGTGGCTGCGGCCGCCGCGGCAAAGTCGCGGCTGGCGGCCGGCCGCACGAGATGGTCGTCGCCCGCATAGATCAACAACGTGGGCACTGGCCAGCGCGCTGCGGCTTGCTGCACCGTGCGCCCTTCGTGCGCGAGAAAGCGCGCGAGCCGCCCGCCGATGCGGTCGTGCGTGAGCGGATCGTCCCGGTAGGCCCGCACGACGGCAGGGTCATGCGAAAGACAGTTGTCGTCCAGCCCGTTGCCGACCCGCAGGTTGGGCGCAAGGCGCGGCAACACCGCGAGCAGCACCTTCTGGAATCCGTTCAGGCCCGGATCGAGCCCCGGCGACGAGAGCACCAGCGCATCGACCGGCCGCACGCCGCGCGCCACCAGGCTGGCAGCGACCAGCCCGCCCAGGCTGTGGCCCAGCAGCACCAGCGGCACGCCGGGGTTCTCGCAGCGCGCGTCGTCGATCACCAGCGCGAGGTCGTCGACCAGGCGCAGTTCAGTGGGCAGGCCGCCCCGGGCGCCGGACGATTCGCCGTGGCCGTGGTGGTCGTGCGCCCACACCGCGAAGCCCCAATCCTGCAGGCGCTTCGCCAGTGCGTCATAGCGGCCGGCGTGCTCCCCCAGGCCATGGACCAGCACCACCACGGCGCGCACGGGGCCGCTGGCGGAGAAGCGGCGCAGCGACAGCGTCTCGCCGTCGGGCGTGGACAGCAAAGCGCGCTGCAGCGACCGCGGCTCCGGCGCGGCGCCGGTCAAGCGGCGACCGGCTCCGCGGCCACGGCGCGATGCGCAGCCGGCAAGGCCGCGATCACTTCGGCCACCGCGGCCGTGAGCTTCTTGGCATAGGGCACATGCAGGAACTCGTTGGGCCCGTGCGCATTGCTCTTGGGGCCGAGCACGCCGCAGACCATCATCTGCGCCTTCGGGAAGCCGGCGCTCAGCATGTTCATCAGCGGGATGGTGCCGCCCTGGCCGATGTAGCCGCAGGAGGCGCCGAAGTGCGCCTGCGACGCCTTGTTGAGCGCTTCCTCGAACCACGGCGTGATCGCGGGCGCGTTCCAGCCGGTGGCGCCGCCGCCGCTCTCGAAAGTCACGCGCGCCTGGTAGGGCGCGTTGTCCTCGAGCAGCGCCTTCAGCTTCTGCACCGCCTCGGCCGCATCGACCAGCGGCGGCAGGCGCAGCGACAGCTTGAACGCGGTGTAGGGACGCAGCACGTTGCCCGCGTCCTTCAGCGCCGGAAAGCCCTCTGCGCCGGTGACCGACAGCGTGGGCTTCCAGGTGCGATTCAGCAGCGCTTCCACCGGATCCGTGGTGGTCGGGAGCGCGAACATGGTCGAGCCGCCGCAGTCGTAGTGCGCCCACGGGAAGCGCTTGTAGACCTCTTCGCCCAGGATTGCTGCGGTGGCCTTGGCCTGCGCCAGCCGGTCGGCCGGAACTTCGCAGTGGAAGCTCGCGGGCAGCAGGCGGCCGGTGGCGCTGTCCTCGAGCCGGTCGAGCACCTGCCGCATGATGCGGAAGCTCGAAGGCACCAGGCCCGACGCGTCGCCGGAGTGGATGCCTTCGGTCAGCACCTCGACCTTCAGCGTGCCGCTGGCCATGCCGCGCAGCGATGTGGTGAGCCACAGCTGGTCGTAGTTGCCGGCGCCGGAGTCCAGGCAGATCACCAGTTCGACGTTGCCCAGCCGCGGGCGCAGCGCATCGACATACGGGAGCAGGTCGTAGGAGCCGCTTTCCTCGCAGGTCTCGATGAGCCCGACGATGCGCGGGTGCGCCGCGCCCTGGCTCTTCAGCGCCTGCAGCGCGGCGACGCTGGCGTAGACCGCGTAGCCGTCGTCGGCACCGCCGCGGCCGTACAGGAGGCCGTTCTCGTACTTGGGCGTCCAGGGGCCGAGGTCGTTGCGCCAGCCGGTGAATTCGGGCTGCTTGTCGAGGTGGCCGTACATCAGCACCGTCTCGCCCATGTCGGTGCCGGTGGAGGGCACTTCGAAGAACAGCACCGGCGTGCGGCCTTCCAGGCGCACGATCTCCAGCTTCAGCCCCTCGACCTTCTGCGCCTCGACCCAGGCGGCCGCATTGCGCAGCACGGTTTCCAGGTAGCCGTTGGCCGACCAGTCCTTGTCGAAACCGGGCGACTTGGCGGGGATGGCGATGTAGTCGGTCAGCTGCCTGACGATGTCGCCGTCCCAACGGGCGCTGACGTCGGACAGGGCGCGCTCGGCGTCGAGCGTTGCGGCGGGCATTTCGCGGTGCAGGGGGGCGTTCATCGGGGGTTCTCCGCGGGTGACGAAAGATCGCATTTTGCGCCTGCGCGCGACCCCGCGTAGAGTGCGGGCGATCTCAACCCGGAGCGCAATGTGAGCAAGGCAGCATCGACTCGGACCAGGACGGATATCAAGGTGGGCATCGGCGGCTGGACCTACGAGCCCTGGCGCGACAACTTCTATCCCAAGGGGCTCGCGCAGGCCAAGGAACTGCGCTATGCGAGCCGCAAGGTGAGCGCCATCGAGATCAACGGCACCTACTACAGCACCTTCAAGCCCGAGACCTTCCGCAAATGGCACGACGAGGTGCCCGACGACTTCGTGTTCTCGATGAAGGCGTCGCGCTTCGCCACCAACCGCAAGCTGCTGGCCACCGCCGGAGACTCGATCAAGCGCTTCATCGAGAGCGGCGTGGTGGAGCTGGGCGACAAGCTCGGGCCGATCGTCTGGCAGTTCATGCCCACCAAGCAGTTCGACCCCGAGGACTTCGAGGCCTTCCTGCAGCTGCTGCCGAAGAAGGAGGGCAGCCGCGCGCTGCGGCACGTCATGGACGTCCGGCACGAGAGCTTCATCACGCCCGCGTACCGGGCGCTCGCGAAAAAATACAAGGTGTCGACCGTGTTCACCGACGCCGACAAGTTTCCCTCGTTCGAGGAGCCCGAAGGCGACTTCGCCTATGCGCGGCTCATGATGGCCGACGCCAAGCTCAAGACCGGCTATGCACCGAAGGCGCTCGACAGCTGGGCCGAACGCGCGCAGCAATGGGCAGGCTCGCCCAAGAAGCGCCAGGTGTTCGTCTACTTCATCAATGGCGCCAAAGAAAAAGCACCGGCCGCGGCCGGTGCCTTGCTGGAGCGCCTGGGTTGGGAGCCGCCCGAAGAGGCGGCCTGAGCCGGGAAAGCCCGCCGGTCAGGCTGCGGCTTGCAGCGACGTCTTCGCGCCGAAGCTGATTTCGCCTGACAACTGGCCGCCTTCCTCGATCACGATCTTGCCGTAGCGGATCTTGCCGGTGACCTTGCCGGTCGAATGAATCACGAGCTTTTCGCGCACGGTGAGGTTGCCGTCGAACACGCCGCGGATTTCGGCGATGTCGATTTCGGCCGAGCCCTTGAATTCGCCCTGTTCGGCGATCTGCATCAGGCGCGAATCCATGGTCGCCTCGACGAGGCCTTCGACCACGAGCGTGTCGCAGTCGGTGATCTCGACGCCCTTGAGCTTGATGTTGGGGCCGACGGTGAGCTTGCTGCCGCCTTCCTTGGCGGGTGCGCTGGCCGGGGCCAGGCCGCCTTGCTGGGCGCCCAGTGACGACGGATTGACGGGCGAACCCGAGAGATTGGTCCCCGAGCCCACCAGCGGTGCGGGGCGAGAGGTCAGCGAGTCGGTGTCACGATCACGCTTGCCGAAAAAGGGGGACTGTGTAGCCAATGGGGAGCTCCTCGACAAAGGGGCTATCGTAAGAACCCCCTTGCGAACTGCCACACTTCATTGCGCAAGATTGGTAACTGAATAAATCGCACCGCCGCCCGACAATGGCGCTTTCCAGTGCCTGCGGCCTCGCAAGATGACACGCTCGAACACCGCCCCTGCTGCCCGGACCCTTGCCATTTCCTCGACCATCGATGCGCGCTTCGACAAGCCGGCGAGCGGCTGGCGGCGCAGCCTGTTCACGGTCATCTTCGAGGCGGACACGCGCGCGGGCCTGATGTTCGACCTGGCGTTGATCGCGGTGATCGTGACCAGCGTGCTGGTGGTGATCCTCGACAGCGTGCAGTCGATCCGCGAGCAATGGCGGCCCCTGTTCAACGTGCTCGAATGGGTGTTCACCATCCTGTTCACGCTCGAATACATTGCGCGGCTCGCCTGCGTGAACAAGCCGCTGCGCTATGCGCTGAGCTTCTACGGCGTGATCGACCTTCTGGCATTGCTGCCGACATTCCTGGTGGCGTTCGCGCCCGAGCTCGCCTACCTGATCGACGTGCGCATTCTCCGGCTGCTGCGCGTGTTCCGCATCTTCAAGCTGTCGCGCTACTCGGTGGAGTATCGCGCGCTGGTTTCCGCCGTTGCCGCGAGCCGCAGGAAGATCACGGTGTTCGTGGGCTTCGTGATGCTCGTGGTGCTGGTGATGGGCACGCTGATGTACGTGGTGGAAGGCCCGGTGCACGGCTTCACCAGCATTCCCGTGGCCATCTACTGGGCCATCTCGACCATGGCCACGGTGGGCTTCGGCGATCTGGTGCCAAAGACGGACCTCGGCCGGGCCATCGCTTCCGTGATGATGCTGCTGGGCTGGGGCGTGCTGGCTGTGCCGACGGGCATCGTCACCGCCGAGATGGCACGGCGCGGTCCCGACGACGATGTGGCACTGGCGATCGCGCCGCGCGGCGTGCTGGCGATGACGCCCACGCCAGCAGCGGTGCCCGCGCGCCGGCTTACACCTGCAGCCAGGCGGCGCGCCCTTGCGCAGCATCGTCGAGGCGGGCGATGAAGGCGGCGGCGTCGGGCTCGGGCAACGTGAGGGTGAAGTGCACCGCATCGCCATGCCGCACCTCGACGAGCGCGGCCCCTGCCACGGCCGCGATCTCGCGCCGCACCAGCCCCTCGAGCGCATAGGGCACCGCGCATTGCAGCAGCCGCTGGCGCACGAGCGGAACCAGCGTGGCGCCCAGGCAGGCCTGCGCCACGGCGTCGGTGTAGGCCCGCACCAGCCCGCCCGCACCCAGCTTGATGCCGCCGAAATACCGCACCACCGTTGCGAGCACGCCTTCGAGCTGCTGGTGCCGCAGCACCTCGAGCATCGGGCGCCCGGCAGTGCCGCCGGGCTCGCCGTCGTCGTTGGCGGCCGATTGGCCGCCCGCCATGAGCGCCCAGCAGACATGCGCGGCGGCCGGGTGTTCGTTGCGCAGCGACGCGACGACCGCCAGTGCCGCGGCCCGGTCGGCCACCGGCTGCACGCAGCCGATGAAGCGGCTTTTCCTGATCAGCAACTCGCTGTGCGCGGGCTGCAAAAGCGTGAAGCTCATGGAGCGGCCGTCGTCAGTGCCGACGCGGAACCGCTCAGCGCTCCCGCTCGAACTTGAACACTGCCGTCCCGGCGCGCGCGTTGGGCAGCCAGCGCACGCCGCGGCCTTCCTGCACGCCGAAGGCATCGAGCACGCGCAGGCTGTTCTTTTGCGCCAGCACCTCGAAGTCCTTGAAGGTGCCGACCCGGATGTTCGGCGTGTCGTACCACTGGTAGGGCAGGCGGCGCGTCACCGGCATGCGGCCGCGCGCAATGCTGATGCGGTTCGGCCAATGCGCGAAGTTGGGAAAGGCGACGATGCCGATGCGCCCCACGCGCGCCGTTTCGCGCAGCATGATCTCGGCGTTGCGCAGGTGCTGCAGCGTGTCGATCTGCAGCACCACGTCGAAGGTGGCGTCGTCGAACACCGCCAGGCCCTCGTCGAGGTTCAGCTGGATCACGTCGACGCCGCGGCGGATGCACTGCAGCACGTTGCCATCGGCGATCTCGACGCCGTAGCCGGTGCAGCCGCGTTCGCGCTGCAGCAGGTCGAGCATGGCGCCGTCGCCGCAGCCCAGGTCGAGCACGCGCGAGCCTTCGGGCACCAGGTTGGCGATCAGGCGCTGGGTTTCGATATCGCTCATCGTGCGCTCCCTTCAGCCTGGATCTCGTGCGCCACCCGCTCGAAGTAGGACCGCACCACGCCCATGTAGCGCACGTCGTCGAGCAGGAAGGCATCGTGCCCGTGCGGAGCGTCGATCTCGGCGTAGCTCACGTTGCGGCGGTTGTCGAGCAGCGCCTTGACGAGTTCGCGGCTGCGCGCGGGCGAGAAGCGCCAGTCGGTCTTGAAACTCACGAGCAGGAACTTGGCCGTGGCCTCGGCGAGGGCCGCGCTGAGGTTGCCGCCATGGCCGCGCGCGGGGTCGAAATAATCGAGCGCGCGCGTGATCAGCAGGTAGGTGTTGGCGTCGAAGTATTCGCTGAACTTGTCGCCCTGGTAGCGCAGGTAGCTTTCGATCTGGAACTCGACTTCCTGCGTCGAATAGCGGTAGTCCAGTCCGGCCGCCTCGCCCTCGACCGCGCTGCGCAGGATGCGTCCGAACTTCTCGTTCATGACGTCGTCGCTCAGGTAGGTGATGTGGCCGATCATCCGCGCGATGCGCAGGCCCCGCTTGGGAATCACGCCGTGGTCGTAGAAATGGCCGCCATGAAAATCGGGGTCGGTGACGATGGCGCGGCGCGCGACTTCGTTGAAGGCGATGTTCTCGGCCGTGAGGTTGGGCGCGCTGGCCACCACCACGGCGTGGCGCACGCGGGCGGGATAGCGCAGCGTCCACGACAGCGCCTGCATGCCGCCCAGGCTGCCGCCCATCACGGCCGCGAGCGTGCGGATGCCGAGCGCGTCGAGCAGCGCGGCCTGCGCATCGACCCAGTCCTCCACCGTGACCACCGGGAAATCGGCGCCGTAGACCCGGCCGGTGGCCGGGTTCACATGCATCGGCCCGGTCGAGCCGAAGCAGGAACCGAGGTTGTTCACGCCGATCACGAAGAAGCGGTCGGTGTCCACCGGCTTGCCCGGCCCGACCATGTTGTCCCACCAGCCTTCGGACCTGGGCTGCCCTTCGTAGGTGCCCGCGACATGGTGCGAGGCGTTGAGGGCGTGGCACACCAGCACCGCATTGCTGCGCCCGGCGTTCAGGGTGCCGTAGGTTTCGTAGGCCAGCGTGTAGCTGCCGAGCGACGCGCCGCTGCGCAGGGCCAGCGGGCCTGCGAACTGCATCGACTGCGGGGAGACGACCAATGGAGGTGACGACGACATCAATGAAAAAACCCGGCCTCGCCAAAAACGAGCCGGGTTGTCTCCAACTGACTGTCTTTAGCTGAATTTATAAAGCGCCCGCAAGCTGTAGCAAATCGGCGCAGGAGGCAGTATATCGCCCGCCGGCCTACCAGCCGACGATCATCACGATGCCGAGCACCAGGAAGATCGCGGCCGAGATGCCGTGCACGAGCTTGATCGGCACCCGCTTCACGATCCTGTCGCCGAACCAGACCACGGGGGCGTTGGCCAGCATCATGCCGAGCGTGGTGCCGGCCACCACCCAGAGGTAGGCCTCGGTGAACCGCGCGGCCAGCATCACGGTCGCGATCTGGGTCTTGTCGCCCATCTCGGCCAGGAAGAACGCGATGAGCGTGGTGCCGAAGACGCCGTAGTGCGAGGCGGCAGGCGCATCGTCCTCGTCGAGTTTGTCGGGAATCAGCATCCACGCGGCCATGGCGACGAATGAACCGCCCAGGATCCAGCGCAGGACCTCGGGGCCGAGCCAGTGGGTGATGTAGTTGCCGACTGCGCCCGCCAGGGCGTGATTGACGATGGTGGCGGCGAAGATGCCGAGCACGATCGGCCAGGGTCTTCTGAAACGCGCGGCCAGCAAGAGGGCCAGCAATTGGGTCTTGTCGCCCATTTCGGCGAGCGCGACCACCCCGGTTGCAACGAGAAAAGCTTCCATGAGAAAGAGAGGTTCCTTGGGCCGAAGGACGCAATTGACCGTGCAACACCTTCGGCCATATTCCCGAAGTTGCACGGTCAAAGGTCTCGCCAGGTGAATCACTGCACGCGCCATGTCCCGAGTGGGGCAGGACAAGTCTGTTGACGCGGGCCCTTCTCGCGGTGGAAGGCGGCTACTCCCCAATGACCGGCGGGATTGTACCTGCCACGCCCGCCTTGCCCGCGGGGCTGGGTGAGCGTGCGCTTGCTTTCCCTGGTTTTTGAAGCCCTACAGGAAGCAGCAAAATCCTGCTTGCATTTCGCATATTTCACCCATAATGCACGAGCCTCCCTCTTCATTTTGCCGGGAGGAAGTTCGGTGATCGGTCAGTTTCGCGCGACTCGACGGCTCTATGGTTGAGTGATGCTTTCGGGACTCCATCGCTTTTCTTGCTATGTGTTTATAGGAGTCCCTTGATGGGCAACAAACTGTACGTCGGCAACCTGCCCTACTCGGTGCGCGACGGTGATCTCGAACAGGCTTTTGGACAATTCGGCTCGGTGACCAGTGCCAAGGTCATGATGGAACGCGACACGGGCCGCTCGAAGGGCTTTGGCTTCGTCGAAATGGGCAGCGACGCGGAAGCGCAGGCCGCGATCAACGGCATGAACGGCCAGCCCCTGGGCGGCCGCAGCGTCGTCGTCAATGAAGCACGCCCGATGGAAGCGCGTCCCCCGCGCAGCGGCGGCTACGGCGGCGGCGGTGGTGGTTATGGCGGTGGTGGTGGCGGTGGCTACGGCGGTGGAGGTGGCGGCTACGGAGGTGGCGGGGATCGCAGCGGCGGCGGTGGCGGCTACGGAGGTGGCGGGGATCGCAGCGGCGGCGGTGGCGGCTACGGCGGCGGTGGCGGCGATCGCAGCGGCGGTGGTGGTGGCCGCTCCGGCGGTGGCGGCGGCTACGGCGGCGGTGGTGGTGGCCGCAGTGGCGGCGGCGGCGGTGGTGGCGACGGCGGTTTCCGCAGCCCCTACGGCGCGGGCCCCCGCGGCGGTGGCCGCTCCGGCGGTGGCGGCGGGTATGGCGGCGGTGGAAACAGCGGCTACTGAGCCCCGCGCGCGAGCGCACTGAGGCAAAAGGCTCCTTCGGGAGCCTTTTTCATTGGGGGCAATCGCTGCGCCGGCCGCGCAAGGCTCAGCTTTCGCCGCTGCGCTTCTTGCGTCCGCGGCCCTGCACGCCGCGGTCGAGCACGGCGTTCGGCAGCATGCGCATCAGCTTTGCGATCACGCCCATCTGCCACGGGATCACGCGGTAGCTGGTACCGGCCTCGATGGCGCGCAGCGCCTGCGCCGCAAAGTCGTCGGCATTCATGAGAAAGGGCATGCCGTAGCGGTTGCCCTGGGTCAGCGGCGTGTCGATGTAGCCCGGGCACAGCGTGACGACCTTGACGCCGCTGTCGTACAGCTCGCCGCGCAGGCTCTCGCAGTACGCGACCACGCCGGCCTTGCTCGCGCAATAGGCCCCGTGCCCCGGAAGACCCCGGATGGATGCCACGCTCGCGATGCCGACCAGCCGGCCGCTGCCGCGTTGCCGCATGGCCGCCACGAAGGGGTGGAAAGTGGCCATCAGGCCCACGTTGTTGGTGGCGAAGGTCCGGGCCATCACGTCGATGTCCTCGCGCTCCGCCGTGTCGACGCCCACGCTGATGCCGGCGTTGGCGATCACCACGTCGGGCAGGCCCTGGCGTTCGATGCAGGCGGCGGCGGCGGAAAGGATGCTCTCCGTCTGGGCCACGTCCGCGCCATAAATCTGGTAGCGGGCTGGATCCAGCTGGCGGGCGGTGGCCCAGGCTTCGATCTCCCCCGTGCGCCGCGCGACCAGCGCCAGCCGGTAGCCTGCCTGGTAGAAGCGCGCGGCCAGGGCCTGGCCGATGCCGCTCGATGCGCCCGTGATGAAGACCAGCGGCGATGTGCTCATGCGCGTGAAGTCTTCCGGCTGGCGTGTGTTTTTCAACGCGGTTTGCCCGCCGCGGCCGCCGCGGAGGGAATCAGCACGCCGCGCACCCGGCCGGTGAGGTTGGCGACGCCGCTCAGGTTGTCGTAGTCGAGGTTGTCGGCGGTGAACTGGTCGGTTCCGCGGATGAGCGTGACCGGCTTGTTCGATGTCACACGCTCGGTATCGAGGAAGGCGTGCAGGAAGTCGCCGCGGAATTCCAGCCGCGGCGTGCCCTTGCCGGTCGGCCCCACGACGGGATCGCGGATGACGATGGCGTTGCCGAAGAGCTGGATCTCGCTGCCATCGGAGTTCGACACGCCCCGGTTGGCCGTGGCGTGGGTGGTGTAGCCCTGAGGGGAAACCGAGCGCATGCGCACGTTGTCGACCTCGACGGTGTCGGTATCGGGGTAGTGGCGGCCTTCCTTGCCGTGCAGCTCGCTGCGCAGGTCGCCGTTGGGCAGGAAGTTCTTGATCACGAAGTTGCGCATGAAATAGTCGGGCTCATGCGTGGGCGCGGCCTTGGCGGTGGGTTCGAGCAACTTGGGTGCGTTGCGCACCAGCCAGTAGGTGCCGAGCGCCACCGCGGCCGTGAGGATGATGGGCAGGTAGATCGTGCCGCGATCGAGCACGTCGCGCACAAGGTTCCAGGCGCCCTTCATTGCCTGGGACCCCGGGCGGTATCGAGGAGGCGGCTGTACTGGCCGGAGGCCGTTAGCAACAGGTCGCAGAATTCGCGCGCCGCGCCTTCGCCGCCGCGTGCGCGGGTGACGTAGTTGACGGCGTCGCGCACCTCGAAGTGCGCATTGGCCGGCGCCGCCGAGAAGCCGGCGCGCGCCAGCACCGGCAGGTCGGGCCAGTCGTCGCCGATCGCAGCCGCCTGGTGCCAGCCGAAGCCCAGTTGCCCCAGCATGGCTTCGGCCGCGGGCAGCTTGTCTTCGGTGCCGTAGCGCACATGCTCGATGCCCAGCGCCTCGAGCCGCACGCGCAGCGGCTTCGAGTCGCGCCCGGTGATCACCGCGGGCGTGATGCCGGCCAGGCGCAGCAGCTTGAGGCCGTAGCCGTCGAGGATGCTGAAGCGCTTGAGCGTTTCGCCATGCTCGGTGAAATACACGCCGCCGTCGGTCAGCACGCCGTCGATGTCGAAGAAGGCGATGCGCACGTCCTGCGCGGCGAGCAAGGTCTCGGCCTGGAAGTCGAGCGGCATCAGATGACCTTCGCGCGCATCAGGTCGTTGATGCTGAGCGCGCCGATCAGCTGCCCCGCGGCATCGACGATGAGCACGCTGGTGATGCGGTGCTCTTCCATCAGCTCGGCCGCCTCGACCGCCAGCGCGTCGGCGCGCAGCGTGCGCGGGCCGGGATGCATCACGTCGGCGGCCGTCAGGCCGCGCAGGTCGCCGCCGGTCTCGACCTGGCGGCGCAGGTCGCCGTCGGTGAAGATGCCGATGGCCCGGCCTTCGGCATCGACCACCGCCGTGGCGCCCAGGCCCTTGGAGCTCATCTCGCGCATCAGTTCGCTCAGCGAGGCGGTGGGCGCGACGCGGGGCACTTCGTCGCCCGAGCGCATCACGTCGGCCACGTGGGTGAGCAGCTTGCGGCCCAGCGCGCCGCCGGGGTGGGAGCGTGCGAAGTCTTCGGAGCCGAAGCCGCGCGCATCGAGCAGCGCCACCGCCAGCGCGTCGCCCATCGCCATCTGGGCGGTAGTGCTCGCGGTGGGGGCGAGGTTCAGCGGGCAGGCCTCCTTGGCAACGCCGGCGTCGATCACGATGTCGGCGTGGCGCGCCAGGGTGGAATCGATGCGGCCGGTCATGGCGATCAGCGGCACGCCCTGGCGCTTGACCACCGGCAGGATCACGGTGAGCTCGTCGACCTCGCCGCTGTTGGAGATGGCCAGCACCAGGTCGACCGGCTTGATCATGCCGAGATCGCCATGGCTGGCCTCGGCCGGGTGGACGAACATGGCGGGCGTTCCCGTGGAGGCGAGGGTGGCGGCGATCTTGCGGCCCACATGGCCGCTCTTGCCCATGCCCATGACGACCACGCGCCCGCGCACTTCGAGGACCTTGCGCACGGCGTCGACAAAGCTCGGGCCGACGCGCGCCTTGAGGCCGAGCACCGCGTCGGACTCGATGTCGAAGGTGGCTCGCGCGCGCGCAAGAATCGCGTCGGCGTCGACCACGGGGGGCAGGGGAGCAGAACTCATCGCCGGATTTTACGGGGCGCCCGGTTTGGCCGGCCATGGTGCGAAAGCGGCCCGCGCGAGGCATGGACATTGCTCTAGCATCAGACCATGTCTTCGTTCGATCTCACGCTGATGTATTTGCTGGCCGCGGTGATCGGCGTGGTGGTCTGCCGCTCGCTGAAACTGCCGCCGATGCTGGGCTATCTCACGGCCGGCATTCTCATCGGCCCGCATGCGCTGGCATTGGCGCAGAACTCCGAAGCCATACGCCACCTGGGCGAGTTCGGCGTGGTGTTCCTGATGTTCGTGATCGGGCTGGAGTTCAGCCTGCCCAAGCTGCGGGCCATGCGCAAGCACGTGTTCGGCCTGGGCCTGCTGCAGGTGCTGCTGACGATGACCATCGCCACCGCCGGAGCGCTGCTGATCGCCTCCCAGCTCCCGCCGGCCTGGCGGCTCGGGTGGCAGACGGCGCTGGCCCTGTCGGGCGCGCTGACCATGAGCAGCACCGCCATCGTCGTCAAGCTGATGGCCGAGCGGCTCGAGCTGGAAAGCGAACACGGCCGGCGCGTGATGGGCGTGCTGCTGTTCCAGGATCTGGCCGTGGTGCCGCTGCTGGTGCTGATCCCGGCGCTCGGCGCACCGCCCGAAGCGCTGGCCAAGGCCATCGGCTTCGCGATGGTGAAGGCCACCTTGCTGATCGGCGTGCTGCTCTACGGGGGGCCGCGCATCATGCGGTGGTGGCTCACGCTGGTGGCCCGCCGGCGCAGCGAAGAGCTTTTCATCCTGAACGTGCTGCTGATCACGCTCGGCCTGGCCTGGCTGACCGAACTGGCCGGGCTGAGCCTGGCGCTGGGTGCCTTCATCGCCGGCATGCTGGTTTCGGAGACCGAATACAAGCACCAGGTCGAAACCGACATCCGGCCTTTCCACGACGTGCTGCTGGGCCTGTTCTTCATCACGGTCGGCATGTCGCTCGACTGGCACATCGTGGTGGACCGCTGGGCGCTGGTGGCCGTGCTGCTGCTGCTGCCGCTCGCGTTCAAGCTCGCGCTGGTGACGGTGCTGGCGCGGCTCCTGGGCGCCACCTCGGGCGTGTCGCTGCGCACCGGCCTCTACCTGGCGCAGGCCGGCGAGTTCGGATTCGTGCTGCTGGCGCTGGCGCAGGAGCGCAGCCTGCTGCCGCCCTGGCTGGCCAATCCGGTGCTGGCCTCGATGGTGCTGTCGATGCTGGCCACGCCGTTCATCGTGATGTACACCAACGCCATCGTGCGCAAGCTGGTGGCGAGCGACTGGCTCCAGCAGTCGCTGCAGATGACCAGCATCGCGCGCAAGACCATCAACACCGCGCAGCACGTGATCATCTGCGGCTACGGCCGCTGCGGGCAGAACCTGGCCCGCATCCTGGAGCATGAGGGCATTCCGTACATGGCGCTGGACCTCGACCCCGACCGTGTGCGGCAGGCGGCGGCGGCCGGCGACTCGGTGGTGTTCGGCGACGCGGCGCGCCTGCAGGCGCTGATGGCCGCGGGCCTGGCGCGCGCCAGTGCCGTGGTCGTGACCTATCTCGACGTGCCGGGCGCCATGAAGGTGCTGGCCAACACCCGCGCCCATGCGCCCCAGGTGCCGGTGATCGTGCGCACGCAGGACGACCACGACCTGGAAAAGCTGCAGGCCGCCGGGGCGACCGAAGTGGTGCCCGAGGCCATCGAGGGTTCGCTGATGCTCGCGAGCCATGCGCTCGCGCTCGTGGGCGTGCCGATGCGGCGCGTGATCCGCGTGGTGCAGGACCAGCGCGACGCGCGCTACAACCTGCTGCGCGGCTACTTCCACGGCGCCGACGACGACAACGCCGACGAGATCGACCACGAGCGGCTCAACACCTTCACGCTCACACCGGGCGCGCGCGCGGTGGGGCAGACGCTGGCAAGGGTGGCACTGGAACCGCTGGGCGTGCGGGTTGCCAGCCTGCGGCGCCAGAACGGCCAGGCCCAGGTGCTGACCCAGGATACGGTGCTGAGCGACGGCGACACCCTGGTGCTGTCCGGCAAGCCGGCGGCGCTGGCGGTTGCCATCGAGCGGCTGCAAAAAGGCTAGGTCACCGTCGACGCCGACCGAGCACGGAGCGCCCGCGGCCGGCTGGCGGATCAGTTGATCAGCGTGGGATTGCGCTTTTCTTCTTCGAGCCGCTGCTGCCGGCGCACGGCCTCGCATTGCGCGTGCGGCTTGTATTCGGGCTTGGCGCATTGCGCGGCCATGCACTGGGCCTTGGCGATGAAGTTGCGGTCGCCGCAGAGGGCCAGAGGATCGGCGGAGGCCGGGGCGGCCTGGGACGGCGGTGGCGTTGTTGCGGCGGCGGCCGGTGCGGACTCCGACGCACCGGGTTGCGGTGCTGCCGGGGTTGCCGGCTTGCGCGGCTTGCTGGCGGCGGTCGATGGCGGCTTGAGGTTGGTCGCGGTCGCGGCAGGGCCCTGCGGCGTGGCGTCCGGCGGAGGCGGCATCTCCACCGGGGCAGGAGGTTCCGGCACGGCCGCCATCGCCGGCTCGGGCAAAGGCGGGGGCGCTGCGGGAGCCGCGGCCGGCGCCGGGGCTTCGGCTTCCTCGGCCGGCTTGTCGGTCCCGTAGCCATGCCAGCCGGCCACGATCATGAGCAGCGCCGCGACGAGCAACAGCAGCCACAGCCAGTTGACCCGCGCGTGCCACGGCTTTGGGGCCGCCACGCGGGGAGCCCGCGGCGTCCTGGGCCTGGGCGCTTTCCTGGCCCTGGGCTCGCGAGGCGGCGAAGCCGGGCGCCTCAGGCGGGCGAGGGCAGCCATGATGGATTTCTCGTCCCCCGGCAATGCGGCGCCTGCAGTCGCCATGGCTGCGGCCGGCATCCCGCTACCGAAAAGCCCTCCGGGAATGGCGGGTGCACGCAGCTGCGCCGGCGCCGTGGTGGCCCACTCGCGATCCAACCTGCTGTCCGGACCGTTCGACGACGGGATTGATGCGGCGCCGGCCGCCAGCTTGCCGCCGCAGTGCTTGCAGAAATTCGCGCCCTCGCGGTTTTCCGTGCTGCATGCCGGACAGATCAAGGCCATTGCGACTGACATCTACGAAAAACGGGGGACGATGGTTGGGGAACGGACCCGGCGCGCTGCCAAGCTCCGCGTTGCAGGCGAAAACGGCGAGCCGGGTGCTGTCAGGTGACGGCGACGCGCTTGGACCGGTGCGCCATGCGCTTGGCGATCACCGCACCGAGGCCCATCGCAACCTCGAGCGCGAGGTTGGGCTGCCGGTTCGACATTTCGGAGAAACGGACGGCCGTGAGGCGCCAGACACGGCCGGCGCCGGTAACCACCACGTGCGCCGAATGCGGTTCGCGCGAGAAGAAGGAACCTTCGCCCACCACCGACCCCGGCATGAGCACGGCCAGCTTCATCTGGTCCTTGCTGCTCACGCGGTGCACGCTGATGGCGCCGCTCTCGAGAAAATACACCGAGCGGTCGTGCGTGCCCTGCTCCATGAGGACGTCGCCGACCCCCGTCGTGATGGGCTGCAGGTAGCCCGCCAGGGTTTCCCACTGCTGTACGTTGAGCGTCAACGCGAAGGCGTCGTTGCTGGTGTTGTCCGCGATGGCGCGGCTCAGGTTCTGGATGGACATGTGCTTTTCTCGACCCCCGCATCTGTGCCGAAGTATCCGCGAAGGGCGCGGTTCTCGGCTACAACTCTTTACGTTTTTCGGGCCGGCTGTCTCTATTTACCGATACAGAAGCGCGAAAAGATGACGCCCAGCAAGTCGTCGGCGCCGAACTCCCCGGTGATTTCGTTCAGCGCGTTCTGCGCCAGGCGCAGTTCCTCGGCCAGCAGGTCGAGCATTTGCGCCTGTGCCGCCAGGTGGCTCCCGGCCAACCGCAGGTGGGTGTCGACACGGGCCAGCGCCTGCACATGGCGCGCGCGAGCCAGGTAGACGCCTTCGGGTACGGCCTGCCAGCCGGCCATGGCCAGCAGCTGCTCGCGCAGGGCCTCGATGCCGAGGCCCGTCCTGGCGGACAAGGCGATGCCTTCGGCTATACCGGCCATGGGGGCGGCGTCCTGCTTGTTCCAGACATCGAGCACCGGCACGCTGGCGGGCAGCTTCTGCCGCAGGCTGCGCAGGATCCCGGCGTCGGCCGCGGCGTAGTCGGGCAGGCTCGCACGCGTGAGGTCGTGCAGGAAGAGGACCGCGTCGGCGCTCTCGATCTGGCCCCATGCGCGCGCCACGCCGATCTGCTCCACCTCGTCGCTGCTTTCGCGCAGGCCCGCCGTGTCGGCCACGTGCAGCGGCACGCCGTGGATCTGGATGGTTTGCGACACCACGTCGCGCGTGGTGCCCGCCACCGCGCTCACGATGGCCAGTTCGGCGCCGGCCAGTGCATTGAGGAGCGAACTCTTGCCCGCGTTGGGCTGGCCCGCGATCACCACCTTGATGCCTTCGCGGAGCAGCGCGCCCTGCTTGGCGCGCTGCTGCACCGCAGCCAGCTGCGCCTGCAACCTGGCGAGTTGGCCCGCCGCATCGGCCTTCTGCAGAAAGTCGATCTCCTCTTCCGGGAAATCGAGCGTGGCCTCGACCAGCATGCGCAGGTGGATGAGCGCGTCGCGCAGCGTGTGGATCTCGCGCGAGAAAGCGCCCGAGAGCGAGCGCCCGGCGCTGCGCGCGGCCGCCTCGGTGCTGGCGTCGATCAGGTCGGCGATGGCCTCTGCCTGGGCCAGGTCGATCTTGCCGTTCAGGAAGGCGCGCTGGCTGAACTCGCCCGGCTCGGCCACGCGCAGTCCCGGCAGGCGTGGCTTGCCGGTGGCCGGATCGGGTTCGGCGGCGGCTTCGAGGCAGCGCGCCAGCAAAAGCTGCAGCACCACCGCGCCGCCGTGGGCCTGCAGCTCGAGCACGTCCTCCCCGGTGAACGAATGGGGCGAGGGAAAGTGGATCGCCAGCCCATGGTCGACCGGCTCGCCGGCCGCATCGCGAAAGGGAAGGTAGGTGGCTTCGCGCGGCTTCAGCGGCCGGCCGCAGAGCGCGTCGATCAGCGGTGCGAGCCGGGCGCCGGACACCCGGACGATGCCCACCGCGCCGCGCCCCGAAGCAGTGGCGATGGCGGCGATGGGATCGGTGGTGCGGGCGAAGGTCATGGGAGCACGATTCTTCCAGCAAAAAGGAAAAGGGCCGCGGATGCGGCCCTTTGCGTGGTGGCGGAGGCTGCGCTTACTTGCCCAGCACACCCAGCCGCTTGTTGATGAACCACTGCTGCGCGATCGACAGCACGTTGTTCGTGATCCAGTACAGCACCAGGCCGGCCGGGAAGAAGATGAACATCACGCTGAACGCGAGCGGCATGATCCACATCAGCTTGGCCTGCATCGGATCCGGCGGCGTCGGGTTGAGCCAGGTCTGGAACAGCGAGGTGAGCGTCATCACGACCGGCAGGATGTACCAGGGATCGGGCGCCGAGAGGTCGGTGATCCAGCCGATCCACGGTGCGTGGCGCATCTCGACCGACGACAGCAGCACCCAGTAGAGCGCGATGAACACCGGGATCTGGATCACGATCGGGAAGCAGCCGCCCATCGGGTTGACCTTCTCGCTCTTGTAGATGCGCATCATCTCCTGCTGCATTTCCTGCGGCTTGTCCTTCAGCCGCTCGCGCATTTCCATGATCTTGGGGTTGATGGCCTTCATCTTGGCCATGCTCGCGTACGCCTTGGCGTTGAGCCAGTAGAAGGCCGCCTTCAGCAGCACCACCAGCGCCACGATGGCCCAGCCCCAGTTCCCCAGGATGCCGTGCAGCTGGTTCAGCAGCCAGTACAGGGGCTTGGAGATGATCGCGAAGATGCCGTAGTCCTTGACCAGGTCCAGGCCCGGTGCAATGGCTTCGAGCTTCTTCTCTTCCTCGGGGCCGGCGAACAGCGCGCTGTTGACCACCTGCGTCTGGCCCGGGGCGATCTTCGGCAGCGTGGCCACCATGGCCACGGTGTAGAGGTTGTCGCCCAGGTCCTTCACGCGGAATTCACGCCGGAGCTGTTCGCTGGCCGGGTCGCCCTTGAGCAGCCAGGCCGACACGAAGTAGTGCTGCACCATGGCGATCCAGCCGTCGTTGGCGGGAGGCGGCGGCTCGATCTTGCCCTTGGAGATGTCCTTGAAGTCGAGCTTGTGGAACTTCTTCTCGTTGGTATAGGCCGCCGGGCCGGTGAAGGTGTTGGTGCCGAACATGGTGCCGGCCGCCACGGTGCCGTGGCGCAGCAGCTGCATGTAGAGCTGGGCGTCGCGCGGCTGGTCGCTCACGTTGACGACTTCATGGCGCACGCCGATGGTGTACTCGCCGCGCTTGAACAGGTAGGTCTTGACGTACTTCAGGCCGCCCGAAGGCGCGCTCTCGAAGCTCACCTCGAGCGTGTTCTGGCCTTCGGCCATTTCGCGCGGCCCGGCCTTCGGCGTCATCGGCGTCAGGTGGTTGGGAAAGGCTTCGCCGGTCTGGCTCAAGAGGCCGGTCTGGGCCACGTAGCGGGTGGCGGCCGAGTCGTTCTCGAACAGCACCACGTGCTTGGTGCGGTCGGCCTCTTCGTACTTCAGCAGTTCGAGGTAGTTGACCGTCGCGCCTTCGCTGTCGATCACGGCCTTGAACAGGTCGGTCGTGACGTTGACGCGCTCGCGCGGCGCGGCCGGTGCGGCTTGCGCCGGCACGGCTGCGGGGCTGCCGCCGGCGGCGGACGCGGTCGGCACGCCGTTGGCGGTGGCCGGCGTGCCGCCTGCCGGCGCAGAGGCCACGGCAGCCGGCTTGCTCGACGGCAGGAAGGTCGGCTTGTTGCCGTTGAATACCTGCCATTGGTCCCACAGCAGCACCAGCGAGAAACCAAAAATCACCCACAGGATCGTGCGGCGTATATCGTTCATGACGAAGACTTCTTGTCGGAGGAGAGAAGAGACGAAAACAGCGAGCCTGGCTTGCCAGTGCGACGCGGTGATTTCGGTGGAACCGGATCGTGCCCGCCCTGGCACCAGGGCTGGCAGCGCACGATGCGGTGCAGGGTGAGGTAGCTGCCCTTGAGGGCGCCGTGCACTTCGAGCGCCTCGATCGAATAGAGGGAGCAGGTCGGCTCGAAGCGGCACGACTGCCCGAGCCAGGGGCTCAGGAGCAGGCGATAGCCTTTCACGAGGCCGATCAGCAGGCGCTTCATGGTGAAGATGCGGCAGAGCGCGCGGCCCGCGCCAGCAGTTGCTGGAGCTCGGCGCGCACGGCCGCCTTGAGCTTGTCCGAAGAGGCGCTCACGAATTCCTTGCGGTCAAAACCCGCGCGCAGCCGCACCACGTGCGCCGCACGCGGCAAGCCGGCATCGGGTGTGGCACTCACGGTGTAGATCTGGCGCTTGATGGCGTTGCGCGTGACTGCGCGGCGCGCCCAGCGCTTGGGCACCATGGCGCCCACCCAGACATCGTCCGACGCGAACAAAGGCTGCGCGCTCGACGAATCGAGCGCGCAGCGATGCAATGCGAAGTGAGCAGTGCGCGCCACGGTGGCACCTGCGAGGACGGCCTGGAATTGCGCGCGGGTCTTGAGCCGCTGCATGGGAACCGCACCGCTTGCGCCGTTGCTGGTCGGGCCAGGTGAACTGGCGGCGAAAGCTGGCGCTGGCGGCTCGGCGGCTGGCAACGGCAGGACTGCCGTCAGACGGCCAGGCGCTTGCGGCCCTTGGCGCGGCGTGCGTTGATGACGGCACGGCCGCCACGGGTCTTCATGCGGACCAGAAAGCCGTGGGTACGGGCGCGGCGGACTTTGGAAGCTTGGTAAGTGCGTTTCATGATGAGATTTCCTGCTGATTCCCCCGATATGCACGCCGGCCCTTAGGAAGCCATGAAGGCCCAATGGGACATGCGAGCGCTGGGAGCGTTTTTCGGATGGCCCCCGAAAGACGCAATGAGGTTTTCAGGGAAACCCGCAATTATCGCAAACATTCGGCCCATCACCAAACATCGAGTAACTTTGCGGGCCTTTGCGGGATGCACCCGGGGATGTGGATAAGGTTTTGACAAGTTAGAATGCGGGCCGCCTTGCAGCAGAGAATATCCACAATACATATACCAAAAAATGGCCGAGGGACTCACCACTTTTTCAAGCACCCATGTCGACTGACGGCATCGGTGAGAGCCTCTGGCAGGCTTGTGTCGACCAGCTCGCGCAGGAGCTGTCCGAGCAGCAATTCAACACCTGGATCAAGCCACTGACGGCGCAGGTCGCGGACGACCTTTCGCGCATGACGGTGTTCGTTGCCAACCGCTTCAAGCTCGACTGGATCCGGGCCCAGTACGCCGGCAAGATCGCCGCCATGGCCGAGAAGATGTACGGCCAGCCCGTGGCAGTTGAGTTAGCGCTCGCTCCGCGCGAAGCGCCCGTCCGCTCGACACCCGTAGCCGTGCTGGCCGAGACCGACGTGCCGCGCGACGTGGCCGGGCCCGGTGAAGAGCCGGCCGCGGCGGGCTTCAAGAACCGCCTCAATTCGGGCCTGACATTCGACACCCTGGTGGAGGGTACGGCCAACCGCATGGCGCGCGCCGCGGCCATGCACGTGGCCGGCATGCCGGGCCACCTGTACAACCCGCTGTTCATCTATGGCGGCGTCGGCCTGGGCAAGACCCACCTGATGCACGCCGTGGGCAACCGGCTGCTCGCCGACCGGCCGGATTCCAAAGTTCTCTACATCCATGCCGAGCAGTTCGTCTCGGATGTGGTCAAGGCCTATCAGCGCAAGACTTTCGACGAGTTCAAGGAGCGCTACCACTCGCTCGACCTGCTGCTGATCGACGACGTGCAGTTCTTCGCCAACAAGGACCGGACGCAGGAAGAATTCTTCAATGCGTTCGAAGCCCTGCTGGCCAAGAAGTCGCACATCGTGATGACCAGCGACACCTACCCGAAGGGCCTGGCCGACATCCACGAGCGGCTGGTCTCGCGCTTCGATTCGGGCCTGACGGTGGCCATCGAGCCGCCCGAACTCGAGATGCGCGTGGCCATCCTGATCAACAAGGCACGCGCCGAATCGGCCGAAATGCCCGAAGAAGTGGCCTTCTTCGTCGCCAAGAACGTGCGCTCCAACGTGCGCGAGCTCGAAGGCGCGCTGCGCAAGATCCTGGCGTACTCCCGCTTCAACCAGAAAGAGATCTCCATCGCCCTGGCGCGCGAGGCGCTGCGCGACCTGCTGTCGATCCAGAACCGGCAGATCTCGGTCGAGAACATCCAGAAGACGGTGGCCGACTACTACAAGATCAAGGTCGCCGACATGTACAGCAAGAAGCGGCCGGCCAGCATCGCGCGGCCGCGGCAGATCGCGATGTACCTGGCCAAGGAGCTCACGCAAAAGAGCCTGCCCGAGATCGGCGAGCTGTTCGGCGGGCGCGACCACACCACGGTGCTGCATGCGGTGCGCAAGATTTCGGGCGAGCGCCAGCAGCTCACCGAACTCAACCAGCAGCTGCACGTGCTGGAGCAAACGCTCAAGGGCTGACAGCAATGTCACCAGGAATGCGCCTCGCAACAGCGGAGAATGGCGTCTTACAAGCGGATTCAAAGAGATAAGAGAAGAGGAAGAAGACATGATCGTTTTGAAGGCAACCCAAGACAAAGTCCTCGCTGCGCTGCAATCGGTGGCGGGCATCGTGGAACGGCGCCATACGCTGCCGATCCTGGCCAATGTGCTGATCCGCAAGACCGGCGGACAGCTGCAGCTGACCACCAGCGACCTCGAGATCCAGATCCGCACCACGGCCGAGCTCGGCGGCGATGAAGGCAGCTTCACCACCACCATCGGCGCGCGCAAGCTCATCGACATCCTGCGCACCATGCCGGCCGACCAGACCGTGAGCCTCGAATCGAGCGCAAGCAAGCTGGTGCTCAAGGGCGGCAAGAGCCGCTTCACGCTGCAGTCATTGCCGGCCGAAGACTTCCCGCTGGTGCAGGAGGCCGCCAACTTCGGTCCCGTGTTCAGCGTGCCGCAAAAGACGCTCAAAGACCTGCTCTCGCAGGTCTCGTTCGCCATGGCGGTGCACGACATCCGCTACTACCTGAACGGCATCCTGTTCGTGGCCGAGGGCAAGCAGCTGAGCCTGGTCGCCACCGACGGCCACCGCCTGGCGTTCTCGTCGGCCACGCTCGACGTGGAAGTGCCGCGCCAGGAAGTCATTCTTCCGCGCAAGACCGTGCTCGAGATGCAGCGCCTGCTGTCGGACGCCGAAGGCGCCATCGAAATGCAGTTTGCCAACAACCAGGCCAAGTTCAGCTTCGGCGGCATGGAGTTCGTCACCAAGCTGGTCGAGGGCAAGTTCCCCGACTACAACCGCGTGATTCCCAAGAACCACAAGAACAGCGTCACGCTGGGCCGCGCGCCGCTGTTGGCCAGCCTGCAGCGCACCGCCATCCTGACGAGCGAGAAGTTCAAGGGCGTGCGCCTGAACATCGAGCCGGGCCTGCTGCGCATCGCATCGAACAACGCCGAGCAGGAAGAAGCGCAGGACGAACTCGACATCGACTACGGCGGCGACGCCATCGAGATCGGCTTCAACGTCACCTACCTGATCGATGCCCTGTCCAACATGGACCAGGACATGGTGAAGCTGGACCTGGCCGACTCCAACAGCTCCGCCCTTTTGACCATCCCCGAGAACGCATCCTTCAAATACGTCGTGATGCCGATGCGGATCTAGCAGACAGAAAACACAGCGCCTTGCGCAGACAGCCCGCGGCCCTCCGCGGGTTTGCGCTTTCAAGAGGCCGGAAAAACAGGCTCCTCGAGCCCGCCAATTCCCGTGAACGCCGTGAGAGATAGAGGAATATCCGAATGAGTGCAGAAGAAAACAAGCCCGAAGTGCCCCACACCGAACCGGTCTACACGCCCGAGATCGAGAGTGCGGTGCCGATCGAGATCACGCCCCCCGACACCAGCTACGGTGAAGGCTCGATAACGATCCTCGAAGGGCTCGAGGCCGTGCGCAAGCGCCCCGGCATGTACATCGGCGACACCTCCGACGGCACGGGCCTGCACCACCTGGTGTTCGAAGTGGTCGACAACTCCATCGACGAAGCGCTGGCGGGCCATTGCGACGACATCGTCGTCACCATCCACACGGACAACTCGATCTCCGTCACCGACAACGGCCGCGGCATCCCGACCGGCGTGAAGATGGACGACAAGCACGAGCCCAAGCGCTCGGCCTCCGAGATCGCGCTCACCGAGCTGCATGCGGGCGGCAAGTTCAACCAGAACAGCTACAAGGTGTCGGGCGGCCTGCACGGCGTGGGCGTGAGCTGCGTGAACGCGCTGAGCGTGATGCTGCGCCTGGTGGTGCGCCGCGAGGGCAAGATCCACGAACTCGAATTCAGCCGCGGCTTCGTGCAGAACCGCATCGTGGAGACGGTGAACGGCGTCGAGGTTTCACCGATGCGCATCATCGGCGAGACCGACAAGCGCGGCACCGAAGTCCACTTTCTGCCCGACGCCGAGATCTTCAAGGAGAACGCCGATTTCCACTACGAGATCCTCTCCAAGCGGCTGCGCGAACTGAGCTTCCTGAACAACGGCGTGCGCATCCGCCTGAAGGACGAGCGCAGCGGCAAGGAAGACGACTTCTCCGGCGCCGGCGGCGTGCGCGGCTTCGTGGAGTTCATCAACAAGGGCAAGACCGTCCTGCATCCGAACTCGTTCTATGCCGCCGGCGAAAAGCCGGCCGATACCTACGGCGGCATCCCGGGCACGCACATCGGCGTCGAAGTGGCGATGCAGTGGAACAGCGGCTACAACGAGCAAGTCCTGTGTTTCACCAACAACATTCCCCAGCGTGACGGCGGCACCCACCTCACGGGCCTGCGCGCCGCGATGACCCGCGTCATCAACAAGTACATCGAGGAAAACGAGTTCGCCAAGAAGGCCAAGGTCGAAGTCACCGGCGACGACATGCGCGAAGGCCTGTGCTGCGTGCTGAGCGTGAAGGTGCCCGAGCCCAAGTTCTCGAGCCAGACCAAGGACAAGCTGGTGTCCAGCGAAGTGCGCGCGCCTGTCGAGGACATCGTCGGCCGCCTGCTCACCGACTACCTGCAGGAGCGCCCGAACGACGCCAAGATCATCTGCGGCAAGATCGTGGAGGCCGCGCGCGCCCGCGAGGCCGCGCGCAAGGCCCGCGAAATGACGCGCCGCAAGGGCGTGCTCGACGGCATGGGCCTGCCCGGCAAGCTGGCCGACTGCCAGGAAAAGGACCCGGCGCTCTGCGAGGTCTACCTGGTGGAGGGCGATTCCGCCGGCGGCTCGGCCAAGCAGGGCCGCGACCGGAAGTTCCAGGCCATCCTGCCGCTGCGCGGCAAGATCCTGAACGTGGAAAAGGCGCGCTACGAGAAGCTGCTCACCAGCAACGAAATCCTCACGATGATCACCGCTTTGGGCACCGGCATCGGCCGTGCCGGCGCCACCAGCGCGGGCGGCGGGGCGGACGACTTCAACGTCGCCAAGCTGCGCTACCACCGCATCATCATCATGACCGACGCCGACGTCGACGGCGCCCACATCCGCACGCTGCTGCTCACGTTCTTCTACCGGCAGATGCCCGAGCTCGTCGAGCGCGGCCACATCTACATTGCGCAGCCGCCGCTGTACAAGGTCAAGGTCGGCAAGGAAGAGCAGTACCTGAAGGACGGCCCCGCGCTCGACTCCTTCCTGCTCAAGGTGGCGCTCAAGGACGCGAGCATCGAGACCGGCGGGGCCAACTCGACCACGCTGTCCGGCGACACCCTGGCCGAACTGGCGCGCAAGCACCAGCTGGCCGAGGCCGTGATCGCGCGCCTGCGCAACTTCATGGATGCCGAAGCCTTGCGCGCCATTGCCGACGGCGTGGCCCTCGACCTCGACACCACGCCCGCGGCCGAAGCCTCCGCCGTGGCGCTGCAGGCCAAGCTGCGCGAGCTCAACACCACCGGCGTGCCGGCCGAAGTGAGCAGCGAGTTCGACGCCCGCACCGACAAGCCACTGCTGCGCATCAGCCGCCGCCACCACGGCAACATCAAGAGCAGCGTGCTCACGCAGGACTTCGTGCACGGCGCCGACTACGCCGCGCTCGCCGAGGCCGCCAACACCTTCCGAAACCTGCTCAGCAGCGAGGGCGCCATCGTCCGCCGCGGCGAGGGCGAGCGCGCCAAGGAAGAAAAGGTCGCCGACTTCCGCATCGCAATGAAGTGGCTCATCGGCCAGGCCGAGAACGCCACCTCGCGCCAGCGCTACAAGGGCCTGGGCGAGATGAACCCCGCCCAGCTGTGGGAAACCACCATGGACCCGACCGTGCGCCGCCTGCTGCGCGTGCAGATCGACGACGCGATCGAGGCCGACCGCGTGTTCACGATGCTGATGGGCGACGAGGTGGAACCGCGGCGCGAGTTCATCGAGCAGAACGCGCTGCGGGCGGCGAATATCGACGTTTGAAGGCAGGCAACGACTGAGCGGCCGGTGATCCGGCCCTCAGATCGACCGCCGCACCTTGCCTCCGGGGCTGGCGCCCTGCATCAGCTGCGCCACGCGGGCCAGCCCGCCGGTCCCGCTGGCGGCCCGGCCGACCAGCGCACCGCCGGCCGCACCGGCCAGCACGCGGCGAAGCAGCGAACGGCTGCTTCCCGCCTTCAGCAGCAGCAACAGGCCGGCCCCGAGGACCGCGAGGTGCTCGCCCGGAACGCCGGGGCGGCGCGCGTCCATCTTCTTGAGTGCCTCGATCTTCGATCCGATGGTCATTGGAAGCTCCTTTTCTGTACGGCCTCCTTGATAACCAACGGGGCGGCGCACCGCTGTAGGTGCCCGTCGCGTGCGCCGCGTCGGATCGCGCGCACATGGCACCCGTCTCAGGGTTTCCACAGGGGAAGCGTTACAAAGCGGCTTGGAGCGCCGACCCGGGCCGCCCGCGAGCTATTAAAACAATAGCGTTCAGTGCGTTGCCGAGGATCGTTCCTCGTAAACGCTATATCTAGCCCGACTCTTGCTAAGCAAAATCCTCGACGGAATTCACGTCACCCATGATCGAGGACATCGAAGCAATGAACCTTATGCGTCTCCGGCAGCCGATGGCTGCATTGGCACTGGGCGGCACAGCAGCATTCTTCGGCGCGATGGCGACATCGGCCCATGCGTTTTCCAACCCGCCCATCCAGATGGCGCAGGGCGTCGAATACATGTGCGGAGGCACGAGCAAGGACGAAGCCGCGTTCATGCAGATGGTCTCGCCGCGCTGGGCGGCCACGCTGGAGTTCGGCGTCAACGACAGCACGCAGAAGGCCAGTTTCCCGATGCGGGCGGCAGTGCAGGTGCGCGAGAAGTACACCGGGCGTGCGGTGATGGAGGCGCAGTCGCAAGGCCCCTACATGCTCGCGCGGCTCGACCCGGGCGCCTACGACGTGAACGTCACGCTCGGCGGCCTCACGCAGACGCAAACGCTGACGGTGATCGCGGGCGTGCCGGCCCGCGCCGTGTTCATGTGGCCGTCGAATTTCGACATGGCCTCCGTGCTGCCGCCTGCCGCGCAGACACAGGCGCTGGCGCAAACCTCGGCCCGCTGAGCCATCGCCTGCGGCCCCCCGTGCGGGGCCCGGATCCTTGTTAAGCCTTGCCTAAGCCGTGCGCCGCACAGTGGCGCCGTGGCGTCCCGCCACGCACACGCAAGCAAGGATCCAGACCATGACCGCCCCCCGGATTTCATCGCCCAAGCGGCGCGCACCTGCGGCTGCCGCCGTGCTGTGCAGCGCCGCTTTTTCCTTTTTTGCGGCGATGGCGCCGGCCTCTGCCACGGTCAACCCGCCGATCCGCATGACGCACGGCATCGAATACATGAGCGGCGGCATCGGCAGCGACGAAGCCGAGCTGATGAAAACGGTGGCGCCGCGCTGGCCGGCCACGTTCGAGTTCGCGATCAAGGACCACAAGGGTGCCGACTTCGCATCGGATGTCCGCGTGACGGTGCGCGACGCCCAGGGCACAGTGCTGCTCGACCACGTCGCGTCGGAAGGCCCACTCATGGTGGCCCGGCTGGACCCGGGTACCTACGAAGTGGAGGCTCGCTTGCGTGGCAATACGCTCAAGCAAACGCTCCGAGTCCTGCCGGGCGCGCCCGCGCGGATGGCATTTCTGTGGCCAACAGGCACCGACATGGCCTCGGCGGGCACGCACGCGGTGCAGTGATCCTGTTGCCTGAACCGGCGCCCGACGGCCGGGGCGCCGGTCCTGAATTGCTTCATCGCGGGCAGCGCCCGCTATCCGGTTGGCTCGCGCTATAGAAAAAATAGCGTGAGGCGGCCCGGGCATGTTCTTGAATGCACGGCACGCGCCTTGCAGATACCCTGTCCCGGGTCACCCCGTCCCCATCGCCCCCATGCCGATACGTCCCCTGAGCGTTCTCACCGCGCTCTTGCATGCCTATATAGCGCTGCGCCTCGTGCCTGCGCTCGCCATGCTCACGCCCGTGTGGCCGCTCGCCGTGGCGGCCCTTGCCATCTCGGCCACCACCATTCCGCTGCCCTTTGTCTCGCGCCTCACGGGGGCCCGCCCTGCGCTTGGCAACACGCTCAAGTGGGTCGGCCTGATCAGCATGGGCTGGTTTTCTTCGATGTTCGTCTTGACGCTGGTGCGCGACGCCGGCCTGCTGCTCGCCTGGCTGGCCAGTGCGCTGGGCGGCCTGCAGGTGCGCTGGGACATGTGGCTGCCATGGACAGCGCTGGCGGTGCTGGCAATGGCCACGGGCAGCTCGCTGATCGGCTTCATCAACGCGCGTCGCACCGCGGGCGTGAAGCGCGTCGACGTTCCCATCCGCGGCCTGCCGCCGGCGCTCGAGGGCTTCACCATCGCGCAGCTCAGCGACATCCACGTGGGACCGACGATCCGCAGTGCCTACATCCAGCGCATCGTCGACGCGGTGAACCGGCTCGGCGCCGACGCCATCGCGATCACCGGCGACCTGGTGGACGGCACGGTGGCCGAGCTGCGCGAGCACATCGCGCCGTTGGCGGGCCTGCGTGCGCGCCACGGCACGTTCGTCGTCACGGGCAATCATGAGTATTACGCCGGTGCCCACGCGTGGATCGACGAACTGCGCCGGCTCGGCCTCAAGGTGCTGCTCAACGAGCATGTGGTGCTGCAGACGCGCAACGTGCGCGGCGCGCAGAACGACGAAGAACTGTTTGAAAGCCAGCTGGTGCTGGCCGGCGTGACCGACTACACCGCGGGGCATTTCGACGCCGCGCATGAAAGCGACCCCCATCTGGCGCTGTTCGATGCGCCTCCGCTGGTGCACACGCGGGTGCTGCTCGCGCACCAGCCGCGCAGCGCGCCGCTCGCGGCCCAGGCCGGCTACCAGCTGCAGTTGTCGGGCCACACGCATGGCGGCCAGTTCTTTCCGTGGAACCTGTTCGTGCCGATGCAGCAGCCGTTCACCGCGGGGCTGCATCGGCTGCACGACATGTGGATCTACGTGAGCCGCGGCACCGGCTACTGGGGACCGCCGAAGCGCTTTGGGGCGCCGTCGGAGATCACGCTGCTGACGCTGGTGCCCGCGCGCGGCTGACCGCGCAGCGGGTCAGCCGCGCAGCTCGGCCAGGCGCCGGGCGTTCGAGGTGGCGGCGGCATGGATCGGCTTCAGTCCCTGCCGCGCAATACGCACTGCGGCGCCCGAGAGCTGGCCGGCCGAGCCCGCCGCGCGCGCGGTGGCCTTCATGAAAGCATCGCTGCGCACCGCGGCCTGCGCGGGCGTGATGCTGCCCGCCATCGAGAAAAATGCACCCGCGCTCTGGAACCACTGCTGCAGCGCGCGGTTCGCCAGCGAGACGTGGCTGCTGTGCCATTGACGGGCCATGGCGGCGCCCGATTCACCCGCCGCGGCGAGCTTTTCATCGCCCATGAGCTGGAACTCGGCGAGATCGGCCGCACTGGGCGTGAGCCCCGCCTTGGCCATGCGCTCGGTGCGCATCTGGATCACGGAGCCCGCGGACACCAGCATCTCGTGGGTCTTGAGGGCCAGGTCGACCCACAGCATCAGGGGGTTGGCCAGGCGGGCCGCGGAGGTGAGGGACGACATGGGAGGCGATCTGAGGATGGAAACGAGTACCACTATAGGCCGTCATCGGCCGTTTTGCTGCACTGCAACAAAACTGAACGCGAATTGTTGGACAAGTCTTGCATTCGACACGGAAATGGCGCTCAAAAAGGCCGCGCGGCACCTATCGCTTCTATCGCGCAGCCGGCTTGGCGCGCCACCGCCGGGCGCGCAGCTCCGTGACAAAGTAGGCCAGCGTGGCCACGCCCAGCGGCAAGAGGTAGTAGAGGCCGCGGTAGACCAGCAGCACCCCCAGCAGCCTGCCTTGCGGCACCTGGTCCGAAAGCAGCGCGATGAACACCGCCTCCAGCACGCCAAGGCCAGCGGGCACATGGGTGATGACGCCGGCGACCGCGGCCACGAGCAGCACCGCGAGCACCGAGTGGTACGCCACCTGGCCCTGCAACAGCACCCAGATCACGCTGCCGATCACCGACCAGTTGAGGCATGACAACGCCAGCTGGAGCAGCGCCATGCGCAGCGCCGGAACCTTGAACGAGTGGCGGCGTATGCGAAAGACGTGTCCGCTGGCGAAGGCGCACAGCACCAGGTAGGCGGCCGCCAGCAGCAGTAGCACCGCGCCCAGGATGCGCAGGCCCGCGTTGCCGATCCTCCATCCGGCCGGCAGCTCCAGCGGCCAGAAGCAGAAGACCGCGCCCGCCACCGCCAGGTAGCCGAGCCAGTTGGTGAGCATGCTGAAGCCCAGCACGCGCGTGATGATTCCATTGGAAAGCCCCAGCCGCGAATAGAGCCGGTAGCGGAAGGCCACCCCGCCCACCAGCGAACCCAGGTTGAGGTTGAAGGCGTAGCTGATGAAAGTCACGCCCATCACCGTGGCGGCATTGAGCGGATGCCGCGTGAGATGCCTCCCGAGCAGGTCATAGGTGCTGTAGATCGCAAAGCTGCCCGCGGCCAGCGCACCCGCCAGCAGCAGCGTGGTGGCCGGCAGCGCGCGCATGGCGTCGAACACCTCCTGCCAGTCGATGGCCCGTGCCTGGTTCACCAGCAGCCAGGCGATCAGGCCGAAAAAGCCCCACGCCGCGGCACGGCGTACCCAGGGCCACCAGGGCCGGCGCGCGAGCCGTGCGCCGAGGGTCTTCATGCCACTTCCGTCGGGGTGACGGCGTCCTTGCCGTTCTTCTGGCTGTTCTTCTCGCGTTGTTCGCGCCTTTCGGCCAGGGCGACGACCTCGGCGGGCGTCAGGCGGGGCACCTGGCGCGGCAGCCAGCCGAGCCACGACGGATACCAGCGCAGGAAGTGGAAGATGAAGAAGCTGCGCACCAGCCGCCAGCCGCTCCATCCGCTTTCCAGGTCGGCCTCGCCGATCTGCTTGCAGCTCTCGCGCATGAGCCGGTCCATGCGCTCCCACATCAACTGGTTGAAGGCCCGGTCGCGCGCGATCACGTTGGCCTCGAGGTTGAGCGACAGGCTCAGCGGATCGAGATTGCTCGAGCCGACGGTGGACCACTGGTCGTCCATCAGCGCGATCTTCGCATGCAGCGGGCGGTCGCAGTATTCGAAGATGCGAACGCCTGCATGCAGCAGGTGGTGGTAGAGCATGCTCGCGGCGGTCTTGACGATCGGCATGTCGGGCTCGCCCTGCAGGATCAGCCGCACGTCGACGCCGCGCCGCGCCGCACGGCGCAGTTCCTTGATGAGCCGGTAGCCCGGGAAGAAATAGGCGTTGGCAATGACGATGCGCTGGCGCGCGGCGCGGATCGCCGCGAGGTAGTGGCGCTCGATGTCGTTGGTGTGGCGGCGGTTGTCGCGCGAGACGAAGATCGCCTCCGTCTCGCCGACCGCTTCGCGCTCGACCGGGGGCGCCCGCTTGAGGCGGCGGCGGAACCAGCGCGGCCCCTTGTCGCCGAGGGCAATGGCGCGCAGCACGAACTGGTGGATCTGCGCCACGATGGGGCCGCGCAGCTCCACCGCGTAGTCCTGCTTGGCCTTCGGGCCGAAATCCATCAGGTGGTCGGCCGAATAGTTGATGCCACCGACGAAGGCGAGCTCGCCGTCGACCACGACGATCTTGCGGTGCATGCGCCGGAACACGTTGAGGCGCTGGCCCAGGATGCGCTTGCCGGGATCGAACACGCGCATGCGCACGCCGACCGAGGTCAGCCCCTCGATGTATTCGCGCGAAAGATCCGGCGAGCCGAAGCCATCGACCAGCACGTCGATCTTGACGCCGCGCTGCGCCGCCGCGCGCATGGCCGCGTGCAGCGCCAGGCCCACCTTGTCTTCGAACAGGATGAAGGTCTCGATGATGACTTCGCGCTTGGCCTCGCGAATCGCGTCGAACACGCGCGGGAAGAACTCCTCGCCGTTCTCCAGCAGCGCAATGCGATTGCCACCGACCCAGCGGCCGCCGCTATCCATGGCGGCTCCCTTCATTGCCCGTCCGGACGGACGATGGCGGTGGCGGCGCGAAATGAACTGCGCGGAGCATGGGCGTGGTCCATCTTCACAGATCGATGTTCGCCACCAGCGGCGCATGGTCCGACAGGTGGGACCACGGCTTGCGCGGCAGCACCACGGGTTCGTGCACGCCCGCGTTGCGCACGTAGATGCGGTCGAGCGACAGCAAGGGAAAGCGCGCAGGAAAAGTCTTGGCGGCCGATCCGTTCGCATGCAGGAACACCTCGCGCAGCGCGGCGCCTTCCTCCAGCACACGGTGCGCGCGGCCGCGCCAGTCGTTGAAGTCGCCCGCAACGATCAGCGGCGCATCGGCTGGCACCTCGTCGCGCACGATGTGGCAAAGCAGCTCCAGCTGCTGCTGGCGGTGCGCCTCGGCCAGGCCCAGGTGGGCACAGATGGCATGCACGTCGACCGTGCGGCCCGGCAGGCGCAGCACGCAATGCAGCAAGCCCCGCTTTTCAGGCCCGGCGACGGAAATGTCGTGGTTGCGGTAGTGCACGATCGGAAACTTGGACAACACAGCGTTGCCGTGGTGCCCCCTCGGATACACCGCGTTGCGGCCGTACGCGAACTGCGGCCACATGGTGTCGGCAAGGAACTCGTAGTGCGGCGCCTCGGGCCAGTTGTTCACCTTGCGCGAGTGGCGCGAATGCGTGCCGAGGACCTCCTGCAGAAACACCACGTCGGCTCCCACCGTGCGCACCGCGTCCCGAAGCTCCGGGAGGATGAACTTGCGGTTGAGCGCGGTGAACCCCTTGTGGGTGTTCACCGTCATGACCTTGAGCGAGGTCGGCGCCGCCGAGGGCAGGGGAATCGGGGAAGAAGACATCGGTCCTGTGGTTGTACGTTGCCGCGCCCTCCGCGCCTGTAGGAACGCGCCACCTTCTTCTCCGCCTTTCGCTCGCGGACGGCCGGCTCCTACAGCCAGGCCTGCCGCCCCCCGACAAGGCCGGCCTTCGGGCCCTCCTACGGTGATTTCAGGCCGAAGGAAACGGCCGAACCGCCATCCCTTCCGATCCTCGATCCAAGCAAAAGGAAAGCACCATGAAGCAACGCATCCTTCACGCCACGCTGCTGGCCGGCCTGATGGCCACGGCCAGCGCCGCCATGGCACAAGCCACCTCGATTCCCGCCCAGCCCGACCCGGCCGTGGGCGGCCAGGCCAGCACGCAGACGCCTTCCGGCGTGCCCAACCCGCCGCAGCGCCCGGACAACAGCATGCCGGCGTCGCGCGAAGCCGTGAAGGCCGAGGCGCGCGCCCACAACCGCAACAACGTCAACAACCCGGTGCCCAAGGGCGAGGCCAGCACCACAGTGAACGCGCAGCCCAATGCCATGCCGCGGCCCACGGGCGAGATGTCGCGTGCCGAAGTGAGCCAGCAGGCCCGCAAGACCAAGCCCCAGTTCGGCCAGCGCGGCGAACGCCCGGACGTGCCGACCAACCCGACCGAGAAGACCGGGACGCCGCAGTAGCGCACTGACGAAAAAAAGCCCGCGATGCCTGGTGCATCGCGGGCTTTCTATCGTTCGCGCCTCGGGGGCGCCTTCGCTCAGCTCTTTGCCGGCGCGGTGTGGCCGCCGTGGCCGTGATGGCCGCGATGCCCGTGCATGCCGGCATGCACCGTTTCAGCGTCGAAGGTCTTCTGCTGCTCGGGCGTCAGCGCGGCATAGAAGGTCTTGGTCGCTTCGGCGCGCTTGGCGAACCTGGCACTGCGCTCGGCCTGGCGGGCCTGCATGCGCTCCAGGCGCTCGGGCGTGGTGAGCTTGGCAAATTCCGCGCGGTCCATGCGCTGCGGGCGGGCACCGGCGGGCGGCTGGCTGGCCGAGGAGAAACTGGCCCATGCGCTTTCCTGCGCGGCGGTCAGCTTGAGCTTTTCCTTCAGTGCGGCCAGGCGCTTGGCGCGATGCTCGTTCATGCGTTCCATGCGCTCGGCCGGGTCCATGCGCTTGTGCTGTGCCTTGGATGCCGTGCCGTCGGCCGGGGCCACCGCGGCGGGCGGGGTCGACGCAGCGCCCGGCGCCGTCGGGGCCTGCGCAAAGGCGGCGGAAGAAGCGAGGGCGGCCGACCCGAGAAGGCTGGCCCAGACGATGCGTTGGCGAAGAGAGATCATGATGAAAAGTGCTTCCTTTCGAAGAAGCCTGCCGCCAAGGGGCAGCAGGTGAAGCGAAGTGTGGAAGGCCTGTGTATCGCCCAAGTGAGCCGGGAGTGAGCCTGCGTAAAGAATCATGAACGGCCAGGGTCGCGCGCCCGCCGGGCCTACTTGGGACGGGGCGGCCGCAGCCCGCGATCGGGTGCCTGGAGCTTGCCCGAGCGCAGTTCGCCCACTGCCAGCGCGACCGCACGGGCCGCGTTGCGCACTTCTTCCTGCACGTCTTCATCGGCATCGAGGCTGTCGTGGCTGCTTGCATAGGGCTCGTAGTAGCCGATGTAGCGGTCCAGCCGCGCCTGGGCGCCCGCATCGACCAGGCCCATCCAGTCGAGCCAGTCCGACAGGTTGCGGCGCAGGCTCTCGACCCCGGCCACGTCGCCGTGCACCACGAGCCCATAGGCCCGCCCGCCCAGGTGCTTGGGATAGCCCCAGCCCTCGAGTTCGAGGGCCTTGGCTTCGTCGGGCTTCTTGCCGTGGGTGCTGGTGGGATCGGGGTTGCCGCCATCGGCGCACACCAGCCGGTCGGCCATGAGCTTGAGCGGACTCGCGGATTGGTACCAGTGCGTGGGCGTGAAAAGCATGACGCCGTGCGCCGCGGTCCAGCGCTCGTAGATCTCGTTCATCCAGTCGCCGGTCTGGCGCAGGGAATGGTTCGGATAGCAGCTGCACGGCCAGTGGCACAGCGGCATGGCGGTGGAGACACATCCCTTGCAGGGGTGGATATGCCGCCCGTACTCGGAAGTGAGCATGCTCAGGTCGAGCACGTCGACGTCGATGCCGCAGCCGTCGAGCACTTCCTTCGCGAGCTGCACGAGCCGCCACGTCTTGGAGATTTCACCGGGGCAGGTGCCGTCGTTGCGCGGTGACCCGTTGACCAGCAGCACGCGCGACCGCGTCTGCGGATTGCGCCAGGCGGCCTGCGCGGCGTCGATGCGCGCCTTGGCTTCGAGCCAATCAACTGAAAGTTCGTACTCGGGATCGGCATAGCCCGGGCCGGCCTTGCGCGTGACGGGTGCCTTGCGGCCCTGCTCGTAGGCTTCCCAGGCGATCAGCTCGATGCGCCCGAGCGACTCTTTCTCGACCTCGAAGGCCGGGTCCTGGAAGGCCTGCATGAAGCGCTCGTGGAAGCGGTCGCGCTGCAATGTCTCGGGCGCCTGTCCTTTTCGTACGCGCGGAGCTTTGGAGGTGCGAAGGGGCATGGGGCCCAATCTATGCGCCATGGTGCTGCGCGTGAGCCCCGCGCCGCGCCGATTTCCGGTAGGCCGGCGACTACATCCGCGCACGGCCTCGCCGGTCAGCCGCCGAACCTGCCGCTCTGGAAATCGTGGACCGCCTGCTTCACTTCCTCCTGCGTGTTCATCACGAACGGGCCGTACTGCGCGATCGGCTCGCGCAGCGGCTTGCCGGCAATCAGCAACGCACGCGCCGGGCTGTGATTGGTGGCGCCGGCGCGCAGCACCACGCCATCGCTGCCGGGGTCGTTGGCAAGAATGGCCATGCGGCGCGTCGGCACCTCGCTGCCTGCGATCCACAGCGATTCACGGAAAACGTACACCAGGGCGTTGTGATCGTCCGCGAGCGGCTGGGCAAACTCGGCGCCGGGCGGGAGCGTGATGTCGAGGTAGAGCGGCTCGGTGTGCTCGCGCCGCACCGCGCCTTCGATGCGATGGCTGGTGCCGGCGATCACGCGCGCGTGCGCGCCCGCGGCGGTGGTGAATTCCGGTATTTCGTCGCTCTGGATGTCGCGATACCAGGGCTCGCGCATCTTGTCTTTCGCAGGCAGGTTGAGCCAGAGCTGGAATCCCTCCATCAACCCTTCTTCCTGCTCGGGCAGTTCGCTGTGCACGAGCCCGCGGCCCGCCGTCATCCACTGCACGCCGCCGTTCTGCAGCAGCCCTTCGTGGCCCGCGCTGTCGCGGTGGCGCATGCGGCCCGCGATCATGTAGGTCACGGTTTCGAAGCCGCGATGCGGATGGTTGGGAAAGCCGCCGATGTAGTCGCCCGGGTTGTCGCTGCCGAAGGCGTCGAGCATCAGGTAGGGATCGAGCCTTTTCTGCAGCGGCTGCTGCAGCACGCGCGTGAGCTTGACGCCGTCGCCATCGCTGGTCGAGACACCGGCCACGATGTGGTCGATGCCACGCGGCGAGGCAACCGGGTCGGTGGGGTGGTTGGCATGATGATTTGCGTTCGTCATGCAGCCATGGTGGCACTAACGCCCCGACCGCGCCACCGGTGGGGGTGCGGCGTTCAGGCGGGCGCCGTCAGCGCGGCCACTGCTGCCGCTGCCAATAGCGGTATTGCCAGCGGGTGGAGAATCCCGCGCGCCGGTAGAGTGCATGGGCCGCGGCGTTCTGCGCGTCGACCTGCAGGAACACGCGCTCGAAGCCGCGCGCGAGCGCGGCCTCTGACAGCCCGGCCAGCACGCGCGCCGCCAGGCCCCTGCCGCGCTGCGACTGCTCGGTCCGCATGCCATGCACGCTGGCCCATCCGTGGCTGAAGGCCATGGCGCCCGCGGCCAAGGTGCGGCGGCCTTCGCGCACGCTCGCATAGAGCGACCCCTTGGCACGCGACAGCGCGCGAACGCGATGGGCGCCATCGACCGGATCGAAGCCCTCGCCGAGAAAAAGCGTGGCCCAGGCCTCGTCGGGCGCGAGGTCCACGTGCGCCAGCGCGGCGCCGACGGTCGCCACCTCGCGCATGTGCCGCACGGAGCCGATCTGCACGCAGGTGGGCGAATCCCCCACATAGTGGCGCCGCTCCAGCTCGGCGCGCAGCGCCCCGAAGCATTCGTCGTCGGCAAGGCGCAGCGCCGGCACCAGCTGCCGGCTGTCGTAGCGGTCTTCGATGCGGTCGATGGTCTCGTCGCCGACCTCGCCGCGATGCAGCGGAACCGCCGACCTGGCGCGCTTGACGGTGCCTTCGTCGAACGGCAGCAGCCAGCCGTCGAGCTCTTCGACGGCCGGCGGCGATACGGCCGCGACCGTGGCCCGCTCGATAGCTTCGATGTCGTTCATGGAGCGGCATCCGGGGCTGCGAATCGCGCCGCCGCCACGCTCTTGAGCAGCGCCTCGCGCTGGTTCCGGCTGATGCCGCGGACGCTCTCGGCGACCCACTTGGTGCGGTCCGGGTCGATGCGGCCGTCGCGCCGCCATTGCTCGAGCACCGCCTGCGGCTTGTGCAGCATGGCCGCGAGCCAGACCGCCTGCGCGGGTTCCAGGTTGCGCGCCGGGCGCTTGAAGTAGCGCCGCGACGCGGCTTCGGCGCCGCACAGGTTGCCACCCCAGGGCGCGTTGTCCAGGTACAGCTGCAGGATGCGGGCCTTGCCCAGCGTCTGCTCCATTTCGACGGCATAGAGCAGTTCGCGCAGCTTGCGCTCGGCGGTGCGTTCGCTGCCGGTCACCAGCATCTTGGCCAGCTGCTGCGTCAGCGTGCTGGCGCCGCGCTTTTGCTGGCCGTCCTTCTGGTTGTTGTCGATCGACGCGACGATCTCGGCCAGGTCGTAGCCCGCATGGCTGAAAAAGCGCTGGTCCTCGGCCGCGATGACGGCGCGCGCGAGCCAGCTGTCGTTGGCAAGCCTGGCGGGCGCGCCGCAGCTGCTGCGCGCGCCCAGCATGGCTTCGGTGCCGAGACCTTCCACGGTGAACTGGCTCACCGTGGGAAGCACGGCGAACGTGCCATCGGGCAGCATGACCTGGGCGCGCACCGCCAGCGTGCCGCCGATGCGGGCCCGCTGCAGTTCGGGCAGGTGGGGCGCGAGCACCGCATACCAGCGGGCGATCGGCGCATCCTTGATGTCGGCGCTGAGGTGCAGGCCCTTGGGCGCGAGGCGCCCCTCCCACGGCCCCTGGATCACGGCGCCGGCCTCGGCATTGCGCGGCGTGGCCGTGAGGGTGCCCGCCAGCGTGTTGCCGTCGCGCCGGACGGTGGCGACCACGCCTTCGACCTGGATTGGCTGCGTGCCCAGGGCAGGGACTTCCATGCTGCAGGGTGCGCAGCGCATCTCGAGCAGCCCATCGGCTTGTTTCCAGGCGAAGCGGACCGTGCCGAAGCGCGTGTCCAGCGCATGGCCGTCCAGGTGGGGCGCGAGCCACGAAGAGGTCGCCAGGCGCACCGCCGCGGGGACCCCGACCTCGAAACTCAGCGGCCCGGCCTTGATGCTGGTGCTCCACTCGCCCGGCGCAGGGGCCAGCGCGAACCTGGCGATCAGGAAGAAAGCCACGCACGCCGTCACGACCAGGGCCGCCAGCGCATAAATCACGAATCTCAGGATCTTGTTCACACGACTCTCACATGGGTCTTGCCACCGTGACGGCTTGCCACGGACCGCGCGACTGCCCGCTGGCGGCCGCCCAGTACCAGGCTGAAGTGTCGGTGAAAGCAGCGCCTTCGGCATCGACGATGCGCTCGCAAACGCGGAACTTTTGTGCGCCGTGCCGTTGCGCAACAAAACAGCGCCACAGGCGCTCCTGCGCGTCGCGTTCCAGGCGCGCCTGTTCGATGCGAAAGCCCAGCGCGCGGTAGCAGTCGGCCGCGGGGTGCAGCATGCGGGTGGGTGCGTTCACCGCGCGCATCACGATCGTCTGCGTGCCGTCGGTCATGCGGCCGATGGCGCCCGGGAAGCG
Source organism: Variovorax sp. OAS795 (assembly GCF_040546685.1). NCBI lineage: Bacteria > Pseudomonadati > Pseudomonadota > Betaproteobacteria > Burkholderiales > Comamonadaceae > Variovorax > Variovorax sp. OAS795. Next base: position 563,609 of record NZ_JBEPOH010000001.1, read on the forward strand.
TTCGGCAAAGCGCTGCTCGACGTCGCTCAGCGCCATCGGGCGCAGCGGCGCGCCGTCCCACTCGCGCGGCCATTCGTGCGAGACCGCCTCCGCGCCCGGTTCCGGTGCGGTGCGCAACGCCGCGGCGGTCGACCACAGCAGGCAGAGCAGCATCGCGAGCGCAAACGCGGTCTTGTGGCCGATGCGGTGGATGAAGCGGTTAGCGAAAAAGTGTTCAAGAAACGGTGTCGACATGGCGCCCTCCCGGTGCGGTGATCAGGCCCGGCACGGGCCGCTCGGCAAATTCGGGCCCGGTGCGAGCCGGCACCATCGCGCGCGCGATGCCGCCGCACACCGCGGCCAGCACCAGGAGCCCGAACAGGTTGTGCGCCCAAGGTGCCAGCGGGTGGCCCACGGCCTCGAATGCCACCAGGACGCTGTTGCGCAAGATGTTGCCGCCCAGCACCAGCAGGCCGACCAGCGGCAGCCGGCGCACGAAGCCATGGTCGCCCTGGCGCGCCCAGAGCGCGACCGTGCAGGCGGTGAAATAGCCGAGCCACACCATCTGCACGCCCGAGCACGGCGCATCGACGATCACCAGCCGCCCGTCGACCAGCAGGCTGCTGCCCTCGCGCGCCACGCTGAAGCCCGGCGCCAGCAGCCAGCGGCTCGCCTCGGCCGTCACCACGCGCAGCGGATAGCCCGCATAGAACTGCAGCGACGACAACAGCGGCAGCGCCAGCACCGCGAGCCCCACAACCGGCAGCGCCGCCACGCGCCGCGGCAGGAAAGCGAGCAGGCCGCACGCCAGCGCCAGCACGGCCACCAGGCCGGCCGCGAGCGGAGGAAGGGCAGGGAGTGCTCCAAGGCCCGTGCGCAGCAGCGTGGCCAGCACCGTACCGGCCCCCGCGAGCGAGAGCCAGCCGAGCCGCGGCGCGGCGCGAAGCTCCCGGCGACATTGCCATGCCAGCGCGGCCAAGGCCGCCAGCGCCAGCAGGCCCAGCGGATCGTCGGAGCCGTCGCGCATGCGCCGGACCATCCAGGCCCAGGTCGGCGCCAGCGCGGCAAACTGCAGCGCCAGCCAGCCGGCGGCCGGTACGCGGTCGATGTGGATGCCCCAGTCCACGAGACGCGGATGGCGATAGGCAAGTGCGGCCAGCGACATGGCTCTTTTCCTTCTTTCGTTCAGGCCGTGAAGCGGCGCGGATCGTGGCGCCGCGCGCGGCGGCGCAGCATGGCGAGCATCGACAGCACCACGGCAATCGCGCCCAGCGTCTCGGGTTCCGGCGTGCTCGGCACCTCGGCGCCGAGTGCGAGTTCGCTCACGCCCTGCGGCAACGGCAGCGGCTGGGCCACCTCCGCGTTGTTCTGCGGTGCGAGGTTGCGCACGACCTGGTCCACCGCAATGAAGCTGGTGTACTGCGTCAGCAGGCTGTACTTGAGGCCGAGCTCGGTGATGCGCGCCTTGTGGTCGCCGCTGCCGTCGAGCGCCTCCTGGTCGCTCAGGCTCTGGATGCGATGGCGGGCCCACAGCGTGCGCAGCGCGGCGGTGTCCTGGCGCATCCGCGGATCGATGCGCAGTTCCTGGCGATAGGGGCCGTCGGCGCCACGCCCTTCGACGATCACGCGGCCGCGGGCCTTGCCGTCCGCATCCGGGCGCCATTTGCCGAACACGATCACCGGGCGCTCGCCGAGCACGTCGGGCAGCGCCTGCGGCTCCACGTCGTACACGTCCAGTCCGCCGAAGCTGAGCTTCACGCTGGTGAGCACGGGCGACTCCACCATGCGGCGGAATCGTGCGGCCTGCTCGGGCGCCTGACGCGGGTCGGTGATGATGAACGGCTCGCCCATGCCGGCGCGCGCAATGCCTTCCATCAGGCTGCGGTTCACCGACGAGCCGATGCCGAAGGCGAACACGTTGGCCTTCGAGAGGTTCTTGCGCACCAGCTCGAAGGCCTCGCGCTCCACCGTCACGTAGCCATCGGTCACCAGCACCACGGTGCGCGATACGTTCTCTTCCTTCGGCTCGGCATAGACACGCCTGAGCGCCGGAATCAGCTCGGTGCTGCCGCTGCCGGCGTAGTTCTGGATGGTGGACAGCGCCCGCTCGATGTTGGCGCGCGTGGCCGGCACCGACTGCGGCGAGAGCATCTTGTTGCTGCCCGAGAACAGCAGCACGTTGAAGGTGTCGCTCGGGCGCAGCCCGCCGATCAGTCGTTCGAGCACCGTCTTGGCGGTGTCGAGCGGAAAGCCGTGCATCGACCCCGAGATGTCGACCACGAAGATGTAGTCGCGCGGCGAGATGGCGCTGGCGGGCACCGCCTTGGGTGGTTCGATCATCGCGAGGAAGAAATTCTCGGCGTCCCCATTGGTGTTCTGGCCCTTGTAGAGCATCAGGCCCGACTCGATCTTTTCACCCGCCAGGCGATAGTCCAGCACGAAGTCGCGGTTGTCCGCCGGGCGGCCATCGGCCATGAGCACCACGTCGGCGTGCCGGTCTTCATCGTTCTTCGTCACGTCGATGGCGTGGGTGGCGGAGCGCACCTCCTTCAGGCCCATGGGCGTGTCGATGCTGGCCTTGAGCCTGAAGCTGGCTGCCGGCGCCGCGCCTTCGCGCAGCGTGGGCTGCGCGACCCACTTCGCCTGCGCGTTCTCCGACTGCGGGCTGTTGTAGCGCGGGCCCACCACGGTGGGGAACACGAAGGCGTAGTTGCCCGACTGCGGCACCAGCAGCTCGGTGTAGCGCAGTTCCACCTTCACGTCGTCACCCGGCAGGATGTTGGCGACGTTCATCTGGAACACGTTGGGCAGGTGCTGCTCGAGCAGCGCGGCGGTCTTGCCTTCTTTCTTCGCGGTGTCGTATTCGATCTGCGCCTGCAGCTTCTCGCGGATCTGCGCGGTGATCATGCGGTCTGCCAGCCGCACGTTGAGGCCGTTGACGGCGGCCCTGGTCGAGCCCGGAAAAACATACTTCGCCTCGATCGCGCGCTGGCCCTCGTTGCGATAGGTCTGCGTCACGGTCACGTCGGCAATCACGCCCGAGATCTTGACCGTCACCTCGGTGCCCTTGAGCGGCAGCGGGTCGACCGAGGGATCGCCGCTCTTCACGAAGAAATACGGGCTCTCCGTCTTCAGCCGCGGACCGGGCGCTTCCTGCGCATGCACGGGATTGAGGGCGAGCGCGGCGAAGCCCGCGGCGGCCAGGCTCAGGGTCGCGAGCCAGAGCCAGCGGCCGGTGCGTGGGGTGGTGTGGGCGTCCATGGCGGTGGGGGTGTGGGTGGCCGTGCGAACTTGCACAGCCCCGACTGTCGGCACCGCGCGAGAAGGCAGTTGGAAGGCCGCTTGAAGTCGCGCCCGCCGATGCGCCCTTGTGTGAAGCCTGTGTGAAGTCCATGGGCCGCCGCGCTTCACACGGCCTTCCGAAAGGGCGGCGAGCATCGCCGCTTCGTCATTCGAGTGGAGGAAAAAAACATGTCTCAGTTCATGAAGGCAGTGCAGGGTTCGATGCTGGTCAAGGTGGCCGGACTGGTAATGCTCACGCTGGTGCTGTGCGGCCCACTGGCCGAGATCAATTCGCTTAACCAAGAGCGCGGCCACAGCCAGCGCGCGGCCGCCGTAGAACTTGCCGCCACCTATGCGGGTGCCCAGACCGTGGTGGGCCCGCTGCTGCTGGTGCCCTATGTGGAACGCTGGATGGAGCCGCTGCGCGATGCGCAGGGCAAGGTGATCGGCCAGCAGGCGCGCAGCAAGGACATGGCCCATGCGGTGTTTCCCGACAAGCTGCACATCGAGGGTTCGATGGCGACGCAAGAGCGCTACCGGGGCATCTTCAAGATTCCGTTCTACACACTCGATGCCACACTGGGCGGCAGCTTCGGCGCCTTCGATCCCAAAAGCGTGGCGCACAGCGAGGCCGACTCACACATCGAGTTCAAGGCGCCGCTCGTCGTCTTCGCCGTGAGCGACCTGCGCGGGCTCGACGGTTCGCCTGCCATTGCGATGAACGGCGAGGCGCTGCGCTTCAGGCAGCGCGTGCCCGGCCTCGCCGACGAAGCCTGGCTGGCCGACGGCATCCACGCACCGCTCGCCGGCGCCGCGCTTTCCGCGTGGGAGGCCAAAGCGCCGCTGCCCTTCGAATTGAAGCTGGGACTGGTCGGCCAGGAGACCCTCTCGATGGTGCCGATCGCGGAGGAAACCACCGCGCACCTGCGTTCGGCCTGGGCGCATCCGAGTTTCGGCGGCCGCTTCCTCGCGACCGAGCGCGAGGTGACGCCCCAGGGCTTCGATGCGAAATGGCGCGTCTCGGCGCTCGTGACCTCGGCGCGCGAGCAGGTGAGAGAGGGGCTTTCCGGCAATGCCAAGCAGGCGGCGCAACACCGCCTCGGGGCGCTGCAGACCTTCGACGTCTCGCTCGCCCAGCCCATCAACGTGTACTCGATGAGCACGCGTGCCGGCAAGTACGGCGCGCTCTTCATCGGCCTGGTGATCATGGCGGCCTTCATGTTCGAGCTGTTCCGCCGGCAGCGCATGCATCCGGTGCAATACGGGCTCGTGGGCCTGTCGATCGCGCTGTTCTTCCTGCTGCTGCTGGCCTTGTCCGAGAAGCTGGCTTTCTGGCTCGCCTATGCGGGCGCGGCCTCTGCGAGCGTGCTGCTGCTCGGCATCTACTTCAGCGCCGTGCTGCACAGCTGGCAACGCGGCGCGGGTTTCGGCGCCTACGTCGCGGTGCTTTATGGCTCGCTCTACGGCCTGCTGGCATCGGAAAGCAACGCGCTGCTGCTCGGTGCCCTGCTGACATTCGGCATGCTGGCGGTGCTGATGCTCGCCACGCGCAAGGTCGACTGGTATGCGCTCTCGCAGCGTGCCGAGCCGGCGGCGCCCGTCGCATGAAGCACCTGCGGTTCGCGCTCGGTGCCCTGGGCTGGCTGGCCCTGGCGGCGCTGTGCTTCTGGGCCTGGCAGCTGAAGGATCCGCATCTTCGCTTCATGCGCGCATGGGAGTTGCCGATGCTGCTGGGCGCCCTCGGCGTTTGCACGGCGGTGGCATGGCGCTTTGCGCGCCGCGCGCTGCGTCCGGTCTCGCTGGGCCTGGTGCTCGCGGCGTTGTTCACTGCGCTGGGCCACGAGGCCGCGAGCCTGCGGCACCGCGCCGAAGTGTCGGCCGCGTCCGGGCCCACCGCACAGCTGATCGGATCGCATTTTGTCGTCGGCTATGACGACGCGAAGGACCTGCGCGAACTCGCACGCAAGGGATTGATCGGCGGCGTCTTCATTGGCGGACGCAACGTCAAAGGCCGTACCGCCGCTGCACTTCGCGAAGAGATCGATGGCTTGCAGGCGCTGCGCCGCGAGGCCGGCCTGCCGCCCCTCATCGTCGCCACCGACCAGGAAGGCGGCGCCGTGTCGCGCCTTTCGCCGCTGATCGAACACCAGCCGGGCCTCGCCACGCTGCTCGATGCCGACGTGCCCGAAGCCGAGATCGCGCAGCGTGCCCATGCCTACGGTGCGCAGCAGGGCAGGTCGCTTGCGGCACTGGGCATCACGCTCAACTTCAGTCCCGTGGTCGACTTGCGCACCGGCCGCGCGCCCGGCCGCTGGGACTTTCACACCCGCATCGACGAACGCGCGATCTCGGCCGACCCCACGCTCACTGCGCGGGTGGCGCTCGCCTACGAGCAAGGCCTCGAATCCGCTGGCGTGCGCGGCACCCTGAAGCACTTTCCCGGCCTGGCCGGCGTGACCGAGGACACGCACCATTTCGCCGCCGTGCTGCAGACGCCGGTCGCTCGACTTGCAACACATGACTGGAAGCCGTTTCAAGACGTGTCGAAAAACTCCGGTGCGGCGATCATGCTCGGCCATGTGACCGTGCCGGAGATCGATCCCGACTTTCCGGCCTCTTTCTCGCGCAAAATCGTGCAGCAGCTGATTCGCGGCGAGTGGGGCTACCAGGGCCTGCTCGTCACCGACGATCTGACGATGGGCGCGGCCTACAACCGCGGGCTCTGCGACGCCACGGTCCGCGCCCTCGATGCCGGCGTGGACCTGCTGTTGATCGCCTTCGACCACGACAAGTATTTCGACGCCATGCATTGCGCGCAGCAGGCCGCGCAGCGCGGCGCACTCGACCTGCCGATGCTGGAACGCAGCAGCGCCCGCCGGCTCCAATCCTTTCGCTAGCCACCTTTTCTCATGTTCAAACGCCCACGCTCCCTCCAACCCGACGACGGCGCCGCGCCGGACGACGAACGCAACCGCCGATGGAAACGCGCCGCACGATGGGCCGCCATTGCGGCGGGCTCGGGCGCGCTCGTGGTGCTGGTCGCAGCCCTTGTCACGGTAGCCGTGATCTATCCGAAACTGCCCGACATCTCCGAGCTGGCCGACTACCGGCCCAAGCTGCCGCTGCGCGTGTATTCGGTCGAAGGCACGCTGATCGGCGAGTTCGGCGAGGAGCGCCGCACGCTGACGCCCTTTGCCAACATTCCCAAGGTCATGAAGGACGCCGTGCTGGCGGTGGAAGACGCTCGCTTCTATGACCATGGCGGTGTGGACTACAAGGGCTTCGTGCGCGCCGCGGTGGCCAGCATGAAGGGCGGCCGCAAGCAGGGCGCATCGACCATCACCATGCAGGTGGCGCGCAATGTGTACCTGAGTTCGGAGCGCACGCTGAGCCGCAAGACCTATGAAATATTGCTGGCGCTGCGGCTGGAGCGGCAGCTCAGCAAGGACCAGATCCTCGAGATCTACCTGAACCAGATCTACCTGGGCAACCGCGCCTATGGCTTTGCTGCGGCCTCCGAGGCCTACTTCGGCAAGCCGCTGCAGAACATCACCACGGCCGAGGCCGCGATGCTCGCGGGCCTGCCGAAGGCACCTGGCGCCAACAACCCGGTGGCCAACCCGCGCCGCGCGCGTGCGCGCCAGCTCTATGTGATCGATCGCATGCAGGAAACCGGCTTCATCACCGCCGAGCAGGCGGCCGAGGCCAAGAAGGAAGAGCTCCACCTGCGCGATGCGGCCGATCCGGACCGCCTGCATGCCGAGTACGTGGCCGAAACCGTGCGCCAGATGATGTACGCGCAACACGGCGACAGCATCTACACCAGCGGCATGAAGGTCTACACCTCGCTCGTCGCGGCCGACCAGGCGGCAGCCTACAGGTCGCTTCGCAAGGGCATCATGGACTACGAGCGGCGCCAGCCCTATCGCGGTCCCGAGCGCTTCATCGACCTGCCCGACGATCCCAAGGAAGCCGACGAGGCCGTGGACGATGCGCTGGCCGAACACCCGGACAACGGCGACGTGATGGCGGCCGTGGTGCTCGATGCCAACAGCAAGGAGATCAACGCGGTGCGCGCGAACGGCGAAGCCGTGGAGATCAGCGGCGAGGGCCTCCGGCCCGCACAGTCGGGCCTCGCGGCCAAGGCGCCGCCCAACATCAAGATCCGCCGCGGCGCGGTGATCCGCGTGGCAAGGACGCCGAAGAACACCTGGGAAATCACGCAGCTGCCCGAGGTCGAGGGCGCGTTCATCAGCATGGACCCGCGCACCGGTGCCATCAAGGCGCTGGTGGGCGGCTTCGACTTCGGCAAGAACAAGTTCAACCACGTCACGCAGGCCTGGCGCCAGCCGGGTTCAAGCTTCAAGCCCTTCATCTATTCGGCCGCGCTGGAGAAGGGCTTCACGCCGGCCACCATCGTGAACGATGCGCCGCTGCACTTCGAGGCCGGCACCGCGGGCGGCCAGCCCTGGGAACCGAAGAACTTCGATGGCGGCTTCGAAGGACCGATGCCGCTGCGCACCGCCCTGATGAAGTCGAAGAACCTGGTGACGGTGCGCGTGCTGCAGTCCATCGGGGCCCCGTATGCGCAAGACTGGATCACCCGGTTCGGCTTCGACAAGGACAAGCATCCGGCCTACCTGCCGATGGCCCTGGGCGCGGGTTCGGTCACGCCGATGCAGATGGCCACCGCCTATTCGGTGTTTGCCAACGGCGGCTACAAGGTCAATCCGTACCTCGTCACGCGCGTGACCGACCTGCGCGACAAGGTGCTGCTCGAAACCGATCCGCCAGTGCTGGACGAAAGCCACCGCGCGATTCCCCAGCGCAATGCCTTCATCATGGATTCGCTGCTGCAGAGCGTGGTGAAGGGCGGCACCGCGGCGCGCGCCTACCAGGCGCTCAAGCGGGACGACCTGTTCGGCAAGACCGGCACCACCAACGATTCGTTCGACACCTGGTTCGCGGGCTTCCAGCCCACCAACGTGGGCATCGCATGGATCGGCTACGACACGCCGCGGCAACTGGGCGTGCGCGGCGAAACCGGCGGCAGCCTGAGCCTGCCGATCTGGATCGGCTACATGCAATCCGCGCTCAAGGGCGTGCCGGTGAGCAAGATCCCGGAACCGCCGGGCGTGGCCAACATCGACGGCGAGTGGTACTTCGACGACTTCACGCCGGGCCGCGGCGTGGCGAGCCTGGGCATCGAGAACGCCGAAGCACCGGCGCCGCCGGCCGAAGAGCTCTCGGGCGTGCCGCTGGGCCCGCCGCCACCGCCCGAAGAGCGCAATCGCATCCTCGAATTCTTCCGCTAGGACACCGCCAGGACAACGCCAGGACAGGAGGAAAGCCGAAGGAGGGCGCGGGTGCCTACACTCGGTGCTGCCCCGCCTTCATCTTTCCTCCCCCCCGGCCCCCATGGAAATTCTCACCCTGGTGGCGCTGATCGCCATCGGCGCCTACATCCTCAAGTCGCGCGACCAGCGCCAGCGCATCACGTTGCTCGGCACCCACCTGGGCAAGTACCAGATCGAAAACCTCATGGAGACCCTCACCCAGGGCTACCTGCGCTGCCTGGGCGAGGACGATGCGGCGCGGCGCCAGCAGATCTGGAGCCTGCTCGACTCCACGGAGGAAAAGCTCTCGGCCCAGTTCGACAGCTTTGCCGCCGACTTCGCACGCGTCGACGCTGCGGCTGCGCGCGTCAGCAAGCTGCCGCTGGCCCTTCCCTATGCGCACAGGCTCTTTCCGGCCGCCACCTTCGATCTTCGCCAGGCCCTCGCCATCCATGCGCGCGGCATCGCCGAGGTGATGCGCAACGAATCGGGCCGCACGCCCAAGGCCAAGGCGTTCACGATGTCGGCCGAGCTGTTCCTGATGCAACACACCTGCCATTGGTTCTGCAAGTCGAAGACCGTGGCGTCGGCGCGCATGCTGGCGCGGCACAAGACCTCGTACGAGCAATTGCTGGAAGCCGTGAGCCCCCAGACGCGCAGGGCGTACAGCGCATTGACGGGTCAATGATTTTCGTCAGTGATGCGACGAGGGCAGCAGCGGCAGCGTGAGCGTGGCCACCGCGCCGCCGCGCACCGCATTGCCCAGTTCGATGCGTCCGCGGTGCAGCGCGGCGATCTCCTTCACGAAGGCCAGCCCGAGGCCGGTGCTCTTCTTCTGGCTGTGCGGCCGCGCCAGCGAGTAGAACTTCTGGAAGACTTTTTCCTGTGCGTAGTCCGGAATGCCCGGACCGCGGTCGCGCACGGTCACGCGCGCGAGCTTGGAGGTGGTTTCCAGCGTCAGCAGCACTTCGCTGCCCGGCGGTGAAAAATCGATGGCGTTGTCCAGCAGGTTGCTGATGGCACGGCGCAGCAGGAACGGATCGCCTTCGGTGCTGGCGTCGGCGCGGATGTTCACTTTCACGCCGATGTCGCGCTTGGCGGCCGCAGGCTGCGCGCTCAGCGCGACGTCCTCGATCAGCGAAGCCAGCGCCACCGGCTCGGTGCGGTCGAGCCCGCGCCGGGTTTCGAGCGCGGTGAGCTCCATCATGCGGTCGACGATCTCCTGGATGCGCTGCGTCTCGCGCTCGATGTTCTTGAGGAAGCGTTCGCGCTCCGCATGCGGCATTGCCGGTTCCTGCAGCAGTTCGGCCGCGCCGCGGATCGCGGACAACGGGCTTTTGACTTCGTGCGTGAAGGTCTGCACGTAGTCGGCCACGTAGTTGCGTCCGGTGAGCGCATCGCGCATCTCGCTGAAACCGGTGCGCACCGCATCGACCGCGCGACGCGCCATGCGCGAGACGCTCAGCGTGCGCTGTGCGCGCACCCACGTCCAGTAGTCCGAGATCAGTCCGAACGGACGCACCAGCCACACCGAGACGATCACCGCCAGCAGCAGCAGCGCGAGCCCCGAACCCACGCCCACCCACAGCGTGCGGGCGCGCGCGTCTTCCACGAACTGGCCGAAGCTCTGCACCGGCTTGCCGACGCTGACCATGCCGACGATCTCGTTGTTCCAGCGGATCGGCGCGCCCACGTACATCACCGAGGTGCGCGGGTCGCCGTCCACGTCGCGCGAGGTGCGTGCGCCATACAGGCCCGCAAGCGTGCGGTTCACATCGCTCCACTGCGAATAATCCTCGCCCAGGTGCCTGCCGAGCGAGTCGAACACCACGCGTCCGGTGCGGTCGGTCACGTACACGCGCAGCTCGACGCGGTTCTTGTGCAGGTTGTAGATCTGGGCCGAGAACTCGCGCGCATAGACCGTGCGGAACAAGGGGTCGAGCCGTGCGGTGGTGATGGCGCCTGCGATCACGTCCTGCTCGACCAGGCTGGCAATGAGCTGCGAGGTCTCGACCAGCGATTCCTCGGCCGACTCGCGGTAGCGCGGATCGATGTCGGACACCACGCGGTACAGCAGGAACGCGATGCCCGCCGTGTAGATCAGCAGGATGCCGATGAAGATCCGCGTACGGCGACTCACGGCGCGCTGGCCGGCAGTTCTTCGTTCAAGGCGTAGCCGGTGCCGCGCAGCGTGCGGATCGGCTCCACGTCGGGCGCCACCGCCTTGAGCTTGGCGCGCAGGGTCTTCACATGCGCATCGACCGTGCGGTCGAAGCTGTCGCTCGCATCGTCCCAGACCAGCTGCAGCAGTTCGTCGCGCGTGAAGACGCGGCCGGGGCGCTGCACCAGCAGCCGCAGCAGGCCGTACTCGTAGCGCGAGAGTTCGAGCAGGCGCCCGTAGTAGCGGATCTGCATGCGTTCGTTGTCCAGCGCAAACGGCATTGCGGGGGGCTGAGGGCTCGCTGGGGCCGCCGCGCCCGGATTTTGAGGGGGTACCCCGCTGCCAGGCCCTGCACCCCCTCCAGGCGCCCCTCGCGCGCTGCGCCGCAGGATGGTGCGCACGCGCGCCACCAGTTCACGCGGCGAAAAGGGCTTGGCGATGTAGTCGTCGGCACCGAGCTCCAGCCCCACCACCCGGTCGATCTCGTCGCTTCTCGCGGTGAGAAACAGCATCGGTACCTCGACGCCGCCCTGCGCCTGGTTCAGCGCGCGCAGGCGCTTGAACAGCTCGAAGCCGTTGAGGTCGGGCAGGCCCACGTCCAGGATGGCCAGCGCCGGGGGCTCCTGTGCGAACTGCGCGATGGCTTCCTCGGCGGTCGCGCACCAGACCGGCGCGAAGCCGTCGCTCTTCAGCACGTACTGGAGCGTGTCGGCAATGCCCGATTCGTCTTCGGCGATCAGGATCCGGGGTTTGAAACTCATCCCCGGATGTTAGCGAGGGGACGCCGCGCGGCCAGGCCGGTTCCGGGCCCGTGGCGCCACGAACACGGGCGCGGCCTTTCGCGGCTTTTTTTCGAGCGCGGCGCTGCGTTCCTATCTTCTTCTTATTCTTCTTATTCAAATTAGTAGTAGTAGATAAGGGCGGCACCTTTCTGTGGACAGGGCTCTTTTTTCCTTGTGTGACAGTCACTTGTCATGCCTCTGTCACTGTGCGCAGCTGCGCTTCCGAGCTGTCGCGCCAAAAGGGACAACATCGGCCGGCGGCTCCGCCCTGTGGATAACCCCTTGCTTGTGCCGGAACTCTCCCCAGAGTTGTCCTTTGACAGGGTCCCGGAATTCTGCGAAAGGCGTTTTCCGGCGCGAGTAATTCATCGCCTCATATTTGGGCAGACTGTAGTTTTGCCTTTGAAATCAAGGGCTTGGAGTCCTCCTACATGGAAGTCCGGGTGTTATCCACAGAGTTGCCCAAGCTTTGTGGGGAGAACCGCCGGCGGAACCTTCGCGCGCGATCCCGAACGAACTTTGTCCTTCAATCTCCGGAAACTCGAACGTGACTCCTTCCGAAACCAAGGCCATCGTGACGCTGAGCTTGCTGGCCGCCTTCGTCGACGGCGAAAAACACGAGCGCGAGCGCGCCGAGATCAAGCGCATTGCCGAAGGTCTCTCGCAGGCCGACGGCGTGAACCTGCCCACGCTCTACCAGGACGTGCTCATGAAGCGCGTCTCCCTGGCCGCGGTGGCCGGCGACCTGCAAAGCACGGAGTCCCGGCAGCTGGCCTATGAAATGGCGGTGTGCGTGTGCGATGCCGACGGCACGCAGTCCGAGGCGGAGCGGCTGTTCCTCGCGGACGTGCGGACGTCGCTCGGGCTCGATACGTCCGCCGCGCAGTTCTCGCGCCAAGCGGAAGAAATTGCCGCGGCCGTTCCCGCCGCGTTGCCCGCGGCCGCCGCCGGCGCAACCGCATCGCCGGTGCCTGCCGCCGTGCCGGCGCCCGACAGCGCGGAGCTCGACAAGTCGATCCTCAACGCAGCCATCCTCAATGGCGCGCTCGAGCTGCTGCCCGAAACGCTTTCCACGATGGCGATCATTCCGCTGCAGATGAAACTGGTCTACCGCATCGGCAAGGCCCACGGCTATGAACTGGACAGCGGCCATGTGAAGGATTTCCTGGCCACCGTCGGCGTGGGCCTGACCTCGCAGTACCTCGAGCAGGCCGGGCGCAAGCTGCTTGGCGGGCTGTTGGGAAAGATGGGCGGCGGTCTGCTGCGCGGGCTGGGCAACCAGGCCGTGAGCTCGGGCATGAGCTTCGCCTCGACCTATGCGCTGGGCCATGTGGCCAAGCGCTACTACGCGGGCGGCCGCACGCTTTCCACGCAGATGCTCAAGGACGCCTTCTCGAACGTGGTGCAGGAAGGCAATGGCCTGCAGACCCAGTACCTGCCCGCGATCCAGGAAAAGGCCCGCACCCTCGATGCCGGCAAGGTGCTGGCGCTGGTCAGGGGCGCCTGAGGCCGTTCAGGCGGCCTTGGCTTCGGCCAGGTCGTCGAGGATGGGACAGTCGGGGCGCGCGTCGCCCTGGCAGCAATGCACCAGGTGCGCGAGCGTGTTGCGCATCGACTGCATGTCCGCGATGCGCTGCTCCAGTTCACCGAGGTGCTTCTCGGCGATGCGTTTCACGCTGGCGCTCGCACGGCGGCGGTTGTGCCACAGCCCCACCAGCTCGGCAATTTCTTCCATCGAGAAGCCGAGGTCGCGCGAGCGCTTGATGAAGCGCAGCGTGTGGATGTCGGCATCGCCGTACTGGCGGTAGCCGCTTTCGGTGCGCGCGACCGCCGGCAGCAGGCCCAGGCCCTCGTAGTGCCGCACCATGCGTGCCGAGACGCCCGAGAGACGGGCCGCTTCGCCGATGGCGACGGTGCCGAAGCTGCTCATTGGACGCGGTAGCCGGCGTTCTCGATGGCGGCCACGATGTCCTGCCGCGGTTGCGCGCTCAGCACGTCGACATGGCCGGTTTCAAGATCCACCGTCACCTGCGCTTCGGGGTCGACCGTCTGCACCGCGTTCTGGACCGCACTCACGCAGTGTCCGCAGCTCATGCCCGAGACCTGGAATTTCTGACTCATCGTTGTTGCTCCTGTTGAATTGGCGAAGCCTCAGTTTGAACCCTCTCATGATGTCAATGTCCAGCGCAGGGATACTCGATCTCCGGACTTGACCTTGCCATGATGTGAGACTTTAGCCTCGAGGCATGGACAATCTGCTGCACTCCCCCCTTCTTCCCATGAGCACCCTGGATCTTTCTGTCGGCGGCATGACCTGCGCCTCGTGCGTGATGCGCGTGGAACGCGCGCTCAAGAGCGTGCCGGGCGTGCAGGACGTCAGTGTGAACCTCGCCACGGAATCGGCACGCGTGGTCGTGGCCGACGGCGAGGACTTGGATGCCCGCCTGCGGCGCGCGGTACGGGCCGCCGGCTACGAGCCGCGCACTGCCAGCGGCCCGATTGGCGAGGCCGCGGCACTGTCGCCGTGGCACGGCTTCGGGCCGGTGGCCGTCGGGCTGCTGCTGTCGATTCCATTGCTGGCCCCCATGCTCGGGCAGCCCTTCGGGCAGGACTGGATGTTGGCCCCCTGGATCCAGCTGCTGCTGGCCGCGCCAGTGCAATTCTGGCTCGGCGCGCGCTTCTATCGCGCGGGCTGGCACGCCGCCAGGGCGGGCACCGGCAACATGGACCTGCTGGTGGCGCTTGGTACCAGCGCGGCCTTCGGCCTGTCGCTCTGGCTCTGGTGGCGTGCGGCCACCGAGGGCCATGCGGCGCACGGCCCCGTGCCGCACCTCTACTTCGAGGCGTCGGCGGTGGTGATCACGCTGGTGCTGCTCGGAAAGTGGCTCGAGGCCCGCGCCAAGCGCCAAGCCACCTCGGCCATTCGCGCGCTGCAGCAGCTGCGGCCGGAACTTGCGCACCTGGTGGGCACGCGCGGTGAAAGCGATGTGCCCATCGCCGAGGTGATGGTGGGCGACCTGCTCGCGGTCCGTCCCGGAGAACGCGTGCCGGCCGATGCGCGCGTGGTCGAGGGCGAATCCGAAGTCGATGAATCGATGCTCACCGGCGAGCCGCTGCCCGTGCCCAGGAAGCCGGGCGATGCACTGACCGGCGGCGCGGTCAATGGCGACGGCCGCATGGTGATCGAAGTGAAGGCGGTCGGCGCCGAGAGCGTGCTGTCGCGCATCATCCGGCTGGTCGAGGACGCGCAGGCCGCCAAGGCGCCGATCCAGCGGCTGGTGGACCGGGTCGCGGCGGTGTTCGTGCCGGTGGTGCTGGTGATTGCGCTGGCCACGCTGGCCGGCTGGCTGCTCGCGGGCGCCGGCATCGAGCGCGCGATGATCCATGCGGTGGCCGTACTGGTCATCGCGTGTCCCTGTGCGCTGGGGCTTGCAACGCCCGTGGCGGTGATGGCCGGCACCGGCGTCGCGGCACGCCGCGGCATCCTGGTCAAGGACGCCCGCGCACTTGAACTCGCGCACCGGGTCGACACGGTGGCTTTCGACAAGACCGGCACCCTGACGCTCGGCCGGCCGGTGCTCACGGCCCTCGTGCCGCTCGTGCCACTCACAGGTGGCATGCATGAAGCCGGTTTGCTGGCGACGGCCGCGAGCCTGCAGGGCGGCAGCGAGCATCCGCTCGCGCGTGCGGTGACGGCAGCTGCTGCACAGCGCGGCGTGGCGGCCCCGCCGCTGGGCGCGATGCAGGCCTTGCCCGGCCGCGGCGTGCGCGGCGAGGTGAACGGCGAACAGTGGGCCATCGCGAGCCTGCGCTGGTGCGCGGAACTCGGCGTCGTTCCCGATGCCACCCAGGTCGAACGCCTGCATTCGCTGGGCGCCACGGTGTCCGCGCTGCTGCGCTTCGACGGGGCAGGCGGTGCCCAGGCACAGGCGCTCCTGGCCTTTGCCGACGAGCCCAAGCCCGAGGCCGCCGAAGCCGTCCGCGCATTGCGTGGGCGGGGCCTGCGCGTGGTGATGATCTCCGGTGACAACCGGCGTGCCGCGGAGGCGATGGCGGCACGGCTCGGCATTGCCGCCGCAGACGTGCGGGCCGATGTGCTGCCGGCCGACAAGGCGGCGCAGGTCGGCGCGCTGAAGCAGGGCGGCCATGTGGTCGCCATGGTCGGCGACGGCGCCAACGACGCCCCGGCGCTGGCCGCGGCCGACGTGGGCATCGCCATGGCACCTTCGGGCGGCGGCACCGACGTGGCAATGGAAGCCGCGGGCATCACGCTGATGCGCGGCGACCTCGCGCTGGTGGCCGAAGCCTTCGAGCTTTCGGCGCGCACGGTCGCCAAGATCCGGCAGAACCTGTTCTGGGCCTTTGCCTACAACGTGGCCGGCATCCCGCTCGCGGCGTTCGGCCTCCTGAGCCCGGTGGTGGCGGGCGCGGCCATGGCGCTGTCGAGCGTCAGCGTGATGGCCAATGCACTGCTGCTGCGGCGCTGGAAGCCCTCGGGCCCATCGGCTCAGTCGATCAGCAGCGCCAGCAGGTGATCGTCGATGAAGTCGGCTTCGCCGGCGCGCTTGTAGAACTTGCGCAATGTGCCTTCGCGTTCGAAGCCCAGCTTTTCATAGAAGCGCAGCCCCGGCGCGTTGTCGCTTTCCACATAGAGCTCGATGCGCTTGACGCCTTCGGCCACGAGCCTGGCAATGCCATCGCCCACCATGGCGTGCGCGATGCCCTTGCCGTGCAGCGACGGATCGACCGCGAGCGTGCCGAGGCAGGCCACGTGGCTCACGCGGCCCGGATAGCGCGTCGCGCGGTAGAAGCCCGCGACGCGGCCTTCGGCTTCATAGACGTAGAAGCTGCGGCTGTCGACCAGCTCCTTGTAGATGGGCCGGAAGTGGTCGAGCGGCATCGGGTCGTAGCCCAGGAAGGGCACGACCTTCTCATGCATGTAGATGGCGAAGACCGGTTCGAGGTCCTGGGGTGTGGCGAGCCTGCGCATGGGCGACAGCATACCCATGCCCGGACGCTGGCCCGGCGAACGCGGTGCAGCCGCCGGGCTGTAGGTCAGCGTCCGTGGTCGCGGGCCGCGATCAGCACCGCATTGGTACCGCCGAAGGCGAACGAATTGGAAAGCACGTAGCGCAGGTTCGCGGCTTCGCGCGCATCGCCGCGCACGAAGTCCAGGTCGAAGGCCGCATCGGGAACGCGCAGGTTGGCCGTGGGCGGGAGCATTCCGCGCGCCAGCGTGCGCAGCGCCGCCACGAGCTCGATCGCGCCGCCGCCGCCCAGCACATGGCCATGGATGGCTTTCGTGGCGCTCACCGGCACGGCATTGCCGAACACCTCGTGGATGGAGGCGGCCTCGGCGGCATCGCCGGCGGTGGTGGCGGTGCCGTGCGCGTTGATGTGGCCGATCTGCAGAGGCCCGATGCCGGCGTCGCGCAGCGCGGCGCGCATCGCACGCACCTGTCCGGCCGGGTCGGGGTTGGTGATGTGCGTGGCGTCGCAGTTGGTCGCGTAGCCGGCGAGGAAAAGCGGCATGGCTTCATTGGCGCCGCGCGCGCGTGCATGTGCTTGCGATTCGAGCACCAGCGCAGCCGCGCCTTCGCCGAGCGCGAAGCCCGCGCGATCGTGCGAGAAAGGCCGGCAGGCACTGTCCGGCGCACCGGCCGGCGCAGGCGCCGTCACTCGCATCGCATGCCAGCTGGCCATCACGCCGGGTGTGAGCATGGCCTCATGCCCGCCGACGATGGCCACGTCGATCCAGCCCCCGCGGATGGCGCGCATGGCCTCGCCGATGGCCACGGCCGAGGAGGCGCAGGCACACGCGTAGGCAATGGCCGCACCCTGCGCGCCGAACTGCAGTGCGAGCTCCGCCACCGCGGCGTTGGGCATGACGGTGAGCACCGTGGTCGGCCGCATTCGGCGCTGTTCGCCGTAGAGCGCGCGGGTGGTGTCGTCGAAGGCACCCGCACCGGCCAACCCGCTGCCCCAGAAGATGCCCAGGCGTGCGGGATCGACGCTGCCGGTGCGAAGCCCCGCTTCTGCGGCAGCGTCGCGCGCGGCCGACAGCGCCATGGCGGTGCCCCGGTCGAGCGGAAGCCGCGAGCCGCTGCGCACGCTGGCCGAGTCGAAATCGCAGTGCGCCACCGCGAGCTCGACCGGGTCGAGCCCCGGGATGCCGAGCGCTTGGGCGCGCACCGCGGACCTTGCGTAGAAGAGCGCATCGTCGAAGGGCCGGACCGTGTGGCCGATCGGCGTGACGAAGCCGAGACCCGTCACGCGCACCGGGGCGGCGGCTTCGTTCAGGGCAGAGGCTGCGAGCACCGAATGCGCGACGCCGCTGCTCACGCGGAAGCGGCCATGGCGGGCTCCGCGTCGCACCGGATCTGCGCGTCGATCGCCTCGCACAGGCGCTGCAGCGTGATGCCCGCTTCACGCGGATCGAGCTTGTCTTCGGGCAGGCGAAGATGGAAAGCGTCTTCCACCGCGAACACGAACTCCATCAACGCGAGCGAATCCAGCCCCAGGTCGGACAACGCCGTGCCGGGCGCAATGGAAGCCGGTGCGACGTCGAAGCTGCCCACCAGGATGGCTGCGATGCTGTTGAAGACCGGCGAAGGAAAGGAGGTGGAGGACATGCGTTTTTTCTTTCAGGCGGAAAGGAGGTGCGCAGGCAACGCGCCGATGCCGCCGGCCGCGGCGTGGGCCACCGCATCGGCAAAGGCAACCGTTTCGCGCGCCACCTGCTGGCGGTCGTTGTCGATGGAGATCATGTGATAGCTGTCGTGGAGCACGACGCTGCGGAAGTCGCGGCAGCGCAGGCCCCGCGCAAGGATGTCGAGATTGGCGAGGCTGGCCACCTCGTCTTCGCGGGCATGCAGCGCGAGCACGCTGGCGCATTGCACGCGGTGAAGGTTGCGCCTCACATGGCGAATCAGCCGGTCGTGCTCGCGCAAGTGGCCCACGCCGAGCACCGAGCTGCCCGCGCGCGAGACCTTGCGGTGGCGCAGCTCGCGTTCGATCCAGGCGCGCACACGTTCGTTCTTCACGCCGTAGGGCGGGCACTCGCGGTACTGCCAGAGGCGCCCGAGCGGCGTGTAGAACGCCAGCGGCAGCAAGACGCGCGTGCGGGGAATGGCCCAGCCGTCGAACCGCAGCGTGGTCGACATCAGCACCAGCGCATCGACGTCGCTGCCGCAGCGGATGGCCGCACCGAGTGCCAACGAAGAACCGGCCGAGATGCCCACCAGCAGCACGCGGTCATGCTGCAGGCGCAGTGCCTTGACGCGCGCCTCGATGGCATCGATCCAGCGTTCGTACGGCAGCGCATGCTGCAGCGGCATGCCGGCGTCGAAGGAATAGCCGGCGATCGGCAGCGGGTGCACCGCGTAGCCGCTGGTGCGCAGGGCCGACTGCACGGTCAGGAGCTCGTCAGGCGTGCTGCATAAACCATGCAGCAGCACGACGGCCGTGCGGCGCACCGCGGGATGCACCACCGTCAGCAGATCGGCGGGATCGCGGGCGCTCATGGGGTCGCGAGGGGCTTGAAAAAGGCCCCGGCCGCGGGTTGCTGTCGTATGCTCATGGCGTGTTTATCGCCTGGGCGTGCTGACGCGCCGCTGACCCTCCTTCGCGCAAGAATAGGCACTCCAACCCACCTCACACACCATGCGAATCCTGCTTGTCGAAGACGACGCCGTGCTGCGCGACGTGATGCTGCGCAGCCTTGCCGATGCCGGCCACCGGGTCGATGTATCGGCCAATGTCGAGGATGCCGACCACCTCTGGCGCGTGCAGCCCTTCGATGCGGTGCTGCTCGACCTGAACCTGCCGGCCACTGCCAGCCCGACCAGCGGCCTGGCCAGCGGCCTCACCGCGCTGCGGCAGGCGCGCGCGCGCGGCGACCGCACGCCGGTGCTGGTGCTCACGGCGCGCGGCCGCACCGAGGAGCGCATCGCCGGCCTGGATGCCGGCGCCGACGACTACCTGGGCAAGCCCTTCGACCTCGCCGAGGTCGAGGCCCGCCTGCGTGCGCTGGTGCGGCGTGCCAAGGGCACGGAGGACATCGTGCTGCTCGGCCAGCTCAAGCTCGACCGCAAGGCGCGCCGCTTTTCCACCGCCAGCGGTCCGCTCGACCTGCCGGCGCGCGAGTTCGAGGTGCTGTGGGAACTCATGAGCCCGCCGGGCCGCACGGTCAGCAAGCGGGCGCTCTCCGACAAGCTCTCCAGCTTCGACGAATCACTGGGCGACAACGCACTGGAGGCTTTCATCTCGCGGCTGCGCAAGAAGCTCGCGGGGTCGGGCGCGGGCATCCGCACGCTGCGCGGCATCGGCTACCTGCTCGAAGCCGAAGTGTGAGCCTTTCCACGACGGATGCGCCTCGGCCGGACGAGGCCGCGCCTTCGCTCACGCGGCGCGTGCTGCGCAACGTGCTGGTGCCGCTGGCGCTCACGTGGATGCTGGGGGCGGTGATCGCCCTGGTCATCGCCAACTATTTTTCCGAGCAGGCTTTCGACCGCGGCATGCTCGACGACGCCTATGCGCTCGCGGCCAACGTGCAGGCGGGCGAACGCGGCGTCGAGCTGCTGCTCACGCCGCGCGAAGTGGCCACGGTGCTGTTCGACCAGGTCGACAAGGTCTACTTCGCGGTGCAGCGGCTGGACGGCACGCTGATCTCGGGGCAAGCGGGCCTGCACGCACCGCTGCCGGCCGAAGGCGCGCACTTCCGCTTTTCCGACATCGACTTCGACGGCAAGGTGCTGCGCGCGGTGGTGCTCCAGCCGGTCGCGGAGCCGGGCCTGCCGGTGCCCTATCGGGTGGTGATTGCGCAGACCACGCTGAGCCGCACGGCACTGGTGCGGCGGCTGCTCGGCTATGCGCTTGCGCCGCAGGTGCTGTTGCTGATGCTGCTCGCGGTTTGGCTCTGGTATGGCATCCGCAGCGACCTGCGGCCGCTCGGCGAACTCCAGCAGGCCCTGGACCGCCGCGACGTGTACGACCTCTCGCCGGTGGCGGTGGTGCGCACCTCGCGCGAGGTGCAGCGCCTGGGCAATGCGGTCAATGCGCTGTTCGACCGGTTGAACCACAGCGTGCGCGCGCAGCGCGAGTTCGTGGGCAACGTGGCGCACGAGCTGCGCACGCCGCTGGCGGGCATCCGCGCGCTGGCCGAGTACGGATTGGCGCAGCACGACTCCGCGGTGTGGCGCGAGCAGCTCGTGCGCGTGGGTGAACGCCAGGCCCGCGCGAGCCATCTCATCGACCAGCTGCTGGCGCTCGCGCTGGCCGACGAGGCCCGCACCGGCCTTGCGCGCCAGCCGGTGCGGCTCGACGTCCTGGCCGAGCAGACCGTGCTGCGCCACCTGGCACGCGCCGATGCGCGCGGTGTCGACCTCGGTGCGCGCGGCCTGGACGAACGCACCACGGTGCTCGCGAACGACGCGCTGGTCGAAGGCATCCTGGACAACCTCATCGACAACGCGCTGCGCTATGGCGGGCGCACCATCACGGTCGAACTGGCGGGCCGCACCCTGAGCGTCATCGACGACGGTCCGGGCATCCCGATCGACGCGCAGCGCGACCTGATGCAGCGCTGGGCGCAAGGCCCGGCGGGGCAGAAGCTCGGACAGGGCTCGGGTCTCGGCCTCTCGATCGTCGCGCGCTATGCGGAGCTGCTGGGCGCCGAGCTGCGGCTCGATGCGGCGGAACCCTCGGGGTTGCGCGTGAGCGTGGAGTTCGGCGACCTGGCCTAGGCCGGCGCCGGCAGTGGCGTGCCCTGGTGGAACACCATGCGCCACCGGCCGCGCCGCATGCGCCACAGCGAGCTGCGAAGCGAATCGGCCGCGGGGCGTTCTTCCGTTGCGCTGCGGTGCGCGCGGTAGGTGACCAGCGCAATGCCCGGCGCCATGCGCTCAACGCGAAAGTCCGCGATCGATCGCTCGGAGAAGGCTTCGCCGCGCAGCGCTTCGATGATCGCGGGCCGCGTCCATTCCGTGCCCGAGACGCCGAGCTCGCGGAACTCGTCGTCGAGCAGCTCCTCGAGCCGCGCGGGACTGGCCCGCACCTCGCGCCGATGCAGTGCGCCTTCGAGCTGCAGCAGCAGTGCGTCGAGATCGCCGGCCGGCGCCGCTTCGTAGAGTTCGAGCGGCAGGCCATCGGGGTCGGCGAAGAACGTGAAGCGCCGGCCCGTGTACTCGTCGGTGCGCAGCGGCTCCACCGGGATGCCCTGCGCTGTCAGTTCGCCGGCCGCGGCCTGCACGTCGTGCACTTCGAACGACAGGTGCCGCAGGCCCTGTGCTTCGGGCCGCGTGGGGCGCCGAGGCGCTCCGGGAAACGAGAACAGCTCGATCTGCGAACCGTCGGGCAGCGCAAGGTCGAGCTTGTACGAATCGCGCGCGGCGCGGTGGTTCTCCGCGACCACGCGAAGGCCGAGCACCTCGGTGTAGAAGCGCTTCGAGCGCGCGTAGTCGGCGCAGATGATGGCGGCGTGGTGGATGCGTGCGAGATGCAACGAAGTCACCTCACGCATCGAACGCCACCTCGCCCTCGATCTCGACAGGGATGTTGAACGGCAGCTCCGCCATGCCCACGGCACTGCGCGCATGGGCGCCGGTCTCGGGCCCGAAGAGTTCGAGGATGAGGTCGGAAAAGCCGTTGATCACCGCGGGCTGCTGGTCGAAGGCGGGCGCGGAAGCGACCATGCCGAACACGCGGGTCCATGCGCTGATGCGGTCCAGGTCACCGAGGGCGCGCTGGAGGCTGCCGAGCATGGCAAGGGCGGTGAGCCGTGCCGACGCATAGCCTTGTTCCACGGTCAGATCTCGCCCCAGCTTGCCGAGCGGCGCGGCGAGGGTGCCGTCGGCATTGAGCGGCCCATGGCCCGAGATCAACGCGCGGTGGCCGACGAGGCGCACGAACCGGAACGGCAATACGACGCCGGGCGGCGGCGTCACCGGCGGGGGAAGAACGAGGCCGAGCGCGGCCAGTCGTTGCTCGATGCGGGCCATGGCTTTTCTCTCCTGGGGCGGACCGACAAGGCGTCCGCGTCATCTTGCCATGGCCGCGGCCGTCAACCCAGCGCAGGGTAGTCGGTGTAGCCCTTGGTGCCGCCGCCGTACATGGTGGCCTTGTCGACTTCGTTGAGCGGCGCGTTCTCGCGCAGGCGGCGCACCAGGTCGGGGTTCGCGATGAAGGGCTTGCCGAAGGCCACGAGGTCGTCGCCCTCCTTGACGGCCTCGTCCGCCAGCGGCTTGTCGTAGCCGTTGTTGACCATCCAGGCGCCCTTGCCGCCGGCCTGGCGGTAGGCGGCCTTGAGGGCCTCGTAGTCGAACGGTCGGTCCTCGATCTCGCGCGGGCCGCCGGTGGCACCTTCGATGACGTGGACGTAGGCCAGGCCGAGCGGCGCGAGCTGCTTCACCACGTAGGTGAAGAGCGGCTGCGGATCGGAGTCGTGCACGTCGTTGGCCGGCGTGACGGGCGACAGGCGGATGCCGGTCCTGCCGCCGCCGACCGCATCGACCACCGCGCGGGTGGCTTCCAGCAGCAGGCGGGCGCGGTTCTCGATGCTGCCGCCGTAGTCGTCCGTGCGCTTGTTGCTGCCGTCCTTCAGGAACTGGTCGAGCAGGTAGCCGTTGGCGCCGTGGAGTTCCACGCCGTCGAAGCCCGCGGTTTCCACTGCATTGCGCGCGGCCGCCGCAAAGGTGTGGACGATGCCGGGGAGCTCTTCCACGTCGAGCGCGCGCGGCTCGGAGGTGGCGACGAAGGTCGGCACGCCATCCTTGATGAGCACGGTCTTGGTCTTGGCGGTGATGGCCGAGGGCGCGACGGGCTTGCCGCCTTCGGGCTGAAGCTCGGTGTGCGACACGCGTCCCACGTGCCACAGCTGCACGACGATCTTGCCGCCCTTGGCATGCACCGCATCCGTCACGCGCTTCCAGCCGTCGAGCTGCTCGGTGCCGTAGAGGCCCGGCACGTCGGCATAGCCCTGGCCCTGGTGGCTCACGGCCGTGGCTTCGGTGATGAGCAGGCCGGCCGTGGCGCGTTGCGCGTAGTAGGTGGCCGCGATGTCCTGCGGAATGGCTTCGGGCGAGCGGTTGCGCGTGAGCGGCGCCATGACGATGCGGTTGGCGAGCTTCAGGTCGCCGGCCTGTACGGGGTCGAAGAGGGAGGGCATTTTTTTTCGCGGTCGTAAAAGTGCAAAGGAGGCCGCGAGGCTAAACCCGCGCGGCCAACCCTGCTGTCGCACGGTTGTCCCGTTGCTGCTAGGCGTTTGCCGTGCCGGCTGCCGCGAGCGCCAGCAAGGCCGCGCCCGCGCGCACCGGCATCGCGAGCAGGATCTGCCCCATGCCCTTGCCGAGCGGATCGTTGCGCAGCGAGGCCATGCCGCCGCCGCCCAGCGCCTGCTCGCACACGAAATTGAAAGCCCGGATCCCGGGCACTTCGTAGCGCGTCACCTTGCCCTTCACGAGGTGGGCCAGCCATGCGGCCACACGCGCTTCGGTGAGCTGCTCGTGCAGCAATGGCAGCACCGAGGGGTGGCGCGCGATCACGCCGATGTTCGAGGTGTCGCCCTTGTCGCCGCTGCGGGCCCATGCGAGACGGATGAGCGGCACCTCGATGGCGTCGTCACCGGCGGGTTCGCAGGCCTGCGTCGAAGCCGCCGTCGAGGGTGTCGGCGAAGCGGGCCTCTCTTCAGGCGCAAAGGCTGCATCGGGCGGCAGTTCGATGCGCTGCCCGTTCAGGGTCACGCGGGCCTGGACCTTCGACTTGTCGAGCAGGAACGCGAACTGCCGGATCGATGGCGACACGGACGAGCGTCCGCCGCCCGCGCCCGTGGTGCCCGGTGCCCATGAGGTGCCGGCCGGCGCCACTTCGCGCGCGAAGAGTTCGAGCGCTTCCTTGCGCGCGTGCGTCACCGCGAGCCGGAGCACGGCTTCGCGCGTCTGCGCGGCCTGTGCATGCGGCCCGTAGCACGACTCGGCGCCGAGCACCTCGAGTTGCACGCCGCTGTAGGGGCCGAAGCCATGCTCGGCGAACAGCGTGCCCGTGCGCGCGAGGATGGCCTCGCCGGTGCGGCGCGCCTTGGCAACGGCATCGAATCCGACAATGGTGAGTTGCGCCGCGCTCTTGAAGCCTTCCACGTAGGTGGCGCAGACCTTGTAGCTCGCAGTGGGCGCGCGCCCGCGTGCGCCGTGCACGCGCACGCGGTGCTCGCCCGCCTGTTCGATGCGCACCTGCGTGAAGTCCGCCACCACGTCCGGCAGCAGGTAGGCGCCGGGATCGCCGATCTCGTACAGCATCTGTTCGCCCACCACCGCGGGCGTGACCTTGCCGCCCGTGCCTGCGGGCTTGGTGACGACGAAGCTGCCGTCGGCGCGGCATTCGACGATGGGGTAGCCGATGTTCGGCCAGTCGGGCACCGTGTCCCAGTCGGTGTGCAGGCCGCCGGTGGCCTGGCAGCCGCACTCGATGATGTGGCCCGCGAGGCTGCCGGCCGCGAGCAGGTCGTGGTCGCCGGGCTGCCAGCCGAACGCATGCATCAGCACGCCGAGCGTGACGGCGGAATCGACGCAGCGGCCGGTGATGACCACTTGTGCGCCCGCGTCGAGGGCCGCCTGGATCGGCGCCGCGCCGAGATAGGCATTGGCCGTGAGCACGCGCTCCGGCAGCGGCAGGCCGCTTTGCAGTTCGCGCACCGGCGGCTGGCGCTGCCGCAGCTCGGGCAGCAGCGGGGACACATCGTCGCCGCTCACAACGGCGATCTTCAATGCAATGCCTTGCTCGGCCGCCAGCGCAGCGAGTGCCGCGGCGCAGCCCTCGGGATTGACGCCGCCCGCGTTGCTCACCACGCGGATGCCCTGGCGCACCACGTCCTGGAGCACGGCCTTCATCGCGACCGAGACGAAGTCGGTGGCGTAGCCGAGCTCCGGCTTCTTGAGCCGTGCGCCCGCGAGGATCGACATCGTGAGTTCGGCCAGGTAGTCGAACACGAGGTAGTCGATCTGGCCGCTGGCCACGAGCTGCGGCGCGCCCATGCTGCTGTCGCCCCAGAATCCCGAGGCACCGCCGATGCGGACGATGGGATCGTTGTTGCCGGTGTTGTGGCTCATCGGCCGCTCCACTGCGGCTTGCGCTTCTCGCGGAATGCGAGCTGGCCTTCGGCCGCATCGTCGGTGAGGGCGAAGAGGCCAATCTGGCTTTCGGTGAACGCCATCGATTCCTCGAACGCCATCGTCTCGATCTTCTTCAGGGTGTACAGGCCGCGGCGTATGGCCGCGGGCGACTTGTCGAGCACGCGGCCGAGCAGCCAGTCGACGCTTTCGTCGACATCGTCGCTCACGCGGTTCACCAGTCCATGTGCGAGCGCCTGTGCGGCGGTGATGGGTTCGCCGGCGATGCACATCTCGGCCAGCACGCGGCGCGGCAGCAGGTGGCCCACCACGCTGAGCACCTGCGCCGGGAAGAGGCCGACCTTGACCTCGGGCAGGCCGAACACCGCCTGGCTGCTGGCCACCGCCATGTCGCACATGCCCATGATCCCCATGCCGCCCGCCATGCAGGCGCCGTTCACGCGCGCGATCAGTGGAACGGTCGATTGGCGGGCCTGGCGGAACAGGTTCGCGAGCGCCTGGTGGGGCTCGTCGTAGCGGAACTTGAACGAGGTGCCACTTTGCAGGTCGGCGCCGGCGCAGAAGGCGCGCGTGCCGGCGCCGGTGATGACCACGGCACGCACGCCGCGGTCGGTGTCGGCACGCGCCAAGGCCCCCGACAGCGCCGCGAGCACGCCGGCGCTGAGGGCATTGCGCCGTTCCTCGCGGTCGATCGTGAGCCACATCACGGGCCCGCGCATCTCCTCGCGCAGTTCATGCAGGGCAGGGGCTTCGGCCATCGTCGGGTCCTTTGCAATTCCACGGAAGCAGGATGCATAGCGTGACCCGAAAAAAAAGCCGCGGCATGCGGCTTGTGGCTGAAAGCGGCCCGGGTTTTCCCCGAGAAGGAATTGGGCCGCTTCTGTTCTTGCTACTTCTTCTTACTTCAGCAGGCCTTCGGCCTTCATCGCACTTTGAACCGCAGGGCGGGCACCCACGCGGGCGTGCCAGGCCTGCAGGTTGGGGAAGCCCGAAATGTCGACGCCGGTGGGCTTGGCCCAGTTGGTGACGGTGAACAGGTAGCCATCGGCCACGCTGAAATGCTCTCCCATGAGGTACTGCTTGTCGGCCAACTGGCCGTCGAGCCATTGGTAGCGCGACTTCAGCTTGTCCTTGAAGAGGGTCTTGGCTTCTTCGGGCATGGCCGGGTTGAACAGCGGGCTGTAGCCCTTGTGCATCTCGGTGCCGATGAAGGTCAGCCACTCCTGCAGGCGGTAGCGCTGCAGGGTGCCGGCCGCCGGCGCCAGGTTCTTGGTGGGCGCGAGGTCGGCGATGTACTGCACGATGGCCGGGCCTTCGCGCAGGCGCGTGCCGTCGTCGAGTTCGAGCATCGGCACATAGCCGAGCGGGTTGATGCCGTAGTAGTCGGTGCCGTCCTGCAGCTTGTGGCTCTTGGTGCTCGCCATCACGGGTTCGAAGGCAATGCCTGCCTCGTGCAGTGCGATGTGGGGCGAGAGCGAACAGGCACCGGGCGAGTAGTACAGCTTCATGCGGGAAATCTCCAGGTTGGGATGAGGTTGGCGGAAATCGATCCGTGGACCGTGGGGATGCTAGCGGGTTTGCCCGCTGCGCGTTTTTGTCCTACGGCCGCTCGCGCGCGCCGACTATCGGGGCGGCTGCGGCGTGTTCCTAAGCTGTGCCCGCACGGTGGGCGAGGCCCGCTGATAGGAGTGATTCGAGATGTTGAAGTACGCGATTATCTTTGCGTTGATTTCGTTGGTGGCCGCGGTGCTGGGCTTCGGCGGCATCGCCGCGGGTGCGGCGGGTATCGCCAAGTTGCTGTTCGGGCTGTTCCTGGTGCTGGCGGTGCTGTTCGTGGTGCTGGCCGCATTGGGCGTGGGCGCAGTGAAAAAAGCGATCGACTGATGCAGCGCCTGAAACCCCGGTGGCCGTGTGCGCGTCCGCTCGGCTTGCTGCTGCAGAGTCCGGCGCACCGCGTGGTGCGGGTGCTGCTGGTGACGCAAT
Source organism: Variovorax sp. OAS795 (assembly GCF_040546685.1). Classification (NCBI taxonomy): domain Bacteria; kingdom Pseudomonadati; phylum Pseudomonadota; class Betaproteobacteria; order Burkholderiales; family Comamonadaceae; genus Variovorax; species Variovorax sp. OAS795. The sequence continues at coordinate 591,252 of NZ_JBEPOH010000001.1, forward strand.
CGCACTGGCAGCTTCCCGAGCACCGTTCGCGGCGCCGCCGGGTCTGAAGCGCGCATGCACATCTCCCACATCGAGGCAGATCTCCGCTACGACGTCCAGGCGCCCGCGCACATGCTGCTGAACATCGAGGCCGCGCAGGCGGGCGCGCAGGCCGTCATCAGCGAGATGCTGACGATCGAGCCGCCGACCGAGGTGCGGTTCTACTGCGACGAATCGAGCGGCAACCGCTTCGTGCGTTTCGACGCGCAGCCGGGCCCGCTGCAGATCAGCTACCGGGCCAGCGTGCAGCGCCGGCAGCTCGATCTGCCGTTGGACCTTGCCGAGGTTCCGGTCAACCAGGTGCCGGACGAAATCCTCCACTACATGATGCCGTCGCGCTACTGCGAGTCGGACCTGATGTCGCGCTGCGCGCAGCAACTGTTCGGCGATCTGCCGCCGGGCATCGGCCGGGTGCAGGCGATCGTGGACTGGATCCACGAGAGCATCGCCTACGAACCGGGCAGCAGCAATTCGACGACCACGTCGCGCGAGGTGTTCGTCGAACGCGCCGGGGTGTGCCGCGACTTCGCGCACCTGGGCATCACGTTCTGCCGGGCGCTGAACATCCCGGCGCGGCTGGTGGTGGGCTATGTGTGGTTCGACGAGCCACCGCAGGACTTTCATGCGGTGTTCGAAGCCTGGATCGGCGGCCGATGGGTGCTGTTCGATCCGACGCGCATGGCGCCGGTCGATCGGCTCGTGCGCGTGGGCACCGGACGCGATGCCAAGGACGTGGCCTTCTGTACGATCTTCGGTGCCGTGACGATGACGGGCAAGGACCTGCGCGTGCGGGAAGTGCAGGACGAAAGCGTGGCACCCGCGGCAGCACCCCAGCCGACCGGCGCGATCGTGGGAATTGAAAAACCGGTGCCGGTGGTAGAACTGGCAGCCGCGGCAGACTGAGGCGTAGCAGTGCTGGATAGTTTGCTACTAAATTAGTAGCAACGCTGTGAATTTCTGTGGGGCGGAAAAGGTCTGGCGACTGCGAGCACAGTTGCCCTTATTCGCGGCGCAGAAGGGTACCCCCGATTAAAATTGGTGCCCCCTTTGCGCAGCGCACGCGCCCGTGCGCCCCTTCTCATGCTGTACCCCGAAGAATTTGATGTCATCGTCGTTGGCGGTGGCCACGCCGGCACCGAGGCCGCGCTCGCGGCCGCCCGCATGGGCGCCAGGACGCTGCTGCTGTCCCACAACATCGAGACGCTGGGGCAGATGAGCTGCAACCCGTCGATCGGCGGCATCGGCAAGGGCCACTTGGTGAAAGAAGTCGATGCACTGGGCGGGGCCATGGCCATTGCCACCGACGAGGCGGGTATCCAGTTCCGCATTCTCAATTCGAGCAAGGGCCCGGCCGTGCGGGCCACCCGCGCCCAGGCCGACCGGGTGCTCTACAAGGCCGCGATCCGCCGCCGGCTCGAAAACCAGCCGAATCTCAGCCTGTTCCAGCAAGCGGTCGATGACCTGATGGTGGAGGGCGACCGCGTGGTGGGCGCCGTGACGCAGGTCGGCATCGCCTTCCGCGCGCGCACCGTGGTGCTCACGGCCGGCACTTTTCTCGACGGCCGGATCCATGTGGGCCTCGACAACTACCAGGCCGGCCGCGCGGGCGATCCACCGGCCATCAGCCTGTCGGCGCGGCTCAAGGAGCTGAAGTTGCCGCAGGGCCGCCTGAAGACTGGCACGCCACCGCGCCTGGACGGCCGGACCATCGATTTCTCGAAGTGCACCGAGCAGCCGGGGGACGGCATGCCGGGCGGGGCAGGTCCGATGCCGGTGTTCAGCTTCATGGGCCGGACCGACATGCATCCGCAGCAGATGGCCTGCTGGATCACCCATACCAACGCGCGCACGCACGACATCATCCGCTCGGGCTTCGACCGCAGCCCCATGTTCACCGGCAAGATCGATGGCGTGGGCCCGCGCTACTGCCCGAGCGTCGAAGACAAGATCAACCGCTTCGCCGACAAGGAAAGCCACCAGATCTTCCTCGAACCCGAAGGCCTGACGACCAACGAGTACTACCCGAACGGGATTTCGACCAGCCTGCCGTTCGACATCCAGTACCAGCTGGTGCGTTCGATGCCGGGCCTGGAGAACGCGCACATCCTGCGGCCGGGCTATGCCATCGAGTACGACTACTTCGACCCGCGCGAACTCAAGAGCAGCTTCGAGACCCGTTCGGTCAAGGGGCTGTTCTTTGCCGGCCAGATCAACGGCACCACCGGCTACGAGGAAGCCGCGGCCCAGGGCCTGTTTGCCGGCATCAACGCCGCCCTGCAATGCCGTGGCGAAGATGCCTGGCTGCCGCGCCGCGACGAAGCCTACCTAGGCGTGCTCGTCGACGATCTGATCACCAAGGGCGTGACCGAGCCCTATCGCATGTTCACCAGCCGGGCCGAATTCAGGCTGCAGCTGCGCGAAGACAACGCCGACATGCGACTGACCGAAGCAGGGCGCAAACTGGGCTTGGTCGGCGACGCCCAATGGGAGGCTTTCAGCCGCAAGCGGGAAGTTGTTTCACGTGAAACAGAACGCCTCCGGTCGATCTGGGTCAACCCACGGAACCTGCCGGCCGCGGAGTCGGAGCGCGTGCTCGGCAAGGCGATCGAGCACGAATACAACCTGGCCGACCTGCTGCGCCGGCCGGATGTGAACTACCAGACGCTGATGTCGCTGGACGGCGGGAAGTACGGTGCACCCGTGGCGCTGAATGAAACCGAAATCGAGCAGATCGAGATCTCGGCCAAGTATTCGGGCTACATCGAGCGGCAGCACGACGAAGTGGAGCGGGCCGCGCATTTCGAAAACCTGCGCCTGCCGCCGGACTTCGACTATGGCCAGGTCAAGGCGTTGAGCTTCGAGGTGCGCCAGAAGCTCGACAAGCACCGGCCCGAAACGCTCGGGCTGGCATCGCGCATCTCGGGTGTGACGCCTGCGGCCATTTCCTTGCTGATGATCCATCTGCGCAAGGGCGGCCACAAGGCGTTCAACCGCGACGCCGACGCCGCAACCGAAACGCAGTCGGCCCAATGAGTGCCCCCATCGAGACGCTGCGCGAGGGCGCGGCAGCCCTGGGCCTCGCCTTGTCCGGTCCCCAAGCGGAGCAGCTGCTGTCTTATGGCACGCTGATGCTCAAGTGGAACAAGGTCTACAACCTTACGGCACTGCGCGATCCTGCCAGCGTGCTCACGCACCATCTGCTCGACAGCCTTGCGGCGGTTGCGCCGCTGCAGCGCGAATGGGCAGGGAAGGGCAAGTTGCTGGACGTGGGATCGGGCGGGGGCTTGCCCGGCGTGGTGATTGCCATCATGCGGCCGGACCTCGAGGTCAGCTGCCTCGACGCGGTGGCCAAGAAAGCGGCATTCGTGCAGCAGGTGGCCGCCGAGCTTGAACTGCCCAACCTGCGTGGCCTGCATGCGCGCGTGGAGTCGCTGACTGGAAGCTATGAAGTGATCAGCTCGCGGGCCTTCGCTTCGCTGCCGGATTTTTTCAGCGGCTCGGCGCACCTGCTGGCACCCGAGGGCGTCTGGCTGGCCATGAAAGGCAAGGTGCCCACCGAAGAGCTTGCCGTGCTGCCTGCGGGTGTCTCGGTGTTTCACGTGGAACAATTGGTCGTTCCCGGGCTCGACGCCGAGCGCTGCATCGTCTGGGCGCGCAAACAAACAGCCTGAGCCTGTAAAAAGAAGGCGCCTTTGCCTCGGAAAGCCCCAGCCCATGGGTGTCGGCGCGGGCGGCCTCGCTTAGACTCGACGCCTCCCCTGGCTCTCTTCCCGAGGCAAATCCATGTTCGGCATTGCTGACTACGGCGCATTCGTCGCCGCCATCGTCCTCTTTCTTCTGATACCCGGCCCGGGCAACCTGGCGCTGATCACTTCGACCAGCAAAGGCGGGATTCGCGGAGGATTGGCGGCCACGATGGGCGTGATCCTCGGAGACCAAGTCCTGATGTGGGCCGCCGTGGCGGGCGTCTCGGCCGTGCTGGCGGCCTATCCCGCGGCGTTCAAGGCTGTGCAATGGCTTGGGGCCGCCTACCTGGCATGGCTGGGCGCCAGGATGCTGCTGGCCAAACCTGGCGCAGCCCCGATCCTCAACATCCGCCCCAGCCATTTCCTGCGCCAGGCGCTCGCGATCACCTTGCTGAACCCCAAGGCGATCGTGTTCTACATGGCCTTTTTCCCGCTGTTCGTCGATCCCGCCCGCCACCAGGGCGTGGTCACTTTCGGCGCCATGGCCGTGACCATCGCGGTGCTGACCTTCCTGTATGGGCTGACGTCGACGCTGCTCACGCATTTCCTGGCGGAGCGCATTCGCGCCAACCCGCGTATTTCTGGCGCACTCGAGAAGCTCGCGGGCGTTTTCCTGATCGCATTCGGCGTCAAGCTCGCCATTTCCCGCTGATTCCCTTATGGCCAAGATTTTCTGCATTGCCAACCAGAAGGGCGGCGTCGGCAAGACCACCACCACCGTGAACCTTGCCGCCGGCCTGGCCAAGGTCGGCCAGCGAGTGCTGATGATCGACCTCGATCCCCAGGGCAATGCGACCATGGGTTCCGGCATCGACAAGCGCCAGCTCGAACTCACGGTCTACGACGTGCTGCTCGAGTCGGCCTCCGTGGCCGAGGCGAGGGTCAAGGCCGACAAGCTGGTGGAGGGCGGTTGCGGCTACGACGTGCTCGGCGCCAACCGCGAACTGGCCGGCGCCGAAGTCGAGATGGTGGCGCTGGACCGCCGCGAAAAGCGCCTGCGCACGGCGCTGGCGGCAGTGGGCGCCGAGTACGACTTCGTGCTGATCGATTGCCCGCCGAGCCTGAGCCTGCTCACCCTCAACGGCCTGTGCGCGGCGCATGGCGTGATCGTGCCCATGCAGTGCGAATACTTCGCGCTGGAGGGGCTCACCGACCTGGTCAACACCATCAAGCAGGTGCACGCCAACCTGAACAAGAACCTGCAGATCATCGGCCTCCTGCGCGTGATGTTCGATCCGCGCATCACGCTGCAGCAGCAGGTGAGCGAACAACTCAAGGCTCACTTCGGCGACAAGGTGTTCGACACGGTCATCCCGCGCAACGTGCGGCTCGCCGAGGCGCCGAGCTACGGCCTGCCGGGCGTGGTGTTCGACCCGGCTGCGCGCGGCAGCCAGGCCTTCATTGCCTTTGCCAAGGAGCTGGTCGAGAAGCTGCCGCCCGCCAGCGCCTTTGCGTCGAATGCGGTGGCGCCGCCGATCGCACCGGTCGATCCCGGCGCGCCCAGCCTGGCGATTCCGGAAGACGTGCTCGCCCCTGCGGCCGCATCCGATTCCACCAGCGAAAAAAGCCTTTGACGCGGTCCGCCGTGGGCCTGTGCCAACCCGAATCCCGCCGATGACGACGACCCCCCGCATCCTCTTGCTGCCGGGCTGGCAGAACAGTGGCCCCGGCCATTGGCAGACCCGGTGGGAATCGCTGTACGCCGACCGGCGCGTCGAGCAGCACGAGTGGATGCGCCCGTTGCGCGGCGACTGGTCGGCGCGGCTCGAAGACGAGGTGCTCGCCGCACCGGGCCAGGTCTTGTTTGCGGCGCACAGCCTGGGCTGCATCCTCGTGGCCGCCTGGGCCGCGCATTCGCGCAACACCCACAAGGTGCGCGGCGCGCTACTGGTCGCACCCGGCGACCTGGAACGCGACGACCTGCGCCAGCTCATCCCGGGCTGGGCGCCGATCGTGCGGCAAGCGCTGCCATTCCCCACGGTATTGGTCGCCGCCAACGACGATCCCTATTGCGCCGCCGCGCGCTCGCGCCAGCTGGCGGCCGACTGGGGCGCGCGCTTCGTCGACAACGGCCGGGGCGGCCATCTGAACGCCGAATCCGGCCTGGGCGACTGGCCTGAAGGCCGGAAACTATTGAACGAAATCTCGAAAGACAAGCACTGATGGCGACCAAGAAACCCAAGGGCCTGGGACGCGGCCTCGAGGCGCTGCTCGGACCGACCGCCGGCCATGCTGCCGACAACGCGGGCACGGAAGAGGGCGCGGTCGCACAGAACCCGACCACGCTCATGCTCGACCAGATGGTGGCCGGGGTCTACCAGCCGCGCACCCGCATGGACGAAGGCGCGCTGTACGAGCTTGCCGAGAGCATCAAGGCGCAGGGCATCATGCAGCCGATCCTGGTGCGCCGCCTCGACAGCGCATCGGCCGAGGCCAAGAACGCCGAGTTCGAAATCATCGCTGGCGAGCGCCGCTTCCGCGCCGCGCGCCTCGCGGGTCTCGACCGCGTGCCGGTGCTGGTGCGCGACGTGCCCAACGAGTCCGCGGCCGCCATGTCGCTGATCGAGAACATCCAGCGCGAAGACCTGAACCCGCTCGAAGAAGCCCAGGGCCTGCAACGTCTGGTGGCTGAGTTTGGGCTCACTCACGAAGCTGCCGCCCAAGCCGTGGGCCGTTCGCGCAGCGCCGCCAGCAACCTGCTGCGGCTGCTGAACCTGGCCGAGCCGGCGCAGCAGATGCTGATGGCCGGCGACATCGACATGGGCCACGCCCGCGCGCTGCTGTCGCTGGACCGCGGCACGCAGATCACCGCCGCCAACCAGATCGCCGCCAAGAAGATGTCGGTGCGCGAAGCCGAGGCACTGGTGAAGCGGCTCGCGGCCGAGTTCACGCTCACGCCATCGCGCCGCAGCAACGACGGCGAGAAGTCGCGCGACCTGCAGCGGGTCGAAGAAGAACTGGCCGACCTGCTCACCGCCGAGGTCGAGGTCCGCATCAAGAAGCGCAGCAAGCGGGGCGGCAAGGTCGAGGAAAGCGGCGAACTGGCCATCCACTTCGGCTCCATCGAGGCCCTCAACGGGTTGATCGAACGCATCCGCCGAACGGCCTAGGTGCGGCGTGTCACCTCTGACATTCGCTTGATTGATTCTTGCAATCTTTTACGCGTATCCTCGCCGGGCACATCAACCCAGATATCGAGGAAGAGGGAGTCATCATGAGGTTCACCACAAGGTTTCCATTCGCGGCCGTGGCTGCGGGCGCGCTGCTGCTGACGGGCTGCGCCACCACCGACATGCAGATGGGCAGCCAGTCTGCCAAGACCATGGCCACGGGCAGCGCCGCAGGCTCGGCCACCGCGGGCGAGAGCGGCCAGCTCGAGCGCTGCGAGTCGCCGCTCGGCACGGTCTCGCTGATCGAGAACGTGAACTCCGGCTGGTACACCGTGCTCACCGGCGAATACCGCCTGCCGCCCACGGCCAACCTGCTGCGCCTGCTGGTGCAGCAGTCGAACTGCTTCGTGGTGGTCGAGCGCGGCGCGGCCGGCATGAACGCCATGACGCGCGAGCGCGCACTGCAGCAGTCGGGTGAGATGCGCGGCGGCAGCAACTTCGGCCGCGGCCAGATGGTGGCGTCCGACTACGGGCTTTCACCGGAGATCGTGTTCAGCAACAGCGACGCCGGCGGCATTGGCGGCGCGCTGGGCGGTTTGGTGGGCGGCGGCCGTGGGCGGGCCCTGGCGGCCGTCGGGGGCAGCATGCAGACCAAGGAAGCGAGCGCGCTGCTCACGCTCATCGACAACCGCTCCGGCGTGCAGGTCGCGGCTTCGGAAGGCAGCGCCTCCAAGACCGACTTCGGCGCCTTCGGCTCGGTGTTCGGCGGCCGCGCCGGCGGCGGCCTCGGCGGCTACACCAACACGGCGCAAGGCAAGGTGATTGCCGCTGCCTTCATGGACGCCTTCAACCAGATGGTCCGCTCGCTGCGCAACTACAAGGCCCAGACGGTGCGCGGCCAGGGCCTGGGCGGCGGCGGCCGGCTCGGCGTGGATGGCGGCGCGGCGCCATCGCAAACCTACGTCCCGCCGGAACCGCCACCGGCGCGCCGCCGCAAGTAAGACACGCGGCCGCAAAAAAAAGCCCGGGGCTCTCGCGAGCCGCCGGGCTTTTTTCCTTTCGCTGCGCCGAAGGGATCAGAGCGCGAAGATCTTGCCGGGGTTCATGATGTTCTTCGGGTCGAGCGCACGCTTGATCGTGCGCATCATGTCGATCGCGCCCACGCCTGCTTCCGTCACCAGGAAGTCCATCTTGTGCAGCCCCACGCCGTGCTCGCCGGTGCAGGTGCCCTCGAGCGCCAGCGCGCGGCTCACGAGCGCATGGTTCAGTTCCTCCGCCTTCACGCGCTCTTCGGGGATGTTCGGGTCCAGCAGGTAGCCGAAGTGGAAATTGCCGTCGCCCACGTGGCCGACCAGGAAGTAGGGGATGCCGCTCGCATCGGCTTCGGCCACGGAATCGAGCAGGCAGTCGGCCAGGCGCGAGATGGGCACGCAGGTGTCGGTCGAGATCACGCGGCAGCCCGGGCGCGACTGCACGGCCGCAAAGTAGCTGTTGTGCCGCGCGGTCCACAGCCGGGTGCGTTCTTCCGGCGTGCTGGCCCATTCGAAGGCATTGCCGCCGTGGCCGCTGGCGAGCTCCTGCACGGTCTCGGCCTGTTCCTTCACGCCGGCCGGCGAGCCGTGGAATTCCATCAGCAGCATCGGCTCTTCGCGCAGGTTGAGCTTGGCGTAGGCGTTCACCATGCGCACCGTGTTCACGTCGATCAGCTCCACGCGCGCGATCGGCACGCCGAGCTGGATCGTCTCGATGGTGGTGCGCACCGCGGCCTCGATGCTCGGGAACGAACAGATGGCGGCCGACACCGCCTCGGGCAGCGGATAGATGCGCAGCGTGACTTCGGTGACCACGCCCAGCGTGCCCTCGCTGCCCACCATGAGGCGCGTGAGGTCGTAGCCCGCAGACGACTTCTTGGCGCGCGTGCCGGTGCGAATGACGTCGCCAGCGGCCGTGACCACCTCGAGCGCCAGCACGTTCTCGCGCATGGTGCCGTAGCGCACCGCATTCGTGCCGCTCGCGCGCGTGGCGGTCATGCCGCCGATGGACGCATCGGCGCCCGGGTCGATGGGGAAGAACAGCCCCGTGCTCTTGATCTCTTCATTGAGCTGCTTGCGCGTGACGCCGGGCTGCACCGTGACCGTGAGGTCGTCGGCATTGACCGACAGCACCTTGTTCATGCGCGACACGTCGATGCTGATGCCGCCCTGCACCGCGAGCAGATGGCCTTCGAGCGACGAGCCCACGCCGAAGGGAATGACCGGCACGCTGTGCTCGCTCGCGAGCTTCACGGCATCGGCGACGTCCTGCGTGCTCTCGGCGAAGATCACGGCCGAAGGCGGCGGCGCGTCGAACGAGGACTCGTCGCGCCCATGCTGCGTGCGCACCGCCATGGCGGTGGAGCAATTCGCCCCGAAGCGTGCTTTCAGCCCTTCGATCAGGCTGTCGGGCACGTCGCGCAGATGAAGCTCCGGCATCAGGTGCGAGGTTTGGGTCGGGGCGTTCATCGGTCGTCTCCTGGAGAGGTGGGTGGCGGTTGTGGCTCTGTGCGGCCATTTTACGGAGCGCGCACCATAATGCGCTTCGGCAGACACATGAACCCTACGACCCTCAGCGCGCTCGCGGCCTTTCCGTCGCAACTCGAAGCCCACTACGCGGCCTTTCCGAACATCGGGCGATAAAAGCCGCCCACGCACGCACAACAGGAGCGCCCATGGGCAACCGACTTTCACAGATCGCCACCCGCACCGGCGACGACGGCACCACCGGTCTCGGCGACAACACGCGCGTACCCAAGGATCACCTGCGCGTGCACGCCATGGGCGACGTGGACGAGCTCAACTCCCAGATCGGCGTGCTGCTCTGCGAGCCCATGCCGGAGCCCGTGCGCGAGCTGCTCGTCGACGTCCAGCACCAGCTCTTCAACCTGGGCGGCGAGCTGTCGATGCCGGGTTTCACGCTGCTGAAGTCCGAGGCGCTGCTGCAGCTGGACAACGCGCTGGCCGAGCACAACGCAGCCTTGCCGCGCCTCGCTGAATTCATCCTGCCCGCGGGCACGCGCGCGGCCTCGCTGGCGCACGTGTGCCGCACGGTGGCGCGCCGTGCCGAGCGTGCGGTGGTGGCGCTCGGCGCCACGGCGGAACTCAACGATGCCTTGCGTCAATATCTCAACCGGCTCAGCGATCTGCTCTTCGTGCTGGCGCGCGTGCTCAACCGGATGAACGGCGGCGACGACGTCTACTGGAAGAGCGAACGCATGGCGCGCGCTGCCGCAGAAGCAGTGGACGCCGGCCATCCCGATGACAAGAAAGGAAGCCCCTCATGACCAAGATGCCTGCTCACTCGTTCGCACTGGTGGCTGCGAGCGCCGCGCTCCTGTTGCTGTCCGTCACCGCGGTTCACGCCCAGAGCGCCGACAACCCACCCAAGGTGCAACCCGCGCGCACGCTCCCTCCGCCGCCGCGTGACAGCAAGGTCGTGAACAGCGTGCAGCGCGGCACCAACGCCGCCGGCCGCGGCATCGACCGCGCCGAAGACGCGACACGGCGCGGTGTCAACAACGTGTCGGAAAAAGCCAGCCGGCCGGTGCGCAGGGTGGGCGAGTCCTTCGGCCGCAAGCTGGCGCCGGGCTCCAACGGCCGTGCGGCACCGCCGCCGGTGGGGCCGCAGGGCAGCGCGCCCTGATCCCGGTCAGCGCCAGCCCGCGGCCTTGAACTGTTTCGCCAGCTGCTGCGCAACCTCGGCATAGCCTGCGGCATTGGCATGGATGCGGTCGGAGCGCAGCGAGGCGTCCGACAGCACGCTCGAATACACATTGGCGACGAGCAGCGCCTGTCCCGACTTCGCGACCTCGCCGTAGAACGGCGCATCGCTCAGCGAGCCGACCACCGCGCGCATTGCATCGGGCGCGGGCGTCGCCAGCAGTGCGACACGTGGCGTGTGCGCGCGGGCCTGGGTCACGAGCGCCGCGAGGTTTTCGCGCGTCGCTGCGGGCGGCACGCCGCGAAGCATGTCGTTGCCGCCGATGCCGATGAGGATCGCGTCATAGCTGCCTGCCTGCAGCAGCGATGGCAGGCGCTCCAGCGCGCCGGCCGAGGTGTCGCCATTGACGCCCGCGTTGTCGATCTGCCAACCGGTGAGTTCGCCGAGCTTCACCGGCCACGCCGCATCGGGCGGCGCGCCGTAGCCCGCCGTGAGGCTGTCGCCCAGCGCGAGCACGCGGGCGCCGGGTTTCAATGCGGCGGCGGAGGGCTTGCGCTTGCCGCAGGCGGCCAGCGCGGCGGCTGTGGATGCGCCCGCCAGCAGGTGGAAAAGGTGTCGTCGCTTCATGCTGCGCGCTAGCTTAAGCGCATTCGATGACGGTGCCCGGGCTCAGCCTCTGCGAACCGCCGCATGCGCCTTGCGCAATTCCGCCTGCATCTGCTTCCAGAGCGCCGGCCCGCCTTTTTGCATGGCCGCAGCGGCTGCTGCGCTCTCGCGCGTGACGGGCTGGTGCTTGCGCCCCCAGATGCCGATCTGCGCCACCACCGGCAGCAGGTCGATGCCCATCGGCGTCAGGCTGTAGATCGCCTTCTGCTTGTGCGTGGGATCGTCGCTCTTGCGAAGCACGCCCTGTTCCACCAGCGTGCCCAGGCGCTCGGCGAGGATGTTGGAGGAGATGCCTTCATCGGACTGCAGGAATTCCCTGAAGTGCCGCTTGCCGGCAAACATCATGTCGCGAACGATGAGCAGGCTCCAGCGGTCGCCGAAGATCTCGAGCGACAGGTTGACGGGGCACAGGGATTTCTGATGGTTTGCCATCGCAGCATTGCTCTTGTTTTGAAACTGCTTGCATTTTGCTGGCAGAACTTCAATACTTCAACCGGTTGCAAATCGAGAGCAGTGTCAGGCAACCGTCCGAAGGAGAACCTCATGAGAAAGCTCATCCTGCAGATGCAGATGTCGGTCGATGGCTGCGTCGCAGCGTCCAATTCCGGACTCGACTGGCAACTCTGGGGTTGGGGCGACCGCTGGAACTGGGACGACGCACTCAAGCAGTACTTCAACGAAGTCTTCGAGTCGATCGACACCATTCTCCTGAGCCGCAAGATCGTCGAGGAGGGCTATCTCGACCACTGGGGCCGCGCCGCACGCAACCATCCCGCGGATCCGTACTACGCCTTTGCGCAGAAAATTGTCGATGCGCGCAAGGTCGTGCTCACCGACAAGCTCGACGCCTCGCGGTGGCCGCGGACCGCAGTAGCAGCAGGGCGCATGGCCGACGAAGTGAATGCGCTCAAGCGGCAGCCGGGCGCCGGCATCCTCTGCATCGGCGGCGTGGGCTTTGCGTCGTCGCTGGTGGCCGAGGGCCTCGTCGACGAGTTCCAGTTCTTCGTCAACCCGGCCGCCGTGGGCGGCGGTCGATCGGTGTTTCACGACCAGCGCAACGGCCACAGCTTGCGCCTGCTCGGCGCGCAGGCCTACAAATGCGGCATCGTGGTCACCCGATATGCCCCTGCAACGAAGGACAACACGCCGCCGCGATACCAGCCCTTACCTGATTTCACCTGACGGCGACCTGATGTGCCCAGGGCAGACACAAGCGCCTCTGACAATGGGCTCGTCATCAACACGAAGGAGTTTCCAGATGATCATCAAATCAAAGAGCATGGCCGTCGCTGCTGCGGCGCTCGCGATGTGCATGGCGGCGGGAAGCGCCTTCGCACAAGACCGTGGCCCTGACCGCGGCAATGATCGCGGCGACGACCGTGGCAACGCCCGCTCCGAACAGCAGGACCGCAGGTCCGATCGTGGCAATGACCGCAGCGACGACCGCAGCAACGGCCGCTACGAGCAACAGGACCGCAGGTTCGACCGGCATGACTACCGGCGCGGCGACCGCTACAGCCGCGAGGACTACCGCCCCGGCCGGCAGTTCGACCGCCGCGGCTATCCGCAGCCGCATGCCGAGTGGCGCCGCGGTGGACGCGTGCCCGCCGAGTACCGCGGCCGCAACTACGTGGTGAACGACTACCGTGCGTATCGCCTGCAGCCGCCGCCGCGCGGCTACCAGTGGGTGGGTGTGGGTGGCGACTATGTGCTCGCGGCCATCGCGACCGGTGTGATCGCACAGATCATCGTCGGAAGCCAGTAAGCACGTTTGTCCGTGGCGCCGAGCGCCAGGCCCGAAGGCCGCTGCAGTCAACCTGCGGCGGCCTTTTTGTTTTGTGGCGCGAGGTGCTCAGGCCGCCACGGTGGGCAGCGACTGTGCGCAGACATTGCGTCCGGTGATGGTGAGCCGCAAGCCGCCGCCGTGCCATTCGAGCCAGTTGAGGTTCACATAGGCATCGATGTCACTGTCGGCGATGCGGTCGGCCTGGCGGCTCTGCAGCAGCTCCACGGTGGCGGGCAGTGCCCGTCTGAGCCGCTCACGCCGTTCGGCGGCCTCGGCGGCCTTCAGGGCGGCCTTGGTTTGCTGTTGCTGCTGCTGGGTCGATGCCATTGCTGATCCGTTCCGGGAAGCCAAGGAATTAACCCGAATGTACGCTGCCTGTGTGAAGCAGGGCGCTTCTTTTTCAAACCGGTGGCGGCAAGCATCGATTCCGTTGCGCCGGCGCTAGATTTCGTAGTGCGAGCCCTTCGCTTCGTCTCCCAGAGCCTTCTCGACCACGGTGCGCGTCAAGGTGGGTGCGAAAGACTCGATGAAGGCATAGACGTATTTGCGCAGGTAGTTGCCGCGCCGCACCGCCAGCTTGGTGAGGTTGATGCCGAACAGCCGGCCTGCGTCCAGCGCGCGCAGCTGCGTGTCGCGTTCGGCCTCGTACGCCACGCCGGCGACGATGCCCACGCCCATGCCCAGCTGCACGTAGGTCTTGATCACGTCGGCGTCCATGGCCGCCAGCACGATGTGGGGCGTGAGTCCCCGCTGGGCGAAGGCCTCGTCGATGCGCGAGCGCCCGGTGAAGCCCGTGTCGTAGGTGATGAGCGGATGGCGCGTGAGCGCCTCCAGCGACAGCGGCGCGTCGAGCAGCGCATGCCCCGGCGGCACCACCACCGAGTGCGTCCAGCGGTAGCAGGGCAGTGCCACCAGCTGGGGATAGTCGCCCAGCGCCTCGGTCGCTATGCCCACGTCGGCTTCGCCGTCGATCAGCATCTGCGCGATCTGCTTGGGCGAGCCCTGGTGCAGGTGCAGCTTCACGTTGGGAAACTGGGCGCGAAATTCCTGCACCGCCACCGGCATCGCGTAGCGGGCCTGCGAATGCGTGGCCGCCACCGAAAGCAGCCCGCTCTGCTGTGCCACGAACTCCTGTCCCGCGTGGCGCAGGTTGCTGCTCTCCATCAGCATGCGCTCGATGATCGGAAGCACATGCCCGCCGGGTTCCGTGAGCCCGGTGAGCCGCTTGCCGGCGCGCACGAAAAGCTCGATGCCGAGTTCTTCCTCCAGTTCGCGGATCTGCCGGCTCACGCCCGGTTGGGAGGTGTGCAGCGTGTGGGCAACCTCGGTCAGGTTGAAGCCGCAACGAACGGCCTCGCGTACCGAGCGCAGTTGTTGAAAGTTCATCGGGCGCAGGATCGGAAAACAAAGGCCCGGGCCGGGCCGAGCGGCGATTCTCGGCACAAGTGCTTATGCGGGGAACGATGCGTTTGTTGGTTTCACATGAGCAAATCATCTGTGCCGCTTCTGCCGATGCGCTGCAGCGCGCGCATTTGCAATTTCGCACGACTGTGCTAAAGTTGCCGCCATGGACGCCAAGACCCAGAAAGCCGAACTCACCCGCGCCGCCATCATCGGCGCGGCGATGGATCTCGCGCTGACCGACGGCCTCGAAGCGATCACGCTGCAGGCCGTGGCCAGCCGGCTGGCGCTTTCCAAGAGCGGTGTGTTCTCGCGCGTGGGTTCGCGCGAGGCGCTGCAGAAGGCCGCGATCGAAGAGTACGGCCGCCGCTTCCTGGCCGACGTGTTCGTGCCGGCGATGCAAAAACCCAAGGGCCTGGCGCGGCTCGAGCAGATCGTCGAGCGCTGGATCGCGCGCACGCGCGACATCGAGGCGGAAACCGGCTGCCTCTACATGGCCGGGGCCTTCGAGTACGACGACCGCGAAGGCGAGCTGCGCGACCTGCTGCTATCCGAGATCACGCGCTGGCGCGCCGCGCTGCGCCGCACGGTGCTGCAGGCCGTCGAGACCGGCGAGCTGCGTGCCGACACCGACGCCGGGCAGGTCGTCAGCGAGATCAATGGCCTCATCATGGGCCTGCTGCACGACGCGCGCTTCCTGCGCGACCCCCAGGCCGCCGATCGCGCCAGGCAAACCTGGCAGCGGCTTCTTTCCAGCTATCGCGCCTGAGCCACCCGGGCAGGCAGGTTCCTTTCATCTTTCGTCGATCAAATTTCGCACGACTGTGCGATAAAAAGGAGAAGCACCATGCTGATCATCGCCCTCTGCCTTGCCGTCTACCTGGCCGCCATCGGCGCCGAAACCGCCCGCACAGCGCTGCGCAGCCTGCCGCGCAGCAACGAAGACTGGGTCTGGTACTGAACCGCAGGAGCGTCGCATGACGGGCACCACCACCACCTCCGCGGCCACCCATGCCGCACAGTCGAACTACTACCGCCTCGGCCGCGTGATGCGCACGCTGCGCTTCGGCCTCACCACCGCGCAGCGCCTGTGGCCCGCACTGGGCGTGCGCGCCGCCTACCGGCTGTTCGGCACGCCGCTGCCGCCGAAGTGGCTCTATCGCGGCCAGGGGCCGGGCGCCGAGTGGCGGCGCGAGGGCTGGGCTTTCGAGAACGCGAGCCTCGGCCTCTATCACCTGGCCACGCAGGATTCAGGCGCGGAGTCGGCACCGATCGTGCTGCTGGTGCACGGCTGGGGCGGCCACGCGGGGCAGATGCTGGCGCTGGCCCAGGCCATGGCTGGCGAAGGACTGCGGCCCGTGCTGCTGGAGCTGCCGGCCCACGGTCGGAGCGCGGGCATCATGAGCAACTCGCCGCAGTTCGCGCGGGCCATTTCGTACGTGGTTGCACGGCTCGTCGCAGACGGCCATGCGCTGCGCGCAGCGGTCGCGCATTCGATGGGCGCCAACGCGCTCGGGCTGGCCGCCGCACAGGGCTTGCGCGCCGAGCGGCTGGTGCTGCTCGCACCACCGGCGTCGGCGCGCGAGTTCACGCGGTATTTCGCGCACACGTTCGGGCTGAGCGAAGCGACGCGGCTCGCCATGCAACGGCTGTTCGAAGCGCGGGAAGGTCTGTTGATGGCGCAGCTGGAGCCGCCGGCGGTCGGTCCGCGCATCGTTCAGCCGACGCTGATCGTGCATGACCGCGACGATCGCGTGAACCGCTTTGCCGACGCGGAGGCCTACCGCGATGCGATCAAGGGGGCGCGGCTGGTGGCCACGGAGGGGTTGGGACACCGCCGCATCCTCAAGGAAGACGACGTGCTGCGGCAGGTGGCGCGCTTTGTGGCGCAGCCCTGACCCGGGGGCGAGGCCGCGCCGTCCGCGCGTTCTTCAGCGCGCCGGCGAAGGCGCCGGGTCGGGCAGTTCGATCTTGATGTCGAGCACTTCGAGGTCGTCCTGCTTTTCCAGGTGGACCTTGATGTCCTCGGCATTGATCTTCACGTACTTCGAGATCACCGCCATCAGCTCGCGCTGGAGGTCGGGCAGGTAGTCGGGGCGTTTCTTGCCGCTGAGGCTGGACCGCTCGTGCGCGAGGATGATCTGCAGCCGCTCCTTGGCGACGCTGGCCGTCTTCTTCTTTTCGCCGAGCAGGAACGAGAAAAAGGACATGGCCTACTTGCCTCCGAAAATTCGCTTGAAGAAGCCCGGCTTTTCCGCGTCGACGAAGCGCATCGGCTTGTCTTCGCCCAGGAAGCGCGCCACCACGTCGCTGTAGGCCTTGGCCACGTCGGTGTCCTTGTCGTGGATCGCGGGCACGCCCTGGTTGGACGCCTGCAGCACGCTTTCGGATTCGGGAATGACGCCGATCAGCTTGATGCGCAGGATGTCCTGGATGTCCTCCAGCGAGAGCATCTGGCCGCCGGCCACGCGGTTGGGGTTGTAGCGGGTGATCAGCAGGTGCTCCTTGATGGGGTCGCCGCCTTCCTTCGCCCGCTTGGTCTTGCTGCTCAGCATGCCCAGGATGCGGTCGGAGTCGCGCACCGAGGATACCTCGGGGTTGGTCACCACGAGGGCCTCGTCGGCAAAGTGCATGGCCATCATCGCGCCGGTCTCGATGCCCGCGGGCGAATCGCACACGATGTAGTCGAAGTCCATGGCGGACAGGTCGTTCAGCACCTTTTCGACGCCCTCCTGCGTCAGCGCTTCCTTGTCGCGCGTCTGCGAGGCCGCCAGCACGAAGAGGTTGTCGCACTGCTTGTCCTTGATCAGCGCCTGGCTCAGGTTGGCTTCGCCCTGGATCACGTTGATCAGGTCGTACACCACGCGGCGTTCGCAGCCCATGATGAGGTCGAGGTTGCGCAGGCCCACGTCGAAGTCGATCACCGCCGTCTTCTTGCCCGCGAGCGCGAGGCCCGACGCGAAGCTGGCGCTCGTCGTGGTCTTTCCGACGCCGCCCTTGCCTGAGGTCACCACCACAATTTTGGCCATTGCCATTCCTTCTTGTTTCGATTCGGTTATTGGTTTGGGACGCGCCGCGGCGCGTCAGATCGGATCGATCACGAGTTTCTTGCCGTCCAGGCGTATCTGCGCCGGCTTGCCCAGCACGGGGTCGGGCAGCGGCACTTCGTTGGTGCGATAGATGCCGGCAATGGCCACCAGCTGCGCCTCCATGCAGGTCGAGAAGATGCGCGCCTCGGTGTTGCCGCGCGCGCCGGCAATCGCCTTGCCCCGCAGCGGCGCATAGACGTGCACGTTGCCGTCGGCGATCACTTCGGCACCGAAGCTCACCACCGCGGTCACCACCACGTCGCCTCCGCGGGCGTAGACCTGCTGGCCCGAGCGCAGCGGCTTGTCGATCAGGAGCGTGCCGTTGGCCGGCACCGGCACTTCGCGCACGATCTGCGGCGCTTCGCTCGCGGGCGCAGGGGATGCAGCGGGCGGCGCCGGGGAACGCGGCGCGGGCGCCACCGGCATGGCCGTGAGCGAAAGCCCGGCCGCGCGGGCCGCCGCGTTCTGCGCGGCATTGCCCCCGCGCACCGCAATGGGCTGGGTCTGGTGGCGCGCCAGCAGGCCGCGCAGCGCCGCGAAGTCGAGCGCTGCGGGCTCCTCGCCGCCTTCTTCTTCAGGCTGCAGCTGCGAGAGGTCGATGACCACCGGCTCCTGCTCGAAGAAATCGGGCGAATCGGCCAGCTGGGCGTCGAGCGCCTCGGCCAGCACGGCCAGGTCGGCCGTCTTGAGTATCACTGCGATCAGCGGCAGCGTGGCGCTCTTGAATTCGAAAACCGCCTTGGTGCGCGCGGCGGAGACATCGGCCATTGGAAAACGTCGGTGCGAAAAGCGTTGAAGTCTAACGGGCGTGGGCTTGCGGCCAGTGGCCGGGCCCCGCTTCAACTACCCGGCCGAACATTTATTGCACGGCGTTTCACTTTGCCGGGGCCGAGGCGTTGCGCGTTCCGCCCAGAAGTGCGTAGAGAATGATCGCCCCGAAAGTCGCGGTGCCGATGCCGCCCAGCGCGAACTGGCCGAACTTCAAGGTGAAGTCGCCGGTGCCGATGATCAGTGTGATCGCGGCCACGATGAGGTTCTTGTTCTGCGAGAAATCGACCTTGTTGTCGACCCAGATCTTGGCGCCCGCGATCGCGATGAGGCCGAACACCACGATGCTTACGCCGCCCATCACCGGCAGCGGGATGGCCTGGATCAGCGCGCCGAACTTCGGGCTGAAGCCCAGCACCAGCGCAATGAGCGCCGCCACCACGAACACCGCGGTCGAATAGATGCGCGTGGCCGCCATCACGCCGATGTTCTCGGCATAGGTGGTCACGCCCGTGCCGCCGGCGGCGCCGCTCACCACGGTGGCAATGCCGTCGCCGATGAAGGCGCGGCCGATGTACGGGTCGAGGTTGCGCCCGGTCATGGCCGTGACCGCTTTCAGGTGGCCGAGGTTTTCCGCCACCAGGATGATGGCCACCGGCGCGATCAGCAGCATGGCGTTGGTGGTGAACACCGGCGCGGTGAAGGTCGGCAGGCCGAACCACGCGGCATTGGCGATGCCGGACAGGTCCACCGGCTTGCCCATGCCCAGGAGGTTGGTCAGCAGCGCATAGACCACGGTGGCCAGGATCAGCCCGATCAGGATCAGCAGGCGCTGCAGCATGCCGCGCGTGAACACCGCCACGAGGCCCACGCAGAGAAAGGTGACGGCCTGCATCCACGAATCGAAATTGCTGGCCGCCATGTTCTTGATCGGCACGCTCGCCAGGTTGAGCCCGATCACCGCCACCACCGCGCCCGTGACCACCGGCGGCATGAAGCGTTCGATCCAGCCGGTGCCGATGGCCTGCACCAGGGCGCCGATGAGGATGTAGATCACCCCGCACGCCACGATGCCGCCGAGCGCCACCGCGATGTTGGCGTTGGGCCCCTTGCCCGCATAGCCGCTCGCGGCAATCACCACGCCGATGAACGCGAAGCTCGAGCCCAGGTAGCTGGGCACCTTGCCGCCGGTCACCAGGAAGAAGATCAGCGTGCCGATGCCGCTCATCAGGATGGCGATGTTGGGGTTGAAGCCCATCAGGATGGGCGCCAGCACCGTGGCGCCGAACATCGCGATGACGTGCTGCACGCCCATGGCGCCGGTCTGCAGCCAGGGCAGCCGTTCATCGGGCGCGACCACGCGGCCCTCGGTGGCGGCGACTTCGCGCCAGCTGAATAGGTTGCTCATGGGTTCGGTATCTCCTCGTCTTGTGTTTCCGGGGGGCTTCTTGCGGCCCGCTGCCGCCCGCGTGCCAGGCGGGGTTTCGCGTTCGCGCTAGCGCGGCGGCAGCACCGCCATTGTGATGCGCGAGACGCAGGTCAATTCGCCGGCGTCGTTCGTCATGTCGATCTGCCACACCTGCGTGGTGCGGCCGCGGTGCACGGGGCGCGCAGTGCCGGTGACCCAGCCGCCGGTGGCCGAGCGGATGTGGTTGGCATTGATGTCCAGGCCTACGGCCCGGTCGCCCTCGGGCGCCGAGTAGTGCGCGCCGCACGAGCCCAGCGTTTCGGCCAGCACCACCGAGACGCCGCCGTGCAGGATGCCGTAGGGCTGGCGGGTGCGCTCGTCCACCGGCACGCGGGCGCGGATGAAGTCGTCGCCCACCTCCAGGAACTCCATGCCGAGCGTGGAGACGGCGGTGCCGACGTGGTTGCGGGTCAGCTCTTCGATCGAGATGTCTTTCTTCCAGATGCGCATGGGGTGTCTCCGGTACGGGGTTCCGGAAACTATAGCGACGGCGGCTGACAACCGCAGTCGCCTTTGCGTGCTAAGTTGGTCCGATGAAGCACCCCCTCCGACGCTGGCTCATCGGCATTGCCGCGGTCTTGCTGCTCGGCATCGGTGCGCTGGTCTGGGTGGCGAGCACCCGTTTGCCGAGCGACGAGGAGGTGGCCGCGCGCGTTTCCGAGGCTTTCGAAAAGCGCTTCGGCATCGGACTGAAGGTCGGCGGCGCCCATTGGTCGCTGTGGCCCAGCCCGGTGCTGGTGCTGTCCCAGGTCGCCACCGAGCAGCCGCGCCCCATCACCCTGCGCCGCATCACGCTCCAGCTCAAGCTCAGGGCGCTGCTGCGCCGCGTGGTGGCCGTCGACGAGGTCGAGATCGAAAGCCTGGTGCTGCCGCGTGAATCGCTGCGCGCGTTCCGGGGCAAGGGGCCCAAGCCGAAAGAGGACGCGCCGCTCGTCACGCTGCCGGCGCCATGGGCGCTGGCGCCGGTCCCGCTCGAAAAACTGCGCTGGCGCGATGTGGTCTGGATCGACCGGCGCGACATTGCGCTCGCCTACGATGGCGACATCGACTTCGACGCCCACTGGCGTCCGCGCCAGGCCCGCGTCGAACGCGCCGGCGCCTCGCCCCCCGCGCGGCTGCGGCTGGACCGCGAAGCCGGCCGTGACCGGTGGCGCACCCGCATCGAGGTGGGCGGCGGCACGTGGAACGGCGTCTCGCTGTTCGAGCTGCTGCCCAACGACATGCTGCGGGTGTCGGCCGAGCTCGAGCCGCGGCAGGTCGACATCGAAGGGCTGGTGCAGGCCTTTGGCCGGCGCACCGCCGTGGCCGGCAAGTTCTCGGGCCAGACCACGCTGGTGGCCGAAGCCGGCGAACTCGGCGCGCTGGTGCGCAGCGTGCACACCCGCACCACCTTCTCGGTGCGGCCCGCCACGCTCACCCGGCTCGACCTGGCCAAGGCCGTGGGCACCGCGGGCATCAGCCGCGGCGGCACCACCCCGCTGGACGAACTCACCGGCACCCTCGACACCCAGGGCACCGACGACGGCATCGTGATGCGCTACACGGGCCTCAAGGCGCGTTCCGGTGTGCTCACCGCCAGCGGCAACCTGAAGCTCTTCAACCGCAAGCTGGATGGGGAAGTGGCGGTCGACCTGGTCGATGGCGTGGTCGGCGTGCCGCTCAAGGTGGGCGGAACCATGAGCGACCCGGAGGTCTCGCTGACCGGCGGCGCATTGGCCGGCGCGGCGGTCGGCACCGCGGTGCTGCCGGGCGTCGGCACGGCGATCGGCGCGCGCATCGGGCAGCAGATGGAGAAGCTCTTCGGCGCGGACGAGCCAGCCCGGAAGGCGCCGCCACCCCGCAAGGCGCCGGGCGCTTCCCGCTGACGATTTTTTCCGCCGCGGTCCAGGTGGGCTCAGCCGCGCGGGCGGATCACCTGCGGGTCCGGCTGCGCGCCCGCATGCAACCGCGCGACCTCGGCCGCACGCCGCGTGAGCACGGCGCGCTGGTTGATGTAGCCCTTGTCGGTGATCTCGCCCGCATCGAGGTTCGGCGGCTCGGCAAGCACCAGCGCGCGCGTCGGGCATTGCGACGAACCCGCGCCTTCGTCCCGCAGTGCGCGCAGCACGTCGGCGATGCGCCCCGCCAGCGCCTCGGGCACGGCCTGCGGTGCGGGGAACACCAGCATGCCGATCTCGTCGCGGTCGTGGCCCGTGAGCACCACGTCCTGCGCGTGCGGCGCGAGCATCGACACCAGCTTGACGCGCAAGGTACCCACCGACACCCAGGTGCCGCTGGAGAGCTTGAAGTCCTCGGCCACGCGGCCGTTGAAGATCACGCCGCGTTGCGCCTGCTCGGCGTCGGCCAGGTAGCCGGCATCGCCGATGCGGTAGTAGCCCTCTTCGTCGAAGGCCTCCGACGTTTCCCGCGGCGCATGGCGGTAGCCGGGGAACACCGAGACGCCCTTGACGCGCATCTCGAGCTTCTGCCCGTTGGGAACGAACTTGAGTTCGAGCCCCGGCAGCGGTGCGCCGATGCAGCCGGCGCCGTCGAGCTTCCAGTGCGCCGAGGTGATGGCGGGCGAGGTTTCCGTCGCGCCCCACGAGGTGGTGAGCCACAGTGGGCGCTCGGGCCGCACGCGCCGGGCCACCGCTTCGAGCCTCTGCCAGGTCGAAGGTGCGAGCGCGGCGGCCGCGTAGAACGCCAGCCGCAGGCGCGAGAACACCTCGGCGGCCAGCGCATCGTCGGCTTCCAGGAACGGCAGCAGCATGTCGAAGCCGCGCGGCACGTTGAACAGCAGCGTGGGCTTCACCTCGCGCAGGTTGCGCACCGTCTTTTCGATGAGCCCCGGCGCGGGCCGGCCCTCGTCGATGTAGAGCGCGCCGCCGTGGCACAGCACCATGTTGAGGTTGTGGTTGGCGCCGAAGGTGTGGCTCCAGGGCAGCCAGTCGACCAGCACCGGCTTCTCCTGCGTGAGGAAGCGCCAGGTCTGCGCCATCATCTGCTGGTTGGCGCAGAGCATGCGATGCGTGTTGATCACCACCTTGGGCTTGCCGGTGGAGCCCGATGTCAGGAGGTACTTGGCGTGGGTGTCGGGCAGCACCGCTTCGTAAGCTTGCATCACGGCCGGCGTCTCGCTGGCCTGCAGCAGTTGCGCGAAGGGCAGGGCGCCGGCATGCGCGTCGGCGTTGCGGCTGAACACCGCCACCGCCTCCACGCCGGAGCCCGCGAGCGCGCCGCCGTACACCTTGGCGTCCGAGGCATAGATCAACGCCGGCTGCAGCGCCTGCAGCATGCCGTGCAGCCGCGACGGATCTCTTGCCATGCGCGAATACGCGCTCGAGAGCGAACACGCCGTGCGGCCGATGTGCATGGCCGCGAGCATCAGCACCGCATGGTCGATCGCATTGTCCGAGAGGATCGCGATCGGCCTGTCTGCCGGCAGCTGCAGGTCGAGCAGCCCCTGCGCCACCGCGCCCACCGCGCGGCGCAGCGCGCGGTAGTCGAGCTTGCGCCAGCCTTCGCCGCTGTCGTCGCGCTCGGCGAAAGCCAGCGCATCGGGCGTCTCTCGCGCCCAGCGCTCGATCCATTCGCCGATGCAGCGCGCATAGGGCTTGAGCGCCACGGGCGACCGCAGCGCGAAGGAGCCGTCGTCGAAGTCGATGCGCACGGTGCGCGGCGGGGCGATCTGGCGCTCGTCCAGGAGGAAATCGTCTGTCATTTCAATCGAGTCTGCCGGTGTCGGCCTTGGCGCGAATCAGGTTTAACAGCAGGATGTCGCGCGCGGCCTCGAGCTCGGCCACGCGCCGGTCGCCCAGTTCATCGGCCACGCCTTCGGTCACCTTGGCCTTGAGTTCATCCGTCATCGACGGCGCGCCGAGGTCCTGCCACCAATCCTCGATCGGCCCGCCCAGGTGCGCGAGCACATGCGCGATGCCGCCCGCGCCGCCCGAGAGATGCAGGTTCATGAACGGCCCCATCACCGCCCAGCGCAGGCCCGGGCCGTGCGCCATGGCGCTGTCGATGTCGGCCACGCTCGCCACGCCCTGGTCGACGAGGTGAAAGGCCTCGCGCCAGAGCGCGGCCTGCAGCCGGTTGGCGATGTGGCCCTTGACCTCGCGCTTCACGTGGATCGGCCGCTTGCCGATCGCGGCATAGAAGGCCATGGTGCGCTCGATGGTCTCGGCCGAGGTGCGCTCGCCGCCCACCACTTCGACCAGCGGGATCAGGTGCGGCGGGTTGAACGGATGGCCGAGCACCACACGTTCCGGATGCTTGCACCCGGCCTGCACCGCACTGATGGCGAGGCCCGAGGAGCTCGACGCCAGGATCGCGCGGGCCGGCGCCGCCTCGTCCATGCGGCGGAACAGGTCGGCCTTGAAATCCAGCCGCTCGGGGCCGCTCTCCTGGACGAAGTCGGCCTTCGCCACCGCGTCTTCGAGCCGCGCATGAAAGCGCAGCCGGCCGACCGAGGCGCCCTCGGCCAGCCCGAAGCGTTCGAGCGTCGGCCAGTGCGCGGCCACCGCCGCGCGCAGCCGCGCTTCCGCATCGGGCGAGGGGTCGGTGGCGTCCACGTCGAGGCCGCGCGCCAGGAAGAAAGCGGCCCAGCTGGCGCCGATGACGCCGGTGGCGACCACCGCCACGCGTTTTGGAGTCGTTTCCATCGGCATCGCCTCAGGAGTCCGCCGTGAAACCGATCTTCTTCACCAGCGGGCCCCAGCGCTCGGCTTCGACCTTCTGCGAGCGCGCCATTTCCTCGGCTGTGGAACCCTGGGCGATCAGGCCGACCACGGCCAGGCTGTCCGTCACCACCTTTTCCTTGATGGCGACGTTGATGGCGGCATTGGCAGTGGCCACCACGCTGGCCGGCGTCTTGGCCGGTGCGTAGAAGCCGAACCACTCCTCGGTGGTCAGCTCCGCAAAGCCCTGTTCGGCAAAGGTCGGCACTTCGGGCGAGAACGGCGAACGCGCCTTGCCCGAGGTGGCGAGCAGCCGCAGCTTGCCGGCCTTGTGGTTGGGGATGAAGTCGCCGCTGGGCGTGACCATGGCGGCAATCTGTCCGCCGACCACGTCGGTCACGCCGGGAATCGAGCCGCGGTAGGGCACGTGTTTCAGCTCGACGCCATTGTTGAGGCCCAGCAGCGCGCCGATGAAGTGCGGCGTCGATCCGGCCGCCGGCGAGCCGTAGCTGGCCTGGTTCGGGTTGGCCTTGGCCCAGGCGAGAAAGTCTTTCACCGTGCGCACCTCGGGCGGCACCAGCGGGCCGACCGCGAGGCCGTGGTGCATGACGGCGGCGATCGACACCGGCACGAAGTCGCGGCCCGGGTCGTAGCTCAGCTTGCTGTAGATGTGCGGGTAGATCGACGTGCAGGAGAACGGCGACAGCGCCAGCACGCTGCCGTCGGCCGGTGCGCTCTTGAGGGTTTCCAGCGCGATGCGGCCACCCGCGCCCGGCTTGTTCTCGACCACCGCGGCATTGCGGCAATAGGCCGAGCCCGCGAGCTTTTCGCCCACGCGGCGCGCGACGCTGTCGCCGGCGCTGCCGGCCGGAAAGCCGTAGTAGATCTTGACCTGCTCGAGCGTCTGCGCCAAGGCGGCGAGCGGCGAGAGGGCGCCCAGGGCGGCGCTCGCGCCCACGGCATGGAGGAAGTGGCGGCGGGTGGTCATGAATGTCTCCTTGTTGTCGGAATCTGGCGGGAACGGGGCCGCTTCAACGCGGCGCGAATTCGGGGCGCGGCCCGCCTCTGCGCGGCAGTCCCATCATCTGCCTGGCTTCGGTCGGCGTGGCGACTTCCATGTCGAGTTCATGGATAACGCGCACGATGCGCTCGGTGAGCTGCACGTTGGTGGCGAGCTCGCCCTGGCGGAAATAGAGGTTGTCTTCCAGCCCCACGCGCGCATGCCCGCCCAGCAGCAGCGCGGCCACGTTGGCTTCCAGCTGCGAGGTGCCGATGCCGCTCACGCCGAAGATGCTGCCCTTGGGCAGCGTGTCGACCATCATCTGCAGGAAGCGCGGCGAGTAGGGCATCGCGTTCTGGAAATTGCGGTGCACGTTCATCACCAGGTTGATGAAGTAGGGCTCGTCGTCATGGCCTTCCTCGATCAGCGTGGTCGTGTCCTGCAGGATGTGCGTGGGGCTGAACACCTCCCACTCGGGCTTGATGCCGCGCGCCTTCATCCCGGCGGCCAGTTCGCGCCCCTTGGTGATCGGCGTGTCCATCAGGATCTGCCGGCCCTCGAAGCTCAGGTTCAGCGTGGTCGCGTCCAGCGTGCACATCTCGGCGCCCGCATCCATGCCCTTGATGCGCTCTTCCCAGGCAATTTCCCAGCGGTCGCCCGCCAGCGGCTTGACCATGTCGCCGTGCACGCCGCCGCCGGTGGAGTTGTTGATGACGATGTCGCAGCCGGCCGCGCGGATGCGGCTGTTGATGTCGCGGTACACCGCGGCATCGCAGGTGGCGCCGTCGTCGGGCCGGCGGGCGTGGATCGCCGCCACGCTGGCGCCGGCGTTCCAGCAGCGCAGCACGTCGGCCGCGATCTCGTCCGGCTGGGTGGGAAGGTGGGGGTTCTGCGACTTGTGCGCCATGCCGCCCGTGGGGGCGATGGTCACGATCACTTTGCGCTTCGACGGCATGCTCCGGGTCTCCTGGTGTCTTCTTTCATGAGAGGCGCGCTATTATTTTTGGAGGCGCAGGCACACTCAGTCATTGCGACGACATTTGGGCTCAGGGTTTACGCGGCGCGCGCCGCGCCCGGGCCATCGGGAGCTTTCTTTTCATGCCCACGACGAAGCCGGCCATCCAGGCGGCATCGCTGACGATCCCCCAGCTGCTCGATCGCTCGGCCTGGTTTCCGGTGCTCGACGAAGCGGCGCGCGAACGCGTGCGCGACGAGATGCGCGAAGTCCAGGTCGCAGCCGGCGCCGCGCTGTGCCGCCGCGGCGAAACGCCGCTGCACTGGTACGGCACGCTCGAAGGCCTGCTCAAGTGGTCGACCACCTCCAGGGACGGCCGCTCGGTGACCTTCGGGGGGCTTTCGGTGGGCAGCTGGTTCGGCGAAGGCACGCTGCTGCGCGCGGCGCCACGCTCGGCCGACGTGATTGCGCTGCGGCCCAGCCGCGTGGCCCAGCTGCCGCTGGAGACTTTCGAGTGGCTGCACCGCACCCAGCGCGGCTTCGACCATTTCCTGCTGCAGCAGCTCAACGAGCGGCTGCACTGGTTCATGGGCAACTATGCGGCGCACCGGCTGCTCGATGCCGACAGCCAGGTGGCCCGCGCCCTCGCAGGCCTGTTCCACCCATGGCTTTACCCGGGCAGCGAGCCGCACCTGCAGACCTCGCAGGAGGAGATCGCGAACCTGTCCGGCGTGTCGCGGCAGCGCTGCAATGCGGCGCTGAACCGGCTCAAGGAGGCCGGGTTCCTGCGCATCGAGTATGGCGGGATCACCGTGGTCGACCTCGAAGGGCTGCGGCGCTTCATCGAGTAGCCGCCGCGCCTTCGCCTCACTGCGGCTTCTTCGCGCCCGCCGCCAGCCGCTTGCGGTACTCCGTTGTCGTGAGCCCCGCGAGGCCCCAGTCGTCGGTGTCGATTTCCTCGATCACGATGTGCGTCCATTCGGGCGGCTTGTTCAGCACGCGCTCCAAGGTTTCCGTGAACTCGGCGATGACCTGCGCCTTCTGTTCGCGCGTGACGCCGTCGCGGGTGATCTTCAGGTTGATGAAAGGCATGGTGTGCTCCTTGGGTTGAATGGGGTGATCACCACTTGCCCGTGCTCATGCCGCCGTCCACCGGCAGCACCACGCCCGTCGTGAAATCGGCGCTCGTGAGATAGAGCACGGCATCGGCGATCTCGCGCACGGTCGCGATGCGACCGGCGGGCGAGAGGCCGTTCAGGAAGCCATGCTGCTCGGGCGTGTACAGCGGCGTGTCGACGATGCCGGGCGCCACCGCATTCACCTTGACGTTGTGCGGCGCGAGTTCGAGCGCCAGCGCGCGCGTCGCGGCGTTGATGCCGCCCTTGATCAGCACCGGCAGCAGGGCCGGCACCTGCTGGTTCGGCTGCAGCGCGATGCTCGCGGTGATGTTCACGATGTGGCCCTGGCGGCGCGCGACCATGTGCCTTGCCGCAGCCTGCGAGGCGTAGACGAAGCCCTTGAGGTTCGTCGCCACCAGATGGTCGAGTTCTTCCTCGGTGTAGTCGACGAAGGGCTTGGCGTTGAAGATGCCCGCGTTGTTGACGAGCACGTCGACCTGTCCGAAGCGTTCCACGGCACGGTCGATGAGCTGCTGAGCGGTGTCGCGCCGGCCGATGTCGCCGGCCACGCCGAGAAAGCGCTCCGGGTTGCCGAGCTGCCTTGCCGCAGCCGCCAGGCGCTCGTCGGTGCGCGCATTGGCGACCACGTTGAAGCCGCGTTCGAGGTAGGCCTGCGCGAGGCCCAGGCCGATGCCGCTCGAGGCACCGGTGATGACGACCGTGGCGGGGGTGTTGAGGGTGTCTTGCATGTCGGTACTCCAGGGAGTTGAGGGGATGGATGAACTGTATTGATGACGCCGTCGGAGATAAATCACTAGACTTGCACTTCACTTGATACGCGGGGTAATCAATCGATGCAGCGGCAGTTCGGCGACATCCTCCTGGGCAGCATCGAGTTGTTCTGCCTTGCCGCAGAAAGCGGCGGCTTCACATCCGCGGCGCTCGCGGCCGGCGTGACGCCCGCGGCCGTGAGCCGCTCGATCTCGCGGCTCGAGAAGCGGCTGGGCTTGCGCCTCTTCGTGCGCACCACGCGCAGCGTGCGGCTCACCGACGCGGGCCGGACCTACTTCGCGCAATGCCGGCAGGCACTGGCGCAGTTGGCCGAGGCCGAGCGCGAGGTCATGGGCCAGCAGATGCAGCCTTCGGGCACGCTGCGCATCAGCGTGCCCACCACCTATGGGCACCACCGCATCCTGCCGCTGCTGCCGGCCTTCCGCGAACGCTATCCGGACATCCGGCTGCACGTGCACCTGAGCAACCGCAACATCGACTTCGTGGAAGAGGGCTACGACATGGCCGTGCGCGTGCGCGCGCAGCCCGACTCCACGCTGATTGCGCGGCACCTGGAAGACGCGCAGCTGGTGGTGGTCGCCACGCTCAAGTACCTGAAGAAGGCCGGCACGCCCCGCACGCTAGACGACCTTGCGGCGCACGAGTGCATCCAGTTCGAGCTGCCCAGCAGCGGCCGCCGCATCTCATGGCTCTTCAGGGAGAACGGCAAGGACCGCGAGGTCTTGGCGGACAGCGCCTACAGCTGCTCCGACGACGTGCTGGGCGGCGTCACCCTGGCCAAGAGCGACGCGGGGCTGTTCCAGGCCTACCGCTTCGTGGTGGAAAAGGAGTTGGCCGACGGCTCCCTCGTCGAGGTGCTGAAGCCGTTCGCGGGCCGCTCGCGGCCCTACACGCTGCTGTACCCGGACGGGCGGCACGTGCCGCTGCGCATGCGGGTGTTCATCGATTTCCTGATGGCGCAGCGGGCCGCGTGAGGCCGCTCAAACGCCCAGCAATTCTTCCAGCGCCTTCGGCTCCGCGAGCAAGTCGGCCGACGCGCCGTGCCGCACGATCTGCCCCTTTTCCATCACCACCGCCAGGTCGGTGTGCGCGAGCACCTTGCGGTAGTCGCGATCGACGATCAGCGTGGCGATGCCGGTCGCGCGGATCTCGCCGATCACGCGCCAGATCTCGGCCACGATCAGCGGCGCGAGGCCTTCGGTGGCCTCGTCGAGGATCAGCAGGCGCGGGTTGGTCATCAGCGCGCGGCCGATGGAAAGCATCTGCTGCTCGCCGCCCGAAAGCTGCTGGCCGCCATGCGTGAGCCGTTCGGCCAGGCGCGGAAAGGTGGCCATCACGCGGTCGAAGGTCCACGCGCGGCGTCCGTCGATGCCCGCACGCTCGCTCATCACGAGGTTCTCGCGCACCGAGAGATTCGGGAAGATGCCGCGGCCTTCGGGCACGTAGCCGATGCCCAGGCGCGCCATCTTCTCGGGCGGCCAGCCGGTGACCGTGCGGCCATCGACCTGCACTTCGCCCGAGGCGGGGCGCACGTAGCCCATCATGCTGCGGATCAGCGTGGTCTTGCCCATGCCATTGCGCCCGAGCAGGCCGACCGACGTGGCGGCCGGAATGCCGGCATGCACGCCGCGCAGGATGTGGCTGTTGCCGTAGTAGGTGTTGAGATCGCGGACGACGAGCATCAGTGGTCTTCTCCGAGGTAAGCCGTGCGCACTTCAGGGTTTTCGCGGATCGAGGCCGGATCGCCCGTCGCGATGACGGTGCCGTTCACCATCACGGTGATGCGGTCGGCAATGCGGAACACCGCATCCATGTCGTGCTCCACGAGCAGGATCGCGTGGGTGGCTTTCAAGCGCGTGAGCAGCGTGAGCATGCGGTCGGTTTCCTCGGCGCCCATGCCGGCGAGCGGCTCGTCGAGCAGCAGCACGCGCGGCCTGGTGGCCAGGCACATCGCCACTTCGAGCTGGCGCTGCGCGCCGTGGCTCAGCGTGCCGGCCACGCGGTGGGCCTCGTTCGAAAGGCCCGCGGCTTCGAGCGCCGCATCGGCCGCCGCATTGCTGGCCGCGCAGCGCTGCGACGACTCCCACACGGTCCATGGCCGCGCCGTGGCGGCCTGCGCCGCGAGGCGGCAGTTCTCGTGCACGCTGAACTCGGGGAAGATGGTCGTGCGCTGGTAGCTGCGGCCCACGCCCGCCCGCGCGCGGCGCCACTGCGCACGCCGCGTCACGTCGATGCCGTCGAGCGCGATGCGGCCCTCGGAGGCTTCGATCTCGCCCGAGAGCATGTTGATCAGCGTGGACTTGCCCGCGCCGTTGGTGCCGATCACCGCATGCACTTCGCCGACGTGCAGGTCGAGCGTGACGGCGTTCACGGCGGTGAGGCCGCCGAAGCGGCGCGTGAGTTTTTCGACTGAAAGCAGGGCGTTCATGGTCTTGCTCCTTCCCCTTCCGGGGGAAGGTTGGGATGGGGGCAGGCAGGGCGCGCGAAGGTGGCGCCGCGTGCCCCCACCCCGGCCCTCCCCCGGGAGGGGAGGGAGAAACACAGGGAGCCGTTCATGCGGCCTCCTTCGGCGACAAGCGCTTCGCCAGGCCGATGAGCCCCTTCGGCAGCAGCGCCACGAACACGATGATCGCGATGCCCAGCGTCAACTGCCAATGGTCCGCAAGCGGCCCCATCACCGCGTGCGTCGAGAAGATTTCCTTCAGCAGCGTGAACGCGATCGCGCCGATGACCGCGCCGCGCAGGTGGCCGAGGCCACCGAGGATCACCATCAGCAGCACCTCGCCCGAGTTGTGCCATGCCATGAGCTCGGGGTTGACCACGCCGTCACGCGAGGCCAGCAGGAAGCCCGCGAGGCCGGCCAGCGCGCCGGCCAGCACGAAGGCCGCGAGCTTGTAGCCGTACACCGGGAAACCCGCCGCGCGCATGCGCTGTTCGTTCACGCGGATGCCCGCCAGCGCCGCGCCGAAGCGCGAGCGGCGAACCAGCGCCAGGAGGCCGTAGGTGAACACCAGCGACGCGAGCACCACGTAGAACAGCACCATGCGGTTCTCCAGGTCGAGCTTGCCGATGGCCGGCCGAACGTACATGTAGATGCCGTCGCTGCCGCCGCCCACCTTGGTGTCGTGGAACACGAAGAAGGCCATCTGCGCAAAGGCCAGCGTCACCATGATGAAGTACACGCCGCGCGTGCGCAGGCTCAGCGCACCCACGAACAAGGCATAGAGCGCCGCCGCGCCCATGGCTGCGGGCAGCAGCAGCGCGAGGTTGCCGCCCTCGCTGCCCGAGGCCAGCACCGTGACGTAGGCGCCGATGCCGTAGAACGCCGCATGGCCCAGGCTCACGAGCCCGGTCATGCCGACCAGCAGTTCGAGGCTCAGCGCGAAGATCGACAGGATCATCACCTTGACGACAAAGTCCGAGACGTAGTTGCCCATGAGCGGACCGAGCACGGCGATGGCGATGGCGCAGGCCACCGGCACGGCCAAGGCGCCGAGCCGCGTGGAGGCCGTACTGCGCATGGAGGTGGTGGCTTCGGTCATGGCCGCCTCCCCATCAGCCCTTCGGGCTTCCAGATCAGCACGATGGCCATCAAGAGGTAGATGCCGATGCCGGCGAGGTCCGCGAAGAAGACCTTGCCGAAGGTGTCGACGAAGCCCACCAAGAGCGAGGCCAGCAGCGCACCGGTGATCGAGCCGATGCCGCCGATCACCACCAGCACGAAGCAGATGATGAGCACGCTCGCGCCCATGTTCGGATACACCGACGACATCGGCGCCGCGATCATCCCGGCCAGCGCCGCGAGCGCCACGCCGGCCGCGAACACGATGCGGTAGAGCCGCTTCACGTCGATGCCCAGGCCGCGCACCATGTCGCGGTTGCTGGCGCCGGCGCGGATCATCATGCCCAGGCGCGTGCGGTTGACCACCCAGTACAACCCCGCCGCGAGCACGATGCATGCGGCCGAGGCGAAGAGCCGGTACCAGGGGTAGCTCATGACGTTGCCGAGCGCAAAGCTGCCGTCCAGCCACGCCGGCACCTTCACGCCGTGCACGTCGTTGCCCACGAGAATGGAGCGCAGCTCCTCGAACACCAGGATGAGCCCGTAGGTCATGAGCACCTGCTGCAGGTGGTCGCGCTGGTACAGGTAGCTGAAGAAGGCCCATTCGAGCAGGTAGCCGAACACCGCCGCCAGCACCACGCCGGCCACCAGCATCAGCAGGAACTGGTCGCCGAACAACGGCGCGAGCGCGAACGCCATGTACGCGCCGATCATGTAGAAGCTGCCGTGCGCCAGGTTGATCACGCCCATGATCCCGAAGATCAGCGTGAGTCCCGAGGCCACCAGGAAGAGAAGGAGTCCGTACTGAACCGAGTTCAGGCACTGGACGAGAAAGGTGCCGAAATCCACGTTGGATTCATCCCAGTGAGATCGTGAGGGGAGCGTGGCGCGTTAGCGCCCGCGATGTTCGGGGGACACCGCGGAACCGGCTTTGCCGGGCCGCTGGTGTCGCCCCCTGGAGGGGGGAGTCGAGCTACACGAAGTGAGCGAGGGACGGGGGTGGGTTACATGCGGCAGCCACGGGCGGGGTCGGACAGACCCTTGATCGCCGTGCTCACCAGCTTGTTCTCCTTGCCTTCCACCTTGCGCAGGTAGATGTCCTGCACCGGGTTGTGCGACTTGCTCATGGTGAACGCGCCACGCGGGCTGTCGATCTTCGCCTTCTCGATGGCGGCCGTGAACTCGGCCTTCTTGCCGATGTCGCCCTTGGTGGCGGCCAGGCCCACGCCCAGCATCTGCGCCGCGTCGTAGCCCTGCACCGCGTACACGTCGGGCTGCAGCTTGAAGGCCTTGGCATAGGCGACGCGGAAGGCGTTGTCGCGCGTGGTGTTGAGTCCGTCGGCGTAGTGCAGCGTGGTGAGCATGCCTTGCGCGGCCTCGCCCTGCGCATCGAGCGTGCCGTCGGTCAAGAAGCCCGGGCCGTAGAGCGGAATGGTCTTGTTCAGGCCGGCGGCCTGGTAATCCTTGACGAACTTCACCGCGCCGCCGCCTGCAAAGAAGGCGTACACCGCATCGGGCTTGGCCGCCGCGATCTCTGTCAGGAGCGCCTGGAACTCGACATTGGGGAACGGCAGCGTGAGCTGCTTGTCGACCTTGCCGCCGTTCTTCTCGAAGCCTTCCTTGAAGCCGTTGACCGACTCGTCGCCGGCCGCGTACTTCCAGGTGATGGTCATGGCCTTTTTCTTGCCCTGCTGCTTGGCGGCCACTTCGCCCATGGCGAAGGCCGGCTGCCAGTTGCTGAACGAGCTGCGGAAGATGTTGGGCGCGCACATCGGGCCGGTCACCGCGTCGGCGCCCGCGTTCGGCACGATCAGCACGGTGCCGCTTTCCTTCGCGGCCTTGGCCATGGCCATGGCAACGCCGGAGTGCACGGTGCCCACGATCACGTCGACGTTGTCGCGCTTGATCAGCTTGTTGACGTTGTCGGTGGCCTTGGCGGGGTCGGACTCGTCGTCGACCTTGAAGTATTCGATCTCGCGGCCGGCAAGCTTGCCGCCGTGTTCCTCGACATAGAGCTTGAAGCCGTTCTCGATGGCCACGCCCAGCGCGGTGTAGGTGCCGCTGTAGGGCAGCATCAGGCCGACCTTGAGCTTGCCGGTGCCCTGGGCGCCGGCGGCGGATGCCAGGGCGGCGAATGCGATCGCCGTGAGCGCGAGGCGGGCGGTGCGGATGGTCATGATGGCTGTCTCCTGTTTTTACCAATGAAAGAAGTGGTCGCGACGATGACACGATCCGGCTGATCGCGATGCGGGGAATGCCCGCATTCGGGGATTTCCACCAGTTCGCAGCCGGGCACGCGTGCCGCGATGCCGCGGATCTGAGCCATGGTGCCGTATTCGTCATCGATGCCCTGGATGGCGAGCACCGGGCAGCGGATGGCGTCGAGCTCGGCCTCGATGTTCCATTGCCGGAAGGGCGGATGCAGCCAGATGCGGTTCCAGCCCCAGAAGGCCGAGTCGGCATTGTCGTGGTAGCGGCCGAGCTTCTTCGGCAGGTCGGTGCCGAGGTAGGCGCTGCGCGCCTCTTCGATGTTCTCGACGGTCACGTCTTCCACGAAGATGTGCGGGGCAAGAACCACCAGGCCGTCGATGCGATCCGGAAAGCGGGAGGCGTAGAGCAGCGAGATCGAACCGCCGTCGCTGTGGCCGAAGAGCCAGGGTTTTTCGCCGCCGAGGCCGAGCGCATCGAACAGCGCCGGAAGCACCTCGTGCGCCTGGCGGTGCATGAAGTCGACGTCCCAGATCTCGTTTTCATCGCGCGGCGTGGAGCGGCCATAGCCTGGCCGCGAGAACACGAGGCCGCGCGCGTTGGCGGCTTCGCAGAGCCGGGCAGGAAAGTCCTTCCACATCGCGACGGAGCCGAGGCCTTCGTGGAGGAAGACGATGAGGGGAGCGTCGGTGCGTTCGGGGGCGATCCACTGGCACTCGATGCGCACGGGGCGGCCGCGCCAGTCGATGGTGGGGAAGTCGGAGGTCATGGCTGTTGCTCCTTCCCCCTTTGGGGGAAGGCAGGGATGGGGGCTTGCGGCGCTGGCAAGAGCAGTGCATATGCAAACGCCGATGCCCCCACCCCAACCCTCCCCCGGGAGGGGAGGGAGCAAGACGGGGAACTGCTCATGCCTGCTTCTCCCGCTCCCGCAGCCTGAAGCGCTGGATCTTCCCCGTCGCCGTCTTCGGCAGTTCCTGCACGAACTCCAGAAACCGCGGGTACTTGTACGGCGCAAGCCGCTCCTTCACGAAAGCCTTGAGTTCGTCGTCCGAGACCGACTGGCCGTCCTTCAGCACGACGAAAGCCTTGGTCTTTGTGAGCCCGTCCGAATCTTCCTTGCCGATCACCGCCGCCTCGAGCACGGCAGGGTGCTGCATCAGCGTGGCCTCGACCTCGAAGGGCGACACGTAGATGCCGCTGACCTTCAGCATGTCGTCGCTGCGGCCGGCATAGGTGTAGTAGCCGTCGGCATCGCGCGTGTACTTGTCGCCGCTCTTGGTCCAGCCGCCCTGGAAGGTCTCGCGCGTCTTCTCGCGGTTGCACCAGTACATCAGCGCCGCGCTCGGGCCGCGGATGTAGAGGTCGCCCACTTCGCCGTCGGGCACCGGCCGGCCGTCCTCGCCGCGCAGCTCGACCTCGTAGCCTTCCACCGGCTTGCCGGTGGTGCCGTAGCGCACGTCGCCGGGGCGGTTGGAGATGAAGATGTGCAGCATCTCGGTCGAGCCGATGCCGTCGATGATCTCGCAGCCGAAGTGCGCCTTGAAGCGCTGCGCGATCTCGCCCGGCAGCGCCTCGCCGGCCGAGGAACACATGCGCAAGGCCACCTGCTCGCGCGCCGGCAGCTTCGGCGAGGCGAGCATGCCGGCAAAGCCGGTGGGCGCACCGAAGAACACGGTGGGCTTGTGCGCCACCCAGCGGCGGAAGGTCGCGTCGGGTGTCGGGCGCTCTGCCATCAGCACGACGGTCGCACCGACCGACAGCGGAAAGGTCAGCGCGTTGCCGAGCCCGTACGCAAAGTACATCTTCGCGGCCGAGAAGCAC
Source organism: Variovorax sp. OAS795 (assembly GCF_040546685.1). NCBI lineage: Bacteria > Pseudomonadati > Pseudomonadota > Betaproteobacteria > Burkholderiales > Comamonadaceae > Variovorax > Variovorax sp. OAS795. The sequence goes on from NZ_JBEPOH010000001.1 coordinate 627,135, forward strand.
ACGTCGTCCTCGGTGAGCCCGAGCACCGGCTTGCCGTAGAGCTCGGCCGTCCACCAGAGGTTGGCGTGCGTGTGGACCGTGCCCTTGGGCTTGCCCGTGGAGCCGGAAGAATAGAGCCAGAACCCGGGATCGTCCGACGCCGTGGCCACGGCCGATGCCATCGGCTCGGCGGCCGCGATCGCGGCTTCGAATTCCTGCGCGCCCGCGGGCAGCGCGCCCGTGGGCTGCGAAACGACGAGCGTGTGCACCTCGTGCGCGCCGCGGCCCATGGCCTCCTGCAGCGTGGGCAGCAGCGCGCCCGACACCAGCACCGCCTGCGCGCGGCTGTGGTCGAGCATGTAGGCGTAGTCGTCGGGCGTGAGCAGCGTGTTGACGGCGACCGGCACCACGCCCGCATACAGGCAGCCCAGGAAGCTCACGGGCCAGTCGGCGCTGTCGAGCATCAGCAGCAGCACGCGTTCTTCGCGGCGCAGGCCGGCGGCCTTGAGCGCAGTGGCGAGCCGGCGCGCGCGGTCCTCGAGCTGGCCGTAGGCGAGCGTGCCGCGGTCGTCGATGTAGGCGATGCGATCGGCGCGGCCGCGGTTGAGGGCGAACAGGTGTTCGGCAAAATTGAATCGTGCGGGCGGGCTCGTCATGGGGTCTCCTTGGGCCGTTTTTTCTTCAGAGGCCGAGCTGTGCGAGCACGCCGGGGCTCGCCTGCACGGCGGTGCGGCGATGGTAGAAGTCCAGCGCGCGCAGTCCGCCGAGCTCGGCGCCGCCGCCCGCGCGACCGGGGCCGCCGTGCAGCGACATCGGCATCACGTTGCCGTGGCCGGTGTGGGCCTGGGCCACCTCGGGCGTGACCACGTGCACGCGGCCGTGGCTCGGCGCAACGGCCAGCGCGGCCTGTGCGAGTGCAGCGTCGTCGCTGCCGTAGAGCGATGTCACGAGCGAACCCTGGCCGCGGTGCGCAAGCGCGATGCCATGGGCCAGGTCGCGGTAGGGCAGCAGCGTGGCGGCCGGGCCGAACACTTCGACGTCGTGCACATGCTGGGCGGCATCGGCATCGCGCGCACCCATCAGCACCGGGCCGATGCACGCAGCCACGGCCGGGTCGGCGTCGACGAGCGGCGTGTCGCGGCCGTCGTACAGCATGCTGGTGTGCGCGGAGAGGGTTTCCAGGCCCGCGTTCACGGCATCGAACTGCGCGCGGCTCACGAGCGAACCCATGCGCACGTTCTCGTTGCGCGGATTGCCGACCGTGATGCCCTTGAGCTTGGCGCCGATGGCTTCGGCCGCGGCGCCGTACACCTCGGCCGGCACCAGGATGCGGCGGATGGCGGTGCACTTCTGGCCCGCCTTCACCGTCATCTCGCGCACCACTTCGCGCACGAGCAGGTTGAACGCGTCGCTGCCGGGTGCGGCGCCTGGCATGAGCAGGGCGCTGTTGAGGCTGTCGGCCTCGATGTTCACGCGCACCGAACGCTGGGCCACGGCCGGGTGCGAGCGGATCAGCGCCGCCGTTTCGGCCGAGCCGGTGAAAGACACCACGTCGAAGGGCTGCAGTGCATCCATGAGGCCCGCGGAACTGCCGCAGACCACCGACAGCGCGCCGGCGGGCAGCACGCCCGCATCGACCACGTCCTTGACCATGCGCTGCGTGAGCCAGGCCGTGGCCGTCGCGGGCTTCACGATCACGGGCACGCCCGAGAGCAGTGCGGGCGCAGCCTTTTCCCACAGCCCCCACGACGGGAAGTTGAAGGCATTGATGAAGAGCGCCACGCCCTGTACCGGCAGCTGCAGGTGCTGCGACTGGAACACCGGCTCCTTGCCGAGCCTGGCCGCATCGCCGTCGCGCAGCGCGTGCACGTCGCCGAGGCCATCGCCCCACTTGGCGTACTGGCCCAGCGTGAAGATCGCACCATCGATGTCGACGGCCGAATCGTTCTTCACCGTGCCCGAGTTGGCCGTGGCGATCTCGTAGTACGCATCGCGGTGGGCCTGCAGCACCTTCGCCACGGCGCCGAGCAGGGCCGCGCGCTGGCGGTAGGTGAGGGCGCGCAGCGCAGTGCCGCCCTGTTCGCGCGCAAAGGCAAAGGCCGCGGGCAGGTCGAGCCCCGTGGCATCGACGCGCACGAGCTCGGTGCCCAGCACCGGGTCGAACAGGGGCGTGCCAGCGCCCGATCCGCTTTGCCAGCGGCCGGCGACGTGATTGGGCAGGAGCTCGGTCATGGGGTAAACTTGATCTGCCCTTCGGGCAAGAGATAGAGGACCAGCGCGCGGCCTTGCGCCACGGTTGGACGGTGGGCGGTGCCGGGCCCGTAGACGCACCAGCCCGCGGGCCGCCCGTCGAAGGTGGCGTTGGCGCTGCCCTCGAGCGGCATGATCAGGTCGATCTCGCCGTTGGGGTGCGTGTGGTGCGGTCCGGCGATGTCCTGCATGTCGACCACGTCGACCGAGAAACGGTGCAGTGCATCCTCTGCCTTGAACACGCGGCCGTACTTGATACCGCCGCCTTCGCGCTCGCACAACCAGCCTTCGGCCACGCCGCCGATGCAGGCCTGGCGCAGTTGTTCGAAACGCGGGCTGCCCGCACCATGGGTGGCGTTGAGCCATTGCTCGAGCTGTTCGTCGAGCGGCCGGCCGGCGATTTCGGCCGTCAGGCCGGCGATCAACTGGTGAAATGCTTCCTTGCTGGACATTGGCGGGCTTCCTTTGGGAGGCTGGCTGGCCGTGGTGGCGCCACAGCGAAACTTGCGATCTGCCTTGCAGGATTTCTGTGCGTGCAGTATCTTGCTTGTGGCCGAACAATAATCACCGAGACAATCAGTGTCAAGCAATATAGTGCATATATGGTGTTTACCCTGAGCGCGCACAATCCCGGCCAAGAACGAGGACTTGCATGAACGAGCATGTAGACGCGGTGCTTGCCACCGCGCCCGATGGCAGCCACGCCGGCAATGCGGCAGCGCCGGGGGAAGCCAGGAATCCATTGCTGGCCGCGCTGGGCGACCGCGTGCGCAACCTGCGCGCGCAGCGCGGGCTCACGCGCAAGGCGGTGGCGGTGTCGGCCGGTGTTTCGGAGCGGCATCTGGCCAACCTCGAGTACGGCATCGGCAATGCCTCGATCCTGGTGCTGCAGCAGGTGGCCGGCGCGCTGCACTGCTCGCTGGCCGAACTGGTCGGCGACGTGACCACCAGCTCGCCCGAATGGCTGCTGATCCGCGAGCTGCTCGAGCACCGCAGCGAGGCCGACCTGCGCCGCGTGCGGGTGGCGCTGGGCGAATTGCTGGGCACGGCCTCGGTCGATCCGGCGCGGCACCGCCGCATCGCGCTCGTGGGGTTGCGCGGCGCGGGCAAGTCGACGCTCGGGCAGATGCTGGCCGAAGACCTGGACGTGCCCTTCATCGAGCTGAGCCGCGAGATCGAGACCCTCGCAGGCTGCAGCGTGCGCGAGATCCACGACCTCTACGGCACCAACGCCTACCGCCGGTACGAGCGCCGCGCGCTCGAGGAAGCCGTGCAGATCTACAGCGAGGTGGTCATTGCCACGCCGGGCGGCATCGTGTCCGACCCCGCCACCTTCAACGAGCTGCTCGCACACTGCACCACCGTGTGGCTGCAGGCCGCGCCCGAGGAGCACATGGGCCGCGTGGCCGCCCAGGGAGACACCCGTCCCATGGCCGCCAGCAAGGAGGCCATGGAAGACCTGCGGCGCATCCTGAACGGCCGCGCCGCCTTCTATTCGAAGGCGGACCTGTCGGTGGACACCAGCGGCAAGACGCTGGCCCAAAGCTTCCAGGCGCTGCGCGCGGTGGCCCGCCAGTCGATGGGCCTGGGCGCCTGACCTGAAGTTTGAAAAAAAGAGATTCAGGCATTGACTTGCCTGTTCACATGCAGCATGATGCATGTCATCGGAACCAGAAGATGCAGTATTCTTCCGGTTTGCATCTGCCCCCTACAGGAGACTTCCGTATGACCGAGACCACGACCCTTCAGGCGCCTCCGCGCGTCGACTACCGCACCGATCCCACGCAGTACAAGCACTGGAAGCTCGGCTTCGAGGGCTCGGTGGCGCGCCTGGTGCTCGACATCGCGGAAGACGGCGGCATCCGCCCCGGCTACAAGCTCAAGCTCAACAGCTACGACCTGGGCGTGGACATCGAGCTCAACGACGCGCTCAACCGCGTGCGCTTCGAGCACCCCGAAGTGCGCAGCGTGATCGTCACCAGCGGCAAGGACCGGATCTTCTGTTCGGGCGCCAACATCTTCATGCTGGGCGTCTCGAGCCACGCATGGAAGGTGAACTTCTGCAAGTTCACCAACGAGACGCGCAACGGCATCGAGGACACCTCGAAGCACTCGGGCCTGAAGTTCATCGCGGCCGTGAACGGCGCCTGCGCCGGCGGCGGCTACGAGCTGGCATTGGCCTGCGACGAGATCCTGCTGGTGGACGACCGCTCCTCGTCGGTCTCGCTGCCCGAAGTGCCGCTGCTGGGCGTACTGCCCGGCACCGGCGGCCTGACCCGCGTGACCGACAAGCGCCACGTGCGCCATGACCTCGCCGACATCTTCTGCACCAGCGTCGAAGGCGTGCGCGGCCAGCGCGCGGTCGAGTGGCGCCTGGTCGATGCGATCGCCAAGCCGGCGCAATTTGCCGCCGCAGTGCAGGAGCGCGCCGCGCAGCTCGCCGCCGGCAGCGACCGCCCCGCCAGTGGCAAGGGCGTGGCGCTGACCCGCCTGGAGCGCGAGGAAACCGCCGACAGCCTGAGCTATTCGCACGTCGACATCCGCATCGACCGCAGCAAGCGCACCGCCACCCTCACCATCAAGGCGCCCACCGGCGCGCAGCCGGCCGACATCGCCGCCATCGAAGCGGCGGGCGCCGCCTGGTGGCCGCTCGCGATGTGCCGCCAGCTCGACGACGCCATCCTCCACCTGCGCACCAACGAGCTCGACATCGGCACCTGGCTGCTCAAGACCGAAGGCGACGCAGAAGCCGTGCTCGCGTCCGATGCCGTCATGCTGGCCCACAAGGACCACTGGCTGGTGCGCGAAACCATCGGCGCGCTGCGCCGCACGCTGGCACGCCTGGACGTGTCGTCGCGCAGCCTGTTCGCGCTGGTCGAAGCGGGTTCGTGCTTCGTGGGCACGCTGGCCGAAGTGGCCTTTGCGGCCGACCGAAGCTACATGCTGGCCCTGCCCGACGATGCCGCGCGCGCACCCAAGCTCGTGCTGAACGAATTCAACTTCGGCTTCTACCCGATGGTGAACGACCAGAGCCGGCTGCAGCGTCGCTTCTACGAGGAAGCCGCGCCGCTCGACGCCGCGCGCGCCGCCGCCGGCCAGCCGCTGGATGCCGACGAGGCGCTGAAGCTCGGCCTCGTGACCGCCGCGCCCGACGACATCGACTGGGACGACGAGATCCGCATCGCCATCGAGGAGCGCGCCGCCATGTCGCCCGACGCGCTCACTGGCCTGGAAGCCAACCTGCGCTTCGCCAGCCAGGAGAACATGGCCACCCGCATCTTCGGCCGGCTCACCGCCTGGCAGAACTGGATCTTCAACCGCCCCAACGCCGTTGGCGAAAAGGGCGCGCTGAAGGTCTACGGCACCGGCGAGAAGGCCGGCTTCGACTTGAACCGCGTCTGACGAAACCGCAGTCCCGCACAACCCAAGGAACAACGATGAGCACGATCAACTACAGCGAGAAGATCCCCAACAACGTCAACCTCGGCGAGGACCGCACGCTGCAGCGCGCGCTCGAAGGCTGGCAGCCCAACTTCATCAACTGGTGGGACGACGTGGGCCCCGAGGGTTCGACCAACCACGAGGTGTACCTGCGCACGGCCGTGAGCGTCGATCCGCAGGGCTGGGCGCAGTTCGGCCATGTGAAGATGCGCGACTACCGCTGGGGCATCTTCCTGAACCCGGGCGACGCCAACCGCGAGATCCACTTCGGCGACCACAAGGGCGAGAAGGCCTGGCAGGACGTGCCCGGCGAGCACCGCGCCAACCTGCGCCGCATCATCGTCACGCAGGGCGACACCGAGCCCGCATCGGTAGAACAGCAGCGCCACCTCGGCCTGACCGCGCCGAGCATGTATGACCTGCGCAACCTGTTCCAGATCAACGTGGAAGAAGGCCGCCACCTCTGGGCCATGGTCTACCTGCTGCACAAGCACTTCGGCCGCGACGGCCGCGAGGAAGCCGAGGCGCTGCTGCAGCGCACCTCGGGCGACGTGGACAACCCGCGCATCCTGGGCGCCTTCAACGAGAAGACGCCCGACTGGCTCGCGTTCTTCATGTTCACCTACTTCACCGACCGCGACGGCAAGTTCCAGCTGGCCGCGCTGGCCGAGAGTGCGTTCGATCCGCTCGCGCGCACCACCAAGTTCATGCTGACCGAAGAAGCGCACCACATGTTCGTGGGCGAGAGCGGCGTGTCGCGCGTGCTCGCACGCACCGCGCAGGTCATGAACGAGCTCAAGACCGACGACGCGCAGAAGGTGCGCGCGGCCGGCGCCATCGACCTGGGCACGATCCAGCGCTACCTGAACTTCCACTACAGCGTGACCATCGACCTGTTCGGCGCCGACCAGTCGAGCAACGCCGCCATCTTCTACAGCTCGGGCCTGAAGGGCCGCTACGAAGAAGGCAAGCGCACGGACGACCACGTGCTCAAGGGCCAGACCTACAAGGTGCTCGAGGTGAAGGACGGCCAGCTCGTCGAGAAGGATGTGCCGATGCTCAACGCGCTGAACGAAGTGCTGCGCGACGACTTCATCAAGGACTCGGTGGCCGGTGTCGGCCGCTGGAACAAGGTGCTCGAGAAGGCCGGCATCCCGACGCGCCTGACGGTGCCGCACAAGGCCTTCAACCGCCAGATCGGCGCGCTCGCGGGCATCAAGATGTCGCCCGAAGGCCGCGTGGTGAACGAGGTCGAATGGGCCGCGAAGAAAAATGAATGGCTGCCGAGCGCCGAAGACTTTGCTTTCGTGGCATCGTTGATGGGCCGCGTGGTCGAGCCGGGCAAGTTCGCAGGCTGGATCTCGCCGCCGGTGATGGGCATCAACCGCCAGCCGGTCGACTTCGAGTACGTGCGTTTCGGTTGAATTGGTATGACTCCCTCTCCCCTCGGGGAGAGGGCAGGGGTGAGGGTAGGCGGCGTCCCCACGACAAGCTGCCGCACCCTCACCCTGACCCTCTCCCCAAGGGGCGAGGGAAAGGAGAAAAACATGGACATGGCCGTTGAAGCCGGGATCATCAAGCAGCACCTGATCGACCCCGAGATCTGCATCCGCTGCAACACCTGCGAGGCCACCTGCCCCGTCAACGCGATCACGCACGACGACAACAACTACGTCGTGCGGGCCGACGTCTGCAATGGCTGCATGGCCTGCATCTCGCCGTGCCCCACGGGCTCGATCGACAACTGGCGCACGATGCCGCTGGTGCGCGCCTACTCCATCGAGGAGCAGCTCACCTGGGAATCTCTGCCTGCCGAGCTCTCGCCCGAAGAGCTCGAAGCCGCGGGCGTGTCCGCCGAAGCGGCCGGTGATGCCGCAGCCGATGTGCCCGCGCAGACCCAGGCCCAGGCCGCCGTCGATTCCGTCGAGCCGGTCTTCAACTCCGCGCAGTACGGCGCCACGGTGCCGCCCTGGTCGGCCGCGCACGCCTACACCAACCTCTTTCCGCCCAAGTCGCCGACGACCGCGACCGTGGTCGGCAACTTCAACTGCACCGAGGCCGGCTTCGACAGCGAGACACACCACATCGTGCTGGACTTCGGCGTGGTGCCGTTCCCGGTGCTCGAAGGCCAGTCGATCGGCATCGTCCCGCCGGGTGTCGACGCCATCGGCAAGCGCCACCATGCGCGCCAGTATTCGGTCGCGAGCCCGCGCAACGGCGAGCGGCCCGGCTACAACAACGTCTCGCTCACCGTGAAGCGCGTGACCGAGGACCACCAGGGCCAGCCGGTGCGGGGCCTGTGCTCCAACTACGTCTGCGACCTGAAGGTGGGCGACACGGTGCAGGTGGTCGGGCCGTTCGGCTCGTCCTTCCTGATGCCGAACCATCCCAGGTCGCACATCGTGATGATCTGCACCGGCACCGGCAGCGCACCGATGCGCGCCATGACCGAATGGCGCCGGCGCCTGCGCAAGAGCGGCAAGTTCGAAGGCGGCAAGCTCATGCTGTTCTTCGGCGCGCGCACCCAGCAGGAGCTGCCGTACTTCGGGCCGCTGCAGTCGCTGCCGAAAGACTTCATCGACATCAACCTCGCGTTCTCGCGCACGCCGGGCCAGCCCAAGCGCTACGTGCAGGACCTCATGCGCGAGCGCGCCGCCGACCTGGCCGCGCTCCTGAAAGACGGCGCCAGCCACTTCTACGTGTGCGGCCTCAAGAGCATGGAAGAAGGCGTGGTGCTCGCGCTGCGCGACGTTGCGAAGGAAGCGGGGCTCGACTGGGACACCGTCGGTGCCGCATTGAAGCGCGAAGGCCGCCTGCACCTGGAAACCTACTAGGCTGCGGCGAATGCAGTTCGCCGACTTCCACGCGGGCCAGGTCATCGAGGCCGGGCCCTATGTCGTGTCCGAGGCGGAGCTGATCGGGTTCGCAGAAGCCTACGACCCGCAGTGGTTCCACACCGACCCCTCGGCCGCGGCGGGCAGCGCCTTCGGGGGCCTCATCGCGAGCGGCTGGCACACCTGCTCGATCGCGATGCGCCTGGTGGTCGACGCCGCGCTCAGGGGCTCGGAGTCGTTCGCCTCGCCCGGGCTCGAGCATGTGCGATGGCCGCATCCGGTACGGCCCGGCGATGCCTTGCGGCTCGTGGCCGACGTGATCGAGGCGCGGCGTTCCGAAAAGCGTCCCACGCTCGGCATCCTGCGCTGGCGCTGGCGGCTTTTCAACCAGCGCGAACTCATGGTGCTCGACCTGGAGGTGACGAGCCTTTTCAGGCTCGAGGCGCCCGGCCCCGTTCCGGAATGAAAAGAAGCCCGCAGCGCGCGGGCACTGCGGGCTTCATGGGCCGCCAGGGCGGAAGTGCCTTACTTCGTCAGGTCGACGGTGCCCGAACCCTTGGCCTTGCCGCTGGCCTTCACGCCGGCACCTGAAGGCTTCACCGCACCGCCAGCCGAGCCCACTGCGCCCGTCGCGCTGTTCAGCGTCCCGCCCACGGTGTTCGTGACCCCGCCCACTGCATTGGTGGCGCCACCCGCGGCGCCCGTGGCACCGCTCACAGCCCCGGTGGCACCGCCGACCGTGTCGGTCGCCTTGCCCACCGCACCCGTTGCACCGCCCACCACGCCGCCCAGCGTGTTGCCCAGGCCGCCTGCTGCGCTGCCGGCGTTGCCGCCGCTGGGGGACGTGCCGGCGGTGGCCGCGGTGCCCGTACCGGCTTGCGCGCCGGCCTGGGCAGGGGCGGTCTTGACGGCACCCGAGGTGTTGACATCGGCATTCACGCCCACGCCCACCCCGACGCCTTGTGCCTGTGCGAAGCCGCTCATGGCAAGAAGGCCCGCGAGCAAGGCGCCGACGACGATGGACTTGTGTTGTTGTTGCTGCTTCATAGGTGACTTTTCCTTTCGTTTGAAGATGGCCAGTCGCCTGGCCCGAACCGGCTTGGGGCCAGTTCGGGTGCTACCGTGACCATGCCGGCACCTGTCGCCATGTGCGAAGCAGCCGCTCACTCGCGTGGGACGCCTCCGTCGGCGAAAACGGAAGCTCGTGCGTTAGGGCGCCGCAGGTCGAAGCCCGGTCCGCCGGAAAGGCCCGAAAATCACTCTATAATCGGAGTCCTGAAATGCGGGAATAGCTCAGTTGGTAGAGCGCAACCTTGCCAAGGTTGAGGTCGAGAGTTCGAGACTCTTTTCCCGCTCCACATTTCTTGCAAAAGGCCACCTCACCGGTGGCCTTTTTCTTTGGGGACGCGTCAGCCTTGTGGCGTCCTGGCCGGCAGCACGGTGCCGCGGCTCTCGCCGAATCCGATGCGCGCATGTCCGGGCTTTTCGCACCAGCCGCGCAGCAGCACGGCATCGCCGTCTTCGAGAAATCCGCGCTGTTCGCCGTTGGCCAGCGCGACAGGGCTTTGCCCGGCGCGCGTGAGCTCGATGATCGCGCCGGCCTCGCCCGGTCCGGGCCCCGAGATGGTCCCGCTGCCGAACAGGTCGCCCGGGTTCAGCTTGCAGCCGCCCACCGTGTGGTGCGCCACCATCTGCGCCACGCTCCAGTACTGGTGCCTGAAGCTCGTTTGCGAGAGGCGCGAAGGCCCGTTCCCTTCATTGCGCGCCTTCTCGCTTTCCAGCCACACCTCCAGGCGGATGTCGATGGCGCCGCCTTCGCGGTTCGCCGCGCTTTCCAGGTAGCCGAGCGGCTGGGGCTCGTTCGCGGGCCGCGTCCAGGCCTGGCGATAGGGCGCGAGTGCTTCCATCGTCACGATCCATGGCGAGACGGTCGTCGCGAAGTTCTTTGCCAGGAAGGGCCCGAGCGGCGCCATCTCCCAGAACTGGATGTCGCGCGCCGACCAGTCGTTGAGCAGGCAGATGCCGAAGATGTGATCTTCCGCGTGCGCGAGCGGAATGGGTTCGCCCGCCGCATTGCCCTCGCCGATCCAGATGCCCAGCTCCAGCTCGTAGTCGAGCCGCGCGCAGGCCTGGTACGTGGGCGCCTTCGCGCCCGGCGCCATCGTCTGGCCCATCGGCCGGTGAAAGCGCTGGCCGCTGATGCCGATGGTCGACACGCGCCCGTGGTAGGCCGTCGGGATCCAACGGAAGTTGGGCGTGACGTCGCCCTCGGGATTCATCAGGCGGCTGATGTTCAGCGCATGGTCGATGGAGGTGTAGAAATCGGTGTAGTCGCCGATGCGCGCGGGCAGCGTGTATTCCACCTCGGCTTGCGGCACCAGGCACTCGCGCACCGCGTGCACCGTGGCTGCGGGTGCATCGGCATGCAGCAACGCGAACACCGCATGGCGCAGCGCCTGCCACGCGCTGGCGCCGAGCGCGAAGAAATCGTTCAGCGCCGGCAGCGCGGCGGCACGTGCGGCATCGAGTGCCAGGCCATCGAGCAACTGGCGCGCCGACAGCGCCGCCATGTCGAGCACCTGGTCGCCGATGGCGATGCCGCCGCGAAACGGCTCCGGGCTGCCGGCGCGGCGAAACACCGCATGGGGCAGGTTCTGGATCGGGAAGTCGGTCGCTACGGCGTTGGCGGCATCGAGCCAGCTGCGGGCATTGGCGTCGTGCGTGGGGTTGAGCGCGATCATCTGTGTCGAGCCTTCCCTGTTCAGGCCGACGCCATCAGCGCATCGTCGAAGATCGCGACCGCGCGCGTCCAGCCCGCCGATGCGCCACGAATCTTGTGCGGAAAGCAGCTGATGAAGAAGCCGGTGGGCGGCAGCACCTCGAGGTTGTGCAGCTTCTCGATGTGGCAGTAGCCGATGTCGCGGCCGGCCTTGTGCCCTTCCCAGATCAGCGAGGCGTCCTGCGTCTCGCCGTACTTCTTGGCGGTGTGCACGAAGGGCGCATCCCAGCTCCATGCATCGGTGCCCGTGAGCCGCACGCCGCGCTCCAGCAGGTACATGGTGGCTTCATAGCCCATGCCCGCGCCGGCCGACACATAGTCGGCGTTGCCGTAGCGCGAGCCCGCGCGCGTGTTGACCACCACGATCTCCAGCGGGCTCAGCGTGTGGCCGATGCGCTGGAGCTCGGCCTCGACGTCGGCGGCGGTCACCACGTAGCCATCCGCAAAGTGGCGAAAGTCGAGCTTCACGCCGGGCTGGAAGCACCATTCGAGCGGCACCTCGTGAATCGCGATGGCGGGCTTCTTCTCGCCCAGCGCCTTGTCCATGGTCGAGTGGAAGTGATAGGGCGCATCGAGGTGCGTGCCGTTGTGCGTGGACAGCTGCACCAGCTCCACGGCCCAGCCTTCGCCGTCGGGCAGGTCTTCCTTCTTGAGGCCGGGAAAGAACGGCTCGATCTGCTCGTAGGTCTGCTCGTGCGTGAAGTACTGGATCTTCGGCGCGAAGGCCGGCGGATCGGACAGCACGTCGTTTTCGAGAAAGATCGAGAGGTCGACGAATTTGCGTGGCATGGGGGCTCCTTGCAGGATGGGAATGTGAAGGTTCAGGGCTGCTGCCAGCGCAGCAGCCGCCTCTCGGCCAAGGCCAGCAGCGCGTTGCTCGCGAAGCCGATGAGCCCGAGCAGCACAATGCCGGCGAACAGGTCGCTGGCGCGAAACGCGCGCGCCGCGAGAAGAATGGCCTGGCCCAGGCCGCTTTGCGAAGCGATCATTTCGCCCACCACCGCGACGATCAGCGCAATGGTCAGCGCGAGCCGCATGCCGGCCAGGATGTCGGGCATGGCATTGGGCAGGCCCATCTTCCAGACGAAGGCCGCGCGCGACATCTGAAGGCAGCGCGCCACTTCCGACAGCCGCGGCTCCACGGCCGCGAAGCCGTGCACCGTGGCCAGCAGCACCGGCCACATCGCGCCGAAGGCCACCACGAACAGCACCATGCCGGGGTTCAGCCCGAAGATCGAAATGGCCAGCGGCAGCAGCGCCGAGGCGGGCAGCGGACGGATGAATTCGAGCGTTGGCTGCACCCAGGCGCGCACCGCGGGCGACACGCCGATGGCAGCACCCAGCAGCACGCCGAAGAGCGAGGCCAGCAGCCAGCCCTGCACCATGCGGCCGACCGTGGCCTGCGTGAAGGCGAGCAGTTCGCCGTTGCCCGAACCGCCTGAAAGATTGAGCCCGTCGAGCAGGCTCGCGAAGGTGGCTTGCGGCGTCGGCAGGAACACGCGGCTCACCCAGCCTGCATTGCTGGCCACCCACCAGAGCGCAACCAACGCGCACAGCACGGCCAAGGAGCCGAGCCAGTTCAGCGCGCCGACACGGCCCTGCGCGTTCATGGTTGCACTCCCATGCGCCGCGCGACCACGCGCTGCAGCAGCAGCATGCCGGCGTTGACCGCAAAGCCCACCACGCCGATCCAGCCCAACCACGCGAGCATCAGCGCGGGATCGAAGCTTTGCTGCGCGATCATCATCGCGTAGCCCATGCCGTTGGGGTTGGCCGCGATCTCCACCGTGACCGCCACCACCAGCGCCACCGCCACGCCCAGCCGCAGCGCGACGAACAGGCGCGGCACGATGGCCGGCAGCACGATCTTGAAGGCACGCTCGCGCGCCGAGAGGCCGAGCACGCGGCTCACCTCGAGCAGCCGCGGTTCGATCTGCTGCACCGCCGACTGCACCAGCACCAGGAGCGGCCAGAAGGTGGCAAACGCGACGATCGCGAGTTCCATGCGCACGCCAAATCCGAACGTGAGCATCGCGAGCGGAATCAGCGCGACCGAGGGCACGGGCCGCAGCACTTCGATGGAGAGGGAACCGAGCTGCGCCGCGCGGCGCGACAGCCCGAGCACCAGGCCGAGCGCAATGCCGAGCACCGCGCCCAGCAGCAGGCCGAGCGCGGCCGTGCCGAGCGTGAAGCCCGTGGCCTGCCACAGCGAGCCGTCGAGCGCCGCGCCGACGAAAGCCTTGGCGGCCGCACTCGGCGGTGCGAGCGCATCGCTGCCCAAGGCGGACGCGCGGCGCGCATACCACTCGAAGGCGGCGATGAGCACGGCCGGAAAGATCCACGGCCGCAGCCGGCGAAAGAGGCCGCGTTCAGTCATGGCCCTGCTCGATGAAGGCGAACAGCTCACGCCGGAGCTGCAAATACGCCGGATGCTCCTTCGTCGTGAGCTGGTCGCGCGGGCGCGGGATCTTCACGTCGATCATCCGCGCGAGGCTCGGCCGTCCCGGCCCCGGGTTGGCCTGCAGCGCGATCACGCGGTCGCCGAGGTAGATGGCCTCTTCGAGATCGTGCGTGACGAACAGCACCGTGAGTCCCGTCTCGCGCACCAGCCGCGCGAGTTCGTCCTGCAGGCTCTGCCGCGTGAGCGCATCGAGCGCCCCGAAGGGCTCGTCCATCATCATGAGCTCGGGGTTCTGCGCCAGGCAGCGGGCGATCTGCGCGCGCTGCTGCATGCCGCCCGACAGCTGCACCGGAAACTTCTGCGCGTGCTTCGCAAGGCCCACCTTGCCGAGCACGTCGGCAATGCGGGGCCCGCGCTCCGAAGCGGGCACGCCGGCGGCCTCGAGCGCCAGGCTCACATTGCCCTCGACCGTGCGCCACGGCAACAGCGCGCGGCCGTAGTCCTGGAACACGAAGGCCACTTCGCGCGAGGGCTCCAGCATCTTCACGCCGTTGCGCCGCACCTCGCCGGCGCTGGCGGTCACCAGGCCGCTGGCCGCGCGCAGCAGCGTGGTCTTGCCGCAGCCGCTCGGGCCGACGATGCAGACGAACTCGCCGCGCGCCACGTCGAACGACGTGGGCGACAGGATCTCGCGCCCGCCGAGCCGGATCGCAACGCCGTCGAAGCGAAGAAAGTCGGCGGCGGCGTTCACTTGACGATCAGCTTCGCGACGTCGATCGGGGTCTTGAGCATGTCCTGGTCCTTCATGAGCCCGACCCAGTAGCCCAGCTGCTTCTCGTTCACCATGGCGCCGGGCGGCGAGATCTGGATCTTCGCGAGCACCTCGGGCGGCAGCTTGATGTACTTGCCGATGGCGGCGCGCACCTTGGCATCGTTCTTCGGCTGCTGCATGAAGGCCGCGGCCTCGACCAGCGATTCGCGGAACGCACGCGCAGCGCCCGGGTACTTCGCCACCCATTCGCGCTTGGCCGCATGCACGATGGTCTGGTTGTTTTCAGGCAGGAAGGTGGAGTAGTAGGACGCCACGTAGCCGGCGCCGCTCTCGGTGATGCGGCTCATGAACGGGTCGGCCGAGACCACCGCATCGACCGAGCCGCCGCGCAGCAGGTCGGCATGCTGCGGGAACGACGCCTCGACGAAGTTGACCTTGCGGTAGTCCACGCCGCTGTCCTTGAGCCAGGCGCGAAAGGTCACGTGCAGGAACGCGCCGAGCCCCGGCACGCCGATCTTCTTGCCGACGCAGTCCTGCGGATTCTTGATGCCCGAGCCGGCGCGCGCCACCAGGCCGAAGCCCGTGATGGTCTTCGACGTGAGCCCGCCGCCGGCCACCAGCACCAGGTCGAGCCCGCCGTCCACCGCCTGCAGGAACACCGAGGGCGTCGGTCCGCCGATCTGCAGCGAATCGGACTGCAGCGCCGCGGGAATGGTCGAGTTGAGCGGAATGAACTTCAGCTCCACCTCGAGGTTGCGCTTCTTGAAGTAGCCCTCTTCGGCGGCCAGGAAGACCGAGGCGAAGTCGGACACGGCGGTGTAGCCGAACACGATCTTCGGATTCGCCTGTGCGCGCGAAGGCAGCGCCGAGGCGGCCGATGCGGCGGCCAGCGCCGACAGCAGGGTGCGTCTTTTCATCATGTCTTTTGTCTCCTGGAAATGGTTTTGCTTGGCGCCGCCTTGGGCCGCGGCAATGCGGCGCGCAGCCCACCGACGATGAAGTTCACGAGCATCGGCGCCGCGGCCGGATCGCTGCGCCGGTTCTCGCCGTGCGAGAGCCGTTCGATGCGGCTGTCGTTCAGGTGGTGCAGCAGGGCGCCGAGCGCGAACTGGTAGGCCCACGCCACCTGGCCGCGCGTGGCATGGGGCATCGCAAGGTGCAGCGCGTCGATGTAGGCCTCGGCCAGCGGATCGAAGTAGCCGCGCATCACTCGGTCGGCTTCCTCTGTCGCGTGGTAGAGCTCGCGCGCCACCAGGAGCGCGTAGTACTCGCCCTCTGCGCTGGCGCGCAGCGCGAGCACCGGCCCGGTGAAGGCCTCGATGATGCGCGGCAGCGTGCGCAGGTCGGCCGGGTCGATGCGCACCGCGCGAAGGCCCGCGAGCCGCTCCTCGATGGTGTGGCTCCAGTGTTCGAAGATCGCGTGGAAGAGCTCGTGCTTGGGGCCGTAGTAGTAGCCCACCAGCGCCAGCGGCACGGCGGCCTCTTCGGCGATCTGGCGGATGGTGACCGCGTGGTAGCCGTGCTGCGCGAAGAGCTTCTCCGCCGCCAGCAGGATGGCGTGGCGCCGGTCGGGCCGGGCCGCCTCGGTGCTGGCGGCCGCGGCCCGGTGGGGGCTTCGCTTGGCGGTGGGAGTGCGCGCATTCATGAGGCGTATTGAACGTCTGTACAAAACTATTGAACACACGTACAAACCCTGAGGTCAACCCCGATTGAGCGGGGCGCTGCGCGGCATTACGCTCGGCGCATGTCCGCCCCCAACATCCCCCAGATACGCCTTTACCAGGACTGGCTGCGCGAGCAGCGCGGCCTCTCGTTCGACACCTACGACGCGCTGTGGCGCTGGTCCGTGACCGACCTCGACGCTTTCTGGCAGAGCATCTGGGACTACGCGGGCATGCACTCGCCCACGCCGCACACCGCGGTGCTGGCCGACGCCCGCATGCCCGGCGCCCAGTGGTTCCCGGGCGCGCAGGTCAACTACGCCCGCGAGGTGCTGCGCCATGCCGATGCGGCCCATGCGGCCGGCATGCCCGCCATCGTGAGCGACAACGAGCTCGGCGAAGTGCGCGAGCTGTCATGGCCCGAACTGCGCCGCCAGGTGGCTTCGGCGGCGCTCACGCTGCGCGCGCTCGGCGTGAGGCGCGGAGACCGCGTGGCCGCCTACATGCCCAACGTGCCCGAGACCATGGTCGCGTTTCTCGCCTGCTCCTGCATCGGCGCCGTCTGGAGCGTGTGCGCGCCCGACATGGGCACCGCCGCGGTGGTCGACCGCTTCCGCCAGATCGAACCGACGCTGCTGATCGCCGCCGACGGCGTGCACTACGGCGCCAAGCCCATCGACCGCAGCGCCGTGGTGCAGGAGCTGCGCGGCGCGCTGCCCAGCGTGCAGAAGCTGCTGCTGCTGCGAACGCCCCATGCCGCGCAGCAGATCGGCGCCGATGCCGACTGGCACGATGCCATCGCGCGCAGCGATGCCGAGGTGGACGCATTCGAGCCCGAGTGGCTGCCCTTCGACCATCCGATCTGGATCGTCTACTCGAGCGGCACCACCGGCCTGCCCAAGCCCATCGTGCATGGGCAGGGCGGCATCATCATGACGATGTATGCCTGCGGCCTGCACAACGACGTCGGCGCAAGCTATGGCGCCAACAACTTCGGCGAGCGCTTCCACTGGTACAGCTCGACCGGGTGGGTCATGTGGAACTGCCAGCTCTCGGGCCTGGCCTTCGGCGCCACCATCGTCATCTACGACGGCCATCCGGCGGGCAGCAAGGAGAAGCCCGACTGGGCCGTGCTGTGGCGCTTTGCCGCGAGGCACCGCGTCACCTTCTTCGGCGCCGGCGCGGCCTACTTCACCAACTGCATGAAGGCCGGCGTGGTCGCCGCGGAATGCGGCGACCTCTCGCGCGTGCGCGCGCTCGGCAGCACCGGCTCGCCGCTGTCCGAAGACGTGCAGCGCTGGGGCACGGCGCAACTGCTCGCGGCGGGCGCCGACAGCGTGTGGTGGTGCAACATCTCGGGCGGTACCGACTTCTGCGGCGCGTTCGTCGGCGGCAACCGCGAGCTGCCCGAGGTGCCCGGCCAGATGCAGTGCCGCCAGATCGGCCACGCGGTCGAGGCCTGGAACGAGGACGGCAAGCCCGTCATCGGCGAAGTGGGCGAGCTGGTCTGCACGCAGCCCACGCCGTCGATGCCGCTGTACTTCTGGGGCGACGAAGGCAACGCGCGCTACCTGTCGAGCTACTTCGACACCTACCCCGGCGTCTGGCGCCACGGCGACTGGATCCGGATCGGCGAAGACGGCGGCTGCATCATCTACGGCCGCAGCGACGCCACCATCAACCGCCAGGGCCTGCGCATGGGCACCAGCGAGATCTACAGCGCCGTGGAGGCACTGCCCGAAGTGCTCGACTCGATGGTGGTCGATCTCGAATACCTGGGCCGCGAAAGCTACATGCCGTTGTTCGTGGTGCTTCGCCCCGGCGTGGCGCTCGACGACGCGCTGCGCGCGAAGATCAATGGCGCGATCAAGACCTCGCTCTCGCCGCGCTTCCTGCCCAACGACATCTTCCAGGTGGACGAGATCCCGCGCACGCTCTCGGGCAAGAAGCAGGAACTGCCGATCAAGAAGCTGCTGCTCGGGCAACCGCTCGAGAAGGTGGTCAACCGCGAGGCGATGGCCAACCCCGCGTCGCTGGGCTGGTACGTGGCGCTGGCCGAGCGGCGCGCCGCTCAGGCCAGCAGCTCGTAGAGCACCATGCGGGTCTGGCGCCCGCGCAGCTCGGCGTCTTCCTCGATGCGGCGCGTGCGCAGCCGTCCGCCCAGCGCCTCGAAGGTGGCTTCGGAGACCAGGGTCTGCGTGTTCAGCTGCTTGTTGATGCCTTCGATCCGGCTTGCCACGTTGATCACGTCGCCGAAGGCGGTGTAGGCCAGGCGGTCGTTCGAGCCCAGCACCCCCGCGATCACCACGCCCGTGTGGATGCCGATGCGGGTGCGGAACTCGGGCAGGCCTTGGGCGCGCCACCGGCCATTGAGTGCGGCCATTTCGGCGTGCAGCTGGAGCGCCGCGGTGCAGGCCTGGTACTCCGCGTCCTGCAGGTCGGCCGGTGCGCCCCACAGCACCATGATGCCGTCGCCGATGAACTTGTCGATCACGCCGCCGTGCTGCGCGATCACGCGTGCCGCCACGTTGAAGTATTCGGTCAAGAGGCCGACCAGCACGTCGGCGGGAATCGACTCCGAGATGCTGGTGAAGCCCTCGACGTCGGTGAACATGACCGTGATGCGGCGCGGCGAACCGCTGGGCGCGAGCGCGTGGCCTTCGGCGATCAGCCGGTTGATCACGTCCACCGGCACGAACTTGCTGAAGGCCTTGAGGCTGCGCGCCGATTCATCCAGCGCCTGGTCCAGGTGCTGGATCTCGAGCACCCGGCTGTGCTCGCGCGGCAGGTTGTCCAGTTCCAGCAAGCCGATGCGCCGCGCGATGTGCGACAGGTTCTCGACCGGCGAGGTGACGAGCTTGGACAGCCGGAGCGACAGCAGCAGCGTGGCGGCGAGGAACAGCACGGCCAGCAGCAGGCCCCAGAGCACGGCGCGCTGCAGGGCGCCCAGCAGCATGTCTTCGGGAACCCAGCTGACCAGCTCCCAGCCGGTGGACGGAATGCGCGAGGTCTGCACCAGGTAGCGCCTGCCGCCGTAGGCCATCGAGAAACTCGTTTCGGGCGGGCCGTCGGCGGCGCCGTCGGACAGCAGGTGGTCGCTCAAGGCGCCGAGCACGCCGTCCTTGGCCGGCATCAGCTGGCGCACCACGCCCGGCACGTCGCTGCGTGCGAGAACCTGGTGGCTGGCGCTCAACAGCGCGCTGTTGCCCTGGCCGCTGCTGCTGCTGAAGAGGCGCACGAATTCCGACAGGCGCCCGAGCGACACGTCGCCCGCCACGACCAGCGTGCGGCTCGCGCCGTCAGCCTGCGTGCGCCGGCTCGGCAGCGCGTAGGTCACGCCCAGTTCCTGCGCCGCGGCAAAGACATAGGGCTGCGTCCAGACGGGCCCGTTGGCCTTTCGCGCGCCGATGTACCAACTGCGCTGCGCCGGGTCGTAGCTGCTGCGGCGGGCCTCGATGCGCGTGGTGGCGTAGCGGTGCCGCGCGTCGTCCTGCACGGAGGATGGCGGCTTGAACTCCCACGTCTCGGTGGTGAACGACGGGCCGCGCGAAATCCGGCGCACCGCGGGCGCGGGGTAGCGCAGCACCATCAGCATCTGGCCTTCGTCGTCGGCCACGTAGGTGCTGTCGAGCTCGGGCGACTGCTGCAGCAGCGTCCACAACAGCTCGGCGGTCTGGTCCGCGCTCGGGCCCGTGGGCCGCAGCGTGGGGGAATCGCCCAGCGCGCCCACCACCGACTCGGTCTTGGCCAGGAACGCCAGCACCTTGTCCTCGGTGCGGTCGTGGTTGGCCTTGTGCGCCGAGCGGCCGATGTCGGACACCAGGCGCTGCGAACCCCAGTAGCCCAGCCCCACCAGCAGAAGCGATTGGCTCAGGGCGACGGCGCTCACGATCGTGCCCACGTCCACCCTGAAGCGGCGCGGTTTGCGAGTGGTGCCCGTGGGCGGTTGTGGCGATGTTCTTGTTGTTTCCACAAAAGCAAAAGGCGGCTTGGCCGCCCCGTCCATTTCGGTGGAAGTACCCTCGGTGAGGGATGCGGCGCCATTTTGCGCGACGCATCTGCCAGGTCTCTCGCTGCGGGCGCGTGCCGGCGCAATAACCAGCAACTTTTTGGCGCGACTGTGGAAGATTTCGCGTCGGCCCCGGCGCCCGGTCCGCGAACAGTCTTTTTCCGACGCTAGCGCGCGTCGTGAAAGATGATGCCCAGCGTATGGCGCCGCCCCGAGCGCACGCGGCTCACCCCGTGCCGCATCGTCACGCGGTAGGTGCCGCGCGTGCCCGCCACGGGCCGCTGGTTGACCGCGAAGATCACCGCCTCGCCCTGCGCGAGCGACACCACCTCGGCACGCGACTGCATGCGGGGCCGCTGCTCGGTGAGCACGAATTCGCCGCCCGTGAAGTCATCGCCGGGGCGGCTCAGCAATACCGTGAGCTGCAGCGGAAACTGCAGCTCGCCATACAGGTCCTGGTGGAGGCAGTTGTAGTCGCCCTGCCCGTAGCGCAGCAGCAGCGGCGTGGGGCGCGTCTGCCCTGCGGCATGGCAGCGCGCGAGGTACGCGGCGTGGTCCGCCGGACAGTCGGCCGGCTGGCCCATGGCCGCGGCCCATGCATTGGCAAGCGGCGCCAGGCGCGCGTACAGCGCGCTGCGCCATGCGGCCACTGCCTGCGGCAGCGGGTGGTCGAAGTATTGGTACTCGCCCTGCCCGAAGCCATGCCGCTGCATCACCACGCGGCTGCGGAAATGCGCGGGCTCGTCATACAGCGCCGCCAGCGCGAAGCATTCTTCCGGGCTGAAGAGCACGCCCGTGGTCGCAGCGCCGCGCGTGGCAAGCTCGGCTTCGATGCGGGGCCAGTCGAGCGCAAGGGCGCGTTGTTCGGGAGGGATCGTCTGCATGCCCGCAGTGTGCGGCGGGCGCGGCCGCGGCGCTCGCTGTTTCCGGACATGGGTGCCGTTCTAGCGCGCTACAGCCACTTTCCGCTGCCCGTCGGCATCTGGATCGTCGTCGCCGGGTCGCCGCTGTTCACCAGCGCGTCGATGCCGATGCTCAGGATCGAGATGAAGATGCTCGCGAAGAACGCGGTCCAGAAGCCCGAGAGCTTGAAGCCGCGCACCAGCGCGGCCACCAGCATGATCATCAGCGCGTTGATCACCAGCAGGAAGAGGCCGAGCGTCAGCAGCGTCAGTGGCAGCGTGAGCACGATCAAAAGCGGCTTGACGATGGCATTGGCAAGGCCGAGCAGCAGGGCGGAGATCACGAGCGCCGCGGTGCTCTCGAACTTGATGCCGCGAAAGATCAGGCTGGCCACCCACAGCGACAGCGCGGTGATGGCCCAGTGCACGAGAAAGGGAGCGAGGTTGTTCAGCATGGTGTGAGTGAGGCGCGGAAGACCGTCCGCGGGGCGTTGCGGACCATCATATCGGCAGCGTCTCAGGAAGCGCCGCGCCGTGCCTCGGCCAGCAGCCAGTCGCTGAACAATTTCAGCAGCGGCCGCTGGTCGGCGCGCTCGGGCGTCACGAGGTAGTAGTTGCGCTCGCCCGAGAGCGGCCGAGCGCAGGCCACCACCAGTTCGCCGCGCGCAAGTTCGTCGGCCACCAGCATGGTGGGCATCAGCGCTACGCCAAGGCCGTGCGAAGCGGCCGCGGCCAAGATGGAAAACAGCTCGTAGCGCGGCCCCCCGCGCGCATTGGGCGCATCGATCTGCTGCGCGTCGAACCACTGGCGCCAGCCGTCGGGCCGCGTGCTCTGCTGCAGGAGCGGCATCTGCGCGATGGCCGCGGGCGACACCGCGTTGCCCTTGCGCGCGGAGGTCGGCAGCAGCGAAGGGCTGCACACCGGCACCACGTCTTCGTGCATCAGCAGCAGCGCATGCGTGCCGGCCCAGTTCTCCACCTGCGCGGGCGTGCCGGCGTACAGCGCGGCATCGAACTCCGCATCGGCAAACAGGAAGGGACGGGTGCGCGTCTCGATGTGCACCACCACGTCGGGCTGCAGGGCCGCAAAGCCCTTGAGGCGCGGCATCAGCCAGCGCGTGGCGAAGGTGGGCACGGCCGCGAGGGACAGCGAGCCGCCTTCGCCCTGGTGCGCCATGGCGTCGAGGGTGTCGCGTTCCATGGCTTCGAGCCGCTTGGTGATCTGCCGCGCGTAGGCCGCGCCGCTGGCCGTGAGCGCCACGCCGTGGCGCGTGCGGCGGAACAGCGCCACGCCCAGGAACGCTTCGAGCGTGCCGATCTGGCGCGACACCGCGCTTTGCGTGAGCGCGAGTTCCTGCGCGGCGCGGGTGTAGCTCTCGTGGCGCGCGGCCGCGTCGAAGCACACGAGTGTCTGCAGGGGCGGGATCTTGCGGCGCATGTATGCCGCTAGTGTATGACTGGGACCACGCTGCTACCAATGGAAACGTATCCGCGGGCCCCTGCGAGATGTGCGTTGAGTGCATATCTGGGTGAGGATTCATCGTTTGCGCCCGGCCCCTCGCATGGCTAGGATCGACCCATTCCCCCTCTCTTTCGTTTTTCCCCCATACCGGAGACAGCCACATGGCCGCCAAAGCGCAATTCCACTGGGACGACCCCCTTCTTCTCGACCAGCAACTGACCGACGAAGAACGCATGATCCGCGACGCGGCCAATGCCTACTGCCAGGAGCGCCTCGCGCCCCGCGTCATCGAAGGCTTCCGCAACGGTGAAACCGACCCGGCCATCTTCCGCGAGATGGGCGCACTCGGCCTCCTGGGCCCGACGATTCCCGAGGAGTACGGCGGCCCCGGCCTCAACTACGTGGCCTACGGCCTGATCGCCCGCGAAGTCGAGCGCGTCGACTCGGGCTACCGCTCGATGGCCAGCGTGCAAAGCTCGCTCGTGATGGTGCCGATCTTCGAATTCGGCACCGAGGCGCAAAAGCAGAAGTTCCTGCCCAAGCTCGCCACCGGCGAATGGATCGGCTGCTTCGGCCTGACCGAACCCGACCACGGCTCCGACCCCGGCAGCATGGTCACGCGCGCCAAGAAGGTGCCGGGCGGCTATTCGCTCAGCGGCGCCAAGATGTGGATCAGCAATTCCCCGATCGCCGATGTGTTCGTCGTGTGGGCGAAGGAAGTCAGCGAAAGCGGCACCGTGGGCCCGATCCGCGGCTTCGTGCTCGAGAAGGGCATGAAGGGCCTCTCGGCCCCCGCCATTCACGGCAAGGTCGGCCTGCGCGCCAGCATCACCGGCGAGATCGTGATGGACGGCGTGTTCTGCCCCGAAGAAAACGCGTTCCCCGAAGTGCAGGGCCTCAAGGGCCCCTTCACCTGCCTCAACAGCGCGCGCTACGGCATCTCGTGGGGTGCGATCGGCGCCGCCGAAGACTGCTGGCACCGCGCCCGCCAGTACACGCTGGACCGCAAGCAGTTCGGCCGCCCGCTCGCGGCCAACCAGCTCATTCAGAAGAAGCTGGCCGACATGCAGACCGAGATCACGCTGGGCCTGCAGGGCAGCCTGCGCCTGGGCCGCATGAAGGACGAGGGCACGGCCTCGGTCGAGATCACCTCGATCATGAAGCGCAACAACTGCGGCAAGGCCCTGGACATCGCCCGCCTGGCGCGCGACATGATGGGCGGCAACGGCATCAGCGACGAATTCGGCGTGGCGCGCCACCTGGTGAACCTCGAAGTGGTCAACACCTACGAAGGCACGCACGACATCCACGCGCTGATCCTGGGCCGCGCCATCACCGGCATTGCCGCCTTCGCCAACTGAACGAGCGCATGAGCGCCGCGCCGGGCCGCCCCAAGCAAGCTCGCAACGCAGTGCGAAGCACGAAGGTACTCCAATGAGCAACAAGCCCGCGGCCCTGGACGGCATCAAGGTCCTCGATCTGTCCCGCGTGCTCGCGGGCCCGTGGTGCACGCAGATCCTCGCGGACCTGGGCGCCGACGTCGTCAAGATCGAGCGCCCCGGTGTCGGCGACGACACGCGCACCTGGGGCCCGCCGTTCATCAAGGACGCGGACGGCAACGACACCGACCAGGCCAGCTATTTCACCGCCTGCAACCGCAACAAGCGCTCCGTCACGGTCGACATGGCCACGGCCGACGGGCAGGCGCTGCTCAAGCAGATGGCGGCGCAGAGCGACATCGTCGTGGAGAACTTCAAGACCGGGGGCCTCAAGCAATACGGCCTCGACCACGAGAGCCTGCGCGCGGCCAACCCGCGGCTCATCTACTGCAGCGTGACCGGCTTCGGCCACGACGGTCCCTACGCGGAGCGCGCGGGCTACGACCTGATGATCCAGGCCATGACCGGCATGATGAGCATCACAGGCCGTCCCGACGGCGAACCCGGCGGCGGCCCGCTGCGCGTGGGCGTGGCGCTCACCGACCTGTTCACCGGTGTCTACGCCAGCACCGCGATCCTCGCGGCGCTGCAGGTGCGCGACCGCACGGGCGAAGGCCAGCACATCGACATGGCGCTGCTCGACGTGGGCATGGCCATCCTCGCCAACCAGGCCAGCGCCTTCCTCAATACCGGCAAGGCGCCCGAGCGCCAGGGCAACACGCACCCGAGCCTCGCGCCCTACCAGGACTTTCCGACGCTGGACGGCTCGATGCTGCTGGCCATCGGCAACAACGGCCAGTTCGCGCGCTTCTGCGAGGCGGCCGGCCACCCGGAGTGGGCGGCCGACGCGCGCTTTGCCAGCAACACGCTGCGCGTGAAGCACCGCGGCGTGCTCATCCCGATGATGGAAGAACTCACGCGCACGCGCACCACCGCCGACTGGGTCACGCTGCTCGAGGACAAGGCCGTGCCCTGCGGCCCGATCAACGACATCGCACAGGCCTTCGGCGACGCGCAGGTCCGCTCGCGCGGCCTGGCCATCACGCTGCCGCGCGATGCGGGCGACGGTATCCGGAGCATCACCGGCGTGGCGAGCCCGCTGCGCCTCACGGCCACGCCGCCCGTGCTGCGCCATGCGCCGCCCGCGCTCGGGCAGCACACGCGCGAGGTGCTGGCCGAATTCGGCATCGACGCCGCGCGCTTCGACGCGCTGCGTTCGGCGGGCGTGGTCTGAGGGAGAAGCGCGAGCCATGACGGACCCGGTGCGCAGCCCGCCCTTCTCGGTGCTGCGCATCGACCATGTCGTGCTGCGCGTGAAGGACGTGGAGCGCGCCATCGCGTTCTATTGCAGCGTGCTGGGTTGCGAGCTTGAAAAGCGCCGCGACGACCTGGGCCTTGTGCACCTGCGCGCCGGCGCGAGCCTCATCGACCTCGTCACGCACGATGGCCCGCTCGGGCGCCAGGGCGGCGCACTCGCCGGCAAGGAGGGCCGCAACGTCGACCACTTCTGCCTGCGCATCGAGCCCTTCGACGAAGCGGCCATCCGTGCGCTCATGGCGCGCCACGGCGTGCCGGTGCAGGGCGAGGTGCAGAACAACTTCGGCGCCGAGGGCCACGGGCCTTCGATCTACATCGCCGACCCCGATGGCAACGGCGTGGAACTCAAGGGCCCGGCGGGCGGCAGCGTCTAGCTAGCGCGCCCCAGGATCGCCACGCCGAACACCGCCACCCCGAGCGCGAGGTTCAGGCTCACCAGCTTGCGGACCATGTCGAGCCGCCCGGCCGCCACGGGCCACGCGCTTTCGTCCACGGCACGCCGCAGTGCCCTGAACACCGAGGCGCGGATGTACACATAGATGCCCGCCATCACGAGGGCGATGCCCATCATCGCCTCCACGCGCCAGTGCACCGTGCGGAAGCCGCCCATCGAAAGGATCATGGCCACGCCGGTCACGAACAGCAGCGTGACCGCCGCATCCACGCCGACGAAGAAGCGCCGCAGCGCCGCCGCCATGGTGCGCAGGCGCAGCGGCGGCTCCAGCGTGGCAACGGCTGCCGGGCGCACCGCGAAGTGCAGGGTGGCCATGCCGCCGACCCAGAAGGCCGCGGCGAGAAGATGGATGAAGAGCAGGATGACGTGGAGCATGGGGACCGATCAGAACACCGAAAGCCGTGCGCGCGCAATGTCCGACGCATTGCGTTGAAAATCGTGCTTCGCAGGCAAGAAAGAAAGGCGAGACCCACCATGACCCGCACCACCGCGCAAAAGCGCGCCGAGTTCCACGCCCTCCACCAGCAAGGCTGTTTCGCCATCCCCAATCCCTGGGACACGGGCAGCGCGCGCTACCTGCAGGGCCTCGGCTTCAAGGCGCTCGCCACCACGAGCTCGGGCCATGCGTGGTCGCACGGCCTTGCCGACGGTGCGCAGTCGCGCGACGCCGTGCTGGCGCATCTGCGCGACATCGTCGCCGCCACCGACCTGCCTGTGAACGCCGATTTCGAGAACGGTTTCGGGGCCGATCCGCAAGGCGTGGCCCAGAGCGTGCGGCTCGCGCTCGACACCGGCGTGGCGGGCCTGTCGATCGAGGACTCGACCGGCGATGCGGCGAATCCGCTGTTCGAGATCGGCGTGGCGGTCGAACGCCTGCGCGCGGCCCGCGGCGCCATCGACGCGGCGAGCGGCGACGCGCTGCTCGTGGGCCGCGCGGAGAATTTCTTCGTCGGCCGGCCCGACCTCGACGACGCCATCGCGCGCCTCAAGGCCTATGCGGAGGCCGGGGCCGACTGCCTCTATGCGCCGGGCATCCGCACGCGCGAGCAGATCGCGGCGGTGGTTGCCGCCGTGGCGCCCAAGCCGGTGAACCTGCTGATCGGCTGGACCAGCGAACTCACCATGCAGGACATCGCGGCGCTGGGCGTGCGCCGGGTCAGCGTGGGCGGCGCGCTCGCACGCGCGGCCTGGGGCGGCTTCGACCGCGCCGCACGCGCACTGGCCGAAGAGGGGCGCTTCGACGGCTTCGCGGGCGCGCTCCCGGGGGCGGATCTCAATGGGTTCTTCGGATCGTTCCCCGCATAGCACGCCCGCCGGTTCGATGGCCGGGCTGCTCGCGGAAATCCGCGGCTGCGAGGCCTGCGCCGCGCACCTGCCGCTCGGCCCTCGGCCCGTGGTGCAGGCCAGCGCCAGCGCGCGGCTCCTGATCGTCGGCCAGGCGCCCAGCATGACGGTGCACGCCACCGGCCTGCCGTGGAACGACAGGAGCGGCGAACAATTGCGCCGCTGGCTCGGCATCGACCGCGAGGTGTTCTACGACGCAGCGAAGGTCGCGATCATGCCGATGGGCTATTGCTACCCGGGCCGCGGCAGCAGCGGCGACCTGCCGCCGCGCCGGGAATGCGCCGAGCTGTGGCATGCGCGCCTGCTCGCGCAGATGAAGCGCATCGAGCTCACGCTGCTGATCGGCCAGTATGCGCAGCGCCACTTCCTGGGCGCGGCACGCAAGGGCAGCGTGACCGAGACGGTCGCGGCCTTCGCAGCCTACGCGCCGCGCTTCGTGCCGCTGCCGCATCCCTCGCCGCGCAACACCGGCTGGTTCAAGCATCACCCGTGGTTCGAAAGCGATGTGCTGCCTGTGTTGCGAGAAAGGGTCCGGAGCCTGATCGCGCCGTCTCAGGGCGCCACCGCGACCGAGGTGCCAGTTGCATCGAAGGGCCGCGCGGCATAGACGATGCGCCCGCCCACGACGGTCATCAGCGACACCGTCCGGCCGATGCGCTCCAGCGGCACGGTGAAGAAATCCTGATCCAGGATCGCGAAGTCCGCGAGCTTGCCGACCTCGAGCGTGCCGCGCTTCGCCTCGTCGAAGCTGAACCAGGCACTGCCCGCCGTGTAGAGCCGCAAGGCCTGCTCGCGGGTCGGGGTTTCGTCGGGCCCGCGCATCGGCTTGCCGCTCACCGTCTTGCCGTCGAGCATCCACTGCAGCGCAACGAAGGGGTTGTAGGAAGCCACGCGGTGTGCGTCGGTGCCCGCGCCCACGTTCACGCCCGCACGCAAGGCGGTGGCGATCGGCGGCATGCGGCGCGCCGCTTCGCCGCGCACCGCAAGCGCGCGATCGCCCTGGAAGTACATCGCGTCCTGCAGGGTCCAGCCGATGCCCAGCGCCTTCATGCGCGCCAGTGTTTCGGCAGAAGCGTCGTCGAGGTGCGCGATGGACCATCGCAGGTCCTTGATCGGCACCTCGGCATCGAGCTTCTGGTAGAGCGCGAGCAGATGGTCGACCGAGCCGTTCTCCTGCCAGTGGATGGTGACGGCGAGCCGGCGCATCGCCGCCCACTTGATGAGCTCGTAGAACTTGTCCTTCGCGGACGCGTCGGGAAAATTGTTGTTGTACATCGCGAGCGTCACGCGTTCGCCAAGGCCGTTGAACTTCAGCATGTCGTCGCCGAAACCCATCGGCAGCATCTGCGTCAGGTCGCGAAACTCCTGCAGCTCGGCGCCCGGCTTCTGCGCGAACACGCTGTAGGCCACGCGCAGCGTCAGCGCCTTCTCACGCCACAGCTCGAACAGCGCCGCATACTGCGACGGCGCGATGCTGAAGCCGCCGGGGTCCACCAGCCCGGTGATGCCGAGCCGGTTCAGCTCGCCGAAGAAGGCGCGCGTGCCGGCCAGGTTGTCGGCATAGGTCGGCTTGGGCAGCTTGTCGAACAGCGCCGAGATGCCGACGATGTCGCCCGTCATCCAGCCCGGCGCGCCATCGGGCGCGGGCTTCATGCCGGAAGGCAGCGTGCCGGCCGGAACGCCGAGCGCGTCGAGCGCCTTCGGTGTCATCACCACCGCTTCGTAGAAGAGCTGCACATAGACCGGATGGTCCGGCGCGGCCTCCTGCAACTCCGCCATGGTGGGGCGGCGGCGCTCGGCGAACTGCTGCTCGGTCCAGCCCCCCGCCACGATCAGCCAGCCGCCGGGCCGCGCACGCGCGGCCGCGCTGCGGATGCGCGCCATGGCTTCGGCAATGGTGCCGGCGCCGATCCAGTTGACCTCGGTCGAATAGCTCAGTGCCGCGCGCACCGCATGCATGTGCGAATCGATCAGGCCCGGGATGACGGTGCGCCCGCCGGCATCGACGGTGCGCGTGTTCGGGCCCGTGAACGGGCGCATCTCGCCGGCGCCGCCCACCGCCACGATGCGGCCGTCGCGCACCGCGATGGCCTGCGCGGTGGCCGGTGCGGCGCCGAGCGTGGCGATCTTCGCGTTGGCGACGACCAGGTCGGCCGGCTGTGCATGGGTCGCAAGCGGCAGCAGCAGGGTGGCCACCATGGCGGCCGAAAGAAGTGTGCGCAGCATGGTCAATCGACCTTGATGCTGGCGGCCTTGACCACCTGCTGCGCCTTGGCGGTCTCGTCGGCGATGAACTTGTTGAACTGCGCCGAAGGCATGGTGAAGGGCTCGGCGCCGAGCTTGTCGAGCCGCTCCTTCAGTTCGGGCGAGGCCATGATCTTCGCGACCTCGGACTGCAGGCGGTCCACCACCGGCTGCGGCGTCTTCGCGGGTGCGAACAGCCCGACCCAGAACAGGTACTCGGAACCCGGCACGCCGGCTTCCACCGTGGTGGGCGCGTCGGGCAGCGCGGGCGAGCGCTTCGCGGTGCCGACGGCCAGCGCCTGCAGCCTGCCGCTCTTCACGAGCGGCAGCGCCGAGACCATCGGTGCGAAGAACCAGTCGACGCGCCCGGCCATCACCTCGGTCATGGCCTCGGGCGTGCCGCGGAAGGGCACGTGCTGCGCATCGACCCCGGCCGCGAGGCGGAACACCTCGGCGTTCATGTGCGTGGCCGAGCCGTTGCCTGCCGAGCCGTAGTTGAAGCTGCCGGGCTTCGCCTTGGCCTTGGCGACGAGGTCCTGCACGTTCGCGAAGTGCGCGGGCGCAGTGACCAGCACGTTGGGCAGGCTCGCCATCGGCGTGATGCCGCTGAAGTCCTTCATCGTGTCGTACGACAGGCCCTTGTAGATCCACGGGTTCACCAGGTGCCCGGCCGAATGCACCAGCAGCGTGTAGCCGTCGGCCGGTGCCTTGGCCGCGATGGCCGCGCCGAGCGTGCCGCCCGCGCCGGGCTTGTTGTCGACCACCACGCTCGTGCCCAGCGCCGGCCCGAGCTTCTCGGCCACCAGGCGCGCGACGATGTCGGTGCCGCTGCCCGCGGTGAAAGGCACCACCAGCTTGATCGCCTGCGTGCCGGGCCATGCGGTCTGCGCGTGGGCGCCGCCGAAGGCGCAAGCGGCGAGCGCGGCGGCCATCGTGAGCGCCTGCCGGCGGCTCCGGTCGAATGTCTTCTTCATGGGTCTTGTCTCCGTTGATTTGTCGGGTGGGCGATGAGTGATCGGAAGGGCGGGGCGTCAGGGGGCCGGCGGCGCGTTCGGCATCACGAGCGCCACGAGCACCGGCCGGTTGCCGCGGTTCTCCAGCTGGCGCTTTTCGCCGGGGGCGAAGCGGCAGCTGTCGTAGGGACCGAGCACTTCTTCCTGGTGCGTGCCGTCGAGTTCGCCGACAACGTGGAGCTGGCCTTCGAGCACGAGGTAGAGTTTTTCCATCGGCGAGCCATCGAGGCCCGTATGGCCGCCGGGCAGGATCTGGCTCATGCCCATCCACATCTGCGTCGATGGGCCGGCTTCCTTGCCTTGCAGGCGCAGGCAGCGCATGTCGAAGTGGTTGGGCGCCTCGTAGTGCGGCGCCTCGCTGAAACGGGTCACGTGCATGGCGGTGTTCCTTGCGGGTGGTTCAGGGCCGCAGCACGACGCGGTCGGTGCTGCCCGAAAGCACCAGCCGGTAGGCGTCCATGGCTTCGTCGAGGCTGAAGCGGCGCGCCACGGGAAAGGGTTTGAGCGTGCCGCGCTCGAAGCCATTGCGCATCGCGTCGAGCTGCGCGGTGGAGGCGATGCAGTCCATCGCGAGCGAGTCGATGCCCACGAAGGTGTGCATGCCCCGGTAGAACGCGAAGATGTCGAAGGGCACGGCGCGCTCCTGCGTGGCGATGAAGATCTGCGTCGCGCCCTTGGCCATCGCCTTGTTGGCAGCCTCGAAGTAGGCGCTCCCCACGGTGTTGTAGACGATGTTCGCGCCGCGCCCGCCGGTGAGCTCGCGCACCTGCGCGCCCACGTCGGCATGCTCGCGCGCATCGATCACGTCCACGGGCCCGCTGGCAAACCCTTCGAAAGCTCCGGCGCGGCGCTGCACCGCGATCACGCGCGCACCGGCCTGTGAAGCCAGCTGCACGGCGGCCTGGCCGACCTTGCCGTTGGCGCCGAGCACCAGCACCGTCTGGCCGGCCTGCGGCATGCCGCTGCGCCGGAAGCCTTCGTAGGCGGTGACGAAGGGCACGCCGACGGCGCCGGCCTCGTCCATCGAGATGCCCTGGGGCTTGGCGCGCAGCGCGGCTTCGGGCAGCACGAGGTAGCGTGCATGCGAACCGTCGCGCGTGATGCCGATGTCGCCGCCCGATCCGTAGACCTCGCGGCCGATCCACTCGGCGGGACCGCTCACCACGGTGCCCGCGAAGTCGCGCCCGGGGCTGCGAGGCCACACGGCCTGTGGCATGAGGCCGAGCGCGGCTTTGACGTCGCTCGGGTTCACCGCGGCAGCGGCGACTTGCACCACGGCGTGACCAGGGGGCGCGGCGGGTTCCGGTTGCGATGCGGCTTCGAGTTGCAGCGCGTCGAGGTTGACGGCTTTTTCGTTTACGCGCAGTGCGCGGGAAGTGTTTGGGGTGTGCATTGGGGCGAGGTTCATCTCAGTGGTCGACCGCGTGTTGTGCTGCGGCTCGCTTGTGTTCCGGTGTAGTTCGTTCAGGGCGCGTGCACAGGCCACCGGGTACTCCCCTCCGCGAATGTCCCCCGCCTTCGGCTCCTCCTTTATTTCGCTGCGGGGAGCACCCGGCGCCCTGTGCACACCAGGCGCAGCTCTTGTTCCGTTCGATCAACCACCGCTCTGAATCACGCTCCCGCTGGCGGGGTGCCTTGCGCAGCGAAATAAAGGAGGAGGCCGCAGGCCGGGGGACATTCGCGGAGAAAGGTACCCCGTCGGCGGGAGCGCGCCCTGAACAGCTCACTTCAAGAACAACGTGACGCACAGAAGAACAAGACGTCATCTCCTAGCTCCCCGCGCCAGGCAAGCCCAGCATCGCGCGCGCCTCGCGCGGGTTGGCAATCTCGCCGCCCAGGCTCAGCAAAATGTCGCGCGCCTTCGCCACGAGCTGTGCGTTGCTCTCGGCGAGCACGCCCTTCTCGAGGTAGATGTTGTCTTCCATGCCCACGCGCACATGGCCGCCCATGAGCCAGGCCTGCGCGACGATCGGAAACTCCATGCGGCCGATGCCGAAGGCGCTCCAGAAGGCGCCGCGCGGCAGCATGTTGCGGGCATAGAGCAGCGTCTCGGGCGTGGGCGCAAAGCCATACTTCACGCCGAGCACGAAGGTCCACATCGCGGGGCCCTCGAGCGTGCCGTCGGCGATCAGGTCGAGCGCGAGGTTGATGTCACCCGAGTCGAAGATCTCCAGCTCGGGCTTCACCCCCGCCTCGCGGATCACCTTCGCCATGCGGCGCACGTTCTTCGGCGTGTTCATCACCACGTCGGGGCCCGAGTTCATGGTGTTGAGATCGAGCGAGCACACGTCGGGCCTGATGAGCGCGATGTGCTCCACGCGCTTTTCGGGCGGCAGCAGCGTGGTGCCCGGCGCGGCGATCTTCGGATCGTCCTCGCTCGGTATGTAGCGCCCGCCGGGTCCGGTCGTGAGATTGATGATGAGCTCGCGGTTCTCGCGGCGGATTCGGTCGACCACCTCGCGGTAGAGCTCGACCTCCATCGAAGGCTTGCCGGTTTCGGGATGGCGCACGTGGATGTGCACCTGCGCCGCGCCGGCCTCTGCGGCGGCCAGGCATTCGTCGGCGATCTGCACCGGCGTGATCGGCAGGTGCGGCGTGTGCTCGGGCTTCACCAGGTTGCCGGTGACCGCGCAGGTGATGAGTGTCTTTGCGTTCACAGGTGGCGCCCTCCATCGACCACGATGCGCGTGCCGGTGACGAAGCGCATCGTCGTGGCCAGCGCCTCGACCGCGGCGGCCACGTCGTCGGGCTTGCCGATGCGCCCGAGCGGCGTGGTGCTTGCCATCTTGCCGGCAAACTCTGCGCCGCGGCCCGGCACGAAGCCCGACTCGACCGCACCCGGCGACACCGACACCACGCGCACCGCCGGCGCCAGCGCCTTGGCCAATGCATCGCCCACCACGTCGAGCCCCGCCTTGGCCGCGACGTAGGCGAGGTTGCTGCCCACGCCCGTGAAGCCCGCGATCGACGAGATGTTGGCGACGAGGCCGTCGCCGCTTTCCTTCAGCATCGGCGCAAAGGCGCGGATGGTCGCGAACACGCCGCGGAAGTTGGCGCGCAGCAGGTCGTCGATGAGCTCGTCGGTCAGCGCGTCCAGGTCGGCGGCAGCAACAGGCTGCGTGTGACCCGCGCTGTTGACCAGGATGTCGCAACGCCCGTGCGCGGCCTTCACCTCGGCGGCGGCGGCCTGCAGGCTCGGTGTGTCGACGATGTCGGCGCGGATCGCCGTGTGGCGCTGTCCGTGCGCCGAGGGCAGGGCGGCGGCGCGCGCGGCGGCATCGTCGCCCTTGCGATGCAGCAGCACGCAGGTGGCGCCGAGCGCGGCCAGCCGCACGGCCGTCGCATAGCCGATGGCGCCGAGGCCACCGGTGATGACGGCGACCTTGCCGTCGAGTCGGGAAACAGGATCGAAGCTCATGGCGTGAAGAGGAGTGGTGGGTTCAGGGGATCGGGGGGCGGGGAAATTTCATTTCGCCGGGTTCCAGCTGGAAGTCGTAGGCCAGCGTCGCGGTCTTGCCGTCGGGTGCGAGCGCGAAGCGGCCGATCAGCCGGCGCGTCACGCCGAAGGTCGGGTCGCTTTCCAGGTTCTCGTCGTCGTCGGCGAACACCTGCGTGACCAGCACCTTGTGGCCCGGCTTGCTCACCATGAAGTGCAGGTGCGCGGGCCGGTTCGGATGGCGCTGCTGCGCGCGCAGCAGCACGCCGCAGGGCCCGTCGGTCGGCACCGGGTAGCCCGCCGGGCGCACGCTGCGGAAATGAAAGCGCCCCTCGGCATCGGTCGTGAAGCGCCCGCGCAGGTTCATCTCTTCCTGCGTCGGATCCTGGTTTTCATAGAGGCCGACGGGCGAGGCCTGCCACACGTCGACCGTGGCGCCCGCGACCGGTTCGCCCGCCTTGTTGCGCACCGTGCCCGACACCGCCAGCGGAACGCCCGGCGTGCCCGAGCGCGCAATGTTGTCGCCCAGTGCGCAGGCCGGCGAGTTCGCGCGCCAGAACGGCCCGAGCAGCGCGGCCGGCGATTCGCCATGCGGGTCCTGGTTGTTCTGCAGCGCGACCACGGTGGACACGCCGAGGATGTCGGCAGCCAGCACCACCTCGTTCTTCTTCTCGCCCGTGGCCTGCCCGATGGCAACGATGAATTCGAGCGCCTGCTCGAACTCTTCCTCGCTCAGCTTCACCTCCTGGACGAAGGCGTGCAGGTGGCGCGTGAGCGCATCCATCACGGTGCGCAGGCGCGGGTCGGGCGTGCGTGCCATGGCTTCGAGCGTGAAGCCGAGGACCGAATCGGGAGAGGTGGCGATGTTCATGCGGTGGTCTCTGCAATCGTTTGCATGATCTTAGCCCAAAATGATGAAAAGTAAAATGACCCTGTTCGCCAGGTCGGGAATGGAGATAGGCCGCCCTGGGCCCCCGAACCTGGCGACAATCGTTTGCACCAATCCTTCCATGAACACCAGCCCACCCGCCTCTCCCGTCACCATTCGCGACGTTGCCCGCGCCGCCGGCGTGCATGTGTCCACCGTGTCGCGCGCGCTGAGCCCCGACAAGCGGTCGCTCATCAGCGACGAAGTGCTGCGCGTGGTGGAGGAGGCGGCGCAGCGACTTGGCTACCGGCCCAACCGCGCGGCCTCGGCCCTGCGCACCGGCCGCACGCACACCATCGGCGTGCTGGTGCCGGACATCACGAACGCCGTGTTCCCGCCCATCCTGCAGGGCATCGAGGCCAGCGCCGCGGCGCGCGGCTATTTCGTGTTCGTCACCAACGTGGTCGACCCCGCGCTCGCACGGCCGGTGCTCGAACGCATGCTGGCCCAGCGTGTGGACGGCGTGATCCTGGCCACCGCGACGCGCGACGATCCGCTGGTCGATTTCGTCGCCAAGGCCGGCATGACGGCGGTGCTGGTCAACCGCGCCGATGAAACCGGCCGGCTGCCCGCGGTGGTGAGCGACGACAGGCTCGCGATGAAGCTCGCGGTGGATCACCTCGTGGGGCTCGGCCACAAGCGCATCGCGCACCTCGCCGGGCCGCAGAACATCCCCACTGGCGTGGGCCGCCGCCTGGGCGTGGAGCAGGCGCTGCGCGACCACCGCATGAAGCCGTTCCGCGTGGTCGAGTGCGCCAGCTACAGCCGCGAGGCCGGCGCGGCCGCGATGCGGCAGATGCTCCAGGCCGGGGCCGCGCCGCAGGCCGTGGTGTGCTGCAACGACCTGGTGGCGCTCGGCGCCTACGACGCGCTGCGCGAGGCGGGCCTGCGCGTGCCCGAGCACATTTCCATCACCGGCCACAACGACATGCCGCTGGTCGACATGGTCGATCCGCCGCTCACCACCATCCGCCTGCCGCACCGCGAACTCGGCTGGCGTGCGGCCGAGATGCTGTTCTCGGAGATCGACGGGCAGGCGATGTCGGCGTCCACGGTGGTGCTCCGGCCCGAACTGGTGGTGCGCCAATCGACGGGCGCGCCGGCAGGGCGCTGATCAGCCGTTTCGGCGCGCGGCCTTCTTGTGCGCCTGCTTGCGCGCCGCCGGGCGCCGCGGCGGCGTGGCTTCGAGCACCAGCTCGGCCGGCAAAGTGTCGTTCCACGATTCGGTGAAATAGGCGCGGTCGCTCGGCACCAATTGCACCAGCGCCTCGCGCAGCCGCGCCAGTGACTGCGCGGCAGCCTGCAGGTCGCCCGCATGCGCCGCATACCAGGCATGCTCGAACAGCAGGCTGCAATGCTGCAGGCCGGGGTAGCGCCGGCGGCCGGCCTGGTGGTCGGCCAGCCGTGCCTGTGCCACATCGACCCATCGCGCCGGCCAGTGCGCCGCATCGAAGGCGTCGGCGAGCGGGCCGGCGAGCTTCGAAATCGCCGCCGGGTCCAGCGGCTCCTCGGCGCGGAACTGCGCGAGCGTGGGTTGCTTCTCGGGCCGGCAATGGCCGCGCGCGATGCGCATCAGGTAGATCGCATTCCAGGCCGAGCGGCCCTGGCCGTCGGCGTGGCCGCAGAGCATTCGCTGAACGCGATCCACTGCACCGCGCGGCGCGTGGTGTCGGCAGTGCCGTCGTGCGCGAGCGCCGGCAGGTCCGAAAGGCCCACGCGATCGAACAGCCAGGCCGCCATGCCCATGTTGGCGGCCACATGCTGCGCGGCATCGAAGGAATGGGATTCGAAGGCCGCGGCCAGTGCTTCGCCGAAACGCTGCAGCGATTCCTCGGCCAGCGCGGCGGCGGCGGGCCTGTCGTCGGCGGCCAGCCCCAGGGCGCGCGAGCGGCACACCAGCGCCCAGAGGTTGCACCACTCGAAGCGCACGTCGGGGTGGTGCCGCAGCACCAGGCCGCGCGCCGCATGGCCGGCCATGCCGGTGAGGAGCGACTGCGCCAGCGGCAGGTCGCGCGCGGTGTAGGCGCACCAGGCCGAGACGATGCATTCCATCGCGCCGAGGTAGTCGTTGCCCGCCACGTGGTGGGCGAGGCGCTGCTTCTTCAGCGCCTGCAGCTGCCGGCGCGCCTGCTCGTTGTCGCCGAGCCGGCGCCACAGCATGGCCTCGTTGAGCGTGACCAGCGCGCGCTGGAAATCGGTGGCCGCCAGGCTGCCGGCCAGGCGGATCGATGCGAGCGCGCTGGCCGGCTGGCCGGCGGCGCCGTCGCCAGCCACCGGCGCCATCAGCCTGCCTTGCCGCGCCGCCTGCTGCGAGGCCACCAGCTGCCTCCAGAAGGCGGCGTCCTGCAGATGCACGGCATCGGGCGGCGGCGAAGCGGGTTCCGCCGCGCGCGCCTTGCGCGAACGCAGGCCCAGGAAGGAGGCGACCTCGGCCGGCGTGGCGTCGCGGCCGCCGACCTGCATGCGCACGCGCTTCGCCTCGGCCGCGGGCAGCCAGAACGGGCCCTGGCTGCGCCGCTCGGCGTTGAGGAAGCGCGGCTCGCGCTGGGTGTCTTCGCCCCAGCCGACCTCGACGTTCCAGGCCTTGAAGTCGCGGAACGCGCGGCTCACGACCATGCGCAGCGTGCTGGCATCGGACACTTCGCCGCGCAGGTCGGCCAGGCGGACGAGGCCGCCTTCGGCATCGTGCGCGTGCTTCATGCGTGCGAGCAGCCAGAGCGACTGGAACGCCGCGCGCCGGCCGTCGACCGACTGCGGCGAGGTGAGTTCGATGGAAATGGGGGAGGGTGCGGCAGGCTTGGACACGCCCTGCATTGAACCTCAAATTGTGGAACGGCCGGGCGCGGCCGCCTGGTCAGATCCGGTGGCGGTCCACCACGCCGCGCACCTCGCTGCGGCCGATGCCCAGGTCGCGCAGCTCATGGTCGCTCATGCCCGCCAGGTGCAGCGAGTCGGCGCGGCTGCGGCGGCGCTCCGCGGTGCGTCGGCGCCAGCTGCGCAGGGCATGCAGCAGGCGTTGGTGAAAGGGTGAGTGCGTCGGCGCTGTCACGATGGGCTCCTTGTGGGGGAGCGCTCATCTTGCGGCGGTGCATGCTATTGTGGAAGTTGAGATTCCTGACCCCCTCAATCAGCTTTCCTGATGCGACAACTCAACCTCGACCAACTGCGCACGCTCATCGCCATCGCCGACCTGGGCACTTTCTCGGCGGCGGCCAAGGCGCTGCATCTTGCGCAGCCGACCGTCAGCCTGCACATCAGCGAACTCGAATCGCGACTGGGTGCGCCGCTGGTGGTCCGCGGCAATCGCCGCGTCACGCCCACGGCGGCCGGTGCGGCGCTGGTCGAGCGCGGGCGCAAGCTGCTGCGCGATACCGACGATGCCGTCGACGCGGTCAGGCGCCAGGCCGAAGGCCGCACCGGCCGCGTGCGCCTGGGCACTTCGACCGGCGTGGTGGTCGACCTGCTGCCGCAGGTGCTCGAGGCGCTGGGCGCAAGCCATGCGGGCATCGACGTGGAAGTGAGCATCCTGGGCTCGAACGAAGCCATGGCGCGCCTGGCCGCGGGCACGCTCGACATCGGGCTGGTGGCCGTGCCGCAGCCGCCGCTGCGCGACCTCGTCGTCACGCCGTGGCGCGACCAGCCCATGATGGCCTTCGTGCCGCAGCGCTGGAAGGCGCCCAGGCGCGTCACGCCGGCCTGGCTGGCAACGCAGCCGCTGATCTTCAACGACGCCACCACCCACATGTACCGGCTCTCGATGGAGTGGTTCGCGGCCGCCGGATTCGCGCCGCGCGCGCGCATCGAGCTCAACTACGACGCGGCCATCCGCAGCCTGGTGGCCGCGGGGTACGGCGCGGCGCTGCTGCCACTGCAGCAGACCACCGATGCGGCACTGAACGAGCGCATGCAGATCCTGCCGATCACGCCCAGGCTCACGCGCCGGCTGGGCATTGCGCACCGCCAGCGCGCGACGCTCGACGGCGCCACACACAGCGTGCTGCAGGTGCTGACGGCCTTCCGCCAGCTCTGAGCTGCGCGGGTGGCTTCAGCGGGGCCGCGCGTAGCCGGATTCGATCCACGCGCTGGCACTGGCGGCCGTGAGCCTGAAGGCGGGCGCGACGGCGACGCTGGCCAGCTCGGTGTCGTCGGCATCGTCGTGCGCGGTGAGCGTGGCCGAGGGGCTGTCCTCGTCCGGCACGATGGCGAGCGAGACCCGCACGCGCTGGTCGCCCTTGGCGGTCACGGTCACGCTCTTGTTGAGCGTGGCGTGCAGCTGCTGCTCGTGGCGGCGGATCACTTCGGCGGCGGTCTTCACCAGCGTGGAAAACGCCGGGCCATCGAGCGGCTTGGGGTTCTTCTTGTCGCGGCCCATGGTCCAGGGGCCGACCAGCGCCGGCTCCGGGTCGCCGTGGCGCGTCATCTCGACGGCCCAGCCGTCGTCTTCCTCGTTCTTGATCACGCGCGCGGTCCATTGGCCGTCGCGCCAGAGGCGGGGTTCCTGCAGGGGAAGGGTGTCGGAATCGGTGGAATCTGTGGCTTCGGTCATTCGGGTGCTCGGGTGCTTGCTCGGCCCATTTTCGCCTGCGCCTCCGGGCGGGCCGGTCAGAAGACCGACAGCCCGGTCCGTGCGACAAAAAGCTCCAGTGCCTTCATGCCAAGCAGCGAGTTGCCGTTGGCATCGAGCGCCGGCGACCAGACGCACAGCGTGAGCCGGTCGGGCACCACGGCCACGATGCCGCCGCCCACGCCGCTCTTGCAGGGCAGGCCGATCGAAAACGCCACGTCGCCCGCGGCATCGTAGGTTCCGCAGGTGAGCATCAGCGCGTTGATGCGGCGCGTCTGCCGCTCACCGGTCACCTCGGCCTGGCCGTCGATCGGATGCGCGCCGTCGCGGCACAGGAAGGCCGCCGCGCGCGCGAGCTGGCGGCAGCTCATGCGCAGCGCGCACTGGTGAAAGTAGGTGTCGAGCACCACGGCCACGTCGTTGTCGATCTTGCCGAAGCTCTTCATGAAATTGGCGAGTGCGACATTGCGGAACCCCGTCGCGGCTTCGGAGCGCGCCACCTCGTCGTCGAACGCGATCGGCTCGCCGCACAGGCTGGCCATCAACGCCAGGATGTCGGCCTTGGCGCTGCCGCCGGCCTGCAGCGCCTGGCTCACCAGCCGGTCGGCCACGGCAATGGCACCCGCATTGATGAACGGATTGCGCGGCTTGCCGTGCTCGTTCTCCAGCTGCACCAGCGAATTGAACGGATTGCCCGAGGGCTCGCGGCCGATGCGCTCCCACAGCGCCTCGCCCGAGCGCTGCATGGCCAGCGTGAGCGTGAAGAGCTTCGACACACTCTGGATCGAGAACGGTGTTTCGGCGTCGCCGGCAAAAGCCTCGGTGCCGTCGCAGGTGCGCAGCGCAATGCCGAGCTGGCGCGGGTCGATGCAGGCCAGCGCGGGGATGTAGCTGGCCACCGTGCCGGCCTGCCCGAGCAGTGGCCGCAGGGTGCCGACGATGTCGTCGAGCACCGGTTGGAAGTCCGTGTCCTTCATGGCCGTGCCCTCCGCCGGTTGACCATCACGATGCCGATCGCCACGCCCGCCAGCGCCAGCATCAGCTGCAGCGTGAGCGGTTCGCCCAACAGCACCACGCCGAACACCAGCGCGAACAGCGGCGTCAGGAAGCTGAACGACGACATCTGCGTGGCGGGATAGTGCCGCAGCAACCACATCCAGGTCAGGTAGCTCGCAAACGCGCCGACCACGGTCTGCAGGCCGATCGAGGTCCAGGCCCAGGCCGAATACGAGAAGCTCCATGTTTCGCCGAGCACGAGCGACAGCACAGGGCAGACGGCGGCGGTCACGCCCACCTGATAGAACAACGACTTCTCGGCGCTCGCGGTGGCAAGCCGCGTGGTGCGCAGCGCCAGGGTGGTCAGGCCCCAGAGCATCCCGCCCGCGAGGCCCATGGCGTCGCCGATCAGCTGGCTCGAACTCGTCTGCGCAAAGCCCTCGCTGAATGCGAACAACACGGCTGCGAAGGCGATGGCGAGGCCCAGCCACTGCAGGCCGCGCAGCCGCTCGGCGGGCACCCAGCGCGGCAGCAGCAGCGACACCCAGAATGGCGCGGTGTACAGGAACACCGTGAGCCGCGAGGCCGAGGTGTGCTGCAGGCCCAGGTAGATGCAGGCGAACTCGCCGGCGAACAGCAGCCCCACCAGCAGGCCGCCCGGCAGCGTGCCGTCGCGCTCGAAAAGCGGCACGCCCCGCGACACGCACCACAGCCACAGCAGCGCCACGGCGCCCGCCATGCGGATCGATGCCTGCCAGAGCGGCGGCACCTCGGCCACCGTCGTCTTGATGAGGATCTGCTGCAGTCCCCAGAACGCACAGCATGCGATGAGGAGGCCGATGGCGAGGGAGTCGAGGTGGGTCTTGCGCTGGATCATTCGTCTCGTCGTTGTCGTTGTCGTTGTCGTTGTCGTTGCTCGTGCCGCTGCTGCGGTCGCATCGTTCACTGCCCGGCCACCGGATAGGGCGGCTTGCCGCGCGTGCCGGTCATCAGGTCCGGCACCACGGTCTCCACGTCAGGCACCGCGCGTGCGGCGCTTTCGAGCTTGCGCGCGAGCGCGGCCGAAGGCACGCAGCCCTGCAGGTAGACCCATCGGCGCTGGATGACGACCCAGACGCTGCTCTTCTGCACGCCCGGCACGGCCAGCAGCGCGGCGCGCACCTTGGGCGCCAGCGGCTTGTCGTAGCGATAGGCGTTGCTGTCGGTGCATTGGCCCGCGAGCCAGCAGCTGGTGCCGCGCTCCAGCCGCGAATGGGTCTGGGCGCGCCGCTCCTCGGCGGTATAGAACGGGCCTTCGGGCATGGCGCAGGCCGGCAGGCCGGCGGAAACGCGGAAGAACGGGTCGTCGAACCAGTTCTGCTTCAGGGGTCCCGCCGCTTGCTGCGCCATGGCGGCCTGCGCGGCCAGCAGGACGGACATGGCCACGGCACTGCGGCTCACAAGGGATGTTCCGTGTAGAAGCGCCCGCCGTGGAACAGCAGCGGCGAGGCGCCGGCGTTGTGCGTGCAGCGCTCCACCTCGCCGACGAAGATCACATGGTCGCCTTCGTCGTAGCGGCTGCGGTTGAAGCACTCGAAGCTGGCCGCCGCGCCCGCCAGCACCGGCGCACCGCCCAGGCCCTCGGTGAAGGCGACGTCGGCCCAGCGGTCGATGTTCTTGGTGGCGAAGCGCTCGGCCAGCTCTTTCTGGCTCGCGGCCAGGA
The DNA here is from genome assembly GCF_040546685.1 of Variovorax sp. OAS795. Taxonomy (NCBI): domain Bacteria; kingdom Pseudomonadati; phylum Pseudomonadota; class Betaproteobacteria; order Burkholderiales; family Comamonadaceae; genus Variovorax; species Variovorax sp. OAS795. The sequence continues at coordinate 669,062 of NZ_JBEPOH010000001.1, forward strand.
TGTTGATGGCGTAGTGCGACCCGGTGCTGAGCGCCGCCATCGAGGCCGCCGCGCGCGCCAGGCTCCAGAGCACCAGCGGCGGCTCGAGCGACACCGAGTTGAACGAGTTGGCCGTGAGGCCGACCAGCACGCCCTCGGCCGAGCGCGCGGTGACGATGGTCACGCCGGTGGCGAACATGCCGAGCGCGCTGCGGAATTCTTCGGTCGAGAAGGAAGGCGGTTGCGCCTGGGCGGGAGCGGTCACGGGAAAAGCCAAGAGTGCGCAGGATGACGCCGCTCTATTCTGGCCGAAGGCCCGAAAGGCCGCCGCCCGGCGCTTCGTGGACCTTGTTGATCTTTCTGGTGATCAGATGGATTTCCTGAAACTCCAGCGAAGTCACGCCACGATACTAGGGAAAGTTCTCGTATTTTCCTTATAACTTGACACTGATAAGATTAAAACAGGCCCCGCCATCCAGGAAAAGGAGATGACATGCCCGGACGACAACTCTCTCGGCGTCTGCTGCGGTGGGCGCCGCTCGCCGCGCTGGCGCTCTTCGGCGCCGCGGCTTCGGCGGCCGGCGCCTACCCGGACCGGCCCGTCCGGCTGGTCGTTCCGTACACGGCCGGTGGCATCAGCGACGTGCTGGCGCGCACGCTGGCCGAGCGCATGCGCAAGGCGCTGGGCCAGCCCGTGATCGTGGACAACAAGCCCGGCGCCAACACCGCGCTGGGCGCGCGCCTGGTGGCCTCGGCAGAGCCCGACGGCTACACGGTGCTCTTTGCCACCGGCGCCACCGCGGTGCTGAACCCGCTGCTCTACCCCAAGCTCTCGTACAACCCCGAGAAGGAGCTGCTGCCGGTGGCCCGCATCGCGGTCACGCCGATGGTGATGGTGGTGGGCAACAGCTCGCCGCACCGCACGCTGCGCGACTTCGTCGCCGATGCCAAGGCGAACCCCGGCAAGCTCAACTACGCTTCCACGGGCACCGGCAGCTCGCTGCACCTGGCGGTCGAGCTGCTGCAGAACGCCACCGGCGTCTCGCTGGTGCACGTGCCCTACAACGGCAGCGCACCGGCCCAGGCGGCATTGATGGCCGGCGACATCCAGTTCTTTGCCGATTCCACCGGCAGTGCCATGGGCCTGGTGCGCGGCGGCAAGCTGCGGCCCCTCGCGGTCACCACGCGCGAACGGCTGCCGGCCCTGCCCGATGTGCCGACCGTCGCGGAGAGCGGCTACCCCGACTACGAGGTCACCACCTGGTTCGGCCTCATGCTGCCGCGCAACGCGCCGCCCGACGTGGTGAATCGGCTGAACGCCTCGGTGGCGCAGGCGATCGCCGACCGCGGCTTTCGCGAGCAGTTCGAGGCGCTCGGCCTGGTGGTGCCGCCGACGCTCACGCCGGGAGAGTTCAACGCCTACATCGGGCGCGAGCGGGAGCGCTGGGCACCGCTGATCCGCGCCAAGCACATCGTCCTCGAGTAAGCCCGCAGCATCACCGGAAGCCATCGCATGTTCGAAGCCAACCTGCTGCGCGGCAAGCGCATCCTCGTGACCGGCGGGGGCTCCGGCCTCGGCCGCGAAATTGCCGAGCGCTACCTGCAACTGGGCGCCGAGGTCCACATCTGCGGCCGACGCCAGCCGATGCTCGACGCCACCGCCGCCGAGCTGACCGAGCGCCACGGCGGCGTGGTGCGCGCGCATGCGGTGGACATCCGACACGCCGATGCGGTCGACGCCATGGTCGGGCGCATCTGGGCCGAGCACGGTCCGCTCGACGGGCTGGTCAACAACGCGGCCGGCAACTTCGTCAGCCGCACGCAGGACGTGTCGCCGCGCGGCTTCGACGCGGTCGCCAACATCGTGCTGCACGGCACCTACTACGTCACGCACCATGTCGGGCGGCGCTGGATCGAGACCGGCCACAAGGGCTCGGTGATCTCCATCGTCGTGACCTGGGTACGCACCGGCGCGCCCTTCGTGGTGCCCTCGGCGATGAGCAAGGCCGGCGTGGACGTGATGACCAAGTCGCTCGCCATCGAGTGGGGTCGCTACGGCATCCGGCTCAACGCCATCGCGCCGGGTATCTTTCCGACCGAAGGCGCGAACAGCCGGCTCAGCCCCAAGGCCGCATGGGAAGACGGCGCGGTGCGCAACCCGATGAACCGGCTGGGCCGCATGCCCGAGCTGCAGAACCTCGCGGTGTTCCTGATGGCCGACGGCGTCGAGTGGATCACCGGCGAGACCATCGCCATCGACGGCGCCGGGCATCGGCAGAACGGTGCGTCCTTCACCGAGCTGGCCGACCTGGACGAGGAAGCCTGGCGCGGCATGCGCGAGGCGATCCGCGGACAGGACGCGCGCGACCGGGCGTTGCGCGCGGAGGTCTCGGAACCGGCCGCAGCGGATGACGCGCCCCGAGGCCGTTCATGAGGATCGACAACATCGTCGACGAGGTGGCCGCGGGCCGACGCGGCGCCCACCGCGCGCTGCTGCTGGAGGACGGGCGCGTGCTGTCGTATGCGCAACTTGCCGCGCGCATCGAGACTGCGGCGGCCGCGCTCGCCGAAGCCGGGCTTGCGCCGGGGCAGCGCATGGTGCTGGTCGGCGAGAACAGCGAGGACATGGTGGTGCTGCTCCTCGGCGCGATCCGGGCCGGTGGCTGGGCGGTGCCGCTCAATGCCCGCATGTCGAGCGGCGAGATCGATGCGATCTGCGCGCACTGCGAGCCGCGGCTGGTGTACTTCGCGGCCGGCGCCTCGGGCGAGGCGCTGGCCCATGCCGACCGCCGCGGCGCCGCCAGCGGGCTCGCCTGCGCGCCCGGCGGGCGGCTGCAGCGCTGCGAAGGCCCCGGCACGGCCGCCGAAGCTTCGGGCGCAGACGTCGCCCTGATGATCTACACCTCCGGCAGCACCGGCCTGCCCAAGGGCGTGATGCTGACCCACGGCAACCTCGATTTCGTCACGCGCGCCTCGATGGCGCAGCAGGTGCTGCTGCCGGACGACGTGATCTTCCATGCGCTGCCGATCTCGCATTCATTCGGCCTGGTCTCGGCGCTGCTCTGCGGCCTGCGTGCGGGCGCCACGCTGCGCCTGGTGGAGCGTTTTTCGGCGGGGTTGCTGGCCGAGGCGATCACCAGTGGACAGGTGACGGTGTTCCAGGGCGTGCCCGCGATGTACGCGCGGCTGCACGAATGGGCGCAGCAGCACGGCCGCGCGCTGACCCCCAACCGGCTGCGCATGGCCTACATCGGCGGGTCGCTGGTCGACGCCACGCGCAAGGCGCAGACCGAGGCGCTGCTCGGCCTGCCGCTGCACCACGGCTACGGCCTGACCGAATCGGCACCGGCGGTGACCCGCACCTTCGGCCATGCGCCGCCCGCGGACGTGACCGCCGGCTGGCCGATTCCCGGCGTGGAGGTGGTGCTTGCGGATGCGGACGGCGGGCCCGTGGCGGCCGGCGAGCGCGGCGAGGTCCTGGTCCGCGGGCCCAACGTGATGAAGGGCTACTTCCGCGATCCGGCGCAGACGCGCGCCGCGGTCGATGCCGAAGGATGGCTGCACACCGGCGACATCGGCGTCTTCGGCCCCGCAGGTGATCTTTCCATCGTGGGCCGCAGCAAGGAGATGATCATCCGCGGTGGCTTCAACGTGTACCCGGCCGAGGTCGAGAAGGCGATTGCCGCGTACCCGGAGGTCGCGCAATGCGCGGTGGTCGGGCGCTGCGTGCCGGGCGACGAGGAGATCGTCGCCTTCGTCGAGCCGCTGCAGGGCCGCTGCATCGACGCCGCCCGGCTCTGCGCCTTCCTGCGCGAACGCCTCGCGCCCTACAAGGTGCCGGCCGAGGTCCATGTGATGGCGCAGCTGCCTGCCAGCCCCACCGGCAAGCTGCTCAAGTCACAGCTGAAGGCGCTGGCAGGGGCCGCGCCGGCGCCGGCGCGGCCCTCGCTGGAGCGCTTGCTGGCGCCGCGTTCGGTGGCGGTGGTGGGCGCCTCCGACAACCCGCACAAGGTCGGCGGCCGGCCGATCCGCTACCTGCTGGAACAGGGCTTCGCCGGCCGCATCTACCCGGTCCATCCGCGCGCCGGCAAGGTGCAGGGCCTGCAGGCCTACGCGGCGCTCGGCGAGTTGCCGGAGGTGCCCGATGCGGTGGTGCTCTGCATCGGCGCCGATCAGGCCGGGCACCAGCTTGCCGAGTGCGCGCGGCTGGGCATCGGCCATGCGCTGCTGTTCGCCTCGGGCTACGCGGAGGTCGGCGCCGAGGGCCGCGTCCGGCAGGAAGCCCTGGCAGCCATCGCCCGCGCCGGCGGCGTCCGCCTGGTGGGGCCCAACAGCATCGGCGTCGCCAGCTTCGACAGCGGCGCGGTGCTCTCCTTCGCATCGATCTACAGCGACCACGCGCCGCTCGACGGGCCCGTCGCGATCGTCTCGCAGAGCGGCGCCTTCGGCGTGTCCGCCTATGCGCTGCTGCGCGAAGCCGGCTGGGGCGTGCGCTGCGTGGCCGCCACCGGCAACGAGGCCGACGTCGACACGGCGGACCTGGTCGATGCGCTGGCGAGGCGCCCGGGCGTGCGGCTGGTGCTGCTCTACGTCGAGCACGTGCCCGATCCGGCGCGCATGGCGGTGGCGCTCGGCACGGCGCGCGAGCGCGGCGTGGCGGTGCTTGCGGTGCGCTCCGGGCGTTCCGCGCACGGCAGGCGCTCGGCCGACCTGCATACGGGCTCGGCTGGCGCGGCCGGCGACACGCTCGACGCGCTGTTCGAGTCACACGGCTGCCGCACCGTGGGCGGGCTCGCCGAGCTGGTCGGCGCCGTGCCGCTGTACCTCGGGCCGGCGCCGGGTGCCGGTGGCCCGGGCGGGTTGCCGCGGCTGGCGCTCGTCAGCAACTCGGGCGCGTCCTGCGTGCTCGCGGCCGACGAGGCGCAGGCCCGCGGCCTGCCGCTGGCGCCGCTGTCGGCGGACGCGGAGCAGCGCCTGGCCGAGCTGCTGCCCAATTTCTCGCTCAACCGCAACCCGGTCGACCTGACGGCGATGCTGCTGGCCGAGCCGGCATTGCTCGGCGCGGTGGTGCAGGTGGTGCTGCACGACGAGGCCGTCGATGCCGCCACCCTGGGCCTGCTGGCCGTCGGTGGACCGAGCTACGACCTGCCGCGTTTCGTGCGCGAGTGCCGGGCCGTGGTGGACGGCGTGGGCAAGCCGCTGGCGGTCTACAGCCCGCACCCCCATGTGCGCGAGGCCTTCGCCAAGGACGGCTTCGCGGTGTTCCCGGGCGAGGCCGAAGCCATGCAGGCCTTGCAGGCCTTCGCGCTGCACCGCAGCCCGGCCGAAGTGGCGCCGGGCTAGGTTGCGGCCGGCTGGTGGTCCAGCCCCGCGATGAAGATCGAGAACACGTCGTGGCCGATCTTCATCGGGTCCTTGCCCACGATGTCCCAGGCGTTCTGGCGGTCGACCATCACCGTGGCCAAGCCGTGGCAGGCGGTCCAGGCCGCCAGCGCCGCGGGACGCACGCGCGCGAGCGGCACGTTACGGTGGCTCAGGTAGTCGCCCACGCAGGTCTCCAGGATGCCGTAGGAGCGCGTGGCGGCCTGCTCCAGGTCGGGAAACTGCAGCTTCTGCGGAATGGCCGGGCCGTACATCAGCTGGAACAGGGCGGGCCGGTCGATCGAGAACTGCAGGTGCGCAAGCATCACGCTCAGCAGCCGCTCGCGCGGATCGCTGAGGCTGCGCAGCGCCCGGATGCGATGATCGAACATCATGCGGAACCCCTGCGCGGCGATGGCCGCGAGGTAGCCCGACTTGCCCTCGAAGTGGTGCAGCGGCGCCGTCTGCGACACCCCGACGTCGCGCGCCGCCTGGCGCAGGCTCAGCGCGGCCAGCCCCTCTGCATCGAGGATCTCGATGCCCCGCATCACCAGCGCGTCGCGCAGGTTGCCGTGGTGGTAAGTGGAGCGTTTGGCCTCCGCGCCCTCGGCCGGTGCGTCGGCATCGGGGGCTGCGGCCGGCCCGGTGCGCGATCCGGCGTTCGGCCCTGAGGCGGAGGTTTTCTTCATAGGCCTCCGAGCTTAAACCGGCCGCTTGCGCGCGGCGCGGCTCAGCCGAAGAACCAGTAGCACACCGCGATGGCCGCGACCACGCCCGCCAGCTCGGCCGTGAGCGCGCAGGCCACGGCATGGCGCGCGCGCTGGATGCCGACCGCGCCGAAGTACACGGCCAGCACGTAGAAAGTGGTTTCGGTGCTGCCCTGGATGGTGGCAGCCACCAGCGCGGGAAAACTGTCGACGCCCTGCGTCTTCATGGTCTCGATCAGCATCGCGCGCGCCGCGCTGCCCGAGAAGGGCTTGACCAGCGCGGTCGGCATCGCATCGACGAAGCGCGAATCCCATCCGCCCATGTCGACCAGCCAGCGCAGCCCGCCGAGCACGAAGTCGAGCGCGCCCGAGGCGCGCAGCACGCCCACGGCGCACAGCATGGCCACCAGGTAGGGCAGCAGGCTCTTCGCGATGTCGAAGCCTTCCTTCGCACCCTCGATGAAGCACTCGTAGACCTGGATGCGCCGGATCGCGCCGGCCAGCAGGAACACGATGATGACGCCGAACAGCGCCAGGTTGCCCATGAGCGAGGAGAGCGATGCGATCGCCGCCGCCGACAGCGTGCCCAGGAGCGCCATGAAGCCGCCGAGCAGCAGCGCGCCCGGCACCAGGTAGGCCAGCACCACCGGGTCCCACAGGCGCAGCCGCTGCGCCACGGCCACAGAGAGCAGGCCCACCAGCGTCGATGCGCTGGTCGCCAGCAGGATCGGCAGGAACACCATCGTCGGATCGCTCGCGCCCTGCTGCGCGCGGTACATGAAGATGGTGACGGGCAACAGCGTGAGCGACGAGGCGTTGAGCACCAGGAACAGGATCTGCGCGTTGGTCGCCGTGACCGGATCGGGGTTCAGGCGCTGCAGCTCGCGCATGGCCTTGAGGCCGATGGGCGTGGCCGCGTTGTCGAGCCCGAGCGCATTGGCCGCGAAGTTCATCGTGATGAGCCCCAGCGCCGGATGCCCCGCGGGCACGCCCGGCATCAGCCGCCTGAAGAGCGGGCCGAGCAGCCGTGCGAGCCAGCCGACCAGCCCCGCCGCCTCGGCAATGCGCAGGAAGCCCAGCCACAGCGTCAGCGTGCCGAACAGCAGCACCATCACCTCGACGGCGAGGCGCGCCATGGCGAAGAGGCTCTCTACGATGGCCGCGAAGACCGCCGGGTCGCCGCCCCAGAGCCAGCGCCCGAGCGCGGCCAGCATCGCCATTCCGAAGAAACCCAGCCACAAGCCGTTGAGCACGCGTGTTCTTTCCCTTTTTCGTGAGCGCGATCATAGGGCTCCGCCGGCGGCGGCTTCGGGCTACAGTTCGGGCCATGGCAGCCTCTTTCCTGATCCGCAGGTTCGCGGCCCTCCTGTGGGCGGCCGTGGCTTCGGCATGGCTGGCGGGCTGCGCGGGACTGCCGCCGCCGCAGCCGCAGGCGCCGACCGCGGCCATCGAAGACGTGGCCGGCACCGCGCTCGGCCAGCTGGCGCGGCCGGGCACGCCCGGCACGGCGCCGGCATTGTCGGGTTTTCGGTTGCTGCCGGAGGCGGCCTTCGCGTTCGATGCGCGCATCTCGCTCGCGCGGCATGCCGAGAAGTCGCTCGACGTGCAGTACTACCTGATCCAGAACGACGACGTCGGCCTGCTGCTGCTGCGCGAGCTGCGCGACGCGGCGGCGCGCGGCGTGCGGGTGCGCCTTTTGGTGGACGACCTCTACACCACCGGCGAGGACGAGGTGTTCGCCACGCTCTCGGCGTTTCCGAATGTCGAGGTGCGGCTGTTCAACCCGCTGCCTTCGCGCGCCAGCTCGCTCCCGCTGCGGCTGCTGTTCTCTGCTGCGGATTTCGGCCGCATCAACCACCGCATGCACAACAAGCTGCTGGTGGCCGACAACAGCTTTGCCGTCTCGGGCGGCCGCAACATCGCCAACGAATACTTCATGCGCGGCACGGCCGCAAATTTCATCGACATGGACGTGCTCTCCACCGGGCCGGTGGTGCGCCAGATGTCCGCGGGCTTCGACCGCTACTGGAACAGCGAGCATGCCTGGCCCATCGAGCGCATCGCGCCGCTGCGCATGCCGGTGGACGAGGCGCAGAAGCGCTTCGACGCCATTGCCAGCGCCGCGCAGCCCGACGTGCCGATCCGCCCGCGCGACGTGATGGACAGGTCGCCGGTGGGCGAGCAGCTCACCACCGGCAAGGTCGACCTGCGCTGGGCGCCGTTCACGCTGTTCGTGGACGACCCGGCCAAGATCACGCGCGCACCCGGGGCGGCCTACGCGGGCAGCGTGAACGAGGGTGCCTTGGCTGTCATCAATTCGGGCAAGCGCGAGGTCAAGATCGCCTCGCCGTATTTCATTCCCGGTCCGCCGGGCATGGCCATGATGAAGGCGGCAATCGATCGCGGCGGGAAGATCACCGTGGTGACCAACTCGCTGGGCGCCACCGACGAGCCGCTGGCCTATGCGGGCTACGAACGCTACCGTGCCGACATGCTGAAGATCGGCGTCAACATCTACGAGATCGCGCCGATGCTCAGCAAGCGCTCGGGGCATTTCGGCGACTTCGGGCAGTCGATCAGCCGCCTGCACGCCAAGATCGCGGTGATCGACGAGGACCGGTTCTTCATCGGCTCGATGAACCTGGATCGCCGCTCCGCCGCGGTCAATACCGAGATGGGCCTCGTGATCGACAGCCCCGAACTGGTGGCCGACTACGAGAAGCTGCTGAGCGGAGCGCGCGTGAGCCTGGGCTACCGGCTGCGGCTCGCACCCAATGGACGCCGCGTGCAATGGCTCGAGTACGACGACGCCGGCGGCGACATCGTCCACGAGGACGAGCCCGGGGAGTTTCTCTGGCTGCGCTTCAAGAACTGGCTGCTGCTGCCCATCGTGGGCGAAGACCTGCTGTAGCCGCGGCTTCAGGCCACTTCGATCAGCAGGTCCGGGCGAAAGCCTTCCTGTTCGCCCTTGCTGCGGTAGCCGAGCGGGTTGGCCACCACGCGGCAGCCGTCCTTCACGTAGTCGAAGGCGCAGTGCAGGTGGCCGTGCAGCCACAGCCGGGCGCGGGGCAGCAGCGCGTCGAGCGAATTGCAGAAACCCGCCGTGCCCGGCGTCAGGCCGTAGCGCGGATCGGCACTGGCGAGGCTGGGCGCGAAATGCGTGATGGCGACCGTGGTGCCGTCGAAGGGTTCGGCCAGCGCGTCCGCCAGCCAGGCCTGGCATGCCAGTGCCTGCTCGCGCATGGCACCGGCCATGAAGGGCTGGCCGTGGCGCACCGTGGCGGCTTTTTCCAGGTAGAAGTCGGCCGCCCGCATGGCCTTGCCGCGCTTCTTGAGTGCGTCGGCCAGGCCGTCGGTGGGCGTCACCAGCGCGTCGAAGTCGGCCCAGAGCGTGGTGCCGACGAAGCGGATGCCGCCGATGACCGCCGTCTCGCGCTCGAGCCAGAGGATGTCCAGCTCCTGGCACAGCGCGCGCAGGCGCTCGTGGGTCTGGTCGAAATCGGCGCTGTCGTATTCATGGTTGCCCGGCACGTAGATCACGGGCACGGGCCAGCCGTTGCGGGGCGAGAAGCGGCCCAGCCCGAAATCGGTCTCGGTCAGGCGGGAGCCTTGCTGGTAGGAGCCGATGTCGCCCGCGAGCACCAGCATGTCGGCGCCGGACGCGGGCTCGACATGGAACCGGGGATGGGACTCCAGGTGCAGGTCTGAGAGCAGTTGAAGCTTCATCGGGCAACCAGTCTAGAGGAATCAGCCCATGCATAAAGCGCATGGCGGGGGGCTTTCAATATTAGGGATAACCCCTATTCTTAGGACATCAACCACTCCAGCGCAGCCCAGCGCAGCGCACCGTCATGTTCAGCCTCATTGCCCAAGTGGCCCGTTTTTTCCGTTCTTCCAATGACAGCAACCCGGCCAGCCATGCCGCGATGCTGATGGAATCCGCCGACGTCCGCGCCGGCCTCGATGCCCACCACGCGCAGGAACTGCGCGCGGCGGCCTCGGCCTGGCTCTCGGTCGTTCGCTGAAGGCCCCGGGTCAGCCGGGCACCTCGTGCCCGAGGGCCGGGTCCGCGAAGGCCGCCGCGGCCGAGCGCAACAGCGCGGCGCGCAGCCATGCGTGCGCATGGCCGTGCTGCGCGCGGCGATGCCAGATGGCGTCGACATGGACCATCGGCTGCTCGAAGGGCAGGTCGCGCAGCACCAGCTGGTCGTCGATGCCGGTCACGGTGACGAAATGGCGCGGCAGCACCGTGAGCAGGTCTGAATTGGCGACCACGCGGCCCGCCGTGAAGAACTGGTTCACAGTCACCACGATCCGCCGCTCGCGCCCCATGGCGCCCAGCGTCTGGTCGATGAAGCCGTAGGGACGCCCCGAAAAGCTCACGAGCAGGTGGCGCGCGGCGCAGTAGCCGTCCAGCGTGAGCGGCGCCTCCGCCAGCGGATGGCCGCGCCGCATCACGCACACATATTCGCCCCGGTAGAGCCGCAGGGTCTCGAATGCCACCCCGGCCCCCGACTGCCCGCGCGCCGCGAGGCTGGCGATCACGGCGGGAAAGTAGCCGATCGCCATGTCGACTTCTTCCTGCTCCAGCATGCGCCGCGGATCGCGCGTGGTCAGCGGCAGGACGCGCAGCGAGATAGCGGGCGCTTCCTTCTCCACGATTTTCACCAGCCCCGGGATGAGCTCGGCAGCCGTCGCATCGGCCATGGCGAGCAGAAAGGTGGTGTCGGCCGTGGCGGCATCGAACTCGCCCGGCGCGAGCGTGTGCTGCAGCTGCCTGAGCGCATCGCGCACCGTGGGCCAAAGCGCCAGCGCGCGCGGCGTGGGCTCGACGCCCGCGCCCGAGCGGCTCACCAGTTCGTCGCCGAGCACGTCGCGCAGGCGGCGCAGCGCATTGCTGACCGCGGGCTGGGTGATCGAGAGGTTCCGGGCCGCGCGCGTGAGGTTGCGCTCCGCCATGACCTCGTCGAAGACGCGGAGCAGGTTCAGGTCAAAGGTGCGAAAGTTGACGTCCATCAATGTCGTGAATGATAAACATCAGAAAGATAAAGTGGATAAACACTAGGGCAAACCCTAATATTCTCTCCATCGGCACTCAGCCATTCATCCCTGGAGGGATTCCATCATGACCAGCTTCGTCCACGTAGACCAACCCACTGTGCACCCTGGCGTCCACCGCGCCGAAGTGCTGTTCGGCCAGATCCAGGCCGCCCGTGCCGGCGCGAACGGTTCGCGTCCGCTGATTGTCCTGCTGATCGTCGCCGTGGCTTCCGCGGTGCTGGTGGTTGCCGACACGCTGGTGTCCAACTGGGACGAAGGCGCGCTGCTCGCCGCCTGGGCCGTGCTCTGCGGCGCCGCTTTTGGCATCGCCGCGCTGTTTGCCGGATCGCTGCGCAATGCGGCCGCCAAGGTGGCCGGCGTGCTGAGCGCCGCCGCCCAGCGCCGCGCCGCCGACCGTGCCGACGAGCGCTTCCTGGCCACCGCGCACAGCGACCCGCGTGTGATGCAGGAACTGCAGGCCGCCGTGTGGCGCCAGCAGTCGGAAGGCACGGCTTCCACCGCGTCCGTCGCCAAGGTTGACGCGCTGGCCCGCCGGGTCGCACGTGCCACCGACCCCCGCATGCCGACGCTCTACGAAGCCATGCGCCGCATGAACAGCTCGCGCTACTACTGATCGCCCGACCGGGGTTTCCGCCGAGTCATGAAAAAGCCGCCCACGAGGGCGGCTTTTTTCGTTGCTGCGGCCATCGCCGCAGAGGCCAGCGTCAGGCGGCCAGGCGCTGCTCGATGGCGGCCTTGGTTTCCGGCAGTTCCTTCGGCAGGTGGTGCGCCAGCTGCTGGAACAGCTCGGCATGCAGCTTCAGCTCGGCTTCCCAGGCGGCCTTGTCGATGCTGGTGACGGTGGCGAACTGCTCGGCGCTGAAGTCCAGGCCGGTCCAGTTGAGGTCTTCGTAGCGCGGGCTCACGCCGAAGACATGGTCCACGCCCTCGGCCTTGCCTTCGATGCGGTCGATGATCCACTTGAGCACGCGCATGTTCTCGCCGTAGCCGGGCCAGACGAACTTGCCGTCCGGGCCCTTGCGGAACCAGTTGGTGGTGTAGATCTTCGGCTGCTTGGCACCCGCGGCTTCGAGCTTCTTGCCCAGGTCGAGCCAGTGCTGGAAGTAGTCGCTCATGTTGTAGCCCATGAAGGCCAGCATGGCGAACGGATCGCGGCGCACCACGCCCACCTGGCCGACGATGGCGGCAGTGGTTTCGGAGCCCATGGTGGCGGCCATGTAGACGCCTTCGGTCCAGTTGCGGCCTTCGGTCACCAGCGGCACCGTGGTCGAACGGCGGCCGCCGAAGATGAAGGCGTCGATCGGCACGCCGGCCGGGTCGTCCCAGGCCGGGTCGAGCGCCGGGTTGTTGGTGGCGGCCACGGTGAAGCGCGAATTGGGGTGCGCGGCCTTGGCGCCGGTTTCCTTCGCGATCTGCGGCGTCCAGTCCTTGCCCTGCCAGTCGATCAGGTGCTCGGGCAGCTTCTTGCCGGGCACGTCGTCTTCCAGGCCTTCCCACCACACGTCGCCGTCGTCGGTGAGCGCCACGTTGGTGAAGATCACGTCGCGGTCCAGGCTCTTCAAGCAGTTGGGATTGGTCTTCAGGTTGGTGCCGGGGGCCACGCCGAAGTAACCGGCCTCGGGGTTGATGGCGTACATGCGGCCGTCCTTGCCCGGCTTGATCCAGGCAATGTCGTCGCCGATGGTGGTCACTTCCCAGCCGTCGAAGCCGGCCGGCGGCACGAGCATCGAGAAGTTGGTCTTGCCGCAGGCCGACGGGAACGCCGCCGCCACGTGGTACTTCTTGCCCGCGGGCGAGGTCACGCCCAGGATCAGCATGTGCTCGGCCAGCCAGCCTTCGTCGCGGCCCATGGTCGAGGCGATGCGCAGCGCGAAGCATTTCTTGCCCAGGAGCGCGTTGCCGCCGTAGCCCGAGCCGTAGCTCCAGATCTCGCGCGTCTCGGGGTAGTGGACGATGTACTTGGTCTTGTTGCAGGGCCAGGAGACGTCCTTCTGGCCGGGCTCGAGCGGCGCGCCCACGGTGTGCACGCACGGCACGAACTCGCCGCCGGTGCCGAGCACCTCGTACACGTCCTTGCCCATGCGCGTCATGATCTTCATGTTGACGGCCACGTAGGGGCTGTCGGACAGCTCGATGCCGATGTGGGCGATGGGCGAGCCGAGCGGGCCCATGCTGAACGGCACCACGTACATCGTGCGGCCCTTCATGCAGCCGTCGAAGAGGGGCTGCAGCGTGGCGCGCATCTCGGCCGGGGCCATCCAGTTGTTGGTGGGGCCGGCGTCTTCCTTCTTCTGGGAGCAGATGAACGTGCGGTCTTCGACGCGCGCCACGTCGCTCGGATCGGATGCCGCGAGGAACGAATTGGGGCGCTTGGCGGGGTTGAGCTTCTTGAAGGTGCCCGCGTCGACCAGCTGCTGGCAGAGGCGGTCGTACTCTTCCTTGCTTCCGTCGCACCAGTAGATGGCCTCGGGTTTGCAGAGCGCGGCCATGTCGGCCACCCAGGCCACCAGTTTTGCGTTCTTGACGTATGAGGGTGCCTGAATGGCGAGGCCCTGCATCGTGGGTGCGTTCATCGGAAATCTCCTAAGTTGAAAAATCGTCTTTCCGAACGGGGCGCCGCGCGTGCAGATGAGCGCGGAGGTCCGTTTGAGAAAACGTTTCCCTCAGGGAGACTGCGTCAACGCGGGCCGCAAGACCCGCGGACGAAGACGCGAATGGCTGTCAGGCCAAATAGACAGCGATGGACGCGAGCAGCAGCATCAGCACGCCGCCGGCCAGCGGCAGCACGAGCGGCATCAGGTGCACGACCGATTCGACGGCGTCTTTTTCAACGGCGGCGGCGTGATGGGGCTCGACGGGGGTGGGGTGGGACATTGATTACCTCGAATACTCAAATTCAAAAACTGGGGGGCATTTTACGGGCCGGGCCAGCCCGACCGGTCTAGGGGGTTGCCAGCCCCCTCAGTGCTGCTCTTCGGCCTCGAAGCCGGCGTCGTGCAACGCGCCCAGCACGCTGGCCAGGTGGGCCCGTCCACGGGTTTGCAGCACCAACTCGATATCGACATTCTGCGCCGCCAGCATGGTGAATGCACGCTGATGGTGCACCTCATCGACGTTAGCGCCCGCTTCCGCCACAGTGGCCGTGATCTGGGCCAACGAGCCCGGCACGTCGCGTGCGCTGACCCGCACCCGGGCCAGCCGGCCCGCCCGCACCATGCCGCGTTCGATGATCGCCGCCAGCAGCAGCGGATCGATGTTGCCGCCCGAGAGCACCAGTCCCACGCGCTTGCCCTTGAAGCGTTCCGGGTGCCGGATCAGCGCCGCCAGCCCGGCCGCACCCGCGCCTCTCGACCAGGGTTTTCTCGATTTCCAGCAGCATCAGCACGCCCTGTTCGATGTCGCCTTCATCGACCAGCAGCAGGTCGTCCACGTGCCTGGCGATGATTTCCTGCGTCAGCACGCCCGGCGTTCCGACCGCGATGCCTTCGGCGATGGTGCTCTTGCCCTGCAGGTGCCGGGTGCCCTTGACCGCATTGACCATGCCCGGAAAGCGCGTGGTCTGCACCCCGACGATCTCGATGCCGGGCTTGCGCTCGCGCGCCGCGATGGCCATGCCGGCAATCAGGCCGCCGCCGCCGACCGAGACGACCAGCATGTCGAGGTCGGGCACTGCGTCGAGCATCTCGAGCGCCACCGTGCCCTGGCCCGCGATGATGGCCTCGTCGTCATAGGGATGGACGAAGGTCAGCCCCTCGCGCTCGGCCAGCTCCAGCGCATGCGCGCGCGCCGCGTCGAGCGTGTCGCCGTGCAGCACCACCTCGGCCCCGAAGCCGCGCGTGCGCTCGATCTTCACGCCGGGCGTGAAGCGCGGCATCACGATGAGCGCGCGCAAGCCCAGCCGCTGCGCGTGATAGGCCACACCCTGCGCATGGTTGCCCGCCGACATGGCCACCACGCCGCGCGTGGTGTCCTGGCCGTCGCCCCGCGCGCCGTTCTCCGAAAGATCGACCAGCTTGTTGCAGGCCCCGCGTTCCTTGAACGAGGAGGTGAACTGCAGGTTCTCGAACTTGAGGAACACCTGCGCGCCCACGATCTCCGAAAGCGTGCGCGATTCGACGCAGGGCGTGTTGAGCACCTGACCCTGCAGACGCGCCGCGGCGCGCCGGATTTCTTCGATTCCGACCATGGCGGGCATTGTGGCTGGAATCGCACCATCAGGGTTTTTACCGTCCCAGCGTCTTCCCGAAGGCAAAAGTCTGCGTTATGGTCGCCCCAGGAATTCCCTCGTCTGGAGGTCGTCTGATGGTCAAGCGTGCGGGTGTCGATGTCGTGGCTGCTGCGGTGCGCGGGCAGGCCTTGCCGTCGCCCGGGCTCAAGGGGGCGCCAGTGCTCGAGCTCATGTGCTCGCACTTCGTGCTCACGCTCGCCGCCAAGCAGGGCCCGCGCTTCAACGTGCGCCGCGACATCAACGGCCTGCTCTCGCTGACCGGGCGCCACCTGGTGTGGCCGGCCGCGGTGCTGCATCGCCTGCGCGAGTTCCTCGGGCGCCGCTGCGCGGGCAACGAGGCCTGGAAGGGCGTCGAGAATTTCGACGGGCGCACGCTGCTGGAGCGCCACGGCGTGTGGCGCGGCCCGTACGAGGAAGGCACGCTCTTCTTCTACCTGGACGAATACGCCAAGGACCAGCCCAAGGATCTGCTCTCGGTGCTGGCCGTCACGCGCGACTGGCTCACGCATGCGCTGCGCAAGCAGTCGACGCTGGTCGAGAAGAACATCGATGCGCTCGCGGGTCTTTTGCAGCTCAACAAGGCCGAGCGCGCGCTGCTACTCTACGGCACGCTCGCGCGCTACCAGCGCGACCTGCGTTCGCTCCTGGTGGAGTTCAAGGTCAACAATGCGCCCGAGGCCTATGCGGCCATCGCCGACATCGCGGGCGTCAATGCGAGCGAGGTGGGCGAGGCGCTGCGCGCGGGCTCGCGGCTGGAGCGCATCGGCCTGGTCGAGAACCTGATCTCCGAGCACAACATCACCGACCTGGCCGACCTCATGAAGGTCAGCGAGAAGCTGCCGCCGGTGCTGATGCGCGAATACCGCGACCACAACGAGCTGATGGCCGTGTTCACGCGCCCCTCGGCCAAGAGCGCGCTCACCGCGCACGACTTTTCATTCGTCGAGGAAGACGCGCAGATGCTCGTCACGCTGCTGCGCGCCGCGGTGGCGCGCAAGGAGCCCGGCGTCAACGTGCTGCTCTACGGCCCGCCCGGCACCGGCAAGACCGAACTTGCCAAGGTGGTGGCGCAGGCTGCGGGGCTCGAGCTGTTCGAGGTCGAGTACGCCGACCGCGACGGCAACTCGCTCAGCGGCCGCGACCGCTACCGCTCGCTGCAGATCGCGCAGGTGTTCCTCAAGGGCAGTGCGCAGGCCGCGCTGCTGTTCGACGAAGTCGAGGACGTGTTCCCGCCCATCAGCACCGAAGCCGCGCAGTTCATGGCGCGCGCCGAGCAGGTGCCGGCCGCCGCCAGCGGCAGCGTGAGCGGCAAGGCCTGGGTCAACCAGATCCTCGAGGCCAACCCCGTGCCCACGCTGTGGGTGACCAACCGCATCGAGCAGATCGACCCGGCCTTCAGGCGCCGCTTTGCCTATCACCTCGAGCTCAAGTCGCCGCCGCCCGGCGCGCGCGAGCAGCTGGTGAAGAAGACGCTCGAAGGCATCGCCGTCTCGGAAGCCTTCACTGCCAAGCTGGCCGAGCGCAAGGGGCTCACGCCCGCGCAGATCCGCACCGCGGTGCGTTTTGCCGGCCTTGCGCAAACCGACGGTGCGTCGATGGAAACGCTCATCGAGCGGCAGCTCAAGAACGCCGACCTCGCGCTCGGCACGCTCGACACCGGCCTGGGCGAACGCCGCAGCGTCACGACCTACGACCTCGACATGCTCAACGTCGAAACCCGCTTCGAGATCCCGCGTGTGGTGGCGGCCCTCAAGGCGCGCGGCCATGGCACGCTGTGCTTCTATGGCGCGCCCGGCACCGGCAAGACCGCGCTGGCCGAGCACATCGCCAAGGCCATCGGCCGGCCGCTCATCATCAAGCAGGCCAGCGACCTCATGAGCAAGTACGTCGGCGAAACCGAGCAGAACATGGCCGCGATGTTCAAGGAAGCCGAGGCCGAGAAGGCCGTGCTGCTGCTCGACGAGGCCGACAGCTTCCTGCAGGACCGGCGCGGCGCGCAGCGCACCTACGAGGTGACCGAGGTCAACGAGATGCTCCAGGGCATGGAGCGCTTCAACGGCATCTTCATCTGCACCACCAATCTGCTCGACCGGCTCGACCAGGCGGCGCTGCGGCGCTTCACCTTCAAGATCAAGTTCATGCCGCTGACCGCGCCGCAGCGCGAGCGCATGTTCGTGACCGAGGCGCTGGCCGGCGACGCCGCGCTGCTCACCGCCGAAGCGAAGGCGCGCCTCGCGCAGATGCGCCAGCTGTGCCCGGGCGATTTCGCGGCCGTAAAGCGGCAGACGGACATCCTCGCGGTCGATTTCTCGGCCGCCGAATTCCTCGACCAGCTCGAGGCCGAGCACCGCATCAAGCCCGAGGTGCGCGAATCGCGCGGCATGGGCTTCGTGCAATAGAGAGACAGACAGCGGCAGGGAACACGTCCGCCGCACCACGGCAAACAAGAAACCGGTCCGATCGCACAGGACCCGCAGGAGGGACTCGATGAACTCAGGCAACGCGAACGCGCGGGAAGTGCCGCGCTCGACGGGTTCCGGATCTGCCGCGGCCGCATTCGTGCTGGCCTGCGCGGTGCTGGCCCTCGCGGGCTGCGGCGGTGGGGGCGGCGGCGGAGGAGCGAGCGGCGGGGGATTCCCGATCATCGCGCCCCCCAGCGTCGCACCGCCCGCCGCCAGCGGCGGCGATGACGACGCCATCCTCGCCTCTTCCACCGTGGCGGGCCTGTGCGCCGCGCCGCGCACCGGCATCGACCCCGAGACCGGCGCGGCCTATCCCGACAAGCCCGGCACGCTGACCCAAGAGAAGCGCTGGGTGCGCGGCTGGATCGACGAAACCTATCTCTGGTTCGGCGAGGTGCCGGCCACGCTCAAGGCGGCCGACTACGCCACGCCGGTCGCGTATTTCAGCGTGCTCAAGACCCCGGCCCTCACGGCGTCGGGCCGCGCGAAGGACCGCTTCCACTATGTGTACGACACCGAGCGCTTCCGGCAGCTGTCGCAGAACGGCGTGGCGCCGGGCTACGGCATGGAGTTCGCGTTCCTGCGCAACTCGCGGCCGCGCGACCTGCGCATCGCGTTCACCGAGCCCGGTTCGCCCGCGGCCGCGGCCGGCATCGGCCGGGGCGCCAAGGTGCTCGAGGTGGACGGCGTCGACGTGATCGATGGCACCAACACCACGGTCATCAACCGCGGCATCTCGCCGACGGCGGTCGGCGAATCGCACACCTTCAAGCTGCAGGAAGGCGGCGCCACGCGCACCGTGACGCTGGCGGCCGCAAACGTCACGCGCACGCCGGTGCAGAACGTGAAGAGCATCGACACCGCCAGCGGCCGCGTGGGCTACCTGCTCTTCAACGACCACATCACGACCTCGGAGACGCAGCTCATCGCTGCGTTCAACCAGTTCAGGCAGGACGGCGTGCAGGACCTGGTGCTCGACATGCGCTACAACGGCGGCGGCCAGCTCAACATCGCGAGCCGGCTCGCCGCCATGGTGTCGTCGTCGGGCGCCACCTCGGGCAAGACCTTCGAGCGCCTCGCCTTCAACGACAAGAACCCGTTCCACCTGACGGCGGCGCAGACGGTCATTCCGTTCTATGGCACGAGCCGCACCGGCGCCACGCTGCCGCGGCTGGCCCTTTCGCAGGTGACGGTGCTGGTCGGCCCCGACACCTGCTCGGCCAGCGAATCGGTCGTCAACAGCCTGCGCGGCATCGACGTCAAGGTCAACCTCGTGGGCGGCGCGACCTGCGGCAAGCCCTATGGGTTCTTTCCGCAGGACAACTGCGGCACCAGCTACTTCGCGATCCAGTTCCAGGGCGTCAACGCCAAGGGCTTCGGCGACTACGGCGACGGCTTTGCGCCCGACTGCGCCGTGGCGGACGATTTCGACCACGCGCTCGGCGATCCCTCCGAGGCGCGGCTGGCAGCCGCGCTCGCAATGCGCGGCGGAGGCGCCTGCCCCGCGTCGGCTTCTGCCAAGAGCTTGCCCGGGCTCGAGAAATCCGGAACCGCCGGGGAGCAGCCCTACCTGCTTGATCGAACGCCGCTGCGCGAGATGCGGCTGTTCGACGCCGCGCCTGCGCCGGGCTGAGAGGCGCGGCGCGCCCCGGACCGGCGCCGAACCCGCCCCTTCAGAATGCCGAGCAGACCCGCAGCACTTCCGTGCCGTAGGCCTCGAGCTTCTTGGTGCCGATGCCGCTGATGCCCTGCAGGTCTTCGAGCGTCGCGGGCGCGCGCTCGGCAATGGCCGCCAGAGTGGCGTCGTGGAAGATCACGTAGGCCGGCAGGTTGTGCTCGCGTGCCACTTCGGCGCGCCAGGCCTTGAGCGCCTCGAAGCGCTTCTGGCCGGTGCCGTCGAGCTTGGCGGCCGCCGGTGACGGCGCGCCCTTGGCGACTTTTTCCCGCCGGGGCTTGCGCTCCGCCGGCGACGAGATCGACTCGCGCAGCGTCACGTTCGATTCGCCCTTGAGCACCGCACGCGATCCTTCGGTGAGCTTCAGCGTGTTGAAGGCCTCGGCATCCACGGCCAGCGCGCCCGTGGCGATCAGCTGCCGCAGCACGCCGCGCAATTGCACCTCGCTGAACTCCGCACCGAGCCCGAAGGTGCTGATGCGCTCGTGCCCGAACTGCTTGACCTTCTCGGTCTCCTTGCCGCGCAGGATGTCCATGATGTGGCCCGCACCGAAGCTGATGCCGCTCAGTTGCTGCACGCGGTAGATGGTGGAAAGCAGCTTGCGCGCGGCATCGGTGCCGTCCCATACCTGCGGTGGGTTCAGGCAGTTGTCGCAGTTGCCGCAAGGGGTGCTCTGCTCGCCGAAATAGCCCAGGAGGCGCACGCGCCGGCAGTCGCTCGCCTCGGCCAGCGACAGCAGCGCATCGAGCTTGCCGCGCATCACCTGCTTGAACTCTTCGCCGGCCGGGCTTTCGTCGATCATGCGGCGCTGGTTCACCACGTCCTGCAGGCCGTAGGTCATCCAGGCATCGGCCGGCGCGCCGTCGCGCCCCGCACGGCCGGTTTCCTGGTAGTAGCCCTCGATGTTCTTGGGCATGTCCAGGTGGCCGACAAAGCGCACGTCGGGCTTGTCGATGCCCATGCCGAACGCGATGGTCGCGACCATCACGATGCCTTCCTCGCGCAGGAACCGGTCCTGGTGCTTCTGGCGCACCGCGGCGTCCAGGCCGGCGTGATAGGGCAGCGCGTTGATGCCTGCGCCCTTCAGCATCACGGCCACGTCTTCCACCCGCTTGCGCGACTGGCAATAGACCACGCCCGCATCGCCCTCGTGCTCGCGCTCGATGAAGCGCAGCAGCTGCGTGGTGGCGTCCTTCTTCTCGACGATGGTGTAGCGGATGTTCGGCCGGTCGAAGCTGGAGACGAATTGGCGCGCCTCCTCCAGCTGCAGCCGCTCGACGATGTCGGCGCGCGTGAGCGCATCGGCGGTGGCCGTGAGCGCAATGCGCGGCACGCCGGGGTAGCGCTCGTGCAGCACCGTGAGCGCGCGGTATTCGGGGCGGAAGTCGTGGCCCCACTGGCTCACGCAATGCGCCTCGTCGATCGCGAACAGCGAGAGCTTGCCGCGCTCCTTCAGCGAATCGAGCTGCGACAGGAAGCGCGGCGTGTTCACGCGCTCGGGCGCCGCATACAGCAGCGTGATTTCGCCGCGCAGCATGCGCCGCTCCACGTCCTGCGTCTGTTCCCAGTCGAGCGTCGAATTCAGGAAGGCCGCGTTCACGCCGGCCTCGTGCAGCGCGCCGACCTGGTCGTGCATCAGCGCGATCAGCGGCGACACCACCACCGAGACGCCGCGCCCCGCGCGCTGGCGTGCAATGGCCGGGATCTGGTAGCACAGCGACTTGCCGCCGCCCGTGGGCATCAGCACCAGCGCATCGCCGCCGCCCACCACATGGTCGACGATCTCCTGCTGCGGCCCGCGGAACTGCGAGTAGCCGAACACTTCATGAAGGATGTCGGCGGGTGCGCTGCTGCTGCCGGGGGCGTCGAGGGGGAGGGGGGCGAGCGAGGACACAGGCAGCGGTGCGAAGGGGCGGAAATGGAGAAAAACAGAACGAGGCCGGATTGTCCCCCAGCCGCAGCGGCATGACTGTGGCATGAGCTTTGCAATGATGAACCCCGTCCCGCCACCCTTCCTGTATAGACAGCAATCTGGTGCATTTTCCCGAGGGATGCACCGAAAACGGCACTCCCGGGTTATCCTGTATATACAAGTTGGGGCGCTTGGCAACAATGCGAGGTTCGTGCACCCCGGCCTCCGGAGCGCATCGCCGAGCTTTTTTCCCAGAGAACAGAACCAGGAGTACCCATGGTCAAACCGGTAATCGTGAAAGTCGCGTCGCTGCTGGCAGCAGGCGCTTGTGCAGCGGGCATGGCTGGCACTGCCGCCGCGCAGGAAACAAAAATCGCGCTCGGCATGTCCGGCTGGACCGGCTTCGCGCCGCTCTCGCTGGCCGACAAGGCCGGCATCTTCAAGAAGAACGGCCTGGACGTCGAACTCAAGATGATCCCGCAGAAGGACCGCCACCTGGCGCTGGCTTCCGGTGCCATCCAGTGCGCGGCCACCACAGTGGAAACGCACGTGGCCTGGAACGCCAACGGCGTGCCCATCGTGCAGATCTTCCAGATGGACAAGTCCTATGGCGCCGACGGCATTGCGGTGCGCAACGACGTGAAGGGCTTTGCCGACCTCAAGGGCAAGACCATCGGCGTGAGCGCGCCGGGCACCGCCCCCTACTTCGGCCTGGCGTGGATGCTCAACAAGAACGGCATGACGCTGAAGGACGTGAAGCTGGTCTCGCTCGAGCCGCAGCCCGCTGCCCAGGCCTTCGTCGCGGGCCAGAACGACGCCGCCATGACCTACGAGCCCTATCTTTCGACCGTGCGCGCCAATCCGACCGCCGGCAAGATCCTGGCCACCACGCTCGACTACCCGATGGTCATGGACACCGTGGGCTGCGCGCCGACCTGGCTCAAGGCCAATGCCAAGGCCGCGCAGGCGCTCACGCAGTCGTACTTCGAGGCGCTGGACATGATCAAGGCCGACCCGGCCAAGGCCAACGAGCTCATGGGTTCGGCCGTGAAGCAGACCGGCGAGCAGTTCGCCAAGTCGTCCGCCTTCCTGCGCTGGCAGGACAAGGCGGCCAACCAGAAGTTCTTTGCGGGCGAACTCACGAGCTTCATGAAGGAAGCCACGTCCATCCTTCTGGAAGCCGGCGTGATCCGCAAGGCGCCCGAAGACTACGCGGCGATGTTCGATGCAAGCTTCGTCAAGTAAGGCCCTGCCGCAGGTGCCGCCGCGTGCGGCGGCGCCCGCACCGGCCATCTCCGCCCACGCCGCGGCGCCCGTGCGGCGCCGTTCGTTCGCGCCGCTCGAACCCATCGGCGCGCGCGCCCGCGTGCTGCTCGGATTGGCGTTCTTCGTGGTGTTCGTGCTCGTGTGGTCCATTGCCACCATCGGCGGATTCGTGCCGCCCACCTTCCTCGCCAGCCCGGTGACGATGCTCAAGGAAGGCTGGATGCTGTTCGCCGAGTTCGGCTTCATCGGCGACGTGGGCATGACCGTGTGGCGCGTGTTCGGCGGCTTCCTGCTGGCGGCCGTGCTGGCAGTGCCGCTCGGCATTGCCATGGGCACCTGGAAAACCGTGGAAGCCTTCTTCGAGCCCTTCGTCTCGTTCTGCCGCTACCTGCCGGCGTCGGCCTTCATTCCGCTGCTCATCCTGTGGGCGGGCCTGGGCGAAATGCAGAAGCTGCTGGTGATCTTCATCGGCTCGTTCTTCCAGATCGTGCTGATGGTGGCCGTCACCGTGGGCGGCGCGCGGCGCGACCTCGTCGAGGCGGCCTACACGCTGGGTGCCAAGAGCCGCGGCATCGTGGCGCGCGTGCTCATTCCGGGTGCCGCGCCCGGCATTGCCGAGACGCTGCGCCTCGTGCTCGGCTGGGCCTGGACCTACGTGATCGTGGCCGAGCTCATCGGCTCGTCGTCGGGCATCGGCCACATGATCACCGACAGCCAGGCCTTGCTTAACACCGGTCAGATCATCTTCGGGATCATCGTGATCGGCGTCATCGGCCTCGTGTCCGACTTTGCTTTCAAGGCGCTCAACCGCCGCCTCTTCGCGTGGGCGGCCTTGTGATGACGAACAACCAACTCTCCATTCAAGGCGTCTCGCGCGTCTTCACCGGCACCAAGGGGCAGAGCACGCAGGCGCTGCTGCCGATCGACTTCGAGGTGAAGGAGAACGACTTCGTCACCATCCTCGGCCCCTCGGGCTGCGGCAAATCAACGCTGCTGCGCATCGTGGCGGGGCTCGACTTTCCGACCACCGGCCAGGTGCTGCTCGACGGCGAGCGCATCGAAGGCCCGGGCGCTGACCGCGGCGTGGTGTTCCAGAGCTACACGCTCTTTCCGTGGCTCACGGTGGCGCAGAACATCCGTTTCGGCCTGCGCGAGCGCGGCATGAGCGAGGCCGACCAGAAGGAGCGCAGCGAGTTCTTCATCGCCAAGGTGGGCCTGCGCGGCTTCGAGAACCATTTTCCCAAGCAGCTCTCGGGCGGCATGCAGCAGCGCACCGCGATTGCGCGCGCGCTGGCCAACGACCCCAAGATGCTGCTGCTGGACGAGCCCTTCGGCGCGCTGGACAACCAGACGCGCGTGCTGATGCAGGAGCTGTTGCTCGGCATCTGGGAGTCTGCGCGCAAGACGGTGCTGTTCGTCACGCACGACATCGACGAGGCGATCTTCATGGCCAACCGCGTGGCGGTGTTCAGCGCGCGGCCCGGCCGCATCAAGACCGAGATCGCGGTCGACTTTCCGCATCCGCGCAGCTACACCATCAAGACCTCGCCCGAGTTCATGGACATCAAGGCGCGGCTGACGGAAGAGATTCGCGCGGAGTCGATGGCGGCTGTGGAGCACTAGGATGAAGCGCTGCGCTTTTGTTCTTCGTGGTGCGGGTTTGGTGCGCTGTTCAGGGCGCGCTCGCGCCGACGGGGTACCTTTCTCCGCGAATGTCCCCCGGCCTGCGGCCTCCTCCTTTATTTCGCTGCGCAAGGCATCCCGCCAGCGCGAGCGTTGGGCAGAGCAGTCGTTGATCAGCCGGCACCACGACAGCGCTTGGTGTGCACAGGGCGCCGGGTGCTCCCCGCAGCGAAATAAAGGAGGAGCCGAAGGCGGGGGACATTCGCGGAGGGGAGTACCCGGTGGCCTGTGCACGCGCCCTGAACAACTGAGCCAAGAGCAAAGCCCAAAGCCGACATGAAGCGCGACCTCCCCTCCCTCGCGCTCTATGCGCAAGTCAAGGATCACATCTCCCGCAAGATCCAGGACGGCACCTGGCCGGCCGGCCATCGCCTGCCGTCCGAGAGCGAACTGGTCGCGCAGTTCGGCATCTCGCGCATGACCGTGAACCGTGCGCTGCGCGAGCTGATGGAGCAGGGCCGTATCGTGCGCGTGGCCGGGGTCGGCAGCTTCGTGGCCGAGAACAAGCCGCAGTCCACGCTGCTGCAGATCGCCAACATCGCGAGCGAAATCCGCCAGCGCGGCCATGACTACCGCTGCGAGATGCTGGCCGTGGAGCGCGTGGCCGCGTCGCCCGACGTGGCGGCCTGGCTCGACATGCGCGCGGGCACCTCGGTGTTCCACAGCGTCTGCCTGCACCTGGAGAACGACACGCCGGTGCAACTCGAAGAACGCTACGTCAATCCGCAGGTCGTGCCCGATTTCCTCGAGCAGGACTTTGCCGCCGTGCCGCCAAGTGAGTACCTGGTGCGCAACGTGCCCTTCGACCAGATCGAACACGTCGTCGATGCCGTGCTGCCCACCGCGGAGCAGGCGAGCCGGCTCGCGATGGAGCCCACCGACCCCTGCCTGCTGCTCACGCGCCGCACCTGGACGCGCAACACGCCGGTCACCTGGGTGCGCTGCCTGCACCCGGCCTCGCGCTATAGCCTGGGCAGCCGCTTCAAGGCCGACGGCAACCCCTCGTTCGGCTGATTTCTTTCGTCAAGGAAACCGAAGGTTTTCTCTCGCAACCACTTGTATAGACAGGTTCACATGCCAAGCAATCACACAACCGCCACCCTGACGCTCACACCCGGCAAGGTGGACCTCGCGATGCTGCGCCGCATTCAGGCCGGCGGCATGCAGCTCGCGCTCGACCCTTCGGTGCAGGACGGCATGAAGCGCGCCGAAGCGGCGGTGCGCCACATCGTCGACAACGACCAGGTGGTCTACGGCATCAACACCGGCTTCGGCAAGCTCGCGAGCACGCGCATCGGCAACGACCACCTGGCCGACCTGCAGCGCAACCTCGTGCTCTCGCACAGCGTGGGCACCGGCGAGCCGCTGCCCGCGCCCGTCGTTCGGATGGTGCTCGCGACCAAGGCCGTGAGCCTGGCGCGCGGCCACTCGGGCGTGCGGCCCGCGCTGGTCGACGCGCTGCTGGCGCTGTTCAATGCGGGCGTGATGCCGCGCATTCCATGCAAGGGCTCGGTCGGCGCCTCGGGCGACCTCGCGCCGCTTGCGCACATGGCCTGCGTGCTGATCGGCGAGGGCGAAGCGACCACGGCCGACGGTACGGTTGTCAATGGTGCGGAGGCCATGCGCCTCGTCGGCCTGGAGCCCTTCGTGCTCGGCCCGAAGGAAGGCCTGGCGCTGCTCAACGGCACGCAGGTGTCGACCGCGCTCGCGCTCGCCGGCCTGTTCGGCGCCGAGGACGTATTCGCCTCGGCCCTGATGTCGGGTGCGCTCTCGCTCGAAGCCATCCAGGGTTCGATCAAGCCCTTCGATGCGCGCATCCATGCCGCGCGCGGGCAGCCGGGACAGATCGCCGTGGCCGGTGCCGTGCGCACGCTGCTCGAAGGCAGCGAGATCGTGCCCTCGCACGCCGACTGCGGCCGCGTGCAAGACCCGTACTCCGTGCGCTGCATCCCGCAGGTGATGGGCGCCTGCCTCGACAACCTCGCGCATGCCGCGCGCGTGCTGGTGATCGAGGCCAATGCCGCATCGGACAACCCGCTGGTGTTCTGCGACACCGGCGAAGTGATCTCGGGCGGCAACTTCCACGCCGAGCCGGTCGCCTTCGCGGCCGACATCATCGCGCTGGCCGTGAGCGAAGTCGGCGCCATTGCCGAGCGCCGCATTGCGCTCCTGCTCGACACGGGCCTCTCGGGCCTGCCGCCTTTCCTGGTGCACGACGGCGGCCTGAACTCCGGCTTCATGATCGCGCAGGTGACGGCGGCGGCGCTGGCTTCGGAGAACAAGTCGCTCGCGCATCCCGCGAGCGTCGACAGCCTGCCGACCTCGGCCAACCAGGAGGACCATGTGTCGATGGCCACCTTTGCGGCGCGCCGGCTCGGCGACATGGTCAACAACACGGCGGTCGTCGTCGGCATCGAAGCGATGGCCGCCGCGCAAGGCATCGAACTCAAACGCGGGCTCAAGAGCTCGCCGCTGGTCGAAGCCGAGTTCGCCAACATCCGCCGGAAGGTCGCTTTCCTCGAACGCGATCGCTATCTCGCGCCGGACATCGAGGCCATGCGCCAGTGGGCGCTGAAGGCCGAGCTGCCCGCCGCGCTCTTGAACATCCTCCCCAGCCACGCCTGAACACAGATCAAGGAGAACCTCGCCATGAACGCACCCGAAAAGCTCCCGCTGCAAGACACCGACCCGCGCCACGATCCCACACGCGTGATCCGTGCCCCGCGCGGCAGCACGCTCAGCTGCAAGAGCTGGCTCACCGAGGCACCGTTCCGCATGCTGCAGAACAACCTCGACGCCGAGGTGGCCGAGCGCCCGCAGGACCTCGTGGTGTATGGCGGCATCGGCCGCGCCGCGCGCAACTGGGCCTGCTACGACCAGATCCTCGCGTCGCTGAAAGAACTCAACGACGATGAGACCTTGCTCATTCAATCGGGCAAGCCCGTGGGTGTGTTCAAGACGCACGAGAACGCGCCGCGCGTGCTGCTCGCCAATTCGAACCTCGTGCCCAAGTGGGCCAACTGGGAGCACTTCAACGAGCTCGACCGCCTGGGCCTCTTCATGTACGGCCAGATGACTGCGGGCAGCTGGATCTACATCGGCAGCCAGGGCATCGTGCAGGGCACCTTCGAGACTTTTGTCGAAGCCGGGCGCCAGCACTACAACAACAGCCTCGCGGGCAAGTGGATCCTCACGGCCGGCCTCGGCGGCATGGGCGGGGCGCAGCCGCTCGCGGCCACGCTCGCGGGCGCGGTGTCGCTCAACATCGAGTGCCAGCAGGCGAGCATCGACTTTCGCCTGCGCACGCGCTATGTCGACAAGCAGGCGCGCGACATCGACCATGCGCTCGAACTCATCAAGCAGCACTGCGACGCGAAGGAAGCCGTGTCGATCGCGCTGCTCGGCAATGCGGCCGACATCCTGCCCGAGCTGGTGAAGCGTGCGAAGGCCGGCGGCATCAGGCCGGACCTCGTGACCGACCAGACCTCCGCGCACGACCTGATCAACGGCTACCTGCCCTCGGGCTGGACGGTGCCGCAATGGCAGGCCGCGATGAAGGACGCCTCGCAGCATGCCGCGCTCACGGCCGCAGCCGCCAGGTCGTGCGCCGTGCACGTGCAGGCCATGCTCGACTTCCAGGCCATGGGCATTCCCACGGTCGACTACGGCAACAACATCCGCCAGGTCGCGTTCGACGAAGGCGTGAAGAACGCGTTCGACTTTCCGGGCTTCGTGCCGGCGTACATCCGGCCGCTGTTCTGCGAAGGCAAGGGCCCGTTCCGCTGGGTGGCGCTGTCGGGCGACCCCGAAGACATCTACAAGACCGATGCCAAGATCAAGGAGCTGTTCCCCGAGAACACCCACACGCACCGCTGGCTCGACATGGCGCGCGAGCGCATCGCGTTCCAGGGCCTGCCCGCGCGCATCTGCTGGCTGGGGTTGGGAGAGCGCCACATCGCGGGCCTGGCCTTCAACGAGATGGTGAAGAACGGCGAACTCAAGGCACCCATCGTCATCGGCCGCGACCACCTGGACACCGGGTCGGTCGCGAGCCCCAACCGCGAGACCGAAGCCATGAAGGACGGCACCGATGCCGTCTCCGACTGGCCGCTGCTCAACGCGCTGCTCAACACCGCGGGCGGCGCCACCTGGGTCAGCCTGCACCACGGCGGCGGCGTCGGCATGGGCTACTCGCAGCACTCGGGCGTGGTCATCGTGTGCGACGGCACCGATGCCGCCGCGAAGCGCATCGAGCGCGTGCTGTGGAACGACCCGGCCACGGGCGTCATGCGCCACGCCGACGCGGGCTACGACATCGCGGTGGCGACCGCGAAGAAGCAGGGACTCAACCTGCCGATGGTGCGATGACGCGCGGGGAAGGCGCGAGAGACCTCGTCATGAATAGCGTGCGGCGTTTCTCGTGCGCTGCGCTTCCGGCCGCGCCCTGGAAGAACGGCGGCGGCTCCACGCAGGAGATCGTGAGCTGGCCGCCGGGCGCGGGGCTCGATGGTTTCGGCTGGCGCGCGAGCATCGCGGCCATCGCGGCGGCGGGGCCGTTCTCGATCTTCGCGGGCGTCGACCGCAGCATCATGCTGCTCGAAGGCGACGGCGTGCGGCTGTTCACGCACGACGGGCGCGTAGAGCACCGGCTCGATGTGGCGCATCGTCCGTTCGCGTTCAGCGGGGACGATGCAATCGACTGCACGCTGCTGGGCGGCGCCTCGACCGATTTCAACGTGATGACGCGGCACGGCCAGTGGCGCGCCGACGTGCGGGTGCTGGACCACGCCTCGGCGGTGGAGACCGCAGCGCACGGCGTGCTGCTGGCCCTGCGCGGCGCATGGCGATTGAACGGCGAGCCCTGTGCCGAGGGCGATGGCCTGTACTGGACCGACACCGCAAAGGCATGGCAGGCCGAGCCGCAGAGCGAAGGCGCGCGGCTCGCTGCGGTTCGCATCCTGCCGGCGTAAGCTGCGGAGCGGGAGAAACTCGATGAACCCCACCCACGAACATCCATCGGCAGACGGCCTCTGGACCGGCCTGCGTCTTGCAACCGACCCGGGCACCGAAGCGGCCATCGTGGTCTCGGAAGGCACGGTCCGATGGGTCGGCGCCCGCGATGCGCTGCCCTCCGGATTCGCCGGCTTCCCGCCGCACGACGGCGGCGGCGCACTCGTCACGCCGGGCCTCGTCGATTGCCACACGCACCTGGTCTACGGCGGCCAGCGCGCGAATGAGTTCGCGATGCGGCTCGCGGGCGCCACCTATGAAGAAGTGGCCAAGGCTGGCGGCGGCATCGTCTCGTCGGTGCGCGCCACGCGCGAAGCCGACGAAGACACGCTCTTTGCGCAGGCGGCACCGCGCCTGGAGCAGCTGCTGGCCGATGGCGTGTGCGCGATCGAGATCAAGTCGGGCTACGGCCTGTCGCTCGAACACGAACGCAAGCAGCTGCGCGTGGCGCGCCGGCTCGGCGAGGCGTACGGCGTCACGGTGCGCACCACCTTTCTCGGTGCGCATGCGCTGCCACCCGAATACGCGGGCC
Source organism: Variovorax sp. OAS795 (assembly GCF_040546685.1). Classification (NCBI taxonomy): domain Bacteria; kingdom Pseudomonadati; phylum Pseudomonadota; class Betaproteobacteria; order Burkholderiales; family Comamonadaceae; genus Variovorax; species Variovorax sp. OAS795. The sequence goes on from NZ_JBEPOH010000001.1 coordinate 698,938, forward strand.
GCAGCGGCGACTACATCGCGCTCGTCTGCAACCAGATGCTGCCCGCGCTCGCGGCCGAAGGACTGGTCGATGCGGTGGACGTGTTCTGCGAACGCATCGCTTTTTCGCTCGTGGAAACCGAGCAGGTCTTCAAGGCCGCGAAGGCGCTGGGCCTCCCGGTCAAGCTGCACGCCGAGCAACTCTCCGACATGGGCGGCGCGGCGCTGGCCGCGCGCTACGGCGCGCTCTCGTGCGACCACATCGAGCATCTTTCGGCTGAAGGCATCGAGGCCATGCGTGAGGCGGGCACCGTGGCCGTGCTGCTGCCAGGCGCCTACTACACGCTGCGCGACACGCATCTGCCGCCCATCCAGGCGCTGCGCACCGCGGGCGTGCCGATGGCCGTGTCGACCGACCACAACCCCGGCACCTCGCCGGCGCTGAGCCTGCTGTTGATGATGAACATGGCTTGCACGCTGTTCCGCCTGACCGTGCCCGAGGCGCTGGCCGGCGTCACGGTGCATGCGGCGCGCGCACTGGGCCTGCAGGAAACGCACGGCGCCATCGCCGAAGGCATGCCGGCCAACTTCGTGCTGTGGAACGTGCGCGATGCGGCCGAGCTCGCCTATTGGTTCGGCCAGCGGCCGGTGCGCAGCGTGGTGCGCCAGGGCCGCATCGCCGTGGGAGCCGCCGCATGACGCCATCGCTTTTCGCTGCCGACGCACTGCTGCCCGACGGGTGGGCGAAGAATGTCTTGCTCCAATGGAACGATGCCGGCCAGCTCACCCAGGTGCAGTCGGCCGTTCAGCCTGCCGCCGGCGCACGGGTCGCAAGCGGCCCCGTGATCCCCGGCCTGCCCAACCTGCATTCGCACGCCTTCCAGCGCGCCTTCGCGGGCCTCACCGAGCACCGCGCCGAGCAGCACGACAGTTTCTGGAGCTGGCGCACGCTGATGTACCGCTTTGCCGCGCGCCTCGGCCCGCAGCACATGGAGGCCATTGCCACCTGGCTCTATGCCGAGATGCTGGAAGCCGGCTACACCAGCGTGTGCGAGTTCCAGTACGTGCACCACGACGCCGACGGCCGTCCCTATGCCGACGATGCGACGCTGAGCCTGGCCTTGCTGCGCGCCGCGCAGAAGGTGGGTATCGGCTTTACGCTGCTGCCCGTGCTGTATCAAACCAGCGGCTTCGGCGGACTGCCGCCCAACGAAGGGCAGCGCCGCTTCATCCGCTCGACCGAATCGATGCTGCGCCTGCTCGACAAGCTCAAGCCCGCGTGCGACGCACAAGGCGCGCCCGGACCGCAAGGCGGTCCTTCGGCCCGCCTGGGCCTCGCGCCGCATTCGCTGCGCGCCGTGCCGCCCGATGCCTTGCGCGAAGCCGTTGCGGGCCTCGAAGCCATCGACCCGCGCGCGCCCATTCACATCCACATTGCCGAGCAGACCAAGGAGGTCGACGACTGCATCGCCTGGAGCGGGCAGCGCCCCGTGGCCTGGCTGCTCGACCATGCACCCGTCGATGCGCGCTGGTGCCTGGTGCATGCGACGCACATGGACAGCGCCGAATACGCGCGCGGCGCCCGGAGCGGCGCCGTGGCCGGCCTGTGCCCGACCACCGAGGCGAACCTGGGCGACGGCATCTTCGACTTCGGCGCCTGGCGCCACCATGGCGGCGCCTGGGGCGTGGGCTCCGACAGCCATGCCACCGTGAACGCGGCGGAAGAACTGCTGATGCTCGAGTACAGCCAGCGCCTGGGCAAGCGGCAGCGCAACGTCGGCGCCAGCGCGGCGCAGCCGCACGTGGCCACCGCGCTCACGCTTGAAGCGGTGCGCGGCGGCGCGCAGGCGTCGGGCCGGCCCATCGGCGGCCTGGCGGCAGGGCAGCAGGCCGACTTCGTCGTGCTCGATGCCGCGCATCTGGCGCTGCAGGGCCTCGGCGCGCCCGACATGCTGTCGTCCCACGTCTTCGCGAGCCACCGCACCTCGGCCATCGATGCCGTCTGGGTGTCTGGCCAGCCGCGCGTATTGGCAGGCCGCCATGCCCTGCACGGCGAGGCTGCCGCAGCATTCGTCGCGGCGCGCAGCCAGCTTCTTCTGGAAAATTGAGCCCATGCGTTTCATCACCACCGAACCTCCGTTCCGCTTTCGCCGGGGCACGCGTCCCTTGCTGATCTCGATGCCGCATGTCGGCACCCATGTGCCGCCCGCGCTCGCGGCCCGCTTCACCGAAGAGGCGCGCCAGGTGCCCGATACCGACTGGCACCTCGAACGGCTCTACGGCTTTGCCGACGCGCTCGGCGCCTCGGTGCTCGTCGCCACGCATTCGCGCTACGTGATCGACCTGAACCGTCCGCCGGACGGCGCGAGCCTGTACCCGGGCCAGAGCGTCACCGGCCTGTGCCCGGTCGATACCTTCGACGACACACCCGTCTACGCGTCCGCCGACGACCTGCCCGGCGACGAAGAAATCGCCGCGCGGCGCGATGCGATCTGGCGCCCGTACCACCAGCAGCTTGAGGCCGAGCTCGGGCGCCTGAAGGCCGCGCACGGCACCGTCGCGCTGTGGGACGCGCACTCGATCCGCTCCGTGCTGCCGCGCTTCTTCGAGGGCAAGCTGCCCGACCTGAACCTGGGGACCGCCAACGGCGCCAGCTGCGATGCGGGGCTGGCGGCGACGCTGCTCGGCATCGCCGAGTCGGCCCCGGGCTACACCGGCGTGCTCAACGGCCGCTTCAAGGGCGGCCACATCACGCGCCAGTACGGCAACCCCGCGGCCGGCGTGCATGCGGTGCAGCTGGAGATGACGCAGTCGAGCTACATGCAGGAGCAGCTGCCATTCGACTACCTGCCCGACGTGGCGGCCGGCGTGCAGCCGCATGTGCAGCGGATGATCGAGGCGGTGCTGGCCTTCGTTGAAGGCCGCTAAAGCACCGACGGCCGCCAAGGGCAGCCCCGCTTCCTACAATCGGGGGCTATGAAGCCCGTCATCTACACCCGCGGCCAGGCACTCGCCGGCATCCTCGAAAAGCGCATCGCCATCCTCGATGGCGCCATGGGCACGATGATCCAGCGCTTCAAGCTCACCGAGGAGCAGTACCGCGGCGAGCGCTTCAAGGATTTCGAGCGCGACGTGAAGGGCAACAACGAGCTGCTCTCGCTGACCCGGCCCGACGTGATCCGCGACATCCACGAGGGCTACCTCGGGGCCGGCGCCGACCTGATCGAGACCAACACCTTCGGCGCGACCACCATCGCGCAGGAGGACTACAAGATGGCGCACCTGGCGCGCGAGATGAACCTCGAATCGGCCAAGCTTGCGCGCGCAGCCTGCGACAAGTTCAGCACGCCGGACAAGCCGCGCTTCGTGGCCGGCGCCCTGGGCCCGACGCCCAAGACCGCGAGCATCAGCCCCGACGTGAACGACCCCGGCGCGCGCAACGTGGACTTCGAGCAGCTGCGCGCGGCCTACTACGAGCAGACCGAGGCGCTGGTCGAAGGCGGCGCCGACGTGATCCTGGTCGAGACCATCTTCGACACGCTCAACGCCAAGGCCGCGCTGTTCGCGGTGGACGAGTATTTCGACAACAGCGGCCAGCGGCTGCCGCTGATCATCAGCGGCACCGTGACCGATGCCTCGGGCCGCATCCTGAGCGGCCAGACCGTGACCGCGTTCTGGCACAGCGTGCGCCATGCGCAGCCGCTGGCCATCGGCCTGAACTGCGCGCTGGGCGCGGCGCTGATGCGTCCCTACATCCAGGAACTGGCGAAGGTCGCGGGCGACACCTTCATCAGCTGCTACCCGAACGCGGGCCTGCCCAACCCGATGAGCGAAACCGGCTTCGACGAAACGCCGGACGTCACCTCGCGGCTGCTGCACGAGTTCGCGGCCGAAGGGCTGGTCAACATCGTCGGCGGCTGCTGCGGCACCACGCCGGACCACATCGCGGCCATCGGCCAGGCCGTGGCGCCGCTCGCGGGCCGCATGCTGAACAGCAACGGCTTCTACCGCGAAGCCGCCTGACCGGGCCCCCCGGGTTCGCGCCCTCGGCTGATTGACGGCATCCGGGCCGCCGCCTAGGCTGGCGGCGCAAAGGAAGCCATTCATGAACTACACATTTCCCATGCGCTGGGTCGGCGTCGGCGCGCTCGCCATGGCCCTGCCGCTCGCAGCGGTGGCGCAGCAGGCCTTCACGCGCGGCACCGTCAACATGCGCGCGGGCCCCTCGGGCGACTATCCGCTGGTGGCGCGCCTCGGACCGGGCCAGCCGCTGGACGTGATGGGCTGCACGGGCGGCTACAGCTGGTGCGACGTGGTGCTGCCCGACGGCGGACGCGGCTGGGTCTGGGCCCGGAGCCTGGACTACGCCTACCAGGAGCGGCGCGTGCCGCTGGCGACCTACGGCGCGGCGATCGGCGTGCCCATCGTGACTTTCGTGATCGGCAGCTACTGGGCCGACTACTACCGCGACCGCCCCTGGTATGGGGAGCGGCGCTGGTGGGGTGGCCGGCCGCCGCCGCCGCCGATGCCAGGCTGGCGCCCGCCGCCGCCCATTCGTCCGGCCTGGCAGCCCAGGCCATGGCCGGGGCCCGGGTTCAAGCCCGCGCCCGGGCCCGGCGTCCGCCCGCAACCCGGCCCGGGCTACCGCGCGCCGCATCCCGGTCCCGGCTACCGGCAGCCCGCGGACCCGGGTTTCAGGCCGCCGCGTCCCCAGCCCGCTTTCCGGCCCGGCCCGCCGCCGGGCCCGCCGCAGATGCACCAGGGCGGCGGCCGCCCCGGTGGTGGCGGGGGAGGAGGCGGTGGACGTGCGCATGGCGGTGAAGGCGGCGGCAAGGGTGGCGGCCATGGCGGAGGACACGGCGGGGGCCACGGTGGCGGAGGCGGAGGCGGCGGAAAGGGCGGCGGCCACGGCCACCGCGACTAGCTAGCCCGCGGGCGCAATCCCTGCCGCGGCCTGGCGGTCGCGCGCAATGAGCGCCACGAAGCGCTGCGCCCCGAGGCCCAGCGGCCGTTCGCGCGACCACACCACGTCGACCCACAGGTCCAGCCCGTTGCTGAGGTTCTCGAACGGGATCTCGACCAGCGCGCCGGCAGCCACGTGCGGCTTGGCAAAGTTGCGCGGCAGCCAGCCCCAGCCGAGCCCGGCGGTGATCAGGCCCAGCGCGGCCAGCGCGTTGTCGGTGCGCCAGACATGGCGCGCGAACACGAAGCGCGGGTCGCTGGTCGCCAGGTCGCGCCCGGCCACGACGATCTGCCGCGTGTTCGTGAGGTGTTCCTCCCGCAGGCGCTCGCCGGCGGCCGCCACCAGCACCGGGTGGTCGGGCGCCATCACGGCCACCATGGTGTCGCTGCCCACTTCCTGGAATCCTTCGCGGCCGTCGAGGCTCGGGCGCTCGAACACCAGCGCCAGCTGCGCGCGGCCGCTGTGCAGCAGCGCCAGCGCATCGGCCTGCGGAGCCGCCAGCACCTCGACCTGCAGCAGCGGATATTCCTCGGCCAGCGCGGCCAGCGGTCCGCTCCAGGGTGCCGCCAGCAACTCGGGCGCAATCGCGAGCGTGAGGCGGTTCTCCAGTCCCTGCGTGAGGGCCAGTGCCTGCACCTGCAGCTGCTTGAGCTGGGCTGCCAAAAGGCGCGCCTGCGGCTCCAGCGAACGGGCGGCGGCGGTCGGCTGCGGCTCGCGGCCACTGCGGTCGAACAGGGGAAGGGCGAGTTCGGCCTCGAGGCTGGCTATGGCCATGCTCACGGCCGAGGGCACCTTGTGCAGCGCGCGGGCCGCGGCCGAAAACGAGCCGTGGTCGATCACGGCAAGGAAGACTTCGACGGTGTCGCTGGAAAAAGCCATCTGCAAACCGGTCTATCAATGAAACTGAAAGAAGTTAACTTTTTATATCAGCAACACGCAAATAAAGTCCAGCCATTGCCTTCATCCGTTCCAGGAAAACAGCCATGCAGGGGTTCCAGCGCCGCGTCATCTACATCACCCTCTACGAGGGGATCGCCATCGTGGCTGCCAGTGCGGGCCTGGCGCTGCTGACCGATGCCGGGCTCGGCCATTCCGGCCTGCTGGCGGTGGCCGCTTCGGTCATCGCGGTGATCTGGAACCTGGTGTTCAACGCCCTGTTCGAACGCTGGGAGTCGCGCCAGGCCGTGCGCGGGCGCAGCGTGCGCCGGCGCGTGGCGCACGCCATCGGCTTCGAGGGCGGGCTGGTCGCCTTCCTGGTGCCGATGTTCGCCTGGGGCCTCGGGGTGACGCTCTGGCAGGCGCTGGTGATGGACCTGGGCTTGGTGGTGTTCTTCCTGGTCTACACCTTCGTCTTCAACTGGGCCTTCGACCGGGTGTTCGGGCTGCCGGCTTCGGCCGCGCCGCGGGCGCCCGCATCCGTGGCCGGGCAGGGGGCCTGAACGCCCCACGCGGCCGCGGCCCTTGCCGCAGCCGGTAAAATTGCGCTCCCTTCCAAGGAGCGTTGCAGCGGCGGACATCATCGACAGGGTCCGCCGTCAGGCTTGGAAGGCGCCCCGGCGGCCGGGGCGCAAGCCGCAAACGACGCTCACCTGACGTTTTTCCCTGCACAGGTGAGCCCCCCATGAGCGATGTTTCCACGCCCTCCGTTCCCCCGATGAAGCTTTCCGGCCTCGAGCCGGTGGCCATCGATGCCGGTTCGCTGTTCGTCAACATCGGCGAGCGCACCAACGTCACCGGCTCCAAGGCCTTCGCGCGGATGATCCTGAACGGCCAGTTCGAGGATGCCCTGGCCGTGGCGCGCCAGCAGGTCGAGAACGGCGCGCAGGTGATCGACATCAACATGGACGAGGCCATGCTCGACAGCAAGGCCGCGATGGTGCGCTTCCTGAACCTGATCGCCAGCGAGCCCGATATCGCGCGCGTGCCGGTGATGGTCGACAGCTCCAAGTGGGAGGTGATCGAGGCCGGCCTGCGCTGCATCCAAGGCAAGGGCATCGTCAACTCCATCTCCATGAAGGAGGGGGTCGACAAGTTCAAGCACGAGGCCAAGCTGGTGAGGCGCTACGGCGCCGCCGCGGTGGTCATGGCCTTCGACGAGAAGGGCCAGGCCGACACCTACGAGCGCAAGATCGAGATCTGCGAGCGGGCCTACCGCATCCTGGTCGACGAGGTGGGCTTTCCGCCCGAGGACATCATCTTCGACCCCAACATCTTCGCGATTGCCACCGGCATCGAGGAGCACGACAACTACGCGGTCGACTTCATCAACGCGGTGCGCTGGATCAAGAAGAACCTGCCGGGCGCCAAGGTGTCGGGCGGCGTGAGCAACGTGAGCTTCAGCTTTCGCGGCAACGACCCGGTGCGCGAAGCCATCCACACCGTGTTCCTGTACCACGCGATCCAGGCCGGCATGGACATGGGCATCGTCAACGCCGGCATGGTGGGCGTGTACGACGACCTGGAGCCGACCCTGCGCGAGCGCGTCGAAGACGTGGTGCTGAACCGCCGGCCCGACGCGGGTGAACGGCTGGTGGAAGTGGCCGAGACCGCCAAGAGCGGCGCCAAGGACGACAGCAAGAAGCTCGAATGGCGCGGCACGCCGGAGCACCCGGTGCACGTCAACCAGCGCCTCTCTCATGCCATGGTGCACGGCATCACCGACTTCATCGTCGAGGACACCGAGGAGGCCTACCAGCAGATCCTCGCCAAGGGCGGCCGTCCGCTGCATGTGATCGAAGGGCCGCTGATGGACGGCATGAACATCGTGGGCGACCTGTTCGGCCAGGGCAAGATGTTCCTGCCGCAGGTGGTCAAGTCGGCGCGCGTGATGAAGTCGGCCGTGGCCCACCTCATTCCCTACATCGAGGAAGAAAAGCGCCAGGACGAGGCCGCGGGCCGCGACGTGCGCACCAAGGGCAAGATCATCATCGCCACCGTGAAGGGCGACGTGCACGACATCGGCAAGAACATTGTCACCGTCGTGCTCCAGTGCAACAACTTCGAGGTGGTGAACATGGGCGTGATGGTCCCGTGCCACGAGATCCTGGCGCGGGCCAAGGTCGAGGGTGCGGACATCGTGGGCCTCTCCGGCCTCATCACGCCGAGCCTCGAGGAAATGCAATACGTGGCCGGCGAGATGCAGAAGGACGACCACTTCCGCATCAAGAAGATCCCGCTGCTCATCGGCGGCGCCACCACCAGCCGCGTGCACACCGCCGTCAAGATCGCGCCGCACTACGAGGGCCCGGTGGTCTACGTGCCCGATGCGTCGCGCAGCGTGAGCGTGGCGCAGTCGCTGCTGTCCGAACAGGCGACCGCCTACATCGACGAGATCAATGCCGACTACGAGAAGGTGCGCACGCAGCACGCCAACAAGAAGCAGGTGCCGATGTGGCCGCTGGCCAAGGCGCGCGCCAACAAGACGCCGATCGACTGGACCCACTACACGCCGCCGGTGCCCAAGTTCATCGGCCGCCGCGTGTTCAAGAACTTCGATTTGACCGAGCTCGCCAAGTACATCGACTGGGGCCCGTTCTTCCAGACCTGGGATCTCGCGGGCCCGTTCCCGGCCATCCTGAAGGACGAGATCGTCGGCACCGAGGCCGTGCGCGTGTATGCCGACGGCCAGCGCATGCTCAAGCGCCTGATCGAAGGGCGCTGGCTCAGCGCCAGCGGCATCGTGGGCTTCTGGCCGGCCAACACGGTGAACGACGACGACATCGAGCTCTACACGGATGAAACGCGCAGCGAGGTCGCCATGACCTGGTACGGCATGCGCCAGCAGACGGAGAAGCAGGTGATCGACGGCGTGATGCGGCCCAGCCGCTGCCTGGCGGATTTCGTCGCGCCGAAGGACAGCGGCCTGAAAGACTACGTGGGCGTGTTCGCGGTCACTGCGGGCCTGGGCGTCGAGAAAAAAGAGAAGTACTTCATCGACGACCTCGACGACTACTCCGCCATCATGCTCAAGGCGCTGGCAGACCGGCTGGCCGAGGCATTCGCCGAGTCGCTGCACCACCGCGCGCGCACCGACCTCTGGGGCTATGCGCCCGACGAGGGCCTGAGCAACGAGGACATGATCGCGGAGAAATACCGCGGCATCCGCCCCGCGCCCGGCTACCCCGCCTGCCCCGACCACAGCGTGAAGCGCCCGATGTTCGACCTTCTGAACTGCGCGGACATTGGCATGACCCTGACGGAAAGCCTCGCTATGATGCCCGCCGCCAGCGTCAGTGGTTTCTACCTGAGCCACCCCGATTCGACGTACTTCAACGTCGGCAAGATCGGGCACGACCAGCTGCAGGACCAGGCGGCGCGGCGCAAGGAGAGCGAATCCGACCTCGAGCGCCTGCTGGCGCCGAACCTTTGAACCTGCCGGCCGGCATGGCCGACCGGCGCCGGGAGTTGTTATTCAGAAGTTGATGTTTGCCGCCGCGCACTACGCGGCCCTGGCTGTCTTCGTCGTTGCCTGCTGGGGTTTCGGCCGCGCACTGCTGGCGCGCCTTCTGCCGCCGCCGCGCCGTGACGCATGGCTCGAAGCGGCGATGGCCGCGACCCTCGGGGTCGGCCTTTTCATCTGCGCGTTCCAGCTGCTCGCGATCTTCGGCGCGTTCAAGGTGGGCGCCACCGTGGCGCTGATCGCTGCCGGCGTCGTGGCCGCGGCGGTGCAGCTGCGGCCCTGGTGGCGCACGGTCCACGCTTCGGCAACGCCCGCCGCGCCATGGACCCGTGACGACAGGATCGCGGCCATCGCCCTGGCGCTGGTGGCGCTGCCCGCGCTGGTCGCGCCGCTGGCGCCGCCGGCCGCCTTCGACGAGCTGATGTACCACCTGCCCTATGCGCGGCAGGTGGCGCAGCAGGGTTCGCTGGGCATCCACGAGTGGCTGCGCTACCCCTGGTTTCCGTACAACTACAACCTGCTGTACGCCGCCGCGCTGCAGGTCGGCGACGACGTGCTGCCGCACTTTCTCAATGCGCTGGCCGGGCTCCTTTCTTCGGTGATGGTGTTGCGCCTGGGCATCCAGCACGCGAACCGGGTCACGGCCATCGTCGGCACCGCCATCTGGATCGGCATCGGCGACTATTCGAATGCGCTGATAGACATGGGCGTGGCGCTCTTCGTGCTCGGCGCCTGTGTGGCGCTGTGGTGGTGGCGCGAGTCGCAGCCGGTGCAGGGCGGCACGCGGTGGCTCGGCCTGGCGGCGTTCTGCCTCGGCGTGGCGGCGGGATCGAAGTACCAGGCGCTCACCTTCCTGCCGCTGGTGGCGCTGTTCGTCGTCTGGCACGAGCGCCGGCCCAAGGCCTGGGCGCTGGCGCTGCTGTGCTTCATGGTGCCGTGCGTGTACTGGTACGCCCGCAACGCCCTCATGACCGGCGACCCGTTCAACCCCATCGGCGCGCGCGTGTTCGGCTTCACCGACTGGATCCCGGCCGACTACGTGCAGCAGGTGGCCGACGTGCGCGACCACGCGGCGCGGCCCAACGCGCTGATCTGGGCCGTGTTCCTGGCACCGCTCAGCGTGTGGTGGAAGCGCTCGGCCGCCGTGCGCGCGGCGGGCTGGTTCTGCTTCTATTCGGTGGCCGTGTGGCTCGTGACCTCGCGCTACCCGCGCTATCTCACGGCCTCGTTCCCGCTGCTCGCGCTGATGTCGGCCATCGGCTGGCAGGTGCTGTTCGGCCGGATCGGCGGCGGGCTGCGGCGGGTGTTCGGACCGCGCGGTGGAACGGCAGCCGCCGTCGATGCGCCTGCCGCACCCGCCGGCCGCCTGGGCCTGGCCGGCGACTGGATCGTCGTGCTGCTCGTCGCCGCGCTGGCCGCGGTGTCGCTGAAGCAGACCGCCGCCAAGGTGGCGATGATCTCGCCCACGCCCGAGACGCGCGAAGCCTTCCTGCGCCAGCATGTGCCGGGCTATGCCGCCATGGACTACCTGCGCCGGCATGCCGACGGGCGCGTCTACCAGATTGCGCTGAACGAGGCGATCTACTACGGCCCCAATCCCATCTGGGGCGATACGCTCGGCCCCTGGCGCTACCGCGATTTCCTGCTGCTGCCTCCGGGCGACATGGCGGTCAAGCTCGCGCAGCGGGGCTTCACCGCCATCGTCATGCCCACGTCGATGGTGCCGACGCTGGCCACCCGGCCGGGCTTCGACCAGCATTTCGCCTTGCTCTACGAGCAAGACGGCGGCCGGGCCTATCGCATTCTCTCGACCGCACCATGACCGACCACAACCCAACCGCCGCAGCCCACGCGCCGCTGCGCATCGCAGCGGTGATCCCCTGCTACAACGAGGCGCTCTCCATCGCGCAGGTGGTCGCGCAGTTCCGCGCCGCGCTGCCGGAGGCCGAGATCCACGTCTTCGACAACAACTCGAGCGACGACACCGCCGCCATCGCACGCGCGAGCGGCGCCCTGGTGACGCACGTGGCGGCGCCGGGCAAGGGCAACGTGGTGCGGCGCATGTTCGCCGACGTGGAGGCCGACGTGTACGTCACGGTCGACGGCGACGCCACCTACGACGTGGCCAGCGCGCCCCGGCTGGTGGAGCTGCTGGTGGAGCGCAACCTCGACATGGTGGTGGGCTGCCGCGTCGACGATGGGCAGAACGCGCTCACCTACCGCGCCGGCCACCGCCTGGGCAACCGCATGCTCACCGGCGCCGTGGCGCAGCTGTTCGGCGGCGGCCTCACCGACATGCTCTCGGGCTACCGCGTGTTCTCGCGCCGCTACGCCAAGTCGTTCCCGGCGCTCTCGCACGGCTTCGAGATCGAGACCGAGCTCACGGTGCACGCGCTCGAACTGCGCATGCCCTATGCCGAGCTCGACACCACCTACAGCACGCGCCCCGAGGGGTCGCACAGCAAGCTCTCGACCTACCGCGACGGCTGGCGCATCCTCAGGACCATCTGCAAGCTGTTCATCAGCGAGCGGCCGCTGCAGTTCTTCTCGATCCTGGCGGCCGTGCTCGCGGCGAGCGCCATCGCGCTGGCCATCCCGCTGCTGGTCACCTACCTGCACACCGGCCTGGTGCCCCGGATCCCCACGGCGGTGCTCGCGACCGGCGCCATGCTGGCCGCGATGCTGTCGATGGTCTGCGGCGTGGTGATGCATGCGATCCGGCTCGGCCGCCGCGAGGCCAAGCGCCTGCGCTACCTCGCGATTCCCGGCGTCGGGCTGTTCCGCCGCACGCCATGAAGGCGGGCCGCGAGTTCCTCGCGTTCGCCATCGTCGGCGCGGCGGGATTCGTGGTCGACGTGGCGGTGCTGTACCTTGCGGCGCCGCTGCTGGGCTGGTACGGCGCGCGGGTGCTGTCCTTCCTTGCGGCGGCCACGGCCACCTGGGCGCTGAACCGGCGCTACACCTTCCGCGGGCGGCGCTCCGATGCTTCGGTGCTGCGCGAATACCTCGGCTATCTCGCGACGATGCTCGGCGGCGCGCTCGTCAACTACGGTGCGTATGTGCTGGTTCTGCATTGGGCCACGGGGCCCTGGGCGCCGGCGGCCGGCGTGGCGCTGGGCAGCTGCGCGGGGCTGGTCGTGAACTTCCTGTCGGCGCGCTACCTTGTGTTTCGGGTGCGGTAGGAGTTTTGCTCCCTCCCCCAGAGGGGGAAGGAGAAAGAGAGGCGCTCAGTGCCCGCCCGACACCACCACCGGAATCTCGGTCGCTGGCGGCGTGTTGCGGCTGCGGCCGCAGCGCACGATGCCGTCGATCATCACCATGCCCACGCCCGGGATGTCGCCCAGTCGCACGCTCTCCAGCAGGCCGGGCGCGGGCGAATGCTGCGCGCGGTCCATGAAGACGAAGTCGGCGTCGCGGCCCACTTCGATGAGCCCGCAGTTCAGCTTGCGGATGCGCGCCGTGTTGCCGGTGGCAAAGCAGAACACCAGCTCGGCCGGAATGTTGGCGATCGACGAGAGCATGGCCACCATGCGCAGGATGCCCAGCGGCTGCACGCCCGAACCCGCGGGGCCGTCGGTGCCGAGGATCACGCGGTGCGGGCACTTGAGATCGAGCGCAGCCCTGGCCGCCGCGATGGCGACCTTCTCGTTGCCGTTGTGCACGATCTCGATCGCGCGCGAGCTCTTCTCGCACAGCTCGCACACATGGGCCTCGGGCAGCGAGGTGTGGCCGCCGTTGATGTGGCCGATGATGTCGGCGTCGGCTTCGAGCACCACGTCCTTGTCGATCAGGCCCGAGCCGGGAATCGACGGGCCACCGGTGTGGATGGTGCTCTGGATGCCGTACTTGCGCGCCCAGGCCACCATCTCCTTGGCCTCGTAGCCGGCCTTCACCGAGCCCAGGCCCACTTCGCCGAGCAGGCCCACACCCGCTTCGGCAAGCTCCTTGAAATCGCTCTCGACCATGCCCTTCTCGATGACCGGCGCGCCCGCCAGCACCTTCACGCCGCCGGGGCGGAAATTGTCGAACGCCCGCTGCGCCGTGATGGCCAGCGCCTTCAGGCCCACGATGTCCTTCGGGCGGCCGGGCAGGTGCACCTCGCCGGCCGAGATCATGGTGGTCACGCCACCGTTCATGGTGGAGTCGATCCAGCCGATCTGGCCCTGGCGCGGTGTCCAGTCGCCGAACACCGGGTGCACGTGGCTGTCGATCAGGCCTGGCGCCACGCAGGTCTGCCTGGCGTCGATGACGGTCTTCGCGCCTTCGAGGTCGCAGTCCTTTTCCTTGCCGACCTGGGTGATCAGGCCGTCGTTCACCACCAGGGTGTCGGCATCCAGGATGGGCTTGTCGATGTCGCCCGACAGCAGGAGCCCGATGTTCTTTATGACGACTTTGCCCGACTTGGCGCCGGCTGCGATTTCTGCCATTTTGTGTTGTCCTCGTCGTGGGTGTTGTCGGGTGCCTCGTCTGCCGGGACCTCGTCCGCGCGCACGGTGCGCAGCACGGTCTCGATCACGAAGTCTTCCCAGTGCGTGATCGCCTCGGGCGATTCCAGCGGCTCGCCCAGGAACGCCGTGAGCGTGTGCCGGTTCGAGGTGTAGAAATAGCCCGTGGATGCGATCAGCAGGTAGATGTCGCGCGCGATCAGCGCCTTGCGGAACAGGCCCTGCGACGCGCCGCTGGCCAGGATCTCGGCAATGATCGCCACCGCCCGCGAAGAGTATTCGCGCGCCCGCAGCGACTTCGAGATGTGCCGGCCCTTGTGCAGGTTCTCGGTGTTCAGCAGCGTGACGAACTCGGGGTTCTTGCGGTAGTAGCCCAGCACGAAGCGGATCACTTCAGTGAGCGCCTCCACGGGCCGGGAAGCATCGAGCGCGATGGCGGCCTCGGCGTCGTCCATGCGCTTGTAGATGCCCTCGAGCACCGCGATGAACAGGCCTTCCTTGCTGCCGAAGTAGTAGTAGATCATCCGGTCGTACGACTTCGCGGCCTTGGAGATCTTCTCCACGCTGCCGCCGTCGTAGCCGTACCGGGCGAACACCTTGGTCGCCGCCTTCAGGATGCTGTCGCGCGTGGCCTGCGCCGCGGCCTCGCGCACGCCGGTGCGGCGCTGGGGCTTGCCGTTGGCGGTGCGGCTGTCGGCCATCGTGCGCGCGGTGCCCCGCTTATTTTTCGGCGAACGCGCGTTCGACGACAAAGTCGCCCGGCGTGCTCGTGTTGCCTTCCTTGAAGCCGCGCCCTTCGAGGATGTGCTTCAGGTCCACCAGGAGGCCGGGGCTGCCGCACAGCATCACGCGGTCTTCGACCGGGTTGAGCGGCGGCAGGCCGAGGTCGTCGGTGAGCTTGTTGGTCGAGATCAGGTCGGTGATGCGGCCCTGGTTGCGGAACTCCTCGCGCGTGACCGTGGGGTAGTAGAGCAGCTGCTTCTCGACCATCTCGCCCAGGAACTCGTGCTTGGGCAGGTGGTCGGTCACGAGGTCGTGGTAGGCCAGCTCGTCGACCTGGCGCACGCCGTGCACCAGGATGACCTGCTCGAACTTCTCGTAGGTCTCAGGGTCGCGGATGATGCTCATGAACGGTGCGAGGCCGGTGCCCGTGCCGAACAGGTACAGGCGCTTGCCCGGCAGCGTGTAGTCGATCAGCAGCGTGCCGGTGGGCTTGCGGCCCACGATGATGGTGTCGCCGACCTGGATGTGCTGCAGCTTCGAGGTGAGTGGGCCTTCCTCCACCTTGATGCTCAGGAACTCGAGATGCTCCTCGTAGTTCGGGCTCACGATGCTGTAGGCGCGCAGCAGGGGCTTGTTGTTGACCTTCAGGCCGATCATCGTGAAATGACCATTCGAGAAGCGCAGCGCCGGGTCGCGCGTGGTGGTGAAGGTGAACAGGCGGTCGGTCCAGTGGTGGACGCTCAGGACGCGTTCTTCGCTGAAAGCACTCATACGGAACTCAAGAGTTGGTTGAACAGTGGAAAGTGGCTGGGCCGGGATGCACGCCTCTGGGGCGTGCATCCATCGGCAGGCTGCGAACCCTCCATTGTCGTTGGTCGGAAAAACCCCCGAAGCACACCGCGAGAAAACACCATTGCAAGCATCGGGCCTGTTTGCTACATTGAGCGCGAATGTAGTGAACGCAACATGAAAGTGTAGGGAATGCTACACAAACGGAAGGCGGCGCACAAGCGGGCGGACGGCACGTTTGTTGCAACCCTTTGCAGACCCGGATACCCGACACCGACCCCGCACCACACGCCCACGAGACCGCCCCGATGACCGAACACACCAAGACAGACGGACTGCCCGGCATGGACATGCCGGTGGCCTTCGACGCCGGCACTGGCGCCTTCGGCAAGGCGCCGCCGCGCAACGAGCGCATGAGCACCGCCAAGGTCGAGTGCAACGCCTGCCCGGTGCTGTGCCAGATCTCCGACGGCCGCACCGGCGCCTGCGACCGCTACGCCAACCGCGAAGGCGTGCTGGTGCGTGTCGATCCCGTGGTGCTGCTGCGCCGGCAGATCGCGAGCGAGGCGCCGGTGCTGGTGCCCTTCGACCGCCCCGCCGCCGAGAAGGCCGAGGACGGCGCGCCCGACTGGAGAGGCGACCTGCTGCACGCCGACGAGGTCTTCGTCACCGGCGTGGGCTCGTCCACCACCTACCCCGACTACAAGCCCGCGCCTTTCATCGTGGCCTCCAAAGCCCGGGGCGTCGACATGGTCACCGTCGTCACCGAAGGCATCTTCAGCTACTGCAGCTTCAAGGTGAAGATCGACACCGACCGCTTCCTCGGCTCCGAGCAGGCCAACGTGCGCTACCGCGGCGAAGTGGTCGGCCATGTCACCACGGCCGAATACGGCTCGCAGATGCTGTCGCTCGGCGGCGTGCACCACCTCACCGGCGGCAGCAAGAAGGAAGGCCGCATGACGGCCGAGCTGATGCAGCTCCTGGGCAACAAGAAGGCCGCCGAGTGCACCATCGACGGCGGCTCCACGCTCGTCATCCAGGCCGGCAAGGCGCCCATCGTCAACGGCGTGGAAGAGCAGCGCATGCGCGTGGGCTGCGGCTCCGCCGCGGTCGGCATCTTCGCGCGCCAGTTCGCGGGTGTGGCCGACGAGGTGGTGGTGGTCGACGACCACATCACCGGCGTGCTCACCGAGCACCAGGCCGGCCGCTGCCTCGACATGGCACCTTCGGGCATCCAGATGCTGGGGCGCAAGTCCACGCCGGGGCGCTACTTCCAGGTGGCGAACCCGGGCAACGGCTGGGGCGGCACCGACATCGCCGATCCGCTCTCGATCATCGAAGGCTGGGAAGAGGGCATCGCGCGGCCGGGCCTGCGCCTCCTGATGACCTCGACCACCGGCGAGCACGCGCAGTGGTATGTGCTGGACGAGGCGCTGAAGCCGGTCGAACACGAGATGCCGGCCGAGGTGCGGCGCATCGTCGATCGCATCGGCGAGAACTGCGAACCGTCGCTGTGCACGGTGCTGTTCCTCGGCGGTGCGGGCGGGTCGCTGCGCGCGGGCGTCACCGAGAACCCCGTGCTGCTCACGCGCGCGATCAAGCGCGCGCTGGTCAACGTGACCTGCGGCGGCGCGCCGGCCTATGTGTGGCCCGGCGGCGGCATCACCGTGATGGCCGACGTCATGCGCATGCCCGACAACAGCTTCGGCACCGTGCCCACGCCGGCCATCGTGGCACCCATCGAGTTCAGCATGCGGCAGGACGACTACGCGGCGCTCGGCGGCCACATGGAACACGTCTTCTCGCTCGAGCAGGCGCTCGCGCGCGGCGCGTGGCAGGAAGACGGCGCGCCCTTGTCGCGCCAGTGGGTCGTCATGGACGACGCCAATCCGTGGCCGCTCGGCCATGCGCCCATGCTGGGCTGAACCATGACCGCCCAACGCGCCGCGCTCGACAAGAACCGCTGGCACTTCAACCACGGCCCAATCGACATCGTGGCGGAGGCCTACGGCGATACCTACGCCGTGGCCGCCGCGCACGACGCCGCATGGGCGCGCTTCGGCCATGTGCTGGACGAACTGGTGCGCGAGCTGCCGCTGCTGCGCCTGCCCGCGAGCGACAACATGCGCCCTCGCGGCGTGGTCGCCAGGCGCATGTGGGACGCCTGTGCCGCGTTCTCGCCGATGTTCATCACACCCATGGCGGCCGTGGCCGGTTCGGTGGCGCAGGAGCTGATCGCTTTCTACGATCGGCCGGGCATCGAGCGGGCCTGGATCAACAACGGCGGCGACATCGCGCTGCACCTCGCGCCCGGGCAGTCGGCGCGCGTGGGCGTCTATGCCGACCTGGCGCGCTTCGACTGGCGCGACAGCGGCATCCTCACCACCGATGGCCAGTTCGAGATCAGCGCCGGCCAGCCGGTGCGCGGCGTGGCCACCAGCGGGTGGCGCGGCCGCAGTTTCTCGCTGGGCATTGCCGACAGCGTGACCGTGCTCTCCACCACGGCGGCCGCGGCCGATGCCGCCGCCACCGTGATCGCCAATGCCGTCGACGTGGACGATGCCGCCATCCAGCGGCGCCCCGCCAACACCTGCAAGGACGACAGCGACCTGGGCGACCTTCCGGTCACGGTCGAGGTGCCGCCGCTGGCGCCCGCGCTGGTGGGAAGCGCGCTGGACAACGGCGCCGCGTGCGCCAGGGCGCTGCAGAAAAACGGGCTCGCCTGGGCTGTCCTGCTCGTTTGCCAGGGGCAGTGGCGACTTGTCGAACCCTTATGCTCGAAGGCGCTGCCAAAAGTGCCGTCCGATGCAGTTGGTTCAGTATTTGCTTAACGAAAAGCAAGGTTCTTTTTCATGATCGATATACGCCGCGTCTTCACCCATGTCGAGCACATCCACCACGAGTTCGGGCCGCGTGCCGCGACCCCGCTGGTGCGCGGTGCCATCGGCGTGGTGCTGACCAATCCGTTCGCGGGCCGCTACGAGCCCGACATCCTGCCGATGATGGCGCTGCTCGATCCCGTGGGCGTCGACATGGCGCACCGGCTGCATGCCGCGATGGACGTGCCGCTCGCGCAGATCGCCACCTACGGCAAGGGCGCCATCGTGGGCGCCGCGGGCGAGCTCGAGCACGGCGCGCTCTGGCATGTGCCCGGCGGCTATGCCATGCGCGAACTGCTTGGCTGGAAGGGCGACCGCGCGGCCTACACCGCCGGCAAGGGCGAGGAAAAGACAGGCCAGCCCGGCAATGCGCTCTCCATCGTGCCTTCGACCAAGAAGGTCGGGCCGCCCGGCGCCGCACTCGACGTGCCGCTCACCAACATCAACGCCAGCTATGTGCGCGGCCAGTTCGACGCCATCGAGGTGCGCGTGCCCGGTGCGCCAGCGGCCGACGAGATCGTCTTCATCCTGGCGATGAGCACGGGCTACCGCGTGCATGCGCGCGTGGGCGGCCTGCTCGCCAAGGACATCAGCAAATGGGACGGCCTGCGCTGAGCCCGATCCCCAGAGACAAGAAGGAACACAAGACATGACCGCCAACATCCGCAAGCTCGTGATCCAGGTCGACGAGACCCGCAAGGAGATGGGCCAGACGATCGATCCGCCCACGCGCCGCGCCGTCGCCATCGCGGTGATCGAGAACCCGTACGCAGGCCGCTTCAGCGAGAACCTCGACGAGCTGGTCGCCATCGGCGAAGAACTTGGCGCGCTGCTCGGCCAGAAGGCCGTGAAGGCGCTCGGCATCGAACCGGGCCAGGCCCAGAGCTACGGCAAGGCCGCCATCGTCGGCGAGAGCGGCGAGCTCGAGCACGCAGCCGCCATCCTGCATCCCAAGCTCGGCGCGCCGCTGCGCGTGGCGGTCGAGAAGGGCGCGGCGCTCGTGCCCTCGGCCAAGAAGCGCGGCACGCTGGGCACCGCCATCGACGTGCCGCTCGGCCACAAGGATGCCGCCTTCGTGCGCAGCCACTTCGACGCCGTCGAGGCGCGCGTGTCCGACGCACCGCGCGCCAACGAGATCGTGGTGGCGGTCGCCGTCACCGACAGCGGCCGTCCGCTGCCCCGCATCGGCGGGCTGCAGGCGAGCGAAATCAAGGGCGAGGACGGGCTGCGTTGAACGTTCCCGCTGCCGCTCGTCCATTCGTGCATTCACAGCGTATCTTTCTCTTTCGATCCCAAGGAGCTTCCTCATGAACCCATTGCGTCACGTCTTCAGCGCCGCGGCCGTCGCCACCCTGGCCACGGCCCTCGTTCCTGCCCATGCCCAGGGCGTGATCAAGATCGGCGAGGTGAACAGCTACAAGGCCCAGCCCGCCTTCCTCGAGCCCTACAAGAAGGGCATGGAGCTGGCGGTCGAAGAGATCAACGCCAAGGGCGGCGTCAACGGCCGCAAGGTCGAGCTCATCACGCGCGACGACAATGCCAACCCCGGCGACGCCGTGCGCGTGGCCGAAGAACTGGTGGCGCGCGAGAAGATCGACGTGCTCACCGGCACCTTCCTGTCGAACACCGGCCTGGCCGTGGCCGACTTCGCCAAGCAGAAGAAGATCTTCTTCCTGGCCGGCGAACCGTTGACCGACAAGATGACCTGGCAGGGCGGCAACGAATACACCTTCCGCCTGCGCCCCGGCACCTACATGCAGGCTGCGATGCTGGTGCCCGAAGCGGCCAAGCTCAAGAAGAAGCGCTGGGCCGTGGTGTACCCCAACTACGAGTATGGCCAATCGGCCGTGGCCGCCTTCAAGACGCTCCTGAAGGCCGCACAGCCCGACGTGGAGTTCGTCGCCGAACAGGCGCCGCCGCTCGGCAAGGTCGATGCGGGCGCCGTGGTGCAGGCGCTGGCCGATGCCAAGCCCGACGCCATCTTCAACGTGCTGTTCGGCGCCGACCTGTCCAAGTTCGTGCGCGAAGGCAACACCCGCGGCCTCTTCAAGGACCGCACGGTGGTGAGCGTGCTCACCGGCGAGCCCGAGTACCTCGACCCGCTGAAGGACGAAACGCCCAACGGCTGGATCGTGACCGGCTATCCCTGGTACGGCGTCCAGACGCCCGAGCACAAGGCCTTCTTCCTCGCGTACCACGCCAAGTACAAGGACTATCCGCGCCTGGGCTCGGTGGTCGGCTACAGCATGATCAAGTCGGTCGCGGCCGGCATCGACAAGGCCAGGAGCACCGAGACGCCGAAGCTCGTCGCCGCGTTCAAGGGCCTGCAGGTCGACACGCCGTTCGGCAAGATCAGCTACCGCGCCGAAGACCACCAGTCGACCATGGGCGCCTTCGTCGGCAAGACGAAGAACGAGAACGGCAAGGGCGTGATGGTCGACTACACGTACTTCGACGGCGCGAAGTTCCAGCCGAGCGCCGCCGACGTCAAGAAGTCCCGCGCGGCCGACTGATCCTTTCTACCCGGAACGCTTGCACCCATGAGCCTCTCGTCCCTGCTGCTTCAGTTCCTCACCGGGCTGTCGTCTGCTTCGTCGCTGTTCCTCGTGGGAGCCGGCCTTTCGTTGATCTTCGGCGTCACGCGCATCGTCAACTTTGCGCACGGCTCCTTCTTCATGGTGGGTATCTACCTGGCCTACACGCTGGTCGACAAGCTCGGCACGCTCGGCTTCTGGCCGGCCGTGCTGATCGCGGCACTCGCGGTGGGCGTGATCGGTGCGCTGATCGAGATGGTGCTGCTGCGCCGCATCTACAAGTCGCCAGAGCTGTTCCAGCTGCTGGCCACCTTTGCACTGGTGCTCGTCATCAAGGACGCGGTGCTGTATGTCTGGGGACCGGACGAACTGCTCGGCCCGCGTGCGCCGGGCCTGTCGGGCTCGGTCGAGATCCTGGGCCGGCAGTTTCCGACCTACGACCTGTTCCTGATCGTCGTCGGCCCGGTGGTGCTCGGCCTCCTGTGGCTGCTGCTCACGCGCACGCGCTGGGGCACGCTGGTGCGCGCCGCCACGCAAGACCGCGAGATGGTCAGCGCGCTGGGCGTGAACCAGGCCTGGCTGTTCACGGCGGTGTTCGCGCTCGGCGCCACGCTCGCAGCCCTGGGCGGTGCGCTGCAGCTGCCGCGCGAACCGGCCACGCTCGCCATGGACCTCAACACCATCGGCGCGGCCTTCGTGGTGGTGGTGGTGGGTGGCATGGGCTCGATCCCCGGCGCCTACGTGGCGGCCCTGCTGCTGTCCGAGATCAAGGCGGTCTGCATCTGGCTCGGCGTGGTCGAGATCTTCGGCTACAGCGTGTCGTTCTCCAAGCTCACGCTGGTGGTCGACTTCATCGTGATGGCCATCGTGCTGGTGTGGCGCCCCTGGGGCCTGCTCGGCCGGCCGCAAGCGCCGAGCCGCTACGTGGGCATGCAGGAAGAACCGCTGCGGCGCGCGAGCAAGGGCTACCTGTGGCTCGTCGCCGCGCTCGGCCTCGCGCTCATGGCCATGCCGCTGTTCACGGCCGATTCGCCCTACACCACGGTGCTGATGATCGACCTGCTGATCGCCGCACTCTTTGCGGCCAGCCTGCACTTCATCATGGGCCCGGCCGGCATGCACTCGTTCGGCCACGCGGCCTACTTCGGCCTCGGTGCCTATGGTGCCGCGCTGCTGGTGCGCGCGAGCGGCATGCCGATGGAACTCGCGCTCATCGTCGCGCCGCTGGTCGCAGCCATCGGCGCCTTCGTCTACGGCTGGTTCGCGGTGCGGCTCTCGGGCGTGTACCTGGCCATGCTCACGCTGGCCTTCGCGCAGATCACCTGGGCCGTGGTCTACCAGTGGGATTCGTTCACCGGCGGCAGCAACGGGCTCACCGGCGTGTGGCCTTCGGAGTGGCTGTCGGACAAGCGCACCTATTACTGGCTCACACTGGTGCTGGTGGCAGCCGGCATTTTGATGTTGAGGCGCGTGCTGTTCTCGCCGTTCGGATATGCCTTGCGCGCGGGGCGCGATTCGGTGCTGCGGGCGGATGCGATCGGTATCGATGTGAAGCGCATGCAGTGGACTGCTTTTGTGATTGCCGGTGCTGCTGCGGGGCTTGCCGGGTCGCTCTATGCTTTTTCGAAGGGGAGCATTTCGCCTGAGAGCCTCAGTGTCGACAAATCGGTGGATGGGTTGGTGATGGTGCTGCTCGGGGGTATCCAGACGTTGGCGGGGCCGGTGGTGGGGGCTGTGACTTTCAGCTGGCTGCATGACACTGTGGCGCGCAATACCGACTATTGGCGGGCTACGTTGGGGGCGATCATCTTGTTGTTGGTGTTGCTGTTTCCGCAGGGGATTGCTGGGTTTGCCAAGCAGCTCAGTGAACGCTTGTTGCGGGGGCGTCGTTCGCAAGCGGATGTTGCTCTGAAGGAGAAGCGGACTTGAGGGGCGCTTGTCTTTCAACGTTCCGACGTTTTCTTTTTTCCCGAGGCCGGGATATCCGCCCGGCGGCGGACTCACTTTCTTTTGCTTCGCCAAAAGAAAGTAAGCAAAGAAAAGGCGACCCTACTGTCTGCGTCCCTTCGCTGCGCTGCGGGCAACCTGCGGTGCTCGACTCCGGCGGGGGTCCGCAGAACTCGCTTCGCTCAAACAGCTGCGGCCCTGATCCCGCCTCCATCTGCGCTCCTCGGCGCATACAGAAGGGGTGGGATCGGGCAGCCTTCGCTCCCGCTCGGCCCCAAAACAAACAGCCGAACTCAATACCAACCACCGCGGCGCGCAGCGCCGCGGTGGCCTGGTGGCCGAGCGAAGCAAAGGCCCGTGTGGTTCCCCCGCCCCTCTGTATGCGCCGAGGAGCGCAGGGTTTCGCGGATCAGGGCTCGCAGCTGTTTGAGCGAAGCGAGTTCTGCGAGACCCCGCGAAACCCGAGCACCGCAGGTTGCCCCGTAGCAAAGCGAAGGGGTCGCAGACAGTGGGGTCGCCTTTTCTTTGCTTACTTTCTTTTGGCGAAGCAAAAGAAAGTGAGTCCGCCGCCGGGCGGAATCCCGGCCTCGGGAAGCAAAAACTCGACAACGATCGAAAGACCTGCGCAGTTCGGAAAGGCCGCCAGCCCTCACCCCAACCCTCTCCCAGAGGAAGAGGGAGTAAGCCAAACATGACACTTCTCAAAGTAGACAACCTAGGCAAGTCTTTCGGCGGCGTCAAAGCCGTGGACGGCATCAGCTTCGAGCTCAAGGCGGGCGAACTGCTCGCCCTCATCGGCCCGAACGGCGCAGGCAAGTCCACCACCTTCAACATGGTGAACGGGCAGCTCAAGGCGGACCAGGGTTCGATCGTCTTCGACGGCCACGAGCTCGTGGGCCAGAAGCCGCGCGACATCTGGCGCAAGGGCGTGGGCCGCACCTTCCAGATCGCCGAAACCTTTGCCTCGCTCACCGTGGTGGAGAACGTGCAGATGGCCATGCTCTCGCATGACGGCAAGCTGTTCTCGATGTGGCGCCGCGCGGCCGACCACAAGCGCGACGAGGCGCTGGCGCTGCTCGACCAGGTCGGCATGAAGGCGCAGGCCGACCGGCCGTGCAGCGAGCTGGCCTATGGCGACGTCAAGCGCGTGGAGCTCGCGATCGCGATGGCCAATGCACCCAAGCTGCTGCTGATGGACGAGCCCACCGCGGGCATGGCGCCGAAGGAGCGCAACTCGCTGATGGCGCTCACCAAGGAACTGGTGGTGCAGCGCGGCCTCGCGGTGCTGTTCACCGAGCACAGCATGGACGTGGTGTTCGCGTATGCCGACCGCATGATCGTGCTGGCCCGTGGCCGCCTCATCGCGCAGGGCAAGCCGCTCGAGATCCGCGACCACCCGAAGGTGCAGGAGGTGTACTTCGGCAGCGGCAAGACATTCGAGAAGATTGCAGAAAAAGCCGCCGCAGTGAACGCGGCCGTGGGAGCAACCGCATGAGCACGCACGAAACCCTGCTGCAGGCCAGCGCACTGTGCGCCTGGTACGGCGCCGCGCAGATCCTGTACGACGTCGACCTCGAAGTGCGCCGCGGCGAGGTCGTCGCGCTCATGGGGCGCAACGGCGCGGGCAAGTCGACCACGCTCAAGACGCTGATCGGCATGCTGGCCAAGCGCAAGGGCAGCGTGAGCTTCCTCGGCCACGACATCTCCAGGAGCGAACCGCATCATGCGGCCAAGCTCGGCCTGGGCTTCGTGCCCGAAGACCGGCGCGTGTTCACCGACCTCACGGTGATGGAAAACCTCGAGGTCGGCAAGCAGCCGCCGCGCCGCTGGGCCGACGGCACCGAGGCGCCGCTGTGGACGCCCGAGCGGCTGTTCAAGCTGTTCCCCAACCTGGGCGAGATGCCCGACCGCCCGGGCGGCCGCATGAGCGGCGGCGAGCAGCAGATGCTCACCGTGGCGCGCACGCTCATGGGCAACCCCTACCTGGTGCTGCTCGATGAACCTTCGGAGGGCGTGGCGCCGGTCATCGTGGAGCAGATGGCCAACATGATCCTGGAGCTCAAGGCGCAGGGCGTGAGCATCCTGCTGTCGGAACAGAACATGCATTTTGCCGAGCTGGTGTCCGACCGGGCCTATGTGCTCGAGAAGGGCCAGATCCGCTACCACGCCACCATGGCGGAGCTCGCGGCCAACGAAGAGGTGCGCCGCGCCTACCTGAGCGTCTAGCGCGGCGCGCACGCCTTTGCTTTTTCTCGTCAACCACCGGAGCACACCATGCACGACTCGCACCGCAGATCCCTTCTGAAGTCCACGGCCGCATTGAGCTTGCTCGGTGCGACCGGAACATTGTTCGCAGCCTCGAAGCTCAAGCCCAACGACAAGTCGGCGCTGATCGTCATCGACGTGCAGAACTGCTTCGTCGATGGCGGCACGCTGCCCGTGAAAGGTGGCGCCGAGGTGGTGCCGGTGATCAACAAGCTGGCCGAGTCGTTCGAGAACATCGTGGTCACGCAGGACTGGCACACGCAGGGCCACGCATCGTTCGCGAGCGCACACGCTGGCCAGAAGCCGTTCAGCAGCATCAAGCTCTCGTACGGCAACCAGGTGCTCTGGCCCGACCACTGCGTGCAAGGCACCGACGACGCGGCGCTGCACAAGGACCTGAAGCTCCCCACCGCGCAGGTCATCGTCCGCAAGGGCTTCCACAAGGGCGTGGACAGCTACTCCGCTTTCGAGGAGGCCGACCGCAAGACCGCCACCGGCCTGGGCGGCTACCTCAAGCAGCGCGGCATCAAGACGGTGTACGTGGCGGGCCTCGCCACCGACTTTTGCGTGGCCTGGACCGCGCTCGATGCGCGCAAGGCCGGCTTCGAGGTCTACGTGATCGAGGACGCCACGCGCGCCATCGACCTCAACGGCTCGCTCGCCGCGGCATGGAAGCAGATGACGGCCAAGGGCGTCAAGCGCATCCAGTCCACCGACATCCTGGCCGCCTGAGCACGCGTCCCGCCCACCGCGTTGATCACCCCCGCATCCACAACAACGACAGCAAAGAGCTTGACGACGCAATGACGATTTCGATTTCAAGGCGCACCCTGGTGGCGGGCGGCGCAGCCCTGGCCGTGGGCCCCGGTCTTCTGGGTTCGGCGCGTGCCAATAACGGCGTGACCGACAGCCTCATCCGCATCGGCCAGTCGGCCGTGTTCAGCGGCCCGGCGAAGGACTTCGGCGTCGACTACCGTGCGGGCATCAAGCTTTATTTCGACCGGGTCAACAGGTCCGGCGGCATCAACGGCCGCAAGATCGAGCTCGTCTCGTACGACGATGCCTACGACCCTGCGAAGACGGCCGCCAACACGGCCAAGCTGATCGATGAGGACAAGGTCTTCGCGCTCGCGGGCTTCGTCGCCACCGGCAACCTCGCGGCCGCGATGCCGCTGGCCGAGAAGGCCGGCGTGCCCATGTTCGCGCCGCTGGTGGGCACCACCTCGTTCCGAACCAAGGTCAACCGCCTGCTGTTCCACGTGCGCGCGGGCTACGACCTGGAGCTTCGCAAGATCATCAGCCATCTCTCGACCATCGGCATCTCGTCGCTCGCGGTGGTCTACCAGGACAGCGCCTTCGGCAAGTCGAACCTCGCCACCTGCGAGCAGCTGGCCGCCGACTACAAGGTGCAGGTGACCAAGACGCTGCCGCTCGCCATCGCGGCCGAGGACGCGAAGCAGGTGGTCGCCAGCCTGGCCGACACGAAGCCCGGCGCGGTGCTGATGATCATGGCCGGCCGCATGGTCGAGGTGTTCATGCGCGACTACCGCGCCAACGGCGTGGGCGCGCCGCTCTACACGCTGTCGGTCGGCATCACCGACGCGGCGGGGTCCGCGAAGCGGCTCGACGGCAAGCTCGCGGGCCTGGTCACGGCCAGCATCGTGCCGCCGCCGCAGGCCCTGCGCGTACCCATCGTGGCCGATTACCAGCGCGACCGCGCCGAGTTTGGCGAGAAGATCG
Organism: Variovorax sp. OAS795; assembly: GCF_040546685.1. NCBI lineage: Bacteria > Pseudomonadati > Pseudomonadota > Betaproteobacteria > Burkholderiales > Comamonadaceae > Variovorax > Variovorax sp. OAS795. The sequence continues at coordinate 725,600 of NZ_JBEPOH010000001.1, forward strand.
ACAGCTACACCACGCTCGAAGGCTACATCGCCTCGCGCGTGATGGTCGAAGGCCTGCGCCGCGCGGGCAAGACGCTCACGCGCGACAGCTTCATTGCCGGCCTCGAAGGCATCGGCAGCACGCGCTTCGGCGACTTTCCGATCGACTACAGCGCGAAGAACCACAACGGCTCGACCTTCGTGGACCTGGAGATGTACACCCGTGACGGCCAGTTGCGGCGCTGAGCCGCTGCACCTCGAGGTCAACGGACAGGCCTGTTCGATCCCGGGCGTGCCGCGCGAGGCCACGCTGCTGCACCTCTTGCGCAACGACCTGGGCCTGAACGGGCCCAAGTACGGCTGCGGCCTGGGCCAGTGCGGCGCATGCACCGTGCACGTCGACGGCGTGGCGGCGCGTGCCTGCGTGATTCCCGCGCATGGCGTGGCGGGCCGCGCCATCACCACGCTCGAAGGCCTGGGCACGCGCGGGCGCTGGCACCCCGTGCAGGCCGCCTTCGAGGACGCGCAGGCCGCGCAGTGCGGCTATTGCCTCAACGGCATGGTGATGCAGGCCACGGCGCTGCTCGCGCGCGATCCGCAGGCGAGCGAGGCGCGGATTCGCAGCGAGCTGTCGGGCAACCTGTGCCGATGCGGGACGCACATCGAAATCCTGGACGCGGTGCAGCGTGCCGCGGTGCGCATGCGCGCGGAGACAAACCGATGAGCAGCCCGTCATCTTGTCCCCTCTCCCTGTCTTGTCCCCTCTCCCTCCGGGAGAGGGCTAGGGTGAGGGCATCGGCCTTCGCCCAAGCATCGCCCCCGCAGGCCCTCACCCCAACCCTCTCCCAGAGGGAGAGGGAGCAAGAACCATGACGCGGCGCGCCGATCTGCCGCGCACCCGCGCGGACTTTCTCTCGGCCGACGGCGTCCTGCTCGTCGTGCGCGAAACCCCGCCCGCACCGCCGCCCGCCAAGGGCCAGCCCACGGCCGTGGCCGGCAACCCCGCCGAAGGCGACGAGATCCTGCTGGCCGTGTGGGACGACGGCAGCGCATCGGCGCTCAACGGCCACGTCGACCTGGGCACCGGCATCCAGACCGCGCTCGCGCAGATCGTGGCCGAAGAGCTCGACCTCGGCATGCCCTGCGTGCGCATGATGCTCGGCGACACGGCGCGCGCGCCCAACCAGGGTGCGACGATCGCCAGCGCCTCGATCCAGATCCATTCGCAGCCGCTGCGCCTGGCCGCGGCACAGGCGCGCGCGTGGCTGCTCGCGCGCGCGGCCGATCGGCTCGGAGTCGCAGTGCAAGCGCTGCAGGTGCGCAACGGTGTCGTGCGCTTGGCCGAGGAACCCGACCGCCGCATCGACTACGCCGACCTCGTTGCGGGCCAACGCACCGTGCTGCGCCTGGACCCGCATGCACAGCCCAAGGCACCGGCCGACTACCGCATCGTCGGCACGCGCCAGGCGCGCGTGGACATACCCGCCAAGCTCGCGGGCGAGAGCGTGTTCGTGCACGACATGCGCGTGCCCGGCATGCTGCATGGCCGCGTGGTGCGCCCGCCGTATGCGGGCGCCGACCATGGCGAATTCATCGGCAACACGCTCGATGCGGTCGACGAATCGTCGATCGCGCACATCCCCGGCATTCGCGCCGTGGTCGTGGTCCGCGATTTCGTCGGCATCGTGGCCGAGCGCGAAGAGCACGCGGAGCAGGCGCTGCGCGAACTGCGCGTCACCTGGAAGCCCTGGCCCGGCATGCCGGACCTGTCCGACCTGGCGCAGGCCCTGCGCGACAACCCGTCGACCCAGCGCCTGCTCGTCGATGAGGGCGACGTCGATGGCGCACTGGCCGCGGCCGCGCAGCCGATGCACCGCACCTACGTGTGGCCTTACCAGATGCACGCGTCCATCGGCCCTTCGTGCGCGCTGGCGGATTGGCAGCCCCGGGACGGCAGCGGCATGCAGCTGCGCGTATGGGCCGGCTCGCAGAACCCGCACGTGCTTCGCGCCGATCTTGCAAAGCTCATGGGCGTGGACGACGTGCAGGTCGATGTCGTCCGCATGGAAGCCGCGGGCTGCTACGGCCGCAACGGCGCCGACGACGTGGCGGCCGATGCCGCGCTGCTCGCGCGTGCCGTGGGAGCGCCGGTGCGCGTGCAGCTCACGCGCGAGCAGGAGCATGCATGGGAGCCCAAGGGCGCCGCGCAGCTGATGGAGGTCGATGGCGGGCTCATGGCCGACGGCCGCATCGCCGCCTACGACTTCGAGACTTCCTATCCATCCAACGGTGCGCCGACGCTCGCACTGCTGCTCACGCGCACCATCGAGCCCGTGGCGCAGGCTTTCGAAATGGGCGACCGCACGGCGCGCCCGCCCTACAGCGTCGACAACCTGCGCGTGAAGGTCAACGACATGGCGCCGATCGTGCGCGCCTCGTGGCTGCGCGGCGTGTCGGCGCTGCCGAGTTCGTTCGCACACGAGTCGTACATCGACGAACTGGCCACTGCCGCGGGCGTCGATCCGGTGCAGTTCCGCCTGCGCCACCTGAACGATCCGCGCGCCGTCGAGCTGGTGCAGGCCACCGCGCAGAAAGCTGGCTGGCGCATGCGCACCGGCCCTCAGGAGAACGCCGACGGCGGCCTGGGCGAGGGCGGCGACATCCTCTTTGGCCAGGGCTTTGCTTATGCGCGCTACATCCACAGCAAGTGGCCCGGCTTCGGCGCCGCATGGGCCGCCTGGGTGGCCGATGTCGAGGTCAACCGCAAGACCGGCGAGGTGCACGTGCGCCGCGTGGTGGTGGGGCATGACGCGGGACTGATGATCAACCCCGCGGGGGTCGAGCACCAGGTGCACGGCAACGTGATCCAGACCACCAGCCGCGCACTCAAGGAAGAGGTGCGGTTCGCGCCGCAGCAGGGCGCGGCAAACGGCGGGCCGCAGCTGCCCGGCGTGCTGCCCTCCGGCGTGGTCGCGAGCCGCGAGTGGGGCAGCTACCCGATCATCAACTTCCGCGAAGTTCCGGTGGTCGAGATCATGCACATGCCGCGGCCCGGTGAGCCGTCGCTGGGCGCGGGCGAGTCGTCGTCGGTGCCGGGCACGGCGGCGATTGCGAATGCGATCTTCGATGCGACCGGCGTGCGGTTTCGCGAGCCGCCGTTCACGGCGGAGAAGGTGCTGGCGGCGCTCCGTCCCTTGACCTCGGATTTGCCCCCTCTCCCTCCGGGAGAGGGTTGGGGTGAGGGCGAGCGGCCTGCGAATAGAGACGCCGTCGCACCCTCATCCCAACCTTCTCCCAGAGGGAGAAGGAGCAATACAGCATGGCCGCAGCGCAAGGGCCTCCTCGCCACAGGCGCCGCCCTCTTCATCGGCGGCATCGGCCTCATCGCCGGCCTGCTCGGCTGGCGCTCCGCCATCGCCCCGGTCTCGCTCAGTGCGCCGGTCTACAGCCAGGCCACCGTCGAACGCGGCCGGGTGCTCGCCGCGCTCGGCGACTGCGCCGTGTGCCACACCGCAGCGGGTGGCGCGCCCAACGCGGGCGGCCGCGCGATGGAGACGCCCTTCGGCACGCTCTACACCACCAACCTCACGCCCGATGCCGACACGGGCCTCGGCCGCTGGTCGTTCAGCGCCTTCCAGCGCGCGATGCGCGAAGGCGTCTCGCGCGACGGCCATCACCTGTACCCCGCGTTCCCGTACACCGCGTTCGCAAAGACCAGCGACGACGACCTGCAGGCGCTCTATGCGTACTTCATGTCCATGCCCGCGGTGCGCGCCGAGACGCCGAAGGCCGAGCTGAAATTTCCGTTCAGCATGCGGCCGCTCATGGCCGGATGGAACGCGCTCTTCCATGACCCGGCGCCCTTGCAGCCGGTGGCCGCGCAGAACGCGGAATGGAACCGCGGCGCCTACCTCGTCAACGGCCTGGGCCATTGCGGCGCGTGCCACACGCCGCGCAACGCGCTCGGCGCGGAGCAGGGCGGCAGCGCCTTCCTCTCGGGCGCGATGGTCGAGGGCTGGGAGGCACCGGCGCTCACCGGGCTTTCGAAGTCAGCCGTGCCATGGGATGCCGACGAGCTGTACCGCTACCTGCGCCAGGGCCACACCCGGCGCCACGGCATCGCAGGCGGACCGATGGCCGAGGTGGTGCGCGAACTCGCCGAGGTGCCCGATGCCGACGTGCGCGCCATGGCCACCTACCTGGCCTCTTTCGATCCCGCGCCGGCAGCGCAGCCGCAGGCCGTGGCGCAGCAGGCGGTCGACACCGCCGCACGCACGCAGGGCCAGCTGCTCGGCCCGGCGCAGCGCATGTTCGACAGCGCCTGCGCGTCGTGCCATCACGACGGCGACGGCCCCACGCTGCTGGGTGTGAACACGCCGCTCGCGCTCAACAGCAACCTCACGAGCGCGCGGCCCGACAACCTGCTGCGCACCATCCTCGATGGCGTGCGAGAGCCCGCGAGCCGCGGCATCGGCTTCATGCCGGCCTTCCGCGAGGCGCTCGACGACCGGCAGGTCGCCGAACTCGCGGGCTACATGCGCGCGCGCTTCGCGCCGCAGGAGCCGGCGTGGAAGAACCTGCCGGCGGAGGTGGCGCGCGTGCGTGCCGCGCGCGGGCATGGCGCGCCATAGCGGCGCCAGTCTTCGGCGAGCAGCGTGAGGGAAGAGATTGATTCAGAATGTCCGCTCCCTGAACCCCCAGTGCCCCCGGAGACAACATGCCCCTCGATCTTTCCCCCGCCACCAGCCTTCCCCGCGACGCCGAGCGTGCGACCCTCGTCGGCCGCATCTGGCAGCCCGGCGTGGGCCCCGTTCTGGTCGCGGTGCATGACGGCGCGCTGCACGATCTCTCCGCGCTGGCGCCGACCATGAGCGACTTGCTCGAGGGCGCGGAGTCGCCGTCGGCCGGCGTGCGCGCCGCGTTGAAGGCGGGCACGGCACCTCGCATCGCCGAGCTGTCGGCCGTGCTCGCCAACAGCGACGCCACCGCGCGCGACGAAGCGAAGCCCTGGCTGCTTGCGCCGTGTGACCTGCAGGCCATCAAGGCCAGCGGCGTGACCTTCGTCGAAAGCCTGCTCGAGCGCGTGATCGAAGAGCAGGCGCGCGGCGATGCATCGCGCGCCGAGAGCACGCGTGCGGCGCTCAGCGGCGTGCTCGGCGACAACCTCGCGGGCATCGTCCCGGGCTCGGCCGAGGCGGCGAAGGTCAAGGAAGTCCTGATCGCACAGGGCGCGTGGTCGCAGTACCTCGAAGTCGGTATCGGGCCCGATGCCGAGATCTTCACCAAGGCGCCGGTGCTCTCGGCCGTGGGCACGGGTGCCGACGTCGGCATCCATGCCGCATCGGTGTGGAACAACCCCGAGCCCGAGGTGGTGCTTGCGGTGAACAGCCGCGGCGAGACGCTCGGCGCGGCGCTGGGCAACGACGTCAACCTGCGCGACTTCGAAGGCCGCAGCGCGTTGCTGCTCGGCAAGGCCAAGGACAACAACGCGTCATGCGCCATCGGCCCGTTCATCCGCCTGTTCGATGCGCACTTCGGCATCGACGACGTGCGCCGCATCACGGTGGCGCTCGAAGTGGCGGGTCCCGAAGGCTTCATGCTCGAGGGCTCGAGCTCGCTCGCGAAGATCAGCCGCGATCCGCTGGACCTCGTCTCGCAGGCGATCGGCGCGCACCACGACTATCCCGACGGCTTCATGCTGTTTCTCGGCACCATGTTCGCGCCGACGCAGGACCGCCATGGTCCCGGGCAGGGCTTCACCCACGTCGTGGGCGACCGCGTGCGCATCGCGGCGCCGGAACTCGGCGCGCTCGTGAACCGCGTGGTGCATTCGGACCAGGCACCCCGGTGGACTTTCGGGCTGAGCGCGCTGATGCGCAATCTTGGCGCACGCGGACTGCTGTAAAGAGTCTTCTTTCTACGCTGCGGGAGAGTTCAGGCAGCGGTGCCGGCGGCATCGCGCCAGCGCTGCGCCGCGACCAGTGCCAGCACCGCGACCACGCTGGCCCCCAGCAGCACCCAGAGGCCGGTCGTGTAGCCGGTGTCCGGCTGCCACAGCACGCCCAGCATCAGCGGCGCCAGCGCGCGCGCAATGGCGCTCGGCAAGCCCAGCGCGCCGTTGAGCGTGGCCACGTGCTCGCGGTTCACGTACTGCGCGATGGCCGTGCCCTTCACGATCGTGAGCATGCCGTTGCCCATGCCGTAGAAGAAGACGAACAGCACCGCGGCGCCCGGATGGGCCGCGCCCGCGAGCAGCGCGAGCAGCCCGATCGGGATCAGGCAGGGAATCAGCCGATTCGCAAGATGCAGGTCGAAATGGTGTTCGAAGAAATACAGCAGCGCCCGCCCCAGCACCTGCACCAGCCCGATGCCCGCGGGCAGCGCGATGGCCCACGACTCGGCAAGGCCCGCGCCACGCAGCAGGCTCACCATGTGTGGCGGCAGCGCGGCCGTGACAGCCATCAGCAGCACCGTGAACACGCCCACGAAAAGGAACGGCGCGCTGCGCATGTAGTGGCTCGCGGGATGGCTGCCGGGTGCGGCCCCGGTCGCCTTGCCGGCGGTTGGCGCAGGTGTCGTGGGTGCCGTGGGTGTCGCGGGCGGAGGCGCATGCCGCAGTACGCGGGCATGCAGCGGCACGCAGACGAACAGGTGGATGCCCGCGAGCACCCAGAGCGCATGCCGCCAGCCGAGCTCCGCAATCAGCCACGCCACCAGCGGGATGAACACCGTGCTCGCGAGCCCGCCGAGAAAGGTCAGCGTGATGATCGCGCGGCGAAAGTCGTGGGGGAAGCGGCGGGTCACGATCGAGAACGCCGGGTTGTAGAGCGTGGCCGCTAAACCCGCGCCGAGCAGCGTCCAGGCCAGGTAGAAGCCGAGCGCGCCTTGCACCAGGCTGTGCAGCAGCAGCCCGGCCGCAACAGCCAGCGAGCCGCCCGCCATCACCGCGCGCTCGTGCCCGCGGTCGATCCAGCGGCCGACGGGCCATGCCAGCGCGCCCTCGGCCAGCAGCGCGAGGCTGAAGGCGAGCGAAGACTGCGCCCGGCTCAGGCCCAGTTCGCGTTCGACTGGCTCCATCAGCAGGGCGAAGGCGTAGAACACGCTGCCCCAGGTGATGAGCTGGCCGACGGACAGCCAGCCCACCATGCGGCGGTCGTAGAGGGTGGGGGAGGGCGCGTTCACTGCCAGCATTGTTGCTCGGCAAAATGCCATCGTTCAGTAGAACGCAGGAGATCTCGGCCTTGAGGGTCGGGGCGAGATTTGGCATGGGCGCCCGTGACATTTCATCGCAGTGCCTGCGGCTCATGTTCTTGCTCTCGCAAGTTGACGCTAGCCCCACGCCAGCGACAGTTGCGGGGAGACGGCTTCCGGAACAAATCGTAGCGGCCGATCCACGGCCGCATGCGCCAGCCGTGTGAACCTAAGCGTTCATTGCAAACAGCGGCCACGTGCAATATTTGGCACTTCCAAAGGTGAATCGCGCGAGCTCATCTTTGTTGACAAGTGTGTTTGCGTACTCCTCCCAGAATCCCGGCCAGGCAGTCGCTGTGTTCCGTCAAAAGCGCCAGACCACAGGGTCAATCAAGGGAGAGAAATCATCATGTCCGCACTCCGTGCTGCGCGCACGCGCACGCTCGAAATCCACAGCCCCGCCATCCCCGAGTTCCTGGGCCGCCCGGCGCTCGAACCGGTGCGCCTGTCCGGCCGCGAAGGCCTGAACAGCCTGTTCGCGTACGACCTCTTCCTGAAGACCCCCGATGACCTGAACCTCGGCGCCAGCGGCGCGGCCGACTGGGACCTGGACAGCTTCATCGGCCGCGAGATCAGCTGCACCATCCAGCTGGACGGCATGGGCGAGTTCCTGCCCGGGGCCGTCGGCGCCTCCGTCGACCACCTGGGCGCCGGCGAGCGCCAGATCAACGCCCTCGTCACCGGCGCCTGCGTCTGGGGCGAGGAGGGCCGCCATGTGCAGTACAAGCTCACCCTGCGCCCCTGGCTGCACCTGGCCACCCTGAGCACCGACTGCAGGATCTTCCAGAACAAGAGCGCCATCCACATCCTGGACGAACTGCTGGCCGACTATGCGTTCCCGGTCGACAAGCGCCTCATCGAGACCTACCCCAGCCGCGACTACCAGACCCAGTTCAACGAGAGCGACTTCGCGTTCTTCAGCCGCCTCACCCAGGAATGGGGCATCAGCTACTTCTTCGAGCATTCCGCGACCGAAGGGGCCTCCGGTCCCGGCAAGCACCGGCTCGTGCTCATCGACAACATGGGCGCGTACAAGCACAACGACAGCGCCGCCTACCGCGAGGTCCAATACCACGCCCCGGGCTGGAAGACCGATGCCGAATATCTGCACAGCTTCGTCCCCGCGAACCACCTGACCAGCGGCCAGTATGCCAGCCGCGACTACGACTACACCCGGCCCAAGGCCGACCTGACTCAGGGCCGCAAGGACCCGCGCCCGACCGGCCAGGCCGACGCCGAGGTCTACCAGTGGCATGCAGGGCAGGCTGGCAGCCACTACGCCCAGCCCAAGGCCGGCAGCGCCCAGGCCAACGACCCCCAGGCCGAAGGCCGCCAGCTCGCCCTCTTGCGCATGCAGGCCCTGCGCACCCATGGCGCCCGCGCCCAGGCCAGCGGCAACCTGCGCGGCATGGTCCCGGGCTGCACCTTCAGGCTTCAGAAGCATCCGCGCCAGCAGGCCAACGCCGAGTACCTGATCCTGGACACCCGCCTGATGATCGAGGACGTCGCGCAGGACAGCCAGATCCGGGAGGCGGCCGACGGCCGCAAGCAGCACTGGAAGGTCGAGGTCGACTTCACCGCCCATCCGATGTCCGAGCCGCTGCGCCCAGCGCTCACGCAGGCCAAGCCCTTCACCCACGGCCCGCAGACCGCGCTGGTGGTCGGCCCCGAAGGCCAGAACCTGTGGACCGACGAGCTCGGCCGCATCAAGGTGCAGTTTCCCTGGGACCGCATCGGCCAGAAGAACCAGCACAGCACCTGCTGGCTGCGCGTTGCCAGCCCATGGGCCGGCAACCAGCTGGGCGGCGTGCAGCTGCCGCGCATCGGCCAGGAGGTGATCGTCGACTGCATCGGCGGGGACCCGGACCTGCCGGTGTGCACGGGGCGGGTGCACAACCAGAGCAACCTGCCGCCCTGGGCGCTGCCGGGGCAGAGTGCGTTGTCGGGCTTCCGCTCGAGGGAACTCACCAAGGAAGGCGGCAACAGCGCTGCGGGCCGCAGCAATCACCTGATCCTCGATGACACCGAATCGAAGATCCAGGTGCAGCTCAAGAGCGACCACCAGCACAGCCAGCTGAGCCTGGGGCACATCACGCGCATCGAGGACAACGCAGGGCGCAAGGACCCGCGCGGCGAGGGCTATGAGCTGCGCACGGACGGCCACGGCGTGCTGCGTGCCGCTGACGGCATGCTCATCACCACCGAAGCCCGCATGGATGCCGCGGGACACGCCAAGGACCTGGGCGATGCCATCCAGCGGCTCACGCTCGCGCGCGATCTGGTCGAAGGCCAGTCCGACGCCGCGCGCATCAGCCAGGCGCAGGTCAACGGCGACCAGGACGCGGTTGCCAAGTCCCTCAAGCAGTTCAACGACACCCTCAAGGGCAGCGGCGGCGACCCCCAAGCCGGCCAGTTTCCCGAGCTGGCCGACCCGCACATGGTGCTCGCCAGCCCGAGCGGCATGGCCTTCACCTCGGGCGGCTCGACCCACATCGCCAGCACCGAGCACACGCAAGTCACCAGTTCCAGGCACACCAGCATCAACAGCGGCGGCAGCCTGCTCGCGGTCGCGCTGGAGGCCTTCAAGGTCTATGCCATGCAAAACGGCATGGAGATGATTGCTGCCCAGGCCGACATCGAGATCAAGGCGCTGAAGAACTCCATCAAGATGATGGCCAAGGACAAGATCGAGCTGACGGCCGACTTCATCGACATCATCGCCAAGACCCGGCTCACCATCAATGGTGGCGGCAGCTACGAAGAGTATGCCGCCGGCAAGATCATCAAGGGCACCACCGGCCAGTACATCACCCACGCGACGGTCCACAGCTACGCACCCGGCAACTATCGCCCTACCAAGCCGGTGAACGGCGACGGCTGCAGTGGCAAGGAAAAGGCGGCCGACAACGGCGTCAACTCGGTCGCGCGTTCATGAACGATGACGCCCTCGCGCCCTGTCTCACGCTTGTCGATGCGCTGATCCAGAGTTGGAGCGATTTGACCGTGTTCCCGCCGGCCCGGCTGAAGAACAGCTCCCGGGTCAAGCCGCCACCTGTGCCGCAGCGGGCCTACCTGCTGTTCAACCGATGGGATGACAACCTGCTTGCGCAGTCGTTGGAGCAGGACTTTTCCAGCTGGACGCGCGATCGCGTCGCCGTGCCTGACCGCCAGTTTCAGGATCGCCTCGAGCACGCCCCTTTTGTGCTGGAGCTGCCGGAGGAAATGATCATCGCCCCTGCGGCTTCCCAGAATCGCGCGATCCGCGAATGGTTGGCGCGATCGCTGGCGTACGCTGGAAAGCAGGTCAGTGAGCGCACGTCCAAGCAGGATCTTTGCGGCGTGATCATCAGCCCCGCATCGCCTCAGGCCATCACCCGCCATTGGGTCAGTCTGGGCGATCAACGCCCGCCTTATCAAGACGACAGCGTGCTGTTCCGCTACCACGACCCTCGCGTGATGCAGCGGGTATGGCCGGCCCTGAGTCCGCTGCAGCAAAGCCGATGGCTGGGCCCGATCTTGCACTGGTGGTCGATCCTGCAGCCCTGGGGGCCGTTCGGCGCGTCGCCTGAACCGCTCCAATGGTTTCGTGCCAAAGCGCCCGCCCTGGCGCATGGTGAACCGGCAGGAGGGTCTCCGAGCGACCTGTTCGACGAGCTGCAATGGCGTCTCTCGGGCAGTTCAGCGCAGGCCAATCTCATCTGGCGCGGCTATGCCGACAACCACATACCGGTCGCGGCCCAGCCCGATGCGGGCAGCCTGCTGCAGATGCTGGCCGACGCCGCTCGGCTGGGCCTGGAAGGGGTCAACCTCGAAGACTATGTTTGGGTCACCTGGACGCACGCGCCCAAGGAAGGTCCGCCCCGCGCCATGGACTGGAACCTTCCCCATCTGGCGCCGACCTTGAGTCTGATCGAAGCGCAGCTGCGCAGCCAGCCCGACGCTCGTTTCTCGAGCCTTTTCGTACAGGCCGTCCAGGCCCGGACTTGAGAGCACCATGGCCCACACCACTCCTTGCGAGCAATGCGCCCAGACCGGGCTGCCCATTCTTTTCACACGCTATGCCGCGGCGTACAGCGCGACGAGGGATGGAATGGCCGCGCTCGATGCGCTCAAGCCCGGCGGCAAGCTCAAAGCCGAACCCGGTGGCGTGAGCTTGAAGACCGCCAGATACAACCTGCGCATGCTGCGCGGCGGCTATCTGTACCTGCGCATGGAATCTGTCTTCCGAACTCCTGAATGGCTGGCCTTTGCCGTCCATCCACATGGATACCTCACAAAGATCGACATCAATCATCCGGAGCAGACCGCCTGCGAAGCCGCTTGCCGGCCCAACGAATGGGGCGCCAACAGGAGCCTGGTGTGGATCAAGGACGCCGAGAACATCACCAAGCTCCAGTGCATGTTCCACCCCGACCCGGTCGATCCCCAGCACCTGAAAAATGTAATCGACCACGAACCCGACAAGTACATGCAGACTTTCAAGGTCTCCGCATGGGTCAAAGGCTCGACCGCGCAGGACGACACCCTGCAGCCCGAAGCGGCAGACGCCATGGTCATGGAATTCAAGGCCTTGTCCGATGACGCGCTTCAAACCGCAGGCACCGAACAATTCTTCGGGCTCATGGGCCGCAGCCCTCAAGAGCGCGGCTGGGGCGACTACAGCGAGGTGCGCGAGGGCCGCCACTTCGCTGGCCAGCACGATGAATCCAGAGAGCTCGACGGAACCATCACCCGCAGCGACAACCCGGGCTTGTCGGGCGCCATCAGCACCGGCTCCTACGTGGCCCATGCGCGGGGGCTTCCCTACGGCCAGGCCCACGGCCCGCGCCTGCGCAAGATGGTCGATTTCCTGAAAGCCCACAAGGGCGCCGTCGTCGCCTGCGACGATCCCCTGGGCATCGCCATGGAGTTGAGCCTGCACCATCTCACGGCGGCTGTTCCCTACGTGGATTGGCTCAAGGCAACCGACGGCAAAGGCGTCAGCAACCAGTGGAAGCAGGCCGCCAGCGAAAGCGTGCGCACCATGCGCCTGGCACTGGCCCACAAGGCCGTGGAAGCCTACGACGACGCCACAGACCGGCTGAAAAACACGAAAGAAGCGCTGGTGGGCGGCTACCCCGGATCGGACTCCCATCAGCCCGTCAAGCTGCGCCGCGCCGACGGCACGTACGAAGAAGTGTCGCTCGCCGAACTCAACCGGCGCCGCGCGGCGGAGCTGGATACACACATCGGCGCCCGCGAAAGCGACCGCGCAGTCCTGGGGAGCCAGGCCGCCAGCGCAGACGCGCTGGCACGCGTAGCCGGGTACTGCGACATGGGTGCCGTCGCCGCATTCGACGCGCTGCACAAGACCGAACTCGGCAAGCGCGACGCCCTGATGGACAGGCTCGCCGTCGACCTGCACGCATGGCTCCAGGCCGACGCCCTCACCGAGAGGGCGCTGGGACGCTACAACGACAAGGCCAGCATCGACTCCGGCGACGGTGCGCGCTGTGCCGGACAGTTGTGCGCCATCCTGCTGCAGATCGACAGTGCCCCCAAGGGCCGCCAGTGGTACGCCGCGCTCGACCTGTTTGCGCCCGGCACCAAGAACCTCGTGTGGCGCATGCTGAGCCTGAACAACGCCGAAATCAGCGCCGAACTGCATGCCGCACTCGAGTTGCTCACAGCCCCGCTGCCGCCGGCCCGGCCTCGAGGTGAACCACGCCGAGGAACTCGCCCGCGAGCAAAAGGCCTATGGCACCGCGATGGCGGCGCTGGGCCAACTGAGCAAGACCCTCGGCGCAAGCGACAAGATCAACAAGGGCTTGCCCCAAAGTGCTCGATTCCGGCCTCAAGCGGCTGGAACGCCTGCAGGCGGGCGGTGAACTCGCCAAGGTGGTCTACGACAGCCCGCACGCCGTGCTCGGCGCAGCCGCGATGGCGCGCTTCAAGGCCCTGCCCGCAGCACGCGCCGAAAGCTTCATCGCCAAGGCTCAATTGATGCTGCTGGCCCGTGGGCTGGGCCAGCAGGCCATGGCCTTCACCCGGAACCAGCAGGCCAACGCACTGACGAAAGCGACCGCCAGGCAGGCGCGCTACACGCAGCGCCGGATAGAAAAGGCCATCCAGGGCCAGATTGCAGAAACGGCCGGCAAGGACATGCGCCTGCCCAACGTGCTGCTGGCGTTGAACGCACTGGCCATCCTGCCGGCACTGGCCAATGCCAATACCCGGCGCGACGAGCGCACCACCACCGAGCTGATGGGCGCGATGGCGGGGCTGGTGGGCAGCATGCGGCAGTGGCGGGCCGACCTGTACGAGAAGGCGCTGTTCAAGCAGCTGCCCGACGCGGTCTACAAGACCCACAAGGCGGGCATGGCGAGGGCGACGCAGGCGGAGTTGCTGGCGATGAAGGCGGGGGCGGCGCACCTCGTGGTGGCGGGGGCGGTTGTGGGGGTGGGGTGGGATGCGGTGGATGGAAGAAAGGCGCAGCGCGAAGATGAGAGTGCGCTTGCCTGGGCGTATTACGGGCGTGCCGCGACTGGCGGTGCCACCATCTTCGGCACTATCGTTGGCGCCAGTTATCTCGAAGCCCCACTCCGGCTGGTGCGCTTCAACCTCGTCACGGCAATTGCTTCCGGCGCATTGACCATCGCCATCGGCAAGCTCAAGGGCGATGCCTGGGCCAACTGGCTGCAAGCCCAGCCTTTCCATCAGGCCAACAGCAAGAAGATCCCTCACAAGAGCGAAAAAGAGACGATGAGCAAGCTGGCCGATGCACTGACGGAATTTGATTAAGGGTCGACATGTTCAATTGCGAATCTGGTTTTGTTGTTCACCGAAAGAAGCACGGGCAGCGTGAAGCCGTCGAGTTGATTGCAGACATCAACCGCTACACGAAGCTCCAGTCACCCAAGGACAAGCCAAAGAAGAACGGGGACTCGCAGCCTACGCTGGACTGGCAGCGTGCACTGTTTGATCGCAACGAGCACTTCATTGAGCTCTCCAACATGGGGGGGGAGGACAGGTCGTTGATGTTGATGTTGACGGGATTGCTCTTAGGTCTACTTGGGTTCGCTGTATTTGTTTGGATATCAATGACAGTAGATCAGCCTGTGTTCAGTAAATGGTGGAACCTATCGATGTTCTTTGGAGCATGCATGACATCAGTCGTGCTCTGGCTCAACTACATGCTCTGGCCCCTCCAGTACGCGCCCAACTTCTTCACCCTCCTGCGCGCGCGCTACCGCTTCAACCGAACCGCCCGCAAGGTCTATGTGCTGCGCCCCGCGCGCTACGGCGGCAACGTGGTGCTGGACTGGGACCGCGTGCAGGCCCATGTGGACTGGTGCGCCCCGCGAGAGATGACCCATGATGACCTGCGCGACCCCGTGGCGCGCCAGGCCCGCCAGGACAACCGAGGCGGCCAGTTCGGCCTCTGCGGCCTGGTCCTGTACTGGCCACCCCTGGATGCTGCCGACAAGGAGCGCAAGGGCGAAGATGTCCTGTGGGTCGGCCCCAAGCTGGCCGGAGAAAACCTCTGGCAGTACATCCGCACCTTCATGGAAGAAGGCATGGATGCGGTGCCCGAGCCCACGGAGTACGAGTGGCTGCGCAAGGGCTTCCATTCGGTGGGCCAGCACGTCGAGGAGACCGTGCTCGGGCCGTCCCGCGTGCTCGACCGCCTCGGTGGGCGTGCGGGCGAAGGCGAGGCGTCCGCCCAGACCCACTTCAACTTCATGCTCAACGCCGTGTGGGCGCCGCTGCACTGCCTGGCCGAGCGGCTGTGTTCGTGGCCGACCTTCCCCGAGGAATGGAACAGCGACTGTGGCCAGAAGCGGCGCGAGAGCGGCCTGGGGCCCGAAGAGCCGCTGCGGTGGACGGCCAGATGAAGCTTTGCCGCCGAAAAGAGACGATGAGCAAGCTGGCCAATGCGTTGGCGGAAATCGAGTAAGAGGCCGGCATGTTCAATTGCGAATCTGGTTTTGTTGTTCACCGCAAGAAGCACGGGCAGCGTGAAGCCGTCGAACTGATTGCAGACATCAACCACCACACCAAACTCCAGACACCCAAGGACAAGCCGAAGAAGAACGGGGACTCGCAGGCGGCGCTGGACTGGCAGCGCGCATTGTTTGATCGCAACGAGCATTTCATCGAGCTGTCCAACATGGGGGAGGAGGACAGGTCGTTGATGTTGATGTTGTCAGGTTTTTTGCTGGTGGGGCTCTTCGGGCTAGCCGTTCTTGCTTGGACACTCGAATTAGCTGGTGGGCATGCATCTACGAACGATTTGTACTGGGGAATACTGTTTGCTTTCGGTATGACGGCCTTTGCCCTGTGGCTCAACTACATGCTCTGGCCCCTCCAGTACGCGCCCAACTTCTTCACCCTCCTGCGCGCGCGCTACCGCTTCAACCGAACCACCCGCAAGGTCTATGTGCTGCGCCCCGCGCGCTACGGCGGCAACGTGGTGCTGGACTGGGACCGCGTGCAGGCCCATGTGGACTGGTGCGCCCCGCGCGAGATGACCCATGATGACCTGCGCGACCCCGTGGCGCGCCAGGCCCGCCAGGACAACCGAGGCGGCCAGTTCGGCCTCTGCGGCCTGGTCCTGTACTGGCCACCCCTGGATGCTGCCGACAAGGAGCGCAAGGGCGAAGATGTCCTGTGGGTCGGCCCCAAGCTGGCCGGAGAAAACCTCTGGCAGTACATCCGCATCTTCATGGAAGAAGGCATGGATGCGGTGCCCGAGCCCACGGAGTACGAGTGGCTGCGCAAGGGCTTCCATACGGTAGGCCAGCACGTCGAGGAGACCGTGCTCGGGCCGTCCCGCGTGCTCGACCGCCTCGGTGGGCGTGCGGGCGAAGGCGAGGCGTCCGCCCAGACCCACTTCAACTTCATGCTCAACGCCGTGTGGGCGCCGCTGCACTGCCTGGCCGAACGTCTTTGTTCGTGGCCGACCTTCCCCGAGGAATGGAACAGCGACTGTGGCCAGAAGCGGCGCGAGAGCGGCCTGGGGCCCGAAGAGCCGCTGCGGTGGACGGCCAGATGAAGCTGCCCAGATAAAGACGCCCTGTTTATGCCTCTTCTGGAAAAAGTCAAGCTCGCCGCCGAAGGCCACGTCAAGCATGCCGAGCAAAGGCTGGTGGAGGCGTCCCGGCCGCCGGTACCGCCCGAAACCCTGCTGAACGGCCGGCAGCAGCTCGCACGCCTGTCACCGCAACCCGACCGGCGCGTGGCTGTGCTGGCCGCGCCGGCGCCGCTGATCGAAGCGGCACGGCCGCTGCTCAATGTCCTGGTGAACCTGCCGCAGACGCCGCTCGACGCCGACCAGCTCACGGCCTTGCATGCGCTGCTGGCGCGCGAGATTGCCAGCTTCCAGTCGGTGTGCCGCGAAGCGCGCATGCCCATCGAGGAAATCTTCGGCGCCAGCTATGCCCTCTGCGCTGCCCTGGACGAAGCGGCCTGCATGACGTGCTGGGGCGGCGCCACCGGCGAAGAAGCGGGGGAGTGGGCCTCGCGCCTCTTGGCGGTGCAGTTTCATGGCGATGCCCAGGGTGGCGTGAAGATGTTCAAGCTGCTGGGGCTGGTGTTGCCTCTGGCACCCATGCACATCGACCTTCTGGACCTGCTCCATCGCATCCTGGAGATGGGCTTCATGGGCAAGTATCGCGAATCCCCGAGGGGTCCCCGTGTGCTGGACGATCTCTGCCGCAAGCTCGAAGACAAGATCACGACCGTGCGAAGGCAGCAGGCGGAGGAGGCGGAATGGGAACGAGCCAATCCCCCGCCAGCGATCGCCGAAGCGCCAGACCCCCAGGTGCCGCGTGCCGAGATGCCGGAGTGGGCCGCCTTTGTATTGCAGGAAATCGTGCCGCTGGTGGTGATAGCAGCGGTTGCAGCGGTAGTCGTCTGGTGGTTCTTTTTTCAGGGGAGACAATTTTCATCATGAGCGCCCAACAAATCATCCTGGACCACGACAAGTGGCGCAAGGGCGCCGGCGGCGCACCGGCTGGACTTGCAAGTGAAAGCGACGGCAATGTCTATGCGGGTCTGGACCTCAACCTGATCACGTTCACGTTCAGCAACTTCAGCGGCAGCAGCTTCACTTCGACAACCTTCCGCGACGCCGTCTGGACGTCATGCCGGTTCATCGGCTGCTCTTTCAGCCATTGCGACATGCAGGCCATCAAGATCAGCGGCTGCACCTTCATGAGCTGCACGTTCAGCGCCTCGCAGCTCAAGGACAGCACCCTTGCCAACTGCTCGTTCAGCCAATGCAACTGGTCGGACCTGAACTTCGATGCGAGCCAATGGGCGCAAGTGAAGCTGCTGGACTGCACCGGCCGGCAGGTGAACGCGGTGGACCTCCGGGGCGATCAGGTCGACTTCACGGGCAGCCAGTTCGAGGACATGCAACTCACCGGCGCTCGGATCAATTGAAGATGAAGACACGATGCCAGCGCGAAGACCTCGACCATTGTCAGGCAACGGCAGCATCTGATGAAGTGATGCAGGTGAGCGTGAAGCACGAGACGAACATGAACTCCAAAGGTGTTGCATGAGCCTTCCAGCAGACAAGCCCGAGACCAAGTCGATCAGCGTGCAGACACTATTGACTGTACTTCCCGTCTTGTCTGGTGGGTTGTATGCCATCGGCATGACTTACCAGGAAGGTTACTTCGCCGGTTTCGGCGTGGAGAGCTCGTCGTTCTCCTTGCCGCCAGATCGCATTCTGTTCCTGGGCTTGACTTCGCTGATCTCGTTTGGCATTGGGCCATTGGCCTACAGCGTTCTCGTCCTGCTGGCATTGGTTTCGGCTGTCTTGATTGCGGCTGTCCTGTCTTCGCTTCCCGCTGTAAAACAACGTCAGGCAAGGTCCGCCGAGTGGCTGGCTTCCAAGCGAAGCACGAGCAAACCCGCGCCTTCGATGATCGCTTTGATTGACAAGGGCGAGGTGCTCTACGGCTATGTCGTCGGGATACTGGCTATCGCCTTTGCGCTCGTTCTGGCAGCGGTCTTCTCATGGAAGACGGGCACGGAGCATGCCGAGATCGACATCAAGAAATGGCAGGACGGGCGGACGCGGATTTCGACTTTTGTGGTTGATGGCGAACTCCCATTGTCATCGTTCCAAATTGCATGTGGCGCGATCTATTGCGCTTTCTGGACAGGCAGTGAAGCGCGGTTGGTACGACACGAGCAGATCAAGCAATTGAAGTCGCGCCCACCTGCTGCGGAGAATTCGGCAGCGGTACCCAGTACCGGCAGATAAGACCCCGGAGTCCAGCGGCAGGCCGGACAATCAGATAGCGAAAACAAGCTTAACGAGCTGATGCCGGTTCATACGGGGCGCGGCGCGTACAAGGAAGAAGCTCATGCGCGCTCGGCATTGCCTCGCAAAGCCCGCCGGTACTGCACCGCCTCGGCCACGTGCTCCGTGCGCACCGACTCGGCGCCCGCAAGATCAGCCACCGTGCGCGCCACCTTGAGCGCGCGGTGCGTGCTGCGCGCGGACCAGCCGAGCTTGGCGGCGGCGTTGACCATGAACTTGCGGGCCGCATCGTCGAGCGCGGCGTGCTGGTCGATGGCGCCGGCCTGCAGCGCCTGGTTGGGGCTGCCCTGGCGCTGCAGAGCGAAATCGCGAGCGGCCATCACGCGGATGCGGATGGCGGCTGTCGATTCGCCGGCGGGCGCGCCGAGCAGCTGCTGCGCCGAGACGGCGGGCACTTCGATGTGCAGGTCGATGCGGTCGAGCAGCGGGCCGCTGAGCTTGCCCTGGTAGCGCAGGATCTGGTCGGGCGTGCAGCGGCAGGACTTGAGGCTGGAGCCCAGATAGCCGCAAGGGCAGGGGTTCATTGCCGCGATGAGCTGGAAGCGGGCGGGAAACTCGGCGCGCCGGGCGGCCCGCGCGATGGTGATGGTGCCGGTCTCGAGCGGCTCGCGCAGGGCCTCGAGCGCCGAGCGCGCGAACTCGGGGAATTCGTCCAGGAACAGCACGCCGTGGTGCGCCTGCGAGATCTCGCCCGGCCGCGGCGGCGATCCGCCGCCCACCAGCGCCACGGCGCTCGAGGTGTGGTGCGGCGCTGAGGTGGGCCGCGTCATCCAGCGCGCGGTCGAGAAGCTGCCGCCCAGGCTGGCCACCGCCGCGCTCTCCAGCGCCTCGTCCACGGTCATGGGCGGCAGCAAGCCGGCAAAGCGCTGTGCCAGCATGGACTTGCCCGAGCCGGGCTCCCCGACCATCAGCAGGCTGTGTCCGCCCGCGGCCGCGATCTCCAGGGCGCGGCGGGCGCCGGCATGCCCCTTCACGTCGGACAGGTCGGCATAGAGCGGCATGGCGGCTGCGGCCGCTGCCTGCACCCGGGCCCAGCCGTCCGCGGCCGGCGGCTCGGCCTGCGGCCCGGCGGCGTCCTCGGCCATGAAGCGCCGCACCACGTCCAGCAGGTGTTTGGCGCCGTAGACCTCGCCGCCGGGCACCAGTGCGGCCTCTTGCGCGCTTTCGGTGGGCAGCACCAGCCGGGTGGCGATGCCGCGGGTGTGAAGGGCCAGCGCCATGGCCAGCGCGCCGCGCACGGGCCGCAGTTCGCCCGAGAGGGAGAGTTCGCCGGCAAATTCATGGCCGGCAAGGCGGGCGCCCTGGATCTGATCGCTGGCCGCCAGGATGCCGAGCGCAATGGGGAGGTCGAAGCGGCCGGAATCCTTGGGCAGGTCGGCCGGCGCCAGGTTGACCGTGATCCGCTTGTTGTTGGGAAATTCGAGCCCGGCGTTCTGGATGGCCGACCGCACGCGTTCGCGGGCTTCCTTGACTTCTGTTTCGGCCAGGCCCACGAGCGTGAAGCTCGGCAAGCCGTTGGCCAAATGCACCTCAACCGTGACGCTGGCCGCTTCCAGGCCCAGCAAAGCACGGCTTTGCACCAAAGACAAGCTCATTTTTATGACTCTCCCCATTGTGGTGCGCCCATTTTTGGCCGGGCTTGTGCACCGCGGGGTCCGTCGGACCCCGCATTTGAAACGTTTGTAAATTTCGTCGGGGCGTGTGGATGAGCGGGGAGCCGGGCTGCGCGGCTGCAGAACGAGCACTTTGGCACGCTCCCTGCTACGAGACGGTGAACCCCCTTAACTTCCAACCCACTCCGAGGAGTCTCGATGATGCACCGTAAATTCGCCCAGGCAATGGCCGTGGCCGCCCTTGCTGCCCTGCCCATTGCTGGCGAGCGCCCAGCTCACGGGGAACGTGGCCCTGACCAGCAACTACAAGTTCCGCGGGCAGGACCAGGACATGATCGGGAAGAACGACTACGCCAAGACCAAGGGCTTCAAGCCCGCGATCCAGGGCGGCTTCGACTACGCCTTCGGCGAAACCGGCTTCTACATCGGCAACTGGAACTCCAGCGTCAACTGGCTCCAGGGCAACAGCATCGAGAGCGACATCTACGGCGGCTACAAGTTCAAGGCCGGTCCGTTCGACATGGACGTGGGCGCGCTCAGCTACATCTATCCGGGCAACTCCGCCGGCAACACCACCGAGCTCTATGGCGCCGGCACCTGGGCCGACGAGGCCATCGGCTCGTTCACGCTGAAGTACTCGCACACCGTGTCGAAGGACTACTTCGGCTACGCGGGCAACAAGGCCGGCTCGGGCCTGAAGGGCCGCAACACCGGCTACCTGAACCTGGCCTACAGCAAGGAAATCGTGCCCAAGCTCACGCTGAAGGCGGCCGTGGGCTACACCCACATGTCCAGCGACATCCGCAGCCTGGGCTTCAAGAGCTATGTCGACTACAACGTGGGCGTGTCTTACGACTTCGGCAACGGCCTGGCACTGGCCGGCTCGCTGCAGGGCGCCAACAAGAAGAGCTCCTACCTCGCGGTGAGCAACCCGGGCTACGACTTCGGCTTCGGCACCTTCGGCCAGCAGACCTATTCGCCGAACAAGGCGCGCTTCATCGTCACGCTCAGCAAGACGCTGTAAACACAAGAACAAGGTGCGGCCCAAGCTGCCGCACCATTCATTCCATCCAAGAAGGAGAAAGTCATGAAGCTGGTCACAGCCATCATCAAACCGTTCAAGCTCGACGAGGTGCGCGAAGCACTGTCGGCCATCGGCGTGCAGGGCATCACGGTCACGGAAGTCAAGGGATTCGGGCGCCAGAAGGGCCACACCGAGCTGTACCGCGGCGCCGAGTACGTGGTCGACTTCCTGCCCAAGGTCAAGATCGAAGCGGCAGTGTCCGACGACCTCGTCGACCGCGTGATCGAAGCGGTCGAAGGTGCGGCCCGCACCGGCAAGATCGGCGACGGGAAGATTTTTGTCTACAACCTCGAGCAGGTCGTCCGCATCCGCACCGGTGAAACCGGCCGCGAAGCTCTCTGATCAGCCCGGAAAACAACAACCATGAAAAAACTGCTTGTTTCTCTCGCGCTCGGACTGAGCCTGCTTGCTGCAGGCACCGCGAGCTTCGCCCAGGCGCCTGCTGCCACGGCAGAGGCGCCCGCGGCATCGGCGCCCGCAGCGGCCGCACCGGCACCCGCGGCCACTCCGGCTGCAGCAGCCCCTGCCGCCGCAGAGGCCGCACCCGCTGCGGCGCCCGCTCCTTCGTTCAACAAGGGTGACACCAGCTGGATGATGCTGTCCACGCTGCTCGTCATCATGATGACCGTCCCCGGCCTGGCCCTGTTCTACGGCGGCCTCGTTCGCAGCAAGAACATGCTGTCGGTGCTCATGCAGGTGATGGTCACCTTCTCGATGATCGTGGTGCTGTGGCTGATCTACGGCTACAGCCTCGCGTTCACCGAGGGGAACGCCTTCTTCGGCGGATTCGACCGGCTCTTCATGAAGGGGATCTTCGATCCGGCCACCGGCGTGTTCGCGCCCGGCGCCACCTTCAGCAAGGGCGTCTACATCCCCGAGCTGCTGTTCGCCGCGTTCCAGGCCACCTTCGCCGGCATCACCTGCTGCCTGATCGTGGGTGCCTTCGCGGAGCGCGCCAAGTTCTCGGCCGTGCTGCTGTTCATGGTGATCTGGTTCACCTTCAGCTATGCGCCGCTGGCCCACATGGTCTGGTTCTGGCTCGGCCCCGATGCCTACACCGCCGCCAACGTGGTGGATGCCAACAACGCCAAGGCCGGCCTGATCTGGCAATGGGGTGCGCTCGACTTCGCGGGCGGCACCGTGGTGCACATCAACGCCGCTGTCGCAGGCCTGGTCGGTGCATTCGTGATCGGCAAGCGCGTCGGCTACGGCAAGGAAGCCTTCACGCCGCATTCGCTCACGCTCACCATGGTCGGCGCCTCGCTGCTGTGGGTCGGCTGGTTCGGCTTCAATGCAGGTTCGGCGCTCGAAGCCGGCACCAGCGCCGTGCTCGCCTTCATGAACACGTTCACCGCCACCTCGGCCGCCGTGCTCGCATGGTGCATCGGTGAAGCGCTGATGCGCGGCAAGGCCTCGATGCTGGGCGCCGCCTCGGGCGCCGTCGCAGGCCTCGTGGCCATCACCCCGGCCGCCGGCAACGTCGGCCTGATGGGCGCCATCATCATCGGCTTCATCGCCGGCTTCGCCTGCCTCTGGGGCGTCAACGGCCTCAAGAAGCTGCTGGGCGCGGACGACTCGCTCGACGTGTTCGGCGTGCACGGTGTCGGCGGTATCGTCGGCGCGCTGCTCACCGGCGTGTTCAACACCCAGGCACTCGGCGGCCCCGGCCTCGTGGGCGACTGGGTCACGGCCAGCGTGGTGTCCAACGGCATCGGCGCACAGGTCTGGATCCAGCTCAAGGGCGTGCTGCTGACCATCGTCTGGTCGGGCGTGGTGGCGTTCATCGCCTTCAAGATCGCCGACCTGACCATCGGCCTGCGTGTGTCGGAAGAAGAAGAGCGCGAAGGCCTCGACATCTCCTCGCACGGCGAGACCGCATATAACAGGTAACCCCCCAAGCAATTGGCTACCCCCCAGTCTTCGCGCACTTCGTGTCGCTTCGCCAACCCCCCTGCTGGGGGCAACACCAGAGGCCCGGCAAAGCCGGTTCCTCGGTGTTTCGCGCAGAAGGCATACGAGGCGAGGGCTGGTTATAAGAACCAGAAGAAGCGACCCGTTTTCAGCAAGGTCTCCTTTGGATGTTCAGCCCGCGAGCGCTTCGGCGTCAGCGGGCTTTTTTTTGGCCTGCGGGGGAGCGGATGCACAATCCGTGGATCATGTGGACCACCCTCGAAGACAGCCTGTGCGCGCTCGGCGAATCGCCGTTCTGGCACCCGCACGAACGCTCGCTCTACTGGCTCGATATTCCGGGGCGCGCGGTGCTGCGCACGCGCGGCGAAATCGGCACCCCGGGCGCAACGGTGGAGCGCTGGGGCCTGCCGACGGAGCCTGGCTGCATGGCGCCGGCGCGAAGCGGCGGCCTGGCCATCGCGCTGCGCGACGGCATCTACCGTGCCCGCGAATGGGGCGGCGAGCTGGTCGCGATGGCGCGCGTCGAGCACGACGTGCGCACCATGCGTTTCAACGATGGCAAATGCGATGCAGCGGGCCGCTTCTGGGGCGGCTCGCTCAATGAAGCCAAGGACAAGGCCAACGCGGCGCTCTATTGTTTCGACGCGCGCACCGGCACCGGCGTGGCGCCCACGTTGACGCTGATGGCCAACGAGTCCACCACCGGCAACGGGCTCGCGTTCTCGCCCGATGCGCGCACCCTCTATTGGGCCGACACCGCGGCGCATGTGGTGTGCGCCTGGGACTGGGACGCCGAAGCCAATTCGCTCTCGCGCGCCCGCGTGTTCCACCGGTTCGAGCCCAAGCCCGAAGGCTGGACGCCGGACTCTTCCGTGCGCTACGAAGGCCGGCCGGACGGCGCAACGGTCGATGCAGCGGGCCACTATTGGGTCGCGATGTTCGAAGGCGCCCAGTTGCTGCGCTTCGCGCCGTCGGGCGAGATCGTGGGTTCGGTGCCGGTTCCGGTGCAATGTCCAACCATGCCGTGCTTCGGCGGCGACGACTTGAAGACGCTCTTCGTCACCAGCGGGCGCAAGGGCCGGCCCGCGGCGGAGATCGAGCGGTACCCGGCTTCCGGGGCCGTGATATCGATGCGCGTCGACACGCCTGGATTGCCTGTGAACTTCTTCGAGGACTAGGGTGAATCCTTGTCTTTTTGCTCGTCGCAACAGCCGCGCCTGGTGTGCACAGGGCGCCGGGTGCTCCCCGCAGCGAAATAAAGGAGGAGGCGAAGCCGGGGGACATTCGCGGAGGGGAGTACCCGGTGGCCTGTGCACGCGCCCTGAACAGAAGCGCCCTGAACAGCAGCGCCAAGAAGAGACCAGACGCTGAGACATGGCCCTCCAGCACATCCCACCCATCCAGTGCCTGCTGACTTTCGAAGCCTTGGCAAGGCTGCGGCATGCGGGCCGCGCGGCGGACGAGCTGTGCGTCACGCCCAGCGCCGTGAGCCACCGCATCCGCCAGCTCGAATCGCATGTGGGCTTCAAGCTCTTCGGCCGCAGCGACTTCAGCCTGACAGCCGACGGCGCAGCCTACCTTGCCAACGTGCGCACCGGCCTGGCGGCGCTTCAAGCCACACCCACCGGCAATGCGGCGCAGCAGCGCGCGACACGCCTGCGCATCGCCGTCACGCCCACCTTCAGCCGCCAGTTCCTCATGCCGCGGCTCGAGCTGTTCCGCAACATCTACCCTGACATCGAACTCGTGCTGCAGGTGTCCATTTCCGCTGCTCGACGTCACGGCCGAGCAGGCCGATCTCGAAGTGCGCTACGGCAGCGGCACGTATGCCGACTGCGAACACCGGCTGCTGCTCGAGGAGGATGTGGTGCCCGCCTGCAGCCCGAGCTACCTCAACGAGTTCGGTCCATTCCAGGGGTTCTGCTCCGCCGCCGAAATTGCCAGCGCGCGGCTCATCCGCAGCCCGCTCGAGCCCTGGGGCACCTGGTTCGCGCGCTGCGGCATCGACCAGCCCGAGCCGCATGTCGGCTCCCAGTTCAACGACCTCGGCCTGGTCTACGACGCCGCCGCCAGCGGCTTCGGCGTGGCGCTGGTACGGCTGAAGATGGGCGCCGCCTGGTTCGAATCGGGCCGGCTGGTGCCGCTCTCCGACCGGCCCGTGCCCTCGCCGCACCGCCATACCATCTGCTGGCAGCCCGGCACGCTCGAGCGCTGGGAATGCGCCGCCTTCGTCGACTGGCTCGCCCAAAGCCTGCGCTGAAGAAAAGCCGGCCGCGAAGTTCTCTCAAGCCCGCCGCAAAAAAGCTTCAACCCGGGGGCGGCGCAATTCCGTAGAGTGCGGTACACCACGAGACAGACCCGACCGCCCCAAAGAGGCTTACGCATGAATGCGCCACTCACCCCCGTCCAGCACGATACGCTGCAGAAAACCGACCGCCAGTCGCAGATCGTGCGCGCGCTCCAGGCCCACCTGCCGGCGCATGCGCTCATCTGGCATGCCGAAGACACCACGCCCTACGAATGCGACGGCCTCACCGCCTACCGGCAGCGCCCGCTGGTGGTGGCCCTGCCCGAGACCGAAGCCCAGGTCGCGGCCGTGCTCAAGACTTGCCACGCTCTCGGCGTGCCGGTGGTCGCCCGCGGTGCGGGCACCGGGCTTTCGGGCGGCGCCATGCCGCACGAAATGGGCGTGACACTCTCGCTCGCCAGGTTCAACCGCATCCTGAAGATAGACCCGCTCGGCCGCACCGCCGTCGTGCAGTGCGGCGTGCGCAACCTCGCCATCAGCGAAGCGGCCGCGCCCTTCAACCTCTACTACGCCCCCGATCCGTCGAGCCAGATCGCCTGCACCATCGGCGGCAACGTGGCCGAGAACTCGGGCGGCGTGCACTGCCTCAAGTACGGCCTCACGCTGCACAACGTGCTGCGCGTGCGCGGCTTCACGGCCGAGGGCGAGCCTGTCGAATTCGGCGGCGAGGCGCTCGATGCGCCCGGTCTCGACCTGCTCGCCCTGGTCATCGGCAGCGAAGGCATGCTGGCCGTGACCACCGAGGTCACCGTGAAGCTCGTGCCCAAGCCACAGCTCGCGCGCTGCATCATGGCCAGCTTCGACGACGTGCGCAAAGCCGGCGACGCGGTGGCCGCGGTGATCGCGGCCGGCATCATCCCCGCGGGGCTCGAGATGATGGACAAGCCGATGACCGCCGCGGTCGAAGACTTCGTGCACGCGGGCTATGACCTCGACGCGGCCGCGATCCTGCTGTGCGAATCCGATGGCACTTCCGAAGAGGTCGAGGAAGAAATCGGCCGCATGACCGCCGTGCTGCGCGGCTCCGGCGCCACCGCCATTGCGGTGAGCACCAGCGAAGAAGAGCGCATGAAGTTCTGGAGCGGCCGCAAGAACGCCTTCCCCGCCTCGGGCCGCATCAGCCCCGACTACATGTGCCTGGACTCCACCATTCCGCGCAAGCGCCTGGCGGACATCCTGCTGGCCATCCAGGAGATGGAGAAGAAGTACAACCTGCGCTGCTGCAACGTGTTCCACGCGGGCGACGGCAACCTGCATCCGCTGGTGCTGTTCGATGCCAACGACCCCGACGAGCTGCACCGCTGCGAGCTCTTCGGCGCCGACATCCTCGAGACCAGCGTGGCGATGGGCGGCACCGTTTCGGGCGAGCACGGCGTGGGGGTGGAAAAACTCAACAGCATGTGCGTGCAGTTCACCGCGGCCGAGAACGAGCAGATGTTCGGCGTCAAGCGTGCCTTCGATCCGGCCGGGCTGCTGAACCCCGGCAAGGTGATTCCGACGCTGCAGCGCTGCGCCGAATACGGCAAGCAGGTGGTGCGCGGCGGCAGACTGCCGCACCCCGAACTGCCGCGTTTCTGAGCATGGCCATGGAACCCGCACTCCACCACATCGTCGAACGCATCCGCGCCGCGGCCGCCGATGGCTCGCCGCTTCGCATCCGCGGCGGCGGCACCAAGGATTTCTACGGCGAGCCGCCGCAGGGCGAGGCCCTGGGCACCGCCGCGCTCACCGGCATCACGAGCTACGAGCCGAGCGAACTGGTCGTCACCGTGCGCGCCGGCACGCCGCTCGCCGAGCTCGAAGCCGCGCTCGCCGAGAAGGGGCAGTGCCTGCCTTTCGAGCCGCCGCGTTTCGGCGCGGCCGGCACGGACACCGTGGGCGGCATGGTCGCCGCGGGCCTCAGCGGTCCCGCGCGCGCCAGCGTTGGCGCGGTGCGCGACTATGTGCTGGGCGCCACGCTCGTCAACGGCCGCGGCGAGGTGCTCGGCTTCGGCGGGCAGGTGATGAAGAACGTGGCCGGCTACGACGTTTCGCGGGTGCTCGTGGGCTCGCTCGGCACGCTGGGCGTGATCGCCGAAGTGAGTCTCAAGGTGCTCCCCGTGGCGCCCGCCGAAACCACGCTGGATTTCGACTGCAGCCAGGCCGATGCGCTGCGCCTGCTCAACGAGTGGGGCGGCCGGCCGCTGCCGCTGAATGCGAGTTGCTGGTCCGACGCCGGCGGCACCGGCAGCTTGCGGCTGCGGCTGCGCGGCGCGGTGGCGGCGGTCGAGGCCGCCTGCACGCACCTGGGCGGCGAGCGCGTGGACACCGCAGTGGCCGCTGCCGAGTGGCAATCGCTGCGCGACCAGCGGCATCCGTGTTTTGTCGTTGACGGCACAGGCGACGCGCTCTGGCGCCTGTCGGTGCCGCAGACAGCGCCCGTGCTCGCAATGGGCGATGGCGGCGCGCCGTTGATCGAATGGCACGGCGGACAGCGCTGGTTCAAGGCGCGGCCCGCGCAGGCCTCTCGCATCCGCGAAGCGGCGCATGCGGCGGGCGGGCATGCGACGCTGTTCAGGATGCCTGCTGCCTCTTCTGCCTCTTCTGCCTCTTCTGCCGCTGCCCCGCGATTCGACGGCTTGAGCGCACCATCCGCGCGCATCCACCAGGCCCTGATGCGCGAGTTCGATCCCCATGGCATCTTCGACCGCGCGCGGCTTCTCGCGGCTTCCTGAGCCTGCGTTCCGACACCTCCATTTCTTCCATGCAAACCGAGCTCGCCCCCGAATTCCGCGACACCGACGACGGCCGCGAGGCCGAAGCCATCCTGCGCAAATGCGTGCACTGCGGCTTCTGCACCGCGACCTGTCCCACCTACCAGCTGCTCGGCGACGAGCTCGATGGACCTCGTGGCCGCATCTACCTCATCAAGCAGGTGCTCGAAGGCAAGGAACCCACGCGCAGCACGCAGCTGCACCTGGACCGCTGCCTGACCTGCCGCAACTGCGAAACCACCTGCCCGAGCGGCGTGCAGTACGGCCACCTGGTCGACATCGGCCGCAGGATCGTCGACGAGAAAGTGCCGCGCCCCGCAATGGAATCGGCCACACGCTGGCTGCTGAAGGAAGCGCTGCCGTCGCCGCTCTTCGCCCCCGCGATGGCGCTCGGCCAGTCGGTGCGCGGCCTGTTGCCCGAGTCTCTCAAGGCCAAGGTGCCGGCGAAGCAGCAGGCCGGCGCGTGGCCCACCGCCACGCATGCGCGCAAGGTGCTGATGCTCGCGGGTTGCGTGCAGCCGTCGATGATGCCCAACATCAACAGCGCGACCGCGCGCGTGCTCGACGCGGCCGGCATCCAGGCGGTGATCGCAAAGGAGGCCGGCTGCTGCGGCGCCGTGAAGTTCCACCTCGACGACCAGGAGGGCGGCAAGGCCCAGATGCGCGCCAACATCGATGCGTGGTGGCCAGCGGTCGAGCGAAACGACGTCGAAGCCATTGTGATGAACGCCTCGGGCTGCGGCGTCACGGTGCGCGAGTACGGCCACATCCTGCGCAACGACCCGGCCTATGCCGCCAAGGCGGCGCGCATCAGCGAGATGACGCGCGACCTGAGCGAACTGCTGCCCGACCTGGTCGCCGCGCTGAAGGCGCGCGTGCGGCCGCCCGAGGGCGTGGTCGCCTACCACCCGCCCTGCACGCTGCAGCACGGCCAGAAACTGCGCGGCGGCGTGGAGACGCACCTGCGCGCCCTCGGCTTCGACGTGCGCGTGGCCATGGCCGAATCGCACCTGTGCTGCGGCTCGGCCGGTACCTACTCGGTGCTGCAGCCCGAGCTGGCCTACCCGCTGCGCGACCGCAAGCTCGGCCACCTGCAACAGCTGCAGCCGAGCGTCATCGCCTCGGCCAACATCGGCTGCATCACGCATCTGCAAAGTGGCAGCCCGCAAACGCCGGTGCGCCACTGGGTCGAACTGCTGGACGCGGCGCTGGCAGCGGCCTGATCGCACACCGAAGAGCGCTCTGGTCCGACTCGCGCGGGCCCCGTTGGCGCGGCATCATGGGGCACCGTTTTTCCAGGAGCCTGCCCCATGTCTTGCGTTCAAGCTTTCATCGGTTCGAAGAACTTGCGGCGCGCCCTGCTGGCCTGCGCCTGCGCGGCCGGCGCCGTTGGCGCACAGGCACAGTCGGCCATGCCGCAGTGGAAGGGCGAGGGCGCGGTGCGCTATGTCTGCGGCGGCATCGGCTCGGACGAATCCAACGCCATGCGCGCGGCCATGAAGGAGCATCCGCTGGCGCTGCTGTTCGCGCGCTCCGACGGCGCCTACCTTGCCGATGTCGATGTCGACATCAAGGGTGCCGACGGCGCGCCTTCGCTGGCCTTGCGCGCCAGCGGTCCGGTCTGCCTGGTCGACATTCCGGACGGCCGCTACACCGTCAGCGCCAGGACGACCGGCGGCGAGGCCAAGAGCCAGGCCGTGACCGTGGGCGGCGGCGCCAAGACCGCGAGCTTCCGCTTCTGAGCGGGGCGCTTCAGGCGGCCGCCAGCGCGGCCTCGATGTCGCGCGTGATCGATGCGGGCGTGTCGAGCGGCGCATAGCGCTTCTGCACGCGGCCGTCGCGCCCGACCAGGAACTTGGTGAAGTTCCACTTGATGGCCGTGCTGCCCAGCAGGCCCGGCTTCTCCTTGGTGAGCCACTGGTACAGCGGCGCGGCATTGCCGCCGTTGACGTCGATCTTCTCCATCATCGGAAAGCTCACGCCGTAGTTGGTGGTGCAGAACGCGCCGATCTCGTCGTTGGTGCCGGGGTCTTGCGCGCCGAACTGGTTCGACGGAAAGCCCAGCACCACCAGCCCCTGTTCGCCGTATTTCTTGTGCAGCGCCTCGAGCCCGGCGAACTGCGGCGTGAAGCCGCACTGGCTGGCCGTGTTGACGATCAGCAGCACCTTGCCCTTGTAGGCCGAGAGCTTCACGCGCTTGCCGTCGATCTGGTTGGCTTCGAAGTCGTAGATGCTGGCCATGGTGCGGGTACCTCAGGTGGGAGACGAAAGGCGATCATCGCCCGCGGCCGGCGTTCGCGCAAATGCCGACCACACGGCCGCCAGCACGATCAGCGCCCCACCGGCCAGGATGCGCGGACTCATGTCGGCCGCGCCCAGCGCCACCGACGACACACTGGCGAACAGCACCTCCGACAGCATGATCACCGCCGTCGCGCTGGCCGCGAGCCGCGCCGCGCCGTACTGCAGGCAGACGTTGGCCACCACGAAGCCGGCGCCCAGCAAGGCGGCCCATCCGATCCAGCCCGGCGTGGCCGCGAGCGGCGAGGCGAAAGCGCCCAGCAGGGTGCCGCTCGCCGCGGCGATGCCCGCCACCAGCGCGCAGCCGCAGAACATGGCCAGCGCGCGCGATTCGCCCGGCGCGCGCTGCAGGTGGCGCAGCAGGATGTTGGTGACGGCAAAGCTGAATCCCGCCGCCACGCCGAGCCAGTCGGGCAGGCTCGAAGGCACCGGCCAGTCGACGCCCGGTGCCTTGAGCACCACCACCACGCCGGTGAGCGCCAGCGCCACGCGTGCGAGCGCGCCGGCCGTGGGCCGCTCGCCCAGCACCGCCCAGCCCAGCAGCACGCTCCACAGCGGCATCAGGTAGAACAGCAGCACCACGCGCACCACGTCGCCCTGTGTCACGGCCCAGTTGAACCCCAGGTTGGTGAAGCCCGCCGCGAGCCCGAGCGCCACCAGCATCGGGAACGCCGCGAAGCCGCGCCAGGCATGCCGGCGAAAGAAGCCCATCGCGAGCGAGATGGCCACGTAGATCAAGCAGGTGGTCCACACCGGATGCAGCCCGTGCCCTTCGATGTGGCGGAACGGAAACCAGGAGACGCCCCAGACAAAGGCGTTGAAGATCAGTGCGAGCGCAGGCATGGGGTCGAATTCCCGGTGTCGCCCCCGGTGAGGGGGAGGGCGAAGCGACACGAGGTGTGCGCAGCCTCGGGCAGGTCAATGATGTTTGTCGCTGCGGGCGATGGCGAGCAGGTGCTCGACTTCTTCGGGGTACTTGCGCAGGTTGTGATGATGCCAGCGCTGGATGAGCCACATGCAGCCCGCCACCACGCCGCCGAAGGCGCCGATGGCCGCGAAGGCCGAGAGGCCGAGGCCGGTGCAGGCGCTGTAGAAGCCGCCGAGCAGCAGGATGCAGGCCTGCTCGTTGAAATTCTGCACGGCGATCGAGCGGCCCGCGCCCATCAGGTTGTGGCCGCGGTGCTGCAGCAGTGCGTTCATCGGCACCACCAGGAAGCCGCCCAGTCCGCCCAGCAGGATCAGGAAGGGCACGGCGATCCAGACGTTGGTGATCAGGTTCATGCTGATCACCAGCAGGCCCATGCCGACGCCCATGGGGATCACGCGCGTGGCCATGTCCAGCCGCATGCGCATCGACGCGACGATGGCGCCCACCGCCATGCCGATGGTGACAACCCCGGTGAGCGCCGTCGCCTGCGTGGTGTTGTAGTTGAGCGCGAGCGCGGCCCAGGCCAGCACGATGTACTTGAGGTTGGCGCCGGCGCCCCAGAAGAGCGTGGTGGTGGCGAGCGAGATCTGCCCCAGCTTGTCGCGCCACAGGCGCGCGTTGCAGTGCCAGAAGTCGGGCAGCAGCAGAAACATGTTGCGTGCCAGGCCATGCGCCGGATTGGCGCGCAGCGGCCGCATCTCGACCCCGGTGTGCGGGATGCGGGTGTTGAACCAGGCTGCCAGCGCATAGACGAAGATCAGCACCGAGATGGCCGCCTCGGCCGGCGAATCGATGCCGGTGTTGATCATCGGGAGGTCGATGGCCAGCAGGTGACTGGATATCGCATGGCCCACCAGCGAACCGCCCAGCACGATGCCCAGGAGGATCGATGCGATGGTGAGTCCTTCGATCCAGCCGTTGGCCTTGACCAGCTGCGAAGCGGGCAGCAGTTCGGTCAGGATGCCGTACTTGGCCGGTGAATAGGCCGCAGCACCAAGCCCGACGATCGAATACGACAACAGCGGATGCGAGCCGAACAGCATCATCAGGCAGCCGATCACCTTGATCGCATTGCTGATGAACATCACCCGTCCCTTGGGCAGCGCGTCGGCGAACGCGCCGACCAGCGGAGCCAGCACCACGTAGAACACCGCGAAGATCGGCACCAGCGCAGCGCGCTGCCACTCGGCCGCCCCTGAGCTTCGCATGAGCTCGACAGCCACGACGAAGATCGCGTTGTCGGCCAGCGACGAAAAGAACTGGGCCGACATGATCGTGTAGAAACCGCGCTTCATCGATGGGCTGGCTGGCCAGGAAGGTTGCTGGCAGTAGTGAGAAAGTGTCGCCACTTTTGGCGAATGGGCGGTTATAGCATGGGGGTACGAAGGAGAAATCAGCGTTCACACCCTGGACGGCCCTGCTTTCGAAGGTGCTAAAACCCTGTCTTCAACATCCGACATTTGCCATGCCGCGTCCCATTCTCGCCACTGTGCACACCGCCGCGCTCCGCCACAACCTCGACCGGGCCCGGCGCGCCGCGGTCGATGCCCGCGTCTGGGCCGTGGTCAAGGCCAATGCCTATGGGCATGGCATCGAGCGCGTGTTCGAAGGCCTGCGCGGCGCCGACGGCTTTGCGCTGCTCGACCTGGCCGAAGCCGAACGCGTGCGCGCGCTGGGCTGGCGCGGGCCGGTGCTGCTGCTCGAAGGCGTGTTCGACGCGCGCGACCTGGAGCTGTGCTCGCGGCTGGACCTGTGGCATACCGTGCACTGCGACGAGCAGATCGACATGCTCGCGGCCCACAAGACCCTCAAGCCGCAGCGCGTGTTCCTCAAGATGAATTCCGGCATGAACCGCCTGGGCTTCGCGCCCGAGCGCTTCGGCTCCGCCTGGACGCGCCTCAATGCGCTGCCGCAGGTGGACGAGATTTCGCTCATGACGCATTTCAGCGACGCCGACGGCCCGCGCGGCATCGCACACCAGATGGCGGTGTTCGAGCGCGTCACGCACGACCTGCCGGGCGAACGGTCGGTGGCCAACAGCGCCGCCACCCTGCGCCACGCCGCGCAGGCCCGCGGCGACTGGGTGCGGCCCGGCATCCTGCTGTACGGCAGCGCGCCCGACTTTCCGCAGCACGATGCCGCGCATTGGCAGCTGCAGCCCACCATGACGCTGTCGACGAAATTGATCGGCGTGCAGACGCTCCAGGCGGGCGACACCATCGGCTACGGTTCCAACTTCACGGCCGACGGGCCGCTCACCATCGGCGTGGCCGCGGTCGGCTATGCCGACGGCTATCCACGCCATTGCAACACCGGCACGCCGGTGCTGGTGAACGGCGTGCGCACCCGCATGGTGGGCCGCGTGAGCATGGACATGATCACCGTCGACCTCACGCCCGTGCCTGACGCGAAGTTCGGCGCCGAGGTCACGCTGTGGGGCCGCTCGGCCGCGACCGGCGCTGTGCTGCCCATCGACGAGGTCGCACAGGCGGCCGGCACCGTCGGCTACGAACTGATGTGCGCCGTGGCGCCTCGCGTTCCCTTCGCTCCGGCCGACGGCGAATGAAGGTGCTCTCCAACTGGCGCTCGGTGCGCCTGTGGGAGACGCAGCTCGAGCGCGACCTGCACCGCAACTACAGCCTGCGCACGCACGGCATCCTGATCGGCAGCTTCACGCTGCTCCTGATGTGGGGCGTTTCGGCGCTGCAGATGCACGTGCTCGACGTGCAGTCGCTCGCAGTGCGGTACCTGCTCACGCTGGGCGTGGGTTATCTCGGCTACCTGCTGGTGCTGCGCTGGTGGGCGAGCCGCCTGGTCGAGAACCGCACCGACATCGGCCTGGACGGCGGCGACGTCGCCGATGCGGCCAGCTTTGCGTTCGATGCGGCTGGCAGCGCCGAGGGCGGCGCGCTGTCCGACGTGGCCAGCGGCGCGTTCGAGGTGGCGGGCGCCTCGGACGAAGGCGCCCTCATCGTGGTCCCGGTGGTCGCCGTCTTTCTCATCTGCACCGCCATCGTGCTCGGCGCCGGCTCCCTGGTGCTGCTGTATTTCAGCTGGGACGCGCTGCTGGCCGTGGCCGTCGAGGTGGCGTTCTCGTACGTGTCGGCGCGCGCCGCGGTGCGCGTGGCGCGCGAGGGCTGGCTCATGGCGGCCGTGCGCCTGACGTGGAAGCCGCTGCTCGGCGCCGTGCTGTGCGCCGTGCTCCTCGGGGCAGCGCTCGACCGCTTCATGCCCGAGGTCAATTCACTGCCGGAAGCCGTGCGGGTCTTGCTGAAGAAGAACTGAAGACGCGCGCTCAGTACAGCCCGAGGTGCCGCAGCTTCAGGCGCGCGAGGCCCAGCAGCGCATCGGTGAACGGCGTGGCGACCCCGGTCAGCTCGCCCAACTCGCGCACCACGGTGACCAGCGCATCGAGCTCCACCGACCGCCCGGCTTCCACGTCCTGCAGCATCGAGGTCTTGAACGCGCCGAGCTTCATCGTCACGGCATGGCGGTCTTCGGGGCTCTGCGTGATCTCGATGCCGATGCGGCGTCCGATCTCTTTCGCCTCCAGCATCACGGCCGAGATGAAGCCGCGCACGTGGTCGTCGCCCATGATCAGGTCGGTGGTGACGCCGGTCATCGCGCTGATCGGGTTCACGGTCATGTTGCCCCAGAGCTTGAACCACACGTCCTTCTGGATCTGCGGCGACAGCGTGGCGTCGAAGCCGCCGCGCTGGAGCAGCTCGACGAGCCTTTGCACGCGCGGCGTGGCTTCGCCCGAGGGCTCGCCCACGATCAGCCCGTTGCCGAAGTGATGCCGCACCACGCCCGGCGCGTCGAGCGAGCAGCTCGCATGCACCACGCAGCCGATCACGTTGCGCGCCGGAATGGCCCTGGCGATCGCGCCGTCGGGATCGACGGCCGCGAGCCGGCGGCCGGTGATGGCGCCGCCGAAGCCGCCTTCGAGAAACCACCACGGCACGCCGTTCATCGCGACCAGCACCACGGTGTCGGGCCCGACCAGCGGCCCGATGCGCTCGGCCACGCCGGCCAGCGCGGGCGCCTTCACCGCGATGACCACCAGGTCTTGCACACCCAGCGATGCGGGATCGGCCACCGCGTGGACCGGCACCCGCGTGCGCACCTCGCCGCGCATCAACGAGAGCCCGTCCTGCTGCAGGGCCTCGAGCGTGGCGCCGCGCGCCACCACGTTGAGGCGCTCGCCCGCTTGCGCGAGGCCGGCGCCGATCCATCCGCCGATGGCGCCGGCGCCGTAGATGCAGATCTTCATGTCAGTTCTTGTAGCTGGGGTCGATGCGGTCCACCTGGCGCACCAGGGCATCGAACACATCCTGGCCCGCGCCGTGCTCGGGGCTGAACTGCAGCGCATCGCGCGTGCAGCGCCGGGCGATTTCCTCGCTCACGGGGATGGCCGCGCCCATCGAGAAGGTCGCCATCTGGATCTCGCAGGCGCGCTGCAGCGTCCAGAGGATCGCGAAGGTCTGGGGCAGGGTCTGGCCCCAGGCCAGCAGGCCATGGTTGCGCAGGATCACCGCCTTGCGGTCGCCGATGCTCCTGAGCAGCCGCGGACCTTCGTCGGCATGGATGGTGATGCCCTCGAAGTCGTGGTAGGCCACCATGCCGTGCAGTTGCGCGGTGTAGAAATTGGTCTGCTGCAGTCCGCCCTGCAGGCAGGCCACGGCCACGCCGGCCGTGGTGTGCGTGTGCATCACGCAGTGCGCGCCCGGCAGGCCGTCGTGGATGGCCGCATGCACGGTGAACCCGGCCGGGTTCACCGGCCAGGTCGATCCGTCGAGCACCTTGCCCTCCAGGTCGATCTTCACCAGGTTGCTGGCCGTGACCTCGCTGTAGTGCAACCCGAAAGGGTTGATGAGGAACTGCTTCGCGCCACCCGTCACGCTGTCCGGCAGCCGCACCGTGATGTGGTTGTAGATCATCTCGGTCCATCCCAGCATCGCGAAGACGCGGTAGCAGGCCGCCAGCTGTTCGCGCGCGGCGCGCTCGTCGGGATGGATCGAGGGATGGACCAGCGCGGATGGCGCGGCCGGCGTGGCGAGTGTGTTCATTGCAGTTCCTTCATTTGGTTAACCCTCTGCGGTGAAGCCGACTTCTTTCACGATCGGCGCCCACTTGGCGGTGTCTTTCTTCAGCAGTTCGGTCAGTTCGCCAGGCGTGGACGACATGGCTTCCAGCCCGAAGGTGCCGAGGCCGTCGATCACGTCTTTCTGCGCGAGGGCGTTCTTCATTGCGGTGTTCAGCCGCGCGACCAGTTCGGGCGAGGCCTTGGCGGGCAGGAAGAAGGCGAACCACTCGCTGTGCGCCATGTCGCTGATGCCCTGCTCGCCGAACGTTGGCACGTCGGGCGCGAAGCGGCTGCGCTTGGCGCCCGAGACGCCCAGGATGCGCACCTTGCCCGAGGCCAGGTGCTGCGTGATGTCGCCGATCGGGCCCGACACGGCCGAGATGTTGCCGCCCAGGAGGTCGAGCATGGCCGGTTGCGTGCCGCGGTAGGCCGCGTGCTTGAGCTCGGCGCCGCCCTTCTTGCCCAGCAGCGCGCCGATGAAGTGCGGCGTGGAGCCCGCGGCGGGCGAACCGAAGTTCGCGCCCGCGGGATTGGCCTTGGCCCAGGCCAGGAACTCGGGCACCGTCTTCACGCTGGCCGGCACCGCGGGACCGACCGCAAAGCCGAAGTCGAAGATGCAGGCGAGGCTGACCGGCGTGAGGTCGACCATCGGGTCGTACGGCAGCTTCTTGTAGATGTGCGGGTAGATCGTGAGGATCGAGGTCGGCGTCTGCAGGATGGTGCTGCCATCGGCCGGCCGGCCCTTCACGTAGGTCACGGCGATCTGCCCGCCCGCGCCGGTGCGGTTTTCCACCACGGCCGACCTGGCGTATTCGGGGCTGAGCTTCTGCGCAATGCGCCGGCAGGTGGTGTCCGAGGTGCCGCCGGCCGCAAAGCCGGTGACGATGGTGGCGGTTTCGAGCGAGGCCTGCGCGAAGGCCTGCTGGCCCAGGCTCGCGAGCAGCGCCGAGGCGCCGGTGGTCTGCAGCAACTGGCGGCGGGTGAAGGTCATGGTCTGTCTCCGGTGTAGTGGTTGGTTGCGGCTCAGGACTCGTCGCGCAGCCAGGTGACTGCGCCCGAATGGGTCACGGCGCCCTGGTGGGCCGGGCGCACGGTGAGTGCGTATTTTTCCAGCAAGCCACGGTGCGGCACCCCCGCGTTTACCTCACGTCCAGCGAGGCGGCGGGCAATTTCCTCGGTGGCCAGTTCGACTGAGATGCTGCGCGCCCCGGGCCTCGCGTCGATGGCCACGATGTCGCCGTCCCGCAGTGCCGCGATCGGTCCGCCGTCGGCCGCTTCGGGCCCCGCGTAGCCGATGCACAGGCCCCGCGTGGCGCCCGAAAATCGCCCGTCGGTGAGCAGCGCGACCTTGTCGCCCATGCCCTGGCCGTAGAGCAGGGCGGTGATGCCCAGCATCTCGCGCATGCCGGGGCTGCCGCGCGGGCCTTCGTTGCGGATCACGAGCACGTCGCCGGCCTGGTAGCGGCGGTTCTGCACGGCCGCCTGGGCTTCTTCTTCCGACTCGAAGACGCGCGCCGGACCGCGGTGCACCAGCGCCTGCAGGCCCGCGGTCTTGAGCAGTGCGCCGTCGGGACAGAGATTGCCCTTGAGCACCGCCAGGCCGCCGTCGCGCGTGATCGGGTTGCCGGCCGCGCGCACCACGCGGCCGTCCGGCGCGGCGGCACCGGCCAGCTCCTCGGCCATGGTGCGGCCGGTGAAGGTCAGCGCATCGCCGTGCAGGAAACCCTGTTCCATCAGCGTGCGAAGAATGACGCCCGCGCCGCCGATGTAGAACACGTCGCGCGCCAGGTACTGGCCGCCGGGACGCAGGTCGGCAATGAGCGGCGTGCGCGCGAAGACCTCGGCCACGTCGTCCAGGTGGAAACGGATGCCGGCCTCGTGCGCGATGGCCGGCAGGTGCAGCGCGGCGTTGGTCGAGCCGCCCGTGGCCGACACCACGGCGCAGGCGTTCTCCAATGCCTTGCGCGTCACGATGTCGCGCGGCAGGGGGCTGTCGCCCATCACCGCCTTCATCAGATTTTTAGCGGCGCGGCGCATGAGCGGCGCGCGTTCGCTGAACACCGCCGGCACCATGCTGGAGCCGATGGGCGCCAGGCCCAGCGCCTCGGACACCATGCCCATGGTGTTGGCCGTGAACTGGCCCGCGCAGGCGCCGGCCGTCGGCAGGCAGGCGCGGCTCATGGCGTCGAGCTCGGCGTGCGTGGCGGTGCCGGCCAGCACCTTGCCGATGGTCTCGTAGGTGTCGACCACGTTGAGGTCGCGGCCATCGGGGCCGGGCATCTGCCCCGGCAGCGCCGAGCCGCCGTGCACGAACACGCTCGGCACGTTGCAGCGCACCATGCCCATCATGAGCCCCGGCAGGTTCTTGTCGCAGGCGCCGATGGCGAAGATGCCGTCCCACTGGTGGCCGCGCGTCGAGGCCTCGACGCTGTCGGCGATCAGCTCGCGCGAGATCAGCGAGAAGCGCATGCCCGAATGCGCCATGGTGAGCCCGTCGCTCACCGACACCACCGGGCATTCGTGCGGCGTGCCGCCGCCGGCATAGATGCCGGTCTTGGCGTGCTGCGCCTGCTCGCGCAGGTTGAGGTTGCAGGGGCTCATCTCGCCGCCGGTGTGGAACACGCCGATGTGCGGCCGCGCGACGTCCTCGTCGTCCTGCCCGAGCGCGTGCAGGAAGCTGCGCGTGGTCGCGCGGATCGTGCCTTCGCGGATGGTGGCGGAGCGAAAGCGCTTGCTGTCCGGATCGGTGGGAGTGGTCATCGGGCGGGCGTGGGCTGGCTGGCTGATTGCAAAAGGGTCAGAACATGCCGTTCGTGTTGGCGGCGGTCTCGGGCACGGGCTGAACCACGTCCCAGTGCTCGACGATCTTCCCGTTCTCCAGCCTGAAGATGTCCACGATGGCGTTGCCGCGCGTGCCCGGCTCGCGCACCGCATGGACGTGAAGGATCACGTAGTCGCCTTCGACGAAGCTGCGCTTGATCTCGCTGCGCGAGCGCGGAAACTTCTCGCGCAGGAACGCGACGAACTTGCGGAAGCCCTCGGGACCATCGGCCGCCGTGGGGTTGTGCTGCACGTAGCGGTTGCCCACGTACTGCAGGGCCGCATCGGCATCCTTCTGGTTCAGGCCCTTTTCATAGAAGGCGAGCACGGCCTGGCGGTTGGCTTCCTGCCGGGCGGTGGCGGCTGGGGGCGAGCTCGCGCCGCCCATCGGCGCGCAGGCCGCGAGCAACAGGGTGGCGGCCGCGGCCAGGGCCGCCAGGGTCATGCGTTTCATAAGGAGTGCTCCGGTGTCGGGTGAATCAATAGCTGCTGGTGGCGGCGGCGCCCGGCGCGGCCTTGCCGCCCTTCGGGTCCCTGTACCTGGCCAGCAGCTGCTTGGCCGCCGCCGTGAGCAGGATGGTGTCCACGCCCACCGCCACGAACTGCGCGCCCGCGGCGAGCCACTTGCGCGCCTGCTCCTCGGTGGTCGAGAGAATGCCCGCGGCCTTGCCCGCCTTGCGGATGCGCGCGATCGCGTCGGCGATGGCGGCCTGCACCTCGGGGTGGTTCGGCTGGCCCACGAAGCCCATCGACGCCGACAGGTCGGCCGGTCCGATGAACACGCCGTCCACGCCCGGCGTGGCCGCGATGGCATCGAGGTTCTTCAGCGCTTCGACGGTCTCGGCCTGCACCAGCAGGCAGGTCTGCGCGTTGGCTTCATGCAGGTAGC
This sequence comes from Variovorax sp. OAS795, assembly GCF_040546685.1. Classification (NCBI taxonomy): domain Bacteria; kingdom Pseudomonadati; phylum Pseudomonadota; class Betaproteobacteria; order Burkholderiales; family Comamonadaceae; genus Variovorax; species Variovorax sp. OAS795. The sequence goes on from NZ_JBEPOH010000001.1 coordinate 765,839, forward strand.
CGGGATAGGCCTGCCAGCGCGAGGCGCGCGCCAGGGCGCTGCCCATGCCGCGGATGCCTTCGGGGGGATAGCGCATGCCCTGCACCATGCGCGCTGCCTGCTCGGCGGTATCGACCATCGGCACCAGCACGGTCTGCGCGCCGATGTCCAGGTATTGCTTGAGCAGCGTGGTGTCGCCCACCGGAATTCGCACCACCGGGTGCGAGCGCTCCGACTCGGGCTGCGCCGACCATGCGCTCGAGATACCTTGCAATTGCGCGAGCATCGAGCGCACGTCATTGGGCGCGTGCTCGCCATCGAGCAGCAGCCAGTCGTAGCCGGTGCCCGCGAGGATTTCGGCCACGTAGCCGTCGGCCAGGCCGACCCAGAGGCCGATCTTCTGCTCGCCGGCCTGCAGGGCCTTCTTGAAGGTGTTCAGAGGTGTGTGCATGAGGCGTCTTTCAGACAAAACGGAAGGCGATGCTGCCGAGCGGGCCGTAGTCGGCGTGGAAAGTGTCGCCCGGGAGCGCAGTAGTTGGCCGGGTGAACGAGCCGCCGAGCACGACCTCGCCGGCTTCGAGGTGTTCGTCCCACGGCGCGAGCTTGTTCGCGAGCCAGGCCACGCCGGTGGCCGGGTGGTTGAGCACGGCCGCGGCCACGCCGGATTCCTCGATCACGCCGTTCTTGTAGAGCAGCGCGCTCACCCACCGCAGGTCGACCGCGTCGGGCTTCACCGGCCGGCCGCCCATCACGATGCCGGCATTGGCCGCGTTGTCGGCAATGGTGTCGAACACCTTGCGCGGCGCCTTGGTGTGGCGGTCGAACTGCTCGATGCGCGCATCGATGATCTCGATGGCGGGCACCACGTAGTCGGTGGCGGCCAGCACGTCGAAGATCGTCACGTTCGGCCCCTGCAGCTTCTTGCCGAGGATGAAGGCCAGCTCTACCTCGATGCGCGGCGCGATGAAGCGCTTGAACGGGATGTCGCTGCCCTGCTCGAAGAACATGTCGTCCAGCAGGGTGCCGTAGTCGGGCTCCGTGATCTGGCTGGACAGCTGCATGGCGCGCGAGGTGAGGCCGATCTTGTGGCCCTTCACGGTGCGGCCTTCGGCGATCTTGGCCCTGACCCATTCGCGCGAGATGGCGTAGCCGTCTTCCACCGTCATTTCGGGAAAGCGCTTGGAGAAGTGCTCGACCTGCACGCGCGACTTTTCGCTTTCGTGCAGTTCGGCCGCGAGCCTGGCAATGGTGTCGGCGGTGAGCATGGTTTTCTACTTGTTGAAGAGGGGATGCAGATTGCTGTGTTTGCCGTCGTACACCTGGCCGGAGCTTTCGTCGATCTGCAGCGTGATGCCGATGTGGCGCCTGCTGAAGACGGGCTCGAAATGCGCGCGCACATCGGCCAGCAGCGCGTCTCCGGCCTTTTTCTTCACGGCTTCGGCGCGGCCCGCGGCCATGCGGAGGTTGAGGTACGCGAAGGCGTAGTCGGCCTGGCCGTCGGCCACTGCGAAGTGCGCGGCGGGGTAGGCGAGCACGCGCGTGCCACCGATGGGGAACACCGGCTTGCCGGTTTCGTCGCGCTGCGCCAGCATGGTGTCGGCCAGCGTGCGGCACAGGGCCGTCATGTCGGTCTCGGCTTCGAGGTTGGGCGTGTAGAGGATCACGAGGTGAGGCATGCCGAGGCTCCGTTCATTCGATCGACATCGTCGCGGCGGTGCATGTCACGGCGAAGATGGGGATGGCCTTCATGTGCAGGATTTGGCCCTTGCCGCGCGCGGCCGCGGCCACGCTCAGGAAGGTGCGGATCTCGAAGCCGCCCTGGCCGGCTTCGCGGTAGGTGGCCTCGTCGTTGTAGTCGTTCTCCGAGAGCAGCGCATCGCGGTCGTTGGCGCACCAGCGGCGCATGAACTCGGCGTCCCACTCGGCGTTGACCTTGCCCGAATCCGGCGTCGCGGGCCAATGCGAAATGCCGCCCGTGCCGACCAGCGCGATGCGCTCGGGGGCCTTGTCGCAAGCGCGGCGCAGCGCCTCGCCAAAAGCCCATGCGCGGTGCAGCGGCGTGAGCGGCGGGCCCTGGCAGTTGATGTTCACTGGAATGACCTTGGTGTCGAACTTCGGCGTGAGAAAGTGCAGCGGCACCATGATGCCGTGGTCGAACTTCCATTCTTCCGCGTACGCCACGTCGACGGTCTGCATCACCTCGCGGATCAGCCGCTGCGACAGCGCTGCATCGCCGGGCACCCTGGTCTTCTCGATGCCGAGCCACTTCGGGTCCTCGATCGGGCCTTCGTAGCTGTCGGCCATGCCGATGGCGTAGGCCGGCATGTTGTTCATGAAGAAGTTCGCGAAGTGCTCGGCCGCGATGACGATCACCGCATCGGGCTTCGTGGCGCGCATCGCCTCGCCGAAGCGGTGGAACTGCGCGTGGAACTCGTCCTTCACCGCCGCGTCGGCCAGGTGGGCGCGGCCGGTGATGCCGGGGGCGTGGCTGCACACGCCTGCAAAGACCAAGCTCATACGCCTGCCACCTTTTCGTCTGTGCCGGTTGTCATGGCATAAATTCCCGCGCGCACCGGACCGTACTTGCGCACGCCTTCGCGCATGGCTTCGAGGTAGTCGGCCCATGCGATGCCGAGCAGGGGTGCGAAGTGCATCAGCAGTTGTCCGTTGCAGCCCAGGACGTAGAGTTTCCCGATGTCGCCCTGGTCGATGGCTTGGCGCTCTTCGTCGTTGAAATCATAGGCCGCCAGCAAGGCCGCGCGCGTGTCGCCGCCTTCTGCGTAGCGGCGCTGCACGTCGGCGTCGCGGTTGAGGGCGAACAGGAATTTCTGCATGGCGTAGAGGCTCATCTTCGGCACTCCGCTTTTTCTGTGTTCAGGGCGCGTGCACAGGCCACCGGGTACTCCCGCTCCCCGCCAGCGGGTGCGCGTCCAGGGAGGTAACCCGCTTCCATCTCACACCCCCCAATGCGGAATATGGTGCGAACCCATCGAAACCGCAACGTTCTTCGGTTCGCAGAACACTTCGTAACTCCAGGTGCCGCCTTCGCGCCCCGTGCCCGACGCCTTGGTGCCGCCGAAGGGCTGGCGCAGGTCCCGCACGTTCTGGCTGTTGACGAAGCACATGCCAGCTTCGACGGCCGCCGCCACGCGGTGCGCGCGGCCGATGTTCTCGGTCCACACGTAGCTGGAGAGGCCGTAGGGGATGTCGTTGGCGAGCTCGATCGCGTGGGCCTCGTCCTTGAACGGAATCAGGCAGGCGACCGGGCCGAAGATTTCTTCCTGCGCGATCCGCATGCGGTTGTCGACATCCGCGAAGACCGTCGGCATCACGTAGTTGCCCTTCTTCACACGGTCGGGCAGGTTGCCTGGAACCTCGAGCCCGCCACACAGCAGCGTCGCGCCTTCCTTCGGTCCCAGCTCGATGTAGCTGCGCACCTTGGCAAGATGCGCCTGCGAGATCATCGGGCCGACGATGGTCTTTTCGTCGAGCGGATCGCCGACCACGATGCGCTTCGCGCGCTCGGCGAACTTCGCGGCAAAGTCCGCATAGATCGACTGCTGCACCAGGATGCGCGAACCCGCCGTGCAGCGCTCGCCGTTGTTGCTGAAGATCATGAACACCGCCGCGTCCAGCGCACGGTCCAGGTCCGCGTCGTCGAAGATCACGAACGGGCTCTTGCCGCCCAGCTCCATGCTGAACTTCTTCAGGCCCGCGCTCTTCACGATGCGGTTGCCCGTGGCGGTAGAGCCGGTGAACGAGATCGCGCGCACGTCGGGGTGCGCCACCAGCGGCTCGCCGGCTTCCTTGCCGTAGCCGTGCACGAGGTTCAGCACGCCCGGCGGAATGCCCGCTTCGAGCGCGAGTTCGCCCAGCCGCGCGGCGGTCAGCGGCGACAGCTCGCTCATCTTCAGCACCGCGGTGTTGCCGAAGGCGAGGCACGGCGCGACCTTCCAGGTGGCCGTCATGAACGGCACGTTCCACGGGCTGATCAGCGCGCACACGCCCACCGGATGGAACAGCGTGTAGTTCAGGTGCGTGGGGGTCGGGTAGGTGTGGCCGTCCACACGCGTGCACATCTCGGCGAAGTAGTAGAAGTTGTCGGCCGCGCGCGGGATCAGCTGCTTGCCGGTCTGGGAGATGACCTGGCCGCAGTCGTTGGTCTCGGTCTGCGCGATCTCGGGCACGTGCCTGGCGATCAGGTCGCCGAGCTTGCGCACCAGCTTCGCGCGCTCCACGGCGGGCATGCCGGCCCACTTGGGGAATGCTTCCTTGGCCGCAGCCACGGCTGCGTTCACTTCGGCTTCGCCGCCCGACGCCACTTCGGCCAGCACCTCCTGCGTGGCGGGGTTGACGGTCTCGAAGCAGTCGGTGCCGGCAACGCTCTTGCCGCCGATGAGGTGTTGGATCTGTTGCATGGGGTTCCCGCCAGGGTCAATCGAGTTTGATGTCGCGCGCCTTGATCAAGGCGTGCCACTTCTTGCGTTCGGCATCGACGAAGCGCGCCATCTCGACGCCGTCGGCGGGACGCGCTTCCCAGCCTGCGTCGAAGAGCTTCTGGCGCACGCCGGCGTCGGCCATGGTCTTCTGCAGGTCGGCGCCGAGCCGGGCCTGCACGTCCTTCGCCGTGGCGGCGGGCACCACGAGCCCTTGCCAGGTGTAGGCCTCGACGCCCGCATAGCCGAGTTCCTTCGCGGTCGGCACGTTGGGCAGCTGCGGAATGCGCTCGGCGCCCATGGTCATGAGCGGCACCACCTTGCCGGCCTTCACGGCGCTCACGCCGCTCGGCAGGTCCAGCATCATCAGCGGCACCTGCCCGCCCATCAGGTCCTGCAGCGCCGGCGCACCGCCCTTGTAGGGCACGTGCAGCAGCGAAACACCCGCTTCGCGCTGGAACAGTTCGAGCGCCAGGTGATGCGGGCTGCCGGTGCCCGGCGTGGCGATGCTGTACTTGCCCGGCGATGCCTTCAGCGCAGCGATCAGCGCCTTGGCATCGGCCAGGCCGGCGTTGGGCGCGGCGGTGATGACGAGCGTCGAGCGGCCCATCATGCCGACCATCGCGAAGTCTTTCTCGGCGTCGTAGGGCAGCTTCTTGTAGAGCGCGGGGTTGTACACCAGCACGCCGTTGTCGGCCGAGAACACGGTGTAGCCGTCGCCGGGCGAGCGCGCCACGTTCTCCGACGCGATGATGGCGCCCGCGCCGGGGCGGTTGTCCACCAGCACCGGCTGGCCCAGCTGCTGCGCGAGCTGCGCGCCGGCGGTGCGCGCGAGAAAGTCGGTGCCGCCGCCCGCGGGATAGCCCACGACCCAGCGCACCGGCTTGGTGGGGAAGGCCTGTGCCTGCGCCTGTGCCTGGGGCGCGAAGGCCGCGGCGGCGAAAGCCACGAGGGCCGCTGCGAGCCCGAGTCTGTTCCTGGTCGTCATGGGTTTGTCTCTTCTGTCGTTGGTATGGAAAAGCGGTGCGGCGCTAGCTGCCGGCAATGGTGTTGACCAAGGCGCCGATGCGCTCGATCTCGGTCACCACCACGTCGCCCGGCTTGCAGTCGACCACGCCGTCGGGGGTGCCCGTCAGGATCAGGTCGCCCGGCGACAGCGTCATGAAGCGGCTGAAGTACGCGATGAGGAACGGCGCGTCGAAGATCATGTCGCGCGTGCTGCCCTGCTGCGTGACGGTGCCGTTCACCGTCGTCCTGAGCGCCAGCGCCATGGGGTCGGGCACGTCGGCCGCATCGACGAACCACGGGCCGAGTGGCGTGCAGGTGTCGCGGTTCTTCACGCGCAGGTTGGGGCGGTACCAGTTCTCCAGGTAGTCGCGAATGGCGTAGTCGTTGGCCACCGTGTAGCCGCCGATGAAGTCGTAGGCGTCGTCCTGCGTGACGTTCTTCGCGGTCTTGCCCACCACGATGGCGAGCTCGCATTCGTAGTGCATGAACTGCACGCCGGCAGGCCGCTGCGTGCGCTGGCGGTGGCCGATGAGCGTGCTCTGGCCCTTGACGAACACCAGCGGTTCCTCCGGCGCCTTGAACTCCAGCTCCTTGGCGTGGTCGGCGTAGTTGAGGCCGAGCGCAAGGATGGTGCGGGGCCGTGCGGTGGGCGCGAGCGGCGGCAGCCAGGTGAGCTGCGCCTGCGGCACGATGCGGCCGTCTTCCAGGCGCACGGCGGCATCTTGCTCGCCATTGAATTCGTGCGCGACACCGGTGTGTTCGCGGCCCTCGTATATGACGCGTGCGTGCTTCATGCGGCCACCTCCTGCACCAGCGTGTTGGCCAGGGTCTCGAAGCCCGGCGCGGAAATCTCGACATGGTCGCCCGCGCAGGCCAGCGGCCGCCCGGCGTCGCAGCCCAGCATCAGCACGTCGCCATGCGCGAGCGTCATGAATTCGCCGACGTCGGCGAGCAGCTGTGCCGCGGGCCGCACGAGCTGCGAGAAATCGATCGACTGCTTCAGCGTGCCGTTGACGCGCACCTCGACGCGAAAGCCCGCGGGATCGGCCACCTCCTGCGCATCGCGCAGCACCGGACCTATGCCGAGGAACCCGTCGACACACTTGAATTTCACCGGGGGCCGGAAGAAGCTCGCATGCGGGATCGAGAGATCGTTCAACAGCACGAAGCCTTCGACGTCGCCCTCGGCCCCGATCACCATGCCGATGCTGGCGCCGATCTCCACCTCGGGCACGGCGGCGGGCACCGCGATGGCGCTCTCGTGCGGGCTCCAGGTGTTGGCGGTCTTCACGTAGAGCACCGGGGCCTTGGGCGCGGCCTTGTACGGCGCCTCTGCCATTCGCGGCGCGAGCGCGTCGAACTCGGCGCGGAAGTTCAGCAGCGTGCCGTACACGGTGCCGGTCGGAAGATAGTGCGGTGCGCTGCTGCTCATGATGGCTGCTCCAGTGCGATGAGTTCGTCGAGCAGCCCGTAGAGCTGCGTGAGCTTGGCCTTGCCGAGCGATTTTTCCATCCAGACGTAATGCGCCTCGATGCTGGTCGACAGGCGCTTCACCAGCTTCATGCCGTGCGGCGTGGCCTCGACCACGGTGCGGCGCTGGTCCTCGGGGTCGCGGCTGCGCGTGATGAGCTTGTCGCGCTCCATGCGGGCCAGCACGCCCGTGAGGCTGGGGCCGAGGATGAAGGCCTCGCGCGCCACGTGGCCGGTCTCGACGGCGCCGTGCTCGCCGAGCACGCGCAGCACGCGCCATTGCTGGTCGGACAGCGCGTGCTCGCGCAGGCTGGGCCGGGTGTGGGCCATCACGGCTTCGCGGGCCTGCAGCAGCAGGCGCGGCAAATTGCGGTGGGTGAAGGTGGTGCTCAAAAGCTGTGCCTCGTCGAATTAGTTAACATGTTAAATGATTCTTCGGAGCTTTCCAAGCCGCCAGGCATCAGGGTTTGTGCGGACACCTAAACTCCCCGCATGGCCAAGGAAAAAACACTCTTCGTCTGCAGCGAATGCGGCGGCACCAGCCCCAAGTGGCTCGGCAAATGCCCCAGCTGCGGCGCCTGGAACACACTCGTCGAGCAGGTGGCGGGCAACGGCGGCGGCCCGGCCAACAACCGCTTTGGCAGCACGCAGTACGCGTCGCTCGCGGGCGCTTCGGAACTGGCCACGCTGTCGGAAATAGAGGCAACCGACATCGAGCGCACGCCCACCGGCCTCGAGGAACTCGACCGCGTGCTGGGCGGCGGCATCGTGTCGGGCGGCGTCACGCTCATCGGCGGCGACCCGGGCATCGGCAAGTCGACCCTGTTGCTGCAGGCCGTCGATGCGCTGCAGCGCGCGGGGCAGAACGCGCTCTACGTCACGGGCGAGGAAAGCGGCGCGCAGGTGGCGCTGCGCTCGCGCCGGCTCGGCCTGGACCACTCGCAGGTGCAGGTGCTGGCCGAGATCCAGCTCGAGAAGATCATCGCCACGCTCGACGCCACGCGGCCGGCCATCGCGGTGATCGATTCGATCCAGACCGTGTACTCCGACCAGCTCACTTCGGCGCCCGGCTCGGTGGCGCAGGTGCGCGAATGCGCGGCCCATCTCACGCGCTTTGCCAAGACCAGCGGCACGGCCGTGGTGCTGGTGGGCCACGTCACGAAGGAGGGTGCGCTCGCGGGTCCGCGCGTGCTCGAGCACATGGTCGACACCGTGCTGTACTTCGAGGGCGACACGCATTCGAGCTTCCGCCTCGTGCGCGCGATCAAGAACCGCTTTGGCGCCGTCAACGAGATCGGCGTGTTCGCCATGACCGAGCGCGGCCTCAAGGGCGTGGCCAATCCGAGCGCGATCTTCCTGAGCCAGCATGCCGAACCGGTGCCCGGCAGCGTGGTGCTGGTCACGCTGGAGGGCACGCGGCCGATGCTGGTGGAAATCCAGGCGCTGGTCGACAACGGCGGGCCGAGTCCGCGGCGCCTGTCGGTGGGGCTGGACCGCGACCGGCTCGCGATGCTGCTGGCCGTGCTGCACCGCCACGCGGGCGTGGCCTGCATGGACCAGGACGTGTTCGTCAATGCGGTGGGTGGCGTGCGCATCAGCGAACCGGCGGCCGACCTGGCCGTGATGCTGGCCATCACGTCGAGCCTGCGCGGCAAGCCGCTGCCCAAGGGCTTCATCGCATTCGGCGAAGTGGGCCTTGCGGGTGAGGTGCGTCCCGCGCCGCGCGGGCAGGAGCGGCTGCGCGAAGCGGCCAAGCTGGGCTTCAGCGTGGCGGTGGTGCCCAAGGCCAATGCGCCGCGCAAGGGCACGAAGGAGATCGAGGGCCTGACGATCCACGCCGTCGACCGCATCGAAGAGGCGATGGACGTGGTCCGCCGCCTCGAGTGATTCGCTGGAGGAAAAAATGCCCGGCGCACCACAGGCGCGCCGGGCCACCCTCCCTACCCCCCGATGTGCATCGTGAACGCCGGTCCGCCGTTGAGCACGCATTGGCCGCTGCCCAGCGTGGCCGAGTTCATCGTGTACTGGCAACTCAGGTTGCCGCCGCGATTGCCGCTGGCGTTGGCCACGCCGGCACCTCGCGAGCCCGCAACCCGGGTCGCCTCTCCCTGGAACTGCTCGTTGCCGATCAGCGCACTGAAGTGTCCGCGTCCGTTCATGTCGTTGGTCACCGTGCCTGCGACCGTTCCGTAGCGCGCCGCCTCGGCATTCGACGGGTACAGCCGCGCACTGACGCTCTGCGTCACCGGCCCTGGTGCGATGGGATAGGACTGCGAGGGCGGCGCCGCGGGAGCGGGCTGTCCGAGCGGCACCACGTAGCAGCCGCTGAGCGCGGTGGCCGCGAGCGTGGCGGCAAGGGTGAGACGAATGAAGTTGGCAGGGCGCGGAATGGTCATACGCTTTTCAGTGGCCCGGGCAGATGCCCGTGCGGCGAAATGTGCCGGCTCGCGCCGGTGCGCCGCGTGCTTTTCGCGGCGAGTACCACCGCGCGCGCCCGGCGGTAGCCATGGCCGCTACTGTGGGCGGCGACAATGCGGCCCATGAATTTCCAGAAATTGCTGGTGCCCGTGGGCGGCATCGTTCTTCTCGGGCTCGCGTGGCGCAGCTACGGCTGGGCTGGCGTGGCGCTGACCGGCGGCGCGATCGTGATGTTCTTGCTGCTGCACTTCAACCGCGCCATGCAGGTCCTCAAGCGCGCCGCCGACCGGCCTGTGGGCTTTGTCGCGAGCGCGGTGATGCTGAACGCCAAGCTCAAGAAGGGCGCGACCTTGATGCACGTCATTGCCATGACACGCGCGCTCGGCGAACTGCGTTCACCCAAGGACGAGGAGCCCGAGCTCTACCGCTGGACCGACACCGGCGGCTCGCATGTCGATGCCGAGTTCAAGGGCGGCAAGCTGCAAAGCTGGGTACTGACGCGGCCCGAGGCGCCGCCCGAAGAAGAAACGCCCCCGGGCTGATCAGCCGCGGCGGGCGGGCGCGTTCATTCAGAACGGCGCGTCTTCTTCTTCCTCGACGGCATCGGCGGGCGTCGACGTGGTGGGGGCCGCGGCAGGCGCTGCCGCCGGCTGGGCCGCGTCATCCCTGGGCGCGCCCGCGAACGCCGCTTCGCCGCCCAGTGCATCGAGCAGGGCCGGCACCAGCTGGCCGAGCTCTCCGGTGGCAATGGCCACGTCGGCATCGAAGTTGTCTTCCTTCTTGCCGCCCGAGGCGCCGTCGCCCGTGCCTTCGAGGAACACGATCTTGCGGATCAGCATGCCGTGCGTCAGCTCGAAGGACACGCGGTCGTCCCAGGTGAGCGCGAGGCGCGTGGGGCGCTTGCCGTCGGTGATGTGCTTTTGCACTTCCTCGATGTCCAGCGGGTGCTTGGCGTAGCGCACCACGGCCTTCGAATCGTCCGAGGCCTTCAGCTCGCACTCGCGGTCGATGGTGAAGCCGGCCGGCGGCTCCTGCGTGAGCAGCCAGTTGGCCATGGCGGCGGCGGGCTCCACCTGCGTGTTGATGAGGGCCACGGCAAAGCCGTCGAGCGACTTCACCAGGCTGGTGACCACTTCGTCGGCGCGCGCGCCATTGGCGCTGTTGATCACGAGGCGGCGCTCGGCCTGGTCGATCCACACGGCAATGCGGGCGCTGCGGGTGAAGGCCATCGGCAGCAGCTCGAGCGTGATGTCTTCCTTGAGCTCCTTCTTTTCCTTCTTGCCGGGCTTGCGGCCGGTGGTGGCCTCGATCTGCGCACAGCGCTCGTCGAGCTTGCGGCGCACCACGGAGCCGGGCACCGCCTTGCTTTTCGATCATGTACTCGACCAGCCACTGGCCGCCGATGGATTCGGCCAGCGGGCCGCTGGCTTCGCCGCGGGGCTCGACCCAGCCGGCGGACTTTTCCTGCGAGGGGCCGCAGGGTTCGAAGCGCTGCTTGCCGAGCCCTTCCTCGACCTCGGTCAATGTTTGGGACCAGGCAGGCTCGATGCGATAGACGATGACGTTCTTGAATACGGACACGGAAACCCTTTTTCCACTGGTTTGGACAACCGGCCATTGTCGGGCACCCGGTTCCGGGCTCGGCCGTAAAATCGCAAGCTTTTGCGACTTCCCTCTCCGGTCGCACCCCCACACCGCTTCCCAAACTAAGGAATCAGGAAATGAGCTCGATCCCCCCCTCGCTGGACGACCGTGACGGCAAGATCTGGATGGACGGCGAACTCGTGGACTGGCGCGACGCCAAGATCCACGTGCTGAGCCACACGCTGCACTACGGCTGCGGCGCCTTCGAGGGCGTGCGCGCCTACAAGACGGCCGACGGCGGCACCTCCATCTTCCGCCTGGCGGAGCACACCGAGCGGCTGTTCAACAGCGCCAAGATCCTGCGCATGAAGATCCCGTTCACGCCCGAACAGCTGAACGAAGCCCAGAAGCAGGTCGTGCGCGAGAACAAGCTCGAGAGCTGCTACCTGCGCCCGCTGATCTGGATCGGCTCCGAAAAGCTCGGCGTGAGCCCCAAGGGCAACCGGATCCACGCCATGGTCGCGGCCTGGTCCTGGGGTGCCTACCTGGGCGAAGAGGGCATGCGCCGCGGCATCCGCGTGAAGACCTCCAGCTACACCCGCCATCACGTGAACATCACGATGACGCAGGCCAAGTCGGTGAGCAACTACACCAACTCCATCCTCGCCAACATGGAAGCGCTGGACGACGGCTACGACGAGGCGCTGCTGCTCGACGCGAGCGGCTTCGTCTCCGAGGGCGCAGGCGAGAACATCTTCGTGGTCAAGGGCGGCGTGGTCTACACGCCCGACCTGTCCGCGGGCGCGCTCAACGGCATCACGCGCAACACCATCCTGCACGTGTGCAAGGACCTCGGCATCGAACTCGTGCAGAAGCGCATCACGCGCGACGAGGTCTACATTGCCGACGAGGCCTTCTTCACCGGCACCGCCGCCGAAGTGACGCCCATCCGCGAGCTCGACCGCATCGAGATCGGCAACCGCGGCGACGGCGGCTCGCGCGGCCCGATCACCGAGAAGATCCAGGCGGCCTTCTTCGACATCGTGAACGGCAAGAATCCCAAGTACGCCCACTGGCTCACGAAAGTCTGAGAAACCCATGTCCACCAACGCAGTCGTCGAACTCCTGGCCAAGGAGCTCAACCACCAGGGCGGCGTGTTCTGCCCGAGCCCCAAGGCCGACATGAAGCTCTGGAACACCCATCCCAAGGTCTACCTGGACGTGGCGCGCACCGGCGAAGCCAAGTGCCCGTACTGCGGCACGGTCTACCGCCTGAAGGCGGGCGAGACGGTGTCGTCGCGGCACTGAGCAGGGCCGCTGTCGGGTAGCTTCCGCCAGCTGCCCGCTCTCTAGCTGGAAGCGGGGGCCTCTGGCACCGCTGCGATGCGGCTTCCCGGCCACAGGTCATTCCAGGGCTGGGCGCTGCGGGGCTCCTGCGCGAGCCGCAGGTACACCATCGCGATCCACAGCAGCGCCAGCCCGATCTGCGCGTCGCGCACCGCCGAGTTCACGCTCGACGCGATCAGCGCGATCAGCGTGGCGGCGAGCGCATAGCGGCCCGCGATGTCGGGCCGCTTCCACGCCTGCCAGACCGCGCCGGCCATGATGGCCAAGAGGCTCAGCAGGGCCGGCAGCCCGCCCTGCGCGCCGACCCAGAGAAAGTCGTTGTGCGGCATGTTCGATTCGGCGAACAGCGCCGGGCCGCGCTTGTGCCACTGGTCGGTCCACCCGCCGATGCCCCAGCCGGTGAGCGGCCGGTCGGCAATCATGAGGCCCGTGTCGCGGTACATGTAGTAGCGAATGACCCAGCTGCCCTTGAAGATCTCGCCGGCCTGCGCCTTCTCGATCTCCTCCACCCCGGTCTCGACCTTGTGCTGCAGCTGCGGCAGCTGGTATAGCGCCGCCGCCAGCACCACGGCACCCAGCACCAGGGCGCTCACCAGCATCTTCAGGTGGCTGCGCCATTGGTGAATGCACACCACCGGGATCACCAGCATCAGCGCCAGCACCGAGGTGCGGGACGTCAGCGGCAGCGCCACCACCAGGCCCAGGCCGAGCACCAGCACGAAGGCGGGAAGGGCGCGCAGCGGCCGGTGCGCGGCGATCTGCGCGATGCCCCACACGGCGGCCGTGGACGCCACCACGCTGAAAAGCAGTGCGTTGCTGATCGACTTGTTGCCCACTTCCATGACCACTGCGCGCAGCGGCGCCCAGATCGGAAAGCCGAAGGCGTGATAGGCCAGGATCAGCAGCACGTTCAGCGCCGCAATCAGCAGGAAGCCGCGCAGCGCCCAGATCGCTTCCTCGCGCGTGAGTGCCATCGCCATCAGGATCGTGAGCCCGATGCGCAGGCCGTGGAACAGGTTGGAGCCGGTCTCGGGGTAATGCGGCCCGATGGCCAGCACGATGAAGGTCCAGCCCAGGTACGCCACCATCGGCCACCACAGCGGGTTGGCGCGCAGCCGCGCGAAGCGCTCGCGGTATCGGCCGGCCAGCCCCAGCGTGGCGAGCAGCAGCAGGGCTGAAAGGTAGGTGACGCCGACGGGCATGAACACCACCAGCCCCCAGAACATGGCCGCGGGCCTGACGATGTGCGATCTCTGCATAGGGGCGGGATTTTAGGTGGGGCCCGCGGTGCCCACCTGACTTCGGGCCGGCCGGCCGGTCAGCTGGCGCGGCCTGCCACCGGCAGCCGGATGACGAAGCTCGCGCCGCCGCCCGGGCGCTCTTCGCAGCGCACGCTGCCGCCATGCCGCTCGGCGATCGACTTCACCAGCGCCAGCCCCAGGCCCACGCCGCCGTTGCGCTCGCTGGCGCCGGGCAACCGGTAGAAGGGTTCGAAGATGCGATCGCGCAGGGCCGCGGGCACGCCGGGTCCGCGGTCGTTCACGCGCACGGTGGCAAAGCCGTTGGCGCTGCCCAGCTCCACCGAGATCTCGCCGGCGCCGTAGCGGCGGGCGTTCTCGAGCAGGTTGCGGATCGCGCGGCGCAGCAGGCGCGAGACGCCCGGCACCGTGAGCTTGGCGTTGTCCGTGCCTTCTTCCAGGTCGAGATCGGCATTGACCTGCGAGCACTCCTCGGCCGCCAGCCCGGTGAGGTCGACCGCCTCGATGGTGCCCATGTCGGCCTCGCTCGCATCGAGCCGGCTCGCCAGCAGGATCTCGTCGATGAGCTGGTCGAGCTCGCCGATGTTGCGCGAGATCTCGTCGCGCGCCGCGGGGCTCGGGCGCTCGCCCATCAGCTCCAGGCCCATGCGGATGCGGGTGAGCGGCGAGCGCAGCTCGTGCGATGCGTTGGCCAGCAGGGATTTGTGCGAGCGCACCAGCTTTTCGATGCGTTCGGCCGAGGCATTGAAACGTTTGGAGAGATCAGCCACTTCGTCCTGCCCTTCTTCGATCACGCGCACCGAGAGGTCGCCTTCGCCCCAGCGTTGCACGCCGCGCTGCAGTGTTTCCAGCCGCTGGGTGAGCCGCCGCACGATGGGGTACACGCCCAGGCCCACGGCAATGCCCACCAGCGCGATCATCCAGCCCAGGCCGAAGGGCGTGCGCCAGGGCGCGAACCCGCCGGTGCCCGAGGGCCGGTCGCGCGGTGCCACGCGCAGCGTGATGGCCTTGCCGTCGCTCAGCGTCACGTCGAACTCCAGCCCCTGGCCCGGCACCCGCAGCGCCTGCCCGGTGCCGATGGTCCGGTCTTGCGCGTCGAGCACCACCACGTTGCGCGGCACCGGCGCCAGGCGCTCGCGCTCGGCCTGCGCCGCTTCGCGCACGATCCAGTTGGCCATCAGCGTGAGGATGACCACGCCGCCCACCACCGCGAGCCAGATGCGGAAGTAGAGGTGGCGGGAATAGAGATTCAGCATGCGATGCGGCCGCCGCCGGGCCGCCCCAAGGCGAGCCGCGCCTCCCCCTCGGGGGGTGGCGAATTACACGGAGCGAAGCGAGTGATAAGCCGGGGGGCGGACATCTCTTCAGTCCTGCTGCTTGGCGAACACGTAGCCCACGCCGCGCACGGTGAGGATGCGCTTGGGGTTCTTGGCATCGACCTCGATGGCGGCGCGGATGCGGCCCATGTGCACGTCGATCGAGCGGTCGAAGGCTTCGAGCTCTCGGCCGCGCACGGCTTCCATGATCTGGTCGCGCGTGAGCACGCGGCCCGCACGCTCGGCCATGGCCACCAGCAGGTCGAACTGGTAGGAGGTGAGGTCGGCCAGCGCGCCGCCCACCGACACGGTGCGCGCATTGCGGTCGATCTCGAGCGTGCCGAAGCGCATCACCGTGCTGGCTTCGGTGTCGGCGCTGTTCTCGCTGCGCCGGCGCAGCACCGCGCGGATGCGCGCAAGCAGCTCGCGCGGCTCGAAGGGCTTGGGCAGGTAGTCGTCGGCGCCGATCTCCAGCCCGATGATGCGGTCCATCGGATCGCCCTTGGCGGTGAGCATCAGCACCGACACCTTCGAGGCGGGCGCGGGCAGCGACCGGATGCGGCGGCAGATCTCCAGGCCGTCGGTGTCGGGCAGCATCAGGTCCAGGATCACCAGGTCGGGCGCGTGCTGCTGCAGCAGCTCCAGGCCGCTGGCGCCATCGCCGGCATGCGAGAACGCGAAGCCTGACTGCGTCAGGTATTCGCCCACCATGTGTGCCAGGCGGGCGTCGTCTTCGATCATCAGGAGTTGGGGGGTGCTCATGCGCTTCATGGTCCTCCAAGGGGGGCAACGGGGCTTGAACGCCCCGTAAAGTTGGGTAAACCCGGCGTCCGGATGTCAACCCGGCGGCGGTGCAAAAAGCAGGGGGCCGGCCGGCGCATCCACCGCGGGCGTGGCCATTTGCTGCTCGAGCAAGGCGGGCAGCGTGCAGCCATCCAGCACCGCATTGTCCGCCCGTGCCCGCGCGAGGATTTCAGCCGCCAGCTGGCGCAGTTGGAAGGTCGAGGCCCGCAGGCGCGCCTTGAACGCGGCATCGTCCATGCGCGGATCCTTCAGGCTGCGGTTGAGCTCGGCGAACCACGGCATGGCCGCCTGGTCGAGCATGACCGCGGCGTTGCGCCGGGGGCAGGCGGCGGACCAGGCGCGCAGCAGCTGCTGCACCGCAAGGTTCAGGCGCTGGCAGTGCTGCAGCTCTTCCTTCACGCTGCCCAGCAGCATCAGGTCGGTGAGCCGCTGCTGGAAGAAGATCTGCGAGAGCACGCCCCAGTAGTAGGCGTAGTCCCAGATCACCTTCACCGGCAGCACCTCGGGGTCGCCGAAGAGGGGGTACTGGTCCTGGTAGAGCGCCAGCGTGCTTTCGTAGAACGAGTGGTAGATCTGGTCGTACAGCTGCGCGCGCGCTTCGAGAGGGCGGCCCGCGCGGTCTTGCGCCACCAGGTCGGTGATGTAGGTGTTGCCGATCGCGATGAAGTCGCTGCCGGGCGAATAGAAGGGATCGAGAAAGAGCCCGGCCTCGCCGGTCAGCGCCCAGCGCCGGCCCGAGAACACCTGCTTGCAGCCGTGCGAGAAGTGCTTGAGGAACGCGAAGTCCTGCAGCAGGTGCCGCTTGCCGTCCAGCGCGTCGAAAAGCCGCGGCTGGTAGGTGGCGAACCACTGCATGGCCTTGTCGAAGGTGTCGATGGTGTCGAGCGGATGCAGCTTCGGGTCGGCCACGATGCCCACCGAGTGCGAGCCGGAGGCCAGCGGAATCAGCCACGCCCAGTAGCCCGCGCCCACCAGGTGGTTGGTCGAGAGCCAGCGCGCCTGGGGATCGCAGCGCTCGCGCCAGGCCGTGTCGCCGCTCCATTCGTCGATGGAAATGCGCTCCCCGATGCGAAACCACACGGCGTTCACGTCGTGCGCGTTGGCTTCCGCGAGCCCGAGCTTGCGCTTGAGCAGGCTTGCGCGCCCGCAGGCATCGATGAGCCAGCGCGTTTCGGCGATGTGGGTCTCGCCGCCGCGCGACCACTCCAGGCGGTGCGGCGCATCGTGCGTGGTGTCGGGCGCGAGGTCGACTCGGCGCACCAGCGCGGCATCGTCGAATCGCACGCCGCGGCGCACCGCTTCCTCGGCCAGGTAGTTCTCGAAGATGCCGCGATCGATCTGGTAGCTGGGCACCGACAGGTAGCGGCTGGCGCCGATCTCGGTGACCTGGTCGATGTCGCGCCGGCCTTCGCTGAAGAAGAAGCGGAAGCCGAACTTGCGCAACTGCGCGCCGTCCATGTGGAGCTTCAGGCCGAGCACCGTGTCGAAGTAGTGCGCGCCGATCTCCACCGACGATTCGCCGACCTTGTGGGCCGCGTGCGGCACTGGATGGCTGCGCCGTTCGAGCACCAGCACGTCGAGGTCGGCAAAGCGCTGTTTCAGTTGCAGCGCCAGCGTGAGGCCCGCGAGCCCGCCGCCCATGATCACTGCGTCGAATCGTTGCGCAGTGCCGTTCATGAGCCTAGTCCTGCAACGGCTGCAGCTGGAGCCGCAGCGAAAGGGTGGAAGACGAAAGCGGCAGGTCGAGCGCCGGCGGGTGGCCGTCCAGCCGCGCCAGCGCTTCGAACAGGCCGAGCGCATGGGCCATCGGGTTGATGTGCGCCAGCGATTTCGCGGCTTCCGAAGCCAGCGGTGCCGCCGCGGTGTTGCCGCCGTTTTCTTCCAGCGACCACGCGAGCGAGGCCACCGTGCGCGCCGTGCGTTCGGGCGCGATCACCAGCGCCACGGCCAGCAGGCCCTGGCTGTCGGTCACCGAGGTCAGCGCGCCCACGGTGGGGGTGTCGTAGCCCACCAGCAGCACCGGCGACTGGTCGGCCGCGCACTGCACCGCGGCTTCGAGCAGGCCGGCGGCAAAGCTGTTCTCGTAGGCCGAGACCGAGTTGCTGGCGGCCATGCAGCCGGTGCCGATGGTCCAGTAGCCCACAGCGGCGTTGTGTACCGAGTTGTGAAAGCGCGTGGGCGACAGCACCGTGGGATCGGTCGCCAGCGTGGTGCACATGTAGTCGTTGATCGACAGGTCGCCGTGCGCCGAGACGAAGACGCAGGGCACGTCGGCCGCATTGCGGCCCGCGCCGGCCATGGATGCGGCCGCCACCTCGAGCGCCAGCGCCACGGTGTCGGGTGCGCGGCGGCGCTCGGCCGGGGCCAGCACCTGGGGCGATGGCCGCCTGGCGGGCGGGTCGGCCAGCGCGCCTTCGCCGCGGAAGGCGGCGCGCGCCGCGTCCCAGCCCGGCAGCGTCGGTGTCCAGAAGGCCGGGCCTTCGATGTAGAGGGTGGGCGGCTTCGGCGCCTGGTTCGGCGCGCTCATGCGGTCGCCTTGCCGAACACCAGCGAGCAGTTGTTGCCGCCGAAACCGAAGGAGTTGGTCAGCGCATAACGGACCTCGCCATGCGCGGGCGCCAGCCTGATCTGCGGGCCGAAGCCGGTGTCGATTTCACTCGTGTTCACGGTCCCGGGCATCAGGCCGCGCTCGATCGCCAGCAGGCTGATCACCGACTCCACCACACCCGCCGCGCCCAGCGTGTGCCCCATGAAGCCCTTGGTCGAGCTGGCATGGGTGGTGGCCGGAAAGCGCCGCGCCACCAGCGCGCCTTCGACCTCGTCGTTCTTCTGGCTCGCGGTGCCGTGCATGTTGATGTAGTCGATGGCGTCGGGCGCGAGGCCCGCGCGCGCCAGCGCCTCGTCCAGTGCGCGTTCGGCGCCCAGCCCTTCGGGGTGCGGCGTCGACATGTGGTGCGCATCGCTGGCTTCGCCGTAGCCATAGAGCCGCAGCGGCGCGCCGGCATCGTCCTGCACGCGCTCGACCAGCGCAAAGCCTGCCGCTTCGCCCAGGCTGATGCCCTTGCGGCCGGCATCGAAGGGCCTGCACGGTTCGTTGGACACCAGTTCGAGCGAGTTGAAGCCGAACAGCACGCTGCCGCACAGTGTGTCGACCCCGCCCACGACGGCGGCGTCGGCCAGGCCGAGGCGGATCAGCCGCTCGGCCGAGGCGAACACCTTGGCGCTCGACGAGCAGGCCGTGGAGATCGTCTCGCTGGGCCCGGTGAGCCCGAGCGCCTGCTGCACGAACATGGCCAGCGAGTGCGGTGTGTGCACGGCCGCGCGGCGCTGGTTCTGCGGAAAGAGGCCGTCGGCATCGAGCTGCGTGTAGGCCAGCTCGGTTTCGCCGATGCTGGAGGTCGAGGTGCCCAGGATGAGCGCGATGCGCGAGGGGCCGTACTTCGCCCGTGCCGCGGCCACTGCTTCGGGGAAGCCGTCGGCATGCAGGCCGAGCCACGCCAGCCGGTTGTTGCGGCAGTCCCAGGACGCCAGCGCTTCGGGCAGGCGAATGTCCTCGAGCCCGTCGACCCGGCCGATCCAGGTGGGCAGCGGCGCATCGCCGAAATCGTTGGCGCGCAAGCCGCTGCGCGATTGCGCGAGCGCCTCGGCGAGCGGCTCCTTGCCCACGCCGACGGCCGAGGTGGCCGTGTAGGCGCTGATCTGAAGGGGAGAAATGCGTTGCGGCACGTGTCTTGTGGGGTTGCAGGCGGAAAGAGGACGCTTTTTGGGGAAAGCGAAGCGGAAGGTACCCTAAACCGAAAGCCTAACAGTTGGGCGGGCCGTGCAGCGTCAGCTGTTTTCCCATCAGGCCCGTGCTCTATTGACGCTCCGTGGGGCCTGTGGTCGTGGTGAGCCGGGCGGCGAGCGCCACCAGCACCAGCACCGGCAGGCCCAGGAGGGCGGTGGCGGTGAAGAACGGGGCATAGCCGTAGGCATCGACGAACACGCCCGAGTAGCCCGCAATGAACTTCGGCAGCAGCAGCATCAGCGAGCTGAACAGCGCGTATTGGGTGGCCGAGTAGCTGATGTTGGTCAGGCTGGACAGGTAGGCGATGAAGGCCGCCGAAGCGATGCCGCCCGCCAGGTTGTCGGCCGACACCACCGCGATCAGCGCCGTCAGGTCATGCCCGCGCGAGGCCAGCCAGGCAAAGAGCAGGTTGCTCGCGGCGCTGAGCACCGCGCCCAGCATCAGTACCCGCATCACGCCCAGCCGCATCGACAGCACGCCGCCCACGAAGGCGCCGGCCAGCGTCATGACCACGCCGTAGATCTTGCTGACCGTGGCCACCTCGTCCTTGGTGAAGCCCATGTCCACGTAGAAGGGGTTGGCCATGATGCCCATCACCACGTCGCTGATGCGGTAGATGGCGATCAGCGAGAGGATCAGCGCGGCCTGCCACCGGTAGCGGCGGATGAAATCGGCAAAGGGCTCGATCAGCACGCTTTGCAGCCATTCGGCGGCGTTCCTGGCCTTGGGCAGCACGCGCCGCACGGGTTCGGGCGAGAGCAGCACCGTCAGCACGCCGACCGCCATCGAGGCCGCCATCACCAGGTAGGCCGTTTTCCAGGCGCCGTTCTGGTAGGCCGCCGCGCCCGTGGCGCCGGCCGCGGGCGCCACCTCGGCCCAGGCCGCGACCCACAGCACGCCGGCGCCGGCCCAGATCATCGCGAGCCGGTAGCCGGTCTGGTAGGCGGCGGCCAGCGCGGCCTGCTTGCGCGTCTCGGCCGATTCGATGCGGAAGGCGTCCAGCGCAATGTCTTGCGTGGCCGAGCCGAAGGCCACCAGCAGCGCGCACCAGATCAGCGGCACCAGGCCCTGTCGCGGATCGTTCAGCGCCATGCCGACCAGCCCCGCGATCACCAGCGCCTGCGCCAGCAGCAGCCAGCCGCGCCGGCGACCCAGCAGCGTGGTGAGCGGGGGCAGCGGAAGCCGGTCGACCAGCGGTGCCCAGACCCACTTGAAGCCATAGGCCAGGCCGACCCAGCTCAGGTAGCCGATGGTGGTGCGGTCGATGCCCGCCTCGCGCAGGCGGAAGCTCAGCGTCCCCAGCACCAGCAGCAGCGGCAGGCCGGCGGAAAAGCCGAGCGCCAGCATGCGCAGGGTGGCGGGCTCGAGATAGACCTTCAGCGCGTCGCGCCAGGGCAGGGAGGAGGCGGTGGGGGTTTCGGCGGGCTGGGCAGACATGAACCCCGGATTGTCCATGAGGGCGTGCCGCGGGCCGCGCGGTCTTTTCTGGCGTTTGTTCCTATGATCCGCGCATGTGCACACGTTGCGAGCCTCTTGTCTCTTCCGCGGCTGCCGCTTCCGGCGCCTCGGCCTGGCAGCCGCGCCGGGCCTTCCTGCTGGCTGCGGCCGGCGCGGCGCTCGGCGGCCCGGCGCTGGCGCAGGTCAATGTGGGCAATGCATCGGTGGCGCGCAACCTGGTGCCGGCCGATCGGATCGAGGCCGCCGGCGTGCAGCAGTACGGGCAACTGCTCGAAAGGGCGCGTGCCAAGGGCGCGCTCGCGGGCGACGGCAATGCGCAGCTGCAGCGGCTGCGCACCATCGCGAACCGCCTGATTCCCTTCGCCACGCCGTGGAACACGCGGGCGCGCCAGTGGAAATGGGAGGTCAACCTGATCGGCAGCAAGCAGGTCAACGCCTTCTGCATGCCCGGCGGCAAGATCGCCTTCTTCACCGGCATCCTCGAACAGCTCAAGCTCAGCGACGACGAGGTCGCGATGGTGATGGGCCACGAAATGGCCCATGCACTGCGCGAGCATGCGCGCGCCCGGCTGGCCAAGAGCGCCGGCACCGGCGCCGCGCTCTCCATCGGCGCCCAGCTGCTGGGGCTCGGCCAGGTGGGCGACCTCGCGGCCCGCGCCGGCACGCAGCTGCTCACCCTCAAGTTCAGCCGCGGCGACGAAACCGAGGCCGACCTCGTCGGCCTGGAGCTCGCGGCCCGCGCCGGCTACGACCCCCAGGCTTCGGTGTCGCTCTGGAAGAAGATGGCCGCGGCATCGCGGACGCAGGGCGGCCTGAGCTTTTTGTCCACCCACCCGAGTGGACCGGACCGGATCCAGAAGCTGGAAGCCAATCTGCCGAAGGTGGAAAAGCTTTACCGGGACGCCAGGCGCGGCTGAGGCGCGCGCTCACTTTTAAGGGGCGGAGCTGATTGCCTGACTCCCTCTCCCGGAGGGAGAGGGGGCAAAACCAACTCCCAAGCTACCAAAGGACGGCCGATCCCCCTGGCACATTGCTTGCATCTCGACTTGTACACAAGTTTGGATGCCTGAAGATGGTGCATGAAGAAAACGGATCGGCTGAGGCGGCGTGGATCGCACGCTTCGATGCACCCCTGCCCGGCGCGCCCGGCGCAAGCAGCCCGCTCGCCGGGCTGCGCTTTGCCGTCAAGGACAACATCGACGTGGCCGGCATCCCCACCACGGCCGCCTGTCCGACCTTCGATCGCCAGCCCGCCGAGCACTCGGCGGTGGTGCAGAAACTGCTCGATGCCGGTGCATCGCTGCTCGGCAAGACCAACCTCGACCAGTTCGCCTGCGGCCTGAACGGCACCCGCTCGCCTTATGGCGAAGTGCCCAACGCCTTCGATCCGCGCTACGTCTCGGGCGGTTCCAGTTCGGGCTCGGCCTACGTGGTGGCCACCGGCGAAGTCGACTTCGCGCTGGGCACCGACACCGCGGGCTCCGGCCGCGTGCCCGCCGGGCTCAACAACATCGTCGGCATCAAGCCCTCGCGCGGCCTCCTGAGCGCCTTCGGCGTCGTGCCCGCGGCCCAGAGCGCGGACTGCGTGTCGATCTTCGCGCGCACCGTGGCGCTGGCGGTCGACGTGCTTCGGGCGGCCGCCGGGCCGGACGCGCGCGACCCCTATTCGCGCGCGCTTGCGCTGTGCAGCGAGCCGTTTCCATCGGCTTTCCGGTTCGGAGTGCCCGACACGCTGCGCTTCTTCGGCGACGGCATGGCCGAAGAAGCCTTTCGCGATGCACAGGCGCGGCTCGTCGCGCTGGGCGGGACCGCCGTGGCCGTTCCCTATGCCCCGCTGGCCGAAGCCGCCGCGCTGCTCTATGAGAGTGCGCTGGTGGCCGAACGCTATGCCGCGGTGCGCGAGTTCTTCGATGCGCACGGCTCCCAGGTGATCGAGCCGGTGCGCGGCATCCTCGAGAGCGGCCGCGGCTACGGCGCCGCCGACGTGTTCGAGGCCCAGACCCGGTTGCGCGCGCTCGCGCAGCAAGCCGAGCCGATGTGGCGCGGCATCGATGTGCTGCTGGTGCCGACGGCGCCCACGCACTACACGCGCGAACAGATGCGCGCCGACCCCGTCGTGCTCAACCGCAACCTCGGCGCGTACACCAACTTCGTCAACCTGCTCGACTACGCCGCCATCTCGGTGCCCAGCGCGATCCGCGCCGATGGCCTGCCCTTCGGCATCACGCTGATCGGCCGCTGCGGCAGCGATCTCGCGTTGGCCGAACTGGGCCAGCGCTACCACCACGCCAGCGGACTGCCGCAGGGCGCCACGGGGGCTGCCGCTGCCCGAGCCACGGCCGTTGCCGGGGCTGGAAGCGCCGGTGGTGCAGACGATGCCCCTCGCCGTGGTCGGCGCGCATCTCTCGGGCATGCCGCTCAACGGGCAGCTCACCGAGCGCGGCGCCACGCTGCTGTGCGCCACCACCACCTCGCCGCGCTACAGCCTGCATGCGCTGCCGGACACCGTGCCGCCCAAGCCCGGGCTGCAGCGCTGCGCCAGTGGCGGGACGGCCATCGCGCTCGAGGTGTGGAGCGTTCCGCTCGCGCAGGTCGGCAGCTTCCTGGCGCTGATTCCGTCGCCGCTCGGCCTGGGCAGCGTCGAGCTGGCCGACGGCCGCTGGGTGCACGGCTTCATCTGCGAAGGCCATGCACTGGCCGGCGCCGAAGACGTCAGCCGCCACGGCGGCTGGCGCGCCTACATCGCGAGCCGCACGGCGGCCGCCGCCGCTTCTTCCCAAGCCAATCCAACCTGACCGAACGAGGAGTCTTCATGCGCATTCCTGAGAAATCGCCCGCCGCCGCGTCGCGCCGCCAGCTGCTGCAGGCCGGCGCCGCGGGGCTGGCCGTGCTGGCCGCGCCGGCCATCGTGCGCGCCCAGGCCGCACCGAAGATCCGCATCGGCTTCTGGCCCGTGGCCGCCGGCCTGCCGTTCTTCGCCGCCGTGGACCGCGGCTACTTCAAGGAGGCGGGGCTGGACGTGGAGCCGCTCAAGTTCGCGGGCGCGCAGCAGGTCATGGAAGGCATGCTCGCGGGGCGCTGCGACGGCAGCGCCAACGGTACGGGCTCGGCCAACCTCGCCATCGGCGAGATCGCGCAGCCCGGGCTCTTCAAGATCTTCTGCACCAACCCGAGCAACGCCAAGTACGTGCTCGACGAATTCATCGTCGCCAAGGACAGCCCGGTCAAGACCATGGCCGAGCTGGCCGGCAAGAAGATCGCCTCGGGCCCCGGCATCCAGAACGTCACGCTCTGCAAGACCATGCTGGAGCGCGCGGGCGCCAAGGGCGCCACGGTCAGCGAGCTTCCCATCGGCCAGCACGTGGCCGCGCTCGTCGCGGGCCAGGTCGACGCCTGCTACACGCTCGAACCCACCGGCACCGTCGGCCGCATGAACGGCACCACGCGCGTCATCGAGGCCGGCGTGGTGGCCAGATACATCCTGGGCGACCCGATGGCGCCCTGGCATGGCGGCGCCGCCAGCCTCACCAGCGAGTTCATCAAGAAGAACCCCGAAGTGGCGAAGAAGTACATCGCCGCCTATGCGCGCGGCGTGGAGCTGGTGCGCACCAAGCCCGACGACGCGCGCCAGCACATGAAGGGCTACACCGCCATCGAAGGCAGCCTCACGGCCGAGGTGCCGCTCGCCTCGTACATGCTCTACAACGAGTTCAAGCCGAGCGACGTGGCGTACTTCCAGAAGTTCTACGACCTGTTCACCGAGAAAGGCATCTTCGAGAAGAAGGTGCTGGTGGACGGCCTGCTCTACAAGGCCTGAGCATGGCCGACGCAAGCACGACCACGGCCGCGCCGTGGACACCGCCGGCCGCCGGCGCGACGGCGGCAGTGCCCAGGCCGCCGCTGCGCGACCGGCTGCTGCCCCTCATCGGGCCCGTGGTGCTGTTCATCGTCTGGGACCTGGCGGTGCGGCTCGGCTTCATCAAGCCGATCCTGCTGCCCACCCCGGCCGACACCGTCGCGGCGCTGATCACGGGGCTCGCGGGCGGGCCGCTGCTCACCGACTTCGCGATGACCGTGTGGCGCACGCTGCAGGCCTTCGCGATCGCGGCGGTGGTCGGCGTGCCACTCGGCGTGCTGCTCGGCAGCAACGAGAAGGCGTACCGCAGCGTCGAGTTCCTGATCGACTTCTTCCGCTCCACGCCGTCGTCCGCGCTGATCCCGCTGTTCCTGTTGATCTTCGGCGTGTCCGACGTCAACAAGGTGGCCATCGCGGCCTTCGGAGCGCTGCTGATCGTGGTGTTCAACAGCGCCTACGGCGTCATCAACGCGCGCAAGCAGCGCGTGATGGCGGCGCGCGTCATGGGCGCCTCGCGCTGGCAGATCTTCAAGGACGTGCTGGTGTGGGAGAGCCTGCAGCCCAGCTTCGTGGGCCTGCGTTCGGCGGTGTCGATGGCGTTGGTGATCGTCATCGTGGCCGAGATGTTCATCGGCTCCGACACCGGCCTCGGCCACCGCATCATCGACGCGCAGCAGGTGCTCAACGTGAAGAGCATGTATGCGGCGATTCTTGCAGCGGGCGCATTGGGTTACGCGCTCAACATCCTCTTCCTGGTGGCCGAGCGCCGCATCGTGCATTGGAGCGGCCGATGAAAGCGACGCCCGACATCGTCGTCAACGGGCCGGTGTACGCCGACGTGCCCAGGCCCGTGTTCAAGCCCGGCCCCGCCGGCACGCACATCACCATTCGCGGCCTGACCAAGTACTTTGCGGGCTGGCCGCTGTACGAGGACTTCGACCTGGACATCCCCAAGCACCGCATCGTCTCGGTGTTCGGGCCCAACGGCTGCGGCAAGTCCACGCTCATCAACATGATCGCGGGGCTCGTTCCCATCGATTCGGGCGAGATCCTGTTCGACGGCAAACAGCGCAAGGACACCAAGATCGGCTACGTGTTCCAGAACTACCGCGAGGCGATGTTCCCGTGGATGCGCACCATCGACAACATCGCCTACCCGCTGAAGCTCGAAGGCCGCAGCAAGGCCGAGGTCGACCGCCGCATGGAAGAGCTGGTGGCGTCGTTCGACGTCAAGTTCGATCTCAAGCGCTTTCCCTACGAGCTCTCGGGCGGCCAGCAGCAGACCGCATCGATCATGCGGGCGCTCGCGCCCAACCCCGAGGTGCTGTTTCTCGACGAGCCTTTCTCGGCGCTCGACTTCGAGATGACGCTCTTCATCCGCGAGAAGCTGCAGGAGGTGTTCATGCAGACCGGCACCACCATGCTGCTGGTGTCGCACGATCTCGAGGAGGCCGTGTACCTGGCCGACGAGGTGCTGCTCCTGACCAAGCGGCCGACCAAGGTGGCCGAGATCCTGCGCTACGGCGATGCGCGGCCGCGCACGCTGGAGACGCTGAGCAGCGACAGCTTCGTCGCGATGAAGAAGCTCAGCCTCGACATCTTCCAGCGCGAGGTTCGCCGATGACCCCCGAGATCAACATCCCCGAGGTGCTCGCCGAAGTGGAGGCCGTGTTCGCGCGCTACGAAGAGGCACTGGTCACCAACCGGCCCGAGGTACTGGACGAGCTGTTCTGGGACAGCCCGCACACGCTGCGCTACGGCTTCTCGGAGAACCACTACGGCCACGCCGGCATCCGCGCCTTTCGCGCTTCGCTCGCGGTGCAGAGTCCGCCGCGCGAGCTGCTGCGCACCGTCATCACCACTTACGGCCGCGACTTCGCAACGGCCAACGTCGAGTTCCGCCGCGAAGGCAGCCGCCAGACCGGCCGCCAGAGCCAGACCTGGCTGCGCACCGCCGAAGGCTGGCGCGTGGTCGCCGCGCACGTGAGCCTGATGGACTGAGCACGCAGGCACATTTTTTGCACCCCACCTTGTATCCAAGATCGGAGAACGTCATGACCAGCCCCCTCAATCGCCGCGAGTCCCTCAAATCCCTGGCCGCGCTCGGCGCCGCCGGCACCCTGGGGGGCTGGAGCGCCCTTGCCGGTGCACAGGCCAAGCCGCTGACCGTCGGCGTGATCTACGTCGGTGCACGCGACGACTACGGCTACAACCAGGCGCACGCCATGGCCGCGGCCGAAGTCAAGAAGCTGCCCGGCGTGAAAGTGGTCGAGGAAGAGAACGTGCCCGAGACCGCGGCCGTGCAGAAGACCATGGCCGGCATGATCTCGCAGGACGGCGCCAAGCTGCTGTTCCCCACGTCGTTCGGCTATTTCGATCCGCACATCCTCGCGGTGGCGCCCAAGTACCCCGACGTGCGCTTCTCGCATTGCGGCGGCCTCTGGACCGAAGGCAAGCACCCCAAGAACGCCGGCAGCTTCTTCGGCTACATCGACGAATGCCAGTTCCTGAACGGCGTGATCGCGGCCCACATGACCAAGAGCAACAAGATCGCCTTCGTCGCGGCCAAGCCGATCCCGCAGGTGCTGCGCAACATCAACGCGTTCACGCTCGGTGCGCGCTCGGTCAAGCCCGGCATCACCTGCAGCGTGATCTTCACCGGGGACTGGTCGATGGCCGTGAAGGAAGCGGAAGCCACCAACAGCCTGGCCGACCAGGGCTGCGACGTGTTCACCATGCACGTGGACGGCCCCAAGGTGGTGGTGGAGACGGCGGCCAAGCGCGGCAAGATGGTCTGCGGCTACCACGCGAGCCAGGCCAAGCTGGCGCCGAACGCGTATCTGACGGGGGCCGAGTGGAACTGGCTCACCGCCTACAAGACCGCCATCGAAGCCGCGCAAAGCGGCAAGCCGCATCCCAACTTCCTGCGCGGCGGCCTGAAGGAAGGCTACGTGAAGATGTCGGCCTACGGCCCCATGGTGACCGACGCCGCAAAGAAGCAGGCCGACGAGATCAAGGCCAGGATGATCGCGGGCACCTTCGACATCTTCAAGGACGGCATCAAGGACAACAAGGGCGCGGTCGTGGTGCCGGTCGGCAAGGTGCTCAAGCAGACCGACCTGGAGCTCGAAAAGATGAACTACCTCGTCGAAGGCGTCATCGGTTCGGCCTGATCCGCGCCGCCCCGACGCCATGCGCCACGCGCTCAAGGAATTCGCCCTGCCGGTGTTCGCCATTGCGGCGGCGCTGCTGTTGTTCGGCGTGCTGGTGGCCTTTGCCGGGGTCGATCCGGTGGAGGTCTGGGCGACGCTCTTCAAGGGCGCGTTCGGCGACTGGTTCTCGTGGCAGAACACCTTGCAGCGCGCCGCGCCGCTGATGCTCACGGCGCTGTGCGTGGCGCTGCCCGCGCGCGCGGGGCTGATCGTCATCGGCGGCGAAGGTGCGCTGGTGCTGGGGGGGCTGGCTGCGGCTGCGCTGGCGCATGCGGTGCCGCTGCCCGGCAACATGGCGGGCACCATCGCGGTCTGCCTGGCCGGCGCATCGGCCGGCGCGCTGTGGATCGTTCTTGCGGGCTGGCTGCGCCAGTACCGCGGCATCAACGAGACCATCAGCAGCCTGCTCCTCGCCTACATCGCGATCGGCATCTTCAAGCACCTGGTCGAGGGGCCGCTGCGCGACCCGGCCAGCCTCAACAAACCCTCGACCTATGCGCTCGACGCCGGCTTGCTGATCGGCGGCATCGGCGGTTCCGACGTGCACTGGGGATTCGTCATCGGCGTGGTGGCGTGCCTCGCGCTCGGCTGGTGGCTGCGCGCCACGGCCTCCGGATTCAGCGTGCGCGTGGTGGGCGGCAATCCGCGCACCGCGCAGCTCGTGGGCCTGCCGGCCACGCGGCTCATCCTCGGCGCCTGTGGGCTCGGCGGCGCCTGCGCGGGGCTCGCGGGCGCGGTCGAGGTGGCGGCGGTGCACACCAACGCCAATGCCTCGCTGATCGCGGGCTACGGCTATGCGGGCATCCTCGTGTCCTTCATTGCGCGGCACAACCCGGTGGCCATCGTGCCGGTCGCCATTCTCTTCGGCGGCTTCGGCGCGGCGGGCAGCCTGCTGCAGCGCCGTCTTGGGTTGCCCGATGCCTCGGTGCTGGTGCTGCAGGGCATCGCCTTCGTGCTCATTCTTGCGAGCGAGGGGCTGCGCATGATCGACTGGAAGGCGCTGCGCACCCGCGTGTTCCGCGCGGCGGGGAGCCCGGCATGACGGCCGACCAGTGGATCGCCCTGGTCGCCGGCATCGTCGGCGGGGCGCTGCGTGTCGGCGCGCCCTTCCTGTTCGTGAGCCTGGGCGAGTGCCTCACCGAGAAGTCGGGCCGCATCAACCTGGGGCTCGAAGGCGTGCTGGTGCTCTCGGCCATGGCGGCCTTCGGCGGCGCGTATCTCACCGATTCGGCCTGGCTCGGCGTGCTTGTCGGCGCGGTGGCGGGCGCGCTGCTCGCGCTGCTGCACGGCCTCCTGTGCTCGCTCGACCGCGTGAACGACGTGGCCACCGGCATCGCGCTGATGCTGCTCGGCACCGGCCTGGCCTTCTACCTCGGCAAGCCGCTCATCCAGCCGCAGGCGCCGCAGATTCCCGCGATCCCGCTCGGTTTCTGGAGCGACAACCCGGTGGTGCGATCGGCCCTGCAGCTCAACGCGCTGGTGCCATTGGGCGTGCTGCTGGCCGTGCTGCTCTGGTGGGGCTTTGCGCGCACGCGCGCCGGCCTGCTGGTGCGCATGGCGGGCGATTCGGCGCAGGCGACGCGGGCGCTGGGCTATTCGGTGGCGGGCCTGCGCATCGCGGCGACGACGGCGGGCGGCTTCATCGCGGGGCTGGGCGGTGCGTCGCTCACGCTGTTCTATCCGGGCAGCTGGAACGAAGGCATCTCGAGCGGCCAGGGCCTGATCGCGGTGGCGCTGGTGATCTTCGCCCGCTGGAGCCCGCTGCGCTGCGTGGGCGCGGCGCTGCTCTTCGGCGGCGCCGGCGCCATCGGGCCCGCGCTGCAGTCCATCGGCGTCGGCTGGGGCTACCACCTGTTCAACACCGTGCCCTACGTGCTCACGCTGGTGATCCTGGTGTTCACCTGCAAGCCGGGCACGGCAGCGGCCGGAAGCCCCGGCGAACTTTCATCGACAAGGAGCTGAACGCCATGAGCGGTCTCGGAGGCCTCAACAAATCGGCGCACGGCGTGGTCGTCGGCCTGGTGCAGCTGCAGCTGCCGAACGTGAAGACGCCGGCCGACCTGGCTGCGCAAACGGAGCGCATCTGCGCCATGGTGGCGAAGGCGCGCCGCAACCAGTCGACCATGGACCTGGTGGTGTTCCCCGAATACGCGCTGCACGGCCTCTCGATGGACATGAACCCCGGGATCATGTGCACGCTCGACGGGCCCGAAGTGGCCGCGTTCAAGGCAGCGTGCGTCGCCAACCGCATCTGGGGCTGCTTCTCGATCATGGAAGCCAACCCCGGCGGCAATCCCTACAACAGCGGCCTCATCATCGATGCCGAGGGCGAGATCAGGCTCTACTACCGCAAGCTGCATCCGTGGGTGCCGGTGGAGCCGTGGGAGCCCGGCAACCTGGGCGTGCCGGTGTGCGACGGACCCAACGGCAGCAAGCTGTCGCTCATCATCTGCCACGACGGCATGTTTCCCGAGATGGCGCGCGAGGCCGCGTACAAGGGGGCCGAGATCATCCTGCGCACCGCCGGCTACACGGCGCCCATCCGCCACGCCTGGAAGATCACCAACCAGGCCAACGCCTTCTGCAACCTGGCGTACACCGCGAGCGTGTGCCTGTGCGGCAGCGACGGCAGCTTCGACTCGATGGGCGAGGGCATGTTCTGCAACTTCGACGGCACCGTGCTCGCCGAGGGCGGTGGCCGCGCCGACGAGATCATCACCGCCGAGCTGCGGCCCGACCTCGTGCGCGAGGCGCGCACCGGCTGGGGCGTGGAGAACAACATCTACCAGCTCTACCACCGCGGCTACGTGGCGGTGAAGGGCGGGGCGCAGGACTGCCCCTACACCTACATGCACGACATGGCCGCCGGCACCTACAAGCTGCCGTGGAGCGCCGGCGTGAAGGTGACCGACGGCACCGGCTGCGGCTTCGCGCCGCCCGAGCGCACCTACGAAGGAAGCACCCCCAAATGAACACCGCACCGACCCGCCACATCGCCGCCGAGCCCTATGCCTGGCCCTACAACGGCGCGCTGCGGCCCGGCAACACCGCGCTCATCGTGATCGACATGCAGACCGACTTCTGCGGCAAGGGCGGCTACGTCGACGTGATGGGCTACGACCTGTCGCTGGTGCAGGCGCCGATCCAGCCCATTGCGCGCACGCTCGCGGCGCTGCGGCCGCTGGGCTATCACATCATCCACACGCGCGAAGGCCACCGGCCCGACCTGGCCGACCTGCCCGCCAACAAGCGCTGGCGTTCGCGGCAGATCGGCGCGGGGGGCATCGGCATCGGCGACGACGGGCCGTGCGGGCGCATCCTGGTGCGCGGCGAGCCCGGCTGGGAGATCATTCCCGAACTCGCGCCGTTGCCCGGCGAGGTGGTGATCGACAAGCCCGGCAAGGGATCGTTCTATGCGACGGATCTGGAGCTGATCCTGCGCACGCGCGGCATCGAGAACCTGGTCCTCGCGGGCATCACCACCGACGTGTGCGTGCACACCACGATGCGCGACGCCAACGACCGCGGCTTCGAATGCCTGCTGCTGTCCGACTGCACCGCCGCCACCGACCACGGCAACCACCTGGCGGCGCTGAAGATGATCACGATGCAGGGCGGCGTGTTCGGCGCGCACGCCACCTCGCAGCAGCTGCTGGCCGCGCTGGACTGATCGCGGCATGAGCAACACGCCCCACGCCATCGGTGCGCTGCCTGCGAGCAGCGGCGCACTCGCGCTCGACACCTATGAGCTGACCAAGCGCTTCGGTGCCTTCACCGCGATGGACCGCGTGACGATGCGCGTCGAGCCTGGCACCGTGCATGCGCTGCTCGGCGAAAACGGCGCGGGCAAGAGCACGCTGGTGAAATGCGTGGCCGGCTACCAGCGGGCGGAAGAAGGCAGCATCTTGATCGACGGGCGCGAGCAGGACATCGCCAACCCGATCGTGGCGCGTGCGCTGGGCATCGGCATGGTGTACCAGCACTTCACCCTCGCGCCGGGCATGACGGTGGCCGAGAACCTGCTGCTCGCGGGCGGCAAGACGCCGGCGCTGATCGACTGGAAAACCAAACGCGCCGAACTCAAGGAGTTTCTCGCGACCACGCCTTTCAGCCTCGACCTCGACGTGCGGCCGTCGGAGCTTGCGGCGGGCGAGAAGCAGAAGCTCGAACTGCTCAAGCAGCTCTACCTGAAGCCGCGCCTCCTGATCCTCGACGAACCGACCTCGGTGCTCACGCCACAGGAGGCCGACGAGGTGCTGGGCCACGTGCGCGAGTTCGCGCGGAGCGGCCTGTGCACCGTGCTCATCATCACGCACAAGTTCCGCGAAGTGATGGCCTATGCCGACGGCGTGACGGTGTTGCGCCGCGGCAAGGCGGTGCACCACTGCCGCGTGGCGGACACCCGCCCGGCGCTGCTGGCAGCGGCCATGATGGGCGGCGAAGAGGCCGCGCTGTCCGCGCCGGCCGCATCGCCTGCGGCCAGGAAGCCCGTGCCGCATTCGGCGCCGGTCGCGTTGAGCGTCGAAGGCCTGAAGGCGCAAGGCGACCGCGGCACGCTGGCGCTGCACGACCTCGCGCTCCACGTGCAGGCGGGCGAGATCCTCGGCGTGGCGGGAGTCTCGGGGAATGGCCAGCGCGAGCTGGTCGAGGCGCTCGTCGGCCAGCGGCCGCGGCTCGCCGGCAAGGTGAGCGTCATGGGCCAGCCCTACGCCGCACGGCGCAGCGAGAACCGCCGCCTCAAGGTGCGCAGCCTGCCCGAGGAGCCGCTGCGCAATGCCTGCGTGGGCGACCTGAGCGTGGCGGAGAACATGGCGCTGCGCGATTTCGACCGGCCGCCGTTGTCGCGCGGCGGCGTGCTCGCGTTTTCTTTCTGGCGCAGCCGGGCGCGCGAATGGATTGCCGAATACGGCGTCAAGACGCAGGGCGAGGGCGCCGCGATCCGCAGTCTCTCGGGCGGCAACGTGCAGCGCGCGGTGCTGGCGCGCGAGCTCGCCGGCGACATCAACGTGCTGATCGCCGCCAACCCCGTGTTCGGCCTGGACTTTGCGGCCGTGGCCGAGATCCACGCGCGCATCGTGCAGGTGCGCGAGAAGGGCGGGGCGGTGCTGCTGATCAGCGAAGACCTCGACGAACTGCTGGAGCTGGCCGACCGCATCGTCGTGATGAGCGAAGGCCGCATCGTGTTCGAGACCTCCGCCGCGGATGCCGAAAGGCACGTGATCGGCGCGCACATGGGTGGCGGGCATCATGCGCCGCTGAAGGCTGCGGCATGAGCGCGGCACATTCCGTCGAACCAGCGAGCAACACCATGCGCATCGAGGAAGCCCTCCCTTTCCCCTACGGGTTCGAGACCGGGAGCACCGCGCTCGTCCTCATCGACATGCAGCGCGACTTCATCGAGCCCGGCGGCTTCGGCGAAAGCCTGGGCAACGATGTGTCGTTGCTCGAAGCGATCGTCCCGGCCACCCAGGCGGCGCTAAAGGCCTGGCGGGAAGCCGGCGGGCTGGTGGTGCACACCCGCGAGGCGCACCGGCCCGACCTCTCCGATTGCCCGCCCGCCAAGCGCAACCGCGGCAACCCGGCACTGCGCATCGGCGACGACGGCCCCATGGGCCGCATCCTCGTGGCCGGCGAGCCCGGCAACCAGATCATCGAGGCCCTGGCGCCCGTGGGCGGCGAGATCGTCATCGACAAACCCGGCAAGGGCGCCTTCCATGCCACCGGCCTGCACGCGCTGCTGAAGGAGCGCGGCATCACGCACCTGCTGTTCGGCGGCGTGACCACCGAAGTGTGCGTGCAGACCTCGATGCGCGAAGCCAACGACCGCGGCTACGACTGCCTGCTGCTCGAGGACTGCACCGAGAGCTACTTTCCCGCGTTCAAGGCCGCCACGCTCGACATGGTCCGCGCCCAGGGCGGCATCGTCGGATGGACCGCGCCGAGCACCGCGCTCCTGGCGGCGCTGCGCCGCGGGCTGTGACAGCGACTACCATTCCACACGTGCCTACCGCCCGTTCCCGCCCCGCGCCACCCGCTTCCGACGTTCCTGCCGCCGACGCAGCCATTTTTCGTACCCGCGCCGACGAGGTCTACGCGCAGCTCAAGCGCGACGTGGCCGATTTCATCCTCGTGCCCGGCGACCGCTTCACCGAAAGCGAGATCAGCGAGCGGCTCGGCGTCTCGCGCACGCCCGTGCGGCAGGCGCTGTTCCGGCTCCAGCAGGAGGGTTTCGTCGAGGTGCTGTTTCGCAGCGGCTGGCGCGTGCTGCCGTTCGACTTCGACCAGTTCGAGCAGCTCTACGACCTGCGCATGGTGCTGGAGACCACCGCCGCGCACCGGCTCTGCGAGGCCGACCGCCGCGTCGACCGCAGCCTGCTCGACACGCTGGCCGACATCTGGCTCGTGCCCGTGGCCCAGCGCAGCGACGACACCGCGCAGGTGGCGCAATGGGACGAGGCTTTTCACTGCTCGCTGGTGGCCGCCGCGGGCAATGCCGAGATCGCGCGCGTGCACGGCGACGTGACCGAGCGCATCCGCATCATCCGCCGGCTCGACTTCACCCAGCAGCCGCGCATCGACGCCACCTACGACGAGCACGCCAAGATCCTCAAGGCCATCCGCGCCAACAGGGGCGACCAGGCCGCGATGCTGCTGCGCGCGCACATCGAGACCAGCCAGGCCGAGGTGCGCAAGATCACGCTGCACCAGGTGCACCTGGCGCGGCACGCCGGCAAGGCCGCGCCGCGCTGACCAAGGTCAGAGCGTGAAGTCGTACTCGACCGTGATCGGCGCGTGGTCGCTGAACTTCACGGTCTTGTAGATCTGCTCGCTGCGCGCCAGGGCGCCGAGCGCCGGCGTCGCCAGGTGGTAGTCGAGCCGCCATCCCACGTTGTTGGCGTAGGCCTGGCCGCGGTTGCTCCACCAGGTGTAGGCCTCGCCCGTGGTCTCGGGCTTGAGCATGCGGTACACGTCGACCAGGCCCGCACCCTCGGTGCCGGCGTCGAGCAGCCGCGTCATCCAGGCGCGCTCCTCGGGCAGGAAGCCGCTGTTCTTCTGGTTGCCGCGCCAGTTCTTGAGGTCGATTTCCTTGTGCGCGATGTTGATGTCGCCGCAGAGGACGAATTCGCGCTCCTTCTTCAGCGCGACCAAGTGCGGAAAAAATCCCTTCAGGAAACGAAATTTGGCTTGCTGCCGCTCCTCGCCCGAGCTGCCGCTCGGAAAATAGCAGCTGATCATCGACAGCTTGCGCGCGGGCGTGTCGAAGCGCAGTTCGAGGTAGCGGCCCTCGGCGTCGAACTCCTTGTCGCCCCAGCCCACCATAACGTCGCTGGGCGCGTGCCGGGTGTAGATCGCGGTGCCGGCGTAGCCTTTTTTCTCGGCGAAGTGAAAGTAGCCCTTGAGGCCCGCCATTTCCTCGAAGCGGCCTTCGACGTCGCTCGCCTGGACCCGGATCTCCTGCATGCAAATACAATCCGGCGCAAGTTCGGCCACCCAGTCCGCCACCCCTTTCGTGGCGGCCGAACGCAGGCCATTGAGATTGAGGCTGGTCAGTTTGAACACAAGGAAATTCCGATGGCTGTAGATGGTGTGGAAAGCAGTGCGGTGGCGCAGGACTTCGTCCAGTTCGCGCTCGACGCGGGCGTGCTGCGCTTCGGTGAGTTCAAGACCAAGGCCGGCCGCCTGAGCCCCTACTTCTTCAATTCGGGCCTCTTCGACGACGGCGCCAAGATCGCGCGGCTCGCGGGATTCTATGCAGACCGGCTGATCGAGAGCGGCGTCGAGTTCGACATGATCTTCGGTCCTGCATACAAAGGCATACCGCTGGGTGCCACGGTGGCCGCCGAACTCGCGCGGCGCGGCCGCAACTATCCCTTTGCCTACAACCGCAAGGAAGCCAAGGCGCACGGCGAGGGCGGCAACCTGGTCGGCGCGCCGCTCAAGGGCCGCGTGCTGATCGTCGACGACGTGATGTCGGCCGGCACCGCGGTGCGCGAATCCATCGCCGCCATCGAGGCCGCGGGCGCCACGCCGCATGCCGTGGCCATTGCGCTCGACCGGCAGGAAAAAGCCACAGAGAACGGCGCCGACGTGGACCACAGCGCCGTGCAGTACGTGCGCAACCAGCTGGGGCTGGCGGTCGTGGCCATCGCCACGCTCGACGACCTCCTCAACTACCTGTCGGGCGATGCGGCCACCGGACTGGGTGCGCACCGCGAGCGCGTGCTGGCCT
This sequence comes from Variovorax sp. OAS795, assembly GCF_040546685.1. Taxonomy (NCBI): domain Bacteria; kingdom Pseudomonadati; phylum Pseudomonadota; class Betaproteobacteria; order Burkholderiales; family Comamonadaceae; genus Variovorax; species Variovorax sp. OAS795. Next base: position 802,003 of record NZ_JBEPOH010000001.1, read on the forward strand.
ACCGCGCGCGCTACGGCGCCCGCTGAGGACACCCGATGCCCGTGCGCAAGCTCGAGAACCAGACCGTGCGGCCACTCGCCGCCGCGGCGCTGCTGCTGACGACGATGGCGGTGCTGTTGCTGCTGCCCGCCGAAGTGCCGGCGCAGCCCGCCGCACAGGCACCTGCGAGCATCTACACCTGCACCGACGCCCGGGGACGCACGCTCACGGCCGACCGCCCGATTGCCGAATGCACCGACCGCGAACAGCGTGAACTGAACCCGAGCGGCACCACGCGCCGCCGCGTCGAGCCGACCTACACGGCCCGCGAACTGGCCGAGCGCGAGGACCGCGCACGCGAGGCGGCGCTGCAGGCCGCGCGGGTGCTCGACGAGCGCCGGCGCGAGCGTGCATTGCTGGTGCGCTATCCCAACGCCACGGTGCATGACCGCGAGCGTGCCGAGGCGCTGGTGCAGATCGATGCGGTGATCCAGGCGGCGCGCAAGCGCCTGGAGGAACTCGCCGAAGACCGCAAGCGGATCGACGAGGAACTCGAGTTCTACAAGCACGACGTCAGCAAGGCGCCGGGGGCGGTGCGCCGCAAGCTCGAGGACAACATGCAGAGCGTGGCGGTGCAGAACCGCTTCATCGGCGAGCAGGAAGACGAGAAGAAGCGCGTGAATGCGCGCTTCGACGAAGAGCGTGCGCGCCTCCGGCAGCTCTGGTTGCCGCACAACGGCGGAAGATAGGCTCGCCCCCAGTCTTCGCGCACTTCGTGTCGCTTCGCCAACCCCCTACCGGGGGCGATACCAGCGGCCCGGCAAAGCCGGTTCCGCGGTATCCCGCGAATAACTCGGGTCAGGCCAGTTTGGTCTTGAGCAGTTCGGTGACTTGCGCGGGGTTGGCCTTGCCGCCGCTGGCCTTCATGACCTGGCCCACGAGCGCGTTGAGGGCCTTTTCCTTGCCGGCGCGGTATTCGTCGACGTTCTTCTGGTTCCTGGCGATGACCTCGTCCAGGATCTTGTCGAGCGCGCCGGTGTCGCTCATGGGCTTCAGGTCCTTGGCCTCGATGATGGCGTCCACGTCGCTGCCTTCGCCGGTCCAGAGAGCGTCGAACACCTGGCGCGCGGCGTTGTTGGGCAGCGTGCCCTCTGCAATGCGCTTCACCAGCTGGGCCAGTTGCTGCGGCGCAACCGGCGCGGCCTCAATGCCGATTTCCTGAGCGTTCAGGCGGCGCGCCATCTCGCCGGTGATCCAGTTGCTCGCGAGCTTGGGTGTGGCGCCGGCCTTCACCGCGTCGTCGAAGTAGCGCGCGAGCGCGGGGCCTTGCGTGAGCTGCGCGGCGTCGTATTCGGACATGCCGTGGTCGCGCACATAGCGCTCGGCCATCGCGCGTGGCAGCTCGGGCATGGTGGAGCGCACGCGCTCGATCCATTCGGGCTCGATGGCGAGCGGCGGCAGGTCGGGATCGGGAAAGTAACGGTAGTCGGCCGCGTCTTCCTTGGTGCGCATCGTGCGCGTCTCGCCGGTGTCGGGGTCGAACAGCACGGTGGCCTGCTCGATCTTGCGGCCGTCTTCGAGCTCGTTGATCTGCGAGTTGATCTCGTAGTCGATGGCCTGCTGCATGAACTTGAAGCTGTTCAGGTTCTTGATCTCGCGCCGTGTGCCGAGCTTGTCGCCGGGCTTGCGCACCGACACGTTGGCGTCGCAGCGGAAACTGCCTTCCTGCATGTTGCCGTCGCAGATGCCGATCCAGGTGACGATCTTGTGCAGCTCGCGCGCATAGGCCACGGCCTCGGCGGTGGAGCGCATGTCGGGCTCGGTGACGATCTCCAGGAGCGGCGTGCCGGCGCGGTTCAGGTCGATGCCGCTCTGGCCGATGAAGTCTTCGTGCAGCGACTTGCCCGCGTCTTCCTCGAGGTGGGCGCGCACCAGGCGCACGGTCTTCTTTTCTTCACCGAGGAAGAACGAGACCGAGCCGCCCTGCACGACCGGGATCTCGTACTGGCTGATCTGGTAGCCCTTGGGCAGGTCGGGGTAGAAATAATTCTTGCGCGCGAACACGCTGCGCGGCGCAATGTGCGAGCCCAGCGCCAGGCCCAGCTTGATGGCGCGCTCGACGGCGCCCTTGTTCATCACCGGCAGCGTGCCGGGCAGCGCGAGGTCCACCGCGCTGGCTTGCGTGTTGGGCTCGGCACCGAAAGCCGTGGAGGCGCGGCTGAAGATCTTGCTCGCGGTCGACAGCTGCGCGTGCGTCTCGAAGCCGATGATGACCTCATAGCCGCGCACCAGCGGGCCGGTCGGGCGGCCTTGTTGCTGTGCTTCGAAAGTATTCACGGGTTCGCTCATCTCAAAAGCCCTCCGGCGTGAGGGTGTGCCAGTCGGTGGCTTGCTGGAAGCGGTGCGCCGCGTTCAGCAGCTTCGCTTCGCCGAAGTAGTTGCCGATCAGCTGCAGGCCCACCGGCATGCCGCTGTCGAAGCCCGCGGGCACGCTCATGCCGGGCAGGCCGGCCAGCGAGGCGGGCAGCGTGAAGATGTCGGCCAGGTAGTCGGCCACCGGGTCGCCGCCGTGCTCGCCGATCTTCCATGCGGTGGTCGGCGCGGCCGGGCCGGCAATTACGTCGCATTGGGCGAAGGCCTGCTGGAAATCGTCGGCGATCATGCGGCGCACCTTCTGCGCCTGCAGGTAGTACGCGTCGTAGTAGCCATGCGAGAGCACGTAGGTGCCGATCATGATGCGGCGCTTCACCTCGTCGCCGAAGCCTTCGGCGCGCGTGCGCTCGTACATCTCGGCCAGGTCCTTGTACTGCTTCGCGCGGTGGCCGAACTTGACGCCGTCGAAGCGGCTCAGGTTGCTCGAGGCTTCGGCCGCGGCGAGGATGTAGTACACGGGAATCGACAGCTCGGTGCGCGGCAGCGAAACCTCCACGCGCCTGGCGCCGAGCTTCTCGCAGGCGCCCAGCGCCGCATCGATGGCCGCGCGCACGCCGGGCGCCACGCCTTCGCCGAAGAACTCCTTCGGCACGCCGATGCGCAGGCCTTCGAGCGAGTCGTTCAGCGAGCGGCTGAAGTTCTCCGCGGGCTTGTCCAGCGACGTGGAGTCGCGGTCCAGGTCGGGGCCGCAGAAGGCCGACAGCAGCAGCGCGCAGTCCTCGGCCGAACGCGCCATCGGGCCGGCCTGGTCGAGGCTCGATGCAAAGGCCACCATGCCGTAGCGCGAGGCGCGGCCGTAGGTCGGCTTGATGCCTGTGACGCCGCAGAACGAGGCCGGCTGGCGGATCGAGCCGCCGGTGTCGGTGCCGGTGGCCGCCGGGGCGAGGCGTGCGGCGACGGCCGCCGCGCTCGCGCCCGAGGAGCCGCCGGGAATGCGTTCGCGGTTCCACGGGTTCTGCACCGGCACGGGCTTGTCGTGGCCCACCGCGGGGACGGCGACGTTCTCGTTGGCCGAACCCATGGCGAACTCGTCGCAGCTCAGCTTGCCGAGCGTGACCGCACCGGCCTCGGCCAGCCGGCGCACCACGGTGGCGTCGAACGGCGAGCGGTAGCCCGCGAGCATCTTCGAGCCCGCGGTGGTGGCGAAACCGGTGGTGACGAAGATGTCCTTGTGCGCGATCGGCACGCCGGCCAGCGCGGGCGCATTGCGCTTGGCGATCTGCGCATCGGCTGCACGGGCCTGGGCCAGCGTGACTTCCTCGTTCACGTCTACGAAAGTACCCAATGATTCGTGCGCCTTCATGCGGCCGAGGAAAACCTGCGCGGTCTCGACGGCGGAAACCTTGCGCTCGGCCAAGGCCTTGGCGAGGGCGACCACGCCCATCTGATGCAGCTCGCCGCTCATTCGATCACCTTCGGTACGAGGAACAGGCCGGCTTCGACGGCCGGGGCGCTCTTCTGGTTGGCTTCGCGGTTGTTGGCCTCGCTCACCACGTCGTCGCGCAGGCGCAGCGTTACGTCCTGGACGGCCGCCACGGGGTGGGCCAGCGGCTCGACGCCGGCGGTGTCGACCGAGCGCATGCGCTCGACCAGGTCGAAGAAGCCGTTGATCTGGCTGAGCATGCGCTCGCTCTCGTCGGGGGCAAGCTGCAGCCGGGCCAGCGAGGCAATGCGTGCAATATCTGAAGCGGAAAGGGACATGGGTGAAACCGGCCAAAAAAACCGGAGGTAATGCACGCCGGAAGGGGTGCCGACACGGGATTCCAGAGGGGATTCGGGTATTATCCCGCCTTTGCCGCAACCCCCGCGAACGCGCCGGCTTTTGCGCCAAAAACGATCAATTCACCCCGTCACACGACCAAAAACAGAGCGACGATCTGCCGGTGCGCAGGCCGTGCTCCAGAGGATTCCGCACATGTTTGGAGCTTTCCGTCGGTACTTTTCCACCGACCTTGCGATCGACCTCGGCACCGCCAACACACTGATATTCGCCCGCAACAAGGGCATCGTGCTGGACGAGCCCTCGGTGGTCGCCATCCGCCACGAAGGCGGCCCCCACGGCAAGAAGGTGATCCAGGCCGTCGGCCGCGAGGCGAAGGCCATGCTGGGCAAGGTGCCCGGCAACATCGAGGCCATCCGGCCGATGAAGGACGGCGTGATTGCCGACTTCGTCATCACCGAGCAGATGATCAAGCAGTTCATCAAGATGGTGCACCCGCGCACGCTGCTCACGCCGAGCCCGCGCATCATCATCTGCGTGCCCTGCGGCTCGACCCAGGTCGAGCGCCGCGCCATCAAGGACGCGGCCGAAGCCGCCGGTGCCACCTCCGTCTACCTCATCGAGGAACCCATGGCCGCGGCCATCGGCGCGGGCCTGCCGGTGAGCGAGGCGTCGGGCTCGATGGTGGTCGACATCGGCGGCGGCACCACCGAGGTGGGCGTCATCAGCCTGGGCGGCATGGTCTACAAGGGCTCGGTGCGCGTCGGCGGCGACCGCTTCGACGAGGCCATCATCAACTACATCCGCCGCAATTACGGCATGCTGATCGGCGAGCCCACGGCCGAGGTCATCAAGAAGAACATCGGCTCGGCCTTCCCGGGCTCCGAGGTCAAGGAGATGGAAGTCAAGGGCCGCAACCTGTCCGAGGGCGTGCCGCGCAGCTTCACCATCAGCAGCAACGAAGTGCTCGAAGCCCTGACCGATCCGCTCAACAACATCGTCTCGGCCGTGAAGAACGCGCTGGAGCAGACGCCGCCCGAACTCGGCGCCGACATCGCGGAGCGCGGCATGATGCTGACCGGCGGCGGCGCGCTGCTGCGCGACCTCGACCGCCTGCTGGCCGAGGAAACCGGCCTGCCGGTGCTGGTGGCCGAAGATCCGCTGACCTGCGTGGTGCGCGGCTGCGGCATCGCCCTCGAGCGCATGGACCGCTTGGGAAGCATCTTCACGAGCGAGTGAATGCGCTACTGCCATCATCGGCCGGCCCTGCTTGCGCAGGCCGGCCTTTTTGCCATCTGACGTTGCACGGCCAGGCCTGAAACCATGCCCTTGGGCACGCTCGATCGCACAGCCCCGCCCCTGTTCAACCAGGGGCAGTCGGCACTCAGCAAGCTGATCTTCTTCGGCGCGCTGGCGCTGTTCCTGATGGTGGCCGATGCGCGCTTCCATCTGGTGCAGCCCCTGCGCGCGGCCGTGGGCGCGGTGCTCTACCCGGTGCAGTGGCTGGCGCTCAAGCCGGTGCAGCTGGCGCTCGGCGGCGGCCGCTATCTCGAAGACCTGCAGACCGCGCAGCGCAACGAGGACGAGGCCCGCAAGGCGCTGATGCTGCAGGCCGAACGCGCGAGCCAGGCCGACACGCTGGCGCAGGACAACGCGCGGCTGCGCGCGCTGCTCGAACTGCGCCAGACGACGCAGGCGCCGGGCCGCGCGGCCGAGGTGCTCTATGACGCGGCCGACCCGTACACGCGCAAGATCGTCATCGACCAGGGGCTCACCCAGGGCGTGGCGCCCGGCTCGCCGGTGATCGATGCGCACGGCGTGCTCGGCCAGGTGACGCAGGTGCTGCCCTTCACGAGCGAAATCACGCTGGTGATCGACCGCGACCTTTCCATTCCCGTGCAGAACACCCGCACCGGCGTGCGCAGCGTGGCCTTCGGCGATGCGTCGGCGCACGGCGGCGGGCTCGAACTGCGCTTCATGGCCGCCAATGCCGACCTGCAGGAGGGCGACCTGCTCTCCACCAGCGGCGTCGACGGCGTCTATCCGCCGGGCCTGCCGGTGGCAAAGATCGAGCGCATCGAGCGGCGTGCCGACTCGGCCTTCGCGCGCATCTACTGCGTGCCGCTGGCCCGCGTGACGGCCGCGCGCTACGTGCTGGTGCTGGCACCCACGGGCGCGCCCTCGGCACCGCCCGCCGCGCCCGCCGCCGCGGTGCGCAAGAAGCCGGAGGCCAAGCCAGCGAAGGCCGACAAGGCCGACAAGAAACCCGCGGAGCGCGCCCGATGATCAAGCGTCCCGGACAACAGCAGCTCCTGCTGCCCGTGAGCCCGCTCTTCATGTGGGCGAGCCTCGTGGTGGCGCTGCTCATCAACATGATCCCGATCGGCCGCGCCGCATGGATGCCCGACCTGCTCGCGCTGGCCATCGTGTTCTGGGGCGTGCACCAGCCGATGCGGGTGGGCATCGGCGCGGCCTTCGTGTTCGGGCTGTGCATGGACGTGCACCAGTCGTCCATGCTGGGCCAGCATGCGCTGTCCTACACCACGCTGGGCTTCTTCGCGATCACGATCCACCGCCGCCTGCTGTGGTACCCGGTGGCGTCGCAGGCGCTGCAGGTGCTGCCGCTCTTCGCGGTGTCGCAGCTGGTCGAGGTCGTCACGCGGCTGGTGGGCGGCGGCGTGTTCCCGGGCTGGACGGTGTTGATCTCCCCGGCGATCGAAGCTGCGCTGTGGCCGCTGGCGACGGCGCTGCTGCTCGCACCGCAGCGCCGCACGCCGGAACCCGACGAGAACCGCCCCCTATAACGCCAAAGCACGCATTCGCCCCTGCATTTGCCATTGCACTTGCACGCGCCTAAGCTCACGCCGCCATGACCGAGATCCGCAACGTCGCCGCCGACCTCGCGCGCTTCAAGCGCCGCGTGATCGTGATCGGCATGGTGGTGCTCTTCGCATTCAGCCTGCTGGGCGCACGGCTGGTCTACCTGCAGGTGGTGCGGCACGAAGACCTGGCCGAGCAGGCCGAGAGCAACCGCACGGCCATCGTTCCGGTGGTGCCCAACCGCGGGTTGATCCTGGACCGCAACGGCATCGTGCTGGCTTCCAACTATTCGGCCTACACGCTGGAGATCACGCCCTCCAAGGTGGGCGACGTCGAAGAAACCATCGAGAGCCTGACGCAGGTGCTCGAGGTCTCGCCGCGCGACCGCCGCCGCTTCAAGCGCCTGCGCGAAGACTCGCGCAGCTTCGACTCCATTCCGATCCGCACCCGCCTGAGCGACGAGGAGGTGGCGCGCTTCGCGGCGCAGCGCTACCGATTCCCGGGCGTGGAGATCAAGGCGCGGCTGTTCCGCAACTACCCGCACGGCGAGATCGCCTCGCACGTGCTCGGCTACATCGGCCGCATCAACCAGCGCGAGAAGACCGCGATGGAAGACTGGGCCGAGGAAGACCAGGCCAACTACAAGGGCACCGACTACATCGGCAAACTGGGCATCGAGCAGAGCTACGAGAAGACGCTGCACGGCCAGACCGGCGTCGAGCAGATGGAAACCTCGGCCGGCGGCCGCGCGGTGCGCCGGCTCGCGAGCCATCCCGCCACGCCCGGCAACACCGTGATGCTGTCGATGGACATCAAGCTGCAGAAGCTGGTGGAAGACATGTTCGGCGACCGCCGCGGCGCGCTGGTGGCCATCGATCCCAAGACCGGCGAGGTGCTGGCCTTCGTGAGCAAGCCCACCTTCGATCCCAACCTGTTCGTCGAAGGCATCGACACCGAAAGCTGGAAGGAGCTCAGCGAGTCGCTCGACAAGCCGCTGCTCAACCGAGCGCTGCGCGGCACCTACCCGCCCGGCTCCACCTACAAGCCCTTCATGGCGCTGGCGGCGCTGCAAACCGGCAAGCGCGGCCCCAACGTGGTGGTGAACGACCCCGGGTACTTCAACTTCGCCGGCCACCGCTTCGGCAGCCCCGAGGGCAACATCGGCGGTGTCGACATGCGGCGCTCGATCCAGCTGTCGAGCAACATCTACTACTACTCGCTGGCCAACGAGATGGGCGTGGACCTGATCCACGACTTCATGAAGCCGATGGGCTTCGGCCAGATCACCGGCATCGACATGGGTGGCGAGGTGCGCGGCGTGCTGCCGAGCACCGAGTGGAAGCGCAACGCCTACAAGCGCCCCGAACAGAAGAAGTGGTATGCGGGCGAGACCATCTCGCTGGGCATCGGCCAGGGCTACAACGCGTTCACCATGTTGCAGCTCGCGCAGGCCACGGCCATCGTGGCCGACGGCGGAATGAAGCACAAGCCGCATCTGGTGCTGGCCACGCGCAACACGGTGACCGGCCAGGTGGCGCCGTTGCCGCAGCCGCCGGCCGAGAACCTCGGCTACACAGCGGCCAACGTCGCGGTGGTCCGGGAGGGCCTCACCAGCGTGGTCACCAGCGGTACGGCACGCAGCGTGTTCGCCGGCGCCGGCTACCAGGCCGCCGGCAAGACCGGCACCGCGCAGGCCGTGACGCAGGCACAGAACACCAAGTACAACGCGCGTGCCCTCGAAGAGCACCAGCGGGACCACGCGCTGTTCATGGCCTTCGCGCCGGCCAACGACCCGAAGATCGCGCTGGCCGTGATCGTCGAGAACGCCGGCTGGGGCGCCGGCGCCGCGGCACCCATCGCGCGCCGCGTGTTCGACTACTGGTTGATGAATCAGTACCCGAGCGAAGCCGACATGGCCGCCGTCAGGATCGGCAAGGCCGCCGCCCCGATGGGCAAGCCGCGCGTGGCCAGCGAAGTGGCGTGGCCGGCGGCTGCCACCGCTGCAACCGCACCCTGATTGTCTTGCTCCCTCTCCCTTTGGGAGAGGGTTGGGGTGAGGGCGCGCGGCAATCAAGAAGGCGCAATGTTGTGAGGCCCACAGCCCTCACCCTAGCCCTCTCCCAGAGGGAGAGGGGACAACGCGGGAACCCTCAGGCCACCGTGCCGCTGACTTCCCCCAACCCGATGCGCACCGCGCCCGCGCGCTCGCAATGGCCGCGCATGACCAGCGTGTCGCCGTCCTCGAGAAAGGTGCGCTTCTCGCCATTGGGCAAGGTGATCGGCTGCTTGCCGCCGAGCGTGAGTTCCATCAGCGAGCCGGCCTCGTCGGGCTTGGGGCCCGAGAGCGTGCCCGAGCCCAGCAGGTCGCCGGGCTGCAGGTTGCAGCCGTTCACCGTGTGGTGCGCGACCAGCTGCGCCGCGGTCCAGTAGGCGGCCTCGGTCGTGTTGCCGCGCGTGAGGCGCACGGGGGCTTCGCCCGCGGTGCGCATCCTGGCGGTCTGCAGCAGCACCTCGAGCGTGATGTCGAGCGCGCCGCCTTCGCGGTTGGACGGCGCATCGAGGTAGGGCAGCGGTTGCGGGTCGCCCGCGGGCCGCTCGAAGCGGGCGCGGAACGGCGCCAGCGCTTCCATCGTCACGATCCACGGCGAGAGCGTGCTCGCGAAGTTCTTCGCGAGGAACGGGCCGAGCGGCTGGTATTCCCAGGCTTGCAGGTCGCGCGCCGACCAGTCGTTGAGCAGGGTCACGCCGAACAGATGCGCTTCGGCGTCGCCGATCGCGATCGGCTCGCCGAGCGCGTTGCCGCGGCCGACAAGAAAGCCCAGCTCCAGTTCGTAGTCGAGCCGCTTCGACGGACCGAAGCTCGGCTCGGCCGCGTCCGGGGCCCGGGTCTGTCCCTGCGGGCGCTTGAACACCTGGCCGCTCACGCCGATCGACGAGGCGCGGCCGTGGTAGCCGATGGGCACCCACTTGTAGTTGGGCATCAGCGGCTGGTCGGGACGAAACAGCTTGCCAATGGTGGTCGCGTGATGGATGCCGGTGTAGAAGTCGGTGTAGTCGCCGATGCGGCAGGGCACGGTCATCTCGGCCTTGGCCTGCGCAAGCAGCGCCTTCGACCATGCGGCCTCCTTGCCGCTGCCTTGGGCAAGGCCTGCGGAGAGTGCGGCGCGCAAGGCCTGGCGGTCCTTCGCGCTCGCGCTCATCAGCGCATTCATGTCGTCGGTGTCGGCCAGGCCGCAAGCCCGAAGGTCCAGCACCTGGTCGCCGATGGCCACGCCGATGCGGAAGTCCTCCTGCGTGCCCGCGGTGCGGAAGCGGCCGAAGGGCAGGTTTTGGATCGGGAAGTCGCAGCCGGCCTCGTTGGCCGAAGCGACCCAGCTGCGTAGCTTCGGGTCGTGGGTGGCGTTCAATGCAGTGGTCATGAATGTCTTTCTGTAGGTGTCCGTCGGGTCACGGCTTGAACTGGTCCTGGAGCCCGGCCCAGCAGTCCGCGTAGCCGGTGTCCAGCGCGGGGCTCTGGAGCGCGAAGTTCGTTGGAATGAAGCGGAAGCGGCTCTCGAACATGAAGGCCAGCGTGTTGTCCAGCTTGTGCGGCTTCAGGTCGGAATGCGCGGCCTTGTCGAAGGCTTCCTCGTCGGGCCCGTGCGGCACCATGCAGTTGTGCAGGCTGGCGCCACCGGGCTTGAAGCCGCCCGGCTTGGCGTCGTACTCGCCCAGCACCAGGCCCATGAATTCGCTCATGAGGTTGCGATGGAACCAGGGCGGACGGAAGGTGTTCTCCATCACCATCCAGCGCGGCGGGAAGATCACGAAGTCGCAGTTGGCGGTGCCGGGCGTGTCGGTGGGCGAGGTCAGCACGGTGAAGATCGATGGATCGGGATGGTCGAAGCTGATCGAACCGATGACCATGAAATTGGCCGTGTCGTACTTCACCGGCGCCAGGTTGCCGTGCCATGCGACCACGTTGAATGGCGACTGCTTCGCGGGCGCCTTCCAGAAGCGGCCGCCGAACTTCTTGACGAGTTCATAGTCGCCGCCGCCGTCCTCGAATGCTGCCACGGGCGCCTGGAAGTCGCGCGCGTTGGCCAGGCCGTTGGAGCCGATGGGCCCGAGTTCGGGCAGGCGGAAATGCGCCCCGTAGTTCTCGCAGACATAGCCGCGGGAAGGCCCCGCGCCAGCGTCCGAATCCGGCAGCGCCACCTTGAACGCCATGCCGCGCGGCAGCAGCGCGATCTCGCCGGGTTTCACGTCGAGCACGCCGAGTTCGGTCGTGATCACGAGGCGGCCCTGCTGCGGCACGACGAGCATCTCGCCGTCGGCGTTGACGAAGGCGCGGCGCTCCATCGAGCGGCCCGCCAGGTACATGAGCGAGCCGATGCCCACCTGCGCCTCGGCGTCGCCGTTGGCCGCGATCGTGTGCATGCCATCGATGAAGTCGGCCTCGGCCGCGCCGTCGAGCGGCAGCGGGTGCCAGCGCAGCGGCTCGGGCGGCAGCGCGATCTCGCGGTCGGCGCCGGTGGTCCAGCGCGCCTGCGCGTAGGGCTGGTAGCGGCCCGACACCACCGAGGGCTGGCGCCGGTAGAGCCAGGTGCGGCGGTTCTCCCGCCGCGGCGCGGTGAACGCCGTGCCCGAGAGCAACTCGGTGTACAGGTCGAACGGCGCGCGCTGCGGGTTGTTGCGGCCCTGGGGCAGGGCGCCCGCGACGGCCTCGCTGGCGTACTCGTTGCCGAAGCCGCTCTGGTAGAGGCGCTCGGCGCCGGAAGTCGAGGGGTTCATGGTGTCCTCATGCAATGGCTGTGAATGGTCCTACTTCGCCGCTTCCAGCGCTTCGCGCAGCACGGCCAGCGAGCCGATGTGGTTGGCCAGCACCAGCACGAGGCGCGCGTTGTAGGCGTTGCTCTCCTCGGTGGAAAGGCCCTGGTGCGCCTCGATCAGCGCTTCGTAGAAATCGTCGGGCGCCTCGAGGTTCGGCGCGGTGTTCAGGTGTTGCTGCTGTGGCATGGTGATGCTCAGGCCTTTGCCAGTGCGTGGTCGATGGCGGCGCGGATGTTCGCGGCCGTGGGGTGCCGCCAGCGCGCGCACACGTGCTGGTCGGGACGCAGCAGGTACACGGTGCCGGGCTGCGCGTCGTAGCGCTGCGTGGCGAGTTCGCCATCGGCGCCCGTGCCCTGCACGCGCACGACGTGCAGCGGAAAGTCGCAGGCGCGCAAGACTTGCACGCTGCGCTCGGCCGCCTCTCCGGTGCCGAACACCAGCGCGGTGAAATGCACCGCATGGCAGTCGCGCAGCAGCCAGCCGGTGCTGCCGTCGGCGCGCGCGAGCGGCGCATCGGCCGCCGCGGCGCCCGGCACCATCGCCCCCGCGAATGCATCGGCATCGGGCGTGTTGAGCGGCGAGTCGTGCAGCACCGCGGGGATCGAGAGCCGGCCGCTGTTCACCAGCGTGCGCGCAAAGGCATGGCGCTTGGTGAGCTCCAGTACCGCGTCGCGGAACAGGCGGCTCACTTCGCTCTTGGGCGTGATGAAGTCGGTGGCACGGGTCGAATTGCGGATGTTCTCGTCGGCGGCGTATTCGCGTTCGCTCGCGTAGCTGTCGAGCAGCGTATCGGGTGCGTCGCCCTGGAGCACGGCGGCGAGCTTCCATGCGAGGTTGTCGGCGTCCTGCACGCCCGAGTTGGCACCGCGCGCGCCGAAGGGCGAAACGCCATGCGCCGAGTCGCCCGCGAACAGCACGCGGCCATGGCGGAACTGCGCCATGCGCTGGCACGCAAAGGTGTAGACGCTGGCCCAGCCGATCTGGAACTGCACGCCCTCGAAGCCGATGCTGTCGAGCAGCGCACGCACGCGCGGCGTGATGTTCTCGGGCTTGCGTTCTTCCACCGGGTCGGCGTCCCAGCCGAGCTGGAAGTCGACGCGCCACATGCCATCGGCCTGCTTGTGCAGCAGCACGCTCTGGCCGGGATGGAACGGCGGGTCGAACCAGAAGCGGCGCTCGGTCGGCAAATCCGCATCCATCGTGATGTCGGCGATCAGGAAGCGGTCGCGGAACACGCGGCCCTTGGCTTCGAGGCCCATCAGCTGCCGCAGGTTGGAGCGCGAGCCGTCGCAGGCGCCCACGTAGTCGGCAGCCAGCTGGTAGCTGCCCTCGGGCGTCTCGATGGTGAGCACCGCCGCGTCATCGTTGTTCGCGATGCCGGTGACCTTGTTGTTCCAGCGCAAGTCGATCAGCGGCAGGGCCGCGGCGCGTTCGACGAGGTAGCCCTCGACGTAGTACTGCTGCAGGTTGATGAAGGCCGGGCGCTCGTGCCCGGGCTCGGGCAGCAGGTCGAAGCGGTAGACCTGTTCGTCGTGGAAGAACACCTTGCCCACGTGCCAAGACACGCCCTTGTCGACCATGCGGTCGCCGCAGCCCAGGCGGTCGAACACCTCGAGCGTGCGCTTGGCGAAGCAGATCGCGCGCGAGCCGCTCGAAAGCGTGTTGTCGTTGTCCAGCAGCACCACGCGGATGCCGCGCAGCGCAAGGTCGATGGCGAGCGTGAGCCCGACGGGGCCGGCGCCGACGATCACCACCGGGTGGCGCGCAGGCGTGGCCGCATCCTGGTCGGCGTGGCGCTTGTAGTCGAAGCGCAGGCTTTGGTAGTCGATCACGTGTTGTCTCCGTGTCTTGTCTTGCCTCTCCCCCGGGAGAGGGAGGGAGCAAGAAAATCAGCCTTCGAGGGCCTTCCACATCTCCACGTCGCGCTCCGCCGTCCACACGCGCGGATCGGCGTGGCCTGAGGCTTCGTCGTACGCGCGGCTCACGTCGAAGGGCATGCAGTGGTCGAAGATCACCCACTGGCTGTACTTGGGCTTGAGCTTTTCGTAGGTGTCCTTGTAGACCGTGTTCAGGTCACGGCCGGCCTTCACGCCCTCTTGCACGCTGGCGTACACGTCGGAGATGAAGTTGCGCGTGCCGGTCAGGCCCTCGGCCACTTCGGCCGGCGTGGTGAGCGCGGCGCCGCGGCCCGGCACCAGCGCCGCGGGCTTGAGCGCCGCGATGTTGTCCAGCGTCTGCGGCCAGTCCTGGAAATAGGCGTCGCCGGCATACGGCGTGGCGCCGAACTCGACCAGGTCGCCCGACAGCAGCGTGCGCTCCTGGGGCAGCCAAACGACCGTGTCGCCCTTGGTGTGGCCGCGGCCCAGCTGGAGGAGCTGCACTTCGAGCTTGCCGAGCCACAGCGTCATCTTGCCGCTGAAGGTCATGGTGGGCCAGGTCAGGCCCGGCGGCACCGTTTCCACGTTCTGGAACAGGCGCGGAAAGCGGCCGATTTCGCTCGCCTTGTCCTGCTCGCCGCGCTCCACGATCAGGTCGCGGGTGTCCTGGCTGGCCAGGATGTGCTCGGCTCCATAGCCGGCCGCGCCCAGCACGCGCACCGCGTGGTAGTGCGTGAGCACCACGTACTTGATGGGCTTGTCGGTCACTTCGCGGATGCGGCGCACCACGTCGGCCGCCATGGCCGGCGTGGCCTGGGTGTCGGCCACCAGCACGCAGTCGTCGCCGATCACGATGCCGGTGTTGGGGTCGCCCTCGGCCGTATAGGCCCATGCGTGCTCCGAAATCTGGCTGAAGGTGATCTTCTTTTCTTCCAGGTCGGCCTGGCTTGCGAACTTCTTGGCTTGGCTCATTGGGTGTGTCTCCGTCGGGGTGAGTGGGAATTTGGATTCGTCTAAAGCGAACGAATTCGCAGTTAACGAATGCGTGGAGTGTAAACCTCGGATCAGTTAATGTCTAATCCCTTCTCCATGAACGAACAACCAGACATCCGGCCGGGCACCGCAGCCAGTGACAACGACCGCGCCGCCCAGCGCGGCATCCAGAGCATCGAGGTGGGCGGCCAGCTGCTGCGCGCGCTGGTGCACCACGGCCGGCCGATGGCGCTGAAGGACCTGGCGCGCGAAGCCGACATGACCGCCGCCAAGGCCCATCCCTACATGGTGAGCTTCGGGCGGCTCGGCCTGATCGAACAGGACCGCGCCAGCGGCCACTATCTGCTCGGGCCGCTGGCCTTGCAACTGGGGCTCATCAGCCTGCAGCAGGCCGACCCGGTGCACATCGCCACGCCGCTCATCGCCGAAGTGGCGCAGAGCCTCGGCCACACGGTGGCGCTGGCGGTCTGGGGCGCGCGGGGCGCCACCATCGTGCGCACGGCCGAATCGCCCTCGCCGGTGCACGTGAACATGCGGCACGGCACGGTGTTCTCGCTCACCAACACGGCCTCGGGCCGCATCTTCGCGGCCTACCTTGCTCCCGACACGGTCAGGCAACTGCTGGACGCCGAGCGCCTGCGAGAGAAGCAGCGCA
Organism: Variovorax sp. OAS795; assembly: GCF_040546685.1. Lineage (NCBI taxonomy): Bacteria > Pseudomonadati > Pseudomonadota > Betaproteobacteria > Burkholderiales > Comamonadaceae > Variovorax > Variovorax sp. OAS795. Next base: position 817,292 of record NZ_JBEPOH010000001.1, read on the forward strand.
AGGCCGGCGAAGCGGTGCCCGAGGCCGGCATGCCCCCGCAACCGCCGCTGCCGTCGTGGAGCGAGTTCGAGCGCCAGCTGCAGGAAGTGCGGGTGCACGGCATCAGCCGCTCCGAAGGCGAGGTGATCGAAGGCGTGAGCGCCATGGCCGCGCCGGTGTTCGACCACACGGGCGCGATCGTGCTGTCGGTCACGGCCATCGGCCCGGCGGCCATCTTCGACACCGCCTGGGACGGCGACATCGCGCGCGCGCTCAAGGCCTGCGCGGGCACGGTGTCGGGGCGGCTGGGCGCCACGCCGGGCGGCAGAAGCGCTTCGGCAGCACCGGGTCCGTGACCCTGGCCGCCGCGTTCCGAAGACCGCGGCCGAAGCCAAACCCCGACTGAGCGCACTCCGTCACGCTGTGCGCAGCGCAATGGTTGCGAGATTGATTCCTGCGGTTGTTTTCCTGGTGGGCCTTTCCACAATCGGCCGGAAAGCCCCGGCACCAGGGGCCATCTTCAGGGAGAACCATCATGTCCGCACCCGGCGGCGTGCCTTGCGCACGCCCCTCCGAGCGAGGGCAGGTGACGCCCGCAAGTCTCTGGTTGTCGATCTTCCTCGCGGGATTCGTCGTCATCGCCGGCCTGCTGCTCCAGACTTTGCTCACGCCCATTCCCTACGGAGACCTCGCCCGCATCGGCCGCATCTCGGACCACGACTTCGGCTGGCGCGACGCCCAGCCCCACGTGGCGCCTGCGGAGCTCGAAGGCGTGCCCGTGGCGGAGGCCGACATCCTCGTGATCGGCGACAGCTTCTCGGCCACCCATGTCTGGCAGTCCCGCCTCCAGAGGGCGGGTTACGGCGTGGCCACGGTGTTCTGGGACAGCCTCGACGAGCGCCTGTGCGGCGATTTCGGCCGCTGGCTGGTCGGCCCGGGATTTCGCGGCAAGCTGGTCATCGTGGAATCGGTCGAGCGTTTCGTGGCGATCCGAATGGGCCACATGCAGGCGTGCGAGCGCATGGACAAGCCGCTGAGCGCCCCGGCGGCGCAGCGGGCACGGCCGTCCGAGCAGGTTCCCGCCTTCGCCCTCAATTGGGATGCGCAGTTGATCTCCGGCTGGCTCACCGCGCGCTGCACCCGTGCGGCCGTTGCAGGGCGCGTCGACAGCGAATGCGATTCGCAGGCGGTCGCCCGGCCTGTAGAGGACGGCTGCAAGCGCTTCTCCCACCGCCATTGCAACAGCGCGCTGTTCCTGGCCGGCGACCTCGATCTCGGCGAGATGACGCCCGGGCATGCGGCGCAGATGCACGCCTTCAATCGCGCGCAGAGCCCTTTGCCGATCCTGTGGATGGTGGTGCCGAACAAATGGACCGCCTACCTGGCGCCCGCGCACTCGCAGGCCTTCGTGACGGAGTTCGTGCGCAGGGACCTGGGCCCGGACCTCTTTGCCTTCGCCCAGGCGCAGAAGGCCCGCTTGCGCGACTTCTACTATCCCAACGACACCCACATCTCCACGCAAGGCCAGCTCGCGCTCGGTGAACGAATGCTGCAGTCGGTGCGGCAGAAGCTGGGCGCCGTCGAACCGGATGGCGGCTGAGTCGCCTTCGTCTTCAGCCCTTCTTGCCGCCCAGCAGCACCAGCGCACCGCCCACCACGATGGCGGCCACGCTGGCCCAGGCGGGGAAGTTGACCTGTTGCTTCTCCTTCACCGAGAACTCCAGCGGGCCGAGCTTGGCCTGGTGCGTTTCCTTGGTGAAGCTGAAGCCGCCGAGCCCGAGCCCCGCAATGCCTCCGACGACGAGCAGGATGCCGATGATGCGTGTTGCGTTCATGGTGGGGTCTCCTCCGGTGATGAAAATCTGGTTGTTGGTGCCAGGCCGGGCTACGGCCGCGCCTGCTGGTCCACCCATTGCACGACGTCGGACACGGCCGCATCGGTGGCGGCGGCCAGTGCCTTGACGCCGCCGGGCGCGTCGGCGCTCGGCGCCGGACGGCGCACGGTGAAGGTGCGCTGGCCCAGCACGCGGTCGCCGCCGGCGCCGCCGCGGATCAGCGTGGCGCGCAGGCGGACCAGGCCGACGCTGCTGCCGGCCGATTCGAAGTAGTGGCTGAACTCGTCGAGCGAGATGCGCAGGGTGTCGGGCACCCGCCCTTCGGTGCGCGCGATGGTCGCGCTCTCTTCCGGGGCCAGCACGGTGCGCCGCTCGGCCAGCGCGTCGCGCAGCCGCTGGCGCAGCAGCTGCGCCGGCGGCAGGCTCCAGCGCGACTGCCCGTAGGGACGCAGTTCGTTGGCATCGGCATAGCCGAGGCGGTAGAGGATCTGCGTGCCATCCAGCCGCGTGTTGCTCTCGATCTCGGCCAGCGCGAGCGTGGGCAATGCCGCCGCGGGCGGCTGGCCGGCGGCGGCCGAGGCGGCGATTCCGGGACCGAAGTCGTACAGCGTGGCGCGCGCCGGCTTGTCGGGCAGCGCGCCGCAGCCGGCGAGCAGCAGCGCAAGGCCGATGCCCAGGCAGGCGGCGGCCCGCGCGAGGGTGGGGGTGGCGTTGTTCTTCATGGTCGTCATCACCTTCAGGGGCGTGCCAGGGAATCGGCGGCCGGCGGCGCGGAGAAGCCGGGCTCGCCGGGGCCGGCGGCGGTGCCGCCGTTGCCGAACAGCAGCGATTGCGGGTTGTCGTTGATGCCGTCGGCGGCGCGGCCGAGGCGGCGCACCGCGCGCGAGGTGTCGTCGGCCACGCGGTTCACACGCGGCAGCGTGGCCGAGTTGAACGAATCGACCGCCTGCGCCAGCGACTTGGTGCCGTCGCTGAGCCGCTGGACCGGTCCGTCCGGCGCATTCAGCCGGTTCACGGTGGTGTTGAAGTTGTTGGCCACGCGCGAGACGTCGCCGGCCGCCTTCTTCACCGACGTCATCGTGCCGGGCAGCGCCGCCAGCGCGGGGTTCACGCCGGTCTTCACGGTGTTGTCGAGCTGCTTGATGAGGACGTTGGCACTGGCCGAGGCGGCCGCGATGTTCTCGAGCGCGTCGGCCGCGCGTTTCTGGTTGGCGTCGCCCAGCAGGGTGTTGGCGCGCCGGGTCACTTCTTCCACCTGGTTGATGATGGCTTCGCCGCGGTCCTGCAATTGCGCCAGCATCGAGGGCTTGAGCGGAATCCGCGGCGGATCGTCGTTGTTGGGCTTGAGCGCGACGTTCGATTCGCCCTTGTCGTCCAGCGCGATGAAGGCCAGCCCGGTCACGCCCTGGTAGCTCAGCGTGGCAAAGCTCGAGGTGGTGAGCGGCACGCGCTCGTCGACCGTGATGCGCACGCGCACATTGCCTTTCACCTTGGGATCGAAGTCGATCGAGGCCACCTTGCCGACCGCGATGCCGCGGTAGCGCACCATGGCCTGCGGCTGCAGGCCGCTGACCGCGTCGCGGGTGGAGAGCTCGTAGATGTTGCGCACGGTGTTGTCGCGCGTGAACCAGATCACCAGGCCCACGAGTGCGGCGATGAGGCCGAGCACGAAGGCGCCGGCGGCGATGGCATGGGCTTTGTTTTCCATGGTGTGGCTACCTTTCAGTGGGCCGCGCCGACGGACGGCGGCGGGGCTTCGGCGGGTTTGTCATGCAGGGCCTCCAGGGCACGCTGGCCGCGCCCTCCCAGAAAGTATTCGTGGATGAACGGATGCGGATACGCGATGACCTCGCGCGCCGAGCCGCTGGTGATGACCTTGTGGTCGGCCAGCACCGCGATGCGGGTGCTCAGGTCGAACAGGGTGTCCAGGTCGTGCGTGACCATCACCACCGTCAGTCCCAGTTCGCGGTGCAGGCCGCGCAGCAGGTCGCAGAAACTGTCGGAGGCCTCGGGGTCCAGGCCCGCGGTGGGTTCGTCCAGCAGCAAGAGCGGCGGGTCCATGATGAGCGCGCGTGCCAGCGCCACGCGCTTGATCATGCCGCCCGACAGGTCCGCCGGGCTCATGTTGGCGTGCCGCGGCTCCAGGCCCACCATCTGCAGCTTGACCAGGGCGGCGTTGCGGATCAGCTCGTCGGGCAGCAGCTTGAGCTCGCGCAGCGGGAAGGCGATGTTCTCGAGCACGCTGAAGGCCGAGAACAGCGCGCCGTGCTGGAACAGCATGCCCACGTTGGCCGCGCCCTGGGCGCTGAGCTCGCCGGGCGCCTGGCCCAGCACCTCGACCGTGCCCTTCGAAGGCTTCTCCAGGCCGAGGATCTGGCGCAGCAGCACCGTCTTGCCGGTGCCCGAGCCGCCGACCAGCGACAGCACCTCGCCGCGCTCGATGCGCAGGTCGAGCTCGCGGTGCACCACGTGCTCGCCATCGGCGTTCTTGAACACCGTCCAGAGCCTGCTGATGTCGACGACGGGGGTGGTCATGCCCGGAACCCCACGCCCTTGAACAGCACTGCGAACAGCGCATCGACCAGGATCACCGCGGTGATGGAGGTCACGACCGACGAGGTGGTGCCGCGGCCCAGGCTCTCGGTGTTGGGCTTCACCTTCATGCCGAAGTAGCAGCCGATCAGCGCGATCAGGATGCCGAACACCGCCGACTTCGCCAGCGCGAGCCAGAGGTTCGCGATCGGGACGGCGCGCGGCAGCGCCGACAGGAAATAGGCCGGCGAAATGTCGAGCGCGGCATCGGCCGCCAGCATGCCGCCCACCAGCGCCGCCATCGAGGTCCAGAGGCTGATCAGCGGCATGGCGATGGCCAGCGCCATCACGCGCGGCATCACGAGCCTGAAGCCGTGCGGAATGCCCATCACGCGCATGGCGTCGAGCTCTTCGGTCACGCGCATGACGCCGATCTGCGCCGTGATGGCCGAGCCCGAGCGTCCCGCGATCAGCACCGCGGCCAGCACCGGCCCGAGCTCGCGGATCAGCGACAGCCCCAGGATGTTGACCACGAAGGCCTCGGCGCCGTACTGGCGCAGCTGCTGCGAGATCAGGTAGGCCAGCACCACGCCGATCAGCAGGCCGACCAGCGCCGTGATGTGCAGCGCCGTGGCGCCGAACTGGTAGAGGTGCCCCGAGAAATCGCGCCAGGGCGCGCGGTGCGGCGCCCGCACGAGCGTGCAGGCATCGAGCGCGAGTTGGCCGATCAAACCGACAAAATCGCGCATCACCTCCAGCGCGCGCGATCCGGTGTGCGAGAAATGCTTCACCCGCTCGGCCAGCGTGGGCGGCGGCTCGTCGGGTGTTCCCACGGTGTACAGCGCGACCTGGTCGAGCACCGCCTTGTGCTGCGGCGACATCTCCAGCGTGGCCGGCCAGTCGTGGCGCCAGTGCTCCCACAGCAGCTGTGCGCCGATGTGGTCGAGCTGCTCGATGGGGCGCAGGTCCCAGGCGCGGTCGTCGGCCGGCGGCGCCGCGGCCAGGTCCTTGGCGAGCGACTGCCACGAGGCGCGCGAGGACATGGCCAGCGTGGTCCATCGGCCGCTTGCCACGGTCCAGCGGCGGCCGTCCTGATCGCGCTCTTCGACGCGCGGCAACACGCTGCCGGCGGCGGGTGCGGCGGCAGTCGAAGTTGCTAGGGACATGATGTGGCGAGGCAGGGCGAGGTAAGAAAAAAGAGGCGGTCTCGAAGGGCGCATCGTAACCGGGTGATTCGGCTTGCCTCGTGCGTTGCGGCGCCGCTTTGCGTAGGGCGGAACGCCGTCCGGTGGCACATATCCGGCCGTCCCGCGGTCAGTGCCAGGCCCGCGCCAGCGCGTTCCATGCGCTGGCGATGACCGGCTCGTTGCGCCGCGCCGCCAGCGAGACGAAACGCAGCGCGCAATCGAGCTGCACGCGGTCGGCCATCACGAGGCCGTGCGACTGGCTCTCGCGGATGGCGATCGAATCGCGCAGGAGGCTCAGGCCCACACCGGATTTCAGCAGGTCGAGCATCGAGGCTTCCTGGTCCACCAGCGCCACCCGGCGCGGCGAGAGCCCGAGCGGGCCGAACACCTTGTCCAGCAGCCGGTGGTGCGCCGACTCTGGCGGCGTGGCCAGCCACGGCAACGCGGCCAGCGCCTTCCAGTCGCGGCCCAGCACCTGGGGCCCCCAGCCCGCCGGCGCGACCACCCGGTAGGTGAAGCGCGTGAGCGTGCGTGCCGCGAGCGGCGTCGGGGCGGCGGCATCGCGGCTGCCGTCGGCATCGGCATCGGCATCGGCATCAAGGTGAAAGCCGACGTCGAGCTCGCCCCGCAGCACCTGCGCCAGCACCGTGCCGCTCATGCCGTGGCGCAGTTCGGTCTCGATCTGCGGGGCCGACTCCACCAGTTCGCGCAGGAACACGCCCAGGCGGGTGAACGCCGGGTCGAGGATGGTGCCGATGCGCAGCGCCCCGCGCACGGTGCCCTGCAGGTTGCGTGCGGCCTGCTGCAGGTCGCCCACCGCAGAGAGCACGCGCTCGGCCTGCGGCAGCAGCGCGGCGCCATCGGCCGTGAGGGCCAGCCCGTGCGGCGTGCGGGTGAAGAGCTGGAGCCCGGTTTCCTCGGCCAGGCGCTTGAGCTGGAGGCTCACGGCCGGCTGGGTCAGGTGCAGCCGCTCGGCCGCACGCGAGACGCTGCCTTCGCGCGCCGCGAGCACGAAGGCGCGGAGGATCTGGAGGTCCGGGGCAGCGGCAGTCATATAAGTGCGGTTTATACGCCAGCGGCGCCGAAATCATTGGCTTTTTGCCCGGGGCCTGGGCGAAACTGCCTGCAGAGGCCGGGCAAGGCCCATGAGCATCGAAAATATCGTTCACCCATCCGGAGACAAGCAGGCGCCATGAGCGACGACAACACATTCGACTACATCGTCATCGGCGGCGGCACGGCCGGCGCGCTGATGTGCAACCGGCTGACCCGCAAATCGCAGCAGCGCACGCTGCTGATCGAGGCCGGCCGCAAGGACGACTACCACTGGATCCACATCCCGGTCGGTTATCTCTACTGCATCGGCAATCCGCGCACCGACTGGCTCTACAGCACCGAGCCCGACGCCGGGCTCAACGGGCGCACCTTGCGCTACCCCCGCGGCAAGACGCTGGGCGGCTGCTCCAGCATCAACGGCATGATCTACATGCGCGGCCAGTCGCGCGACTACGACCAGTGGGCCCGGCTCACGGGGGACGACGACTGGCGCTGGGACAAGGTGCTGCCCGACTTCAAGAAGCACGAGGACTACTACCTCGGCGCCGACGAGCTGCACGGTTCCGGCGGCGAATGGCGGGTCGAGAAGCAGCGCCTGCGCTGGGACATCCTCGATGCCTTCGCCGAGGCCGCCGTCGAGGCCGGCGTGCCGCACAGCACCGACTTCAACCGCGGCAGCAACGAAGGCGTCGGCTATTTCCAGGTCAACCAGAAGAACGGCTGGCGCTGGAACACCGCCAAGGCGTTCCTTCGGCCGGTCTGCTACGGCCGGCCCAATTTCGAGATGTGGGTCAACGCGCACGTCACGAAGCTGATTGTCGAGACGCAGCCCGACGGCAGCCGGCGCTGCACCGGCGTGCAGGTGTGGGACGGCCAGCAGATGGTGACCGCGCACGCCACGCGCGAGGTGGTGCTGTGCGCCGGCAGCATCGGCTCGCCGCAGATCCTGCAGCTGTCGGGTATTGGCCCGGCGGAGCTGTTGCGCCAGCACGGCATCGAGGTGGTGCTCGACGCGCCCGGCGTCGGCGCCAACCTGCAGGACCACCTGCAGATCCGCGCGGTCTACAAGATCAATGGCGCGCCCACGCTCAACGTGCTGGCTTCGTCGATGTACGGCAAGGCGAAGATCGGACTCGAATACCTGATGAAGCGCAGCGGGCCGATGAGCATGGCGCCGTCGCAGCTCGGCGCGTTCACGCGCAGCTCGCCCGAGCACGAATGGCCCAACCTCGAGTACCACGTGCAGCCGCTGTCGCTCGATGCCTTCGGCGAGCCGCTGCACAGTTTCCCTGCCTTTACCGCGAGCGTATGCAACCTCAATCCCACAAGCCGCGGCACCGTGCGCATCAGGAGCCCGCGCTTCCAGGATGCGCCCGCGATTGCGCCCAACTACCTGAGCACCGATGAAGACCGGAAGGTCGCGGCCGATTCGCTGCGCGTGACGCGACGCATCGCCTCGCAGCCCGCGCTCGCCAAGTACAAGCCCGAGGAATGGAAGCCGGGCGTGCAGTACCAGAGCGATGAAGACCTCGCGCGCCTGGCCGGCGACATCGCGACCACCATCTTCCATCCGGTCGGCACGACGAAGATGGGTGCCGATGGCGACCCGATGGCGGTGCTCGATTCGAAGCTGCGGGTGCGCGGTGTGCAGGGATTGCGCGTGGTCGACGCGGGTGCGATGCCCACGATCACGAGCGGCAACACGAACAGCCCGACGTTGATGATGGCCGAGAAGGCTGCGGGGTGGATTCTGGAAGAGAACCGCTGAGGTGGAGCCTCCTGCCTTTTCGTGGGATGCCGCGGAACCGGCTCTGCCGGGCCGCTGGCATCGCCCCCGGTAGGGGGTTGGCGAAGCGACACGAAGTGCGCGCAGACTGGGGGCGAGCCTATTTTTCGATCGTCTTGTTCCAGCGGGCATTCCAAGCAGGACGGTTCGCATTGATGCTGTCCCAGTCGATGGTGACCGCAGTCTTCATCCACTTGTTGATGTCGGCCACCTGCTGCACACCGTCACCCACGGCGGGGGCCTTGGGGTTGGTGGGGATCTGCGCGCCGTACTGAAGCACATTCGCCTGGGCCAGCGGGCTCAGCAGGAACTCGGCGAGCTTTTGCGACAGCTCGGGCTCGCTGTTGTTCGCAATCACGCACTGGCCCACCATCAGCACCACCGCGCCTTCCTTCGGCGGCGCGTATTCCACCGGGATGCCCTTGGTCTTGAGCGCGGCCACGGCCGTGGGCGTCAGCGGGAAGAGCGCGGCTTCGCCGGTCTGCACCATTTCCGACAGCTTGGCCGAGCTCGGGATGTACTCGAGCACGTTCGGACCGACGGTGGTGGGCCAGGCCTTGAAGCCCGGTTCCACGTTCTTGTCGTTGCCGCCCTGGATGCGGTTGAACATCAGGAAGCCGTGCAGCCCAAACGACGATGAAGACATCGACTGGAACACCACCTTGCCCTTGTACTTGGGGTCGGCCAGGTCCATCCACGACGTGGGCGGGGCCCAGCCCTTTTCCTTGAACATCTTGGCGTTGTAGGCCAGGCCCGTCATGCCCAGGCTCACGCCGCTGGCCATGTCGTCCTTGAAGCGCGCGGCCGGATAGATCTCGGCCAGCGACGGATTGGGCCGCTGCTTCTGGCACAGGCCCATGCCGATGGCGCGAACCATGATGCCGTCGTCCAGGAACATGACGTGCATCTGCGGACGGTCCTTGTTGGCCTGCGCCTTCGCGAGGATGTCGGACGAGGTGCCCGGCACCACCACCACCTTGGCGCCGTACAGCTTCTCGAAGGCCGGGAACACGTACTGCGAGTACGCCTTCTCCATGGTGCCGCCGTTCATGCCGATGTAGAGCGTCTTGGTCTGCGCGCTCGCCGCGCCGCCGGCCGCGAGCGCGGCCACCGCCGCCGCACCGAGCACGGTCCGGCGAAGAGAGAAGAAAAAGGTCTTCTGGAAACGGGACATGGTGTCTTCCTTTCAGGGTGGGGTGGGGGTGAAGCGTTCGATCGAGAAGTTGTCGATGGGCGTGGTGCTGCGGCCGTCGCGCACGAGTTCGGCCAGCACTTCGCCGGCGGCGGGGCCGACCTGGAAGCCCGCACCCGAAAAGCCGAAGCCATGGAAGAGGCCGGGCGTGGTGCGGCTCGGCCCGAGCACCGGCTGGCGGTCGGGCAGGTAGCCTTCGGTGCCGCTCCAGGTCCGGATGAAATGCGCATGGCGCAGCGCGGGCAGAAGCTCCACGGCCTGCGCCGAGAGCGATGCGATCGCGTCGCGGTCGGAGCGCGCGCGGTCGTCGTCGAGCGCGACGCCCGCGCCGCCGCCGCCCAGCACGAGGTTGCCGCGCGCCACCTGGCGGCAGTAGATGCCGCCGCCTTCCACGCCCAGGCTCCAGTCCATGAAGAAGGGCAGCGGCTCGGTCACGGCCATTGCCGGATGGCCCGAGTGCAGCGGCACCGCTTCGCCGAACGCCGTGGCAATCGACCCGGCCCATGCGCCCGCGCAGTTGAGTAGCGCCGGCGCATGCACTTCGAGCGCATTGCCCGAGCGCAGCATGAAGCGGGTGCCGTCGTGCGCCACCTCGTCGACCTTGCAGCGCTCGAAGATCTGCGCGCCCGCGCGCTGTGCCGCCAGCGCGAAGGCCGGCGACACCAGCCGCGGATTGGCCTGGCCGTCTTCCGCGCACAGCGAGCCGCCGACCGCGCGCGCGCCAAGCCAGGGGCAGCGCTCGCGCAGGCGGGCATCCGAGATCAGCTCGAGCCCGAGATCGAAGTCGCGGCTCAGCGCGCGGTAGCGCTCCAGCGAAGCCATGTCGGCTTCGCTGCGCGCGATCTTGAAATGGCCCGAGCGCAGGTACTCGCCGTCGGTGCCGATGGTTTCGCGCAGGCGGCCCCAGATGCGGTGCGCGCGTTGCGCCAGGGGCAACTGGTGGATCGGGCGGCCCTGGCGCCGCACGCCGCCGTAGTTCACGCCGCTCGAACGCGAGCCGCACAGGTCGCGCTCCAGCAGCACGACGCCGATGCCCATTCCGCGCAGGGCCAGCGCGGCCGATGCGCCGACGATGCCGCCGCCGACGATCGCAACATCGGTGTGCAATGTCTTGCGCTGCGTCATTCGCCGGCTCCTTCGCGCAGCGGCGACGGCGCAGCGGCCAGGTGGATCGGAATCGGCTTGATCGGCGCCTGGCCGCGCAGCCGGCCCACCTGCTGCAACGGAAGGCCGGTGGCGTGCGCCAGGATCTCGGCCGCGGCCATGCCGCACATGCGGCCCTGGCAGCGGCCCATGCCCACGCGCGAGAGCGCTTTCAGGCGGTTCATTTCGTCGGTGCCGGCGTCCGCAACGCTCTGGCGCAGCGTGCCTGCGGTGATGTTCTCGCAGCGGCAGACCACGAGTTCGTCGGGCGCATGCGCCGCCCAGTCGTGCGGCACCGGGAAGGCGCGCTCCAGGCCTTGGCGAAAAGCCGAGAGCTTGTGCAGCTTGCGCTCGAGCATTGCTGCGCGCGATGCATCGACGGCGACGCCATGGTCCGCGAGCAGCGCGAGCGCGGCGCGCTCGCCGGCCCACTCGGCCGCATCGGCGCCCATGATGCCGGCGCCGTCGCCCGCGAGGTACACGCCCTCGACGCTGGAGCGGCCGGCCGCATCGCGCACCGGCAGGTGCGCGCGGTGCAGCGGCGCGAACTCGAAGCGGCAGCCGAGCAGGTCGGCCAGCTGCGTTTCGGAGCGCAGGGCATAGCCGAAGCCGACGGCATCGCAGGCCAGCGTGCGCGCTTCGCGGCCGTCATGCCAGGCCACGCCGGCCACGCGGCGCTCTTGTGCATCGCCGAGCACGCGCAGCGGCCGCACGCCGCTGTGCAGCGCCACGCCGTGCGCGCGCAGCCAGGCCACGTAGTACACGCCCTTCGCGAACACCGCGGGCTCCCGCAGCATCGCGGGCGTGGCGGCCAGCTGGTCCGCGAGCCGCGCCGTGTCGAGCACCGCGGCGACCTTTGCGCCGGCCTTGGCGTACTGGTAGGCCACCAGGTAGAGCAGGGGGCCGGTGCCCATGAACACCACGCGCTCGCCGATGGCGCAGCCCTGGAACTTGAGCGCCACCTGCGCGCCGCCCAGCGTGTAGACGCCGGGCAATGTCCAGCCCGGCACCGGCAGCACGCGGTCGGTGGCGCCGGTGGCGACGATCAGTTGGCCGTAGGGCACGCTGGCGGTGCTGCGCGTGGGACCGTGCAGCACGTCGAGCCGTCCGCCTTGCGCGTTCCACACCAGGCTGTCGGGGCGGTAGTCGATGCGGCCCTGCATCGCGTCGAAGGCGGCATGCACCGCATCGGCACGGCGGGCCTCGAAGCCGTAGAGCGCCTCTGCGCTGCGCTCGGCCAGGGTCGCGGGCGGCCGCCGGTAGACCTGGCCGCCGGCGCGGGATGCTTCGTCGATCACGAGGGGCCGCAGGCCGTGCGCCACCAGCGCCTCGGCGGCTCGTACGCCGGCCGGACCTGCGCCGACGATCACCGGCTGCAAGGCAGAAGAAGCCGTCATGCGCCGCTCCTTCCCGTGACCAGCGCCATGCCCGGCGCGATGAAGGTGGAGCAGGCACGCAGGCGCTCGCCTTGCTCGGTGGAAATCCAGCAATCCTGGCAGGCGCCCATCATGCAGAAGCCCGCGCGCGGCGCACCGCTGAATTCGTTCCGGCGCAGCTGCGCGGCCTGCGTGAGCACGGCGGTGAGCACCGTGTCGCCCGCGAGCGCGGACGCGGGTTCGCCGTCGAGCGTGAACGGCACCGCGGCGCGGCCGGTCTCGGCCACGCGGTGCAGCAGCGGTTGTAGGGTCGGCAGGCTCATCTATCGGCGTCCCACCAGCACGCGGTCCAGGCCGTAGACGCGGTCGAGCACCACCATCGCAATGGCCGTCACCGCCACCATCAGCGCCGACACCGCCGCCATCAGCGGATCGATCGACTCGGTGGCATACATGTACATGCGCACCGGCAGCGTCACCGTGCTGGGCGAGGTGACGAAGATCGACATGGTCACTTCGTCGAAACTGTTGATGAAGGCCAGCAGCCAGCCGCCGGTGACGCCCGGCAGGATCATCGGCAGCGTGATGCGCCGGAACATGGTGGCCTGGCTCGCGCCCAGCGAGAGCGCGGCCTGCTCGGCGCTGCGGTCGAAGCCCACCAGCGCGGCCACCACCAGGCGCAGCGTGTAGGGCGTGACGATCAGCGCGTGCGCCATCACCAGCCAGCCGAAGCTGCCCGTGCCGCCGACCAGTGCAAAGAGCCGCAGCAAGGCCACGCCCAGCACCAGGTGCGGAATGATCAGCGGCGAGAGAAACAGGCCGTTGAGGAAGTCGCGCCCCGGAAAGGCGTAGCGCGTGATCGCCATGCCGGCCGGCACGGCGATCAGCGTGGCGATGGTGGCCGAAGCCAGCGCGAGCCACAGGCTGTTCCAGAACGACTGCATGAAGTCGGGGTGTGCGAACACCGCCTCGAACCAGCGCAGCGAGAAGTGCGTGGTCGGGATCGTCAGCGTGTTCTCGGGCGTGAACGCGACGATGCACACCACCACCAGCGGCGCCAGCATGAAGGTGATGACGAGCGCGTTGAACGCGAGGGCGAGGGGGCCGTTCTTGCTCATGAGGCCTCCCGCCGGGCCGCCCCAAGGGAGGCCTGCGCCCCCTCGGGGGGCAGCGAATACACGGAGTGATGGAGCGTGGGGGTCATGTTCTTCACCCGAGCGCTTTCTTGTAGCGGCCTTCGACGAGGCGGTTGTAGCTCAGCATCACGATGAGGTTGGCCACCAGCAAAGTGAGCGCCACGGCTGCGCCGAGCGGCCAGTTCAGTTCGTGCAGGTATTCGTCGTAGACCACCGTCGCGACCATCTTGAGCCGGCGTCCGCCGAGCAGCCCCGGGATCGCGAACGAGCTCGCGGCCAGCCCGAACACGATCAGGCTGCCCGAGAGAATGCCCGGCATCACCTGCGGCAGCACGATGCGGCGCAGCGTGGTGAAGGGCGAGGCCTTGAGCGAGAGCGCCGCGTTCTCCACGCCGGCGTCGAGCTTCTGCAGCGAGGTCCATACCGGGATCACCATGAAGGGCAGCATCACGTGCACCAGCGCCACGATCACCGCGATCTCGGTGTAGAGCATCTTCACCGGCCCGATGCCCACCAGCCGCAGCAGTCCGTTCACCGCGCCCTCGGGCCCGAGCAGCATGCTCCAGCCGAAGGCGCGCACCACCACCGACACCAGCAGCGGCGCCAGCACGACGAGCAGCAGGATCGAGCGCCACGGGTTGCGCATGCGGCTCAGCACGTACGCTTCAGGCGCGCCGACCAGCACGCAGACCAGTGTGACGACGCCCGAGATCCAGAAGGTGCGCCAGAAGATCCCGTGGTAGTACGAGTCGGTGAACACGTGCGTGTAGTGCTCGAGCGTGAACTCGCCGGCCTTGGGCCCGGTCGCCGGGTCGTAGACGTTGAAGGACAGCACCGCGGTGAGCGCGAGCGGCACCAGCAGCAGGGCCGCGAACAGCAGCAGCGCGGGGCCGGACAGCCACCACGGCGTGGCCGCTTTGGTCGATGCGCTCATTGGTGCACCCTTGGCGCTGCGCGCCTTCCCGCCAAGCGGGAGCGTGCTTGCTTGGGGCGGCCCGGCGCGGCGCTCATGCCGCCACCGCCGCTTCAGCCGATTCAGCCGATTCAGCCGGCAACAGGCGCGTGCAGTGCGCGGGCCAGTCGATCCCTGTGGCGCTGCCTTCGTCGAGCGCGTCGCGGCCGTCGTTGGGGCTCAGCACGGTCAGTTCCCCGGCGGGCGTGCGCAGGCGATAGAGCCACTGGCTGCCGAGGAAGAAGCGCTCCTGCACCGTGCCGTCGAGGCGGCCGCGGCCGGCCTCCACCAGCTGCAGCTTCTCGGGCCGCACGCTCATCAGCACCGCTGCACCCGAGGCATGGCCGGTGTCGTCCACCTCGACCGTGAGCGGACCCACTTCGACATGGCAGCTGCGCGCGCCGCACACGGTGACCCGGGCGTCCAGCAGGTTGGCCTTGCCCACGAAGGTGGAAATGAAGCGCGTGCTCGGATGCTCGTACACGCGGTGCGGATGGTCGATCTGCGTGGCGCAGCCGCCTTCCATCACCACCACGCGGTCGCTGATGGACATGGCCTCGCTCTGGTCGTGCGTGACCATCACCGTGGTGGTGCCGACCTTGCGCTGGATCTGGCGCAGCTCGAACTGCATCTCTTCGCGCAGCTTGGCGTCCAGGTTGGACAGCGGCTCGTCCAGCAGCAGCACCGGCGGCTCGATCACCAGCGCGCGGGCCAGCGCCACGCGCTGGCGCTGCCCGCCCGAGAGCTCGCGCGGGTAGCGCGCCGCATGCGCTTCGAGGTGAACCAGCGCCAGCGCCTGCTTCACGCGCTCCTTGCGCTCGGCCTTCGGCATCTTGCGCATCTCCAGGCCGAAGCTCACGTTGTCGGCCACCGTCATGTGCGGAAAGAGGGCGTAGGTCTGGAACACGATCCCGAGGCCCCGCGTGTTCGCCTTGGCATGCGTGATGTCCTTGCCCGCGAGCTCGATGCGCCCGCCGGAAACCGCCTCGAAGCCCGCGATCATCTGCAGCGTCGTCGTCTTGCCGCAGCCCGAAGGCCCCAGCAGCGAAACGAACTCGCCCTTCTCCACCGTGAGGTTCATGGCCGACACGGCGCGCGTGGCGCCGTAGAACTTGGTCACGTCGGTGAGCCGTAGGAATGACATGGAAGGGCCTTTCTGCGCGGTCATGAAGGCGCGCCACACCTTGGTGCACGCCGTGGACAAAGAGAGAACTTTCAATTCACTCTATTGCAACGATCACGCCAGTTCGCCTCGGGTATTCCATTAAACAGAATCTTTATCTAATTTATTCCGTTCAATGGAATATGATGCAGGCGAACGATCTTTGGAATTCCACAGGAGCAAGGCATGGAAACCCCTTCGGCCGCCAGCGGCGGCGTCCCGCGCGTCTTTTCGGTGATCCGCGCGCTCGGCGCGGTGCAGGCCGAAGGCGGGCGCGTGACGCAGATTGCACGTTCGGTGGGCCTCACGCAGGCCACCACGCACCGCCTGCTGCAGTCGCTCATGGCCGAGGGCATGGTCGAGCAGGACGAGCGCAGCAAGCTCTACCGGCGTGAGCATCGATTTCTTCGCGCTCGCGGCCAGCGCCGGCAACCCGGGCGACCTGCGCTCCCTCTGCCGCCCGGTGCTGCTGCGCCTGTGCGCGAGCCTGGGCGACAGCATCTTTCTTTTGGCGCGCAGCGGCTTCGACGCGGTGTGCCTGGACCGCAGCGAAGGACCGTTCCCGATCCGCTCGTTCACCGGCGACATCGGCGGGCGCATTGCGCTGGGCGTGGGGCAGGGCGCACTCGCGATCCTGGCCTTTTTGCCGGAGGCCGAGCGCGAGGAGGTGATCCGCTTCAACCTTTCGCGCGTGCGCGAGTACGGCGTGTACGACGAGGTCTACCTGCGCACCGAGATCGAGCGCGTGCGCCAGGCGGGCTACGCGGGCCGCAACACTGGCCTGCTCGAAGGCATGGCCGGCGTGGCGGTGCCCATTCTCGACCGCGAGGGCCGCGCCGTGGCTGCATTGAGCGTGGGCACGATCGCCGACCGGCTCAACGCCGACCGCATGCCCACGGTGGTCGAGCTGCTCAAGCGCGAGGCCGCGGCCATCGGTCCGAAGATCAACCCCTTCGACGCCACCTTGCGGCGGCCGGCGCAGAGCCTGGCGGGATCGCCGGCAGGGCAGAAGATCCCGCTGCCGGACGCGCCCGGCCCGCGCTAGCCGTCGCGTTCATTTCAGCTTGCTGTCCTCGCGCTTGGCGTCTTCCATCGCCTCGGGTTCCAGCTCCTCGGCGTAGCGGTTGAGGCGGATGAAAATGCCCCAGCCCGCCATCAGCAGGCCGACCGCGCCCAGCATCGCGGCAGCGTGCAGCATGAGCTCGGGTGCCTCGCGCGCCTTGAAGATCGCGACCAGCCCTTCGACCGCCACCGCGACGACGATCACCACCATGAAGCGCGAGAGAAAGCGCCGCACCCGTGTCGGCGCGCCGATGTGCGCGTCGCGCACCACTTCCTCTTCGAGCACGGTCTGCGAGATCTGCAACGCCACGACCCCCGCCGCCAAAAGGCCCACCGCTTCGATGATCGCCTCGGCCGCCGGAAGATCGAGGCCTTGCGACACCGCGCCCCAGCCGGCGCGCGCGGCAATCGCGATCAGCACCAGCGAAGCGGCGGCGAACGCGGCCGCCATCAACGCATGGATCGCGGCATACAGGGTGAGGATCGCTTTCATGGCGGTACGGCAAGGATTGGAGTGCGTCGGGGGGCCGGCCCCGCGGCAACGCACGGGACCGCCCGGGGGTGCGGCATCTTCGATGCAGGCCGGCGTTTTGCGCGTAGGCGCGCAGCCCGTCACTGCGGGGGCGCGTGCCGAGTTCATTCGGCAAACGCATCAGGTCCTTCCATTTTTTCACTAGGCAACCGTGCGGGATTGGAAGATATTGCCCCGTCCCTGTCCCGCCGTTTCCCATTTTTCTCCTCCTCCTTCCCGGAGTGCGCCATGCCTGAAGCCCAAGCCTCTTCCTCCCTGACCGCCGAAGTCGAACAGCTGCTGCAACGCCTGGGCGTTCCGCGCACCGCCTATACCGGCGGCGAGCTGACGGTGCGTTCCCCGGTGACCGGCGAGGTGATGGCGCAGGTGCGGCAGACCAAGCCGGCCGAAGCAACCGAGGCCATCGGCCAGGCCCATGAAGCTTTCAAGGCCTGGCGCAACGTGCCCGCGCCGCGCCGCGGCGAACTGGTGCGCCTGCTGGGTGAAGAACTGCGCGCCGCCAAGGCCGACCTCGGACGCCTCGTGACGCTCGAGGCCGGCAAGATCCCGACCGAAGGCGCCGGTGAAGTGCAGGAGATGATCGACATCTGCGATTTCGCGGTCGGCCTCTCGCGCCAGCTCTACGGCCTCACGCTCGCCACCGAGCGCGCCGAGCACCGCATGATGGAAACATGGCACCCGCTGGGCGTGTGCGGCGTGATCTCGGCCTTCAACTTTCCGGTGGCCGTGTGGTCGTGGAATGCGGCGCTCGCGCTGGTGTGCGGCGATTCGGTGGTATGGAAGCCGTCCGAGAAAACCCCCCTGACTGCGCTGGCCACGCATGCCATCGCGAAGCGCGCGCTGGCGCGCTTCGGCGATGCGCCCGACGGCCTGCTCGGCCTGCTGCTGGGCCAGCGCGACATCGGCGAAGTGCTGGTCGACGACCACCGCGTGCCCATTCTCTCGGCCACCGGCTCCACGGCAATGGGCCGGCAGGTGGGCCCGAAGCTGGCAGCACGCTTCGCCCGCGCGATTCTCGAACTCGGCGGCAACAACGCGGCCATCGTCACGCCGTCGGCCGACCTCGACCTCACGCTGCGCGCCATCGCGTTCTCGGCCATGGGCACGGCCGGCCAGCGCTGCACCACACTGCGCCGCCTGTTCGTGCACGACAGCGTGTACGACGCGCTGGTGCCCAAGCTCGCCAGGGCGTACGGCAACGTGCAGGTGGGCGACCCGCGCGAGGCCGGCACGCTGGTCGGCCCGCTGATCGACCGCGCCGCGTTCGACGGCATGCAGAAGGCCCTGGGCGAATGCCGCGAGATCGGCGCCACGGTGCATGGCGGCCAGCGCGTCGAGGGCATCGGCACGAAGGACGCCTACTATGCGCGCCCGGCGCTGGTCGAACTGAAGTCGCATGAAGGCCCGGTGCTGCGCGAGACCTTTGCGCCCATTCTTTACGTGGTGCGCTACGGCGCGCTGGACGACGCCATCGAATGGCACAACGCGGTGGGCGCCGGCCTGTCGTCGTCGATCTTCACGCTCAACGTGCGCGAGGCCGAGCGCTTCCTCTCGAGCGCGGGTTCCGACTGCGGCATTGCCAACGTCAACATCGGCCCGAGCGGTGCCGAGATCGGCGGTGCCTTCGGCGGCGAGAAGGAAACCGGCGGCGGACGCGAAGCCGGCTCCGACAGCTGGAAAGCCTACATGCGCCGTGCCACCAACACCATCAATTACTCGACTGCGCTGCCGCTCGCCCAGGGCGTGACCTTCGAGATCAACGACTGACCGGCTCCGGCTTGGCAATCCGACCGCGCGGCACTTCGCTGCGGCGGCAGGACGGCGGCCGTGCGGACCCCAGAAAAACAACCAGGAGACAGAGAACATGAAGATGCAATTGAAGAACCTCACCGCCGCTGCACTGCTCGCAACGGCATTCGCCGCCACCGCGCAGCAGGCCCCCACCGGCGGCACGCTCGACAAGATCAAGACCAGCGGCAAGGCCGTGCTCGGCGTGCGCGAAGCCTCGCCGCCCATGGCCTACATGCTGGGCGCGAACGACAAGTACGTGGGCTACCACGTCGAACTGTGCGAGCGCGTGCTGAAGGACATCGTGCCCTCGGCCAAGCTCGAATACATGGCCGTCACCGCGCAGAACACCATCCCGCTGGTGCAGAACGGCACGCTCGACATCGGCTGCGGCCCCACCACCAACAACACCGCGCGCCAACAGCAGGTGGCGTTCGCGCTCACCACCTACGTGAGCGAGGTGCGCATGGCCACGCGCGTCGATTCGGGCATCGGCTCGCTCGACCAGCTGGCGGGCCGCACCGTGTCGGCGTCCACCGGCACCACCGCCGTGCAGCTGCTGCGCAAGCGCGAGCGCGCGCAGAACACCACCATCACCACGATGCTCGGCAAGGACCACCTCGAGAGCTTCCTGCTGATGGAGTCGGGCCGCGCCGATGCCTTCGTGCTCGACGACAACCTGCTCGCCGGCATCATCGCGAATTCGAAGAACCCGGCGGCCTATCGCATCGTCGGCGATGCGCTGGGTTCCGAGCCCATCGCGCTGCTGTTCCGCAAGGACGACCCCGCCTTCAAGACGGCCGTGGACGACGCGCTGCGCCGCCTCATGAAGAGCGGCGAGCTCGAGAAGATCTACACCAAGTGGTTCGTCGCGCCGATCCCGCCGAAGAACACCAGCCTCAACCTGCCGATGAGCGCCGCGCTGAAGCAGCTCATTGCCGAACCCAACGACAAGCCGCTGGAGGCGTACGCGAAGTGACCTCCGCCGATCCCGAATCCACGCTTTCCACGTCCCCGGCGTTCGAGCCCGCGCAGCGCGTGCGCGCCATCGGCGTGTCGGAAATCCTGCGCATCACCGACCACGCCAATGCACTCAAGCGCGCCGGCCGGCCGGTGATCGTGCTGGGCGCGGGCGAGCCGGACTTCGACACGCCCGAGCACATCCGGGCCGCCGCCTCGCGCGCCATTGCGCGCGGCGACACGCGCTACACCGTGCTCGACGGCAGCCCGGCCATGAAGGCCGCGGTGCAGTTGAAGTTCAAGCGCGACAACGCGCTGGACTTTGCGCTGGACGAGATCAGCGTGGGCGCGGGCGCCAAGCAGGTGATCTTCAATGCGCTGATGGCCAGCCTGAATCCGGGCGACGAGGTGATCCTGCCCGCGCCCTACTGGACCTCCTACGCCGACATCGTGCAGATCTGCGGCGGCGTGCCGGTGAGCGTGCCCTGCAGCGAGGCGCAGGGCTTCCGGCTCGAAGCCGCGCAGCTCGAGGCGGCCATCACGCCGCGCACGCGCTGGCTCTTCCTGAACTCGCCGTCCAACCCGAGCGGCGCGGCCTACAGCGCGGCCCAGCTCGCGCCGCTGTGCGAGGTGCTGCTGCGGCACCCGCAGGTGTGGGTGCTGGCCGACGACATCTACGAACACATCCTCTACGACGGCCTGGCCTTTGCCACGCCGGCGGCCGTGGAGCCGCGGCTGCGCGAACGCACGCTCACCGTCAACGGCGTGTCGAAGGCCTACGCGATGACCGGCTGGCGCGTGGGCTACGGCGCGGGGCCGCGCGCATTGATCGCGGCCATGGCGGTGGTGCAGAGCCAGTCGACCTCGTGCCCGTCGTCGGTGAGCCAGGCTGCCGCGATCGAGGCGCTGACCGGGCCGCAGGACATCGTGGCCGAGCGGTGCGCCGATTTCCAGGCGCGGCGCGACTTCGTGGTGGCTGCGTTGAATCGCGCACCGGGGCTGCATTGCCGCGTGCCCGAAGGCGCCTTCTATACCTTTGCGAGTTGCGCCGGCGTGCTCGGCCGCCGCACGCGCGGCGGCATGCTGCTGCAGACGGACAGCGACTTCTGCAACCACCTGCTGCAGGATTTCGAAGTCGCGGTGGTGCCGGGCAGCGTGTTCGGGCTGGCGCCATATTTCCGCATCTCGTACGCCACGTCGATGGCGCAGCTCGAGGAGGCGTGTGCGCGCATTGCAGCGGCATGCGAAGCTCTCGAATGAACAAGACCTTCATTGCATTGGACACGGCATGACTTCTTCCCGCACCGGCGGCCAGATCCTGGTCGACCAGCTCATCACCCATGGCGTCGAGCAGCTCTTCTGCGTGCCCGGCGAAAGCTTTCTCGCGGTGCTCGACGCGCTGCACGACGCATCGATCGAGGTGACGGTATGCCGCCAGGAAGGCGGCGCCACGATGATGGCCGAGGCGCAGGGCAAGCTCACGGGCAAGCCCGGCGTGTGCTTCGTCACGCGCGGGCCGGGCGCCACCAACGCGGCAGCCGGCGTGCACATCGCGCACCAGGATTCGACGCCGCTGCTGCTCTTCGTCGGCCAGGTGGCGCGAGAGGCGCTGGGCCGCGAAGCCTTCCAGGAGCTGGACTACGGCGCGGTGTTCGGCACCATGGCCAAGTGGGTGGTGCAGATCGACGATCCGGCGCGCGTGCCCGAGCTCGTCTCGCGCGCCTTCCACGTCGCGACCTCGGGCCGGCCCGGTCCTGTGGTGATCGCACTGCCGGAAGACATGCTGACCGAAGCCGCCGCGGTGGCCGATGCGCAGCCCTATGCCGTCACCGAAACCTACCCCGGCGCGGCGCAGATCGCCGAGCTGCAGCGGCGCCTGTCCGAGGCCGAGCGGCCGGTGGTCATCCTGGGCGGCAGCCGCTGGTCCGAAGCCGCGACGCGGCAGTTCGCGGCGTTTGCCGAGGCGTTCTCGCTGCCGGTCTACTGCTCGTTCCGCCGCCAGATGCTGCTGTCGGCCGAGCATCCCTCGTATGCCGGCGACCTGGGGCTGGGCGCCAATCCGCGCCTGCTCGAGCGCATCCGCAATGCCGACCTGGTGCTGCTGGCGGGCGGGCGCCTGTCCGAAGTGCCCTCGCAAGGCTATGAGCTGCTCGCCATTCCGCAGCCGAAGCAGGCGCTGGTGCATGTGCACGCCGATGCCGACGAGCTCGGCAAGCTGTATCGGCCGGCGCTGGCCATCCACGCCACGCCGCAGGCATTCGCCGAGGCGGTGTCAGCGTTGCGCCCTGTTTCGGCGCCCGCCTGGGCCGCCGAGACCAGGACCGCGCGCGAAGACTTCCTGCGCTGGAGCGATCCGGCGCCGATCCGCATTCCGGGCCCCTTGCAGATGGGCGAGGTGATGCAGCACCTGCGCGAGGTGCTGCCGGCCGACACCATCTTCTGCAACGGCGCAGGCAACTTCGCAACCTGGGTGCACCGCTTCTGGCCGTTCCGCGCGTTCGCGAGCCAGCTGGCACCCACCAGCGGGTCGATGGGCTACGGCCTGCCCGCGGGCGTGGGCGCCAAGCGCCTGTGGCCGCAGCGCGAGGTGGTGGTGTTCGCGGGCGACGGCGACTTCATGATGCATGGCCAGGAGTTCGCCACGGCCGTGCAGTACGGCCTTCCGATCCTCGTGGTGCTGCTGGACAACGCCATGTACGGCACCATCCGCATGCACCAGGAAAAGCACTATCCCGGCCGCATCAGCGCAACCGAGCTCAAGAACCCCGACTTCCGCGGCTATGCCGAGGTGTTCGGCGGCCATGGCGAACGCGTCACCCGCACCGACGAATTCGGCCCCGCGCTGGCGCGTGCGCGTGCCAGCGGCAAGCCCGCGATCCTGCATTGCCTGCTCGATCCGGAGGCCATCACGCCGGGCAGCACGCTGCAGTCGATCCGCAAGGCCGCGCTGGCTGCAGGCTGAAAGCGGGCGGCAGGAATCAGCCTGGGCCGGCGCCCAGGCGCGGCAGCAATCTGTGAAGATTGCCGCCGGGGGCTCGCGCGGCCAGCCGTGCGGCCCGGGCCAGCGGCTCCATGGCTTGCTCCAGCCGGGTGGCGAGCAGGTACAGATCCTCGTCCTTGGTTTCCGCCGCATGCTCGCGCGTCATGCGGATGATTTCGGTGGCGTACTCGGCGTTGGTCGCCATCCACTCCGTGTCGGTCACGCGCCCATGCTTTCGCCGCAGCGCGACGTGAAGGCGCGCCGCGAGGGCGATGCGGTCGCTTTCGGACATGGACATGGGCGATCCTCCGGGAATGGCTCGTCCGCTCCCGTGCACAAGTCGTGCCACATCGTGGAGTAATGTTCATTAACGCGTCGAAACACTTTTGCCAGAGAAGAGGCCTTTGGAGGGACAGTTAAGCGGGTTACTCCCAATGCACTGGGCCGGTGCACCCCCTAAAGTCTGCCCACTCGCGAACGGGCCAAGCTCGTGCTGCCGAGGGTCCGAGGAGACAAATTCGGTCTACAACAAAAATTCTTCAAGGCTTCCGTTCGAGAAGCCGTGCTTGAACTTGAAAGGCGCCGCTGGTCGGCGCCTTTTTTATTGGCTGTTCCGGTGCCACGATCACGCGGACCCAAGAGGGCTCACGCCCCCGCTCTTCCTACCGTTGAAGCTCCCTTTTCGATAGCGCCTCCGGTGCGACAATCCCGCGATGGAAATGCTGGTGGTAACAGGCGCCTCGCTGCTTGCGGGCTTTGTCGATTCGATCGTGGGCGGCGGCGGATTGATCCTGGTGCCGGCGCTTTTCGCGGTCTTTCCCGGAGCGCCGCCCGCCACGTTGCTCGGTACTAACAAAAGTGCTTCCATTTGGGGCACGGCCGCTGCGGCGGCCCAATTCAGCCAGCGGGTGCAGATGCGCTGGGGCGCGCTGTGGCCGGCTGCGCTGGTCGGCTTCGCGGGATCGATGCTGGGCGCCTGGGGCGTGACACTGTTTCCGGGCGACTTCCTGCGCCGTGCACTGCCCATCGTGCTGCTGGGCGTGCTGCTCTACACGCTCGCGCGCAAGGACCTGGGGCGCCACCACGTGCCGCGCTTCAGCGGCCGCGCCGAGACGCTCGCGGCCTGCGCCATCGGCCTGTCGATCGGCTTCTACGACGGCTTCTTCGGCCCGGGCGCGGGCAGCTTCCTAATCTTCCTGTTCGTGCGCTGGATGGGCTACGACTTTCTCAACGCCTCGGCCTCGGCCAAGATCATCAACACGCTCACCAACGCCGCGGCCCTGCTGCTGCTCGCGCTCAAGGGCCATGTCTGGTGGCACTATGGGCTGGTGATGGCGGTGGCCAACGTGGCCGGCAGCCTGCTGGGTACGCGTGTTGCATTGAAGCATGGGGCCGGCTTCGTGCGGGTGGTGTTCATCGTCGTGGTGAGCGCGCTGATCCTGAAGACCGCCTATGACGCATTCCTGAAATAACAAATCAAGAAAGTCCGATTCCATGGCATCGCCCGAGCCTGTCGAACGCCCCGCACCCGTGAGCTTCTGGCAGGCTTTTCTCTATTGGTTCAAGCTCGGCTTCATCAGCTTCGGTGGCCCGGCCGGACAGATCGCGCTCATGCACCAGGAACTGGTCGAGCGCCGGCGCTGGATCTCGGAGAAGCGCTTCTTGCATGCGCTCAACTACTGCATGCTGCTGCCCGGCCCCGAGGCCCAGCAGCTGGCCACCTACATCGGCTGGCTCATGCACCGCACCTGGGGCGGCATCGCGGCGGGCGTGCTCTTCGTGCTGCCGTCGCTCTTCATCCTGATTGCGCTGTCATGGGCCTACCTGGCGTACGGCCATGTGCCGGCCGTGGCGGGCCTGCTCTACGGCGTGAAGCCCGCGGTGACGGCCATCGTGCTGTTCGCGGCCTGGCGCATCGGCTCGCGGGTGCTCAAGAACGCCTGGCTCTGGGCCATTGCGGTGGCCGCCTTCGTGGCGATCTTCGCGTTGCGCATGCCCTTCCCATTGATCGTGCTCGGTGCGGGCGCGATCGGTTATCTGGGCAACCGGTTCGCGCCGGCTTCGTTTGCGGCGGGCGGCGCGCACGGCGCCGCGGCAGCGTCGGCTGGCCCGGCGCTGATCGACGACGACACGCCGACGCCCGCGCACGCCCTGTTCGGCTGGGGCCGTTTTATGCGCGTGCTGTCGGTGTTCCTGCTGCTGTGGCTCGGTGCGCTGGGAGCGCTCACGGCGCTGTACGGCTGGCACGGCGCGCTCACGCAGATGGCCTGGTTCTTCACCAAGGCCGCGCTGCTGACATTCGGCGGCGCCTATGCGGTGCTGCCCTATGTGTTCCAGGGCGCGGTCGACCACTACCAGTGGCTCACCGCCACACAGATGATCGACGGACTCGCGCTCGGGGAAACCACGCCCGGCCCGCTGATCATGGTGGTGTCGTTCGTGGGGTTCGTCGGCGGCTGGGGGCAGGCGCTGTTCGGCCCGCATGCGCTGTTCGCGGCGGGCGCGGCAGCGGCGGCGGTGGTGACCTTCTTCACCTTCCTGCCGTCGTTCCTGTTCATCCTGCTGGGCGGACCCTTCATCGAGTCGACCCACGGCAACCTCAGGTTCACCGCCCCGCTGACCGCCATCACCGCGGCCGTGGTCGGCGTGATCGTCAACCTCGCGGTCTTCTTCGCCTACCACGTGCTCTGGCCACAGGGCCTGTCCGGCCCCTTCGAGTTTCCCTCCGCCGTCATCGGCGTGCTCGCGGCCATCGCGCTGTTCCGCTTCAAGGCCGGCGTGATCCCCGTGGTGCTCGCGTCGGCCTTGGCCGGCATGGCCTGGCAGTTGTTCCTTCGCTAGCGGCGCTTATTCCTCCACAAAAGCCTCTTCGCGCTTGGCCTTGATGGAGGGAAGCAGCACGATGCCGAGCAGCAGCGCCGCCGCGACCAGCAGGCCGGCCGACAGCGGCCGTGTGACGAACACGCTCCAGGCGCCGCGCGACAGCAGCAGTGCGCGGCGCAGGTTCTCTTCCATCATCGGCCCGAGGATGAAGCCCAGCAGCAGTGGCGCCGGCTCGGTCTTGAGCTTCAGGAACAGGTAGCCGATGAAGCCGAAGATCGCCACCATCCACACGTCGAAGGTGTTGTTGTTGGTCGAGTACACGCCGATGGCGCAGAACAGCACGATGGCAGGGAACAGGAACTTGTAAGGCACCGTCAGCAGCTTGATCCACATGCCGATGAGCGGCAGGTTCAGGATGATCAGCATCGCATTGCCGATCCACATCGAGGCGATCAGGCCCCAGAACAGCTCGGGGTTGCTGGTCATCACCTGCGGGCCCGGCTGGATGTTGTGGATGGTCATCGCGCCCACCATCAGCGCCATCACGGCATTGGGCGGAATCCCCAGTGTCAGCAGCGGGATGAAGGAGGTCTGCGCGCCGGCGTTGTTGGCCGACTCGGGCGAGGCCACGCCGCGGATGTTGCCCTTGCCGAAAGGCACTTCGCCGGGACGCATCTTGATTTTCTTCTCGAGCGCGTAGGCCGCAAAGGCCGCCAGCAGCGCGCCGCCGCCGGGGAGGATGCCCAGCGCCGAGCCCAGCGCCGTGCCGCGCAGCACCGCGGGCGTCATGCGCTTGAAGTCTTCCTTGGTGGGCCACAGGCCCTTGACCTTGTGCGTGAACACCTCGCGCTCGTCGTCGGGCTGCGAAAGGTTGCCGATGATTTCGCCGTAGCCGAACACGCCCATCGCAATCACCACGAAGCCGATGCCGTCGGTGAGCTCGGGAATGTCGAAGCTGAAACGCGCGACGCCCGAATTGACGTCGGTGCCGACGATGCCGAGCAGAAGGCCCAGCACGATCATGGCCACGGCCTTGAGCAGCGAGCCCGAGGCCAGCACCACGGCGCCGATCAGGCCGAGCACCATCAGCGAGAAGTATTCGGCCGGGCCGAACTTGAAGGCCAGCTCGGTCAGCGGCGGCGCGAAGGCGGCCAGGATCAGCGTGCCCACGCAGCCCGCGAAGAACGAGCCCAGGCCTGCCGCGGCGAGTGCGGGGCCTGCGCGGCCCTGCCTTGCCATCTGGTAGCCGTCGATGCAGGTGACCACCGAGGACGACTCCCCCGGCAGGTTGACCAGGATCGCAGTGGTCGAGCCGCCGTACTGCGCGCCGTAGTAGATGCCGGCCAGCATGATCAGCGCCGACACGGGCGGCAGCGCATAGGTGGCGGGCAGCAGCATCGCGATGGTCGCGACCGGGCCGATGCCCGGCAGCACGCCGATCAAGGTGCCCAGGATGCAGCCGACCAGGCAGTACAGCAGGTTGGTGAAAGTGAAGGCGACGCCGAAGCCGGTCGCGAGGTTGTGGAACAGTTCCATGGCGGTGTGCTCCTCAACCCGAAATGAAAGTAGGCCAGACCTGGATCTGGAGCTTCAGCGCCCAGATGAAGGCCACATAGCTGCCGGCCGCCAGGATGGTGGAGAGCACCAGCACGTCGCGCAGCTTGAATTGCTGGCCGGCCAGGCTCGAGATGATGGTGAGGGCGTAGATCGCGACGATCATGCCCATGGCGGGCAGGCCGATGCTCGGCAGGCCGCCCAGCAGGATGCCGAATGCGAGGTTGGCGCCGAGCACGAAGGCCAGCGGCCGCCAGGCCCATTTGCCGATCGGGTCGCCGCCGGCGGTTTCGACCACCATGGCCTGGAACATGATGAATGCCCCGAGGATCGCGAGCAGGATGCCCAGCATGAGCGGGAAGTACCCGGGCCCCATGCGTGCGCCGTCCCCGATGGTGTAGGTGGTGGCGCCGATGGCGAAAGCGCCGCCCACGGCTGTGAACATGACCCCTGAAAAGAAGTCAGCCTGACTCTTGATCCGCATTGTCTCGCCCCTCTTGTTTGGACCGGTGAGGGTCGTCGGGCGCGGCTGACCGTTGGCTGACCAGCACGGTAAGGACAAATGCGTACAAGGGTTCTCCCCTTGCCAGCCGGGACAGCGCAGAAATGAAAAAAGCTCCCGAAGGAGCTTTTTTTCATGCGGGAGCCGGGGCTCCCGTGATGAGTGCTTGCGAGGGCTTAGTAGCCGCCGCGGCCACCGCCGCCGCCGTAACCACCGCCGCCGCCGCTACGGCCACCGCCGCCGCCGCCACCACCGTAGCCGCCGCCGCCACCACCGCCGTAACCACCACCACCGCCGCCGCCGCCGTAGCCGCCGCCACCACCGGTACGGGGGGGACGAGCTTCCATCGGACGGGCTTCGTTCACGGTCAGGGCGCGGCCCTGGAGCGAATGGCCGTTCATGGCTTCAACGGCAGCCAGCGCTTCAGCGTCGGTGCCCATTTCGACGAAACCGAAGCCCTTGGAGCGGCCGGTGTCGCGTTCCATCATGACCTTGGCGCTGACGATCGAGCCGAACTCGCCGAAAGCCTGTTCCAGGTCGTTATCACGCACGGAGTAGGCGAGGTTGCCTACGTAGAGTTTCTTGCCCATTGAGGGACTCCTAATTCAAACCAACAATACAAAGCGATGGAGTCCCAGAATCACAACAAACAAAATGGCGCTGTGGCGCGAAACTGACCGATCACCGAATTACGTGCACGGGAGCAAGCTCACAGACACGTAGGCCGGATTATCAAGCGGAACCGGGAAAAGCGCGCTGGATTTCTCTCTTATTACGAAACATCACGTCCCGACGGGCGGTTTCGCAACGGTTGGAGCAGCCCGGACAGCCCGTTGTGGTCTATTTCATGCATCAAATGCAGCAGCCGGCCGATCTCGCCTGAGGGAAAACCCTCGCGTGCGAACCAGGTCAGGTAATTTCCGGGCAGATCGGCAATCAGCGTGCCCTTGTGTTTGCCGAAAGGCATTTGGAGCGTGACGAGGCGCTGCAGGTCTTCGGGTTTCATGCGCTTCAGCCTCCCGCACGCTTGACCGTGTGACCCTGCCTGGCCAGCGCGGCAATCACCAGTTCGCGATGGTCGCCCTGGATCTCGATGGTGCCGTCCTTCACCGTGCCGCCGGAGCCGCAGGCCGTCTTGAGCTGCTTGCCCACGGCCGCGAGCGCCGCGGCATCGAGCGCGAGGCCCTTGACGACAGTCACCCCCTTGCCCTTGCGGCCCTTGGTCTCGTGCGATACACGCACAATGCCGTCGGTGGCCGGAAGGCGCGCCTTGTTCTCCTTGCAGCGGCACTGTGCCATCGGTGCGCGGCATTCGGGGCACATGCGCCCGCCCGCCTCGGTGGAGTACACCAGGGCGCTGGCCTGATTGCTTTTCATCGTTGCCATTCGGTCGGTCTCTTCTTCACTGCTTCCGGTTCCATCTCTCACCGTCTCTCCACATGCCATTCGACTCACTGGGCTTGGCCCCCGCGCTCGTGCAGGCTGCCGCCGACAGCGGCTATGCCGCGCCGACCGCCATCCAGGCCGCGGCCATCCCCGCCATTCTGCAAGGCCGCGACGTCCGGGGCTCGGCGCAGACTGGCTCCGGCAAGACGGCCGCATTTTCCCTCCCGCTGCTGCAGCGGCTGGCGGCCGAAGCGCCGCACTCGCCACGGCGCGTGCGCGCGCTGGTGCTCGTGCCCACGCGCGAACTGGCGGCGCAGGTGGGCGAAACGATGCGCAGCCTCGCGCAGCACCTGCCCGAACGGCTCAAGATCGCCATTGCCTTCGGCGGCGTGTCGATCAACCCGCAGATGATGGGCCTGCGCGGCGGCGCCGACATCGTGGTGGCCACGCCAGGCCGCCTGCTCGACCTGGTGGACCACAACGCGCTCAAGCTCGACGGGGTCGCCATGCTCGTGCTCGACGAGGCCGACCGCCTGTTCGACCTCGGCTTTGCGGAGGAGCTGGGCCGCATCCTCGCGCTGCTGCCGGCGCGGCGCCAGAACCTGTTGTTCTCCGCCACTTTCCCGCCCGCCATCCAGGCACTGGCCGATGGCACGCTGCAGGACCCCGCGGTGATCGACGTGCAGGGCGAGCCCGGCACCGAGCCCGCCATCGTGCAGCGCGTGATCGAGGTCGATGCCAACCGGCGCACCCAGCTGCTGCGCCACCTGCTGAAGGAAAACGCATGGGACCGCGTGCTGGTCTTCGTCGCCACGCAGCATGCGGCCCAGACCGTGGCCGAGAAGCTCTACAAGAACG
This sequence comes from Variovorax sp. OAS795, assembly GCF_040546685.1. Taxonomy (NCBI): domain Bacteria; kingdom Pseudomonadati; phylum Pseudomonadota; class Betaproteobacteria; order Burkholderiales; family Comamonadaceae; genus Variovorax; species Variovorax sp. OAS795. The sequence continues at coordinate 847,073 of NZ_JBEPOH010000001.1, forward strand.
GCGTGTATGCCGTTCCCTTCCACGGCGACATCGCGCAGGGCACGCGCACCGGCATCCTGGCGCAGTTCAAGGAGAGCCGCTGGGACGTGGTGATCGCCACCGACCTCGCGGCGCGCGGCATCGACATTGCGCAGTTGCCCGTGGTGATCAACTACGACCTGCCGCGCTCGCCCACCGACTACATCCACCGCATCGGGCGCACGGGCCGCGCAGGTGAGAGCGGGCTGGCCATCAGCTTCGTGAGCGCGGCGACCGAGGCGCACTTCCGCCTGATCGAGAAGCGCCAGGGCCTGAGTCTTCCGCGCGAGCGCATCGAAGGCTTCGAGCCGACGGAGACGGCAGTGCCAATGGTCGATGCCTCCGGCAATGGCGGCATCAAGGGCAAGCGGCCGAGCAAGAAGGACAAGCTGCGGGCCGCGAACGCGCTCGCTGCCGCCGCGCAAGGCAAGGACGAAGGCGAGCCGAACGATTGAGCCCGCGCGCTAGAGCCAGCCGAGCTGGCGCGCGGCCAGCTCCTTCATGATGTCCTCGGCCCCGCCGCCGATCATCATCACCTTCACTTCGCGGTAGATGCGCTCGCTCACCGTGCCGCGCATGAAGCCCATGCCGCCGAGGATCTGCACCGACTGGTCGGCGCAGAACTGCATCGCCTGCGTCGCGTGGTTCTTGAGCATGCAGACCTCGGCAACCCACTCGGGCGCATTGACGCGGCCCGCCGCCTCGTTCGCATCGCCTTGGGCCGACACGGCTTCGAGCCACGCTTGCGTGGAGGCGATGCGCATCTGCATGTCGACCAGCTTGTGGCGCACCGCCTGGTGCTCGATGAGCGCCGCGCCGAAGGTCTTGCGTTCGCGCGACCAGGCCAGCGCCTCGTCGAGGCAGGCCTGTGCGAAGCCGAGCGCGCCGGCGGCCAGGCCGATGCGCTCGCCGTTGAAGTTGCCCATCACCATGCGGAAGCCCGCGCCTTCTTCGCCCAGCAGGTAGCGCGCGGGCACGCGCACATTGTCGAAGTGCAGCTGCGCGGTGTCGGAGCACAGCCAGCCCATCTTCATGAGGCGGGTTCGCGTGAGCCCGGGTGAATCGCCTGGCACGAGCAGCATCGAGATCCCGCCTGCGCCGCTTCCTTCGCCGGTGCGCACTGCCACCGTGATCCAGTCGGCGCGCATGCCCGAGGTGATGAAGGTCTTCTCGCCGTTCACCACATAGTGGTCGCCGTCGCGCCGCGCCGTGGTGCGCAGCGCCGCCACGTCGGAGCCGCCGCCGGGTTCGGTGATCGCGAGCGCCGCGATCTTCTCGCCGCGCAGCACCGGCGGCACGACCTCGGCGCGCACCGCATCGCCTGCATGCAGCACCACTGGCGGCAGGCCGATGTTGTGCGAGAACAGGCTCGCGAGCACGCCGCCGCTCTGGCCATGGCGCGCGAGCGCAATCCACGCGGGGAGCTTGAGCGCATACGAAGCCGGCGTGCCGCCCAGCGCCTCGGGGTAGCCAAGGCCCAGCAGCCCCAGCGCCGCGGCACGCGCATAGAGCGCACGCGGAAATTCGCCCGCGTCGTCCCAGGCCTGGACGTTCGGCGCGATCTCGTTCCCGGCAAAGCGCCGCACCGTGTCGGCCAGCGCCGCGCGGTCGGCTTGCAGCTCGGGATCCATCGCGTTCAGCCGCGCGGCGCGCGCTTGGCGATGCCCATGGTCTTCGCGAGGATGCCGAGCATCACCTCGTCCGCGCCGCCGCCGATGGAGCCCAGCCGGCCGTCGCGGTACAGGCGCGAGACGCGGTTCTCGAGCGTGAAGCCCATGCCGCCCCAGAACTGCAGGCAGGTGTCGGCCACCTGGCGCGTGAGCCGGCCGGTCTTGAGCTTGGCCATCGATGCGAGCTCGAGCACGTCCTTGCCCTCCACATGCAGCTCGCAGGCGCGGTAGGCGAGCGCGCGCAGCGCTTCCACCTCGGTCTTGAGCTCGGCCAGCTTGAACTGCACCCACTGCTGGTCGGCCAGCGTGGCGCCGAACATGTGGCGCTGCTGCGCCCACTCGATGGTCTGCGCGATGCAGTCTTCCATCGGTTCGAGCGAACTCGCCGCGGCCCACAGCCGTTCTTCCTGGAACTGCTGCATCTGGTAGACGAAGCCCTGGCCCTCCTCGCCGATGCGGTAGCGCTGCGGCACGCGCACGTTGTCGAAATGGATGAGCCCGGTGTCGCTCGAATGCATGCCGATCTTGCGGATCTTCTTCGCCTTCTCGATGCCCGGGCTGTCCATCGGCACCATCACGAGCGACTTGTTGCGATGCACCGGACCCTCGCTGGTGTTGACCAGCATGCACATCCAGTCGGCCTGCAGGCTGTTGGTGATCCACATCTTCTGGCCGCTGATGAGGTAGTCGCCGCCATCCTTGCGCGCGTGGCTCTTGAGGCCCGCCACATCGCTGCCCGCGCCCGGCTCGCTCACGCCGATGCAGCCGACCGTCTCGCCCGCGATGGCCGGTGCCAGGAACTCCCGCCGAAGTTCGTCGCTGCCGAAACGCGCGAGCGCGGGCGTGCACATGTCGGTCTGCACGCCGATCGCCATCGGCACGCCGCCGCAGCTCACATGGCCCAGCGCCTCGGCCATGGCCATCGCATACGAATAGTCCAGCCCCGCGCCGCCGAACTCCTCGGGCTTGTTGAGGCCCAGCATGCCCAGCTTGCCGAGCTTGGCGAAGACCTCGTGCGCGGGAAAGATCTCGGCCTCTTCCCATTCGTCCACATGCGGATTGATCTCGTCGTCGATGAAGCGGCGCAGCGTCTTCTGGATCTCGAGGTGTTCGTGGGTGTACTGCATGCGGTGGTCTCCAATCAGTCGTTCGGTGAATCGCTGTCGTCCTGGAACACGCGCGGCGTCTTCGCCAGGTGAAAGCCCTCGAACGGCCGCACCGCCGCACGCCGCCGTACCTTCGCATCGGGCAGCGCCATCGGCCAGCCCATGCGCACCTGCGGGCGCGCGCCGTCCACGCGCAGCACGGTGCCGCTGATGAAGCTGGCCGCGGGGCTCAGCAGGAAGGCGATGGCGGCGGAGGTCTCGGCCTCGTTGCCGAAGCGCCCGGCGGGCACGGTGTTGCGCATCGCGCGCAGCATGTCGCCGGCTTCGGGCGGGTAGTGGTCCATGCCGCTCGACGCGATGTAGCCCGGTGCCACGGCGTTGACGCGCACGCCGCTCGGGGCCCATTCGAGCGCGGCCGTTTCGGTGAAGCTGACCATGCCTGCGCGCGCGGCGCCGCTGTGGCCCATGTGGGGCATGGAGCCCCACATGTCGGCCACGATGTTCACGATGGCACCGCCGTGCGCCTGCATGCTTTGCACGAAGCACTCGCGCGCGACCAGGAAGCCGCCCGTGAGGTTGGTGTGGATCACCGCCTCCCAGCCCTTGGCGGTGATGGCCGCGAGCGGCGTGATGTACTGGCCGCCCGCGTTGTTGACGAGGCCATCGATGCGGCCGTGCGTGGTGACGATCTCCGCCACCGCCGCACGCACCGCTTCTTCCTGCCGGATGTCGAAGGCCTGGATGCCCGCCTTGCCGCCTGCGTCGGCGATCTCGGCCTGCACCTGCTGCAGCTTGTCGGCTTGGCGCCCGACCAGCACCACCTGGGCGCCCAGCGATGCGAGCTCGTGCGCCGTGCAGCGGCCGATGCCCGAGCCGCCGCCGGTAACGACGACGACCTGACCGGCGAAGAGGCCGGGCGAGAACACGGAGCGATAGCGGGAAGATGCGTTCATTCGAGGGGCTTTCGAGAAGACTGGCAGCGCGCAGTGTGCACCGTCATGCGTCCGCAATCTCTGCCATCACATGCCGCGCCGCCACCTGCGCGCCAACCGCGACGTGCAGTGCGGCCACACGCCCGGCACGCGGCGCGCAGTGCACGTGCTCCATCTTCATCGCCTCGAGCGTCACGAGCGGCTGGCCGGCGGCCACGGCATCGCCCACCGCCACCAGCAGCGCGATGACGCGGCCGTTCATCGACGCGCGCAGCAAGCCGTCGCCGCCCGCGGCATCGGCACGGGGGACTGCGACATGCGTGAGATCCTGCAGTTCGAACGCCTGCCCGCGAAAATGGAACCATGCGCGACCTTCGGATGCGCGCACGACCATCGCTCGCTCCGAGACGCCGCCGCAGGAAAAGCGCAGGTGGCCATCGGGGGGCAGCGAGAGCAGTTCGATCCGGACTGCCGCCGATCCATCGGCCGCAACATCGAAGCGGCCCGCGCCTTGCGGCGTCACCCGCGCCGCGTGCACCGTGCCGTCGAGCGCAAAGCGCAAGGCGTTGGGCAGCGTGTGCGCCAGCGGCGAGGGCCATCCGCGCTCGCCGGTCTGGAGCAGCAGTGCGGCCAGCCACACGGCGCGCTCCTGCGTGGCGGCATCGGGTGCGAGCAATGCGCCGGCGTGCTCGGCGATGAAGGCGGTGGTCGCGTGTCCTTCGGCAAACACGGGGTGCGAGAGGGCGCGCTGCAAGAGCTGCTGGTTGGTTGCGACACCCAGTGCCACCGTGTCGCGCAGCCCTGCGATGAGGCGCTGCCTCGCTTCGCCGCGCGTGCGCCCGTGCGCCACGAGCTTGGCGATCATCGAATCGTAGAAGGGCGGCACGTCGGCGCCGTCGCAAAGCGCATGCTCGGTGCGCAAGCCGGGCGAAGGCCGCCACGCGGCGAGCCTGCCGCTTTGCGGCATGAAGCCCTGTTGCGGGTCTTCGGCGCAGAGCCGGACCTCGATCGCGTGGCCGTCCATGCGCACGTCCTGCTGTTCGAGCGGCAGCGGCTCGCCGGCCGCAATGCGCAGCTGCAGCTCCACCAGGTCGAGACCGGTCACGGCCTCAGTGACCGGATGCTCCACTTGCAGCCGCGTGTTCATTTCCATGAACCAGTACTGGCCTTCGGCATCGAGCAGGAATTCGAGCGTGCCCGCGCCCTCGTAGCCGATGGCCTTCGCCGCGGCCACGGCCGTGGCACCCATGCGTTCGCGCAAGGCAGCGCCCACGGCGGGCGAGGGCGATTCCTCGATCACCTTCTGGTGCCGCCGCTGCACCGAGCAGTCGCGCTCGCCGAGGTGAATCGCATGGCCATGCCGGTCGGCGAACACCTGGATCTCGATGTGCCGAGGCCCGGCGATGGCGCGCTCCAGGATCACGGTCGCGTCGCCGAAGGCATGCAGTGCCTCGGACTGCGCGCTTTGCAGCAGTTCGGCAAAGGCCGCGGCCGAATGCGCGAGCCGCATGCCGCGCCCGCCGCCGCCCGCGGTGGCCTTGATCATCACGGGCCAGCCAATGCGTTCCGCCTCTGCGGCGAGCGTGGCCGCGCGCTGGTCCTCGCCCTCATAGCCCGGAATGCATGGCACGCCGGCCGCCTGCATGAGGCGCTTGGCGCCGGCCTTGTCGCCCATGGCCCGGATGGCGTCGGGGGAGGGGCCGATGAAGACCAGCCCCGCACCGAGGCAGGCCTGTGCAAACGCCGCGTTCTCGGCCAGGAAGCCGTAGCCCGGATGCACCGCGTCGGCGCCGCTGGTGCGTGCGGCCTCGATGATGGCGGCGATGTTCAGGTAGCTTTGCGCGGGCAGCGGTTCGCCGATCCACACGGCCTGGTCGGCCTGGCGCACATGCTCGGCTTGTGCGTCGGCGCTCGAATACACGGCCACGGTGCGGTAGCCCATGGCGCGCGCGGTGCGCATCACGCGCACGGCGATTTCGCCGCGGTTGGCCACGAGGATCTTGTCGAAGCTCATGGCCGCGCCACCGAAAACTGCATGGACTGCGGCGTGCGCGCATCGGCGTCGCGGCAGACAGACAGCACTTCGGCCAGCACGGCGCGCGTGTCGCGCGGATCGATCACGCCATCGTCGAGCAGCAGCGCGCTGGTGGTGAACACACTCGTCTGGCGTTCGAAACGCTCGATGAGCTGGCGCTGCATGGCATCGATCTTCGCGTGGTCGACCGCGCCCTTGCGGGACATGCCCGCCTCCATCACGGTGGCCATGGTCTGCGCCGCCTGCTCGCCGCCCATGACGGCGGTGCGCGCGTTGGGCCACGAGAAGCAGAAGCGCGGCGCAAAGCCGCGCCCGCACATGCCGTAGTTGCCCGCACCATAGGAGGCGCCGCAATGCAGCGTGATCTGCGGCACGGTGGCGCTGGTCACGGCCTGGATCATCTTGGCGCCGTGCTTGATGATGCCGGCCTCTTCATGCGCGCGGCCCACCATGTAGCCGGTGATGTTCTGCAGGTAGACGATGGGCGTGCGCGACTGGCAGCAGGCCTGGATGAAGTGCGTCGCCTTGGTCGCGCCGTCGGAATCGATCGGCCCGTTGTTGGTGACGATGCCGACCGCGTGGCCTTCGAGCCGCATGTGCCCGCACACCGTGGCGCTGCCGTAGTGCGCGCTGAATTCGAGAAACGCCGAGCCGTCCGCGATGCGCGCGATCACCTCCCGCATGTCGACCGGGCGCCGGCCGTCGGTGGGCATGATGCCGAGCAGCTCCTCGGCGTCGTACAGCGGTGGAGCGAACGTGCGGGGCGCCTCGTCCCGGGCCCAGTCGATGCCGCCGAGGATCGATCGCGCGATGCGGATGGCGTCGCGGTCGTCTTCCGCCAGGTAGTCTCCAAGCCCCGAAATGTGCGTGTGCATCACCGCACCGCCCAGCTCTTCCTCGGTCGCGATCTCGCCCGTGGCCGCCTTGAGCAGCGGCGGGCCCGCGAGGAACGCGCGGGTGCGGTCGCGCACCATCACGATGTAGTCGGAAAGCCCGGTCTGGTAGGCGCCGCCCGCGGTCGAGGATCCGTGCGTCACCGTCACCACCGGCAGCCCCGCGGCGGAAAGCCGCGCCAGGTTGCGGAAGATGCCACCGCCGCGCACGAAATCCTGCACGCGGTATTGCATGAGATTGGCGCCCGCGCTTTCCACCAGCTGGACATAGGGCAGCCTGTTCTCGAGCGCGATCTCCTGCACGCGCAGCTGCTTGTCCAGCCCCATGGGCTGCAGCGCGCCCGCATCGATGCCCGAGTCGGATGCGCTGACCATGCAGCGCACGCCCGAGACCCGGCCGATGCCTGAAATCACGCCGCCGCCCGGCACGCTCTTGCCCAGGTCTTCGTTGTCGTGGCCCAGGCCCGCGAGCGAGGCCAGCGGCAGAAAGGGCGCACCGGTGTCGAGCAGCAGCGCGAGCCGCTCTCGCGGCAGCAGCTGGCCGCGGCGGGCGAAGCGCTCGGCCGAGGCATTCGATGCCGCGGCCGAGCGGGCTTCGTGCGAGCGCACCTGCCCGAGCAGCGCCAGCATGCCGGCGCGGTGGGCCTGGAAGGTTTCGCTGGCCGCGTGCAGCCGGGATTCGATGACGGGCATGGAAGAGTCAGTGCAGAACGCTTTCGCTCTGCACGACTCTAGGGCGCCGGCGGGCGCCCGGCTTGCGCCAATTAGCTGGTGCGCGCGCGCCGTTGCGCGACAGGGGCGTCCAGGCTGCTGCCCGTGATCACCCAGTAGATGAAGATCAGCACCGCGCCGGCCGTGCCGAACACCGAGAGGCCCATGTAGCTGCCGCCGATGGCGAGCGCGTCCGTGGGGGCGGCGGCGGTGCAGATCATGCTGGCGGCGGTCATGCCCACGTAGTGCATGGTGCAGACCGCGACGCCCATCACCGCGGCGGCGGCGATCTGGTGGCTCAGCCGGCGCAGGTTGAAGGCCAGCCACAGCGCCGCGCCGGCCGCGGTGATCGCGATGCCCACCGACAGCGCGACGATCGCCGGGTCGAAGGTCATCGAGGCGCGCATGTTCATCGCGAACATGCCCATGTAGTGCATCACGCAGACGCCCACGCCCGCCAGCAGGCTGCCGGCCAGCCAGCCGGGCTTGCTGAACCTGCGGCGGCCGCCGGCCAGGTACAGCGCAATGCCCGAGATCAGGATGGCTGCCACCAGAGACACCACGGTGAGCGGCACGTTGTACGAAATTCCCACCGGCAGGCGGTAGGCCAGCATGCCGATGAAATGCATCGACCAGATGCCGATGCCCCCGAGCGCCACGGCAGCGCATGCCACCACCGCGAGGTTCGGTTTGCCGTCCCCGCCGACCATGCGCCCCGCACAGATCAGCGCCACCAGGGAACCTGCGAACGAGATGAGAAACGAGAGCGCCACCAGCCCGAGCGAATACTCGGGCGACAGCAGCTGGCCTACGACGAGGGGATTCATTGTCTTGTTCTCCTTGAGACGCGCCGCCGATGGCCTGGCTGGCCGAAGGTGTAACGGACGCCCTCGCGCAGCTTGTAATAATTGTTTTTAAAGGTAAATCACTGGTTCATGCCTTGCCATCGTTCAGTTTTTTGGGCTGATTTTGTAGATCGCGTTGTTCCGGTCGGCCGACATGTAGATGGTTCCATCGCTGCCCACCGCGACCCCCGTGACCACGTAGGGCGGCGGCAGGCCCGGGCCGGGGGCCAGGCCGATCGGCAGGTTTTCGGCCACCGTGCGGCGTGACCCATCGGGAGCGATCTCCACCAGACGGCGCGCCGCGCTCTCGGCCACGATGAAGCTGCCCCACGGCGTCTGCGCCACGCCTTCGGGCAAGGCCAGGCCCTCTGCAACGGCGCGCAGCGGGGCGCTCGCATCGAGCGGAATGCGGGTCAGCTTGCCGGCCGCCTCGGTGACGTAGAGCGCGCCGTCCTGTCCGACGATCATCTGCACCGGCCCGCCCAGGCCGCTGGCGAGCACTTGCTTCTCTGCAAAATGAGCCCCCCGCGCGCGGGTGATGCTGCCGGTCGCGATCTCGGCGTAGATCACGCTGCCGTCGGGCATGGGAATGGCGTCGAACGGCGCCTTCAATCCGTGAATGGTCTCGACGGTCCGCAGCGTCTGGCGGTCCACCAGCTGCACCGTGCCGGTGAACCACGAGGTCAGCGCGAACAGCGTGCCCGAGACACCGACCGCGAACGGATAGTCGAGATCGGGATCGCGCTGCATGCGGAACACATCGCGCACTTCCCCCGTGCGCACATTCACCTGGCGGAAGCCGAACACGTCGGCCACCCAGAGGGTCTGGCCGTCGATCTTGAGCCCGGCCGGGGCCGCCAGCTTGCCGCTGGTGAGCGTGCGCAGCGTGCCGGTCGCGGGGTCGAAGGCCTGGATCTCGTTGTTCGCCATGTTCGAGACGTAGATCGTCCCGTCCGGCGCAATGGCGAGGTTGTCCAGCGATGGGCGCAGCTGCCTGGCCACGGTCTTGCGGCCGGTGGCCAGGTCGACCCGCACCAGCTCGCCGCTGCGCGCATCGACCACCCAGAGGTTGCCCTTGCCGTCGAGGTTGGCGGCGGCGGGAATCTTGAAGCCGTCGGCGATGACGGTCATGTTGCCGTTGGCCGGGTCGATCTTCACCACCTGCCCCTTGAACCACAGCGGCCCGTAGAGCATGCCGTCGGGCCCGACCTCGAAACCGTTGAAGCCGCCCATGTCCTTCTTGATGAGCCGGGGCAGTTTCTGGCCCGCGCGGTCGATCTCCCACAGCGCATCGCCCAGGAACACCTGCGAGGCGTAGAGCTTGTTATTGCGGCGGTCGAAGTCGAGCGAGTTCAGGCCGGGCAGGTCCTTCGCGAGCACGCGCATCGGCGCGCCCTCGCCCTCGCGGTAGCGCAGCATGCCCATCAGGTAGTTGGTCCACGCCAGCTCGCCCTTGGGGCCGACCGCGATGTCGTCGGCCTGGCCCTCGGGCGCATCGACCAGGACCTTGGCCGCGCCCGTGGTGCGGTCGACCTCCCACAGCGTATTGCCCAGCACCGAGCCCGCGAGCAGCCGGCCCTTCGCGTCGATGGCCAGGCCGTGGACGCCCGAGAACGATGACGGCGGCACCAGCACCTCGGGTTCGGACCAGGCGGCGGGCCGGACGGGGGGCCGCGCGGGCGGCGGTGCGAGGCTGGCGCAAGCGCCCAGCAGGGCCAGCATGGCGGCGAGTGCGGCGGCGTGAAAGAACGGGCGACGGGGCATGTCTTCTCTCCTTCTCGTGGTTGCGTCCGCCAGTCTAGAAGCAGCAGGGGGAGCTGGCGCAATCCCGCTCGCGACATGCGCACTTTCGTGCGCCCAGGATTACCCGCGGGGCGCGGGCGGCTCAGCCGCGCAGCAGCTGCGTCACCGTGTGGATCGCGAGCCCCACGAGGCCGCCCACCAGCGTGCCATTGATCCGGATGAACTGGAGGTCGCGACCGATGTGGCGTTCCAGCTCGTCGGTCATCTCGCTGGCGTTCCATTCGCCGACGCGCTCCTCGATGTAGCGGCGGATGTCTTCGCGGTAGCGCTCGATGGCCAGCGGCGCGGCGGCTTCGATCTGCTCGTTGATCCAGTGGCGGATCGCCTCGTCGGCCTGCAGGCGCTGGCCCAGGGCGCCGGCCATCGAGGCGATGCGGCGGCGGATCGTCGAGTCGCCGCGGCCCAGGTCGTCATGCAGCCAGGCCAGCAGCTCGCCCCAGATGCCGTGCAGGTAGTCGCCCAGGGCAGGGTGCGCCATGAGCTCGCCGCGGATCTGTTCGCCGCGCTGCTGGAACTCGGGATCGAGCTTGAGCCGCACCACGAAGTCGTCGACGAAATGATCGAAGCGCCTGCGCATGGGGTGCGCGGGCTCGGCCGCCAGTTCGGCAATGGTGCGTGCCACGGCCGCCACGATCTTGCGCGTCGCGAGCTTGGCCGCGACCTGGTCCAGCCCCACGTAGCGCAGCGTCTTGATCTCGCGCGCAATCGCCTCGGTGATGTGCGCCTGCACCTCCTCGCCGTCGAGCAGCCCCGCCACCTGCTGCAACACGTCGTCGAGCAGCGCCTGGTGGCGCCCGCCCGCGGTGAGGGCGTCCAGCGCCTGCCCCATCAGCCGCGCGAGATCGATCTTCTCGAGGCCGCGGGCGGCAGCGCGCCCCATGAAGGCGCGCACGCGCTCGTCGTCGAATGCCGAGAGCCCGTAGCGCGCCGCGGCCACGCCCCATTCGCCGAGCTTCTCGCCGCTGGCCGGGCGCGCGAGCCAGTCGGCCAGCCGTCCGGCCGCATCGAACTGCCGCAGCTTGGCCAGCACCTGCGCGGTGCTCAGGAAGTTGTTGCAGATGAAGCCGGCCAGCTTGGCACCGATGCGGTCCTTGTTGCTCGGGATGATCGCGGTGTGCGGAATCGGCAGGCCCAGCGGATGGCGGAACAGCGCCACCACCGCAAACCAGTCGGCAATGGCCCCGACCATCGCGGCTTCCGCGAACGCGGCCACGTAGCCCCAGGCCGGATGCTGCCCATGCAGCGTGCTGGCCAGCGCATACAGCAGCGCGGCGCCGCACAGCAGGCCCAGCGCCACGCGCTTCATGCGGTCCAAGGCGAGCCCGTCGGCGCCGGCATCAGCCGATCTTGGGGGTGGAGGCAAGGCGCTCCATGAACAGCTCGCAGCGCGCCAGCTGCTCGAGGCTCACGAACTCGTCGGGCTGGTGCGCCTGGTTGATGCTGCCCGGCCCACACACCACGGTGGAGATGCCGGCGTTCTTGAAAAGGCCCGCTTCGGTGCCGAAGGCCACCTGCGTGGTGCGCTCCTCGCCCGACAGCCGCTGCGCCAGCTGCGTGACCGCATCGCCCGCCGCGCCCAGGAAGCTCGGAATCTCGCAGATGGTCTCGAAGCGGAAGCCCGCATCGGGCGCCACCTTCTTCATCGACGCCTCGAGGCTGCCGGCATAGGCGACGACTTCGTCCTGCATCTTGCGGGCATCGGCGGTCGGCAGGTCGCGGAACTCGTAGCGGAACTCGGCGTCGCGCGGCACCACGTTATCGGCAATGCCGCCGTGGAACTGGCCCACGCTCGCGGTGCTGAAGGGCACGTCGAAGCCCTCGTAGCGCGGCTCGCTGCGCTCGAAGCCCTCGGCCATGTCGCGCACCTTGCCGACCACGCGCGCGGCCATCTCGATGGCGTTGACCGAATGCGGCGTGAGCGACGAATGCGCCTCCTTGCCGCGCACGCAGCAGCGGTAGCGGTACACGCCCTTGTGCGCAATGGCCGGCACCATGCTGGTGGGCTCGCCCACGATGCAGGCCACGGGCCGGATGCCGGCGTCGCGCATGTCGGCAATGAGTTCCTTCACGCCGAAGCAGCCGATCTCTTCCTCGTAGCTGAACGCGAAATGCACCGCGAACGGCGAGTCGCTTTCGAGAAAGCGGCCCGCATTGGACAGCGCGATCGCGATGAAGCTCTTCATGTCGGCCGAGCCGCGGCCGTACAGGCGACCGTCCTTCACCGTGGCGGACAGCGGATCGACGCTCCATGCCTGCCCGTCCCAGGGCACCGTGTCGGTGTGGCCCGAGATGATGACGCCGGCCGGCTTGCCTTCGCCGAGCGTGGCAAACAGGTTGGCCTTGGTGCGTTCGGCGTTGTAGGTGATGCGGCTCTTCACGCCCAGCGCCGCCAGGTGGCTTTGCGCAAGGTCGATGAGCTGGAGGTTGCTGTTGGCGCTGACGGTGTTCATGCGCACCAGGGCCTGGGCGAGTTCGAGGCTTCGGGGGGAAAGCGTGTGGGGCATGCAACAGATTGTCCAAGAAGTCGGCGCCCCGCGCCGAACGGGCGCCCTGGCTGTCATGCGAAGCGGGTACCCTGCGCCTCTTTTGGATGGAGAAAAAGACGATGCGCACCTCACATTACGCCCTTGCCGCCACCGCCGTCCTCTGCCTTGCGGCCTGCGGCAGCACCGGCCCCGGATTGCCCGGGAAGCTGCTGACACTGGACGGCCGGCCGCCGCTGGTCATCGCGCATCGCGGCGCTTCGGGCTACCTGCCCGAGCAGACGCTCGAAGCCTATGCGCGCGCCGTCGAACTGGGCGCCGACGTGATCGAGATGGACCTGGTCTCCACCAAGGACGGCGTGCTCATCGCCCGCCACGACCCCAACCTGGCCATCAGCACCGACGTGGCCAGGCACCCCGCTTTTGCTTCGCGCAAGAAGACCATCCAGGTGGACGGCGAGACCCAGACCGGCTGGTTCAGCAACGATTTCACGCTGGCCGAGATCAAGACGCTCGGCGGCATCTCGACCGATGCCGAGCGTCCGCAGGAATTCAACGGCAGGTTCAAGGTCGTGACCTTCCAGGAGATCATCGATTTCGCCAAGGCCAGGTCGAAGGAGACCGGCCGCACCATCGCGATCTATCCCGAGACCAAGAACCCGACCTACTTCCGCGAGCTCGGCCTGCCGATGGAAGACAAGGTGATCGCGGCCGTCACCGCCGCGGGCTGGAACAGCAAGACCGCGCCCATCTACGTGCAGTCCTTCGAGCCCGGCAGCCTCAAGTACATGAAGAGCAAGGGCCTCAATACCCGGCTCATCCAGCTGATCGACGGCGACAGCGTCGACCTGAAGACCGGCGCCGTGACCTTCGCCGTGCCGAGCGACCGCCCCTACGACTGGACCAGGGCCGGCGACAAGCGCAACTTCGACGCCATGGTCACGCCCGCGCGGCCTTGCCGAGATCAAGACCTACGCCGACGGCATCGGCCCGTGGAAACGCTACATCGTGAGCATCAAGGGCACGATCGGCGCTGACGGCAAGCCGGTGGACGTCAACAAGGACGGCAAGATCAACGACGCCGACGCGACCTCGACCGCGCCCACCACCCTTGTGGCCGATGCGCACAAGGCGGGGCTCTTCGTGCACCCGTTCACCTTCCGCAACGAGTCGCGCCGCCTCGCGGCCGACTACGGCGGCCAGGGCAGGAACGAGTACGCGATGTATTACCAGCTGGGCGTGGACGGCGTGTTCACCGACTTCACCGACACGGCGCTGGCCGCGCGGACGGACTACCTGAAGCGCATCGGCCGCTGACCGGGTTCCCGAACGCAGCCTGAGGGTTTGCCCGGCACGGTCTTTGCGGAGGATTCTGCAAAGCCTAGACTGTGCCCCATGAAACTCATCGATTCGCTCGTCACGCAGGCGGCCGGCATCGCCGCCGTCCGGCGTGACCTCCATGCCCATCCCGAACTCTGCTTCCAGGAAGTCCGCACCGCCGACGTGGTGGCAGGCAAGCTCACCGAGTGGGGCATTCCCATCCACCGCGGCCTGGGCACCACCGGCGTGGTGGGCATCGTCAAGAACGGAACCAGCAGCCGCGCGGTCGGCCTGCGCGCCGACATGGACGCGCTGCCGGTCACCGAGCTCAACACCTTCGCCCATGCCAGCAAGCACCAGGGCAAGATGCACGCCTGCGGCCACGACGGCCACACCGCCATGCTGCTGGCCGCTGCGCAGCACCTGGCGAAGCACCGCAATTTCGACGGCACCGTGTACCTGATCTTCCAGCCGGCCGAAGAAGGCGGTGGCGGCGCGCGCGAGATGATCAAGGAAGGGCTGTTCGAGCAGTTCCCCATGGACGCCGTGTTCGGCATGCACAACTGGCCCGGCATGAAGGCCGGCCAGTTCGCCGTGAGCCCGGGTCCGGTGATGGCCTCGGGCAACAAGTTCAACATCAACATCATCGGCAAGGGCGGCCATGCCGCGCTGCCGCAGACCGGCATCGACCCGGTGCCGATCGCCTGCGAGATCGTGCAGGCGTTCCAGACCATCGTCACGCGCAAGATGAAGCCGACCGACTCGGCCGTGATCTCGGTCACCACCATCCACGCGGGGGAGGCCAACAACGTGATCCCCGACAACTGCGAGCTGACGGGCACGGTGCGCACCTTCTCCATCGAAGTGCTCGACCTGATCGAATCGCGCATGAAGAAGATCGCCGAGCACATCTGCGCCGCGCATGACGCGACCTGCGACTTCCGCTTCGAGCGCTACTACCCGCCGACCATCAACACCGAGGCGGAAGCCAACTTCGCGCGGCGCGTGATGGGCGGCATCGTCGGGCCGGAGAACGTGCTGCGGCAGGAAGCCGCCATGACCTCGGAAGACTTCGCCTTCATGCTGCAGGCCAAGCCCGGCGCCTACGCCTTCATCGGCAACGGCGACGGCTCGCACCGCGACGTGCACCACGGCGAAGGGCCGTGCACGCTGCACAACGCGAGCTACGACTTCAACGACGACCTGATTCCCCTGGGCGCCACCTGCTGGGTGCAGCTGGCCGAGGAATTCCTGAAGCCCGGGGGAGGCGCGCCTTGATCGGAATCGGCGAGGCGTTTTCGCCCCGCTACGCGCAGGCGCGCCAGAAGTTCCTGCAGGGCTGCGTGGGCGCGGGCCTCACGGTCGAGCCGCATGCGCATCCGGGCAAGGGGCAGGGCGGCGAGGAGCTCTCGATGGACGTGGCGCTCGACGGCGCCGCCAACGCCGAGCGCCTGCTGATCGTCACCAGCGCCTGCCACGGCGTGGAAGGCCATTGCGGCAGCGGCGTGCAGGTGTTTGCGCTGCACGATGCCGAATGGCGCGAGAAGGCCAGGGCGCAGGGTGTCGCGGTGCTGTACGTGCACGCGCTCAACCCGCACGGCTTTTCATACGGCCGGCGCGTCACGCACGAGAACGTCGACCTGAACCGCAATTTCCTCGATTTCTCGAAGCCGCCGCCGGTCAACGAGGCCTACGCCAAGTTGCACCCGCTGCTCCTGCCCGACACCTGGCCGCCCACGCCCGAGAACCAGGCCGCGCTGGACAAGTGGATCGGCAAGCATGGCGCCGCGGCGTTCCAGGCCGCCGTGAGCGGCGGGCAATACCAGTTCGCCGACGGCATCTTCTTTGGCGGCAAGGCCGAGACCTGGAGCAACAAGACGCTTCGCAACGTGCTGCGCCGCCACGCCGGCGGCGCGCGCCGGCTGGGCTGGATCGACCTTCACACGGGGCTCGGCCCGAACGGCATCGGGGAGCGCATCTTCGCCGGCAGGGACGACAAGGCGGCCTGGGCGCGTGCCAACGACTGGTGGGGCACGCCCGCGGCGCCGGTCACGTCGATGTACGACGGTTCCTCCACCTCGGCCCGGTTGGGCGGCCTGATGTGCGAGGCGGTGTACCAGGAGTGCCCGCAGGCCGAGTACACCGGCATTGCGCTCGAGTACGGCACGCTGCCCATGCTGGATGTGATGAACGCGCTGCGCGCCGACCACTGGCTGCACAAGCACCCCGAGGCGCCGGCCGACCTGGCCGACGGCATCCGCGCGCGCATGCGCGAAGCTTTCTACACCGACACCGATGCCTGGCGCGGCCAGGTCGTGAGCCAGGCCCGCCAGGCGATGTTCCAGGCGGTGGACGGGCTCAGCGGCTGATGCGCCGCGGGCCGGTCAGGTCCGGACCCGGCCGTCGGCCGTGATCATCGACAGTTCGACGAACTTCGACGCCACGTGGTTCTTGGGCGAGAACGACACCTCGAAGCCGCCGAACTGCTGCCGGTCGATGCTTTCGAGGCCGGCGATCAGGCTGTCGCGCGAGAGCTTGCCCGGCGCGCGGCGCAGGCCCTCGGTCAGGACCTTGGCGGCCAGGTAGCCTTCCAGGCTCGAGAAATTGGCGCTCGAGGCGGCACCGGCCTTTTTGACCGCGTCGCTGAACTCGCGCGTGATCGCGTTGGCCGGGTTGTAGGGCGAGGGCACCACCTGCGTCACCATGACGCCCGCGCCGTCCTTGCCGAGCTCGTCGGCCAGTGCCTGGGTGCCCACGAACGACACGTTGAAGAACGTGCCGCCGTAGCCTGCCTTGCGCGCCTGGCGAATGAAGGCCGCGCACGCCTTGTAGGCGCCCACCTGGACCACCGCGTCGGGCTTGGCCGCCACGATGGTCTTCACCGCCGCCGCCACGTCGACCGAATTGCGCTCCACCGTGGCCAGCGCCAACGGCTTCAGGTCCTGTTGCGAGAGCGCCAGCGTCACGCCGTCGAGCCCGGCCTTGCCGTAGGCGTCGTTCTGGTAGAAGACCGCGATCTTCTTGAGGTGCAGGTGGGTGAGCTGCTTCACGATGAGCGCAGTCTCGTCGTTGTACGAGGCGCGCAGGTGGAACACGTTCTTGTGGAACGGTTCGCGCAGCGACATCGCGCCGGTGAACGGTGCAATGAAGGGCACCTTGTCCTTCACCGCGAGCGGCAACGCCGCGAGGCTGGTGGGCGTGCCGATGTAGCCGAAGAGCGCGAACACGTCCTCTTCGATCAGCTTCTGCGTGTTGGCGGCGCAGCGGTCGGGCTCATAGCCGTCGTCCAGGTTCTTGATCACCACGGCGCGCCGGCCGGACTGCGCGTTGTACTGGTCCAGGAACAGCTTGGCGCCCTGGTGGAACTGGATGCCCAGCTGCGCGGCCGGACCCGTGAAAGGTGCCGACTGGCCCAGCACGAGCGGTGCTTCGCCCTGCGCCCGTGCCAACTGGAAGCCGCCCAGGGCCGCTGCGCCTGCGGCAACCGAAAAATGTCTGCGATTCATCATGGTGAAAACCTCTTCTTGCGCGCTGGCGCGCCAAACCTGGAAAACTTTAGACTTGCCGGATGGTCGATGCCCCGGTCCCTGCAACAACTGTTCTCCCCACCCCCATGTCCACCGTCCTCGGCGCGTGTCCGCACGACTGTCCCGACACCTGCGCCCTTGTCACCACCGTCCGGGACGGCGTGGCCGTGAAGCTGCAGGGCAATCCGGCCCATTCGCACACGGCAGGCGTTCTCTGCACCAAGGTCTCGCGCTACATCGAGCGCAACGATCACGCCGAGCGGCTGGTCCAGCCACTGAAGCGGACCGGTCCCAAGGGCAGCGGCCAGTTCGAGCCGGTGAGCTGGGAGGCCGCGCTTGACGACATCGCCGCGCAACTTCGCGCTTTGCAGATAAATCCTGACACAATTGTGCCTTATAGTTACGCTGGCACGATGGGTTTGGTCCAAGGCGAGTCGATGGACCGTCGTTTTTTTCACAAGCTCGGCGCTTCGTTGCTGGATCGCACGATCTGCTCGATGGCGGGCGGCGAGGCCATGGTCCACACGCTGGGCGCCAAGGTCGGCATGCGGATCGAGTTTTTCGCCGAGGCGAAGCTGATCCTGATCTGGGGCAGCAACTCCATCGCCAGC
The DNA here is from genome assembly GCF_040546685.1 of Variovorax sp. OAS795. NCBI lineage: Bacteria > Pseudomonadati > Pseudomonadota > Betaproteobacteria > Burkholderiales > Comamonadaceae > Variovorax > Variovorax sp. OAS795. The sequence goes on from NZ_JBEPOH010000001.1 coordinate 865,027, forward strand.
AACCTGCACTTCTGGCGCCATGCGCAGGCCGCCCGGCGCGCCGGTGCGCGGCTCGTGTGCATCGATCCCCGCAAGACCGAAACCGCCGACAAGTGCGACGAGCACATCGCCCTGCTGCCCGGCACCGACGCCGCGCTGGCGCTGGCGCTGATGCACGAGCTGATCGTGCACGACTGGCTCGACCACGGCTACATCGCCGACCACACGCTGGGCTGGGAGCAGTTGCGCGAGCGCGCCCTGCAATGGCCTCCCGCGCGCGCCGCGGCCGTGTGCGGCGTGCCCGAAGCGCAGATCGTGGCGCTGGCCCAAGCCTACGGCACCGCCCAACCGGCCGCGATCCGCCTGAACTACGGCATGCAGCGCGTGCGCGGCGGCGGCAACGCGGCGCGCGCCATTGCCTGCCTGCCCGCGCTGGTGGGCGCCTGGCGCGACCGCGCGGGCGGGCTCCTGTTGAGCAGCTCGGGCCACTTTCCGGCCGACCGCGCCGCGCTGCAGCGGCCCGACCTGCTCGCGGGCCGAACGCCGCGCACCGTCAACATGAGCACCATCGGCGATGCGCTGCTGGACGAGGCCCGGCCGGTGAAGGCCATCGTGGTCTACAACAGCAACCCGGTCGCGGTGGCGCCCGAATCCGGCAAGGTGGTGGCGGGCTTCGCGCGCGAAGACCTCTTCACCGTGGTGCTGGAGCAGTTCCGCACCGACACGGCCGACTACGCCGACTACCTGCTGCCCGCCACCACCCAGCTGGAGCATTGGGACATCCACTGCAGCTACGGCCATACCGATGTGCTGCTGAACCGCCCCGCGGTGGCGCCGCGCGGCGAGGCCCGCAGCAATGCCTGGGTGTTTCGCGAACTCGCGCACCGCATGGGCTTCGACGAGCCCTGCTTCTCGGACGACGACGAGACGCTGTGCCGCACCGCCTTCGCGGCCGGCGCCATCGACTACGAACAGCTGCTGGCGCAGGGCTTCACCAGCCTGAAGCTGCCGGAAGCCCCCTTTGCCGAGGGACGCTTTCCCACCCCCTCGGGCCGCTGCGAATTCTTCAGCGAACGGCTGCAGGCCCAAGGCATGGACGGGCTGCCCGACCATGTGCCCAACTACGAAGCGGCGGGCAGTTCCGCCGAGTTTCCGCTGGCCATGATCTCGCCGCCGGCGCGCAACTTCCTCAACTCGACCTTCGTGAACGTGACCAGCCTGCGCGCGATCGAAGGCGAGCCGCTGCTCGAGATCCACGAGGCCGACGCGGCCGCGCGCGGCATCGAGAACGGCGCCACCGTGCGCGTCTTCAACGGCCGCGGCGAGCACCGCTGCCGCGCCGAGGTGTCGCGCCGTGCGCGGCCCGGCGTGGTGCATGGCATGGGCATCTGGTGGCGCAAGCTCGGCATGGACGGCACCAACGTCAACCAGCTCACGAGCCAGCGCCTGACCGACATCGGCCGCGGGCCCACTTTCTACGATTGCCTGGTCGAAGTGGAGCGCATTGCGCCCCCTTCCCGCCGGGAAAGGGTTGGGGTGAGGGCTGCCCCCGCTTTCGCCGTGGCCGGTGCGGTGTTGCTCGCCGGCTGCGCGGACCTGGGCTACTACTGGCAATCGGCCAGCGGCCACCTGGGCATCATGCGGGCCGCCAAGCCGGTGCCCGAATGGCTGGCGGACCCGGCGGTGGCCGAACCGCTCAAGGCCAAGCTCGAACTCGCGCAGCGCATCCGCCGCTTCGCAGTGACCGAGCTGGCCCTGCCCGACAACCCCAGCTACAAGTCGTACGCCGACCTGCATCGCCCCGCGGCGGTGTGGAACGTGGTGGCTGCGCCGCCGTATTCGCTCACGCTCAAGAACTGGTGCTTCCCGGTGGCGGGCTGCGTGGGCTACCGCGGCTACTACGACGAGGCCGCGGCCCGGTCCGAAGCCGAGGCAGAGCGCGGCAAGGGCATGGAAACCGCCGTGTACCCGGTGCCCGCGTACTCCACGCTGGGCTGGATGAACTGGGCCGGCGGCGATCCGCTGCTGTCCACTTTCATCGGCTACCCCGAGGGCGAGCTGGCGCGCATCGTGTTCCACGAGCTCGCGCACCAGGTGCTCTACGTGCCGGGCGACACGGTCTTCAACGAGTCGTATGCCACCGCGGTGGAGCGCATCGGCGGTGCGATGTGGCTGCAGAACGAGGCCAGCGAGGCTGCGCGCAACGAGTACGTGCGCTTCGACGCACAGCGCCGCCAGTTTCGCGCGCTGGCGCTGGACACGCGGCGCGCGCTCAATCGGGCCTACGAATCCGGCGAGGCCAAGGCGGGCGAGTGGGCCGCCGTGGACGCCATGAAGAAAGCCGCCATGGACGATTTCCGCGCGCGGTACGCCAGGCTTCGCGCAGAATGGCAGGGACCGCGCCAGGGCGCCTACGACGGCTGGGTGGCCCGCGCGAACAATGCGGCCTTCGGCGCCCAGGGGGCCTACGACGACCTGGTCCCGGCCTTCGAGGCGCTGTTCGAACGCGAGAGCAGCAACTGGCCGCGCTTCTACAAGGAAGTCCGCCGCATTGCCGCCTTGCCGACGACGGACGAGCGGCGCCACGCATTGCAGGCCGCCACCGGCATCCAGCAGACCAATTCCAGCCAAGGCCACAAGGGAGAACACGGTGCCTGACATCCTCATCGAACGAAACCACGCCCTGGGCATTGCCAGCGCCCGGGAGGTCGCACGCCAGTGGATCCAGCAGGTGGAGCAGGACTACGGCCTGGAATGCACCTACACCGAAGGCAAGGACCGCGACCTCGCGCAGTTCAGCCGCGCCGGCATCGACGGCACCTTCGAGGTCACGGCGCACAGCTTCAAGCTCGAGGCCACGCTGGGCTTCCTGTTCAGCAGCTTCAGCGAGCAGATCGAGCAGAAGATCTCGCGCAACCTCGATGCGCTGCTCCAGTCGCCCAAGGGCGGCACGCGCTTCGCCTGAGCGCCGTCGCCGGGCGATGCGCGGGGCCGCCGTGCGGCACACTCTCGCGCCATGACGAACACCTCTTCCTTGCCCGCCGCGCCGCCTGCCGCGGGCCCGCTCGCAGGCCTCAAGGTCGTGGAGCTCGGGCAACTGATCGCGGGGCCGTTTGCGGCGCGCACGCTGGCCGACTTCGGCGCCGAGGTGATCAAGATCGAGCCGCCCGGCGCGGGCGATCCGCTGCGCACCTGGCGCCTGCTCAAGGACGGCACCTCGGTCTGGTGGCAGGTGCAGTCGCGCAACAAGCGCTCGCTCGCGCTCGACCTGCGCCAGCCCGATGCGCAGGCCATCGTGCGGCAGCTGGCGGCCGAGGCCGACGTGCTGGTCGAGAACTTCCGCCCCGGCGCCATGGAGGGATGGGGCCTCGGTCCCGACGAACTGCTGGCCGCCAACCCCTCGCTCGTGATGCTGCGCATCAGCGGCTATGGCCAGACCGGGCCCTACCGCGACCGCCCGGGATTCGGCGTGGTGGCCGAGGCCATGGGCGGCCTGCGCCACCTCACGGGCGAGCCCGGCCGCGTGCCGGTGCGGGTGGGCGTGTCCATCGGCGACACGCTGGCGTCGCTGCACGGCGTGATCGGCGTGCTGATGGCGATGCAGCACCGCCACGCAACAGTGGGGCCCGGCTGTCCGAAGGGCAGGGGGCAAGTCGTGGACGTGGCGCTCTACGAGGCCGTCTTCAACTGCATGGAAAGCCTGCTGCCCGAGTACAGCGCGTTCGGCGCGGTGCGCGAGGCCGCGGGCAGCGCGCTGCCCGGCATCGCGCCCACCAACGCCTACCGCTGCGCCGACGGCGGCTATGCCATCGTGGCGGGCAATGGCGACAGCATCTTTCGCCGGCTCATGGCATGCATCGGCCGGCCCGACCTGGCCGCTGACCCGGCGCTGGCCGGCAACACGGGCAGGGTGGCGCAGGTCGGGATGCTCGATGCGGCGATCGGCGACTGGACCGCCCGGCTTACGGTGGACGAGGTGCTCGCCGCCCTCGACGCCGCCCAGGTACCGGCCGGCCGCATCTACACCGTCGCCGACATTGCCGCCGACCCGCACTACGCGGCGCGCGGCATGCTGCAGCAGGTGCGCATGGCCGACGGCAGCGCGCTCGCGGTGCCCGGCTTCGTGCCCAAGCTGTCGCTCACGCCGGCCAGCCACCGGCGCAACGCGCCGGCGCTCGGGGCGGACACCGATGCCGTGTTGAAGGAGATCGGCCTCGACGCCGGGCAGATCGCCGCGCTGCGTGAGCGCGGCATCGTCGGCTGACAGACCGGATGGGCGGGGTCAGGCGCGCAGCGATTCGATCAGGTCGATGTACTTCTGCTTGGCCTCGTCGGCGCCGAGGCCCTTCTGCGCGGTCCAGGCGTCCCACTTGGCGCGCGCGACGATGTCGCTGAAGCTCGGCTTCTTGGCGGTGTTGTCGCCTTCGGTCGCCTGCTTGAAGAGGCCATAGATCTTCAGAAGCGTCGGGTTGTCGGGGCGCTCGGCCAGCAGCTTGGAGTTGGCCTGGGCGGTTTCGAATCGGGCATTGAGGTCGGACATGGCGGCAAGAGGAAGAAAAGCCGTCGATCTTATGGCTTATGCCGGGCCTGAAGACAGGACGTCGGGCGGGCGCACGTACCATGGCCGGCTTTTCACCTCCGATCGCATCCGCATGGACCCTTCGTCTCGCCACCTCGCCTTTCACGGCGCCATCGTCCTGCTGTTCGGCCTGCTGCTTGGCGCCCCGTACGCGCGGGCCATCAAGCGCGGCGATGCCGCCCATGTCGTCAATTCATGGCGCGTGGCGCATCTGAGCCTGCCGATCGGTGCCGTGCTGATGCTCTCGGTGGCAGCGCTGCTTCCCGCCCTGGCCACCTCCCTGCTGGTGCAGTGGGTCATCGCGGTGGCGCTGATCGTCTCGGCCTACGGTTTCTGCGTTGCCACGCCATTGGCCGCCATCACCGGACAGCGCGGGCTCGACGCCAGCGGCTCCGGCCTCGGAAAGTGGGTGTACGCCGGCAACATGGTGGGCGCCGTGAGTTCCATCGTCGCCGCCATCGCACTCCTGTACGCGACCTTCAGGGCGTTGTGACGCCACCCGAATCAGTCCGACAACCCTGCGCGCGCCAGTTCCACGTCGAGCCGTTCCTTCGCGTCCGCCGGCTGCATCGAGGCGGCTTTTTCATACAGCCGCGTGGCCTCGCCCATGCGCGCGTCGCCGTGCAGCATGAGCAGCGCGCGGCCGTATTCCATCAGCGCGCCGGGCGCGTGGGGGTGCAGCTCGAGCCCGCGCTCGAACAGCTCGACCGAGGTTTCGGCGCGCACACCGTAGGTCATGCGGCCGACCAGCGCGCCCACCTTGTCGATCACCTCGGCATGGAAGGCGGCCAGCGCGATGTGCGCGTCGGCATGGTTGGGCTGCAGTTCGATCACGCGTTCGAGCGCGCCCTTGAGCTTGCTGCCGAGGCCCTGCGCCAGTGCGCGCGCCACGCTGATGCCCTGGCTGTAGCGGCCCAGCGCGTAGGCCTGCCAGTACAGCGCATGGCAGTTGTCGGGCTCGGCGGCGGCCTGGGCCCCGGCACGCTCGATGACCTGGCGGAACATCGAAAGCCGCATCGATTCGCGCGGCTCCAGGTAGTTGGCATAGATGGCGGTGGCCTGGTTGGCCAGCACCAGGCCCTGCGCGCCGTGCAGGAGCCCGATGGTGGCCGCACGCTCGAATTCGCCGTTGTGATAGCGCGCCCAGCCCTCGGCCAGCGGGTGGCCCTCGTCCGGCGGCGTCACCGGGTGGCCGGCGTGCAGCCGGGGCCAATGAGGCAGCACGCTGCGCGCGTCGTAGCGCGGCACGTCGGCATAGGGCAGCGGCGTCCAGGGATCCCCTGCGGCGGCGACCGGGCTGGCGGACATCAGCGAGAGCGGCTTGAAGTCTGGATGGGGCATGGTCTAGGACTGGGCTGCCAGGTCGACGGGCGCAGCCGATGACGGCGCACTTGCAGAATCATCGCCGCTGTAGGCGTGGCTGAGTGTCAGCAAATGCCGCCGCTGCGCAGGTCCGAGGTAGGGCGCGAGCAGGTGCAGCGTGTGCTGGCCGCCGCGCAGCAGCGCGCCCTGGGCGTGGGCGGGTTCCAGCGCCTCGCGCGGGTTGCGCACGTATTCATAGCTGAGCCAGTAGGTCAGCACCACCACCATGCTCTGGGCCAGCGTGTCGACCTCGTGGGCATCGATCTCGAGATGCCCGGCCCGGCTCAGCCCCGCGATGAGCACGCGGATGGCGCGCGCCTTGTTCTTGAGCACGAGCTGGAACTGCGTCTCCAGGTGCCGGTTCTTGCTCAGCAGGTCGTTCAGGTCGCGGTAGAGAAAGCGGTAGCGCCAGATCAGCTCGAACAGGCTGTGCATGAAGAACCACGCGTCTTCCACGTCGTGCACGCCCTCGCTGGCATGCAGGAGCTCGTTGAGCTCGGCCTCGTAGCCTTCGTAGAGCTTGTTGATCAGCTCTTCCTTGGCGGGGTAGTGGTAGTAGAGGTTGCCGGGACTGATGTTGAGCTCGCCTGCCACCAGCGTGGTGGAGACGTTCGGCTCCCCGAAGCGGTTGAACAGCTCCAGTGCGGCTTCGAGGATGCGTTGCGCTGTTCGGCGTGGCGCCTTCTTGGCCATGTCAGTCCCCGTTCTTTATCTTCTTGGGGACACTCTAGCGTATGTGCACTGCACCACATACCGGGCAGGGCCAACTTTTGCGGCGGCACGTGTTGTGCACTGCCGCAAAAAGCAGGCTGCGGCGGGGTCAGGCCGACTTGGGGCCGCGCCGAACGGTTTTCTTGGCGGCTGCCGCGGCCGGCGTTGCGCTGCGTCCGGCTGTCTTGCGGCTCGCGCTGCGTGCGGGCGCGGCGGCGGGCTTGCCCTGCATGCGCTGCAGTTCGGCCTCGAGCGCCGACACGCGCGCCTGCAGCGCGGCGTGGTCGGCGGCCGAAGGCATGCCGAGCTTCTCGAGCGCGCGCGCCACGCGTTCCTCGAAGATGTTCTCGAGCTTGCCCCATTGGCCCGCGGCCTTGGTGCCGAATTCGCTCGCGAAGCCGGCCATGCGCGTTTGTGCCTGGGCCAGCGTTTCTTCGGCGGCGGCCTGGGTCTTCTTCTGCATGCCGGCGCCGTCCTTCACCAGCGCCTCGAAGGCCTTGCTGCCTTCCTGCTGCATCTTGGCAAAGGCGCCGAGCCCCGCCAGCCAGATCTGCTGCGCGGAATCCTTGATGCGGTCCGCGCCCTTGTTGCCTTGTTCGTCGTCCTGGGTAGCCATGCCGTGTTCCTGAAAAAACAATCGGGCTACTCTAGCCGCTCGGCCGCTTCCCAGTTAGAGCTTGGCGTCTACGGACGGCTGTTTCGCGGCACCGGGGGCGAGGCTATTTGCCCGCGGCCCGGCTGGCTTCGAGATGCGTTTTCGCCCGCTCGGCCAGCGCCATTTCGCCCGGCGTGCCGGGCACGAAGGGCTGCACCGGCAGCGGGCGGCCATGCGAATCGACCGAGACGAAGACGATCAGGCATTCGGTGGTCTTGTCCATCGTGCCGCCCTTCATGTCGCCGCTGCGCACCTCGACCGAGATGTTCATGCTGGTGGTGCCGGTATAGGCCAGGCGGGCCTCCACCTCGACCAGGTCGCCGATCATGATCGGGTGGTGAAAGCGGATGCTGCCGATGAACGCCGTCACGCAATAGCGCTTGGCCCAACTGGTCGCGCAGGCGTAGCCGGCCTCGTCGATCCACTTCATGACGGTGCCGCCATGGACCTTTCCGCCGAAGTTGACGGTGCTGGGCTCTGCCAGGAAACGGAGGGTGATGGAGGACATGCGCCGCCTTTTTCGTGGGCTGATGGGTGAAAACCCCGATTATGCGAGCGCCCGGCGCCCAGCCCGCGCGCCGCCGGTCGGTGCGGCACGCACGCTCAGCTCCCGCCGAACAGCTCCGCCAGCGTGCGCCGGAGCCAGGCATTGCCGGCGTCGGCATGAAAGCGCTCGTGCCAATGCTGCTTGACGGCATAGGCCGGCAGCTCGAAGGGCGGCTCCAGCATCTTGACGGGCTCCTGCGTGGCCAGCACCTTGCCGAGGATGCCGGGCACGATCACGATCAGTTCCGTGTGCGCCACGATGCGCGCCACGCTGAGGAAGCTCGACAGGCTGGCCACCACATCGCGCCTCAGCCCGAGCCGGGCGATGGTCTTGTCGACGATGGCATGGCCCGTGCCCGAAGACGCCACCACCGCATGCGCCTCGGCCTCGAAGCGCTTGCGCGTGAGCCGTTCGCCGATGCGCGGATGGTTGCGCGCCGCGAGGCAGACGAAGTTCTGCATGAAGAGCGTCTGCTGGTAGAAGCCCGCGTCCAGCTGCGGCATGAACCCCACGGCCAGGTCGACCGCGCCGTCCTCGAGTCGGCGCCCGCTCTCGGTCGAGATGATCTCGGTCTCGATGCGCACGCCCGGCGCCGCGTGCCGCAGGTGGTCGAGCAGCGCGGGCAGCAGCACCACCTCGCTGATGTCGGTCATGCAGATGCGAAAGCTGCGCGCCGCGGTGGCGGGGTCGAAGCTCGCGCGCCCGCCCTTGGCGCGGTTCAGCCGGTCGAGTATGTCCAGCACCAGCGGCTGGATCTGCCGCGCATAGGGCGTGGGCTCCATGCCGCGCGAGGTGCGCACGAACAGCTTGTCGCCGAAATGCGTGCGCAGCCGCGCCAGCGCGGTGCTGGCCGCCGACTGCGAGACGCCGAGCCGCTCGGCCGCACTCGACACGTTGGATGTCTTGTAGACCTCATCGAAGACCAGCAGCCATTCCAGATCGAGCTGGGCCATGAATCGACTCCTTGTGCCGCCACCATTATCGAGAAACGAGATTGCCTCTATTGAAGCGGACCCATTGCGCCAATAGTAGTACGGAAGGATGATCGCCGTTTTCCGGAGACAACCGCCGCACGACGGCCGGAGCCGCTGCCCCATGAATCCCACCGCCCAGAAGCCTGCCGCCCCCGCCAATGCTGCGGAGCGCCGCGGCTATTACGAGCGCATTCGTCCGCTCCACCTCACGCCCCTGTGGGAGTCGCTGCATGCGCTGGTGCCGCGCGAACCCGCCACGCCCTGCGTGCCGGCGCTCTGGCGCTACGACGAGATCCGCCCGCTGCTGATGGAGTCGGCACACCTCATCACGGCCGAGGAAGCGGTGCGCCGCGTGCTCGTGCTCGAGAACCCCGCGCTGCCTGGCAACTCGTCGATCACGCAGTCGATCTACGCCGGCCTGCAACTCATCATGCCGGGCGAGGTCGCGCCCTCGCACCGCCACGTGCAGTCGGCGCTGCGCTTCATCGTCGATGGCAAGGGCGCCTACACCACCGTGGGCGGCGAGCGCACCACCATGTACCCCGGCGACTTCATCATCACGCCATCATGGGCCTGGCACGACCACGGCAACGAAGGCATCGGCGGCGTGAGCGAGCCGGTGGTCTGGCTCGACGGGCTCGACATTCCGATGCTGCGCTTCTTCGATGCCGGCTTTGCCGAGAACGACGACGCCAAGGTGCAGCACGTGGCGCGCCCCGAAGGCAACAGCCTGGCGCGCTTCGGCCACAACATGGTGCCGGTGCGCCACGACCACGTGTCGCCCACCTCGCCGATCTTCAACTACCCCTACGCCCGCAGCCGCGAAGCGCTGGCCCTGCTGCAGAAGCAGGAGGCGCCCGATGCCTGGCTCGGCCACAAGCTGCGCTACATCAACCCGCTGACCGGCGGCGCCCCGATGCCCACCATCGGCACCCAGCTGCAGCTGCTGCCCAAGGGGTTCGCGGGCAAGACGCACCGCGCCACCGACGGCACCGTCTACAGCGTGGTCGAAGGCCGCGGCACCGCGGACATCGCGGGCCAGCGATTCGAGTTCGGGCCGCGCGACACCTTCGTCGTGCCTTCGTGGGCGCCGCTCTGCCTGTCGGCGCCCGGTGAAGACGTGGTTCTCTTCAGCTTCTCCGACCGTCCCGTGCAGCAGGCCATGGGCATCCTGCGCGAATCCTTCCTCGAAGACGCCTGAGCGCCGCCGCTTCATTTTCTCGTTCTCTTTTCTGTCCTGACCCTGAGCCGCCGCGCGCGGCAGGAGCCCTCATGTCCTTTGCCTTCACGCCTCCTTCCATCGTCGGCCTGCCCATCGTGGGTTCGGGCGACCTGTTCCCGGTGCGCCGCGTCTACTGCGTGGGGCGCAACTACGCGGCGCATGCGCGTGAGATGGGGTTCGATCCCGACCGCGAGCCGCCGTTCTTCTTCTGCAAGCCGAACGACGATGCCTCGGTGGTGCCCGTGGCCGAAGGCGGAACCGGCGCGATCCCGTACCCGCCGCTCACCAGCAACTACCACTACGAAGCCGAGCTCGTGGTGGCCATCGGCAAGGGCGGCAAGGACATCGCGGTGGACCAGGCGGCGGGCCACATCCACAGCTACGGCGTGGGGCTGGACATGACCCGCCGCGACCTGCAGATGAAGATGCGCGAAGCCGGCCGCCCCTGGGAAATCGGCAAGGCCTTCGACTTCTCGGCGCCCATCGCGCCGCTGCGCACGCTGGCCGACGTGGGCGAGATCAATGCGGGCGCCATCACGCTCGAGGTCGACGGCCAGGTGCGCCAGAACAGCGACATCACGCACCTGATCTGGTCCGTCAACGAAGTGATCGCCAATCTCTCGACGCTCTTCACGCTGCAGCCGGGCGACCTGATCTTCACCGGCACGCCCGAAGGCGTGGGCGCGGTGAAGCCCGGACAGACGATCAAGGTGAGCATCGACAAGCTTCCTTCGCTTTCCGTTCGAATCGACGGATGAGCCGCCGCGCCGAGGTCCCGCAATGAGCACATCGTCCCCGAAGAATCCTCCCACCGTGCTGCTCGTGGGCGGCGGCATCGGCGGCATGGCCGCTGCGCTGGCGCTCGCGCGCCTCGGCGTCTCCATCGACCTGCTCGAGCAGAGCGCCACCATCGGCGAGATCGGCGCCGGCCTGCAGCTCGGTCCCAACGCCTTCGCGGCTCTGGACGCGCTCGGCGTGGGCGAAGCGGTGCGCCGCAATGCGGTCTTCACCGACCGGCTCGTGATGATGGACGCAGTCGACTGCGGCGAGGTGGCTTCGGTGCCCGTGGGCGAGGCCTTTCGCGCACGCTTCGAGAACCCCTACGCGGTGAGCCACCGCGCCGACCTGCACGGCGCCATCCACGACGCGGTGAAACAGCATCCGCTGATCCGCTTCCACACCTCGGCGCAGGTCGAGTCCATCGACACCGGCGCGGGCGGCGCACGCGGCGTGGTCGCCATCACGCGCGACGGCCGGCGCTTCGAGGCCGACGCCATCGTGGGCTGCGACGGCGTCAAGTCGGTGGTGCGCGCGCGGCTCGTCGGCGACGAGGCGCGTGTCTCGGGCCACGTGGTGTACCGCGCCGTGGTGCCGGTGGCCGACATGCCGGCCGACCTGCGCTGGAACGCGCCCGTGGTGTGGGCCGGCCCAAACTGCCACCTGGTGCACTATCCGCTGCGCCATGGCGAGCAATACAACCTCGTCGTCACCTTCCACAGCCGCGGCAAGGAAGAGTGGGGCGTGTCCGAAGGCAGCAAGGAAGAAGTGATGTCGTACTTCGAGGGCGTGCATGCGCGCCCGCGCCAGTTGCTCGAGCGCCCGACGTCGTGGCGCCGCTGGAGCACGGCCGACCGCGATCCGGTGGAGCGCTGGAGCGACGGGCCGGCCACGCTCCTGGGCGACGCCGCGCATCCCATGATGCAGTACCTTGCGCAGGGCGCCTGCATGGCGCTCGAGGATGCAGTGACGCTGGGCGCCGCGGTGCGGGCCTGCGACTTCGACATGCCGGCCGCGTTCAAGCTCTACGAGGCCGCGCGCATTCCGCGCACCGCCCGCGTGGTGCTGTCGGTGCGCGAAATGGGGCGGCTCTATCACACCAAGGGCGTGGAGCGGCTGGTGCGCAACAGCCTCTGGGTGGGCCGCACGCCCGAACGGTTCTACGATGCGGTCGAATGGCTCTACGCCTGGCGGCCCGAGCATTGCCTGGACGATGCGCGGCGGGGCGGCCCGGTCGCCGCGATGCCGGCGCACTGAACCGAACGCTGAACGATTTCTTCCATCATCACCATTCGAGGCCGCAGGCTCAGGAGACAAGGCACCATGTACAACAACATCTCGCGCGCACTGTGGACGGGGCTCGTCGCCTTGTCGGCCAGCACCGGCGCGCTGGCGCAGGCCAGCGACTTTCCCAGCAAGCCCGTGACGCTGGTCACGCCTTTTGCCGCCGGCAGCGGGCCCGACGCGGTGCTGCGGCTGGTGTCCGACAAGCTCTCTCGCCTGTGGAACCAGCGCGTGGTGATCGACAACAAGCCCGGCGGCGGCGGCTTCATCGCCATCGACCAGGCGCGCCGCGCCGCACCCGACGGCTACACGCTGCTGCAACTCGACAGCGAGCACATCGCCGCGCTGCCGCACCTGTACAAGTCGCGCAACTTCGTGACGCTGCAGCACTTCGACCCCGTGGCCTCGCTGTTCCGCACGCCGTTCTTCGTGGCCGTGTCGAGCGAGTCGAAGTGGAAGACCATGGGCGACCTGATCGCCGACGCCAAGGCGAACCCCGAAGCCATCGTCTACGGCTCCTGGGGCGTGGGCAGCCCGGGCCACCTGGGCGCGCAGCAGCTCGAGGCGCTCACGGGCATCCGCATGCGGCATGCGCCGTACCGCGAGGTGTCGCAGCTGTTCTCCAACGTGGGCACGGGCGACGTGCCCTGGAGCTTTGCCAGCATCCCGTCGAGCCAGGGCATCTACAAGGCCGGCAAGCTGCGCTACCTGGCCATTGCCGCGCCCAAGCGCATTCCGCAGCTGCCCGACGTGCCGACCATGGCCGAAGCCGGCGGCCCGGCGTCCCTCGAGGTGAACTCCTTCGTCTCGCTGCTCGCGCCCAAGGGCGTGCCGGCGGCGGTCAAGGCCAAGATCAACGCCGACGTGGCCAAGGTCATTGCCGATCCCGAGATCCGCGCCCGCTTCGACACCTTCGCGTTCGAGCCGCTGGCCTGGTCGCCCGAGGAGATCGAGCGCAATGCCGAGGCCAAGTCCAAGGTGTACGGCGAACTGGTGCGCCGCGGCAACATCAGCCTCGAATAGCAGCTGCGGTCGGTACCATTACGTTTTTTCACATTTCGTTTTTCATCTCCATGCACGCAACCAAGAGAGCCCTCCTGATCGCCTGCGGCCTGGCAGCCGCCGCCGCGCTTCCGCTCGCGGCCCAGGCGCAGACCGACGCCTGGCCGACCAGGCCGATCCGCCTGCTCGTGGGTTTTCCGGGCGGCTCCACGCCCGACATCGCGGCCCGCACCCTCGCCGAGCCGCTGTCCAAGGCGCTCGGCCAGCCGGTGGTGGTCGACAACAAGCCCGGCGCCTCGGGCAACATCGCGGCCGATATGGTCGCCAAGGCCACCGACGACCATACGTTGGGCATCGTGATCAACGGCAATCTCACCTCGTCGAAGATGCTGTATCCGCGCCTGCCCTATGACCCGGCAAAGGACTTCACCTACCTCTCGCTGATTGCCACCGCTCCGCTGGTGCTTGTGGCGCAGAACAACCTGCCTTCGGGCGCCGGCTTCTTCGATGCGGCGCGCAAGGGCGGCGACAAGTGGAACTACGGCTCGGTCGGCGTCGGATCGGTCGGCCACCTGGGCATGGAGCTTCTCAAGAGCCGCGTGACCGGCTTCAGTCCCGAGCACGTGCCCTACCAGGGCAATCCGCAGGTCGTGACCGCGATGCTGGGCGACCAGGTGCAGATGGCATTGATCCCCCCCGGCGTGGCGATGCCGCAGGTGCGTGCCGGCAAGCTCAAGGCCATCGGGCTCACGGGTGGCCGCAGCGCGCTGGTGCCCGAGCTGCCGCCGCTGGCCGATGCCGGCGTGCGCGATTTCTCGCTCGAAGTGTGGGTGGCGCTGCTCGGCCCGGCCAACCTCTCGAAGACCGCGCAGGCGCGCATCAGCCGCGAGCTCGAAGTCATCATGAAGCAGCCCGAAGTGCGCCAGAAGCTGTTCGAGCAGGGCTGGCAGGCGGTGGGCACCTCGCCCGACGGCATGCGCCTGCGCGTCAAGGAAGAAGCCGCGATCATGACCCGCATCATCTCGGCCCGCGGCATCAAGATCCAGTGATGGCCACCACCCGTCAGCACAACGAGACCCTCTCCGAGCCGGCGCGCGAGCTGCCGGTGTTCGGCGAATACGACGTCGTGGTGGTCGGCGGCGGCCCGGCGGGCATTGCCGCCGCCGTGAGCGCCGCGCGCCACGGCGCGCGCACGCTGCTGGTGGAGCGCTACGGCTTCCTCGGCGGCATGGGCACGGCGGGCGGCGTGACCAACTTCGCAGGCCTGTACGGCAAGCGCAACGGCGAGATGACGCTGCTGGTGCGCGGCGTGGCCGACGACCTGCTTGCGCGCATCGACGCCCTGGGCGGCCTCAACAAGCCGCAGGACGGCATGCAGGGCCGCATCCGCGTGCGCTCCTACGACACCTCGGCCTACAAGATCGCGGCCGACCGCTTGCTGCTCGATGCCGGCGTGCACCTGTTGTTCCATGCCTGGGCCGCCGCGGTGATCCGCGATGGCGAGCGCATCGCGGCGCTGGTGGTCGAGACCAAGTCGGGCCGGCAGGCGATCCGCGCCAACGCCTTCGTCGATGCCAGCGGCGATGCCGACGTGGCCGCCTTTGCGGGCGTGCCCTTCGAGGTGGGCGACGGCCATGGCAGCGGCCTGTTCCCGACCACCATGTTCCGCGTCGGACAGGTCGATGCACCGGCGGCGCTCGCGGCCGTGGGCGAGTTCAAGGCCATCAACGACCTGATGGAGCGTGTCCAGGCGCAAAAGCCCGGCACCTACGCGTTTCCGCGCGAAGGCGCGATCCTGCGGCCCAACATCGATCCGCGCGAATGGCGCGCCAACGTCACACAGATCCGTAATGCCGCGGGCCGCGCGATGAACGGCATCGATGCGCGCGAACTCACCGAAGGCGAGCTCGAAGGCCGGCGCCAGATCGCCGAATACTTCAGGTTCATGAAGGCCGAGGTGCCGGGCTTCGCGCACTCGGCCATCGTCGAGATCGCGCCGCAGGTGGGCATCCGCGAAACCCGCCGCATCGAGGGCCTCTATGCGCTCACGGGCGAGGACATCCTCTCGTCGGCGAGCTTCGACGACAGCATCGGCATCAACGCCTGGCCGATGGAAATGCATGCCGACGGCCGTATCGAATGGGCTTTTCCGCGTGACGACGAGCGCACCTACAACCAGCTGCCCTGGCGCATGCTGGTGCCGCGCACGATCGACAACCTGCTGGTGGCCGGGCGCTGCGCCGCCATGACGCACGAAGGCCAGTCGGCCGCGCGCGCGAGCGGCGGCTGCTTTGTCATGGGGCAGGCCGCAGGCACGGCGGCGGCTTCGCTGGGCGATGGGTCGCGGTTCGCGGACGTCGATGTGCCGGCGCTGCAAGAGAAGCTGGCCGCCGACGGCGCCGATCTCGATCGCTGAGCCTTCCGGGGGCGGCGGTTGACCGGCCCGCGACAGCCCCTGGGCCCGGGCTTTGCTATGGTGGAGGGTTGATTCTTCCTGCCGACACCCGACCGCCATTTCCGATGACCACCGATCCCGCCACCGCCGCCCGCCTCGTCGACGAACTCGTCGCACTCATGCAGCTCGAGCCGCTCGGGGGCGACAGGTTCCTGGCCCAGAGCGAGGACATCGGCACGCCCGCCGTGTTCGGCGGCCAGGTGCTCGGCCAGTCGCTCGCGGCCGCGAGCCTCACGGTCGGCGCCGACCGGCCGGTGCATTCGATGCACGCCTACTTCCTGCTGCCGGGCGAGCACGCACCGATCGAATACAGCGTGGACCGCGTGCGCGACGGGCGCAGCTTCACCACGCGGCACGTGGTGGCGCGCCAGCAGGAGCGCATCATCTTCGAGATGTCGGCCTCGTTCCAGACCGTGGACGACGGCGTCGAGCACCAGTCCGCCATGCCTACCGTCGATGGTCCCGAGGGCCTCGCGAGCGAACTCGACCAGCGCCTGGCGCTCGGTGAACGCCTGCCCGAGCGCTGGCGCATCAAGGGCCTGGAGCCGCACGGCATCGAATACCGCCGCGTCGAAGCCGACGACCTGCTGACGCCGGAGGTGCGCCCGTCCGAAAGCGCGATCTGGATGCGCGCGATCGCGCCGCTGCCCGACGACCCGGTGGTGCATCGGGCACTGCTGGCCTACGCTTCCGACCACGGCCTGCTGCGCGCCGCGATGCTGCCGCACGGGCTGAGCTTCATGAGCGGCCAGGTGCGCCCCGCGAGCCTCGACCACGCGATGTGGTTCCACCGCGATTTCCGCATGGACGACTGGCTGCTCTACGTGCTCGACTCGCCGAGCGCCAGCGGCGCGCGCGGCCTGTGCCGCGGCAGCCTGTTCACGCGCGACGGACGCCTGGTGGCCTCGACGGCGCAAGAGGGCATGCTGCGCGTGAAGCGCTGAAAAAAAACCTATTCAAGGACCTGCATCGTCATGAAGATCTTCCATTCACCGGCGTCCCCCTTCGTGCGCAAATGCATGGTCGTGGCGCACGAACTCGGCATTGCCGACCGCATCGAGAAACTGCCGAGCGCCGCGAGCCCGGTGAAGCGCGACGCCACCATCCTTGCGGAGAACCCGCTCGGCCAGGTGCCGACCTTCGTGTGCGACGACGGGCAGGTGTTGTTCGACAGCCGCGTGATCTGCGAATACCTCAATGCCATGCAGTCGGGCGCGCTGTTCCCGGCCGGAGGCACCGAGCGCTGGGCGCGGCTGACGGAACTCTCATTGGCCGACGGCATGACGGCCGCCGCGCTGCTCGCGCGCTATGAAACGATGCTGCGCCCGGAGGCGCTGCGCTGGAGCGAGTGGACCGAGGGGCAACTCGCCAAGGTGCGTAGCGGGCTCGAATGGCTCGAAACGGCGTCGACTTCGTTCGGCAGCCGTGTCGACATCGGCACCATCGCCTTCGGCTGTGCGCTGGGGTACATGGACTTCCGCTTTCCGTCGGTCGACTGGCGCGGCGAGGCGCCGAATACTGCGAAGTGGTTCGAAGGGTTCAACCAGCGGGCTTCGATGCAGGCTACCTTGCCTGCGGTTTGAGGTTGGCCTGTCTATTCAGGGCGCGCTCCCGCCGACGGGGGACATTCGCGGAGGGGAGTACCCGGTGGCCTGTGCACACGCCCCGAATCCTTGGCTAAATGTGGCTCTCGCATCAAACGAACCAAGGACCCAGCATGCCCTCCGAAGCACAAAAAAAAGTAGCCATCGTCACCGCCGGTGGCAGCGGCATGGGCGCCGCTGCGGCCCGCAAGCTTGCGGACGACGGCTTTCGCGTCGCCATCCTTTCCTCGTCGGGCAAAGGCGAGGCACTGGCCTCTGAACTCGGCGGCATTGGCGTGACCGGCTCCAACCAGTCGAACGACGACCTGCAGCGGCTGGTCGACAAGGTCGTGGCCGAATGGGGCCGCGTCGACGTGCTGGTCAACAGCGCGGGCCACGGGCCCCGCGCGCCCATTCTCGACATCACTGACGAAGACTGGCACCGCGGCATGGACGTGTACCTGCTGAGCGCCGTGCGTCCGAGCCGCCTGGTGGCACCGCTGATGGTGAAGCAGGGTGGTGGCACCATCATCAACATCTCGACTTTCGCGGCCTTCGAGCCCGACCCGGTGTTTCCGACCTCGGGCGTGTTCCGCGCCGGCCTGGCGGCCTTCACCAAGCTCTTTGCCGACAAGTACGCCGCCGAGAACGTGCGCATGAACAACGTGCTGCCGGGCTTCATCGACAGCCTGCCCGAGAAGCCCGAGTTCCGTTCGCGCATTCCCATGGGGCGCTACGGCAAGAGCAGCGAGATCGCGGCGGTGATCGGCTTTCTCGCCTCGGAAGGCGCGGGCTACATCACGGGCCAGAACCTGCGCGTGGACGGCGGCATCACGCGCTCGGTCTGAGTGGGCGGCCGTTCACACGCCCAGGTAGCGCGTCCATAGCGAGCGATCCGCATCGAGCGCGGCCGAGTCGCCCTGCCACACGGCGCGTCCGCGTTCGAGGATCACATGGCGGTCGGCCAGCGGCAGCAGGCGCTGCACGTACTTGTCGACCACCAGGATCGCCTCGCCTTCCGACTTGAGCGTGGCGATGCAATGCCAGATCTCCTCGCGGATCACCGGGGCCAGGCCCTCGGTGGCCTCGTCGAGGATCAGGAGGCGCGGATGCGTCGAGAGCGCGCGCGCAATGGCCAGCATCTGCTGCTCGCCGCCCGAGAGCTGGTTGCCTGCATTGGCCTTGCGTTCCGCGAGGCGCGGGAAGAGGCCGTAGAGCGCCTCGACCGTCCAGCGCGGCGCGCTGCCGGGGCGAGGGCGTGCGAAGGCGCGCAGGTGCTCGTCGACGCTGAGATTCGGGAACACGTGCCGCCCCTCGGGCACGATGGCCACGCCGCGCCGCGCGATGGCGTCGGGCTTGTGTCCGCCGATGGCAACGCCGCCGAAATGCACGCTGCCGCGCATCGGCGCCAGCGTGCCGGTGAGCACCTTCAGCAGCGTGCTCTTGCCCATGCCGTTGCGTCCGAGCAGCGCGAGCACTTCACCTGCGCCGATGCGAAGGTCGATGCCGAACAGCACCTGGCTCGCGCCGTAGCCGGCCTCGATGGATGCCGCTTCGAGCAAGTTCATGGTGGTCGTCGTGCTCATGCGTGTCCTTCTGCTTCGGTACCGAGGTACACCGCCTGCACGTCCGGGTGGCCGCGCACCTCGTCCGCCGTGCCGCTCATCAGCACGCGGCCCTGCACCAGCACCGTCAGCCGGTCGGCCAGGCGGAACACCGCGTCCATGTCGTGCTCGATCAGCAGGATGGCCATCGATTCGCGCAGCGATTCGATCAGCTCGACCATGCGCGCCGATTCGTCCGGCCCCATGCCGGCCATCGGCTCGTCCAGCAGCAGCAGCTTGGGCTCGGCGGCGAGCGCCAGCGCCACGTCGAGTGCGCGCTGTGCGCCGTGCGGCAGCGTGCCCGCGATGCGGTGGCGTTCGCTGCCGAGGCCGACGCGGTCGGCCAGCGCGGTGGCGCGCTCCACCAGGCCGTGTTCCCCGGCGCGCGGCGAGATGAAGCGCAGGCTGCTGCCCGCATGGGCCTGCGCTGCGAGCATGAGGTTGTCGTGCACGGTCTCCCTGGCGAATACGCGCGTCACCTGGAAGCAGCGCGACATGCCCGCCGCCACGCGCTGGTGGTCCTTGAAGGCAGTGATGTCCTTCTCGTCCAGCAGGATGCGCCCGGCATCGGCCTTGAGGAGCCCGGTGATCAGGTTCACCAGCGTGGTCTTGCCCGCACCGTTCGGTCCGATGAGCGCATGCACTTCGCCGCGCTCCACGGTGAGGTTCACATGGTCGGTTGCGAGCAGGCCGCCGAAGCGCTTGACCAACCCTTCGATTCTGAAGAGGCTCATGCTTTACTCCCTCGCCCCTCTGGGGAGAGGATCGGGGTGAGAGGCAAGCGGCGCTTGTACAAGGCGGCGAGCCCCTTGGGCGCCCACAACGCAACAGCAATCAGCAGCAACCCCAGCGGCATGTGCCAATGCTCGGTGTGCTGCTTCAAGGTCTCTTCCAGCACCAGCCACACGACGGCGCCCACAGGCCCGCCCCAGCTGCGCCCCAGCCCACCGATGACCACCATCACCAGCAGCGTGGCCGACTGCGTCCAGTGCATCGTCGCAGGGCTCACGAAACCGTTGCCGCCCGCGAGCAGCGCACCGGCCAGCCCCGCGATGGCGCCCGCGAGGGCAAAGGCCACGAGCTGCAGCTTGAACACCGGATAGCCGAGCGCGCGCATGCGCGTCTCGTTGTCGCGGATGCCCATCAGCGCATGGCCGAAGCGCGATCGCGTCGCGCGGTGCAGCCACCAGAGCGCGAGCGCCACCAGCGCCAGCACCACCCAGTAGAAGTTCGACTCGTTGCCGAGGTCGAGCCCGGGCAGCAACACGGGCCGGCCCGTCAGCGTGTAGCCGTCGTCGCCGCCGTAGCGCCGCAGCGACACCACCACGAAGTACAGCATCTGCGCGAAAGCCAGCGTGGTCATGATGAAGTACACGCCGCGCGTGCGCAGCGCCACCATGCCGATCAGCGCCGCGACCACGCTGGCAACCAGCACGGCCGCCGGCCACAGCACCCACGCCGACGTCACGCCCGCGTCGCTGAGCGCCACCACCGTGTAGGCGCCCATGCCGATGAAGCCCGCATGCCCGAGCGCCACCATGCCGCCGAAGCCGAGGATGAAGTTGAGGCTGGCCGCGGCCAGCGCCACCACGAGCACGCGCCGTACGAAGCCGATGTAGAACTCGAGCCCGAACAGCGGCGCGACCAGCGGGAACGCCGCAAGCACCAGGAGGAGCAGCCCGAGGCCGATGTAGCGTGGGGAAGAAGAGTTCATGCGCGTGCCGAGAACAGCCCGGAGGGCCGGAAGATCAGGACGATCACCATCAGCGCGTACATCGCGACTTCGGCGAACAGCGGCCCCAGGTCGGCGGCGTTGGCGGGCGGCAGCGTGGCGCGCAGCAGCATCGGCACGAACGCGCGCCCGATGGTGTCGACCACGCCCACCAGCAGTGCGGCCACGAAGGCGCCGCGCACCGAACCGATGCCGCCGATCACCAGCACCACCAGCGCCGGGATCAGGATGGCTTCGCCCATGCCCACCTGCACCGCGACGATGGGCCCCATGAGCGCGCCGGCCAGCGCGGCCAGCGCCGCGCCGAGCAGGAACACGCCGTTGAAGATGCGGCCGACGCGCACGCCCATCAGCTCGGCCATGGGGCGGTCGGAGGCGCCCGCACGCACCCGCATGCCGATGCGCGTGTGGTTGACCAGCAGGTACAGCGCGAGCGCCACCAGCAGCCCGCCCACCAGGATGACCAGCCGGTAGGCCGGGTAAGGCAGGCCGTCCATCAGGTTCACCGGGCCCGAGAGCGCCGCGGGCGTCGGGGCCATGACCGGCGAAGGGCCCCAGGCCATCGTCACGATGTCGTCCGCCACCAGGATCACGCCGAAGGTGGCGAGCACCTGCGCCAGATGGTCGCGGGTGTAGAGGCGGCGCATCAGCAGCACTTCGAGCAGCAGCGCGACCACCACGGTGACGGCCACCGCGATCACGATGGCCGCGGTGAACGAGCCGGTGCGCGTGTGCGCCTCGGCCGCCACGTAGGCGCCCGACATGAAGAGCGAGCCATGCGCGAGGTTCAACACGTCCATGATGCCGAACACCAGCGTGAGCCCCGCAGCCAGCAGGAACAGCATCAGGCCGTAGCCGAGGCCGTTGAGCAGCTGCTCGAGAACGAGGATGCCGCTCACTTGAGTGGACACTTGTCGGCGTACGAATCGCCGTAGCTGGTCAGCACCGTGTTGATCAGCTTGTTGGTGACCTTGCCCTGCGCATCCTTGCCGATCACGCGCAGGTAGAAGTTCTCGATGGGATAATGGTTGTTCGCATACTTGAAGCTGCCTCGCGTCGAGGCGTAGTTGGCCTTCTTCAGCGCGGCCACCACGGCTTCGCGGTTCTGCGCATTGCCGCCGGCCTGCTTCACCGCCGCGTCCATCGCAAGGATCGCGTCATAGGCCTGCGCCGCATAGACCGACGGATAGCGGCCGTTGTATTCCTTGCGGAACGCGGCCACGAACGCCTTGTTGGCCGCGTTGTCCAGGTCGTGCGCCCAATGCGAGGTGTTGAACAGGCCGAGCATCGGCTCGCCCACGGCGCCGATCACGTCCTCGTCGGCCGAGAAGCCGCTGGTCACGAGCGTGATGTCCTTGGACAGGCCCGCGCCCACGAACTGCTTGATGAAGTTGATGCCCATGGCGCCGGGCAGGAAGAAGTAGATCGAGTCGGGCTTGGCCGCGCGCAGCTGCGCGAGTTCGGCCGCGTAGTCGATCTGGCCGAGCTTGGTGTAGAGCTCGTCCGCCACCTGGCCCTTGAACTGGCGCTTGAAGCCGCCCAGCGCGTCCTTGCCGGCGGGATAGTTCGGCGCGATCAGCACGGTCTTCTTGAAGCCGCGGTCCTGCGCGAACTTGCCGGCCGCCTCGTGGAACTGGTCGTTCTGGTAGGCGGTGCCGAAGAAGAACGCATTGCACTGGGCACCGGCGAACTGGCTCGGCCCGGCATTGGCCGACAGGTACGGCACCTTGGCGTTGAACAGCGTCGGGCCCACGGCGAGCGCCACGTTGGAGCCGATGGGGCCGCTGAAGATGTCGATCTTGTCGCGCTGGATCATGCGGTCGACCAGCTGCTTGGCCTGGTCGGGGCTGCCGGCCATGTCGGCCTGCACGAACTCCACGTCCTGCCCGCCGAGCTTGCCGCCCAACTGCTTGATGCCGAGCGCAAAGCCGTCGCGCGCCTCGGCGCCCAGTGCCGCGAACGGGCCCGAGATGTCGAGCGCCAACCCCACCTTCACGGGAGCGGCCAGGGCCGACGCCGCACCGCCGAGGGCCGCGCCGCAGAGCAGCAGCGAAAGCAGGGTGCGCGGCAGCGCGGGCGACTTCGGGGACGGGTGGCTCATGGATTCTCCGGGCAGAGGGAAGGGTGGAACGAGGCCCGGGCGCCGCGCCATGCAGCACCCGGGACAACAAACCGTTGATAGCTAAATACTTTAACCATAAACAATTCGGTGTCAACGGTACTAGCACGAATGGTGCCAATCGCCGTGTCGCTTCCTGGTGCGCGGGGGGCCCGCTTGCGCGGGCTTTCTTCGCCTCAGCCGAAGGGATTCGCGGTGGCGAACCAGAGGCCGATGCCGGTCGCGATGATGAATGCGCCGTCGGTCACGCCCGCCACCAGGAAGAACTTGGTCTGCAGCGTGTCGACGAGTTCGGGCTGGCGCGCGGTGCTCTCGAGGAACTTCTGGCCGACCAGCCCGATGCCGAGGCAGGAGCCGAGCGCGGCCACGCCGATCAGCAGGGCGACTGCGAGGGGAAGGATGTTGAAGCCGGTCATGGTGTTTTCTCCTGGTGGTTGTCAATCGATGGAGGTACTTTCCCAGAGCGGGTGCATGCGGTCCATGACGTGGGAGGTCATGGCTGGCGCGATCAAGCCTACCGCCGCAGAGGGCGGCCTGGCCGCTTTCAGGCCTTCGCGGCGCTGCGCGAGGGCCAGAGCACCGAGGCGATGGCGACCATCATCAGCGCCACCGCCACCCAGTCCTGCCAGTGCACCACCTCGCCGAGCCATACCGCGCCGCTGAACACACCGAGCACGGGGATGAACATCACGCTCAGCGTCGAGGCCACCGGCGGCAGGCCGCGCGCGAGGTAGAACCAGGCCGCATGCGCAAAGCCGAAGATCAGCACCGCGTTGTAGAGGATCGAAGCCCAGGTCACCGGGCCCGGCCAGCGCCACTGGCTGCGCTCGAACAGCAGCGTGAGCACGGTCATCACGACGGCGGTCATGGCCGTCATCCAGAACGAGAGCGTGAGCGTCGGCAAACCGATGCGCGTGTGCCGCAGCAGCTGCGTGCCGAGTGCCCAGGTAGCGGCGGCCACCAATGCGAGCGCCACGTAGCCGGGCCGTCCCGCCAGGTCGGTGAGTTCGTGCCAGAGCAGCAGCCCGACGCCGATGGCGCACGCGCCCACGCCGATCCACGAGCGCCGCGTGAGCACGGCCGAGAACAGCACCGCGCCGATGATCGCGGAGAACACCGGCATCGTGTAGCCCAGGATGGCGGTGCGCCCGCCCGACAGCGCCTTCACCGCGAGGATGATGCAGGCATGCCAGATGAACATGTTGGTGGCGCCCAGCCACACCAGCTCGGGCCACGCGCTGCGCGGCACGCGAAACGGCACCTTCATGACCACCAGTGCAAGGCCGAGCACCGGCACGCCGAGCCAGATCGAGAGCGCGCGGAAGGCCAGCGGCGGATAGTCCGCCACGCCGAGCTTCATTACCGGCCAATTGAGCCCCCAAGCGAGGGTGAGAAAAAGAAGCAGCGCGAGTTCGCGTGTTGTCAGTGTCCTCATGGGAAGGGATTTTGACGCGCGAACTTCTTGCGCCGCTGAAGGAAAAAATCACCAACGGGGCAGGTTTTCATTTTTGATCGATCGATTGGGCGGTCGAATGAGATTTCTGCCGCCAGAATTCCAAGACGCGCATGCGACCACAAAGATGGTTGCGCACAAAAAAGGGAATGGAATGCAACGCCACTGTCACGCGCGCTCAGCGTCAAGAGCAAAGTCGTACTTGCCTATCGGGCGCGAACGCACCTAACTCCATCTTGTTTCTCCGCAAGCCGTCCGAAGTCGCCGACCTCGGTCGATCGCTTGCGAGTTTTTGCGGGAAACATGTCGCCGTGCCTTGATGTCTCGCCGAGACGAAGTTGCGCACGCTTGCAGCACGCCTGCTCCGAAGATATCCCGGGCAGCAGGCTAACTCGACTTGCAAAAAATAATGGCCGTATCAACGAAATGGCAGCTCTCGCCTCTCGAGTACAAGATTGACTTCATTGTCGCTCCCATGCTGTTCGGCATTGCGGTTTGGCTGTCGCCGTCTCCGTCACTGCTCCAGATATTTCTCGGCGCCCTGATCTGGTCGTTTTTGGAGTATGCCGCCCACCGGTTCCTGTTTCATCGCCATTTCCGCAGGCATCACTGGGCGCACCATGTAGATCCGGCGGCGTACATCGGAATATCCGGTATCTACCTGGGCATCGCCTATGCGGCGCTCCTGCTGCCGGCGTGGTGGATGGGGCTGCAATCCTTCTACGCGGGATTCATGCTGGGCTATTTCTTGTACGTTCTCATGCATTTCGTGATTCATCGACCGGAACACAAGCTGTACCGGCTTCTTGAAGGCGTGGCGCGCAACCACGAGATGCATCATCTGAGAGGCCTGGAGACAAACTTCGGGGTTACGTCTCCGTTGTGGGACCTGATATTTCTCAGCTATTCCCGGCCTGGCGCTCGCCCCTGAGACGAGAAATCCGGCGCGAAGCCAGGCCTGGAACGCCAGCGGCAACGACGGCGTTCGGCGCCTACAGCAGCCGCTTGAGATACCGCCCGGTGTGGCTCGCCTCGTTGGCCGCGATGTCTTCCGGCGTGCCTTCGCCCACCACCGTGCCGCCGCCCGCGCCGCCCTCGGGGCCCATGTCGATGAGCCAGTCGGCCGTCTTGATGACGTCCAGGTTGTGCTCGATCACGACGATGGTGTTGCCCGCGTCGCGCAGCTGGTGCAGCACCTTCAGCAGCAGCTCGATGTCGGCAAAGTGCAGGCCGGTGGTCGGCTCGTCGAGGATGTAGAGCGTGCGTCCGGTGTCGCGCTTGCTGAGCTCCAGCGCGAGCTTCACGCGCTGCGCCTCGCCGCCCGAGAGCGTGGTGGCCGACTGGCCGAGCTTGATGTACGACAGGCCCACGTCCAGCAGCGTGCGCAGCTTGCGCTCAATGGTGGGCACGGCCTTCAGGAATTCATGCGCGGTCTCGACCGTCATCTCGAGGATCTGCGCGATGTTCCTGCCCTTGTACTGCACCTCGAGCGTTTCGCGGTTGTAGCGCTGGCCGTGGCACACCTCGCAGGGCACATACACGTCGGGCAAGAAGTGCATCTCGACCTTCACCACGCCGTCGCCCTGGCAGGCCTCGCAGCGTCCGCCGGCCACGTTGAAGCTGAAGCGGCCCGGCCCGTAGCCGCGCTCGCGTGCGGTGTTGGTCTCTGCCATCAGCTCGCGGATGGGCGTGAACAGGCCCGTGTAGGTGGCCGGGTTGCTGCGCGGCGTGCGGCCGATGGGACTCTGGTCGACGTTGATGACCTTGTCGAAATACTCGATGCCCTCGACCGACTCGTGCGCGGCCGGTTCTTCATGCGCGCGGTACAGCGTGCGCGCCACCGCGGTGTAGAGCGTGTCGTTCACCAGCGTCGACTTGCCCGAACCCGAGACGCCCGTGACGCAGGTGAGCAGGCCGACCGGGAAGGCCACGCTCACGTTCTTCAGGTTGTTGCCGGTGGCGCCCACCACGCGGATTTCCTGCAGGTCCGTCTGCGAGGCCAGGTGCGCCGCCTCGCGCGCGGCACGCCGTTCGGCCGCGGGGCTCGGCGGAAAGCGCGAGGCCTTCTTGCCGTCGTTGAAGGCCGGCTTCTTCACCACCGGCAGCCACGCGGTGCGGTGCCTCGGCACCTCGATCTTCTTGGCGCCGGACAGGTACTGGCCCGTCAGCGAGTCGGGGTTGGCCGCCACCTGGGCATAGCTGCCCTGCGCCATCACGCGTCCGCCGTGGATGCCCGCGCCGGGTCCCATGTCGATCACGTGGTCGGCGGCATGGATCATGTCCTCGTCGTGCTCGACCACGATCACGCTGTTGCCGATGTCGCGCAGGTGCTTCAGCGTGCCGATGAGGCGGTCGTTGTCGCGCTGGTGCAGGCCGATGCTGGGCTCGTCGAGCACGTACATCACGCCCGTGAGGCCCGAGCCGATCTGCGAGGCGAGCCGGATGCGCTGTGCTTCGCCGCCCGAAAGCGTCTCTGCGCTGCGGTCCAGGCTCAGGTAGTTGAGGCCCACGTCGTTCAGGAACTTGAGCCTGAGGCCGATCTCGCGCACCACCTTGTCGGCGATGTCGGCCTTGGCGCCGCGCAGCTTCAGCGTCTGGAACCAGGCCAGCGAATCGCGCAAGGTGAGGTGGCTCAGTTCGAAGATCGCCATGCGCGGCGGCTCGCCGCCGTCCGCGGGGCGGGCCGACTCATCGACCAGGAACACGTTGCGTGCCTCGGGCCGCAGGCGCGATCCGCCGCAGTCGGGGCAGGGCTGCAGGTTGCGAAAGCGTGCAAGGTCTTCGCGCACCATCACCGAATCGGTCTCGCGGTAGCGCCGCGCCATGTTCGGGATGATGCCTTCGAAGGGATGCTTCTTCGTGAGCTTCTTGCCCGCGAAGTTGCCCGACTCCATGGTGTAGTTGAACTTGATCTCTTCGGCCGCCGAGCCGTGCAGCAGCACCTGCTGCACCGAGGCCGGCAAGGATTCGAAGGGCGCGTCGACGTCGAACTTGTAGTGCTTCGCGACGCTCTCGATCATGCTGAAGTAGTAGCTGTTGCGGCGGTCCCAGCCCTTGATGGCGCCGCTCGCGAGCGAGAGCGTGGGAAAGGCCACCACCCGCGCCGGGTCGAACACCTCGCGGTGCCCCAGGCCGTCGCAGCTCGGGCAGGCGCCCACGGGCGAGTTGAACGAGAAGAGGCGCGGCTCCAGCTCCGACAGCGAGTAGTGGCAGATCGGGCAGGCGAACTTGGCGTTGAACAGGTGTTCCTTGTCGGCAGCGGCCGCAGCGCCCGCAGCGCCATCGGCGCTGCTTTCCGGCCTTGCGCCCAGCTCGAGCGCGATGGCCCGTCCCTCGGCCAGCCGCAGTGCCGCCTCGAAGCTCTCGGCCAGGCGCTGCTGCATGTCGGGCCGCGCGCGCAGGCGGTCGATCACCACGTCGATGTCGTGCTTCTCGGTCTTCTTGAGCTTGGGAAGGTCGTTGTATTCGTAGGTTTGCCCGTCGACGCGAAAGCGCACGTAGCCCGCCGCCTGCATCTCGGCGAACAGTTCGAGGAATTCGCCCTTCTTCTCGCGCGCCACGGGCGCAAGGATCATGAGCCGCGGCTCGTCGGGAATGGCGAGCGTCGCATCGACCATCTGCGAAACCGTCTGCGCCTGCAGCGGCAGGTGGTGCTCGGGACAGTAGGGCGTGCCGGCGCGCGCATAGAGCAGGCGCAGGTAGTCGTGGATCTCGGTCACCGTGCCCACGGTGGAGCGCGGGTTGTGGCTGGTCGCCTTCTGCTCGATGCTGATGGCGGGCGAGAGCCCCTCGATCACGTCCACGTCGGGCTTGTCCATCAGCTGCAGGAACTGCCGCGCATAGGCCGACAGGCTCTCGACATAGCGCCGCTGCCCCTCGGCATACAGCGTGTCGAAGGCCAGGCTCGACTTGCCCGAGCCCGACAGGCCGGTGATCACCACCAGCTTGTTGCGCGGGATGTCGAGGTCGACGTTCTTCAGGTTGTGCGTGCGTGCGCCGCGGATGCTGATGCGCTGCTGCGCGAGCACGGCGCCCAGGTAGGCATCGCGTTCCGGGTCTTCAGTGGCGGGGGATTTCAAGGGGTCGATCGTCCGAGGGCAACCGAGCATGATAGTGCCCCTGCCATGTCATGGCGAGGGGGCGGGTTGTGGGGGTTTCTCCGCCGGGGCTGCCGGCGCCGTCCGGTGCACCGGCTCGATGCTGCCGATGGCCCTTGCGACCATGTGCTCGGCAAGCGTCTCGTAGAGCGGGCGGCTGATCATGCGGGAGACCAGGCTGGCCAGCATGGCCGCTGCCATGAGGCTCAGCACCATCGAGTGGCCGTCGACCATTTCCATCACGATGATGAAGGCGGTGAGCGGCGCCTGCGTGACCGCGGCCAGGAAGCCGGCCATGCCCATCGCAATGAGCGCCGGCCCGAACTCGCTGCCGGTCAGCCCCGCCACCGCATCGCCGATGCCTGCGCCGATGGACAGCGAAGGCGCGAAGATGCCGCCCGGCACGCCGCACCAGGCCGTGAGCCAGGTGGCGACGAACTTCAGCGCCGTGTACAGCGGCGTCAGCTCGTCATGGCCCTGCAGCATCTGCTTGACCGCCTCGGAGCCGGCACCGAAGGTCACGCCGCCCGTGACCAGCCCGATGACCGCCACCGCCAGCCCGCCGCACGCCGCGAACCGCACCGGATAACGCGCCCGCCATCGGTTGAAGCGCCCGGCGCCGCCGGTGAGCGAGGCGATCAGGAGCCGCGCGAACAGTCCGCCGGCCGCGCCGCTCAGCAGCGTGACCAGCAGCCCCGGCCCCAGGGCGTCCCAGCCCAGGCGGGGCACGCGGATCACGCCGAAATAACTCAGGTTGCCGAAGGCCGAAACCGCCACCAGGCCCGCCAGCACGATGGCCGTGATGATCAACCCGCTGGAGCGCGCCTCGAGTCGGCCCGACAGCTCCTCGATGGCGAACACGACGCCGGCCAGCGGTGCATTGAAGGCTGCCGCGATGCCGGCCGCGCCGCCCGCCACCAGCAGCGCGCGGGAATCGATGGTGGTGTTGGGCGACAACCAGCGCCGCGCATGCTGCATCACCCCGGCCGCCACCTGCACGGAAGGCCCTTCACGTCCGATCGAGAGGCCGGCCGCGAAACCGGCCGCACCGAGCCCGATCTTGGCGACCGTGAGGCGCAGCGATGCGAACATGAAGCGCCGTTCCTCCGGCAGGGCCGGATGCAATGTGGCCTTGATCTGCGGGATGCCCGAGCCGCCCGCGCCGGGAAAGAATCGCAGCGTGAACCATACGATGGCCGCTGTGATGAGCGGCGTCGTCAGCAGCACCGCCCAGGGCCAGGCCCGGTAGAAGCGGTGAAACTGCCCGAACACCCAGTCGCTGGCAAACGTGAATCCCACCACGAAGAGCCCGGCCGCAATGGCATAGCCGAGCACGATGGCCCGGTCGAGCCAGATGCGGCCGCCCGAGAGTTCGGCGCGCAGGTGTTCGAAAAAATCGGGTTCTCGGTTCATGGGCGGCATTAATTCTGGCACCGGCGAGGGATTGAGCCCCGGGACGGCCCCTTCCGGGCGCCATCGGGCACAATCTTGGGTTCTTCTTTTCCTCCTCCTTCATCTACTTATCAGGGGCAGTGCATATGGCATCGGTCAACAAGGTCATCGTCGTCGGCAACCTGGGTCGCGATCCCGAAATGCGCACCTTCCCGAGCGGCGACCAGGTCGCGAACGTCACCGTCGCCACCACCGATCGCTGGAAGGACAAGCAGAGCGGCGAAATGCGCGAAGCCACCGAATGGCACCGCATCGTCTTCAACGGCCGCCTGGCCGAGATCGCCGGCCAGTACCTGCGCAAGGGCTCGCAGGTGTATGTCGAAGGCAGCCTGCGCACGCGCAAGTGGACCGACAAGGACGGCATCGAGAAGTACACCACCGAGATCCGCGCCGACCAGATGCAGATGCTGGGCAGCCGCCAGGGCCAGGGCGGCCCGTCGGGCGGCCCCGAGGACGATGGCGGCTATTCGCAGGGCGGCGGTGGTGGCGGCGGCTACTCGCAAGGCGCGGGCGGCGGCGGTGGTGGTAGTGGTGGCGGCTACGCCCCCCGTGCACCGGCCGCGGCACCCCGCGCGCCGGCCGCCGCACCGCGGCAGGCGCCGGCCAAGTCGTCGTCGGGCTTCGACGACATGGACGACGACATCCCGTTCTGAGTCGATTCGCCGCGTGGCTGCGCGGTAACCTCGCCGCTTGTGCCGCGGCCCTGAGCCCGCAGGCTCAGCCCGCGAGGCCCACGAACACGTTCTGCACGTCGTCGTTCGCGTCGATGGCAGCCAAGAAGACCTCGACCTCTTCGAGGTGCTCGGCGCTCAGGCTGGCCGGATCCACCGGGTTCTTGGGCTTGTAGCCCAGCTTGGCCGACAGCACCGTGAAGCCCTGCGCCGGCAGTGCGCGGCTCACCAGGTCCAGGTCGGTCGGGTCGGTCAGGAACACCGTGGCGCCGCTTTCGCCGGCCGGCTCGAAATCCTGCGCACCCGCCTCGATGGCGGCCACTTCGGCATCCGCGTCGGGGCGCGAAGGCTCGGCCTCGATCATGCCGACATGGTCGAAATCCCACGAGACCGAGCCCGAAGTGCCCAGCTGCCCCTTGCGGAACAAGACGCGCATCTCAGGCGCGGTGCGGTTCACGTTGTCGGTCAGGCATTCGACCATCACGGGCACCTGGTGCGGCGCAAAGCCCTCGTAGATCACATGCTCGAAGTGCACCGCCTCGCCCGTGAGCCCGGCGCCTTTCTTGATGGCGCGGTCCAGCGTGTCCTTGGGCATCGAGACCTTCCGGGCCTGCTCGACGACCAGCCGCAGCCGCGCGTTCGAACCCGGATCGGCACCGCTGCGCGCCGCGACCATGATTTCCTTGGCCAGTTTTCCGAACAGGCGGCCCTTGGCATTGGCCGCCAGGTCCTTGTGCTTTGCTTTCCACTGTGCGCCCATGGCGGATGTTCCTTGTGTGGGGTGGGCCGAGTCCTCCCGGCGCCTGGCGCAGGGGCCAATGGGCGGGACAACCGGCTCGGGGCAGCTACTGTAGCCGCAGCGCCCATCCACAACCGCTTTTTCAAGGCCGACCGGCGCCGCCAGGCGCCGTCCAGCCGCTGCGATTGTTTCCATTCCGTGAACGCCGCGGTTCCGATCCATGAGGGTTTTTACTTAGTAGACGGCGCACAATTCATCTCACAGACCGGCCCCCAAGCCGATCTGGGTGAACAGGGCCCCGAGCGAGGTGGCCGCCCCCCAGAAGAGGGACGGTGACCCACCCAAGACCGGTTCGACATCATCCAAAGTCAAAACTGAACTGAATTGAAGGAATTGAAAATGACCGCCTCGAAGATCCTCTCCGCCGTAGCTGTTGCCCTGATGGCCGTTGCCGGCGCCGCCCATGCCGAAACCTATGAAGGCGTGCACCAGCTGACCTCGGCCGCCAGCCGCGCCGACGTCGCCGGCCAGGCCGTGGTTGCCGCGCACAGCGCCAACCCCTATGCCACCGGTGCCAACGCAGGCCCCGCCCGCGTGTTCGTCTCGTCGACCAGCCGTGATGCGGTCCGTGCCGACGCCGTGGCCGCCGCCCGCAGCGCCGACCCGTATGCCGAAGGCGCTTCGGCCGGCGTCGCACCCGTGGTCGCCAGCACGGTGGACCGCGCCACGGTGCGTGCCGCAGCCCGCGCCGCTGCCCGTGGCGACGCACTGCCGCTCTAAGCCTCGGCGAGCGTCCGCTCCATGAGCCGGCCATGCGCAAGCATGGGCCGGCTTTTTCTTTTTCCGTGTGGGTCAGCGAGCGGCCAGCAGCCGCAGGCCGGCGATGAAGAAGGGCGCAGCGTCGGGCGTGGCCGGGTCGTGCAGTTCGACGAACCACGCGGCCAGCGGAGCCCGGTCGGCATCTTCGGGCGAGGGCTCGGCGCAAAGCTCGCACGCATAGAGCAGGCGGCCCGCGCGCGTCGTGCTGTCGCACAGCGCAACCGCCTCGCCGCGGCAGTCTTCCATCCATGTCCAGCCGCCATCGGGTTCGCCGCCCACCGATTGCCGCATCAGCCGCACGCCGATGCGTTCTGGCGCGGCCGTGCGTTCGCCAGCCTGTGGCGCGGGCACGGTGCCGAGCAACCGCAGCGTGAATGGCTCGCCGATGCGGAAGCCTTCGCCGCGCTCCAGCGAAAGCTCTTGCAGCGCGATGCGCACACGCCTGCGCTCACGCAGCGTGGTCACGACGAAGAGGACCAGCACCCCCCAGAAGGCGCTGAACACCACGCCGACCGGCAGCCATAGCCAGTGCCATCCGCCGGCCAGCGACCATCCGATGGCGTTGAACCCGAAGAGCGCGAAGAAAGCCAGCGCCGCGAGCGCGAACAGCCAGGCGATCCAGTCGGTGGCCGACCGGCGCATGCGTTCCGTGGCCTGCGGCGCCGCCGAGGTCCATTGGGCCGGCCGCCGCTCGGCCAGCGGCGCCGGGCCGGCTGCGCGCGGATCGGGCCATGGCGCCCAGAAACCATCCGGCGCGCCGGCCAAGGCAATGCGCTGCAGATCGGTCCAGGCCGGCAGGTAGCCCGTGGCTGTTTCCTCGCCTTCGACTTCGAGCGTGCCGCCCTCGAAACCACGCGGGTACACGCCTGGCGCGCGGTGCATCCGCCGCTCCCACAGGTCGACGACCAGGGTGCCGCCGCCGACTTCCGCGGCCTGGTAGCGGCCGTCCGCAGAGACGAAGCCATAGCTTGCGGCCTGCCCCGACAGGTGGGCGATCGAGGCGATGGAGGGATGGAGCCGGGTCATGCAGAGGAGGCGGCAAAAAGGCGGAAAAAGCGCCGAGCATGCCATGCGAGTCGGTCTGCTAAGCTGCCGGCGCCCTTCAACCGACCTGTTCCTTCCACCCTCGTCCTTGCCCACGCATTGCGCATGCCGTCCGAAGAAACCCTGCGCCGCTGGCGCCTGATCCTCGGCCGGTACGCGGCGCAGCCGCTGGCGCAAACCCGGTTCTCGGCCGGCGACTGGAAGCTCGACCAGGCGCTCGAATACCTCTACGGCCGTGAGTACGAAGGCCGCGGCCTCGCGGGACGCAGCGGCGGCCCCGGGTCGCTCGACCCCAGCCAGCTGCGCGCCGTCGACTGGCTCAACCGCTCGCGCAAGCTCTTTCCGCAAGAGGTGTTCGAACGCATGCAGACGCAGGCGATCGACCGCTACCAGCTCACCGACCTTCTCTCCGACCCGGCCGTGCTGCGCTCGCTCGACGCCACGCCCGGGCTTGCGAAGGCGCTGCTCGGCATGCGCGGGCGGCTGTCGGGCCAGATGCGCGACGCGGTGCGCGAGGTGATCCAGAAGACCGTCGACGAGATCACGCGCAAGCTCCGGAACGACTTCGTCAATGCGCTCGTCGGCCGGCGCAACCGCATGCGGCGCTCGCACATCAAGAGCGCGCAGAACTTCGATGCACGCGCCACCATCGCGGCCAACCTCAAGCACTACGACCTGGACCGCAAGCAGCTGGTCATCGAGCAACCGCGCTTCAACGCGCGCGTGAAGCGCAACCTGCCTTGGGATGTGGTGCTGTGCGTGGACCAGAGCGGCTCGATGATGGATTCGGTGATCTACAGCGCCGTCATCGCGGGCATCATGAGTTCGCTGCCCGCGGTGCGCGTGAAGCTCGTGGTGTTCGACACCGCCGTGGTCGACCTCACGCACCTGGCGCACGATCCGGTCGAAGTGCTGCTCACCGTGCAGCTGGGCGGCGGCACCGACATCGGCCGCGCGGTGGCGTACTGCGAATCGCTGGTCGGCAACCCGAAGCGCACGGTGTTCGCGCTCATCAGCGACTTCATGGAGGGCGCCGCGCCCGGGCCGCTCCTGGCCGCCGTGCAGCGCATGGCCCAGGCGCGCGTCAAGCTGCTGGGACTGGCCGCGCTCGACGAATCGGCCAACCCCGTGTACGACCGGCAGATGGCGCAGCGGCTGGCCGGCCACGGCATGCACGTGGCCGCCCTCACGCCCACGCATTTCGCGCACTGGCTCGCCGAGGTCATGAACTGATGGCCTGGTACGAAGGCTATCGCGCCTACGACGACGAGACGCTCGCCACGCTCGCGAACCCCGGCCTGCTGCGGCGCGCCGCAAAGGACGTGGAGGCGGGCAAGGTCGCATGGGCACAGCAGGGCGGCAAAGGCGGCGTGGTCGAGGCCGACGGCCAGCGCGTGCAGCTCGATGCGCGCGGACCGCAGCAGGCGCGCTGCGACTGCCCGGCGCCCGGCATCTGCAAGCATGTGCTCGGCGCGGCGCTGTGGCTGCGCACGCTGGCGTCCGAGGCCCCGCCGGACGGCACGGCCGCTGCCGCGGAGGCCGGCCCCGCCGCCGACCCGCTGGCCGAAATACTCGCGCTCGACACGGCGCCGCTCTTCAAGGCGGCGGGCCTTGCCGCGGTGCGCCGTGCGGCCGCCGCTTCGGCCCATGCCGTCGAATGGCGGGTGCAAGGCGGCGCGCTCGTGATGGACTTGCCGGAGCTCGGCGTGTCCTGCCGCTGGGTGGCCGGCGCGGGCTACGGCGGCATGGTGTCCGACGTGGCCGCCGCCGAGCGCAAGGCCGTGCACCTCATGGCCATTGCCGCGCTGCGCCGCGCGCACGGCCAGGCTTTCGAATGGCCCGAAGCGGCCCGGCCCGCGCCCGTGAAAGACGAGGCACGCCTCGGCGAGCGCGAGCGCGCGTTCCTGCTGCAGGTCGGATCGATGCTGCAGGAGCTGCTGGCCGGTGGGCTCTCGCATGTGAGCGAGCTGACCTCTGCGCGCCTGCTGGCGCTCAACATGTCCGCGCGCGGCGAGGGCCTGCCCCGCCTTGCGGCGCTGCTGCGCAACCTCGGCGGCACGGTCGACCTGCTGGTGCGCCGCGACCATCGCGCCGAAGAGCGCGATGCGTTCGCGCTCATGGCGCGCATCCATGCGCTGTGCCTCGCGCTGGCCGAGGCGGAGGGCGACCTGGCCGCGGCATTGCGCGGGCGCGTGAGACGCGACTTCGACGAATCCGCGGCGCTCGAACTGCTGCCCCTGGGCGCCCACTGGTGGCAGACCCGCGGCGGCGCACGCGGCCTCACGCTCGCTTTGTGGGACGTGGGCGGCCATCGCCTGCTGCAGGCCAGCCTCGCGCGGCCCGACGGCAGCGACACCGGCTTCACGCGCAGCGGCGCCTGGACAGCACATTCGCTTTGGAGCGGGATCGGCTCGGCCCAGCGCGTGTGCGAAACCGCGCTGCGGCTCGAACAGCCGCGGCTGGCCGAAGACGGCCGGCTGGCCCTGGGCGGCGCCACGAGGGCGCAGTGCCTGCCGATGTGGTCGGCGGGCGACGCGCGCCTGCTGCAGGTCGGCTGTGGCAGTTGGGCCGAACTCGGCCAGCGGCTGCGCGCCGCCACAGGGCTCGCGGCCGAACCTTTCGACGCGGTGCTGCTCCGCCCCGCCGGCACACGGCCGCCGGTGCTCGACGAAGCGCAGCAGCGGCTCGACTGGATGGTGCAGGACGCCGCCGGCCAATGGCTGCGGCTCGGCATCCCCGTGGGGCCGGAACATCGGGAGCGCCTCGAAAACCTCGACCGCTTCACCGCGCGGCGCGCACCGGTGCATGGCGTGCTGGTGCGCATCGAACGCTCCGCCGCCAGCACCGAGCTGATGCCCATCGCGGTGCTGAGCAGCGACCCGAAAGGCAGCCTGCAGGTGGTGTCGCTCGATTTCGCCGGCGAAGCCCCGCGCACCACCTCGCTGGCCCAGCGCATCCTGCGCCTGTTCGAGGCCAGGCAGCAGCAACGGCAGGCACCGCCGTCGGCCACGCCCACGCTCTCAGCCCGCCTCCTCGCGCCGGTGGCTGACGTGGCCGAGACGCAGGCCGCCACCGGCCGCATGGCACTGACCGCGCCGCAGCGGCAACGGCTGCAGGAAGCGCTGGCGCGCACCGGCTCGGTCGGCCTCGAGGCCTTGGCGCAGGCGCTGCGCGCGCACCTGGCCGCGCCCGGAACGGCACCGCTGCTGCGGCTCGGCTTCATGTGCCAGCTGCTCGGCGAGCTCGACGGGTTGCCCGAACGCGAGATTTCTCACGCCGACTGAAGCGTCGTCGCTGCCGGACTGCGGGATCGTCACCGTCAGCTGCCAGAATCGCGCTCGGAGTCAGGAGCACGAGGAGAACGCATGGGATTTCTGGACAAGATCTTGGGCGCCGTCACGGGCGGCGCCAGCCACGCAGCCGGCAACGGCCTCACCCGCGAGCAGGCGCAGCTGTTGAAGCAGGCGGTCGAGCCGTTCGAAAAAGCCGGCAAGGAGCTGCCCGACAAGGCCGCCGCATTCCTGATCGACGGCACGCAGGAAACCGTGCTGCTCGACCTGCAGGCTGCCAGGGTCTCCGAGCCCGGGCAACTGCTCGGCAACCCCGGGCGCCTGCGCTGGGCCTTCAGCAATTACCAGAACAAGCCGCTGCAAAAGATCGGCGAAGCCAGCCTGTCGGCGCGGGCTCGCTTCTACGCCAGCATCGACGCCAAGGCCCCGCCGCTCGACGTGCTGGTGCGGCTGGGCAAGCTGCTCGCGGCGGCCGATGGCGGCCAGTCGCTCGAGCATCCGGGTGCGGCGGTGCCCGACTGGCTGCAGTACCTCGTCAACGATGCGGTGTTCGCGAGCTTCAACCAGGGCAACGGCAAGGAAACTGATCTTGCCAGGCAGCGCCCCGCGTGGAACGTGCACCTTTTTGCGGCCCTGCTGGCGCACGAAGGGCTCGATCCCGACCTTGCGCTGCAAGAGGTGTTCGAGCGCAAGAACCTCGACAGCTGGTACCACGACCGGCTCGACGGCGTCGTCAAGTCCGAGGCGGTGGCCGCGTACATGCGCGAGCGGCGCGCCGCGACCGAGGCCTTGCCCGCGCAGCTCTCGGCCGCCGGCCGCGTGCTGCTGGCCAAGCGGCTCGGTGGCGACAAGGGGCTCCAGAACGACTTCGCCGCGCTGTTCATCCGGCTCGCCCTCGATGGCGGCAAGACGGTGCGCGCCGAAGCCGCGCCCCATCTCGAAGGCATTGCCGAAGCCCGGCGGCTCGAACTGCTGGTGCAGATGCTCAAGGAAGGCGACGGCACGCAGCGCACGCAGGCCGCGGAACTGATGGCGCGCCTGCCGGGCGACACCGCCCGCGCGCTGCTCGCCCAGGCGCTGGAAGCCGAGTCGAGCAAGGCGGTGCAGCAGGCCATCCGCTCGGCGCTCTCGCGGCTCGATGCGGCGGGCGACGCGGGTGAGCTCGAGCTGCCGGAGCCGCCCGCCTGGCAGCCGTTCGAGGATGTTCCGCTTGGCGAAGAGGTGGTGAAGCTGCTCATCGGCAACCGCGTCGAGCTGCTCGAGAAATGCCGTCTCGCCGCCGAGGCCGAGATCGAGGAGAACAGGCAGTCGAAGGAGAGCCACAAATACAAGTGGCGCCAGCAGAGCTACGCCGCCCAGAAGAAGATCACCGACGACGACATGCGCGCCGTGGTGCGCGTGCTCAACGGCCAGGGCAGCAAGAAAGACCAGGACCGTGTCCGCAGCGGCGAGCTCCAGCAGACGGTGACCCTTGGCGGCCGGCTCTACGCGGTGCCGTCCTTCGGGGTGGCGCACCTGGTGCGTTGGCTGGTGCTCTCGCGCCACTGGAACAGCTTCTGGTTCGACGACGGTTTTCATCAATGGCTCGGCCGCCAGCCCGTGGGCTCGGTCGACCTGCGCGCACTGGCCGAGCTGCTGCAGCGCTCGGGCATGCCGATCGACGACGTGGCGCACACCGCACTGTTCCCGTACTGGAACCGGCCATCGGCCATCGACCTGCTTCCGGCCGACCGCATCTGGCCCTTCTTTGCGGAGCATCCGCAATACATCGACGAGGGACTGGGCCTCACCGCGCCCGCGCAGCGCGAGGGGCGGCGTTCCTCGCTCGACCTGGGCGCCACGCTGCGCACGCTCGCCATCTTTCCCACCGTGCAGTCGCGTTGGCTGCCGCGCGTGATGGAGCTGGCGCTCGGCGAAGGCAAGACCCACCGCGCGGCGGCGCAAAAAGCCTTGTCGATGCTGCCGGACATCGGCCGCCGCGTCATCGAGTCGCTCGATGCGACCAAGAGCGAAGTGCGCATCGAGGCCGCCAACTGGCTGGCCGACCTGAAGCACGCGGAGGCGATTCCGGCGCTCACCCGGGCGCTCGAGAAAGAAACCCGCGAAACCGTGCGCGCCGCCTATCTGACCGCACTGGAAGCCTTGGGCGACAACATCTCGCCGCGGCTCGCGCCCGCGATCCTGCTCGCCGAAGCGAGGAAGGGCCTGAAGGCCAGGCCGCCGGCCGGCCTCGCGTGGTTCTCGCTCGAGGCGCTGCCCGCCTGCAAGTGGCTGGACGGCAGCGCGGTCGAGCCCGAGATCCTGCGCTGGTGGGTGGTGCTGGCCTGCAAGCTGAAGGAGCCGGGCGGCAATGCGCTGCTCACGCGCTACCTGGGCCTGCTCGATGCGCCCAGCCGCCAGGCGATCGGCAGCCTGGTCCTGCGGCAGTTCATCGCGCAGGACACGCGCAGCCCCTCGCTCGACGAAGGCATCGCGCACGCCAATGCCAGCGCACCGCAGCGCTACCAGGGCAACCAGCAGCGCTACCAGAACGCCAAGGCCGAGCACAAGCAGTACTACGAGATCGACTTCCGGAAGACCCAGGAACAGGTCTTCGAGGAATGCAAGCGCGAGAAGATGGGCGAATACCTCGGCAGCGCGATCGGCGAGAAAGGCATCCTGGCGCTCACTGCCCAGGCGCCGGGCCACGAGGTGGTCACGCTGCTGCAGCAATACATGCGCGACCACTACCAGCGCCGCTCGCAGATCGAAGCCATGCTCGAAGGCGTGGCGCCGGGCAACGATCCGGTGGTGATCCAGCTGCTGCTGGGCATCTCGCGGCGCTACCGCACCGCCTCCGTGCAGGAGAAAGCGCGCACGCTGGTTCAGGAGATCGCGGACCGCAACGGCTGGACGCAGGACCAGTTGGCCGACCGGACCATTCCGACCGCGGGCCTGGACGACACGGGCAAGCTCGAACTCGCCTACGGCGACCGCGTGTTCACCATGGTGCTCGACGCCGCGATGAAGCCCGAGCTGCGCAACCCCGAGGGCAAGGCCGTCAAGGCGCTGCCCGAGCCGCGCCAGAACGACGACCCCGCGCTCATCAAGGAGGCCAAGGCGCAGTTTTCGACCAGCAAGAAAGAGCTCAAGCAGGTCATCGACCTGCAGACTGCGCGGCTGTTCGAGGCCATGTGCACCGGCCGCGTCTGGCCCGAGGCCGAGTGGCGCGACTACCTGCACCGGCATCCGGTGGCCGGGCGGCTGATCCAGCGGCTCGTGTGGCTCGAGCTGGACGCGGAAGGCCAGGTGCGCGGCAGCTTCCGGCCCACCGAGGACGGCAGCCTGATCGACACGCAGGACGACGAGGTCGAACTCGCGCCCGGCAGCCGGCTGCGCCTGGGCCATGCCTCGCTGGTCGACGAGACCGCGGCCGCCGCGTGGAACAAGCACTTCAAGGACTACAAGCTCGCGCCGCTCTTCGCGCAGATGACGCGCAAGCCGCCGGCCATTGCCTTTGCCGACGACAAGGGCCACCCGGTGAGCGAGATCAACGACCGGCTGGGCTGGGTCAGCGACACCTTCACCCTGCGCGGCAGCTTTGCCAAGCTCGGCTACCAGCGCGCGCAGGCCGAGGACGGCGGCTTCTTCTACCGGTACACCAAGGAGTTCTCGTCGGCCGGCGTGCGCGTGGCCATCGACTTTTCCGGCAACACCCTGCCGGAGGAAAACGTGCCCGCCGCGCTCAAGACCCTGGGCTTCGAGGACACCAGGGCCCGCGGCTACGGCGACCGGGCCTTGCCGCTCTCGGGCGTGCCGCCGGTGCTGCTGGCCGAGGCCTATGCCGACTACCTGGCCGTGGCCCAGGCCTGCGCCGGATTCGACGCGGACTGGGAAAAGAAGATGCCATGGTAGGCACCGTCGCCGATTCGCCACGCAGGCCAATGCTTTCGCACTACAGGCCCGGCGCGCTCGCGGCCGGCAGGTGCCTGCGCCGGGCCCTGGCCCGCTACCATGGCCCGCAAAGCCCCTACATGTGACCACGCATGGCTCTCACGCTCGACCCTGAAGACACGCGCCAACGCATTCACGGCCTGGTGTGGTGCGGCTTTCATGCCGATGCCGACATCGCATGGATGATCACGGACGAGCACCTCGACCCCGACGAGCTCACGCCCGAAGACCGGGCCTGGGTCAAGGCCGAAGCCGCGCGCGCATGCGCCGCCAAGCGCGCCGCCGAAGCCGAATGGCCCGCAGAGACCGAGTACGACCGGCTCGAAGCCGTGTTCGCGCAGCTTCGCAGCGAGAAGGTCATTGCGCTGCACCGCGCCGGCAACACGCTGTCCGATGGCCATGACGACGTGCGCGAAGCATGGCGTGCCGCGGGGCGCCTGGCTTCGGGCATCCGCGGCTGCTGCTTCTATCACGCGCAGGACCTGGACGCCGCGGTGCGCGACGGCCGGCTCTACCTCGCGTTCAGCGGCGGCATGATCGCCGAGGTCGAGCGGCGCGACGCGAACACGGTCGCCATCGGCCATCGCATCGTCGAGCTGCTGCGCACGGCCGGCTTCGAGGCCCGCTGGAGCGGCGACATCAACGAGCGCATCGAGGCCGAGCTCGGCCAATGGCGCAAGCGAAGCCCGCCGGCGTGAGTGCCCGGGCCTGGCAGCCGCCGCGCCGCATCGACGCGATCGATTTCTGGCTGCGTTCCCGGCTGCTGGCCACCGCCCATGCGCTGCGCGAGTCGCTGCGGCCCTCCGCGCGACGCTGGCACGGCGGCACGCAGGCCCTGGCCGACGCGCCCGTGCTGGCGCAATGCCGCACCGCGCTCTGGACCGACGGGCGCGAAGACGAGTTCCCCCTGGTGGCCGGCAAGGTCCAGAACCTGCGCGTGGCGCGCCATTCCTTCGATGCCATCGAGGTGCCGGCCGGCGAGCTGCTGAGCTTCTGGCGCCAGCTGGGCCGACCGAGCGCGCGGCGCGGTTTCGTGCCCGGCCGCGAGCTGCGCGCCGGCTGCGTGGTGCCGACGCTGGCCGGTGGGCTTTGCCAGTTGTCGAATGCACTCGCCACCGCCGCGGCCCGCGCCGGTTTCGAACTCGTGGAACGGCATGGCCATACGGCGCGGGTCGAACACGCCGCCGAGGCACCGGACGACGCCGTGGATGCGACCGTGTTCTGGAACTACGTCGACCTGAAGGTGCGGGCCCCGCATGCCTGGCGGCTCGAAGTCGAGCTGACGGCCACCGAGCTGGTGCTGCGCATCCGTGCGCTTTCGCCGACGGCGATGCCCATGGTGCTGCAACAAAGCCCCCAGGCGAGCGAAAGAAAGACATTGCCGACGGCGCGCGGCTGCCTGAGCTGCGACCAGGCCGCGTGCTTTCGCCACCGGCCGTCGATGGAGGACGGGCTGCGGGGGCGCACGGCCGTGCTGCTCGATGCCTGGACGCCTGAATGCGCGCGCTACCTCGATGCGCACCATGCCGGCGCGGACCGCATGCAGCCGGTGCCGATGCGGCTGGCCTTCTGGCGCCCATGGCCGGCCGCTGGCTGGCACGCGGAGCCCGATGCGATCCGTCCCTGGTGGAGCAGCCTGCGCCGCGCGCTGTGGCAGCGGCTCTGGGCCCGCCACGCGGGCCGGCGGCAAGCAAGCTCGATCGATGGCCAGCGCTGGCTGGCGCTCGCTTTCGCCGCGCGGCTGAAGCCCGGCCACACGCAGCTGGTGGTCGACCAGGCCTTGTTGCCGCACCTGCAACTGGCGGGCGCGCTCGACGGCCGCCGCATCACCGTGCTCGCCGGCGCCTTGCCGATGGCGGAAATCGAAGCCCGGCTCGACGCGGCTGCCGGGCAGTGGCCCGCCGATCCCACGCTGCGTGACTTTCGCGCCCCGCCCGCGCTTGTGCAGGCCGAGGCCCTGGCATTGGCCCGCGCCACGGCCGTGGTCACGCCGCATGCGGAAGTCGCCGCACACCTGGCCAGGACGGCGCCGCAAGCCGCACTGCTGCGGCTCGGCTGGGTGCAACCTGATGCCTGCGCCGTCCCCGATGCGCCCGCCACCGATCGGCACGCGCCGCCGCTGATCGTGTTCGCCGCCAGCGCACTCGCCCGCAAGGGTGCGAGCGAACTGGCCGCGGCATTGCAAGGGTGGCCATGCCGGCTGCGCGTGCTGGGCTCCCCCTCGGAAGACGCGCAACTGTGGCTCGGCATCGATGGCGTCGAGCACATGCATTGGCGAGGCGACTGGCTCGCCGGCGCGCGCGTGGTCGTGCTGCCGGCCCATGTCGAGCACGCGCCGCGCGCCCTTCTGCGCGCCGTGGCTGCCGGCGTGCCGGTCGTGGCCTCGACCGCCTGCGGGCTTGCGGGCCTGCCGGGCGTGCGCGAGGTCGCGGCGGGCGACGTCGAGGGCCTGCGCGCGGCGCTGCTGGCCTCACTTTTCACCAAGGCAACGGCTACGATCGCGCCGGGCCGATCCGCAGCACGAGAACCAGCAGCAACACCACCATGAGCACCGGCACTTCACCGTCTTCCTCCACCGCCAACCAGGCCGTGCGCCTCGCTCCCGAGGCACGCTATGCGGACGAACTCGCACGCCTGCACGCGGCCGACGCCGATGCGCGGCCGACCGGATGGAAGCTCTCGCCACGCGCCGTGCGGCGCTTCATCCTCGGCGACGAGAAGCTGGCGGTGAGCCGCAAGTTCTATGGCGACGATCCGCTCGTGGACCGCGCCATCGTCACGCTCATGGGCCACCAGGGGCTGATGCTCGTGGGCGAGCCCGGCACCGCCAAGTCGCTGCTGTCGGAACTGCTTGCGGCGGCGATCAGCGGCGACTCGGGCCTGACGGTCCAGGGCACCGCGGGCACCACCGAAGACCACATCAAGTACAGCTGGAACTACGCGCTGCTGCTGGCCGAGGGGCCGAGCCAGCGCGCGCTGGTGCCTTCGCCGCTGTACCAGGCCATGCGCGCGGGCAAGCTGGTGCGCTTCGAGGAAATCACGCGCTGCCCGCCCGAGATCCAGGACGTGCTGATTTCGCTCATGAGCGAAAAGCAGCTCATGATTCCCGAACTGGGCCGCAACGAGGGTGAGGGGGAGGGCGAGGGCGCGCGGCTCTACGCGCGGCGCGGCTTCAACATCATCGCCACCGCCAACCTGCGCGACCGCGGCGTGCATGAGATGTCGTCCGCGCTCAAGCGGCGCTTCAACTTCGAAACCGTGAAGCCGATCCGCGACCATGCCTTCGAGGTCGAGCTCGTGATGGCGCAGCTGCAGCGCGAGCTCGATGCCGGCGGCGAGTCGCCGGTCGACGTGCCGCGCGACGTGGTGGGGCTCCTGGTCACCACCTTCCAGGAACTGCGCGCGGGCCAGACGCAGGAAGGCACGGCCATCAAGGGGCTCGATGCCGTGATGTCCACCGCCGAGGCCGTGAACGTGGCCTATGCGGCGGCCTTGCAGGCGCGGCACTTCAACGGCGGCCAGCTCACCCCGCGCGAGATCGCGGGCCAGCTGCAGGGCGTGGTGCTGAAGGACAGCGCCGACGACGTGAAGCGCGTGCGCCACTATTTCGACACCGTGGTGCGCGAGCGCGGCAAGCGCGATGCGCAATGGAAGACCTTCCACGACGCGGCGCGTGCGCTGTGGCAATAGCAGGAGAAGACGGCCGGCTGCCTGCGGCGCTGGATGCGGCGCGTTTGCGGCTGTTCGGCGAGGACGGCATCTTCTTCGTGCCGGTGCGGCACCACAGCCCGGCCTGTGCGTTCGCGCTGCGTGCGCTCTTGCGCGAGATCAGGCCCGCGGCCGTGCTGATCGAGGGGCCGGACGACCTCGGCGCGCTGCTGCCACTGCTGCAGCACGCGCAGACCAGCGCGCCGGTCGCATGGCTCTGCCAGAGCACGCGCGAGGTGCCGGTCGACGATCCCGACCCCGAGGTCGACGCAAGGACGCGCACCGAATCGCGCACATCCTTCTTTCCGTTCTGCGACTACAGCCCCGAGTGGATCGCCGTGCGCGAAGGCGCGGCGCTGGGCGCGCGGCTCGGCCTGATCGATCTTCCGTGGGCCGACAAGGCC
Organism: Variovorax sp. OAS795; assembly: GCF_040546685.1. Taxonomy (NCBI): domain Bacteria; kingdom Pseudomonadati; phylum Pseudomonadota; class Betaproteobacteria; order Burkholderiales; family Comamonadaceae; genus Variovorax; species Variovorax sp. OAS795. Next base: position 909,222 of record NZ_JBEPOH010000001.1, read on the forward strand.
TGGCACCGCAGCGAGAGCGACGACGAAGAAGAAGGCGATGCTCGCGGCGCCGCGCGCAGCCTGATGGAAGAGCGCCATTTTGCGCACAGCCGCTACCTTGGCGCCATGGCCTCGCAGCTGGGCTGCGCCGATCACCAGGAGCTCTGGGACCGGCTCTTCGAACTGCGCGCCACCGCCGCACTTTGCGACTGGCGCGCATTCTTCGGCGACGTCTTCAGCTGGTGCGCGATGGCGCGGCTCGACTACGAACCCGAGGTGCTCGAGGCCGAGCTGAGCCTGCCGCGCGAGCGCCACATGGCGGCGCACATCCGCCGCTGGCGCAACGAGGTCGAGGGCCCGATCGTGGTCGTCACCGGCGGCTTCCACACGCTCGAACTCATCGCGCAGTGGCGTGAAGCCAAGCCCTCCAAGGCGCCGGCCGCCAGGGAAGCGCCGGCCGGCGCCTGGCTGATCCGCTACAGCTTCGAGCGGCTGGACGCGCTCAACGGCTATGCCTCGGGCATGCCGTCGCCCGGCTACTACCAGCAGGTGTGGGAGCGCCTCGAGGCCGGCCAGCCCGATCCGTTCACCGCCGTGGCGCTCGACAGCCTGGCGCGCTTCGCACGCCAGACCCGCGAACAGGACCAGGCCGATGCGGTGTCCACCGCGCTGGTGCAGGCCGCGGCCGCGCAGGCCATGCGGCTCGCGGCGCTGCGCGGCAATGCCGGCCCGGGGCGGCAGGACCTGCTCGATGCGATCCGCTCCTGCTTCATCAAGGGCGCGATCGACGAAGGCACGCGCGGCTTCACGGCCGACCTGCGAAATTTTCTCAGCGGCACGCGCATCGGCGACGTGCCGCCTTCGGCCGGCTCGCCGCCGCTGATCGAGGACGCGCGCCGGCTCGCGCGCCAAGCCGGCGTGCGGCTGGACGACAGCACCGCGCGCGTGGCGCGGCTCGACCTGTACCGCAAGCCCTCGCACCGCGAGCGCAGCCGCTTCTTCCATGCCATGGCGTACCTCGACGCGGGGCTCGGCACCTGGCTCGCGGGCCCGGATTTCCTCGGCAACAGCCGCCTGCACCTGCTGTTCGAGGAGTGGCGCGCCGCATGGTCGCCGCTGGTGGAGGCGCGGCTGATCGAGCTCGCGGCCGACGGCGCGAGCGTCGAGGCCGTGTGCATGGCCAGGCTGCAGAAGGAAGAAGACGCGCTCTGCGGCCAGGGCCGCGGACGCAGCGCGAGCGCGGCCGTGGCGCTGCTCCTGCGCGCCTGCCTGGTCGGGCTGCAGTCGCGCCTGCCGCAGCTGCTCTCGATGCTTTCCACGCACCTCGACGAAGATGCCTCGCTGGGTTCGGTGGTCGATTGCGGGCATCGGCTCGTCACGCTGTGGCGTGCGCGCGAGCCGCTGGGCGTGCAGCAGCATCCGCAACTGCTCGGCCTGTTGGAGCGCGTGTGGCCCGCGGCGCTGTTCCTCTTGCCCGATGCGGGAGCGTGCGCCGAAGAGGGCGAGGCCGGCGCGGTGAAGCAGATGCTCTCGCTGCGCGAGCTCGGACGGCTGCTGGCTTCGCTGCAGGGCGAGCAGGGGCAAGCCAGGGACGACGCCATCGACCTCGGCCTGCTGCGCGCCCAGCTCGAACGCTTTGCGAGCGGCGCGCAGGCCGCACCCGGCGTCGCCGGCGCCGCCTCGGCCCTGCTGTACCTCGACGGGCACTGGGACGAGCAGGCGCTGGACACGGTGGTGCGTCAACGTTTCGGCCCGGGCGCGCAGCCGCGCGAGGCTGTGCGCTTTCTCAACGGGGTGATGGCCGCCGCGCCCGAGCTGCTGCTGCGCCTCCCGGCGCTGCTCGAAGGCCTCGATGGCCTGGTGCAGGCCTGGGACGCCGAAGCCTTCATCGCGCACCTGCCCGACCTGCGCCAGGCCTTCACGCGCCTCAAGCCGCAGGAGACTTCCGATCTGGCGGGCCGCGTGGCCGCGCTGCACGGCATGAACGAGGCCGAGGGCGGGGCGCTCGACCAGATGCACTACGACACCACGGAACAGGACATGCTCGAAGGCGCGCAATTGCAGCTCGCGCTTGCCGAGTGCCTGCGCCGCGACGGGCTGGCCGGATGGCTGGGCGCCGCGCAGGACAAGAAGAACACGGAAAACGCCTCATGACCATCGACCTCCAGACACTCAAGTGCGGCGAGTGCGGCAGCAGCGCGCTGAAACGCACCGGCCTGAACCAGTACGCCTGCCAGCATTGCGGCTCCGTGACGCTGGTGGAGGACAACGTCTCCGACCGGCTCGAACGCGTGCTCGAGCAGGTGAAGGACGCGGCGGGGGAACGGCTTGCACAGGCGCAGTCGCTCAAGCAGAAGGCGGTGCTGCGCAACGCGGGCATCGCCGTGGCGGCGTTGCTGGGCCTGGGGCTGGTGGCCATGCTCGCGAGCCTGATCTTCGCGCGCGAGGGACGTCCGCCTGCGCAGCGGCCGGTGGTGGCAGCGGTCGTCGACCGCAGCATTCCCGTCGAAGGGCTCAGGCTCGGCGAACCGCGCCAGGTGCTGGTGGGAAACGGCGGGTCGGCGCAGGCCAGGCTCTTGGTCGTGGCGCGCAACGAGACCGGCAAGCCGCTGGAGCGCGCCGGCATCAAGGCGGTGTTCTACGACGGCGACACCCGGCTCGAGGAGCGCAGCGAGACCGTGCCCATCGGCGTGCTGCAGCCCGGCGAGAGCGCGCCCGTGCTGATCGACCTGCCGAGCGGGAAGACCGCCACGCGCCAGGAGCTCCAGGTGCAGCGGCTCTCGGCACCCTACCGCTCGGCCGAGGGGCCGCGGCTCGCATTCGAGCGCGTGCGGCTGGTGCAGCAAGGCACCGGAGCCGTGAGACTGGTCGGCCGCATCGCCCACGCGAAGGACAGCGGCGCGACGCTCGCCGGCATCGAGGCGCTGGTCACGCTCTACGACGACGCCGGCCGCGTGATCGGCATCGGGCACGGCTACGCGCAGGCGAGCGAACTCAAGCCGGGCGCGCGCACGTCGATGGACATGAACATCCGCAGCTTCGGACGGGGAGCGCCGGTGGCCGCCTGGGACTACCGCATCGGCTACAGCACGCTCGAGACCGGTGGCGCGCGCGTGGCGGTGCTGAGCGCGGACCGCGTGATCCGGGCCGTGGGTGCGCCGGAGGTCTTCAACCCCGAGCTGCGCATGGGCACCGAAGACCTGCTGGCCGACGAGAGCGAGCGTTTCGACCCGGAGCAGCTGGAATTGCTTGCGCTGGTGCCCGGACTCAGCACGATCCGCCAGCGCACCTACATGACGGAGCTCGTGAACCGCAGCAAGGACCGGATCGCGATCGCACCCGCGGCGGTGATCTCGCGCTACGACGGCAGCAAGCTCGATGGAACGACCGTGCTCGCCGGTCCGGCCTACCTGTACCCGGGGGAGCGCTTTCCGGTGCAGGTCGATCCGTCGCGCGCCGACCGCATCACGCAGACCCGCGTCGAATGGAAGCCGATGCGGCGCGCGGCGCTGCCGGGCCAGCGCACGCCGCTGGAGGTCACCATCGAAAGCACCCGCGCCACCACCGGCAGCGTGCTGCTCAACTTCAGCCAGCGCTTCGCCTACAAGGCCGTGGACGTGAAGGGCAGCGTCAGGAATCCCGGTGCCGGCATCGTGCGCAAGGCGCGCGTGTGGGTGAGCCTGCGCGACCGCGAGGGCCGGCTCACGGGCTTCAAGATGGTGGAGGACCTGCCGGCCATCGGCCCGGGCGAGAGCGCACCGTTCGAGGTGAGCATCCAGCAGCAGGCGCGCGACTTCGCGACGGTCGACACCGGGTACCAGAGCACGGAATAGCCTGCACGAGCAAGGATGGCCGGATCGCGCGATCATCCGGCCCATGATTCCGTTCTCGATCCTCGACCTTTCGCCGATCACCGAAGGCAGCGATGCCGCGCAGTCGTTCCGCAACTCGCTGTCGCTCGCGCAGCACGGCGAAGCGCTGGGCTACCGCCGCTACTGGCTGGCCGAGCACCACGGCATGCCGGGCATCGCGAGCGCGGCCACGGCGGTGCTGCTCGCCCACATCGGCGCGGGCACCTCGACGATCCGCATCGGCGCCGGCGGCGTGATGCTGCCCAACCATTCGCCGCTGGTGATCGCCGAGCAGTTCGGCACGCTCGAATCGCTGTACCCGGGGCGCATCGACCTCGGGCTGGGCCGGGCGCCGGGCTCCGACCAGCGCACTGCGCGCGCGCTGCGCCGCAACCTCGAATCCGACGCCGACCAGTTTCCACAGGACGTGGTCGAGCTGATGGATTTCATGTCCAAGGCGCCGCAGCAGCCGGTGCGCGCGGTGCCCGGCGCGGGGCTCGAGGTGCCGGTGTGGATTCTGGGGTCGAGCACCTTCGGCGCCCAGCTGGCGGCGCACCTGGGCCTGCCCTACGCCTTTGCCTCCCACTTTGCGCCGCAGCAGCTGTTGCAGGCGATCCGGATCTACCGCGAGACCTTCAAGCCCTCGGCCCAGCTGCAGAAGCCCTATGTGATGCTGGGCTTCAACGTGTTCGTGGCCGACACCGACGACGAGGCGGAATTCCGCGCCACCTCGTGGCAGCAGGCCTTCGTGAACCTGCGCAGCGGCCGTCCGGGACGCCTGCCGCCGCCGGTCGAGAACTACCGGCAGAAGGTCGGGCCGGCCGAGAACGCGCTGCTCGATTCGGTGCTCTCGTGTTCGGCCGTGGGATCGCCCGCCAAGGTGCGCGAAGGCGTGCAGGCCTTCATCGACCGCACCGGCGCCGACGAGCTGATGATCACCTCGCAGGTGTTCGACCATGCCGCGCGGCTGCGCTCCTACGAGCTCCTGGCCGGGTTGCGCGGCCAGGGCTGATTCCCCCACGCCGCCGGGCCCGGCGCCGGGCTGGGACAATGGCGGGCTAACTGGTGGGTGTATGGCAGCAAAGCAACGGATCGTGGTCGGACTGAGCGGCGGGGTGGATTCCGCGGTGACGGCGCACCTGCTCAAGCAGCAGGGGCACGAGGTGGTCGGCATCTTCATGAAGAACTGGGAAGACGACGACGACAGCGAATACTGCTCGTCGAACATCGACTTCGTGGACGCGGCCGCCGTGGCCGACGTGCTGGGCATCGAGATCGAGCACGTCAACTTCGCGGCCGACTACAAGGACCGGGTGTTCGCCGAGTTCCTGCGCGAGTACAAGGCCGGGCGCACGCCCAACCCCGACGTGCTGTGCAATGCCGAGATCAAGTTCAAGGCCTTTCTGGACCACGCGATGCGCCTGGGGGCCGGGAAGATCGCCACCGGCCACTACGCCCGCGTGCGGCTGAACGAGGCCACCGGCAAGCACGAGCTGCTGAAAGGGCTCGACCCGTCGAAGGACCAGAGCTACTTCCTGCACCGGCTGAACCAGGCGCAGCTGTCCAAGACGCTGTTCCCCGTCGGCGAGTTGCACAAGACCGAAGTGCGCCGCATCGCGGAAGAAATCGGCCTGCCCAATGCGAAGAAGAAGGACTCGACCGGCATCTGCTTCATCGGCGAGCGGCCGTTCCGCGAGTTCCTCAACCGCTACATCTCCAAGGAACCGGGCCCGATCAAGGACGACCGCGGCCGCAAGCTCGGCGAGCACCAGGGCCTGAGCTTCTATACGCTGGGCCAGCGGCAGGGGCTGGGCATCGGCGGCGTGAAAGACAAGGGCGCGCAGCGCGGCTCGGGCGACCATTCGCCATGGTTCGTGGCGCGCAAGGACGTCGAGAAGAACACGCTGTGGGTGGTGCAGGGGCACGACCATCCATGGCTGCTGTCGTCCGCCTTGGCGGCAGGCGACGCGAGCTGGGTCTCCGGCGAGGCGCCCGCGCCGGGCGGCTATGGCTCGAAGGCACGCTACCGGCAGGCCGATGCCGCCTGCGAGATGGATGCGCCAGCGGGCGACGAAGCTTTCAGCCTGCGCTTCGGCGAGCCCCAATGGGCGGTCACGCCAGGGCAGTCGGCCGTGCTCTACGACGGCGAGCGCTGCCTCGGAGGCGGGGTCATCGTCTGACCACCCCGGACCGGTGCGTGGCCCTCAGCGCACCGAGTCATGGACATGGATCAGCTCCAGCGGGTAGCGCCGCCCGGCCAGGTGGTCTTCCACGCATTGCAGGACCAGCGGGCTGCGGTGCCTCGGCACGCTGGCGCGGATCTCGTCGGCGCTCATCCAGACCGTGCGGACGATGCCGTGGTCGAGCGCCCGGCCGTTTTCCCTCGGGCCCAGGACGCCCGAAAAGGCAAAGCGCATGTAGATGACGTCGTCTTCCTTCCTGCCGGTCCGGTGGCTCGATCCCGCCATGTAGATGCCGATCAGCGCGGTGGGCGTGAAGGCGTGGGCGGTTTCCTCGAGCGTTTCGCGCGCGCATCCCTCGATGGGCGATTCGCCGGGGTCGAGGTGTCCCGCGGGCGTGTTGAGCCGGAGGCCCTGCGCGGTGTGCTCCTCGACCAGCAGGAACTTGCCGTCCTGTTCGATGACGGCGGCCACGGTGACGTTGGGTTTCCAGCGGGATATCGTCATGTGTCGGCCTTTGGCGCGGCGGGCAGCCGCTGAAGCGCCCGGGAGGGTCGTTGGGTCGAGGATGAATTGGAGACAGTATCGCTCCAGAGATTCCCCGCATGTTCGCGCGCTCCCGGCCGCGGCAGCCCGGCCGGCCCTGTTGTCGCGGGGGTCTACGGGGCTGTGACGTCTATACGGTGTAGGGATAGGTCTCGACGGCTTCGAGCCGGTACCCCATGCCGTAGATGGCGAGCAGCAGGAAGCCGCTTTCCGCGCGCAGCCCCATCTTGGTCCGCAGGCGGGAAACGTGGGTGTCGAGCGAACGCGACTGCACTTCGGTGGTGCCGCCCCACACCGACTCGTGCAGGTGCTCGCGGGACAGCATGCGTCCGAGGTTCTGGAACAGGAACAGGGCCAGGTCGTACTCGCGGCTCTTCAGGTCGATCTTGGCGCCGTGAAGCTTGACGGTGCGCGCCTGCGGGTAGAAGTGGAAGTCGCCGAACACCAGTTCTGCCTCGTGCGAGGCCGGGTAGGACCGGCGCAGGAGCGCATTCACGCGGGCCTCGAGTTCATTCGCTTGAACCGGATTGGTCATGAAGTCGTCGGCGCCCGCGTTGAGCCCTTCGACCGCGTTCGCCCTTTCCCGTTGTCCGGCGACGAAAAGAATCGGGAGGCGGTTCCGGAGTTCGTTGCGAACCGTCTTCACCACGTCCACGGCCGGGATGTCGGGCAGCCGCCAGTCCAGCACCAGCAAGTCGAAAGTCTGGCGGCGCAAGGCCTGCAGCAGCATCCGCCCCTCGGTGTAGGGGTGGCATTCGTGCCCGAACCCCGCCATGGCATGGCTGAGCGCCTGCTCGGTTTGATGATCAAGTACCGCGATTCGCATTCCGTCCCCTTCATCGTGACGGCTGCCGGGAGCCGTCGAACGAGCGCAGTGTATCGACGCGAATCTTCCTGAAAAACAGTTGAACGCAATAAATGCACGGTAGACGTCGTTTTCTGCGAAGCTGGATTCTTTTAACGACAAATGCAAAACATTGTCATCTCGGGCGGCAAGTTGACGGTTGGCGGACCCAGTCCGCGTGCGGTCGCCGTTGCTAGCATTTGGATAGCTGCAAATGCAATGACCACGGTCATCAAGCGATGAATCGAAGCGAGATTTAGGCGACAGGGGTGGCCGTAATCTTGCTGTAAGCTCTGGCCGCGTTCCGTATTGCCCTTGCCCCGAGGAGATCTCTATGCTGATAGGCGTGCCTGCCGAGACGACGGCCGGCGAAACCCGTGTGGCCGTTACGCCCGAGACGGTGAAGAAACTTGTCGCCTCCGGGCACGCGGTTCGCGTGCAGTCGGGGGCCGGCGTTGCAGCCAGCGTGACCGACGCCGCCTACCAGGCGGCCGGCGCTGAAATCACCGACGTGGCCGGCGCCTTCGGGGCCGACATGGTGCTCAAGGTGCGCTCGCCCGACGATGCGGAAACCGCGCGCATGAAGCCCGGCACCGTGGTCATCGGCATGCTCAACCCCTTCGATGCCGCCGGGCTGCAGCGCCTGGCCACGGCCGGCCTCACGGCTTTCGCCCTGGAGGCCGCGCCGCGCACCACCCGCGCCCAGAGCATGGACGTGCTCAGCTCGCAGGCCAACATCGCGGGCTACAAGGCCGTGATCATGGCGGCCGACAAATACCAGCGCTTCTTCCCGATGCTCATGACCGCCGCCGGCACCGTGAAGGCCGCGCGCGTGGTCATCCTGGGCGTCGGCGTGGCGGGCCTGCAGGCCATCGCCACCGCCAAACGCCTGGGCGCCGTGATCGAGGCTTCGGACGTGCGCCCGAGCGTCAAGGAGCAGATCGAATCCTTGGGCGGCAAGTTCATCGAGGTGTCCTACGACACCGATGAAGAGAAGGAAGCCGCGGTCGGCGTGGGCGGCTACGCCAAGCCCATGCCTCCCAGCTGGCTCGCGCGCCAGCAGGTCGAGGTGGCCAAGCGCGTGGCGCTGGCCGACATCGTCATCAGCACCGCGCTCATCCCGGGACGTGCCGCGCCCACGCTCATCACCGAGGACATGGTCAAGGCCATGAAGCCGGGCTCGGTGATCGTCGACATCGCGGCCGGCAAGGGCGCGGATGGCGTCGGCGGCAACTGCCCCCTGTCGGAAGCCGACAAGACGGTGGTCAAGCACGGCGTGACCATCGTCGGGGAGACCAACCTGCCGGCGCTCGTGGCGGCCGACGCGTCGGCGCTCTATGCGCGCAACGTGCTCGACTTCCTCAAGCTCATCGTCACCAAGGAGGGCGGCCTGAAGATCGACCTCGAGGACGACATCGTCGCCGCCTGCCGCGTCGCGCACGACGGCCAGGTCACGAAGAAATAAGCCAAGCCGCCCCCGGCACCCCCGCGAGGAGAAGAAATCATGGATCCCGTTTCCCACACCGTCATCAACCTCATCATCTTCGTGCTGGCCATCTACGTGGGCTACCACGTGGTGTGGACCGTCACGCCCGCGCTGCACACGCCGCTGATGGCCGTGACCAACGCCATCTCGGCCATCGTGGTCGTGGGCGCCATGCTGGCGGCCGCGCTCACCGAAACCACCCTGGGCAAGACCATGGGCGTGCTGGCCGTCGCGCTGGCGGCGGTGAACATCTTCGGCGGCTTCCTCGTCACGCGGCGCATGCTCGAGATGTTCAAGAAGAAGGACAAGAAGGCCGCGGCGCCCAAGGCCGAGTCGGGAGCCGCCCAATGAGCATGAACGTCGTCACGCTGCTGTACCTGGTTGCCAGCGTCTGCTTCATCCAGGCCCTGAAGGGCCTGTCCCATCCCACCACCTCCATCCGCGGCAACCTCTTCGGCATGGTTGGCATGGCCATCGCGGTGGTGACCACCGGCGCGCTGATCTACAACCTGTCCGGCGGCCACCTCATGGGCCTGGGCTGGGTGCTGCTCGGGCTGGTGGCCGGCGGCGGCTACGGCGCCTACCGCGCCAAGACGGTCGAGATGACCAAGATGCCCGAGCTGGTGGCCTTCTTCCACAGCATGATCGGCCTGGCGGCGGTGTTCATCGCGGTCGCGGCCGTGGTCGAACCCGCGGCCATGCTCGAAGGCATCGCCAAGGGCGCACCCATTCCCGCCGGCAACCGGCTGGAGCTGTTCCTGGGCGCGGCCATCGGTGCCATCACCTTCAGCGGCTCGGTGATCGCCTTCGGCAAGCTCTCGGGCACCTACAAGTTCCGCCTGTTCCAGGGCGCGCCGGTGCAGTTCAAGGGCCAGCACATGCTGAACCTGGTGCTCGGCCTGGCCATGATCGGCCTGGGGCTGGTGTTCATGGCCACCGAAAGCTGGCCGGCGTTCTTCGCGATGCTGGCGCTGGCCTTCGTGATGGGCGTGCTCATCATCATCCCGATCGGCGGCGCCGACATGCCGGTGGTGGTGTCGATGCTCAACAGCTACTCGGGCTGGGCGGCCGCGGGCATCGGCTTCAGCCTGAACAACGCGATGCTGATCGTGGCCGGTTCGCTGGTGGGCTCTTCGGGTGCGATCCTGAGCTACATCATGTGCAAGGCCATGAACCGCTCGTTCTTCAATGTGATCCTGGGCGGCTTCGGCGGCGAGGCGGTCACGGCCGCCGGCGGCGCCAAGGAGCAGCGCCCGGTCAAGAGCGGCAGCGCCGACGACGCGGCCTTCGTGCTGGGCAATGCCGAGACGGTGGTCATCGTGCCGGGCTACGGCCTGGCGGTGGCGCGCGCCCAGCATGCGGTGAAGGAGCTGGCGCAGAAGCTCACCGAGAAGGGCATCACCGTGAAGTACGCGATCCACCCGGTGGCCGGGCGCATGCCGGGCCACATGAACGTGCTGCTGGCCGAGGCCGAGGTGCCCTACGACCAGGTGTTCGAGATGGAGGACATCAACGGCGAGTTCGGCCAGGCCGACGTGGCGATCATCCTGGGCGCCAACGACGTGGTGAACCCCGCCGCGCTCACCAAGGGCAGCCCGATCTACGGCATGCCGATCCTGGAGGCCTACAAGGCCAAGACGGTGATCGTGAACAAGCGCTCGATGGCAGCGGGCTATGCGGGCCTGGACAACGAGCTGTTCTACATGGACAAGACGATGATGGTCTTTGGCGATGCGAAAAAAGTAGTGGAAGATATGGGCAAGGCCATCGAATAGGCAGAAGGTCCGTGCCCGCACACCGCGGGCCAGATCATCGCGGCGCCATCACGAGCGCCGTTTTCGTTTTCAGATAACTCGATTTGGAGGAGACACATCCATGACCGACCGTCCCTGGCTCACCAGCTACCCGCAAGGCGTGCCTGCCGATATCGATCCTTCCCACTACCCTTCGCTGGTGGCGCTCATGGAAGAGAGCTTCGCCAAGTACGCCGACCGCACGGCCTACAGCTTCATGGGCAAGGACGTGAGCTACGCGGAAACCGACAAGCTCAGCAAGTTCTTCGCGGCCTACCTGCAGGGCCTGGGGCTGGCCAAGGGCGACCGCGTGGCCGTGATGATGCCCAACTGCCCGCAGTACCCGATCGCGGTCGCGGCCATCCTGCGCGCCGGCCTCATCCTGGTGAACGTGAATCCGCTGTACACGCCGCGCGAGCTCGAGCACCAGCTCAAGGACTCGGGCGCAAAGGCCATCGTCATCATGGAGAACTTCGGCACCACGCTGCAGCAGTGCATCGCGGCCACGCCAATACGGCACATCGTGCTCGCCGCCATGGGCGACCGCCTCGGCTTGCTGAAGGGCGCGCTGGTCAACTACGTGGTGCGCAACGTCAAGAAGCTGGTGCCCCACTACAGCCTGCCGGGCGCAGTGCGCTTCAACGATGCGCTCGACCAGGGCAAGGGCCGTACGCTCCAGGTGCCCGTCATCGGCCCCGACGACGTGGCCGTGCTGCAGTACACCGGTGGCACCACCGGCGTCTCCAAGGGCGCGGTGCTGCTGCATCGCAATGTGATCGCCAACGTGCTGCAGTCCGAAGCCTGGAACGAGCCCGTGATGGCGAAGGTGCCGGCCGGCGAACAGCCGACGAGCGTCTGCGCGCTGCCGCTCTATCACATCTTCGCGTTCACGGTCGGCATGATGCTGAACATGCGCACCGGCGGCAAGCTGATCCTGATCCCGAACCCGCGCGACCTGGCGGGTGTGCTCAAGGAGCTTTCCAGGCACACGATCCACAGCTTCCCGGCCGTCAACACGCTGTTCAACGGCCTGGCGAACCATCCGGACTTCAACACCGTCAACTGGAAGAACCTCAAGGTCTCGGTGGGCGGCGGCATGGCCGTGCAGGCCGCGGTCGCCAAGCTCTGGCTCGAGAAGACCGGCTGCCCGATCTGCGAGGGCTACGGCCTTTCCGAAACCTCGCCCTCGGCCACCTGCAACCCGACCGACAGCAAGGCCTACACCGGCACCATCGGCCTGCCGCTGCCGAGCACCTGGCTCAAGCTGCTGGACGACGAGGGCCGCGAAGTGCCTCCCGGCCAGGCCGGCGAGATCGCGATCAAGGGCCCGCAGGTCATGGCGGGCTACTGGCAGCGGCCCGACGAGACCGCCAAGGTCATGACGCCCGACGGCTACTTCAAGAGCGGCGACATCGGCGTGGTCGACGAGCGCGGCTACTTCAAGGTGGTCGACCGCAAGAAGGACATGATCCTGGTCTCGGGCTTCAACGTGTACCCGAACGAGATCGAAGACGTGGTGGCGCAGGTTCCGGGCGTGCTCGAATGCGCGGCCGTGGGCGTGAGCGACGAGAAGACCGGCGAAGCCGTCAAGCTCGTGATCGTCAAGAAGGACGCGTCGCTGACCGAAGCGCAGGTGCGCGAATACTGCCGGGCAAACCTTACGGGTTACAAGCAGCCGCGAACCATCGAGTTCCGCACCGACCTGCCGAAGACGCCGGTGGGCAAGATCCTGCGCCGCGAACTGCGCGACGCGAAGAAGTAAGGGTTCGGCCCGGGTAGGGCGGCGGCATCGATCTTGCATATTGCGGAGCGATGCTTCGCTTCCTCCTTACGCGCGTGAGCCTGCTGGTGCCGACCTTCATCGGCATGACGCTGCTTGCGTTCTTCCTCATCCGGATGGTGCCCGGAGACCCGATCGAAACCATGGCCGGCGAGCGCGGGATCGATCCCGCGCGCCATGCCCAGCTGCGCACGGCCTACGGCTTCGACAAGCCGGTGATCGTGCAGTACGGCATCTACATCGGCCGCGTGCTGCATGGCGACCTGGGCAAGTCGCTCATCACGCAGGAGTCGGTGGCCAACGAGTTTCTCGCGCTCTTTCCCGCCACGGTCGAGCTCGGCGTGTGCGCCATCCTCTTCGCATTGCTGCTGGGCCTTCCGGCCGGGATCATCGCGGCGGTGCGGCGCAATTCCATCTTCGACCATGGCGTGATGGCCACCTCGCTCACCGGCTACTCGATGCCGATCTTCTGGTGGGGGCTGCTGCTGATCCTGTTCTTCTCGGTGCAGCTGGGCTGGACGCCCGTGTCGGGCCGCATCGCGGTGCAGTACTTCGTCGAGCCCCGGACCGGCTTCCTGCTGGTCGATGCATTGCGCGCCGGCGAGGTCGACGCGTTCTGGTCGGCATTGCACCACCTGGTGCTTCCGGCCATCGTGCTCGGCACCGTGCCGCTGGCGGTCATTGCGCGCATGACGCGGTCGGCCATGCTCGAGGTGCTGGGCGAGGACTACATCCGCACTGCGCGCGCCAAGGGCCTGTCTCGCCTTCGCGTGGTGGGGCTGCATGCGCTGCGCAATGCGTTGATCCCGGTCGTCACGGTGATCGGCCTGCAGGTGGGCGTGCTCTTCACGGGCGCGATCCTCACCGAAACCATCTTCTCGTGGCCCGGCGTGGGCAAGTGGCTCATCGAGGCGATCGGCCGGCGCGACTACCCGGTGCTGCAGGGCGGCATGCTGCTGCTGGGCGGCATCGTGATGCTGGTCAACCTGCTGGTCGACGTGACCTACGGCATCATCAATCCGCGGATCAGGCGCTGAACATGGCCTCGACCGACATCATCGCCCCGCCCGTCGCGACCCAGGCGCCGCCCGGCCCCTGGCGCGAATTCTGGACCGCGTTCTCCGCCAACCGCGGCGCGGTGATCGGGCTGGCCACCATCGCGGCGCTGCTGCTGGTGGCGCTGTTCGCGCCGTGGATCGCGCCGCATGCGCCCAACGAAACCAACAGCGCCGTGTTCCTGCTGCCACCCGCGTGGCAGCAGGGCGGGTCGGCCAGCTACCTGCTGGGCACCGACGCCATCGGGCGCGACATTCTTTCGCGCCTCATGTTCGGCGCGCGGCTTTCGCTGTCGATCGGCGTGGCGGTGGTGGCGTTGTCGGTGGTTGCGGGCATCGTGCTCGGCCTGGTGGCGGGCTTCTTTCGCGGCGTGCTCGAGATTGCGATCATGCGGCTCATGGACATCGTGCTCACGCTGCCGAGCCTGCTGCTCGCCATCGTGATCGTCGCCATCCTCGGGCCCGGGCTGGTCAACGCGATGCTCGCGGTGGCCATCGTGGTGCTGCCGCACTATGTGCGCATCACGCGCGCGGCGGTCATCGCCGAAGTCTCGCGCGACTACGTCACGGCCGCGCGCGTGAGCGGCGCCGGCACCTTGCGCCTGATGTTCAGCGAGGTGCTGCCCAACTGCGCCGCGCCGCTCATCGTGCAGGCGTCTCTCGGCATCTCCACGGCCATTCTCGATGCGGCCGCGCTCGGCTTCCTCGGACTCGGCGCGCAGCCGCCGTCGCCCGAATGGGGAACGATGCTGGCCGACGCGCGCGAGTTCGTGCTGCGCGCCTGGTGGGTCGTCACATTCCCCGGCCTCGCCATTCTTGCGGCCGTGCTGGCCTTCAACCTGCTCGGCGACGGCCTGCGCGATGCGCTCGATCCGAAGCTCAAGAGATGAGCATGCTGCTGGACATCAAAAACCTGCACGTGGAGTTCCCCACGCAAGGCGGCGTGCTGCATGCCGTCGATGGCGTGAGCCTCACGCTCGAGGAGGGCGAGGTGCTCGGCATCGTCGGAGAATCGGGCTCGGGCAAGAGCGTGACCATGATGGCGCTGATGGGGCTCATCGGCTATCCGGGCCGCGTGCGCGCGGACCACATGCGCTTTGCCGGCAAGGAGCTGCTCGGCATTTCCGACAAGGCCCGCCGTACGCTGGTCGGCAAGGAGGTCGCGATGATCTTCCAGGAGCCGACCACCAGCCTCAACCCCTGCTTCACCATCGGCTTCCAGCTGATGGAGACGCTGCGGCTGCATCTGCAGATGGACCGGCGCACGGCCAAAAGGCGCGCGACCGAATTGCTGGAGCAGGTCGGCATACCTGCCCCGTCGACTCGCCTCGGCAGCTATCCGCACCAGCTTTCGGGCGGCATGAACCAGCGCGTGATGATCGCGATGGCCATTGCCTGCAACCCGCGCCTCCTGATCGCCGACGAGCCGACCACCGCGCTCGACGTCACGATCCAGGCGCAGATCCTCGACCTGCTGCGCCAGCTGCAGAAGGAGCGCGGCATGGCGCTGGTGCTCATCACGCACAACATGGGCGTGGTGAGCGAGATGGCGCAGCGCATTGCCGTCATGTATGCGGGCCAGGTGATGGAGCAGCAGCGCGTCGACCGGCTCTTTGCGAATCCGCAGCATCCCTACACCGAGGCGCTGCTGGCGGCATTGCCCGAGCGCGCGGCGCCCGAGGGGCGGCTGGCCACCATCGCGGGCGTGGTGCCCGGCGTGCACGACCGGCCCGCGGGCTGCCTCTTTGCGCCGCGCTGCGGCTACGTGACGAACAGGGCCTGCAACGTGCGGCCGGCACTGCGTGCGGTCGCGTCGCAGCCGGGCGCCGAAGTGCGCTGCCATTTTCCGCTCGGCGAGCCGGGGCGGCTTGCGGCCATCGAGGCGGACCGGCCGCGAGTTGCGGAGATGCACCGATGAGCGAAATGCCCGGGGATGCTGTCGTCGATGCGCGCAACCTGCAGCGCACCTATGCCGTGCGGCGCGGCATGTTCCGCGCGGCTACGCAGCTGCGTGCGGTCGGCGACATCTCTTTTCGCATCGATCGTGGGCGCACGCTTGCAGTGGTCGGTGAATCGGGCTGCGGCAAGTCCACGCTCGCGCGCATGGTCGCGCTGATCGAGAAGCCGACGGCCGGACAGCTCACGCTGGTGGGCCACGATGCGGTGAGCACGCCGCCCGAGCACCGGCGCGAACTGCGCCAGGCGGTGCAGCTGGTGTTCCAGAACCCCTATGGCTCGCTCAATCCGCGCAAGAAGATCTCCACCGTGCTCGAGGATCCGCTGGCCATCAACACCACGCTGGGCAAAACGCAGCGGGCCGACAAGGCGCGCGAGATGCTCGCGCGCGTGGGCCTGCGGCCCGAGCACGCGAACCGCTATCCGCACATGTTCTCGGGCGGGCAGCGACAGCGCATCGCCATTGCGCGCGCGCTCATGCTGGAGCCGCGCCTCCTGGTGGCCGACGAGCCGGTGTCGGCGCTCGACGTGTCGATCCAGGCGCAGGTGCTGAACCTGCTGGCCGACCTGCAGGCCGAGCTGGGCCTGGCCTATCTCTTCATTTCGCACGACCTTGGCGTCGTGCGGCACATCGCGCACGACGTGCTCGTGATGTACCTCGGCCATGCGGTGGAGCAGGGCCCCAAGTCGCGCATCTTCGCGCGGCCGCTGCATCCCTACACGCAGGCGCTGCTGGCGTCCACGCCCGGTCTCAGCAGCCAGCGCATCGTGCTCAAGGGCGAGCTGCCGTCGCCGCTCGATCCGCCCTCGGGCTGCGTCTTCAGCACGCGCTGCTCGCACGTGACAGCGCGCTGCCGCGAGGAGCGGCCGCTGCTGCGCGCGCTCGACGAACGGCTGGTGGCCTGCCACTACGCCGAGAAGTTTCTCGATGGCGCGGCGCCGGTGGGCGCCGACATGCCGTTGTCTCCGCCGTTCGTCGCGCCTTTGGCGACGAGCCCCTAGTTCACTTCAACCCGTGTCCCAAGGAGTTGCCATGAAGACCCAGCCATCCGTTTCGCGACCCTCGCGAAAGCTCGTTGCATTGCTCGCGCCGACCGCACTCGCCGTGCTCGCGCTGGCTTCCGGCGCCGCGGCCGCCAAGACGCTGGTCTACTGCTCGGAGGGGAGTCCCGAGAACTTCTATCCTGGCGTGAACACCACCGGCACTTCGTTCGACGTGACCACGCAGGTCTACAACACCATCGTCGAGTTCGAGCGGGGCGGCACCAAGGTCGTGCCCGGCCTGGCGGAAAAGTGGGACATCTCGGCCGACGGCACGCAGTACACCTTCCACCTGCGCAAGGGCGTGAAGTGGCACAGCACCAGCAAGACCTTCAAGCCGACGCGCGACTTCAACGCCGACGACTTCATCTTCATGCTCGAGCGGCAGTGGAAGGAAAGCGACCCGTTCTTCAAGGTCACGAGCCAGAACCATTCGTACTTCAACGACATGGGCATGCCCAAGCTCCTGAAGTCGGTCGACCGCGTCGACGAGTTCACGGTCAGGATCGTGCTCAACCAGGCCGAGGCGCCGTTCCTCGCCAACCTTGCGATGCAGTACGCGGGCATCCAGTCGAAGGAATACGCCATCGCCATGCTCAAGGCCGGCACGCCCGAGAAAGTCGACCAGGACCCGATCGGCACGGGCCCGTTCTATCTTGTGCAATACCAGAAGGACGCGGTCATCCGCTTCAAGGCCTTTCCGCAATACTGGGGCGGCAAGGCGAAGATCGACGACCTCGTGTTCGCGATCACGCCCGATGCCTCGGTGCGCTGGGCCAAGCTGCAGAAGGGCGAGTGCCACGTGATGCCGTATCCGAACCCGGCCGACCTCGACGCGATCCGCAAGGACCCGAACGTGCAGGTGCTCGAGCAGCCCGGCCTCAACGTGGGCTATCTCTCGTACAACACCACCAAGAAGCCCTTCGACGACGTGCGCGTGCGCAAGGCCATCAACATGGCGATCAACAAGAAGGCGATCATCGACGGCGTGTACCTGTCGACCGGCGTGGCCGCGAAGAACCCGATCCCGCCGACCATGTGGTCCTACAACGATGCGGTCAAGGACGATGCCTACGATCCCGAAGCCGCCAAGAAGCTGCTGGCGCAGGCTGGCTTTCCCGATGGCTTCTCGACCGACCTGTGGGCCATGCCGGTGCAGCGGCCCTACAACCCGAACGCCAAGCGCATTGCCGAGCTGATGCAGGCCGACCTCGCCAAGATCAACGTCAAGGCCGAGATCAAGAGCTTCGAGTGGGGCGAGTACCGCAAGCGCCTGCAGGCCGGCGAGCACCAGATGGGCATGCTGGGCTGGACCGGCGACAACGGCGACCCGGACAACTTCCTCTACACATTGCTGGGCTGCGCCTCGGCCAAGTCGGCGAGCGGCAGCAACATCTCGAAGTTCTGCTACCAGCCGTACGAAGACCTCGTGCTGAAGGCCAAGAGCACCACCAAGCAGGCCGACCGCGATGCGCTCTACAAGAAGGCGCAGGTGATCTTCAAGGAACAGGCGCCGTGGTTCACCATCGCGCATGCGGTGCAGCTCAAGCCGGTGCGCAAGGAAGTGGTCGATTTCAAGCTCAGCCCCTTCGGTCGCCACACCTTCTATGGCGTGGACATCAAGTAGCCGATGAGTGCGCCCGTTGCCATCGTGGCCGCCATGCACGAGGAGCTCGGCGCGCTCCTCGCCCGGATGCCCGACGAGCAACGCGTGCGTGCCGCGGGGCGCGACTTCTGGCTCGGCCACCTGCACGGCCAGCCGGTGGTCGCGGTGCTCTCGCGCATCGGCAAGGTCGCAGCCGCGGTCACGGCCACGGTGCTGCTCGAGCGCTTCGGCGTGCGGGCCATCGTGTTCACGGGGGTGGCGGGCGGGCTCGCGCCGGGCGTGAACGTGGGCGACGTGGTGGTGGCATCGGAGCTCCTGCAGCACGATCTCGATGCCTCGCCGATCTTTCCGAAGTACGAGGTGCCGCTCGTGGGCATCGCGCGCTTCGCGGCCGATGGTGCGATCGCCGACGCGCTCTCCGGCGTGGCGGAAGATGTGCTGCGCGATCCGGTCGCACTGATCGGCCAGCCGGCCATGGACGCGTTCGGCATCCGCGCGCCGAAGTTGCACCGCGGCCTGCTGGTGAGCGGCGACCGCTTCGTGTCGACCAGCGCCGAGAGCGCGGCACTCCGGCGCAACCTGCCCGATGCGCTCGCGGTCGAAATGGAAGGCGCCGCGATGGCGCAGGTGTGCCACGACTACGGGGTGCCGTTCGCGGCGATGCGGACGATTTCGGATCGCGCCGACGATGCCGCGCACGGCGACTTCGCGCGCTTCGTCGCCGAAGTGGCGAGCCGCTACAGCCTGGCGCTGGTCGACGCGTGGCTGGCCACGCTGCCTTCCTTGCCTGAATCGCCCGCGGCTACTTGAGCCAGCCGCGCCGGCGGAAGTACCACATCGGCACCAGCGCGCTGGCCGCCATCAGCGCCAGCGCGTACGGATAGCCCATCGCCCAGTCGAGCTCGGGCATGAGCTTGAAGTTCATGCCGTAGATGCTCGCGATCAGCGTGGGCGGCAGCAGCGCCACGCTGGCCACCGAGAAGATCTTGATGGTCTTGTTCTGGTTGATGTTGATGAAACCGACGGTCGCATCCATCAGGAAGTTGATCTTGTCGAACAGAAAGGCCGTGTGGTTGTCCAGCGATTCGATGTCGCGCAGGATCTGCCGCGCTTCCTCGAACTGCTCGGCGTTGAGCATGCGGCTTCGCATCATGAAGCTCACCGCGCGGCGCGTGTCCATCACGTTGCGCCGGATGCGGCCGTTCAAGTCTTCCTGGCGCGCGATGGCGGCCAGCACTTCGCCGGCCAACTCGTCGCTGACGTTGCCTTCGAGCACCTTCTTGCCGGCCACCTCGAGTTCGTCGTAGATGTTCTCCAGCGTGTCGGCCGAGTATTCGGCGTCCGCGTCGAACAGCTTGAGCAGCACTTCCTTCGCGTCTTCGATGAGCCCCGGTGCGCGGCGCGCGCGCATGCGCAGCAGGCGGAACACCGGCACGTCCTCGTCGTGGATCGAGAACAGCACGCCGCGGCTGCGCAGTTCGGCGTTGTGCTGATTCAGGATGAAGGCCACGCGCACCGAACGCGGGTCCTCGTCGTCGTCGATCAGGAAGTCGGAGCGGATGTGCAGCTCGCCGTTGTCTTCTTCATAGAAGCGCGCCGACTCCTCGATGTCCTCGTCCATCGCGTCCTCGGGAATCGACAGGCCGTAGTACTGCTTGATCCAGCGCTTTTCCTCCAGCGTGGGCGATTCGAGGTCGACCCAGATCGGCTGGAACTTGGAAAGCTCCTCGAGGGCTTCGATCTCTTCCTGGACGAGGCGGCCGTTGGCGAGCGTAAAGATGTTGAGCATGGGCTCACTCCCGTGAAATGGCTGGGGCGATGGGGCGAGGGAAGGGGCGCTTTCAATTCCCGGGCCCGGCGCAGGCAAGCGTCAGGGGGGAGTTGAAAGCTGCCGAGACGGGGCGGTTTCCAAGGTGCGGTCTCCTGTTGCAGCGAGGCGCGATTATGTCATCGGCCATGTGACGCAAGCCTGCCGATCTGGATGGACATACAGTAAAGTTGCGGCCATGCAGACCGCTGCGCTCCCCGTCTTTTCCGCCGCCGCCGCCACCCAGGCCGAGCGCCTGGCCGCCGCGCTCTCCGGGCTCAACGATGCGCAGCGCGCCGCGGTCGAACATGGCATCGGCACGCTGGTCGGCCGCGACGAGCGGCCGCTGCTGGTGATTGCCGGCGCGGGCTCCGGCAAGACCAGCACGCTGGCGCACCGCGTCGCGCACCTGATTGCCGGCGGTGTCGATCCGCAGCGCCTGCTGCTCCTGACCTTTTCCCGCCGCGCGGCCATCGAGATGGAGCGCCGCGCAGGGCAGGTGCTGGCACGCGTGCTCGGGTTCAAGTCGGAAAAGCCGCCTGCGCTGCCGTGGGCCGGCACCTTCCACGGCATCGGAGCGCGCCTGCTGCGCGAGTACGCCGCGCACATCGGCCTGAAGGACAACTTCACCATCCACGACCGCGGCGACGCCGAGGACCTGATGGGGCTGGTGCGGCACGAGATCGGCCTGTCGTCCAGCGTGAACCGCTTTCCGCGCAAGGGCACCTGCCTCGCGATCTACTCGCGCTGCGTGAATACGCGCGCGCCGCTGGCGGACGTGCTCGCGCAGGCATTTCCGTGGTGCGCCGAGTGGGAGGCCGAGCTCAAGCGCCTCTTCGGCGCCTATGTGGAAGCCAAGCAGCAGCAGAACGTGCTCGACTACGACGACCTGCTGCTCTATTGGGCCGGCATGGTGGCCGAGCCAGCCTTGGCCGAACTGGTCGGTGCCCGCTTCGACCATGTGCTGGTCGACGAGTACCAGGACACCAACCTGCTGCAGGCCTCCATTCTTCTTGCGCTCAAGCCCGATGGCCGCGGCGTGACCGTGGTGGGCGACGACGCGCAGTCGATTTACTCGTTCCGCGGCGCAACCGTACGTAACATCCTCGACTTTCCGTCGCAGTTTTCGCAGGCTGCCCGGGTCGTCACGCTGGAGCGCAACTACCGCTCCACGCAGCCGATCCTCGACGTTTCCAACCGGGTCATCGCGCACGCGGCCGAGCGGCATGCCAAGACCCTCTGGACCGACAAGCCATCGGCCGGCCGGCCGCAGCTGGTGCTGGTGCCCGACGAGGCGCAACAGGCGGTCTGGGTGGCCGACAAGGTGCTGGCGCACCGCGAAGGCGGCCTCGCGCTCAAGTCGCAGGCGGTGCTGTTCCGCGCTTCCACGCACAGCGCGCCGCTCGAGCTCGAACTGGCCCGCCGCAACATCCCGTTCGTGAAATATGGCGGCCTCAAGTTTCTCGAGGCCTCGCACGTGAAGGATCTGCTCGCGGTGCTGCGCTTTGCCGAGAACCCGCGCGGGCGCATGGCGGGTTTTCGCGTCACGCAGCTGATTCCGGGCATCGGGCCCGCCACCGGCACGCGGCTGCTGGACGCCATGGACCAGGCGGCCGACCCCGTGTCGGCGGTGCGTGGCTTCGTGCCGCCCTCGGCCGCGCGCGCCGAATGGGCGGTGTTCGCCGAAGCCTACGCGGCGCTGTGCGCGCCGGGGCTCGCATGGCCGGCCGACGTGGAACTGGCCGTGCGCTGGTACCTGCCGCACCTCGACCGGCTCTACGACGACCCCTCGGGCGTGCGGCGCGGCGACGTCGAGCAGCTGGCGCGCCTGGCATCGGCCCATGCCTCGCGGGAGCGCTTCCTGACCGAGCTCACGCTCGATCCGCCCGAAGCCACCAGCGACCGGCCGGGGCCGCCTTTGCTCGACGAGGACTACCTCATCCTTTCCACCATCCACTCGGCCAAGGGGCAGGAATGGAACTCGGTGCATGTGCTCAACGTGGTCGACGGCTGCCTGCCGGCCGACGTGGCGCAGGGCGCGCAAGAGCTCGAAGAGGAAAGGCGCCTGCTCTACGTGGCGATGACCCGGGCGCGCGACCACCTGCACCTGCTGGTGCCGCAGCGCTTCTACGTCACCCAGCAGGCGGTGCGCGGCGACCGGCACCTGTACGCCAACCGCACCCGCTTCATCACCGAGGCGGATCTCGCGGGTTTCGAGCAGCAGACCTGGCCCGCGCCGCCGGCGCGTCCACCGGCCGTTCCGCCGCCGGCCGCGGTGATCGACCTGCGCAACCGGATGCGCGCCGCCTGGGGTTGAATCCGGCCGGCCCTTTGCCCGGCAGGGTCACCGCTGGTGACGCAATGAAACACTTGCGCAGCACCTTGCCGCCGACAGCTGGCCGGCCTGCGGCGGCAGCTATGGAAGCTGTAGCGGAACGGCCGGTGCGGCCACGATGCGGGCGCCCCCCGGAAAACCCGACTATTGCAAACCCGTGACAGCTTGGGCATAGTGAATCGACCTTCCCTCATTTCCGCTCTTTTCTCTTCTCCCTCCGTCCCACATCTGATTTCGCCGGCCACGCTTCATTCCGGAGCGGGGTCATTTTCCCAACCGTCAATTCTCAGGAGGTCATTCATGAATTTGACGATCAGCGGTCATCACCTCGACGTCACACCTGCCTTGCGGACTTACGTCACGAGCAAGCTGGACCGGATCACACGGCATTTCGACCAGGTGGTCGATGTGAAGGTGCTCCTCACGGTGGAAAAGCAGAAGGAAAAGGAACGCCGCCAAAGGGCGGAGTGCAACATTCACGTCAAGGGCAATGACATGTTCGCGGAGTCGAGCCACGCTGATCTCTATGCTGCGGTCGATGAGCTGGTCGACAAGCTCGACCGCCAGGTGGTTCGCCACAAGGACCGCCTGCAGGACCACCATCACACGGCGCCCAAGCGGGTGATGTAGCCAAGCCACGGGCAAGGGCTTTCGGCCCCTGCGACAAGCCGCCCAAGGGCGGCTTTTTGTTGCCCTTCCTCATCTTCCGTTCCCGTCGCCGCGAGGCCTCCGGGCAACATGTAGCCAAAAAGTAGCCAACGGGATTGGGGTTTTTACCGAGCAGGTGCATAATCGCCCCCGCCCCTTCACACCATGAATCGCCTCGCGTCCATCCTGCCGCCCGCTCAAGTGCTCGTGAGCGTTGACGCTACGAGCAAGAAGCGTGCTTTCGAAGAAGCAGGCCTGCTGTTCGAAAGCCTTCATGGCCTCGGCCGCGCCCTGATCACCGACAGCCTGTTTGCGCGCGAGCGACTCGGCTCCACCGGCCTCGGCCATGGGGTCGCCATTCCGCATGGCCGCATCAAGGGCCTCAAGGCCCCCATGGCCGCGGTGTTCCAGCTGGCCAACCCCATCGGGTTCGACGCACCGGACGAACAACCCGTCGGACTGCTGATCTTCCTGCTGGTGCCCGAAGCGGCCACGCAGAAGCACCTCGAAATCCTCTCTGAAATCGCCGAACTGCTCAGCGACGCCGGCCTGCGCGAGCAGATCAAGTCGAGCAACGACGCGGCCGCGCTGCACGGACTCATTGCCAACTGGCAATCGACGCAGGTCGCGTAGCGGTGGCCGCCCCGGCAGGGCCGCTTCGCGGTATTCTGGGCTGCTCCAAATCCGGGCGCTGAGCGCCGACTCCCCTACGCATGAAGCCGACCGTCATCAGTGCCGACGCCATGTTCGAGGAATTCCGCGGGTCGCTCCGCTGGGAATGGCTCGCCGGGCTCGGCGCCTCCGAACGCCAATTCGACCCTGAAGTCATCAGCCGCGCCCAGTCGGCGGCCGACCTGGTCGGTTACCTCAATTACATCCATCCCTATCGCGTGCAGATCCTCGGGGCGCGCGAGGTGTCCTACCTGACGCGCGGCAGCCCGGAAGACTGCGCCCGGCGCATCGCCCGCATCGTGACGCTCGAGCCGCCGATGCTGGTGCTGGCCGACGGCCAGGCCGCGCCGGATGAGCTGCTGTCGATCTGCGAGCGCGCCCAGTTGCCGCTCTTTGCCACCCGGGAATCGTCGGCCTACGTGATCGACCTGCTGCGGGCCTACCTGTCCAAGCATTTCGCGGAACGCACCTCGATGCACGGGGTGTTCATGGACATCCTGGGCATGGGCGTGATGATCACCGGCGAATCGGGCCTGGGAAAGAGCGAACTCGGGCTGGAGCTGATCTCGCGCGGCAACGGCCTGGTGGCCGATGACGCGGTCGACCTCTACCGCATCAACCAGAACACCATCGAGGGGCGCTGCCCCGACCTGCTGCTCAACCTGCTCGAGGTGCGCGGCATCGGCCTGCTCGACATCCGCGCGATCTTCGGCGAGACGGCCGTGCGCCGGAAGATGCGGCTCAAGCTCATCGTGCACCTGGTGCGGCGCGACAGCTTCGAGCGCGACTACGAACGCATGCCCTCGGCGCCGCTCACGCAGGACGTGCTGGGCATCCCGGTGCGCAAGGTCATCATCCAGGTGGTGGCCGGGCGCAACATCGCCGTGCTGGTGGAAGCCGCGGTGCGCAATTCGATCCTGCAGCTGCGCGGCATCGACACCTATGCGGACTTCGTGGCGCGCCACCACAAGGCGATGGAAAACGGTCGCGACGGGGACTGAGCGGGCCGCTCCAGGCTACCGATGCGGCCGCCGCCGGGCCGCTAGCGCTTGCTGACGCAGTCGCCGCAGAGCCCGTACAGCGACATGGCGTGGTCCTGCAGGATCCAGCCCTTGTCCTTGGAAATCATCTGCTGGCGGCGCTCGATCTCGGCGTCGTAGAACTCCTCGACCTTGCCGCACGACGTGCAGATCAGGTGGTCGTGGTGCGTGCCCTCGTTGAGCTCGTAGACCGCCTTGCCGCTTTCGAAATGGCTGCGCTCCAGGATGCCGGCCTGCTCGAACTGCGTCAGCACGCGGTAGACCGTGGCCAGGCCGATGTCGGAGTGCTCGTTCAAAAGGACGCGAAACACGTCTTCGGCCGTCATGTGGCGCTGGCTGCCGGTCTGGAAGATCTCGAGGATCTTCAGGCGTGGCAATGTGGCCTTGAGGCCGGTATTCTTGAGTTCGTCGATGTTGGCCATGATGGTTCCTGCGCCCTGGGCTGCGGGTGGGCCCCAAAGGGCCAGCCGCTACAATGGCCGATCATATCGCTACCCCCTTCTCCTCCCATGCCTGCCATTCTCCAACGCCGTCCCTGGCTGCTGGCCGCGGCCGTCGCCGCGATGTTCTGCCTCGGCGCCTGCAGCGGTTTCAGCGATCGCACGCGGGGTGCGCTGTCGGCCATCACGCCCTACAAGGTCGAAGTGGTCCAGGGCAATTTCGTGTCCAAGGAACAGGTCGAGGCGCTCAAGCCCGGCATGTCGCGCCAGCAGGTGCGTGAAATCCTCGGCACCTCGCTCCTGACCGACGTCTTCCACAAGGATCGCTGGGACTACGTCTTCACGATCCGCCGCCAGGGCGTCGATCCGCAGGAACGCCGCCTGACCGTGTTCTTCAAGGGCGAGCTGCTCGACCGCTACGAAGGCGACCCGATGCCCAGCGAAGAAGAGTTCGTCGCCACGCTCGACACGCGCAAGAAGAGCGGCAAGGTCCCGCAGCTCGAAGCGTCCGAAGACGAGCTCAAGAAGTTCTCGCCCAAGGAAGGCAGCAAGAAGGCCGACGACGCCACGGCGACGGCCACCAACCTGCCGCCGCTGCCGGCCGCGTACCCCCCGCTCGAATCGGCGCGCTGAGCACGCGCCGCACGGCGAGCCGGCGAGGGCGGGCGCGCCCGCCGGGCCGGGCGGGTGCGTGCCGGTCCCCATGCCAACCATCGAAGGCTGAATCCGCGTGACTGACACCATCTCCTCTTCTTCCCTTTCAGAGTCTTCCACGCCACCCCTGCGGCGCATCGCCATCGCGGGCGCCTCGGGCCGCATGGGCCGCATGCTGGTCGAGGCGGTGCGCGAGGCGCCCGATTGCCGCCTGGCCGGCGCGCTCGACATGGCGGGCAGCAACGCCATCGGCGCCGATGCGGCTGCGTTCCTCGGCTTCACGAGCGGCGTACCCATCGTGTCCGACCTGCGCACCGGCCTGCAGGACGCACAGGTGCTGATCGACTTCACGCGGCCCGAAGGCACGCTCGCGCACCTCGCGATCTGCCGCGAACTGGGCGTGCAGGCGGTCATTGGCACCACCGGCTTCAGCGACGCGCAGAAAGCCGAGATCGCGGAGATCGCGAAAGAGATCGCTATCGTGATGTCGCCCAACATGAGCGTGGGCGTCAACGTCACCTTCAAGCTGCTCGAGATGGCCGCCAAGGCCATGTCGACCGGCTACGACATCGAGATCATCGAGGCGCACCACCGCTACAAGGTCGATGCGCCCTCGGGCACCGCGCTCAAGATGGGCGAGGTCATCGCCGACGCGCTGGGCCGCGACCTGAAGGAATGCGCCGTCTATGCGCGCGAAGGCATCACCGGCGAGCGCGATCCTTCGACCATCGGCTTCTCGGCCATCCGCGGCGGCGACATCGTGGGCGACCACACCGTGCTGTTCGCGGGCATCGGCGAGCGCATCGAGATCACCCACAAGTCGGCCAGCCGCGTCACCTACGCCCAGGGCGCGATGCGCGCCGTGCGCTTCCTGGCCGGCCAGAAGGCCGGCCTGTTCGACATGTTCGACGTGCTGGGCCTTCGCTGAACAACGAACGATGAGCGTCCTCGAACTGCTGACCCAGGGCGACGCTGTCAGCCGTTCGGTGGCTGCGCTGCTGCTCGCGATGTCGATCTCCAGCTGGGTGGTGATTCTCTGGAAAGCCTGGCTGCTGCGCGGCGGCACGCGCGACGTGCTGCGCAGCATCGCCGCGTTCTGGCAGTCGGCCACGCTCACCGATGCGGAGCAGCGGCTCAAGGCCTTCGACCGCGCCACGCTCGTGGGCCCGGCGGTGAGCGCGATCAGGCTTGCGGCAGCCGCCGATGCGGGCAGTGCCACGCTTGGCGCGACCACCGGCGACCGCAACCAGCGGCTCACGCGGGCGCTTCGCGGCGCGCTGCATGGGGCACTGCGGCGCCTGCAGTCCGGCCAGATCCTCTTGGCCACCGTCGGCGCCACCGCGCCCTTCGTTGGCCTGCTCGGCACCGTGTGGGGCATCTACGGCGCACTGTCGGGCATTGCCGGCCAGACCGGCGGCTTCACCATCGACAAGGTGGCCGGGCCCGTGGGCGAGGCCCTGGTGATGACGGCCTTCGGCCTTGCCGTGGCCATTCCGGCCGTGCTGGCCTACAACGTGTTCGGCCGCGTCATCGGCCGCATCGAGGCCGAGCTCGAAGGCTTCGCGCACGACCTGCTCGGCAGCTTCGGCAGCGCACCGGCGCCCGCGGCGCCACCACCGGCCCGTCCCATGCCGGTGTCGGCCTAGCCGAACGGAGCACCCGGAAGATGGCCTTCGGTCGCACCTCGCTGGGCAGCAGTGCCGCCGGCGGCGGGCGCGCAACGGGCGCCGGCGGGCAGCGGCCGCTGTCCGACATCAACGTGACGCCGCTGGTCGACGTGATGCTGGTGCTGCTGGTGATCTTCATCATCACCGCCCCGCTGATGGCGAGCTCGATCAAGCTCGACCTGCCGCAGACCGATGCCGGCCAGCCCAACGACACGCCAAAGTTCGTCAGCGTCTCGGTCGATGCCGCGGGCAAGGTCTTCCTCAACGACCAGGCGGTCAACGACGAAGAGCTGGCTGCCCGGCTGCAGAAAGCCGCGGCCGACAGCAAGGACACCGAAGTGCAGCTGCGCGCCGACCAGACCGTGCCCTACGGCAAGGTGGTGGCGCTGATGGGCATCGCCAACAAGGCGGGGTTGAGCCGCATCGGGTTCGTGACCGAGGCCGACGCGGCGCCGCAAAAGCCGCGCTGACCGGCCTTGCTCCTTCCCCGGAGGGGAGGGAGACAGACGAAGACTAGCCCAGCACCACCGGCTTGGTGCGCCAGATCTCGTGCGCGTACTGCGCAATGGTGCGGTCCGAAGAGAACGCGCCCATGCCCGCCACGTTCAGTATCGCCATGCGCGTCCAGGCATCCGCATCGCGGTAGAGCGCATCGACTTCGGCCTGCTTCTCGACATAGCTCGCATAGTCGGCCAGCAGCAGGTAGTGGTCGCCCCAGTTCACCAGCGCGTCGTAGATGCCCTGGTAGCGCGAAGGCTCGCCGGCCGAAAACGCGCCATCGCGGATCGCATCGAGCACGCGCTTGAGTTCAGCGTTCTCTTCGTAGATGTCGCGCGGCTGGTAGCCGTGTGCGCGGATGTCGGCCACCTCGGGCGTGGTGTTGCCGAAGATGAAGATGTTCTCGGCGCCCACGTTGTCGCGCATCTCCACGTTGGCCCCGTCGAGCGTGCCGATGGTGAGCGCACCGTTGAGCGCGAACTTCATGTTGCCGGTGCCCGAGGCCTCGGTGCCCGCGGTCGAGATCTGCTCCGAGAGGTCGGCCGACGGCATGATGATCTCGGCCAGGCTCACGCTGTAGTTGGGCAGGAACACCACCTTCAGCAGCTTGCCCACGCGCGTGTCGTTGTTGATGGTCTTCGCAACGTCGTTGATCAGCCGGATCACGAGCTTCGCCATCTGGTAGGCCGAGGCGGCCTTGCCCGCGAACACCACCACGCGCGGCACGATGTCGACCGGCGTGCCCGCCGCCTGCGCATCGAGGATGCGGTGGTAGCGCGTGATCACGTGCAGCACGTTGAGCAGCTGGCGCTTGTATTCGTGGATGCGCTTGACCTGCACGTCGAACATCGCGTCGGTGTCCAGCACGATGTCCATGTGCTGCTCCACCCAGTTGGCCAGCCGCAGCTTGTTCTCCCGCTTGGCGTGCCGGAAGGCGCGCGCGAAGGCCGGCTGCGCCGCCATTGGCCGCAGCGCCTCGAGCTGCGACAGGTCGCGCCGCCAGCCCTTGCCCAGGCGCTGGTCGAGCAGGCCTGCGAGCGGCGGGTTGGCTTGCGCGAGCCAGCGCCGCGGCGTGACGCCGTTGGTCTTGTTGTTGAAGCGCTCGGGAAAGATCCTTGCGAAGTCCGCGAAGATCGATTGCTTCATGAGCTCGGAGTGCAGGCCCGAGACGCCGTTGATCGAGTGGCTCGCGAGCACCGCCACGTAGGCCATGCGCACGCGGCGCTCGCCCGCTTCGTCCACCAGCGACAGCCGGCGCAGCAGCTCGACGTCGTTGCCCGCCTTCTGCGTCACGGCCGCGAGGAACTTCGCGTTCATGTCGTAGATGATCTGCAGGTGCCGCGGCAGGATGCGCCCGAGCATCTCCACCGGCCAGGTCTCCAGCGCCTCGTGCATCAGCGTGTGGTTGGTGTAGCTGAACACCTTCTGCGTGTGGGCCCAGGCCACGTCCCACGCCAGGCCGTGCTCGTCCAGCAGGAGGCGCATGAGCTCGGGCACCGCGAGCACCGGGTGCGTGTCGTTCAGGTGGATGCTGACCTTGTCGGCGAGCTGGTCGAAGGTCTTGTGGTTGCGCAGGTAGCGCCGCAGCAGGTCCTGCACGCTGGCGCTGCAGAAGAAATATTCCTGGTGCAGCCGCAGCTCGCGGCCCGAGGGCGTGGAGTCGTCGGGGTAGAGCACGCGCGAGACGTTTTCCGAGTGGTTCTTGCTCTCCACCGCCGCCATGTAGTTGCCGCGGTTGAAGGCCGAGAGGTCGATCTCCTCGGTGGCGCGCGCCGACCACAGCCGCAGCGTGTTGGTGGCCTGCGTGCCGTAGCCCGGGATGATGGTGTCGTAGGCCACGGCCAGCACGTCGTGCGTGTCGACCCAGTCGGCCGCGCCATAGGGTGCGTTCGCGCCCTCGCGCCTTTGCACGTGGCCGCCGAAGCGCACGCGGTAGTTCACCTCGGGCCGCTGGAACTCCCACGGGTTGCCGCGCGTGAGCCAGTAGTCGGGCGTCTCGACCTGCTGGCCTTCGACGATGCGCTGGCGGAACATGCCGTACTCGTAGCGGATGCCGTAGCCCATGCCCGGCACGCCGAGCGTGGCCATCGAATCGAGAAAACAGGCCGCGAGCCGGCCCAGGCCGCCGTTGCCCAGCGCCGCGTCGGGCTCGCGCTCGGCCAGCGCCGACATGTCGACGCCGAAGTCGGCCAGCGCGTCGCGCACGGTGTCGTACAGGTCGACCGCCAGCATCGCATTGGTGAAGGTGCGCCCGATCAGGAACTCCATCGAGAGGTAGTAGACGCGCTTCAGGTCCTGCGCATAGTTGGCGCGCGTGGTCGCCATCCAGCGCTCGACGAGCTGGTCGCGCACGGCCAGCGCGGTGGCGTTCAGCCAGTCGTCCTGGCTGGCCGCCACCGGGTCCTTGCCGACCGCATAGATCAGCTTGTTGGCAACGGCGCGCTTGAACGCGGCCACGTCGCGGTCGGGATGGTCGTAGGCGAAGTCTTTGAGGGTCATGGGCTTCGGTGCAAAGGTTGTGGTGGTGCGCCGTGGCGCAAATCAGGTGCCGGCCGGTGCCAGCGCCTGCCGGTAGACCTCGATGTAGCGGTCGGCCGCGGTGGCCCAGTCGGCGCTGCGCCGCATGGCCGTGCCGCGCACGCGCCGCCAGTCGGGCGGATGCTGGTAGAGCGCGAACGCGCGGCGCAGCGCGCGGCCGTAGTCGGCGTCGTCGAAGCGGTCGAACACGAAACCCGTGGCGTCGCCGCTGGCCATGTCCTCCAGCGTGCAGTCGACCACGGTGTCGGCCAGCCCGCCGACGCGGCGCACCAGCGGCAGGCTGCCGTACTTGAGGCCGTACATCTGCGTGAGGCCGCAGGGTTCGAAAAGAGAGGGTACCAGCGTCACGTCGCCGCCGCCGAAGAGCTGGTGCGCCAGCGTCTCGTTGTAGCCGATGGTGACGCTGACCGACTGCGGCGCCGCCGCCGCCCGCTCCCGGAAGGCGTCCTCCAGCCAGGTGTCGCCGCTGCCCAGCAAGGCCAGCTGGCCGCCCTGGGCGATCAGCGCGTCGAGCCCGCCGAGCACCAGGTGCAGGCCCTTCTGCTCGGTGAGCCGGCTCACGAGGATGAAGAGCGGCGCATCGGGGCGCTCGGCCAGGCCGAGCTGGTGCTGCAGCACCGACTTGCAGCGTGCCTTGCCGGCCATGTGGCGGCCTTCGGGCGTGTGGAAGCCCTGCATCAGCGCCGCATCGGAGGCCGGGTTCCAGACCTTGTCGTCGACCGCATTGAGGATGCCCGTGAGCACGCCGCCGCGCAGGCGCAGCAGGCCATCGAGCCCGAAGCCCTGCTCGGGCGTCTGGATCTCGCGCGCATAGGTCGGGCTCACGGTGGTCAGGCGGTCCGCATAGGAGAGGCCGCCTTTCATGAAAGACAGCTGGCCGTGGTATTCGAGCCCGTCCATGTGGAACGCCGGCGCGGGCAGGCCGAGGTCGACGAAGTTCCAGGGCGGGAAGACGCCCTGGTAGGCCAGGTTGTGCACGGTGAACACGCTGCCCACGCGGGGCGCACCGGCCTGCCGTGCGAAGTGCAGGTAGGCCGGCGCCAGGCCCGCATGCCAGTCGTGCGCATGCACGACCTCGGGCCGCCACGAGGGATCCAGGCCCTGCGCCAGCTGCGCCGCCGCCCAGCCCAGGAGCGCGAAGCGCCGGTGGTTGTCGGTGTAGGGCTGGCGCGTGGCGGCGTCTTCGTAGGGGTTGCCGGGCCGGTCGTAGAGCGCCGGCGCATCGATCACGTAGGCCAGGAGCGGCGGGTTGCCGTCGATCGCGATGCGGCCCGCGCGCAGCGCGAAGCGCTCGCCCCAGGGCGCGGCGAATTCGGCCACCGGCACCGCTTCGCCAAGGCCTGCGAGGATGGCCGGGAACCCGGGCAGCAGCACCCGCGCATCCTGGCCGGCCGCCATGAGGGCGATCGGCAACGCGCCCGCCACGTCGGCAAGGCCGCCGGTCTTGAGGAGGGGAAAAAGTTCGGCGCTGACCTGGAGTATTCGCATCGTGGAACGGTGCGGCCTCAGGCGGCCAGCCGCTTGAGCATCTCGCGCGTGACCAGCACCACGCCGGCCTCTGTGCGTTCGAAGCGCGCGGCGTCGGCCTCGGCGTCCTCGCCGATCACCATTTCGTCCGGGATCACGCAGCCGCGGTCGATCACCACGCGGTTCAGCTTGCAGGCGCGGCCGACTTCCACATCGGGCAGCAGCACGGCTTCGTTGATCTCGCAGAACGAGTGGATGCGCACGCCCGAGAACAGCACCGAGCTGCTGACCTTGGAGCCCGAGACGATGCAGCCGCCCGAGACGATGGTGTTGACCGTCATGCCGTGCTTGCCGTCCCGGTCGAGCACGAACTTGGCCGGCGGCAGTTGCCGCTGGTAGGTCCAGATGGGCCAGTCTGTGTCATAGATGTCGAGTTCGGGGGTGATCGAGGCCAGATCGAGGTTGGCTGCCCAGAATGCATCAATCGTGCCCACGTCGCGCCAGTAGGCCTTGGCGCCCGGCCCGCGCGAGGCCCGCGTGACGCACGACATGCCGAAGGGATGCGCCAGCGCGCGGCCCTGCGCCACGGCGCGCGGAATGATGTCCTTGCCGAAGTCGTGGCTCGAATCCGGGTTGATGGCGTCTTCCTCGAGCAGCTGGTAGAGGTACTCGGAATCGAACACGTAGATGCCCATGCTGGCCAGCGCCACGTCGGGGTGGCCCGGCATGGCGGGCGGATCGGCCGGCTTTTCGAGGAAGGCGGTGATCTGGCGGTCGTCATCGATGGCCATCACGCCGAAGGCCGTGGCTTCCATGCGCGGCACCTCGATGCAGCCGACGGTGCAGCCCAGGCCGCGCTCGGCATGGTCCTTGACCATGATCGAGTAGTCCATCTTGTAGATGTGGTCGCCCGCCAGAACCACCACGTAGTCGTGCTTGGTGGAGCGCGTCTGGATGATGTCCAGGTTCTGGAACACCGCATCGGCCGTGCCGCGGTACCAGTGCTCGTCGCCGGTGCGCTGCTGCGCGGGCAGCACGTCGACCATTTCGTTGAGCTCGGCGCGCAAAAAGCTCCAGCCGCGCTGCAGGTGGCGCATGAGCGAGTGCGACTTGTACTGCGTGACCACCGCCATGCGACGGATGCCCGAGTTCAGGCAGTTCGAGAGCGCGAAGTCGATGATGCGGAACTTGCCGCCGAAGTACACCGCCGGCTTGGCGCGCCGGTCGGTCAGCTGCTTGAGCCGGGAGCCGCGTCCGCCGGCCAGCACCAGCGCGATGGTGCGGCGGACCAGTTGATGCGCCTGCAGGGAGGCCTGCGGCGTGGTGCTGCTGTCGTTGTCCATCATGTGTCTCCGTTCGTTCTTCGGTTCGTTCGGTTCGTCGTCAGGGTTCCGCGACCAGCCTAGCACCGCGCTGCGCGGCTGGCGCCTGCATTCTTGCAATCCAGAGGCTCGAGCGAGGGACTTCCACGACGCCGGTGCGTGCCGCCGGCGGGGCGGTGCCGGGGTCCAGCGCCGGATCGCTCGCGAGGCGGCACTGCCAGGCACCCGCGGGCAGCGCGAAAGAAACCGCCTCTGCCCCCGCGTTCACCAGCACCAGCCAGTCGCCCTCGTTCCCCGGCGCAGCGCCGAAAAGGATTGCAAGGGCCGTGCCGCCGTGCCAGTCGCCGGCCTGCATCGGTCCGCCGTCCGGCCGCAGCCAGTGGATGCCGGCCGCGCCCTCCGGCGCTTCGGCCGGCCACCAGCGCGTGCTGCGCAGCGCCGGCGCTTCCCGGCGCAACGCGGCAAGCCGGGCCACGAAGGCGCCCAGCTGCGCCGCTTCGCTGCCCGGTTCCTGGGCGCCGATCCACGCGAGCCAGGTGGTCTCGTTGTCCTGGCAATAGGCATTGTTGTTGCCCTGCTGGCTGTGGCCGAGCTCGTCGCCGGCCAGCAGCATGGGCGTGCCCTGGGAGAGCAGCAACACGGCGAGCAGCGCGCGCTGCAGCCGGGTGCGCCCGGCCTGCACGGCGGGGTCGTCGCTCGGGCCTTCGACGCCGCAGTTGTTGCCCAGGTTGTGGGCATGGCCGTCGCGGTTGTCCTCGCCGTTGGCGAGGTTGTGCCGCTCCTCGTAGCTGAGCAGGTCGCGCAGAGTGAAGCCGTCGTGCGCGGTGATGAAGTTGACGCTGGCCGTGGGCGCACGGCCATGGTGGGCGAACTGCGCGCTCGATGCGGTGAAGCGGTGCGCGAAATCGCCGAGACCCGCGGCGCCGTCGCGCCCTTGCCGCAGCCAGAAGCCGCGCTGCGTATCGCGGTAGCGGTCGTTCCATTCGAGCCAGCCCGGCGGGAATTCGCCCAGCCGGTAGCCGCCCGGCCCGATGTCCCAGGGCTCCGCGACCAGCAGCGTGCGCGACAGCACCGGGTCTTGCGCCACGGCCGCGAAGAAGGGCGCGCGCGGATCGAAGCCGCCGTCGGCGCCGCGTCCCAGCACCGGCGCAAGGTCGAAGCGGAAGCCGTCGACCCCGAGCGCGGAGGTCCAGTGGCGCAGGCTGTCCATCACCAGCTGCAGCACGCGCGGCTCGGCCAGGTCGAGGCAATTGCCGCAGCCGGTCCAGTTGGCGTAGAGCGTGCGGTCGTCGGGGCGCAGGTGGTAGTACAGCGCGTTGTCGATGCCGCGCAGCGACAGCGTGGGGCCGAACTCGTCGGTCTCGGCGCTGTGGTTGTAGACCACGTCGATCACCAGCTCCATGCCGCGCGCATGCACCGCGTCGGCCATGGCACGGAACTCGCTCGCCGGCGTGGTGCCGGCGCGGCCGCTCCAGTAGCGCGCCTCGGGAGCGAACCAGCCGATGGTGTTGTAGCCCCAGTAGTTGCTGAGGCCCATGGCCAGCAGCCGCTGTTCGTCCGCGCGATGCTGCACTGGCATCAGGCTCAGCGTGGTGACACCCAGGCGCTGCAGGTGGTCGAGCACCACGGGCTCGGCGAGGCCTGCATAAGTGCCGCGCAGGGCGGCGGGCACGCCGGGGTGCAGGCGCGTCTGCCCGCGCACGTGCAGCTCGTACAGGACGCGGTCGCCGGCTGCGATGCGGGCATGGCCCGGCACCGCCGCAGCGCCGCCGGGCGCCGCCACGCGCGCCTTGAGCGCCACGGCGCCGTTGTCGCGCGTGTTGCGCTGCGCGGGGTCGGCCGGATCGTGCCCGAGGAACAGGTCGCTGCCGTCGTAGGTGCCGACGATCTCGCGCGCATACGGATCGAGCAGCACGCGGGCTGCGTTGAAGCGGTGTCCCTCGTGCGGCGCCCACGGGCCGTGCACGCGGTAGCCATAGACCAGCCCGGCGCGCCCGCCCGGCAGCAGGCCGTGCCAGACGCCGTCGGTGAAGGCGGGCAGCCGGATGCGTTGCTGCTCGTGCCGGCCGGTGCTGTCGAACAGGCAGAGTTCGACGGCCTCGGCGTTCGGCGCGGCCAGCGCGAAGTTCACCCCGCCCGGGGTGATCGACGCGCCAAGAGGGAGGGGAGAACCTGCGCCCAGCATCGCGTCAGGCCAGCACCCACAGCACGGTGGCCAGCGGCGGCACGTCGATGGCAATCGAATGCTCCTTGCCGTGCCACGGAACCGGCGCGCTCTGCACCACGCCATTGCCCATGCCGCTGCCGCCGTAGACGGCGCCATCGGTGTTGATGGCTTCGCGGTAGGCGCCCGCGGCGGGCACCCCGAGCTTGTAGCCGTGCCGCGGCAGCGGCGTGAAATTGCACACCGCCACCACGAAGGAGCCGTCGCGCGCCTTTCGCACGAAGGCGAACACCGACTGCTGCGCGTCGTCGTGCACGATCCATTCGAAGCCGGAACGTTCGGTGTCCAGTTCGTACAGCGCGCGGAAGTGGCGGTACACGTTGTTGAGGTCGCGCACCAGCCGCCGCACGCCCTGGTGCGAGGCAAGCTCGAGCAGGTGCCAGTCGAGGCTGCGGTCGGCGTTCCATTCCGCGCCCTGCGCGAATTCGCCGCCCATGAACAGCAGCTTCTTGCCGGGATAGGCCCAGAGGTAGCCGTACAGGTTGCGCAGCCCCGCGAACTTCTGCCACTCGTCGCCCGGCATGCGCCCCAGCATCGAGCCCTTGCCGTGCACCACTTCGTCGTGCGAGAGCGGCAGCACGAAGTTCTCGCTGTGCGCATACATCAGGCCGAAGGTGATCTGCTGGTGATGGTGCTTGCGGTGCACGGGGTCGATGCCCGCGTAGGCCAGCGTATCGTTCATCCAGCCCATGTTCCACTTGTAGTGGAAGCCCAGCCCGCCGTCCTCGGGCGGGCGCGTCACGCCGGGGAAACTGGTCGACTCCTCGGCCAGCGTCACGGCGCCCGGACGTTCGACGCCCACCACGTGGTTCATGCGCCGCAGGAATTCGATGGCCTCGAGGTTCTCGCGCCCGCCATGCACGTTGGGCACCCATTCGCCGGGCTTGCGGCTGTAGTCGCGGTACAGCATGGAAGCCACCGCATCGACGCGCAGGCCGTCCACCCCATAGCGCTCGAGCCAGTACAGCGCATTGCCGACCAGGTAGTTGCGCACCTCCGTGCGGCCGTAGTTGAAGATGAGCGTCTTCCAGTCGTTATGGAAGCCTTCGCGCGGATCGGCGTATTCGTACAGCGCGGTGCCGTCGAAGCGGCCCAGGCCATGCGCATCGGTGGGAAAGTGCGCGGGCACCCAGTCGAGGATCACGCCCAGCCCCGCCGCATGCGCGGTCTCGACCAGGTGCCGGAAGTCGCCGGGCGTTCCGAAGCGCGAGGTGGGTGCATACAGGCCGATGGGCTGGTAGCCCCACGAACCATCGAAGGGATGCTCGCTGACCGGCAGCAGCTCGATGTGCGTGAAGCCCATGTCGCGCGCATAGGGCACGAGCTGGTCGGCCAGCTCGCGGTAGTCCAGCCATTCGTGGCCGTTCTTGCGCCGCCACGAGCCCAGGTGCACTTCGTAGATGCTCATCGGGGCGTGGCGGCCGTTGGCAATGGCCCGCTCGGGCGGCATGGCCACCGGCGCGGGCAGCGGCGCCACCACGCAGGCGGTGTCGGGCCGCAGGCGCGCCGAGAAGGCGAAGGGGTCGGCCTTGCGCAGCACCTCGCCCTCGGCCGAGAGAATTTCGAATTCGTAGCTGTCGCCCGTGGCCACCTGGGGCGCGAAGATTTCCCACACGCCGCATTCGCGGCGCAGCCGCATCATGTGGCGGCGGCCGTCCCAGTTGTTGAAGTCGCCGACCACCGACACGCGCCGCGCATTGGGCGCCCAGACCGCGAAGGCCACGCCCTTCACGCCATCGATCTCGCGCAGGTGCGCGCCCAGCCGCTCCCAGGGCCGCAGGTGCGTGCCCTCGGCCAGCAGCCACACGTCGGTGTCGCCGAGCACGAAGGGGAAGCGGTACGGGTCTTCGAGCCGCGAGGTGTGCGTGCCCCAGTCGACCTGGAACGAATAGCCCAGCAGCGCCTCGGCCGCCGGCACCAGGCCCGCGAACAGGTCGGAGCCCTCCTGCCGCGTCAGCATGGCCAGCGGCCAGCCCGTGCGCGTGTGCATCACCGCCACGCTCTGCGCCCCGGGCAGCAGCGCCCGCACCTGCAGCCCGTCGCGGGTCTCATGGGGGCCGAGCACCGCGAACGGGTCGCCATGCTCGGCGCGCATCAGCGCATCGACTTCGCGTTCGGGCAGCAGCATCGGGGGCATGTTCGTCACATCCGTTCTCGTTCTTCTTCGCCGGCAGGTCGACCGAAAAAGACGCCGTACGGCGCCAGCCTCAGCATGCGCCTTTTTCCGTCGCCGGCCTGCACGCGCGCGTCGGCGGAGGGCGCGTGCGGATGTCCCGGCAGGGCCTCGAGCGGTTCGCGCAGCGTGACCGAGACCGACGCGTCCCCGAGGTTGAAGAGGGCCTGCAGCGACTGGTTTCCGTCGCGGCGCTCGAACCACAGCACCGGCTCTGGCGCATCGAAGAAGGCGATGCTGCCGGTGCGCAGCAGCGGCTGTCCGCGGCGCCAGCGCAGCAGCGCGCGGCTGAACACGAGCATCGAATCGGGGTCGCTGGCCTGGCGGTCGACGGCCAGCGGCAGGTGCCGGCCGTGGACCGGCAGCCAGGGCCCGCCGGTGGTGAAGCCGGCATGCAGCTCGTCGGCCTTCCACGGCATGGGCGTGCGGCAGCCGTCGCGGCCCTTGAATTCGGGCCAGAACGCGCGGCCGTACGGGTCCTGCAGCAGTTCGAACGGCACCTCGGCCTCCGGCAGGCCGAGTTCCTCGCCCTGGTAGATGCTGGCGCTGCCGCGCAGCGTGAGCAGCAGCGAGAGCCAGAGCCGGTCGCGCCGGGTGTCTTCGGGCGCGCCGCCGCTCCAGCGCGTGGCCACGCGCGGCACGTCGTGGTTCGACACCGCCCAGCAGCCCCAGCCGCCGGTGGGCGCGAGCGCGGCGTCCAGCGTCTCGACCTGGTGGCGCAGGTGCCGGGCGCTGTGCTCGGCGGTCAGCAGGCTGAAGCTGTAGGCCAGGTGCAGGCGCTTGCCCAGCTCGGTGTACTGGGCCATGACCGGCGGCGCATTCTCGTCGCCCACCTCGCCGAGCGCGACCGCGCCGTAGCCGTCGAGGAGCCTGCGCAGGCTTTCCAGGAAGGCCAGGTTCTCCATCTGGCTCTTGTCGTACAGGTGCTGCTGCATGGCGTACGGGTTGTCGGGCCGGACGGTGCTCACTTCATCGACCAGCGTGGCGCTGGCCGGCGGGTTGTCGCGCAGCAGCGCGTCGTGAAACTGGTGGTTGCAGGCGTCGAAGCGGAAGCCGTCCACGCCGCGCTCGCACCAGAAGCGCACTTCGCCCAGCAGGGCTTCCTGCACCTGGGCGCAATGGAAGTTCAGGTCGGGCTGTTCCTTGAGGAAGCTGTGCAGGTAGTACTGGCGGCGCCGCGAATCCCATTGCCAGGGCCGGGCCGCCGAACACCGAGAGCCAGTTGGTGGGCGGCGTGCCGTCGGGCCGCGGGTCGGCCCACACGTACCAGTCGGCCTTGGGGTTGTCGCGGCTCGATCGGCTCTCGGTGAACCACGCGTGCTGGTCGGACGTGTGCGAGAGCACCTGGTCGATGATGATCTTCAGGCCGAGCGAATGGGCGCGCGCCAGCATCTCGTCGAAATCGCCCAGTGTGCCGAAGATCGGATCGACGTCGCGGTAGTCGGCCACGTCGTAGCCGAAGTCCTTCATCGGCGAACGGAAGAAGGGCGACACCCAGATCGCATCGACCCCCAGGCCCGCGACGTGCTCGAGCCGGGAGGTGATGCCGGGAAGGTCGCCGATCCCATCGCCGTTGCTGTCCATGAAGCTGCGCGGGTAGATCTGGTAGATCACCGCGCCGCGCCACCATTCGCTGTTGCTGCCGTGATTGCTGCGCATGCTGCCCTTGTGGTCTGAAAATCATTGTGGCATGCGAGATCCGGGCCCGATCCATGCAAGGCCCGCGGGCGCGCCCCGAAAAGCTTTCTACACTGGGCACGGGTCCACGCCTGTGAACCCTGGCTTCCAGTTCCCGTTTCCGCAAGATGACCACCGATTCCGCTTCCTCCGCACTGTCCTCTTCGCCGGAAGGCCTTGCCGCGCTCGAGCGGCGGCTCGCCAGGGACCTGGAATGCCTCGGCTGGCCCGCGCGCGCCTGGATGCCCGTTCGCACGCACGCCGGCGAACCGGTGCTCGACGTGGCCATCATCGGCGGCGGGCAGGCCGGGTTGGCGGCGGCCGCGGCCCTGGCGCAGCAAGGCATCCGGGCGGTGGTGTTCGACCGCGCGCCCGCGGGCTCCGAAGGTCCGTGGGCCACCACGGCGCGCATGGAAACCCTGCGTTCCCCGAAGGAACTCACCGGCCCGGCGCTGGGCCTGCCCGCGCTGACCTTCCGCGCCTGGTTCGAAGCCCAGTTCGGCGCCGACGCCTGGGCCCGGCTGGACAAGATCCCGCGCCTGCAGTGGATGGACTACCTGGCCTGGTACCGCCGCGTGATGAACGTGGACGTGCGCAACGATACGGCGGTCACCGCGATGCTTCCGCTGCCCGATGCCGCGCTGGTGCGGCTCGGCCTGCGCACGCCCGCCGGGGCGCAGCAGGTGCTGGCGCGCCGCGTGGTCCTGGCCACGGGCCGCGACGGCCTCGGCGGCCCGGCCGTTCCAGCCTTCGTCGACGCGCTGCCGCGCGCGCAGTGGGCGCACTCGTCCGACGCCATGGACTACACCCGGCTGGCCGGGCTGCGCGTGGGCGTGATCGGCGCGGGCTCGTCGGCCATGGACAGCGCGGCCACCGCGCTCGAATGCGGCGCGCACAGCGTCGAACTGCTGATCCGCCGGCCCGACCTGCCGCGCGTCAACAAGGGCAAGGGCGCCGGCGTGCCGGGCCTGACGCAGGGCCACTACGACCTGCCCGATGCGCTCAAGTGGCGCATCCGCCACTACATCAACGTGGCCAACGTGCCGCCGCCGCATGGCAGCACGCTGCGTGTCTCGCGGTTTGCGAACGCGTTCTTCAACTTCGGCTGCCCGGTGCTCTCGATCGAGCCCGAAGGGACGTCGTCGATGCGCGTGGCCACGCCCAGGGGCGAGTTCGTGTTCGATTTCCTGATTGTTTCGACCGGTTTCAAGGTCGACTGGAACAGCCGCCCCGAATTCGACGCCATCGCGGCGCACGTGCGCACATGGAAGGACCGCTTCGCCCCCGCGCCCGGCGACGAGGACCAGGAGCTGGCCGACTCGCCCGACCTCGGGCCCGTGTTCGAATTCCAGCAGCGCGCGCCAGGCGAATGCCCCGGGCTCGAACGCATCCATTGCTTCTGCTACCCGGCGGCGCTGTCGCACGGCACGGTGTCGGGCGACATTCCCGCGATCAGCGAAGGCGCCAGGCGGCTTGCGAGCGGCATGGCCAGCCTGTTCTACCGCGAAGACTTCGAGCACCACTTCGCCAACCTCGAGGCGTACAGCGAGCCCGAACTGTTCGGCGACGAATGGACGCCCGCGCCGCCGCCCTCCGAGCGCAGCTGAGCGGCAAACCCTCACTTTTTCCTGGAACGCATGACAACTCTCAACGACACATCCTCACGGCCCGACGTGATCGACGCCACGGTGCCCCTGGCGCCCACGCAGGCCACCCGCGCGCTGCGACTGCAGCGCGACAAGGTCATGGCCGCCACGCAGGGCAGCTACGACGCCATGTTCTCGCCCTCGGTCGAGGGCCTGCCGGTCACCGAGCGCCTGCTGGTCGCGCTGCACGCCTGCAGCGTCTCCAGGGCCGCGACGCTGGCCGCGCACTACCGCGAGCGATTGCTGGCCGAAGGCGCGGAGCGCGAACTGGTCGCGGCCGTGGGAAGCGGCGCCCCGGTGGCGGATGCGCGCCTGCGCACCGTGCTGGCATTCACCGCCAGCCTCATCGAGCGGCCCATCGACGGCGACAAGGCGGCGGTCGACGCGCTGGCCGAGGCGGGGCTTTCGACACCCGCCATCGTCGCGCTCGGCCAGCTGATCGCCTTCCTGTCCTACCAGATACGCCTGGTCGCCGGTCTTCAGGCGCTCGCGGCTGCGGAGGTGTCGCAATGACCACGCCGATCCGCATCAAGGGCTTCACCAACGAGGTGCTGGGCTGGAAGCCGTGGCTCGACCCGGTGGAGGTCGCCACGGCCACGCCGGCGCAGCTGGCGGCACTGGACGAGATGAGCCCGCAGGCGCGCACCTCGCCTTACTTCCTGGTGCTGGCGCACCAGCCCGAGATGCTGCTGCAGCGCTCCATCGCCTTCAATGCGATCATGTTCGCGCCCGGCGGCATG
Organism: Variovorax sp. OAS795; assembly: GCF_040546685.1. Lineage (NCBI taxonomy): Bacteria > Pseudomonadati > Pseudomonadota > Betaproteobacteria > Burkholderiales > Comamonadaceae > Variovorax > Variovorax sp. OAS795. The sequence continues at coordinate 950,887 of NZ_JBEPOH010000001.1, forward strand.
CCGCGCGCCGAACGCGAGCTGGGCGCCACGGTGGAATCGCGCGTCAACGGCTGCGTGTACTGCGCCTCGGTGCATGCGCAGCGCTTCGAGCAGCTTGCCAAGCGCAGCGACGTGATCTCGCAGGTGTTCGAGGAGCCGGCCTCCGCAGGCACCACGGCGCGCGAGAAGGCGATCGTCGAGTTCTCGATCCGCCTCGGCGCCGAGCCCGGCAAGGTGTCGGCCGACGATGTCCGGATGCTGAAGGAGGTCGGGCTCACCGAGCTCGAGATCCTCGACCTGATCCATTCGGTGGCGCTCTTTGCCTGGGCCAACCGGCTGATGCTCAACCTTGGCGAGCCGGTCTTTCCGCCGGCCGCCTGAGCGTCACAGGCGCGCGAGCAGTCCGGCGACTGTTTCCTTGGCCAGCCCGAGCGGTGCCAGCAGGTCGTTCTGCTGCCGGTAGTCGATGCCGTTGACCAGCGAGGCGGCATCGACGATGGTGCGCGTGGCGGGGGTCGGCACGCCGGCGATCCGCCCCAGCGCTTCCACGAAGGCCAAGCCGTAGGGCATGTCCTCGGACACATAGCGGGTGTCCGTGCGCACCGGCCCGGGCGGGCCGCCGCGCTTGGCATGCAGTTCGGCCGCGATGTCCTCGAGCCGCGCCGACGCGGTGCCGAAGGAGCGCGCAAAGTGCGCCTCGATGGGCCCGAGTTCCAGGCCGAAAGCCCGGGCCACGGCGCGCCGCTCCAGGTCCAGCGCCTCGATCGCGCGCGCCACGCCGGGCGTCATGCAGTGGTACTGCGGCCAGTTCTCGGCACGTTCGATGCGGGTCCAGTTGAAGACGGCCAGCGGCCCGTGCGACTGCGGATTGACGTTGGCCAGGGCGCTGGCGAGCGTGTTGTCCTGCGCGAAGAAACTGCCGCCGAACAGCGCCGTGCACAGATCGAGCACCTTGCCGACATCGCCGCCCGGCAGCGCCGACACGCCGACCGCCTGGCGCCGCGTCATCACCCGCACCAGCGTGGCCGATTCCCGGCGTGCGGTCAGCACGGTCGTGCCGAAGCTCGCGACGGTGATCCGCAGGCCCACCTGCCTTGCGTTTTCGTACAGGTAGAGCGACGACAGCGAGGCCATAGAGCTGACGATCACCATCTGTCCATCTCGCAGAAAGGGCAGCAGCGCGTCCATCACGCGGCGGTGGCCGTTGACCGGCAGCGCGAGCAGCAGCACGTCCGCGGCCTGGCAAAGCTGCGCGGCGTCGTCGGCCACCTCGACCGAGACGCGGCAGGCCAGCACGCCACCGGCTTCCAGCGGCCGTTTGCGCAAGGCCTCGGCGCCCTGGCCGCCCGGCGACCAGAGCGTGACCGTGTGGCCCGCCTGCCGCAGCCAGGCCGCGCTGGCGAAGGCGATCGCGCCGGCGCCCGCGATGCCGACGCGGTGCCGCTGGCCTGCGGGCTCAGTCAACCTTGATCCCGCCCTGCTTGATCACCCTGGCCCAGCGCTGGCTGTCTTCGGCGATGACCTTGCCGAGCGCCGCACCGCCGCCGCAGGTGTTCACCGCGCCGAGCTGCGCGAAACGCTGTTGGGTCTCGGGCAGTTTGCACACCTCGACCAGCGCGGCCGAAAGCTTCTCCACGCTGGCCGCCGGCATGCGCGCGGGCGCCATCACGCCGACCCACACCGGCACGTCCATGCCGGCGAGGCGCGCGGCCTCGGCGACGGTGGGCGGCGTGCCGAGGCTGGGCAGGGCCGCGCGCGAGAAGGTGCCGAGCACGCGGGCCTTGCCGCTCGCGACCATCGGCTCGATGGAGGCGGCGCTGGTGACGATCAGCGCCACCTGGCCGCCCAGCAGGTCGGTCAAGGCCGGCGCAGCGCCGCGGTAGGGCACGTGCAGCAGGTCCACGCCGCTCGCTTGCGCCAGCAGCGCACCGGTCAGGTGCGACACGGTGCCGTTGCCGGTCGAGGCGTAGGTCACCTGGCCGGGCCTGGCCTTGGCGTCGCGCAGCACGTCGGCCAGCGTCTTGTAGGGGCTTTCGGTGCGCACGGCCACGGTCATCGGCGTGTCCCCGACCAGGGCGACGGGCGCCAGGTCGTGCACCGGGTCGTACGGCAGCTTGGGCTGCAGATGCGGCGCGATGGTGATGGCGCCGCCCGTGGCCAGCAGCACGGTGGCGCCGTCGGTCGCCTTGGCCACCGCGTCGGCCGCGACGATGCCGCCCGCGCCGGCCTTGTTGTCGATGATCACGGTGCCGCCGAGTTTCTCGGTGAGCTTGGCGCCCAGGTAGCGGGCGATCACGTCCTGCGCCCCGCCCGGGGCGAAGGGCACGACGATGCGCAGCGGCTTGTCGCCCGCGGGCTGGGCCTGGAGCGGCATGGCGGCCAGGCTGGCGGCGGCCGCGAGCACCAGGGCCAGGTGTTTCAGGAGCAATTTCATGGCGTTTTTCCCTCGGCGTCCCCCGGCAGGCGACTTGAACTGCGCGAAGACGGGAGACGAGTCTAGTCCGGCGCGATAATCCGCCTTCCCCGGCCGCTCCGAGCCGGGCCCTGCCGAACCGTCATGAACCCCAGCTACAAACCCAGCGACGTCGAGTCCGCTGCCCAGGCGCAATGGAGCGCCGCCGATGCTTACCGCGTCACCGAGGACGCCAGCCGCAAGAAGTACTACGCCTGCTCGATGCTGCCGTACCCCAGCGGCAAGCTGCACATGGGGCATGTGCGCAACTACACCATCAACGACATGCTCACGCGCTACCTGCGCATGAGCGGCTACAACGTGCTGATGCCGATGGGCTGGGACGCCTTCGGCCTGCCGGCCGAGAACGCGGCGCTCAAGAACGGCGTGCCGCCGGCCAAGTGGACCTACGAGAACATCGACTACATGCGCGGCCAGCTCCAGGCCATGGGCCTGGCCATCGACTGGAGCCGCGAGATCGCCACCTGCGACCCGAGCTACTACAAGTGGAACCAGTGGCTGTTCCTCAAGATGCTCGAAAAGGGCATTGCCTACCGCAAGACCCAGGTCGTCAACTGGGACCCGGTCGACCAGACCGTGCTGGCCAACGAGCAGGTGATCGACGGCAAGGGCTGGCGCACCGGCGCCACGGTCGAGCGGCGCGAGATCCCGGGCTATTACCTGAAGATCAGCGACTACGCCGAGGAACTGCTCGAGCACACCCAGCACAAGCTGCCGGGCTGGCCCGAGCGCGTCAAGCTGATGCAGGAGAACTGGATCGGCAAGAGCGAGGGCGTGCGCTTCGCCTTCACGCACGACATCAAGGACGCGAGCGGCAAGCTGATCCAGGACGGCCGCATGTACGTGTTCACCACGCGCGCCGACACCATCATGGGCGTCACCTTCTGCGCCGTGGCGCCCGAGCATCCGCTGGCCGCGCACGCCGCCACGCTCGATCCGAAGGTCGCGGCCTTCATCGACGAATGCAAGGCCGGCGGCACGACCGAGGCCGAGCTCGCCACGCAGGAGAAGAAGGGCGTGCCCACGGGCCTGACCGTGACGCACCCGATCACCGACGAGCAGGTGCCCGTGTGGGTCGGCAACTACGTGCTCATCAACTACGGCGACGGCGCCGTGATGGGCGTGCCCGCGCACGACGAGCGCGACTTCGCCTTCGCCAACAAGTACGGCATCGAGATCATCCAGGTGGTGCTGGTCGACGACGAGCCGCACTTCGACTATCACAAGTGGCAGGACTGGTACGGCGACAAGCAGCGCGGCGTCACCATCAACTCCGACAACTTCAGCGGCATGACCTACAAGGAGGCCGTGGCCGCCGTGGCGCATGCACTGAGCCAGAGGGGCCTGGGCGAGATGCAGACCACCTGGCGCCTGCGCGACTGGGGCGTGAGCCGCCAGCGCTACTGGGGCACGCCGATCCCGATCATCCATTGCGACGAGCATGGCGCGGTGCCGGTCCCCGAGAAGGACCTGCCCGTGGTGCTGCCGACAGACTGCGTGCCCGACGGCTCGGGCAACCCGCTGAACAAGCACGAAGGCTTCCACGCCGGCGTGGTGTGCCCCGTGTGCGGCAAGGCCGCGCGGCGCGAGACCGACACGATGGACACCTTCGTCGACTCGTCGTGGTACTTCATGCGCTACTGCGACCCGAAGAACGACCAGGCGATGGTGGCCGGGGGCGCCGACTACTGGATGCCGATGGACCAGTACATCGGCGGCATCGAGCATGCGATCCTTCACCTGCTGTATGCGCGCTTCTGGACCAAGGTGATGCGCGACCTCGGCCTGGTGAAGGCCGACGAGCCTTTCGCCAAGCTGCTCACGCAGGGCATGGTGCTGAACCACATCTTCTACAAGCGCAACGAGAAGGGCGGCAAGGACTACTTCCCGCCCTCCGAAGTGACGCCCGTGCTCGATGCGCAGGGCCGCATCACGGGCGGCACCACGGCGGACGGCACCAAGGTCGACTACGGCGGCGTCGGCAAGATGGGCAAGAGCGAACGCAACGGCGTCGACCCGCAGGACCTGATCGAGAAATACGGCGCCGACACCGCGCGCCTGTACACCATGTTCACCGCGCCGCCCGAAGCCACGCTCGAGTGGAACGACGCGGCCGTCGAAGGCAGCTACCGGTTCCTGCGCCGGGTCTGGAACTTCGGCGTCGCGCAGGCCGACGTGCAGTCCGTGGCGGTTGGCGGCCAGGCCTTCGGCAAGGCCGCGCAGGCACTGCGCCGCGAAGTGCACACCGTGCTGCGCCAGGTCGACTACGACTACCAGCGCATGCAATACAACACGGTGGTGTCGGGCGCGATGAAGCTGCTCAACGCGCTCGAAGGCTTCAAGCCGGACGGCAGCCCTGCCGATGCGGCCGCGCTGCGCGAAGGCTTCGGCATCCTGCTGCGCTGCCTCTATCCGGCCACGCCGCACATCGCCCACCAGCTCTGGCAGCAGCTCGGCTACGACAAGGCGCTGGGCGACCTGCTCGACGCTCCCTGGCCGGTGGTCGACATCGGCGCGCTCGAGCAGGACGAGATCGAGCTCATGCTCCAGGTCAACGGCAAGCTGCGCGGCGCGCTGCGCGTGCCGGCCGGCGCTTCCAAGGCCGAGATCGAGCAGCTCGCGCTGTCGTGCGACGACTTCGTCAAGTTCGCCGAAGGTGCGCCGCCCAAGCGCGTCATCGTGGTTCCCGGACGCCTGGTCAACGTGGTCATCTGAGTAACGATAGAAGCATGAACAATCGCAACGCCTCGCTGCCGCGCCGCGGCTTTCTCCTGGGTCTCGCCGTGGCGGGCGCCACTCTCGGCCTGGCCGGCTGCGGGTTCGAACTGCGCAAGGCGCCGGTGTTTGCGTTCAAGACGCTGTCGGTGTCGGGCAATTCGGAGCTGATCAACCGGCTGCGGCGCGAAATGCGCGCGGCGGGCACCGTCACGCTGGTGCCGGCCGAACAGGCGCAGACCGCCGACGCCGTGCTCGAGATCCTGGCCGAGAACCGCGACCGCATCGTGATCTCGACCAACTCGGCCGGCCTGCTGCGCGAGCTGCAGCTGCAATTGCGCGTGCGCTTCAGCCTGCGCACGCCGGGCGGCAAGCTGCTGCTGCCGCCGACCGAGGTTTCGCAGACGCGCGACCTGAGCTTCAACGAGACCAATGCGCTCGCCAAGGAAGGCGAGGCCGAGCTGCTGTACCGCGACATGCAGGCCGACATCGCGCAGCAGCTGATGCGCCGCCTGGCGGCCGTCAAGGAACTCTAGGCCGAGGCCCCTGCCCCGCGATGCAACTTGCCAGCGCCCAACTGGGCCCCCATCTGCAGAAGGGCCTGAAGTCCCTCTACACGATCCACGGCGACGAGCCGCTGCTTGCGCAAGAGGCGGCCGACGCCATCCGCGCCGCGGCGCGCACGCAGGGCTATACCGAGCGCAGCTCGTACACCGTGGCGGGCGCGCACTTCGACTGGAGCGCGGTGCTTGCCGCGGGTGGCTCGCTCTCGCTCTTTGCCGACAAGCAGATCGTCGAGATCCGCATTCCCTCCGGCAAGCCCGGCAAGGACGGCAGCACGGCGCTGCAGCAGCTGGCCGAGGCGGCACAGGGCAACGACAGCACGCTCACCCTCGTGATGCTGCCGCGCCTGGACAAGGGCACGCGCACCGGCGCCTGGTTTTCGGCGCTCGAGAACAACGGCGTGACCTTGCAGGTCGAACCGATCGAACGCGCCGCGCTGCCGCAATGGATCGCGCAGCGCCTGGGCCTGCAGGGCCAGCGCGTGATGCCGGGCGACGAAGGGCAGCGCACGCTGCAGTTCTTTGCCGACCGCGTCGAGGGCAACCTGCTTGCCGCGCACCAGGAAATCCAGAAGCTCGCGTTGCTGCATCCCGCTGGTGAACTGAGCTGGGAGCAGGTCGAAGCCGCGGTCAACAACGTGGCCCGCTACGACGTCTTCAAGCTCTCGGAAGCGGTGCTGGCCGGCAACCCGCAGCGCGTGGCGCGCATGCTCGACGGCCTGCAGGCCGAAGGCGAGGCCGAGGTGCTGGTGCACTACACGCTGGCCGAGGACATCCGCGCGCTCAAGCGCGTGAAGGACGCCATGGCCTCGGGCCGGCCGCTGCCCATGGCACTGCGCGAGAACCGCATCTGGGGTCCGCGCGAGCGCGCGTTCGAGCGCGTGCTGCCGCGGCTCGACGACCGCATGCTGGCGCGGCTGCTGCGCGCGGCGCATGTGGTGGACGGCATTTGCAAGGGCTTGAAGCAGCCCGATTGGCCTGCGAGCGGGTGGCAGGCGCTGCAACGTTTGGCGCTGATGCTGTGCCGCGCTTGCAGCAGCGGTCCAGCCCCCTCTCCCTCACCCTAGCCCTCTCCCGGAGGGAGAGGGGACAACACGGCAAGGGCCCAAAGCTTGGGGGTTGATCCAAATGCAGGAAAATGCCGCGATGAATGCGTTCAACGTCAGCGAGCACATGCAGGCCCTGGGCCTGCAGGCAAAAGCCGCTGCATTCCTCATGGCCCGTGCGGATGCAGCTACCAAAAACAGAGCATTGAAGGCGCTGGCCCGGCGCCTGCGCGAAGCCGGCCCGGGGCTGGCCGAGTCCAACGAGAAGGACCTTGCGCGCGCCACGGCCGCCGGCCTTCCCGCGCCGATGGTCGATCGGCTCAAGCTCACGCCCAAGGTCATCGAGACGGTCGCGCTCGGCTGCGAGCAGCTTGCCGGCATGGCCGACGTGATCGGCGAGATCATCGGCATGAAGCAGCAGCCCAGCGGCATCCGCGTGGGCCAGATGCGCGTGCCCATCGGCGTCTTCGGCATGATCTACGAGAGCCGGCCCAACGTCACCATCGAGGCCGCGAGCCTCGCCATCAAGAGCGGCAACGCGGCGATCCTGCGCGGCGGCTCCGAAGCCATCGAGTCGAACAAGGCGCTGGCGCTGCTGGTGTCCGCGGCGCTGGCCGAGGCCGGCCTGCCGGTCGAGGCGGTGCAGCTGGTGCAGACCACCGACCGCGAAGCCGTGGGGCAACTCATCGCCATGCCCGAGTTCGTGGACGTGATCATTCCGCGCGGCGGCAAGGGCCTGATCGAGCGCATCAGCCGCGACGCCAAGGTGCCCGTCATCAAGCACCTGGACGGCAACTGCCATGTCTACGTGGACGACACGGCCGAGTTCGAGATGGCGCTGCGCATCGTCGACAACGCCAAGACGCAGAAATACAGCCCCTGCAATGCGGCCGAAGGCCTCCTGGTCTCGGCCGTGGTGGCGGAAGACTTCCTGCCCCGCATCGCGGCCATCTTTGCCGCCAAGGGCGTCGAGATGCGCTGCGACCCGGTCGCCGCCCGCATCCTGCGCGCCGACGAATCCCTCGCCCCGGGCGCAAGGATCGTCGATGCCGTGGAATCCGACTGGTCCGAGGAATACCTTGCCGCGGTGATCAGCATCAAGGTGGTGGCCGGGGTCGACGAGGCCATTGCGCACATCAACCGCTACTCGAGCCACCACACCGACGCCATCGTCACGCGCGACCACGTGCATGCACAGCGTTTCCTGCGCGAGGTCGATTCGGCGAGCGTCATGGTCAATGCGAGCACCCGCTTCGCGGACGGTTTCGAGTTCGGCCTGGGGGCCGAGATCGGCATCAGCACCGACAAATTCCATGCGCGCGGACCGGTCGGCATCGAGGGCCTGACCTCGCTCAAGTACGTGGTCCTGGGGCAGGGCGAAGTGCGCAGCTGATGCGCCGCGGGCGGGCGGATTGAACCAAGACTGCCGTACGTAGTCTTGTCATTGGGGCGGCCACCCCCAAATCCTACAATTCCGCTCTACCTCCAAGTACAAAACCAACAAGGCCGCCGCATGGTTCCGCATCTCGTCACCGCCCTGACCGGCCCGATCAACGAACTGGAGCAGCGGGTACTCGACTCGACCCCGGCCATCGAGCGCTGGTTCCGGCTCGAGTGGATGGAGCACACGCCGCCGTTCTACAGCGCGGTCGACATCCGCAATGCGGGCTTCAAGCTGGCACCGGTCGACACCAACCTCTTTCCCGGCGGCTGGAACAATCTCACCAAGGAGATGCTGCCGCTGGCGGTGCAGGCCGCGCAGGCCGCCATCGAGAAGATCTGTCCGGAAGCGCGCAACCTGCTCGTCATTCCCGAGAACCACTCGAAGAACACTTTCTATCTGGCCAATGTCGCCCAGCTGGTGCGCATCTTCCACATGGCGGGACTCAACGTGCGCGTGGGCTCGATCGACCCGGCCATCAAGTCGCCCAAGAAGATCGAACTGCCCAACGGCGACACGGTGTGCCTGGAGCCCGTGGTGCGCAGCAAGCGCCGACTGGGCCTGAAGAATTTCGACCCCTGCACCATCCTGCTGAACAACGAGCTGTCGGCCGGCACGCCGGGCATCCTCGAAGACCTGCACGAGCAATACCTGCTGCCGCCGCTGCATGCCGGCTGGTCGGTGCGGCGCAAGAGCAACCACCTGCACAGCTACGAAGAGCTGTCCAAGCGCTTCGGCAAGCTGCTGGGCATCGACCCGTGGCTGATCAACCCGATCTATGCGCGCGGCGACAGCGTCGATTTCGCCGAAGGCCGCGGCATCGATGTGCTGACCAGCCACGTCGATGCGGTGCTGACCAAGGTGCGCCGCAAGTACAAGGAATACGGCATCAACGAAAAGCCCTTCGTGGTCGTCAAGGGCGATACCGGCGCCGAAGGCCCGGGCGTGATCACGATCCGCGATGCCAAGGAAGTCGAAGGCCTGGTCGGCAAGCCGCGCGGCGGCGCATCGGCCAGGGGCGGTGCGGCCCGGGAATTGCGCGAGCCCGGCGAGGTGATCGTGCAGGAAGGCGTCCTGACCAACGAGCGGGTGCACAACGGCGTGGCCGAGCCCGTGGTCTACATGATGGACCGCTACGTGGTGGGCGGTTTCTATCGCGTGCACGCCGAGCGCAACCCTGATGAGAACCTGAAGTCGCCGGGCGCGAGCTTCGTGCCGTTGGCTTTTTCCGAGAGCGCGCACCTGCCGCAGCCCGGCGCCAAGCCCGGCGCAAGCGCCCCCAACCGCTTCTACATGTACGGCGTGGTGGGCCGCCTGGCCATGGTGGCAGCGAGCTACGAGATGGAAGCCACCGACCCGGACGCCGAAATCTACGAATGATTTTCCCGCCGCGGCTTGCGGCGGCGGCGGCCGGCGGCAAAATAGCGGCCCCACAGCAAAGGAAACAAAAGGGCGGAGGTTTGCGCGCGGCGCTGGAAACTGATTCCACCGCGGCCGCGATCCAATGCGTGTGGCCTCCGGTCACTCGCTTTCAGCCTGCCCTTTTTCCAACGACTTCGTGTCACCTCCCAAATCCACTTCCGCCGCCGCCTTGATCATCGGCGCCGTCGGTGTCGTCTATGGCGACATCGGCACCAGCGTGCTGTATGCAGTCAAGGAAGTGTTCGGCCACGGCCACCTGCCTTTCACCGTCGAGAACGTCTACGGCATCCTGTCGATGTTCTTCTGGACGCTCACCGTCATCGTGTCGATCAAGTACGTGGTGCTGGTGCTGCGGGCCGACAACGAGGGCGAGGGCGGCCTGGTCGCCATGCTGGCACTGGCCTCGCGCGCGGTGGCCGACAAGCCCCGGTTGCGCCATGTGCTGCTGCTGGTGGGCATCTTCGGCACCTCGCTCTTCTATGGCGACGGCGTCATCACGCCGGCCATCTCGGTGCTTTCCGCGGTCGAGGGCCTCGAGGTGGTCTCGCCGCACTTCAAGCACTACGTGATGCCGATCACGCTGGTGGTGCTGTTCTGCCTCTTCGTGGTGCAAAAGCGCGGCACGGCGGGCATCGGCAAGTTCTTCGGACCGATCACGCTGGTGTGGTTCCTGGCCATCGCGGTGCTCGGCGTGTCCCAGATCGTGCACCACCCCGAGATCCTCAAGTCGCTCAACCCGTGGTTCGCGCTGAAGTTCATGTGGGACAACCCGGGCACGTCCTTCATCCTGCTGGGCGCCACGGTGCTGTGCGTGACGGGTGCCGAGGCGCTCTACGCCGACCTGGGCCATTTCGGCAAGCGGCCGATCCGAGTGGCGTGGTTCACGGTGGTGATGCCGGCGCTCACGCTCAACTACTTCGGCCAGGGCGCCTTGCTGCTGGAGAACCCCGAGGCCGTGAAGAACCCCTTCTTCATGATGGCGCCCGAGTGGGCGCTCGTCCCGCTGGTGCTGCTGGCCACCGCGGCCACGGTCATTGCGTCGCAGGCGCTCATCACCGGCGCCTTCAGCGTCACGCGCCAAGTCATCCAGCTGGGCTACCTGCCGCGGCTGAACATCGAGCACACCAGCGTGCGCACGGCCGGGCAGATCTACATTCCGCTCGTGAACTGGGGCCTGTTCGTGGCCATCGTGCTGGCGGTCGTCATGTTCCGCTCGTCGAGCAGCCTGGCCGCGGCCTACGGCATCGCGGTGACCACCGACATGCTCATCACCACGGTGCTGACCTTCTTCGTGATCCGCTACGCGTGGAAGCTGCCGCTCGCGCTGTGCATCGCATCGACGGCCGTCTTCTTCGTGGTCGACTTCCTGTTCTTCGCATCGAACCTGCTCAAGCTCTTCGAGGGCGGCTGGTTCCCGCTGGTGATCGGCGGCGCCGTGTTCACGCTCATGATCACCTGGAAGGAAGGTCGGCGCCTGATGGGCGAAGTGCAGCGCGCCGATGCCATCGAGCTCAAGGCCTTTCTCGATTCGGTGTTCGAGAACCCGCCCGCGCGCGTGGACGGCACCGCGGTGTTCCTCACCGCCGAGCCCGGCGTGGTGCCCAACGCGCTGCTGCACAACCTCAAGCACAACAAGGTGCTGCACGAGCAGAACATGTTCGTCACGGTGCGCAACCACGAAGTGCCCTGGATCCCGATGGACAAGCGCATCGAGATCGATGCGCTGGGCCACCACTGCTGGCAGGTGATCGTGCACTACGGCTTCAAGAACGATATCGACCTGCCGCGCGCGCTCGATAACGCGCGCATGCGCGGCTGCCAGCTGGAGCCGATGACGACCAGCTACTTCCTCTCGCGCGACGTGGTTATCCCCACGCTGGGCAGCGGCATGGCGCCGTGGCGCGAAAAGCTGTTCGCGCAGATGCACCACAACGCGAGCGGCGCCGCGGCCTTCCTCGGGCTGCCGAACAATGCGGTGGTGGAGCTGGGGTCGAAGATCGAGATCTGACGGCCGGGCGGCCCCGAGGCTCAGCCGAAGTCCCTGGGCCGCTCCGCCGCAAGCTGCTGCATGTGCGATGCAATGGCGCCCGGCGTGGTGACCCAGATCTCGCCGCGGTCGCGGGCCCGCGCAATGTGCGCGAGCGCCGTGCGCAGGTGGCGCAGCCGGTAGGGCTGGCCCACGATGTACGGATGCAGCGCGAGCCCCATCACCAGCGGCTGCGCGCGCGACTGCTCCCGCATCTCGTCGAAGTTGTCGACGATCATCGCGCTGAAATCCTTCGCATCCATTTGGCGGCCGACGATCATCGGAATGTCGTTGAGCTCCTGCGGGTAGGGCACCGACCAGATCGAGCCGCCGCCGCGCGTGCGCATGCGCACCGGCTGGTCGTCGTGGCACCAGTCGAGCGTGTAGCCGTAGCCGGTCTCGGCCAGCAGGTCGGGCGTGACCGGGCTCTCCGATATCCATGGCGAGAGCCATCCGGCGGGCGCCCGGCCGCTCTCCTCTCGCATGCGCTCGCGGCAGCGCAGCAGCAGCGCGCGCTCCTCGTCTTCGTCCAGGGTGCCCTGGCGTTCGGCGTTGCTGTGGCCGTGGCCGACCAGCTCGTCGCCGCGCGCCACGCAGGCTCGCACGAGTTCCGGGCAATGGTCGTAGAGCGCGGTGTTGACGAGCGCGCCCGCGGGCAGCGCCAGCGCGTCGAACAGCTCGAGGCAGCGCCACGCACCCACGCGGTTCCCGTATTCGCGCCAGCCATGGTTCAGCACGTCGGGCTCGGGCGAGGCGGGTGCGATGCACGCGCCCATGCCGTCGCCGAACGCGAAATGCTCGATGTTGAAACCCAGGTACACGGCCAGCCGCGCGCCGTTGGGCCACGTGTAGCCTGGCCGCCGCGTGATGGGGCTGTAGCCGAAGCGGCCGTGCGCGGGAAGCAGGCCGGGCCAGCGTGCGGTCATGCGCCGCGCCTCACTGCGCCGCGAGGCCGGCGCGCACCAGCAGCCATTCGGCGCTGTCGTTCCACACGTCCATCTGCACGATGAGGCCCTGGCGCACCACGTAGCGGTCGACATAGCGGTTGCCTTCGAAGGCCGTGCCGTCGGGCCAAGCACCGTACAGCGTGCCGAGGCTGTAGACCACGGTTTGGTCGGGCGTGCCGCCCGCCACCACTTCGGTGCGCTCGATCTTCTTTTTGACCCAGGCGTAGCGCTTCGCATTGAAGGCCGAGGTGTCGCCGGGCGCATGCATCTCGCGGTTGCCGGTGAAGCGGATGCGGATGCCGGGCGCGGTGTAGCGTGAGGCCGATTGCGGGTCCGGGATCATCACCAGGCGAAGGAATTCGTCGACCACTTCGGCGGGCGTGGAAGGGACGGAGGGTGCGGAGGCATCGGGCGAAAGCGTGTCCATGGGTTCTCCATCGGGGGCCATGGCGGTGCATGGCGGAAGGCGTCCGGAAGCCCCAAGCAAATCCTGCGCCGAATCTTCGCCGCGCTGTGGTCCCGGCGTCCCCGGCACAATCGCGCGATGCGTTTTTTCAAGGATCTGAGCCTTTCGGCCTTCACTGCGGGCTTCGTCGCGGTGCTCGTGGGCTTCACGAGCTCGGTGGCCATTGTGTTCCAGGCCGCGCAGGCCTTCGGCGCCACGCCCGAGGTGGCGGCTTCCTGGATGTGGGCGCTGGGCCTCGGCATGGGCCTGCCTTCCATGCTGGCTTCGCTCTGGTGGCGCAAGCCGGTGATGATCGCCTGGAGCACCCCGGGCGCCGCCGTGCTCGCGGTGGCGGCGGGAAGCTACGGCATGAACGAAGCCGTCGGCGCTTTCATCGTCTGCGCGGCGTTGATCGTGCTGGCGGGTGCCACGGGCTGGTTCGAGCGCGTGATGAACAGGATCCCGATGGCGCTGGCTTCCGCCCTGCTGGCCGGGGTGCTCGCGCGCTTCGGGCTCGAGGCATTCGTTGCGGCCCGCACGGCGCTGCCGCTGGTGCTGCTGATGCTCGGCACCTACCTGGCCGCGAGGCGCCTGCTGCCGCGCTATGCGGTGCCGGTCACGCTGATGGTGGCCGTGGCCTTCGTCGCGGCGCGCGGGGAGCTGGCCTGGTCGGCGGTGCATTTCGCGTTCACCTGGCCCGTGTTCACCATGCCGGTGTTCACCTGGCAGGCCATCGTGAGCCTGGCCCTGCCGCTCTTCATCGTGACCATGGCATCGCAGAACCTGCCGGGCGTGGCGGCGATCCGCGCCGCGGGCTACACCGACATGCCCATCAGCAAGCTCATCACGATCAGCGGGCTCGCCACGCTGGTGCTCGCGCCCTTCGGCGCCTTCGCGCTGAACCTCGGCGCGATCACCGCGGCCATCTGCATGGGCCGTGAGGCGCACGAGGATCCGGCCCGGCGCTACACGGCAGCCGTGAGCTGCGGCGCGATCTACGTGGTGATCGGCCTGTTCGGCGCGGCCGTGACCGGGCTGCTCACGGCCTTTCCGAAGGAGCTGGTGGCCGCCATCGCGGGCCTGGCGCTGCTCGGCACCATCGGCGCCGGGCTGGCCGCCGCGGTGCGCGACGAGCCGCACCGCGAGGCCGCGATCATCACGTTCCTGGTCACGCTCTCGGGCGTGGCCATCGCGGGCATCGGCTCGGCCTTCTGGGGCGTGGTGGCCGGGGCCCTGGCGCTCGCGGTGCAGCAGGCGGGGCGCACAAAGGCCTCCGCCGGCAAGGACATCGCGGCTTCCGGCAACATCGCGCCAGACAGCAGCAACATGGCGGCCACACCCGGCGCCCGAAAGACTCCCAGATGAAAAACATCCTCTTCGTCGCCGATCCGCTCGACCACTTCAAGATCTACAAGGACACCACGTTCTCGATGATGCGCGAGGCGCAGCGCCGCGGCCACCGCATCGCGGCCTGCCTGCCCGAAGACCTGCAGTGGGTGTCGGGCGGCGTGGTCACGGCCAACGTGCAGCAGATCACCCTTACCGGTGACAGCAAGGCCTGGTACCGCGAGGACATCCGGGAGTCGAAGGCGCTGAAGGACTTCGATGCCGTTCTGATGCGCAAGGACCCGCCCTTCGACGCCGAGTACATCTACGCCACCCACCTGCTGGAGCAGGCCGAGCGCGAAGGCGCGCGCGTGGTCAACAAGCCGCGCGCGCTGCGCGACCATCCCGAGAAGCTCGCGATCATGGAGTTTCCGCAGTTCACCACGCCCACGCTGGTGACGCGCAGCGCCCAGGCCGTGCGCGACTTCCATGCCGAGCACGGCGACATCATCCTGAAGCCGCTCGACGGCATGGGCGGCATGGGCATCTTCCGCGTCAGGCAGGATGCGCTGAACCTAGGCTCCATCGTCGAGACGCTGAACAAGAACGGCGCCGAGACCATCATGGTGCAGCGTTTCGTGCCCGACATCGTGCAGGGCGACAAGCGCATCCTGATCATCGCGGGCGAGCCGGCGCCCTTCGTGCTGGCGCGCATTCCGCAGGGCTCCGAGGTGCGCGGCAACCTTGCGGCCGGCGGCAAGGGCGTGGCGCAGCCGCTCACGCCGCGCAATCGCGAGATCGCCGAAACCGTGGGCCGCGCGCTCGCGCCGCGCGGGCTGCTCCTCATCGGGCTCGACGTGATCGGCGACTCGGTCACCGAGATCAACGTGACCAGCCCGACCTGCTTCCAGGAGATCACCGAGCAGACCGGTTTCGACGTGCCGGCGATGTTCATCGACGCGCTGGAGGCGCACCTGGCCCGCGCCTGAGGCGCAGCGGCGCGCCGTTCAGCGCGGCGCCAGCTGGCCGTCCACGAACACGTGCAGCTCGCCCGGCGCGAAGGCGGTCCACTGCTCGTTGGTGGTGAGCGGCGAGGTCACCACCACCGCCACGCGGTCGTTCGGCGTGGTGTGCTTGGCAAAGTCGATCTCCAGGTCTTCGTCCGACAGCTGCGCGGTCACGAAGGGATGGCGCCGCTCCACGTACCAGAGGTTCGTCGAGGCATGGGCCCAGAGCGCCTGGCCGTTCGACAGCATGAAGTTGAAGGTGCCATGGCCCGCAAGCTGCGGCGCCAGCTCGCGCAGCGTGAGCGTGAGCTCCGCGATGCTCGGCACGCCCGCATGCGACTTGGCCAGCTCCTGCATCAGCCAGCAGAAGGCATGCTCGCTGTCGGTGTCGCCCACGGGATGGAAGTTGCCGTGCAGCCGCGGGCGGAATTCCTTCAGGTCGCCGTTGTGGGCGAACACCCAGTAGCGGCCCCACAGCTCGCGCACGAAGGGATGGCAGTTCTGCAGGTTGACGGCGCCCTGCGTCGCCTTGCGGATGTGCGCAATGACGTTGCGGCTCTGGATCGGGTAGCGCCGGATCAGCTCGGCCACCGGCGATTCGCTCGCGGGCATGTGGTCGACGAAGTGGCGCAGCCCGCGGTCCTCGAAGAACGCGATGCCCCAGCCGTCGGCATGGTGGTCGGTGCGGCCCCCGCGCTGGGCGAAGCCCGTGAAGCTGAAGGCCACGTCCGTGGGGGTGTTGCAGTTCATTCCGAGCAGTTGGCACATGGCGCTATTAAAGCGCGTGCGGCAGCCGCCCGGCGAAACCCCCGGACCGCTCAGCGAACGAAGCGGCCTTCGGGCGTGACGCGCACCATCTCGATGAAGCGCGAACCGGTGGTGGCACCGGTCGAAAAGTCGATGTCCATGCCGGCCAGGCGCAGCTTCAGTGCGCGCAGTGTCGCATGCAGGCGCGCGCGCGTCAGGTCGCGCCCGGTGCGCTTGATCGCCTCGATCATCACGAGGCCGTTCAGGTAGCCCTCGAAGCTGCCGTAGCCCACCGGCACCTGCGCGCGTTCGGCCAGCCGGCGGTAGTCGCGCGTGACGGATTCCACTTCGCCCCAGGGGTAGGGCGTGACCTGCGAGATGGCCAGGCCGCCGGCCTGCAGCGGAACCACCTTGGCCGTGACTTCGCCCGACACCACCGACATGCCGTAGAACATCGGCTTGCTGCCGGCGGCATACATCGCCTTGATTACTTCGCCGGTCACCGTGCCGGCCAGGTACATCAGCACGGCCTGGGGCTGGCTGTCGGCCAGCACCTTGCCCGCTGCGGCGGAGGTCGAGCCGTCGCCCTTGACCGACACCACGGCCGTAGGCGTCATCTTGTGGGTGGACATGGCACCCTCGATCAGCTTCACCGCCTCGAGGCCGCCGGGGTTGTCCAGGTGGGCGATCGCGATCTTGTTCACGCCGATGGTGACCAGGTGCTCGACCAGCGCCTGCGCTTCACGCGAGTTGCTGGCGCGCACGAAGTAGGCCGAGCCTGCCACGCGCTCGCGCGCGCTGTCGCCCACGCCGTAGCCGCCGACGCTGGGCGCACCGCTTTGCTGCAGCAGCTTGGCCGCGGCAGAGGTGGTGCCCGAGCCCACGCAGCCGAAGAACGCGAACACATGGTGGTCGTTCAGCAGCTTGCCGTAGTTTTCCAGCGCCTTCTCGGGCTTGAGTTCGTCGTCCAGCGCCACGAACTTGATCTTGCGACCGCCCACGCCGCCCTGCTCGTTGACCGCGTCGAAAGCCAGCGCGGCGCCGTTGTGCACCACCTTGATCTGCGAGCCGAGGGGGCCGCTCAACACCGCGGAACTACCGAGCACGATCTCGCTGTCGCTCACGCCCGCTTCGGCCGCATGCGCGGACGACAGCCCGGCCAGGCCGGCGGCAAGGACCGCCGTCGAGGCGACAAAACTTCTGCGCTGCATAGGAGCCCATTCCATCATTAGCTAACAATACTAACAATTAGAAACGATGGAGTCTTAGGTATTACTTGGGGCTTACCCTTGGTGCGCGGGCCGGCGCAGCTGCCAGGCCGCACAGATGGCGAGGGCGCAGAGCGCCGCCAACATCAGGAACACCTCGTCGAACGCCGCCAGCCTCGCCGGGCTGCTCGCCGGGTTGGCCAGCGAGTCGCCATGCGCCGCCAGGCGCCACTCGAGCACGATGGCGCAGAGGCTCACGCCGGCCGCGCCGCCCAGCATGCGCAGGAAGTTGATGGCGCTCGCGCCCTGCGGGATCAGCGGCTTGGCCAGCGGCCGCATCGAGCCCAGGTTGAGCGACGGCAGGATGAAGCCCAGCCCGATGCGCCCGATGATGGCGAACGCCACCAGCAGCCACAGTGCGCTGTCGAGCCGGAGCACCACCATGAGCGCGAAGGAGGCCGCCAGCAGCGCCAGTCCGATGCTCACCAGCAGCCACGTCGGCTGCCGGTCGGCCAGCCGGCCGACGCCGGCGATGGCCACGGCCAGCACGATGCCCGCCGGCAGCAGGATGGTGCCCACGTGCGAGGCCGAGAGCTGCAGCCCGACCTGCATGTACACCGGCAGCAGGTAGGTGGAGCCGAACAGCGCCGTGCCGTAGATGAAGGCGACCACGCTGCCCATGGCGAATTGCCGGTACTTGAAAAGCGCCAGGTTCATCAGCGGCTCGCCGCCCGAGGCCGCGATCCGGCGCTGCCACCACACGAAGCCCGCAAACGCCAGCACCGCGCCCGCCAGCAGCAGGGCCGCCTGCACCGGCGAATCGCCGCGCAGCGCGACCAGGCCGTTCAGCAGGCACAGGGTGCCCGCGGTGCCCAGCGCGAGGCCGCGCCAGTCGAGCCCGCTGCCGCGCGAGGCGGCCACGCCGCCGGGCGCCGTGGTGGGCACGAACTTGAACGCCAGCCAGAGCGAGGCCAGGCAGAACGGCACCACCATGAAGAAGATGGAGCGCCAGCCGAACAGGTCGACCAGCACGCCGCCGATGCTCGGGCCGATGGCCGGCGCCAGCACCGCGCCCATGCCGAAGATGCCGCTGGCGCGGCCCTGCTCGTGCGGCTCGAAGGCGCGCAGGATGATGATGGCCGGAATCGGCTGCACCACGCCCGCAGCCAGCCCTTCGGCCACGCGCGCCAGCAGCACCAGCGAGAAGTCGTTGGCCAGGCCGCCGGCCACGCCGCCCGCGAGCAGCAGCACCATGGTGCCCGCGTAGGTGCGCCGGTAGCCGTAGCGCGACAGCAGCCAGGGCGTGGTCAGCATGGAGACGGTCATGGCCACCATGAAGCCCGAACTCACCCATTGCGCCCGCTCCTGGCCGAGCGAGAAGTGGTGGCTCATGCCCGGAATCGCCACGTTGACGATGGTCGAGGACATGATCGATGCCATGACCCCCACCATGACCGAGAGCAGCAGGTACCAGCGGTAGCGCGGGCCATGGCGCTCGCGCAGCGCTCCGAGGGAGGGCGGGGCCGGGGACGCGGTTTCTGGCGGGGGAATGGGGGTCATGGGAGAGCGGGCCGGCCTGGATGCGGTTCCGTCGTCCTACAAGCATATCGGTCTTTGCGCGCGAGGCTGGCTCCGCGCCGCCGCACAATGCATGCGCTGTCCCGCCCTGCCTCCCAGAACAACGACATGAATCTCCCATCCGGCGCCATCGCCAAAGCCCCCGATCCCGGCGCCCCGCCCAATCTCGCGTCCGAGCTGGCGGCCCCCACCGTCAGCCGTGCCTACCGCTGCCAGTGCGGCCGCCCGGTGTTCCTGCGCAACAGCCAGTGCCTGGCCTGCGGCACGCCGCTCGGGTATGTGATCGACCGGCTTGGCGTGGTGCCGCTGGCGCCGGTGCCTGCCGAATCCGGCGACGAAGGGCAGGGCGAGGGCGCCGAGCCCGACAGCTTCACCGTGTTCGGCAACCCGGACGGCAAGCGCTACCGCCGCTGTGCCAACCTGCTGACCGCCGCCAGCTGCAACTGGATGGTGCCGGCGCCGCGCGAGGGCGACGACGCGTCGTCCGACGCCGATGGCCTCGCCCCGGGCTACTGCCTGTCCTGCAGCGTCACCCGCACCATTCCCGACCTTTCGGTGGAGAGCAACGGCGAGCTCTGGCGCAAGCTCGAGCATGCGAAGCGGCGGCTCATCTCGCAACTGCTGGCGCTCGGGCTGCCGGTGGTCAGCCGCCATGCCGATCCGGTGCACGGCCTGGCCTTCGACTTTCTCAGCAACATGCCGGGCAGCCCGCACGTGATGACCGGGCACGAGCACGGCGTCATCACCCTCAATGCCGAGGAGGCCGAGGACGCGGTGCGCGAGCGCATCCGCGCCGAGATGCGCGAGCCCTACCGCACGCTGCTCGGCCATTTCCGCCATGAGATCGGCCACTACTACTGGGACCTGCTGGTGCAGCCCACGCCCTGGCTCGAAGAGTTTCGCGCGCTGTTCGGCGACGAGCGCGCCGACTACTCCGCGGCGCTGCAGCGGCACTACGAACAGGGCCCTCCACCCGACTGGGCCAACCGCTTCGTGAGCAGCTATGCCAGCATGCATCCGTGGGAAGACTGGGCCGAGACCTGGGCCCACTACCTTCACATGGCCGACACCACCGACACGGCCATGAGCTTCGGCGTGGACGCCACCAACGTGGAACTCGCGAGCGACCTCTTCGCCACCGACGACCTGTGGCAGCCCGAGCACCCGGGCGCGGCCAAGTTCCTGGACTTCCTCAACGGCTGGGTGCTGCTCACCAACGTGCTCAACGAACTCTCGCGCAGCATGGGGCAGCCCGACTACTACCCCTTCGTGCTGCCGCGCGCGGCCGTGGGCAAGCTGCAGTTCATCCATTGCGTGGTCACGCAGCAGCGCGACAGCACGGTATCGACCGCGGCCGCGCCCGATGTGCCGCAACCCGAGGAGGCCGCGCCTGACGCTATCGAACCGGCTCAGGGGCCTGCGCCATCGGAGCCGCAGCCGGAAGCGCAGTCACAGGTGCAATCGCAATCGCAGGGCCAGCAGCAGGGCACCACTCAATTCTGAGCCGCGGCTGCCGGCGTTCCCGCGGCGCAGCGCGCGCAGATGCAGGCCTTGCCGCGCGAAGCCGCCGGCAGCGACGCGAGCGGCGCATTGCGGAAGTCCGTCGCCATGCACCAGCACGGCGGCTGCGGCTCGCCGGTTTCGCGCGCGGTTTCCATCGCGCAGCGGTTCTCTTCGCCGCACAGCGGACAGCGCGTGGCATCGATCGCATCGACGGGGGACGGCGTGCGCATCAGGCGAGCTCGAAGGCCGGCAGCTTCTTTGTCACCGCCACGTTCCGCAAGGTGGCGTACACCGGCAGTCCGTTGCGGTAGGCGGGGTAGTCCTCGCCCTCGATCAGCGGCAGCAGGTAGAGCCTGCACTTGTCGGTGATGCCCCAGCCGTCCTCCGAGATGAAGTCGCGCGGCATCGGCTTCTCGACGTTCGCCACCGCATCGAGCGGTGCGCTGCCGATGCGGTAGGCATAGGGTGCGTCGCAAGTGCGTTCGATGGTCGGCATCACGGCGTTGCGGCCTTCGAGCGCGAGCTCGACCGCGCGCTGCCCGAGCTCGTAGGCCTGCCGCACGTCGGTGGCCGAGGCGATGTGCCGCGCCGCGCGCTGCAGGTAGTCGGCCACGGCCCAGTGGAACTTGTGGCCCAGCGCGTCCTTGACCATCTGCGCCACCACCGGTGCGGCGCCGCCCAGCTGCGCATGGCCGAACGCGTCGCGCGTGCCCTGTTCGGCCAGGAAGCTTCCGTCCGGGTAGTGGCAGCCTTCGGAAACCACCACCGAGCAGTAGCCGTGCTGCTTCACCAGCGCATCGACGCGCGCGAGAAAGCGCGCCTTGTCGAACTCGATCTCCGGAAACAGCACCACCACCGGAATGCCATGGTCCGCCGCCAGCCCGCCCGCCGCGGCGATCCATCCCGCATGCCGGCCCATGACCTCGAGCACGAACACCTTGGTGGAGGTGGCCGCCATCGAGCGCACGTCGAAAGAGGCCTCCAGCGTCGACACCGCCACGTACTTGGCCACCGAGCCGAAGCCCGGGCAGCAGTCGGTCAGCGGCAGGTCGTTGTCGATGGTCTTGGGTACGTGGATGGCCTGCAGCGGATAGCCGAGCGACTGCGACAGCTGGCTCACCTTGAAGCAGGTGTCGGCCGAATCGCCGCCGCCGTTGTAGAAGAAGTAGCCGATGCCGTGCGCCTTGAACACCTCGATGAGACGCTCGTACTCGCGCCGGTTCTTCTCGAGCGACTTGAGCTTGTAGCGGCACGAGCCGAAGGCGCCTGCGGGCGTGGAGCGCAGCGCCGCGATGGCCTCGGCCGGCTCGGCGCCGGTGTCGATCAGGTCCTCGGTCAGCGCGCCGATGATGCCGTTGCGCCCGGCATAGAGCTGGCCGATGCGGTCAGGGTGTTTCCGTGCCGTCTCGATCACGCCGCAGGCCGACGCGTTGATGACCGAGGTGACGCCGCCCGACTGGGCGTAGAAGGCGTTGAGGATGGGCATGCGGCCATTCTCCCGCAGCCCTTCGCCGGGCGCCAGTGACGCTGTGTTTCAGCGGCCGCCGAGGCCCATCGCCCGCGTGATCACTTCCTTCATGATCTCGTTGGTGCCGCCGTAGATGCGCTGCACCCGCGCATCGGCATACGCCCGCGTGATCGGGTACTCCCACATGAAGCCGTAGCCGCCGTGCAGCTGCACGCATTCGTCCATCACCTTGCACTGCAGGTCGGTGGTCCAGTACTTGGCCATGCTGGCGGTGGCGGTATCGAGCTTTTCGGCCATCAGCAGCTCGATGCACTTGTCGACGAACACCTGCGCCACCTGCACTTCGGTCTGCAGCTCGGCGAGCGTGTAGCGCGTGTTCTGGTAGTTGGCGACCGGCTGGCCGAACACCTTGCGGTCTTTCACGTAGGCCACGGTCTGGTCGATGGCGGACTGCGACGCGGCCACCGCGCTGATCGCGATCTGCAGCCGCTCCCACGGCAGCTGCTCCATCAGGCAGACGAAGCCGCGGTTCAGCTGCGCGGCATCGCCGAGCAGCGCGTCGGCGGGCAGGCGCACGTCGTTGAAGAACAGCTCGGACGTGTCCTGCGCCTTCAGCCCCAGCTTCTTGAGCCGCTTGCCTTTTTCGAAGCCCGCCATGCCGCGCTCGACGAGGAACAGGCTGGTGCCTTTGGCGCCCGCGGCCGGGTCGGTCTTGGCCACCACGATCACGAGGTCGGCATGCCAGCCGTTGGTGATGAAGGTCTTGCTGCCGTTGAGCAGGTAGCTGCCGTCGGCCTGGCGGATGGCGCTGGCCTTGACCGCCTGCAGGTCGCTGCCCGCGCCGGGCTCGCTCATGGCGATGGCGCCGACCATCTCGCCGCTCGCGAGCCTGGGCAGGTAGCGCTTCTTCTGCGCCCCGGTGCCGTAGCGCAGGATGTAGGGCGCCACGATCTCGCTGTGCAGACCGAAGCCGATGCCCGTGAAGCCGCGCGCCCAGAGCTCCTCGAACTGGATCACCGAATAGAGCAGGTCGGCGCCCGCGCCGCCATGTTCTTCGGGCAGCGCCATGCAGAGAAAGCCGTTCTCGCCGGCCTTGGACCACACGGCGCGGTCCACGTAGCCCTGGTCTTCCCACGCCGCGTGGAACGGCGCGATCTCCTTGTCCATGAAGCGGCGGAAGCTGTCGCGAAAGGCTTCGTGGTCGGCGCCGAAAAGCGTGCGTTCGATCATGGCCTCAGCGCCCCGGAAAGGTTGGCGGGCGCTTCTGCAGGAAGGCGCTCACGCCTTCGCGGAACGTGGGTCGGTCGATCAGCTCGCGCTGGCGTTCGCTTTCGTAGCGCAGTTGTTCGGCCAGCGTGTGGCGCTCGGAGGCCGCGAAGGCTGCGCGCGCCTCGGCCACCGCATGCGCCGGCAGGCGGGCGAGCCGCTGTGCAATGGCGCGTGCCTCTTCCGCCAGTTGCGCGTCGTCGGCGCAGGCCCAGATGAGGCCCCATTGCACCGCCTGCTCCGCGCCCACGCGTTCGTCAAGCAGCGCCATGCCCATGGCGCGCGCCCGGCCGGCGCGGCGCGGAATCTCCCAGGTGCAGCCCAGGTCCGGCACGATGCCCAGCTTGGGCAGGAAGGGCAGGTAGAAGTAGGCGCTGCGCGCGGCAACCGTCACGTCGGCCGCGAGCGCCAGGCCCACGCCCGCGCCCGCCGCGGCGCCGTTCACTGCGGCCACCACCGGCACCGGCAGCGTGCGCAGCGTCTCGACCAGCGGATTGCTCAGCGACTGCATCCATTCGGCGGTCTGGTCGCCGAGCGACTTGCCTTGGTCGCCGGGCGCCATGGCGCTCAGGTCCGCGCCGACGCAGAAGGCCTTGCCCGCGCCGGTCAGGATCACGGCGCGCACCGCGCGGTCTTCGCGGATGCGTTCGAGCGCGTCGCGCAGTTCGACCTGCAGTTCGCGCGCGATCGGGTTCAGCTTGGCCGGCAGGTTCAGCGTGAGCGTGGCGATCCCGCCGGCCAGTTCGCAGATCACGGGGGACTGTGCGTTCATCAGAGTCTTTCCACGATGGTGACGTTGGCCATGCCGCCGCCTTCGCACATGGTCTGCAGGCCGTAGCGCTTGCCGCGCCGTCCCAGTGCGTGGATCAGCGTGGTCATGAGCTTGGTGCCCGAGGCGCCCAGCGGGTGGCCGAGCGCAATCGCGCCGCCGTTCACGTTGAGCCGCGCTGGATCGGCCTCCAGCGCCTCGAGCCACGCGATCGGAACCGGCGCGAAGGCCTCGTTCACTTCATAGAGGTCGATGTCCTGGATGCGCATGCCGGCTTTCTTCAGCGCATGCAGCGTGGCTGGCAGCGGTGCCTCCAGCATGATCACCGGGTCGTGCCCCATCACGCTCATGTGGTGGATGCGCGCGAGCGGCTTCACGCCCAGCGCCTTGAGGCCGCGCTCGTTCACCACCAGCACGCCGCTCGCGCCGTCGCAGATCTGGCTCGCGGTGGCCGCGGTGCAGCGCCCGCCCTCGGCGATCAGCTTGACGCCCGCGATGCCTTCGAGCGTCGCGTCGAAGCGGATGCCTTCGTCCACCGCATGCCGTTCGCCGCTGCCCGTGCCGTCGGCCGAGAGGATCTCGATCGGCACGATCTCCTCGTCGAAGGCGCCTTCGCGGGTCCCGGCCATCGCGCGGCGGTGGCTTTCGAGTGCATAGCGGTCGAGCGCTTCCTTCTCGATGCCGTAGTTCTTCGCGATCATCTCGGCGCCCGTGAACTGGCTGAACTCCACGCCCGGGTAGCGCCTCTTCATGGCCGGGCTCATGTAGGTGCCCAGGCCCGCCTTGGCCGGCAGCGCGTTGGGCGTGAACATGGGAACGCGCGTCATGCTTTCGACGCCGCCCGCGATCACCGCATCCATGCTGCCCGACATCACGGCTTGCGCCGCGAAGTGCAGCGCTTGCTGCGACGAGCCGCACTGCCGGTCGACCGAGGTGCCCGGCACCGATTCGGGCAGCCCGGACGCCAGCACCGCGTTGCGCGCGATGTTGGTGGCCTGCTCGCCCACCTGGCTCACGCAGCCGAGGATCACGTCCTCCACCGCCGCCGGGTCGATGCCGGCCCTTGCCACCAGCGCGTCGATCACCTGCGCCGCCAGGTCGGCCGGATGCCAGCCCGCGAGCTTGCCGCCGCGGCGGCCGCCCGCGGTGCGCGCCGCGGCCACGATGTATGCCTCTGCCATGGTCATGTCCTTCTCGAAAAGAAAACTGCGGGAGACGGACGGCCAACGCAAAAAAGCCGCCGGTCGGGACGGCGGCATCCGGTGCCTGGAGAGTCCATGGCATCGAGGTTCGATGCCGCGAGCACTCAGGTCAAGCCGGGGACAACCCCAGAGCCGGCAGTCGCCAAGGCGACCGCAGGCGCGTGGCCGGCGGCAGCGGCATGGCCGCGGGCTGCGCATCCGAGACAGTGATGCACGACGGCTCGAGCGCGGAGACCAGCACGCGGCGGTGGTCGGTGGCCTCGAAGCTTTCGCCCGGCGCAAGCACGATGTCGCGCGGATCGTGGTCGAGCGTGACCCAGACCGAACCGCTCCGGCATTCGATGCCCACACCCGCGCCATCGGGCACGGCAAAGATGGAACGGGTCGGCAGGCTGACCTGGAAACGGGAAGAGGGATGGGACAGGGTGCTCATGGCAAGCTCTCCATTGCATTCGTGATACGAATGAATATAGTGAGTTGCCCTCCCTCTTACACGCGGTCATTCGGAACTCGTTGCATGCATCCAGAGAATGCGAAAGGCTCGGAAGCCGTCCATGGCGATCTTCCTCCGCTCGAGCTGCTGCGCAGCTTCGAGGCCGCCGCGCGCCGGCTCAGCTTCACGCTGGCGGCCGCGGAACTGCACCTCACGCAGTCCGCCGTGAGCCGCCAGATCCAGCAGCTCGAAGCCAGTCTGGGCGTGCTGCTGTTCGAGCGCCGCCACCGCGCGCTGGCGCTCACCGAGGCGGGCAGCGTCATGCAGCGCGCCACGGTCGACAGCCTGGAGCGGCTGCGCGATGCCACCGCCCGGGTGCGCGCGAACTCGGCGCCGCGGCAGGTCGCGATCACCAGCACGCCGGGCTTCGCATCGTTCTGGCTCATTCCGAGGCTGGCGCGCTTCACCGGCACCCATCCGCAGGTCGACGTGCGCGTGTCGGCCACGCTCGACGTGCTCGACCTGGAGAGCAGCCGCATCGACCTGGCGGTGCGCTTCGTGCCGATCGGGCGCGGTATCGGCCCCGCGCTGTTCGAGGAATCGGTGATCCCGCTGTGCTCGCCGCAACTCGCCGCCTCGCTGCGCGTGCCGTCCGATCTGTCGAAGCTCACCTTGCTGACCGTGGAGCATCCCGATCACGGCGAGGCCCCGACCGTCGATTGGGAGCCCTGGCTGCGGGTGATGGGGCTCGATCACCTGCGCATGAAGAGCACGCTGCGCTTCACGCTCTACACCGATGCGGTGGCTGCCGCGGTGGCCGGGCAGGGCGTGGTGATCGGGCGGCTGCCCCTTCTGCGCGATCTGGTGCAGGCGGGCAGGCTTGTGGCACCGCTCGGCGAAGACGTGGCCTCGCACCGCGGCTACTTCATCGAGACCTCAAGGCGCGCCGCGGGCAACCGCGACGCGCAGGAGTTCGCGCAATGGCTGCGCGACGAAGCCGAGGCGGCACGGCGGAGCTGACGCACTCGCGACGCGTGCGCCCCTTGCGCGTGGGCGAACGCTCAGCCCGGCAGCAGCACCTTGTCGACGACGTGGATCACGCCGTTCGACTGGTACACGTTGGCGATGGTCACCGTTGCGGTGCCGCCCTTGGCATCGCTCACCATGACGTTGCTGCCGCTCATCGTCGCGGTGAGCGTGCCGCCGCTTGCGGTCTTCAGCACGGCCTTGCCGCCGCCCGCCTTGATGGCGCTCATGAGGGCCGCGCCGTCCATCCTGCCGGGCACCACGTGGTAGGTCAGCACCTTGGTGAGCGTGGGCTTGTTCTCGGCCTTGAGCAGCGTGTCGACCGTCCCGGCCGGCAGGGCAGAGAAGGCCGCGTTCGTCGGTGCGAAGACGGTGAAGGGGCCGGGGCTCTTGAGCGTGCCCACGAGGTCCGCGGCCTTCACCGCGGCGACCAGCGTCGTGTGGTCCTTCGAGTTCACGGCGTTGTCGACGATGTCCTTGGTCGGGTACATCGCGGCGCCGCCCACCATCGGGTTGGGAGCCGTGGCGCCGCTGCCGCCCATGCCCATGCCGCCCGCGCAAGCGCCGAGCAGGACCGATACGCCGATGGCAATCACGAGTTTCTTCATTTGAAAGTCTCCTGGTAGGAATGGTTCTCGAAACACAGCTGCGGCAATCGCCGACAGTTCGCAAGCGCGACGCGCTCCTGATCAATACGGGGTGAAGGCGCGATTGGATTCGTGCGCCACTGCGTGGGCTTTGCGCCACACGGATTCACGCGGCGCTTGCGCACCCGGCGCGTGCTCGCCAGAATCCGCCCTTCTTTTTCGGCAACTGTTTTTCATCCGCGCCCGGCGACGATCGACCTCCCGGGCGGCAACACCAACCCATGAACCGTTTCCTGAACACCTGACCCGCACACCGACCGCCCCGGCCGGATGTGCATCCATGCATCCGCCCGAGGCCTCTCGACAAAGGCCCCGCGCAGCCATTCGCCGGGGCCTTTTTGTTTGTGGAGTGTGCGCACATGAGTGCTCAGCGAAAGGCCCGCGACGACGACAAGGCGTCTGGGCCGGTTTTATTTTTCGGTGCCGGATGCGGCGCCGCGCAATCCCGTGGTGGCCGCCATGGCACGCCGCCAATCCAGCCAGGGCGCGGGCCGCCATCTGCGCACCCATCGCGCCGAGCGGCGCGCGCAGAAGGTGGCGCTGCAGAAGGCCGCGCGCAGCCTGCAGGGGAGAAGCGGCGATGCGTGAAGACATGGACAAGGTCATCGTCGAGCGGCCCCGCCGCGGCGGCGGCGTGCAAGGCGACGGCCGCCAGTGGCGCAACAGCAGGGAGCGTGGTTCGCACCTGGGCATGACGCAGGGCTACCGCTATCGCAAGGGGCTCAACGAGAACCTCGCGCCGCTCAGGCGCTGGCTGCACAAGCAGGTGCACCGGCCGTGGGACAAGGTGTATGCGGAACTGTGCAGCGGCATCGATCGCCGCAGCACGGTGCAGGCGCACATCTTCGAGCACATCGACGATTTCGTCGAACGCGAGGCGGTGCTGCGGGACGGCGAAGTGTGGGTGCGCAAATCGTGGTGGAGGAGCGGCGGCGAGCGCGTGCCCTTGCGCGATGCCGCGCATGTCGAGCTGTTCGTGCATCCGGCCACCGGCATCCTGCTGCCCAACCGGCTGCGGCGCCAAGGCCGGCAGCAGGAGGCCGCGAAGCGCAGGCAGGCGGTGGCCGATCGCCTCGTGATCGATGCGTTCACCGAGTGGCACCGGATCGATGGCTGCTGGTTCGAGGTGCGGCTGGCGCCCTTTCCCGAACCCCAGGGCGACAGCGCGAGGCAGGACAAGCGTTTCGACGTGATGCGCGGCTGCCTCGTGACGCGCAGCGGTGCATGCCACGTCATGCCAGGGATGTCGAACCGCCCGGTGACCTATGCGCGGGCCTTCGTCCATGCGGTGGCCAAGCGCCAGCTGAGCCGCCGCGAAGTGCGCGCGCGGCTCGGCGATGGCTAGCGGTGGTCGACGCCGCGCGGCGAGCCCGCCTCCGACGCGCGCGGAAGCGCCAGGAACGCGAGCGTTCCGGCGGCCAGCATGCCGGCGATCGTGAGGAACACGACGCGGTAGGTCTCGACGCCGTTCGCCACGGCCCACGACGCGGCCACGCCAGTCGTCCATTGCATCAGCGAGACGCCGAGGAACATCGCCATGTTGAGCAGCGCCATGGCACGCCCCGTCATGGCTGCCGGGTAGGCGCTCCTGGCATACGCGTACTGCAGCACGCCGTAGCCGGAGAGAAGGCCGTAGACGATCGGAAGGCCGATGTCCACCGCGCGCGAATGCGTGAGCGCCATCGCGCCGAACATCAGCGCGCCGATGGCCGCACACGCCATCATCCAGCGCGCGCGCCGCGCGGCGCCGGGGTCCAGGCGGCCGAACAGCGCGGGGCTGATCATGCCGGTGAGGGTCATCACCAGCGCCACGTTGCCGCTGGCCACGAGCGAGAGGCCGTGGCGCTCGTGCAGCACCGGTCCGAGCCACAGCCCGCGCAGCGTGATGAAGGCCGCATACGACACGCAGGCGAAGCACAGCAGCCCCAGCGTGTGAGGCATCGCGAACAGCGGCAGCAGTTCGCGAACCGCCTTGCGCAGCGACTGGCGTTCGGCCGGCGCAACCTCGGGGCCTGTGGGCTCAGCCGTGCGCGCCGGTTCGCGCACGCGCCAGAAGATGACGAGCCACGAGAGCACCGCAAAGCCAGCCAGCACCGCGTAGCCCGCGCGCCACGACGCGGCCTCGATCAGCAGCGCCAGCGGCGTGCCCGTGAAGAGGATGCCCAGGCCCGCGAGGCTCATCACCAGTCCCGACATCGCAGTGAAGCGGGATGCATCGAAATGCCGCGCGATGAACACGGTGCATGCAAGGAAGGCCGGCGCGCAGCCGACGCCGATCAGCGCCTGGCCCAGCAGCAGCGCGCCGAAGCTCGGCGCCGCGGCGCACAGCGCGGCACCCGCGATGGCGAGCGGAAAGGCGGCCAGCACCGTGCGGCGCACGCCGAAGAGGTCGATCGACACGCCCATCGCGAGCTGCATGATGCCGAACATGAAATGGAAGGTGCCGGCCCAGGTGCCGAGCTGCTGCGGCGTGAGGCCGAACTGGCCGCCGAGCGGCGTGGCCATCATGGCGCCCACCGTGCGGAAGGCCTGGCTCAGGGCGAAGGCCGAGGCCAGCGCCACGAGCATCGCGGCCGCCGAGACGGGCCCGCGCGGCGGGGTGCCGGGGCTGCCGGTCAGGCCTGGCCCTTGACCTTCAGGCGCCATGCATGCAGCAGCGGCTCGGTGTAGCCGCTCGGCTGCTCGATGCCCTTGAACACGAGGTCCTGCGCGGCCTTGTAGGCGGCCGAGGTGTCGAAGTGGCCGGCCATCGGCTGGTACACCGGGTCGCCCGCGTTCTGCTCGTCGACCACCTTGGCCATGCGCTGGAAGGTCTCGTCCACCTGCGCCCTGGTCACGACGCCGTGCAGCAGCCAGTTGGCGATGTGCTGGCTCGAGATGCGCAGCGTGGCGCGGTCTTCCATCAGGCCCACGTTGTGGATGTCGGGCACCTTGGAGCAGCCCACGCCCTGGTCGATCCAGCGCACCACGTAGCCGAGGATGCCCTGCACGTTGTTGTCGATCTCCTGCTGCTTCTCGGCGTCGGTCCACTTGGCTTCGGGCGCGATCGGCACCTGCAGCAGCGCATTGAGGATGTTGTCGCGCTCCGCGTCGGCGTCGGTCTTCTCGAGCTCCTGCTGCACGGCCGTCACGTTCACCTGGTGGTAGTGCAGCGCATGCAGCGTGGCGGCGGTGGGCGAGGGCACCCAGGCGGTGTTGGCACCGGCCTTGGGGTGGCCGATCTTCTGTTCGAGCATGGCGGCCATGAGGTCGGGCATGGCCCACATGCCCTTGCCGATCTGCGCCTTGCCGCGCAGGCCGCACGAGAGGCCGACCAGCACGTTGTTCTTTTCGTAGGCGCCGATCCATGCGCTGGACTTCATGTCGCCCTTGCGGATCATCGGGCCGCCGTGCATGGCGGTGTGCATCTCGTCGCCGGTGCGGTCGAGGAAGCCGGTGTTGATGAAGGCCACGCGCGCGGCGGCCTCGGCAATGCAGGCCTTGAGGTTCACGCTGGTGCGGCGCTCCTCGTCCATGATGCCGAGCTTCACGGTGTTGGCGGCAAGGCCGAGCAGCTGCTCGACGCGGCCGAACAGCTCGCTAGCAAAGGCCACTTCGGACGGGCCGTGCATCTTGGGCTTGACGATGTAGATGCTGCCGGTGCGCGAGTTGCCCTTGCGCTTCAGGTCGATCATCGCGATGGTGGTGGTGACCACGGCATCGAGGATGCCTTCGGGGATTTCCTTGCCGCCCGCGTACAGCACGGCGGGGTTGGTCATCAGGTGGCCCACGTTGCGCAGGAACATCAGCGAGCGGCCGTGCAGCTTCACGGGCTGGCCGTTGGGGCCGGTGTATTCGCGGTCGGGATTGAGGCCGCGCGTGAAGGTCTTGCCGCCCTTGGCGACTTCTTCGGTGAGCGTGCCCTGCACGATGCCGAGCCAGTTCGCATAGGCGAGGACCTTGTCGGCCGCATCGACCACGGCCACCGAGTCCTCGAGGTCGAGAATGGTCGAAAGTGCGGACTCGAGCACCACGTCGCTCACGCCGGCCGCATCGTTCTTGCCGATGGGCGTTGCGCGGTCGATGCGGATGTCCAGGTGGATGCCGTTGTGCTTGAGCAGAACCGACGAGGGCGACGCCGCATCGCCCTGGTAGCCGACGAAGGCCGAAGGATCGCGCAGCGTGGTGCTGCTGCTTTGCAGCGCGATGTGCAGCTGGCCGTCCTTCACGCTGTAGCCGGTCGCCATCTTGTGCGAGCCGTTGGCCAGCGGTGCGGCCTGGTCGAGCACGTTGCGCGCGAACTCGATCACCTTGGCGCCGCGCACGGGGTTGTAGCCCTTGCCCTTTTCGGCGCCATCGGTTTCGGGAATGGCGTCGGTGCCGTAGAGTGCGTCGTACAGCGAGCCCCAGCGCGCATTGGCCGCGTTGAGCGCGTAGCGGGCGTTGAGGATGGGCACCACCAGCTGCGGACCGGCCTGCAAGGCGAGTTCGGAATCGACGTTGGCGGTGGTGGCCTTTGCGCCCTTGGGCTGCGGCAGCAGGTAGCCGATCTTCTCGAGGAACGCGCGGTAGGCCGGCATGTCGCCGATCGGGCCGGGGTTCTTCTTGTGCCAGGCGTCGATCTCGGCCTGCAGGCGGTCGCGCTCGGCCAGGAGCGCGATGTTCTTGGGTGCCAGGTCGTGCACGATGGCGTCGAAGCCCTTCCAGAACACGTCGCTCGCCACGCCGCTGGCAGGCAGGACCTGGTCCTCGATGAAGCGGTGGAGCTCGGTCGCAACCTGGAGTCCGTGGGTGGTGGTGCGGGCGGTCATGTGTCTATCTCCTGGAAAACGATGCAATGCGGATGCTGGATGAGAGGGGCGGCGGTGTCTGTCAGAAGAACCCGAGCACATCGCGCAGGCTGGTGCCGGTGCGCTCGGGCGATGTGCCGAGTTCTTCGAAGGGAAGCTGGTAGCGGTTGACCCAGAGCGTGCGGAATCCGTACCAGGTGGCGCCGAGCGCGTCCCAGCCGTTGCAGCTCACGAAGGCGATCTGCGCGGGCGCGAGGCCCGTAGCCGTGAGGCCGAGCCGGTAGGCCTCGGGGTGTGTCTTGTACTTGCGGATGCCGTCGACGCTCAGCACGTGGTCGAGCAGGCCCTCGAGGCCGGCGCTTTGCACGGCGGCGTCGAGCATGCCGGGGTCGCCGTTCGAGAGGATGCCGGTGACGACGCCGCGGCGCTTGAGCGCCTGGAGCACTTCGCGGCATTCAGGAAAAGCCGTGAGCGTGCGGTACTGGCCCATCAGCTGCTGTTCGGCGGCTTCGGTCAAGCCGAGCCCGAGCCGCTTGCAGGTGTAGCGCAGCGCGGCACGCGTGAGTTCGCCAAAGGGCTGGTAGTGCGCGCCGTCGTCGCTGGTGGTCACGAGACGGGTGTATTCGATCTGCTTGTCGCGCCAGCCCGCGGCCAGCGCCTGTCCCTGGCCGGCGAACAGCCGCTCGGCCGTCTCCGCGACGCTGTACACGTCGAACAAAGTGCCGTACGCGTCGAAGAGAACTGCCCCGGGATGGTCCATGGCTTGACTTTATTCGATACTTTGTCGGTGAGTAAGAGCCGAAACCGGGATTTATCAGTGACAAAAATGAAGGTAATGGCGAGCGTCTGCCTGCATTCCGGTGTCAGATCATCGCGCTGAGTTCGCGCGCCGCGGCACGCACCGGTTCTATATGTGCTTCGTCGTAGCGGTGCGTGGGCATGGTCAGCGTGAGTGCCGCGGCCAGCCGGCCGTCGGCATGGAACACCGGGGCCGAAATGCCCGCCAGCTCGGCCGTGCGGTCGCCGACCAGGGCGCAATAGCCCTGCGCGCGGATGGTGTCGTAGAGCTTGCGCTCGGTCGAACCGCGCGGCCGCCCGGCCTCGGGGCCGAAGGCGATCAGCACGCGCGCCCCCGCGCCGCGGTCGCTGGGCAGCAGGTCGCCCGCGCGCACGTGGTCGCGCACCACGTGCGACGAATCGACGCGGAACTGGCACAGCCGCACCCAGCCTGCGCCCTGGTCCTGCCGCACGTGGTACGCGGCGCTTTCGCCCGTGGCGGTGGCGAGCGCGCGCAGCACCGGCAGCACGATGCGGTCGAGCGAGGCCGACGCGGCATACAGGCCGTGCAGCCGTGCGATCTCGGCACCCAGTGCATAGCGCCCGTCGTCCTGCCGGCGCACCAGCCGCGCGTGTTCGAGCGACGCGAGAAGGCGCAGCACCGTGCTCTTGTAGAGCTGCGTGCGCTCGGCAAACTGCGCGAGCGACAGCGCCTCGTCGCCGGGACCAAAGGCCGAGAGCAGGCTCAGCGCGCGGTCGACCGCCGCGGCGCCGCCGGGGGCGGCATGGCGATCGGCCAGCGATTCGGTCTGGGCTTTGCGGGGCATGGCGGGTCGCTTGACAGTGAAAGTCGATCAGAGGTGTAATTCTGTTTGACGGAATTTAGTTCCGTAAGATAGAACTGTCAAGCGATCTAAGTCCGGTCGCACCAAGGAACACCCGATGACTTCTCCCGATGTCCTCATCAGCGAGGTCGGTCCGCGCGACGGCCTCCAGTCGGTCAAGGCCACCATGCCCACGGCCCACAAGCTGCGCTGGATCGACGCGCTCCACGCCGCCGGCCTGCGCGAGATCGAGGTCGCCTCGTTCGTGCCGGCCCGGCTGCTGCCGCAGATGGCGGACGCGGCCGAGGTGGTGCGCCATGCGGTCACGCTGCCGGGACTCGCGGTGATGGCGCTGGTGCCCAACCGCAAGGGCGCGGAGGCCGCGCTTGCCGCCGGCGTGCACAAGCTCACCATGCCGGTGTCGGCCAGCGTGGCGCACTCGATCGCCAATGTGCGCAAGACCCCGGCCGAGATGGTGGAGGAGGTGCGCGCCATCTCCGAACTGCGTCGCGCCATCGCGCCGCAGGTGAAGCTCGAAGCCGGCCTGTCCACCGCCTTCGGCTGCACGCTGCAGGGGCGGGTGCCGGAAGACGACGTGATCCGCCTCGCGGTGCAGTGCGTGGAGGCCGGCGCCGAGGAGGTGGGCCTCTCGGACACGGTGGGCTATGCCAACCCCGCGCAGGTGCGCCGGCTCTTCAGGCGGCTGCGCGCAGAGCTCGGCCGGCACGCGGGCGCGGCCCACATGCACAACACGCGCGGCCTTGGCATTGCCAACTGCCTGGCCGCCTGGGACGAGGGCGTGCGCACCTTCGACGCATCGCTCGGCGGGCTCGGCGGCTGTCCCTATGCACCCGGCGCCTCGGGCAATGCCGTGACCGAGGACCTCGTCTTCATGTTCGAGGCCATGGGCGTTCGCACCGGCATCGACATCGAAAAGCTCATCGCGGCGCGCGCGCCGCTCATGGCGGGCCTGCCCGGCGAACCGGTCTACGGCATGACCCCCGAAGCCGGCCTGCCCAAGGGCTTCGTCCCAAAGGAAACCAACGCACATGGCTGAAACCCCTCCACTTCCCTATGCCGGCATCCGCGTCGTCGAGTTCACCCACATGGTCATGGGCCCGACCTGCGGCCTGCTGCTGGCGGACCTGGGCGCCGAGGTGATCAAGGTCGAGCCGATCGAGGGCGACAGCACGCGCCGCCTCCTCGGCTCGGGCTCGGGCTTCTTCCCCACCTTCAACCGCAACAAGAAGAGCATCGCGCTCGACCTCAAGACGCCCGAAGGCGTGGAGGCCGCGCTGCGGCTCGTCGCCACCGCCGACATCGTGAGCGAGAACTTCAAGCCCGGCACCATGAAGAAGCTGGGGCTCGACTACGAGGCGCTGCGAGAGCGCCATCCGCGCCTCATCTACGTGAGCCACAAGGGCTTTTTGCCCGGGCCCTACGACCACCGCACCGCGCTCGACGAGGTGGTGCAGATGATGGGCGGCCTCGCCTACATGACCGGCCGCGCCGGCGACCCGCTGCGCGCGGGCACCAGCGTGAACGACATCATGGGCGGCATGTTCGGCGCCATCGGCGCGATGGCTGCGCTGCGCCAGCGCGAGCTCACCGGCAAGGGCTGCGAGGTGCAATCGGCGCTGTTCGAGAACAACGTGTTCCTGGTGGCGCAGCACATGATGCAGTTCGCCGCCACGGGGAAGGCAGCCGACCCCATGCCCAGCCGCATCTCGGCCTGGGCCGTGTACGACGTGTTCACCGTGAAGGACGGCGAGCAGGTGTTTCTTGCCGTGGTGAGCGACAAGCAGTGGGCCATCTTCTGCAGGGCCTTCGGCCTCGAAGAGATGCTGGCCGACCCGCGCCTGCAAAGCAACAACGACCGCGTGCTGGCGCGCGACTGGATGATGCCGATCCTGCGCTCGCACCTGGCGGGCCACAGCGCGGCCGAGCTCAGCGCCGTGTTCGAGCAGAACGAGCTGCCCTTCGCGCCCATCACCCGGCCCCAGGACCTGTTCGGCGATCCGCACCTCAACGCCACCAGCGGTCTCGCGCCCGTGCGCATGAACGACGGCCACATGGCGAAGGTGCCGCTGATGCCGTTCACGATCGGCGGCGAGCGCCCCGGCATCCGCCTGCAGCCGCCGCGCATCGGCGAGCACACGGGCGCGCTGCTGCGCGAGGTGGGCTACAGCGACGAGGAGATCGCCGCCTTCGAGGCGCGCCGGACCGGCATGGCTTCCTGAACGCGGGCGATATAGTTCGGGCGCCATGGACCGCCTGAAGCAACTCGAATCCTTCGTCTCGGTGGCGACCCGCGGCGGTCTCACGGCCGCGGCGAAGGCCGAGGGCGTGGCGCCCGCGATCATGGGGCGGCGGCTCGATGCGCTGGAGGCGCGGCTGGGCGTGAAGCTGCTGGTGCGCACCACGCGGCGCATCACGCTCACGCACGAAGGCAGCGCGTTCCTGGAAGACTGCCAGCGTCTCCTGACCGAGTTCGCCAATGCCGAGGCCAGCGTGAGCGCCGGCGGCGTCAAGGCCAGCGGCCACCTGCGCGTGACGGCGCCAGCCGGCTTCGGCCGCCGCCACGTCGCGCCGCTGGTGCCGCGCTTCCATGCGCTGCACCCCGAGGTGACGATCTCGCTCAACCTCAGCGACCGCGTGGTCGACGTGCGCGGCGAGAGCTTCGACTGCGCGGTGCGCGTGGGCGACATGCCCGATTCGTCGCTGGTGAGCGTGCGGCTGGCCGACAACCGCCGCCGCTGTGTCGCCACGCCGGAGTTCGTGCGCCGCTTCGGCATGCCGCGGCACCCGGGCGAGCTCGCGCGCTTCGCCTGCCTCACGCTCTCGAGCGATGCCTCGCAAACGCGCGGCTGGGCGTTCCGCGTTCCGCGGACCGCTCAGGGGCGGGGCCAGGAACGCACCCTGGCGGGCGCGGGCGTGCCGACGGAAGACGGTGGCGAGGAGCTGATCTACCTGCGGCCCGAAGGCCCGCTCGACTGTTCCGACGGCCAGGTGCTGCACGACTGGTGCCTGGCGGGCCACGGCATTGCGTGGCGCAGCACCTGGGAGGTGGAGGCCGAGATCGATGCCGGCCTGCTGGTGCCGCTGCTCGACGAGTTCGCGGCGCCGCCCAATGGCATCTATGCGGTCTTCACCGGCACCAAGCACCTGCCGCTGCGCGTGCGACTGTGGCTGGATTTCCTCAAGGCGCACTACGGACGCCCCGAATTCTGGGGCGGACGGGGTTGAAGCGCTCGGGCGGCGGCACAATGCGCAGGCAGTTGCAACCCCATTGAAGAGAGAGAAAGCCGACGATGACGCTCGAAGCCATCCTTGCCTACCTGCATTTGCTCGCCATCCTCACGATGGTCGTTTTCATCTCCAGCGAAGCGGCGCTGTGCCGCGTGCAATGGCTCAATGCCGCCGTGGTCGAGCGGCTCGCCAAGGTCGACATGGTCTACGGCATGGCGGCCGTGGCGGTGCTGGCCACCGGCATCGCACGCACCGTGTGGGGCGTGAAGGGCACGGCCTGGTACTGGACCAATCCGCTGCTGCACGTGAAGCTCGGGCTGTTCATCGTCGTCGGCGTGCTCTCGATCTTCCCGACCCTGACCTACTTCCGCTGGCGCAAGGCGCTGCGCGCCAACGGCACGCTGCCGGCCGAGGACGACATCAGGAAGACGCGCAAGCTGGTGATGGTGCAGGCGCACCTGATCGCGCTGATTCCGCTGGTGGCCGTGTTCCTCGCACGGGGCTTCGGCAAGTAGGTCCGCATGGAACGCGCCGGCATCCAGCTCCTGTTTGCCGGCACCATCTTCAGCAGCGCGTTCCTGCTGTTCCTGGTGCAGCCGCTGATCGCCAAGCAGATCCTGCCGTGGTTCGGCGGCTCGGCCGCCGTGTGGTCGATCTGCATGGTGTTCTTCCAGGCCGTGCTGCTCGCGGGCTATGCGTACTCGGACTGGGTCACGCGCCACCTGCGCGTGAGGGTGCAGGCCGCGCTGCACGTGGGGCTGCTGCTCGCGAGCCTGGCGCTTCTTCCGATCGTGGTGCGCGCGGCCTGGAAGCCCGGCGGCGCCGAAGACCCGACCTGGCTGATCCTGGGCCTGCTGTTCGCAACCATCGGCCTGCCGTACTTCCTGCTTTCGACCACCGGTCCGCTGGTGCAGTCGTGGGTGGCGCGAACGCCGTGGAGTACGCAGGTCTACCGCTACTTCTCGCTGTCGAACCTCGCGTCGCTGCTGTCGCTGCTGTGCTATCCGGTGCTGATCGAGCCACGCAGCTCGCTCTGGCAGCAGGCCTGGGGATGGTCGTGGGGCTACGGCTTGTTCGTGCTGCTTTGCGCCGGCACGACCTTGCTGGTGGCACGCCGCTGGCCAGGGGCCGCGCCGTTGCCGACCGCGGCTGCCGATACGGGCAAGCCCCCGTCCTGGACCGACGGCCTGCTCTGGCTCGTGCTGCCGGCCCTGGCCTCATGGCTGCTGCTGGCGGTGACCAACCACATCACCCAGAACGTCGCCGCGGTTCCGTTTCTCTGGATACTGCCGCTCTCGCTGTACCTCTTCACCTTCGTGCTGTGCTTCGAGAGCGACCGCTGGTACCGGCGCGGCATCTTCCTGCCGCTGGCGGCGGGCGTGCTGGTGCTGTGCGCCTTCGGCCTGCAGCATCACATCGGCTCCGACGTGCGCACGGGGCTGCCGATCTATGTCGGCGGCCTGTTCGTGCTGTGCATGTTCCTGCATGGAGAAACGGCCAGCCTGCGGCCGGCACCGCGCTTTCTCACGCGCTTCTACCTGATGATGTCGCTCGGCGGGGCCACGGGCGGCGCCCTGGTCGGGCTGGTGGCACCGCATGTGCTGCCGGCGTACTACGAGCTGGGCATCGGCCTGACGCTGTCGGCGCTCGCCGCGGCGGCCGTGCTGTACCGGCGCACCTGGCTGCGGGCGTGCAGCGTGGCGCTGGCGGCTTGCTGCGCCTTCTTCCTGGTCGTGCAGATCAATGGCGACCGCTCGGACGCACGCCAGCTGCTGCGCAATTTCTACGGCGCGCTGATCACCTTCGACGTGCGCCGCACCGACCCCGCGGACAACGTGCGCCTGCTGTCCCATGGGTCGATCAAGCATGGCGAGCAGTTCCTGGACCCGTTGCGCCGGCGCGAGCCCACGACCTACTACGGCGCGACGTCGGGCATCGGCCGGGCCTTGGCCGCGGCGCCGGCCGAGCCGCGCCGAGTGGGGCTGGTCGGCCTGGGCGCCGGCACGCTCGCGACCTATGGCCGCAGCGGCGACACCTACCGCATCTACGAGATCAATCCGCAGGTGTTCGAGCTGGCGGACAGCGAGTTCACCTTCCTGCGCGACAGCCCCGCGCGCATCGAGCGCGTGCTGGGCGACGCGCGGCTGGCGCTGGAGCGCGAACCGCCGCAGGGCTTCGACCTGCTCGCCGTCGACGCTTTCTCGGGCGACGCGGTCCCGGTCCACCTGCTCACGGCCGAGGCCATGGACGTGTACCTGCGGCACATCAGGCCCGACGGCATCGTGGCCTTTCACGTGACCAACCGCTACCTCGAGCTGGCCCCCGTGGTGGCGCGCATTGCCGAACTGAAAGGCCTGCACGCGATGCTCGTCAGCGACGACGCGGAAGCCTCGAAGTGGCTCAACCCGACCGACTGGGTGCTGGTGGCGCGCGATGCGGCGGTGCTGTCACGCGGTCCGCTGCGCGGTGCGGCCTCGCCCGTGGCCACCGGCGCGGATGCACGGCCCTGGACCGACGACTTCAACAACCTGCTGGGCGCGCTCAAGTAGCGCGCAGCGCCCAAGAAAAAGCCCCGCCGGCGCCATGCGCGTGCGGGGCTCGTTCAGGGAGCGCTCAAGCGCTCAGGCATTCCTTCATGAAGGCCTTGCGGGCATCGCCCTTCAGGGTCTTGGCCTTCTGGTCGGCATTGCAGGTCTTCATCTTCTGCTGCTGGGTCTGCTTGGCGGCCACGACGGGCTTGGCGCTCAGGCAGCTCTTCATGAAGGCCTTGCGTTCGTCGCCCTTCTTGTCGCCGGCCTCCTGGTTGCAGGTGGTCATCTTGCTTTGCTGGGCGGTGGGGGCCTTGGCCGCCGGCATGGCCGGGGTCGCAGGCGTGGCGGGCGTTGCCGGAGCCTTGGCGGCCGGCATGGCGGGCGTAGCGGGGGTGGCGGGCGTCGCAGCCGGGGCGACCGCGGGCGCGGGGGCCTTGTCTTGCGCCTGGGCGGCGCCGAACGAGAGACAGGCGCCCAGGGCGACGAGGGAAAGGAGCTTCTTCATGGTGATATGTCCTTGCAGGGTTGGTTTGTGGCAGTGCCCCGCCCCGGGGCTGCCCCTCCTAACGGCCGACCTCGGCGGCCGGATGACCATCGCCGCGGCCGACCGGGTTTGCCCCCGGTAAAATCCGCAGATGCTATTGGTCAAACAGGAGCTGCTCGCGGCGCTCGCGAACACGCTCGAATCCCTCTCGCCCGGCGCCGGCTCCAAAGCCGCGTTCGAGTCGCCCAAGGTGGCTGCCCATGGCGACTTCGCCAGCACGGCCGCCATGCAACTCGCCAAGCCGCTCGGGCGCAAGCCGCGCGAACTGGCCGAGGCGCTCAGCGCCGCGCTGCTCGCCACCCCGGTTTTCGGCCAATGGGTCGAAGCCATCGAGATCGCCGGTCCCGGTTTCCTCAACATCCGACTCAAGACCTCTGCCAAGCAGCAGATCGTGCGCGAGGTGCTCGACGCGGCCGGCAGCTTCGGCCGGCAGCCTGCCACGGGCGAGAAGGTGCTGGTCGAGTTCGTCTCGGCCAACCCGACCGGTCCGCTGCACGTCGGCCACGGCCGCCAGGCTGCGCTTGGCGACGCCATCTGCAACCTGCGCGCCTCGCAGGGCGACACCGTGTGGCGCGAGTTCTACTACAACGATGCCGGCGTGCAGATCCAGACGCTGGCCAACAGCACGCAGCTGCGCGCCCGCGGCTTCAAGCCCGGCGACCCCGAATGGCCGAGCGGCGAAAAGGCGCCGGCCTACAACGGCGACTACATCGCCGACATCGCCGAGGACTTCAAGGCGCGCAAGACCGTCAGGTCGGACGACCGCGAATACACCGCCAGCGGCGACATCGACGACCTCGATTCGATCCGCGAGTTCGCCGTGGCCTACCTGCGCCGCGAACAGGACCTCGACCTGCAGGCCTTCCGCGTCCGGTTCGACAACTACTACCTCGAGTCCAGCCTCTACACCAGCGGCCGCGTCGAGGCGGCGGTGCAGAAGCTCGTGGCCGCCGGCAAGACCTACGAGCAGGACGGCGCGCTGTGGCTCAGGTCGACCGACTACGGCGACGACAAGGACCGGGTGATGAAGAAGCAGGACGGTACGTACACGTACTTCGTGCCCGACGTCGCCTATCACATCGCCAAGTGGGAGCGCGGCTTCCACAAGGTGGTCAACATCCAGGGCACCGACCACCACGGCACCATCGCGCGCGTGCGCGCCGGCCTTCAGGCCGCGGGCGTCGGCATTCCCGCGGGCTACCCCGACTACGTGCTGCACACCATGGTGCGCGTGATGAAGGGCGGCGAAGAGGTCAAGATCAGCAAGCGCGCGGGCAGCTACGTCACCCTGCGCGACCTGATCGAGTGGACCAGCACCGACGCCGTGCGCTTCTTCCTCCTGAGCCGCAAGCCCGACACCGAATACACCTTCGATGTCGACCTGGCCGTGGCGAAGAACAACGACAACCCGGTGTACTACGTGCAGTACGCCCATGCGCGCATCTGCTCGGTGCTGGCCGGGTGGGGCGGAGAGGCCGCCACGCTGAAGAACGTCGACCTGTCGCCGCTCGAAAGCCCGGCCGCGCAGGCGCTCATGCTGCTGCTGGCCAAGTACCCCGCCATGCTCACCGCCGCGGCGAAGGATTTCGCGCCGCACGATGTGACTTTCTACCTGCGCGAGCTCGCGGCCAGCTACCACAGCTACTACGATGCCGAGCGCATCCTGGTCGATGAAGAGCCGGTCAAGCTGGCGCGGCTGGCGCTCGTCGCCGCCACCGCGCAGGTGCTGCACAATGGCCTCGCGATTCTCGGCGTCAGTGCGCCGAGCAAGATGTGAAACCACCATGAAGAAGACAACCAGACAACGCGGCAACATCGTCATCGGGCTCATCATCGGCCTGGTGCTGGGGTTGGGTGTCGCGCTCGGCATCGCGGTCTACGTGACCAAGGTGCCGATTCCTTTCGTGACCAAGACCCAGCGCGGCGGTGCCGAGCAGGACGAGGCCGAAGCCCGCAAGAACCGCGACTGGGACCCCAATGCACCGCTCGCGGGCAAGGCCGGGGCGCCCAAGCCGGCCGCCACGGGCCCGGTGGCGCCCGCCGGTGGCGACAATACGGCCGTGGCGCCGGGCGCTGCGCCGCCCGCACCGCCGGTGCCGGTGGTCGTGGCACCCGCCAAGCCCACGCGGCCGGCCCCGGTGCCGGCCGAGGCCAAGCCGCTGCCGCCTTCGAACGATCCGCTCGGCGACCTCGCCCGCGCGCGTGCCGGCGGCAACAGCGGCAGCACCACCACGGCCGCGGCGGCGCCCGGCAGCAACAGCAACGCCGCGGCGCCGGGCGCCGATCCGTTCATGTATTTCGTGCAGGCTGGCGCCTTCCGTACCACCGAGGACGCCGAAGCCCAGCGCGCCAAGCTGTCGCTGATGGGTGTCGAGGCGCGGGTCACCGAGCGCGAGCAGGCCGGCCGCACCGTCTACCGGGTGCGCGCGGGTCCGTTCAACAAGAAGGACGACGCCGACCGCCTCAAGGAGCGGCTCGACAGCGGCGGCCTCGAATCGGCGCTCGTGCGCGTGCAGCGCTGACACCGCCGCTCGGCAGGCCAAGGCCTGCGCGAGCGGCCGTCACGAATATTCTTTAAGCTTCGGCGCGCGGCAAGGGCCGCCGCCCCCAGGATGGGCCTGGCCAGCCGCAAGCGGGAACTCCGCGCGGCGCGCAGGCTCAGTACTGCCGTACCCACAGGAGAACTCTTTCAATGAAACGTCGTGACTTTTCGCTGGCCGCCACCTCGCTCGGGCTGCTTTCCCTGGCTGGCAACACCGCGCACGCCCAGGCGCGCGTGCCCAAGGCCGGTACCGAGTACCTCGTGCTCGACAAGCGCGTGCCGGTCGATGCGCCGGCCGGCAAGATCGAGGTGGTCGAGTTCTTCTCGTACAACTGCCCGCACTGCAACGATTTCGAGCCGCAGCTCGAAGCCTGGCTCAAGACAGCGCCAAAGGAAGTCGCGTTCCGCCGCGTGCCCGTGCCTTTCGTGGGCAACGACGTCGAGGCCAAGCAGCGCCTCTACTACGCGCTCGAGGCGCTCGGCAAGGTCGACGAATTCCAGCCCAAGGTGTTCGACGCGATCCACAAGCAGCGCCAGAACGTGAACGGCGAGGCCAACATCCTCGCGTGGGCCGGTGCCAACGGACTGGACGGCGCCAAGTTCAAGGATGTTTTCTCGTCCTTCGGCGTGGCCAGCAAGGCCAAGCGCGCCTCCCAGTTGACCGAGGCCTACAAGGTCGCGGGCGTTCCGGCGCTGGCCGTGGCCGGCCGCTGGTATGTGGATGGCGAACTGGCCGGCAACATGACCAAGGCGCTCCAGGTCACCAACTACCTGATCGGCGAAGCCAAGAAGGGCTGACCCCCTTTTTCAGGGGCCGACACGCGGGGCCGGCAGCGCCGGTTCCGCGGCGCTTCCGGACCGGATGTCAAGCCCGCTTTCGGCGGGCTTTTTCGTTGGTGCGGGCGGGGCTCGCGCCATCTGCCGCATACAATGCACAGCAAGTTTCGTGCCTCTATGACATTGCACTCCTACACCCACACCCCCTCTCTCCTGCGTCGCATCGGCCGCCTGGCCCGGCTGAACATCGGCCTGCTGTTGCTGGCCGGCGCTGCCTCCGGCGCGCTGGCCGAGACCGCCGACCGCACCAAGCCGATGAACATCGAATCGGATGCGATGCGCTATGACGACCTCAAGCAGACCAGCGTGTTCACCGGGAACGTGCTGGTCACGAAGGGCACGATCATCATCCGGGGCGCGCGCATCGACGTGCGCCAGGACGCCGAGGGCTACCAGTACGGCGTGGTCACGGCAGCGCCCGGCAAGCGCGCCTACTACAAGCAGAAGCGCAACGCGCCCGACGAGTGGATCGAGGGCGAGTCGGAAGTCATCGAATACGACAGCCGCGCCGACAACGTCAAGTTCATCCGCAATGCGGTCATGCGGCGCCTGCTCGGCGCCACGCCGAACGACGAAAGCAGCGGCGCGCTGATCGTCTACGACCAGAGCAACGACACCTACACGGTCAACGGTTCCACCGT
This sequence comes from Variovorax sp. OAS795, assembly GCF_040546685.1. NCBI lineage: Bacteria > Pseudomonadati > Pseudomonadota > Betaproteobacteria > Burkholderiales > Comamonadaceae > Variovorax > Variovorax sp. OAS795. Next base: position 994,838 of record NZ_JBEPOH010000001.1, read on the forward strand.
GCCGCCGAACACGGCGGTGAATGCGCCGGCCGGCGGCGGGCGCGTGCGCACCATCCTCACGCCCAAGAGCGCCACGGCGGCCGCGCCCGGCGCCCCGGCGGCGCCCGGCCAGCGGGCCGCCCCGCCCGCGCCCCAGCCCGCACCCGGTGCGGGCCTGCGCCCGAGCACCACGCTCGGCGGCAGCGAAGGGGAAGGGCGCAAGTGATCGAAACCGCTGGAAGCCAGAACGCCGATGGCACGCCGGGCAGCCGCCTGGTGGTGCGCGGCCTGCAAAAAAGCTACGGCAGCCGCAAGGTCGTCAAGGACGTCTCGCTCGATGTGCAGAAAGGCGAGGTCGTGGGACTGCTCGGCCCCAACGGCGCCGGCAAGACGACGTCGTTCTACATGATCGTGGGCCTGGTGCGGGCCGATGCCGGCGAGATCACCATCGACGGCGAACCCATCGCCCACATGCCGATCCACCGCCGCGCCCGCATGGGCCTGAGCTACCTGCCGCAGGAAGCCTCGATCTTCCGCAAGCTCACGGTGGAGGAAAACGTGCGCGCCGTGCTCGAGCTGCAACGCGAGCCCGACGGCAACGGCAAGCCCGCGCCCCTTTCCAGACAGCGCATCGAGGAGCGGCTCTCCGGGCTCCTGGCCGACCTGCGGGTGGACCACCTTCGCGATTCGCCCGCGCTCGCGCTCTCGGGCGGCGAACGGCGCCGGGTCGAGATCGCCCGCGCGCTGGCCACGCAGCCGCGCTTCATCCTGCTGGACGAGCCCTTTGCCGGCATCGACCCGATCGCGGTGATCGAGATCCAGCGGATCATCAGCTTCCTGAAGGAGCGCGGCATCGGCGTGCTCATCACCGACCACAACGTGCGTGAGACGCTGGGCATCTGCGATCACGCCTTCATCATCAGCGACGGGCATGTGCTGGCACAAGGCACGCCCTCGGAGATCGTCGACAACGCCGAAGTACGCAGGGTGTACCTCGGCGAGCACTTCCGGATGTAAGGGAGGAGTCGGTCTCCATGAAGCAAGGGTTGTCCCTTCGCGTCTCGCAGCATCTGGCGCTCACGCCCCAGCTGCAGCAGTCGATCCGTCTGCTGCAGCTCTCCACGCTCGAACTGAGCCAGGAGGTCGAGCAGATGCTCGACGAGAACCCGTTCCTCGAACGCACCGCGGAAGAAGCGGCGCGCGAGGAATTCGGGCTCGATGCCATCGACACCCCGGTGCCGCGCGATGATGCGGGCGAAGCCGGCGAGAGCGACTTCGTCGCGCCCCCGGCCAGCAGCGCAACCACCACGTCCACCGAAACCGCCGCACCGGCCGAGAGCGAGGTTCCCGCCGCCGATGCCGCCGAGCGCGAGCCCGACTGGGAAGGCGACGGCACCATCGACATGGCGCCGGACGACAGCGAATGGGGCGGCGACGCGCCCGCGCGCCAGAACAACCTGGGCGACGACGAGCGCGCCGATGCCACCGAGCTCGCGCGCAGCCAGGAGTCGCTGCAATCCTTTTTGCACCGGCAGGCGCTGAGCCTGCGCCTCAACGAGAACGACTGCGCCGCGCTGCGCTTCCTGATCGAGTCGCTCAACGACGATGGCTATCTGGAGGATTCGCTGCCCGCGCTGGCCTCGGGCCTCGCGGGCGACGACAACGACCAGTTCGACGAACTGGTACACCACTTCCAGGTGGCGCTCGGCCTGCTGCAGAGCCTGGAGCCCGCCGGCGTCGGCGCGCGCGACCTGGGTGAATGCCTGGGCATCCAGCTGCGCGGCCTCGCCCGGGAAGACGAAACCGACGAAGAGGCCCTGGTCCGCAAGACCGCCATCGCCATCTGCAAGCAGCCGATGGAACTGCTCGCGCGGCGCGACTTCAAGCGCCTGGCCACGCTCACGCGCACCAACGAAGAGCTGGTGCGCTCGGCGCTGCAGGTCATCTCGCGGCTCGAACCCAAGCCGGGCCGCCGCTTCGTCGACGTCGAGCGCAACATCGTGGTCCCCGACGTGATCGTCACCAAGATCGGCCGCGGCACCAACGTCAAGTTCCGCGTCATGCTCAACCCCGAGGTGATGCCGCGGCTGCGCGTGCACGACATCTACGCCGGCGCGCTCAAGTCGCACAAGGGCGAGGGCAGCCAGGCGCTGTCGCAGCGGCTGCAGGAGGCGCGCTGGTTCATCAAGAACATCCAGCAGCGCTTCGACACCATCCTGCGCGTCTCCAACGCCATCGTCGAGCGGCAGAAGAGCTACTTCGTGCACGGCGAGCTTGCGATGCGCCCGCTGGTGCTGCGCGAGATCGCCGACGAGCTCGGCCTGCACGAGTCGACCATCTCGCGCGTGACCACCGCCAAGTACATGGCCACGCCCTTCGGCACCGTCGAGCTCAAGTACTTCTTCGGCTCGGCGCTCGGCACCGAGACCGGCGGAAACGCCTCGAGCACCGCGGTGCGCGCGCTGATCAAGCAGTTCGTGAGCTCCGAGAGCATCAAGAAGCCGCTGTCGGACAGCCAGATCTCCGAGATGCTGAAAGAGCAGGGCATCGAGTGCGCACGCCGCACCGTGGCCAAGTACCGCGAGGCGCTGCGCATCGCGCCCGCCAACCTCCGCAAGGCGCTGTAGAAAGCCGCCGATGGCCTGCCGCCGCCTGCTGTTGCGCTGTGGGCATTGGCTCTTCGCCATCGGGGCGGCGCTCTCGATCGGCGGCTGCGCCACCCTGCCCGACGAAGCCCCGCGCCCGCCCACCCGCGCCATGGCCGTGTCGGCCGACACCGCGCTCGGCAAGATCGCGCTGGCTTCGCTGCCCGATCCGGACCTCAGCGGCTTCCGGCTGATGCCGGGCGGCGACTTCGCCTTCGACACGCGCATCCAGCTGGCACGCCGCGCGCAGCGCACGCTCGACGTGCAGTACTACCAGATCGAGAACGACGAGACCGGCCGCTACCTGCTGCGCACCCTGCGCGACGCGGCCGCGCGCGGGGTGCGCGTGCGGCTCCTGATGGACGACCTGTACACCTCGGGCGAGGACGAGCTGCTGCTCGGGCTTGCCGCCACGCCGAACGTCGAGCTGCGCCTCTTCAACCCGTTCCCGGCCGGGCGCGGCAGCATCCTCAAGCGCTTCACGGCCTCGCTTTTCGATTTCAGCCGCGTGAACCGGCGCATGCACAACAAGCTCTTCATCGCCGATGGCGCCATGGCGGTCGCGGGTGGCCGGAACATCGGCAACCAGTACTTCAGGCGCACGGCGGGCGAGAACTTCATCGACCTCGACACCTTCGTGACAGGCGCGCTGGTGACGCGCCTGGGCGCCCTGTTCGACCAGTACTGGAACAGCGCCTACGTGCGGCCGGTGCAGTCGGTGGTGGCCACGGGCCTCTCGCGCGAAGCGCTGCAAGCGCGCTTCGAAACCGCCACCGGCCCCGACACCACGCCGCCGCCGCCGCCGCCCGCGCCCAACGACCTGCTCGGCTACAGCCCGGTGGCCGAGGACCTGGCCGCCGGCAAGCTCGGGCTGATCTGGGCGCTGGCCGAGGCCTACGCCGATTCGCCCGACCGCGTGATCGGCAAGACCGCCTCGTACGGCGGCGTGCCGCTGCTGGCCGTCGACAGCGTGCGCTACAACGTGGTCGAGCAGATGCGCCGCGCGCGCTCCGAGGTGACCATCGTCTCGCCCTACCTGATCCCGGGCGAGGCCGGCCTGGAGGTGATGCGCGAGATCCGCCGGCGCAACGTGAAGATCAGCGTGGTCACCAATTCGCTCGCCGCCACCGACGAGCCGCTGGTGCACACCGCCTACCGCCGCTACCGGCCCGACATGCTGAAGCTGGGCGCCGACCTGTACGAGCTCAGCACCACGCGCACGCGGCGCAGCGTGCGGCTGGGGCTCTTCGGCACCTCGGTCGGACGGCTGCATGCCAAGTCGGCCGTGATCGACCGACAGGTGCTGTTCGTCGGTTCGATGAATTTCGATCCGCGCTCCGAGACGCACAACACCGAGATCGGGCTTTTCATCCGCAGCCCCGAGATGGCGCAGCAGGCGCTCAAGCTCATCGACGTGCTGAAGCAGCAGGGCGCCTACCGGCTGCGCTTTGCCGCGGAAGGCGACGCGTCGCGCATCGAGTGGATCAGCGAGGAGGCCGGCAAGACCACCGTGCTGAACGAGGAGCCCGACTCCGATTTCTGGGGCCGCGCCATGCTCGAACTGCTTGCGCCGCTGACGCCGGAGAGCCTGCTGTAGCGCGGTGCTCGACGGTTCCTATTGCTGCACGTTGACCGCTTCGACCTGCACCAGCAGCTTCACCTTGTTCTCGAAGCCGAAGTTCAGGCCCCAGGTGATGCCCCAGTCGCTGCGCTGCACCGTGGTCTCGAAGTCGCCGCCGCAGACCTGGCGGTTGATCAGCGGATTCAGGTAGCAGTTGAAGCGCACGGCCTTGAGCGTGACCGGCCTGGTCTGCCCCATCAGCGTGAGCGTGCCCGGCACGTCGACCACCTTGTCGCCGTTGAACTCGATGCGGTCCGCCACGAAGCGGCCGGTCGGAAACTCGGCCACGTTGAAGAAGTCCTTGCTTTGCACGTGGCGGTTGAGCAGGTCGACGCCGGTGTTGATGGAGCTGATGTCCATCGTGATGTCGACCTTGCCGCTGCTGCCGCTGCCGTCGATCTGCACCGTGCCGTCCTTGGTGCTGAAGCGCCCGCGGTTGGTGGTGGTGCCGTAGTGCCCCATCTCGTACATCACGAAGGTGTGGGTCGGGTCGATCACGTAGCTGGCGTTCTTGGCCGGACCGCCCGCGGGCTTGGCGGCCACCGCCGGCGCCGTGTATTCCTGCGCGAGGGCGGGCGTGGCAACGGCCGCTGCGGACAGCGCGGCGGCGAGGAAGAGCTTCTTCATGGCAAGGGTGTGCTCGTGAGAACAGGATGGGAGAGAGGGAGAAACCGCGGCTCAAAGCGGGCCGAAGCCCGCGAGCGTGAACTTGAATCGGACCTGCACGTCGTTGCCGACCACCGAGGTGTCGGTCCATTCGCCGTCGCCGACCTTGTAGTCGAGCCGCTGGATCGTAAAGCTTCCGGTGGCCACCGCGTGGCTGCCGGCCGGCGCGATGGTGACCGGCACCGTGACCTGGCGCGAGATGTTCTTGATGGTGAGCTTGCCCGCCATCTCGAACCGGCCGTCGCCCAGCGCCTTGATGGCACTCGACTGGAAGACGGCCTGCGGGAAATGCGCGGCGTCGAACCAGGGGCCCTTGGGCAACTCGGCATCGCTCATCGGCACGCCGAGCGATGCGCTCGCGGTGTCGATCTGCAGCGCGACGGTGCCGCCCTCGGGCTTGCGCGGGTCGAAGGCCACCTGCGCATCGAACTTCTTGAAGGTGCCTTCCACCGGCACGCCCATCTGCTTGCTGACGAACGCGATCTGGCTCTTGTCGGCCACGAGGCGCGTCGGGCTTGCCGGCTCGGCGCCCGCGGGTGCGAGGGCGACGGACGCCGCGGCCGCAAGGAACAAGCGAAGGACGCGGTTCATCGGAGGGGTTCCTTGCGTGGCGCGGGCCACATGCGTTGGAGGATGCCGTCGCGGTCGATCCAGTGGTGCTTGAGCACCGCCGCCACATGCAGCAGCGCCACGGCGGCCAGCGTGAACGCGCTGCCCTTGTGCAGCGGCTTCAGCACGGCCTCGGCCAGTTCCTTGTCGACCGGCATCAGGTCGGGCAGCGGCAGCACGCCGAACCACACGACCGGAAAACCCAGCGCCGAACTGTAGGCCCACCCGAACAGCGGCACCGCGAGGAACAGCAGGTACATCAGCGCGTGGCTCGCGCGGTAGCCGGTGCGCTGCCAGCGCGGCATCGCCGCGGCCGACGGCAAGGGTGGCGGCGCATGGCGCAGCCGCCACAGGAGCCGCAGGGCCGACAGCAGCAGGATCGTCACCCCGGCCCACTTGTGCCAGTTGTAGAGCTTGATGCGCGCGGGCGAGAGCGGCAGCCCCGTCATGTAGAGGCCGACGCCGAGCGAGCCGACGATCATGGCCGCGAGCAGCCAGTGCAGCGCCATGGCGACGGGGCCATAGCGCAGGTCTCGCGGTTCTCGCGGGAGAGGCATGCCGGCAGTGGCGGAGGGTAGGGGTGTGTCGGCGGGCATCGAAGCAGGACCAGCGGCCTGTGCGCGGAGCATATATCGGAAGCGCCGTAGGCAGTGCACGAGCCGTGCCAGGCGCCGCGCCGGCGGTCAGCGCACGGCGGACGGCTGCCGGGCCTGCAGCAGCACCGCGTGCAGTTCGGCCGGCTGCACCGGCTTGCGCAGCGCATGCCAGCCGCGCTCCAAGGCGAGCCGCCAGGTGGCTTCGCCGATGTCGGCCGAGATGAGCGCGATGGTGAGCGACGGCTTCTGCCGCTGCAGCCGTTCCGCCAGCGCGATGCCGTCGAGCCGGCCCGGCAGGCGGATGTCGCACAGCGCCACGTCGAGCGCGTCGAGGTCCGCCAGCGCCAGCGCCTCGGCCGCGCTGCCGTAGATGCGCGGTGACAGCTGCCATTGCCTCAGCAGCGCCCCCAGGCTCTCGGCCACCACGGCGTTGTCTTCCACCACCAGCACCGCGAGCCCGGGGTCCAGGGCGACCGCCGCCTGCGCGAAGGGTTGCGGCGGCCGCCCGGAAGCCCGCGGCAGCGGCGCGTCGGCCGGCGCGGCGGACAGCTCGAAGCCGAACACCGAACCGCGCCCCGGTGCCGAACGCAGCGACACCTCGATGCCGAGCTGCCCCGCGAGCCGCCGCACGATCGCGAGCCCCAGGCCATGGCCGCGCTGCAGGTTGCGTTCGGCATTGCCGACCTGCTCGAAGTCGCCGAACACCCGCTCCTGCGCCTCGGCCGCAATGCCGATGCCGCTGTCGCGCACCTCGACGCGCCAGGCCCGATGGCCGTTGCGCCGGCGCGCGCGCACCGCCAGCAGCACCCGCCCGCGTGGCGTGAACTTGACGGCGTTGTCCACCAGGTTGGCCAGCACGCGGCGCAGCGAGACGGCATCGGCCCAGGCCACCGCATCGGCCGGGCAGCGCACCCGCACGCGGGCTCCGCCGGCCTGGCGTGCGAGTTCGTGCAGCAGCGGGGCCAGCGGCACCGCCACCGGGTGCAGCGGATCGACCGCGGCTTCGATGCGGCCGATCTCGAGCAGCTGGTTGGTCAGGCCCTCCAGCGCCTGCTGCGCGCGCGCGAGCGAAGCCACCGTGTGCTGCACCGCCGGTGCTTCGGCGCCGCCTTGCAGCTGCTGGCGCAGCACTTCGGCCTGCAGGCCGATGGCCATCACCGGCTGGCGCAGGTCGTGGTTGGCCGCCGAGAAGAAGCGCAGCCGCTCGGCCTGGGCCTGCTCGGAGGCGCGCAGCCCGGCCAGCGCCTGCTCGCGCAGGCGGCGCTCGTTGAGGCGCAGCCCGATGTTCTCTTCGAGCTGGCGCGAGCGCTCGGCCACCAGCTTCCACATCATCGCGATCAGGCCGATGCCGATGACCGACACGGCCATCATCGTGGGCGCGCCGAGCCACAGCCCGGTGACGATCACGGGCGCCAGCAGCAGGGTGATCGCCAGCTGCGTGGCCGGCGTGTAGAACGAAACCGAGAACGCCGAAGACAGGGTCATGCCCATCAGCATCAGGGCGAGCAGCAGCTGCTGGTCCGCATGGCCGGTGTTGAACAGCAGCACCCCGGCCAGGCCGTGGGCCAGCTCCCAGATGCCGGTGCGCACCGTGTGCAGGCGCTGCGCCTGGCGCAGGCTCGCGGGCGTGAAGGGCTCGGGCAGGCGCTCGGGAAAGAAGCCGCGCATGACCGTCACCCCCGTGATCAGCGCGATCCATGCGAGCGCATGGGGTAGCGAGTATTGCCAGGCAAAGAGTGCCGCCACGCCGCAGTTCAGCAGGTATTGCACCAGCAGCACCGGGCCGATCGGGCGGACCGAGAGCCGCAGCACCTCGCACTCGATGGCAAAGCGGTCGTCCCCGGGAGCGGCCGGAGCAACCATGGGCGCGGTGGTGGAATTCATCGGCCGGCCCACTATATAGAGAAGCGGCCCGGCGCGGCGACAATGGCGTCTCCCCAGCCGGCCGATGATGGCGAACCCCCTGTGAACGATCTTTCCCTCTTTTTGCCTTGCGCCGCCGGCGTCGAGGAATTCCTTGCGCAGGAAGTCCATGCGCTCACCGGCCGCGTCGGGCAAGACCTGCTCACGCTGCGCGGCGGCGTGCGGGTGCGCGCCGAATGGCGCGATGCGCTCAAGCTCAACCTGCACAGCCGGCTCGCCCAGCGCGTGCTGGTCGAACTGGCCCATGCGCCCTACCGCAGCGAGAACGACCTGTACGCCATCGCGGGCGGCGTGGCCTGGGAGATCTGGTTCACGCCCAAGCAGACCTTCAAGATCGAGACCACGGCGCAGCACAGCCCGCTGCAGAGCCTGAACTTCGCCACGCTGCGCATCAAGGATGCGATTGCCGACCGCTTTCGCGCCAAGGCCGGCGGCGTGCGCCCGAGCATCGAGACGCAGTGGCCCGACTGCCGCGTGTTCGCCCACCTGACCACGGACCACTGCACGCTCTACATCGACACCTCGGGCGAGCCGCTCTTCAAGCGCGGCTGGCGGCAGGACAAGGGCGATGCGCCGCTGAAGGAAACGCTGGCCGCCGCCATGCTCGCCGCCAGCGGCTGGTGGAACCCCGAGACCGGACTGGTGGCCGCCGAGCCGCTGTACGACCCTTGCTGCGGCAGCGGCACCATCGCCATCGAGGCGGCGCAGATCGCGCGCGGCATCCCGGCCGGGTCGCTGCGGCGCTTCGGCTTCGAGAAGCTGCTGCCGTTCCAGGCCCATGTGTGGGAGGCGATCAGGCAGGGGGCCGCATCGTCGGCCGCCGTGCGGCAGGTCGCGATCTTCGGTTCCGACGTTTCGCACCGCATGGTCGACTTTGCCGAACGCAACGCGGAGCGTGCCGGCGTGGCCGAGGCCATCGAGTTCCGTGGCGGCGATGCGCTGCAGCGCATGCCCCCCGCAGAGGGCGGCGTGATCATGCTCAACCCGCCCTACGGCGAACGCATCGAGGTCGGCGGCGTGGCGCGCTTCGGCGCCCGCGAGGCTGCGCAGACGCCCGGCAGCCCCGAAGGCGGGGGCGAAGCCGACGAGGGCGGCGAGTTCTTCCCGCAGCTCGCCACGCACTGGAAGAAGAACTACCCCGGCTGGACCGCCTGGGTGCTCACGCCCGACCTGAAATTGCCCAAGCGCATGCGGCTCAAGGAATCGCGCCGCGTGCCGATGTGGAACGGGCCGATCGAATGCCGGCTGTTCCGCTTCGACATGGTGGCCGGCTCGGCCCGAAGCAAGTAGCCGGCACCCCGGCGGGGGCTACTTCACCCCGACGCCGCAGGCCGCGTTCATCGTCCGCGGCGCGAGCTCGACCGGCAGGCCGTCGAATTTCATCGGACGCACGTCGCTCTCGTCGAACTCCCGCACCGCGACCGGTTCGCCGACGAAATTCGGCTGTGAGAAATAGGTGGCGCTCACGTAGCGCGCCTTGCGCGCGTCGCAGTCCACGCTCGCCTTGGCCGCGACCGAGCGGAACTTGAGGCCGTCCTGGCCGGTGCGCGGCTCGGCCAGGCTGATCCGCACCGCCACGAGCCGCTTGCTTCCGTCCACCACCACGCTGGTCGGGTCCACCTGCACATAGCTGTTGGCCGCCTCCCCGGCGGTGCCGGTCAGGGTGAGCCATTCCGCATGGGCCAGCGGCACGGTGAAAAAGGCGAGCAGCAAGAAAGTTCGTTTCGTCATCTGAAAACATTGAAGGGCACCGCGCAAGCCGGTGCGGCTGATTGTGAATCGATGCGAGCTTTTTCGCCTTGCGCTGGCGCATGGTGCAACATCGGGGTATTCCAAACGCACAAGCCTCCCTCCCTCCCGAAGAAGCAAACGCCGCGCCCGGCGCCTTCGTGGTCATCGACACCAACATCGCGCTCGACTTGCTGGTGTTCGACAACCCCGACTGCCTGCCGCTCGCGGCGGCGCTGGCGGCAGGCGAACTGCGCTGGCTCGCCACTGCCTCCATGCGCAGCGAACTCGCGCGGGTGCTGGGCTATCCACTCATCGCGGCGCGGCTGGCGCACAGGAAGCTGTCGGCCGAAGCCGTTCTCGCGGCCTTCGACGAACGCGTGCAACGGGTCGCGGAAACGCCGCCGCGCGCCTCCTGCGTCTGCAAGGACCCCGACGACCAGGTCTTCATCGACCTGGCGGTGGCCCGGCGCGCGCGGCTCCTGAGCAAGGACCAGGCCGTGCTGACGATGCGCAAGCGCCTTGCCGCGCAAGGCGTGGTGGTGCAGGCGGTGCTGGCGACCTAGCCGGCAGAGGGCGCCGGCGCGCCGTGCCAGCGCCCCAGGAGCCGCGCCACCGCGCGCACGCGCTGCGTGTCGCGGCCCCAGCGTCGGCTGGCCGGCAGGCGCTGGGCCCATTTCATGCGCCGTGCCGCCTCGGCAATGCGCTGGCGCACCTCCTCGCCCACCTCCGCCAGCGCGGCATGCCAGTGCAGGCCCGCGGCCTCGGGCGCCGCGGCCTCCAGCATCATGGCGGTCGAATGCAGGTAGCTGAGCCAGTCGCGCGCCTGGCACTCGGCCAGCGTCATCACCTCGGCCGGGTCGTCCTCGAAGTCGATGTAGCCAATGACACCGTCGGGGCACTGAACCAGGTTGCGGTCGAAGGCCTGGCTCAGGTGCTGGCCGCGCACGTGCACCTGGGCGATCGCGGCCAGTCCTTCGCGCCAGACCGCCAGCAGCGCGGCAGGTCCGGCCGCGGCGGCCTGGTCGAGCTTTTCCTGCAGCACGAGGGTGCCGCGGCCGCTTTCGCCCAGGTCCGAGATCAGCAGGCCGTCGGGCTGTTCGGCCAGCACCGCGGGCACGCGCAGGCCCGCGGCCGCCAGTTGCCGCAGGCGCCGGGCCTCGGTGGCGATGGCGGCCTCCCCGCCCGGATTGGGCACCGGCTTGATGATGTCCAGCCGCGCCATGCGCGCGACCGCCGCCATCACGCGGTAGCCCCATTTGCCGTGGCGCGGGCCGGCCTTCTTGAGCCAGACGCGCTCGCTGCCCAGGCGGTGGCTGGCCACGTTCTTCTGCTGCCTGGGCAGCATGACGCGCAAAAACTCGGCATAGTCGCCCGGGCCCGGCGCAGGGGCGTTCGCATCGAGGGGTGCCGGCGCCGTGGCCGCACCCTTGCCGCCATGGGGCCGGGCCGAAGCACCGCGTCGCAGTGTCATGCGGCCAGCGGAAGATTCGACACCAGGCCGTGCGGCCCCTGCGTCAGGGGCTGGAAACTCTCGGCGCTGGCCAGCGGCCAGTAGGTGCGGAACACGTTGTGCTGCTTGTCCAGCGGGCCCAGCAGCGCGCCCGGCTGCACCTGCATCACCAGGTTGCTCAGCAGCCGCACCTCGGTGTCGGAAATGCGCCGCACGATGTGGTGCGCTGTGATCTGCTGCGGATGGTCCAGGCCCGCGGCCTGCACCAGTTCCTGCAGCGCGTGCAGGGTGCTGCGGTGGAAGTTGCGCACCCGGTCGGCCTTGGTCGGCACCACCAGCGCCTGCTGGCGCACCGGGTCCTGCGTGGTCACGCCGGTGGGGCAGTGGCCCGTGTGGCAGCTTTGCGCCTGGATGCAGCCCAGCGCCATCATGAAGCCGCGCGCCGCGTTGCACCAGTCGGCGCCCAGCGCCATCATGCGCGCCACGTCGAAGGCGGTGATCACCTTGCCGGCGCAGCCCAGCTTGATGCGGTGGCGCAGGTTCACGCCGATGAGCGTGTTGTGCACCAGCAGCAGCCCCTCCTGCAGTGGCGCGCCCACGTGGTCGCTGAACTCGACCGGCGCCGCGCCCGTGCCGCCCTCGGCCCCGTCCACCACGATGAAGTCGGGCGTGATGCCGGTCGCCTGCATGGCCTTGACGATCGCGAACCACTCCCAGGGATGGCCGAGGCAGAACTTGAAGCCCGTGGGCTTGCCGCCCGAGAGTTCGCGCAGCCTGGCGATGAAATGCATCATTTCGATGGGCGTGGAGAAAGCGCTGTGCGAGGCCGGCGAGATGCAGTCGACCCCCACCCGCACGCCCCGGGCCGCCGCGATCTCCTTCGTGACCTTGGGCGCGGGCAGCACGCCGCCGTGGCCGGGTTTGGCGCCCTGGCTCAGCTTGAGCTCGATCATCTTCACCTGCGGATCGCGCGCATTGGCGCTGAAGCGCTCGGCGTCGAAGCTGCCGTCCTCGTTGCGGCAGCCGAAGTAGCCCGAGCCGATCTCCCAGATCAGGTCGCCGCCATGCACCCGGTGGTGCTGGGAGATGGAGCCTTCGCCGGTGTCGTGCGCAAAGCCGCCCATCTTCGCGCCCTGGTTGAGCGCGAGGATCGCATTGGCCGACAGCGCCCCGAAGCTCATGGCCGAGATGTTGAACACGCTCGCGCTGTAGGGCTGGGTGCAGACCTGGGCCGGGTTCGCCTCCGCCGGCTGCGGCGTGCCGCCGATCACGATGCGGAAGTCGTGGTTCTCGAGCCGGGTCGGCCGCATCGAGTGGTTGATCCACTCGTAGCCCGCGATGGTGACGTCCAGCTGCGTGCCGAAGGGGCGGTTGTCGGGGTCGCCCTTGGCGCGCTGGTACACCAGCGAGCGCTGCGCGCGCGAGAATGGTGCCGCCTCGGAATCGCTCTCGATGAAGTACTGGCGCATCTCCGGCCGGATGAATTCCAGCAGGAAGCGCAGGTGGCCGATCACCGGGTAGTTGCGCAGGATGGCATGGCGCGTTTGCCGCAGGTCGTGCACGCCGGTGCCGACGAGGGCCGCAAAAACCACCAGCGCCACCCAAGCCACCCACAGGTGCGGGGACACCAGCACGGCGGCCAGGCTGGCCGCCAGGCCCGCGGCGCACAGGGCAAAGGCGCTGTAGCGCGCCGGAAACGGAATAATCGTGGGCATGGATAGGAGTGGACTGCCGGAGCCTGCTGCATCATAGAGGGCTGCCCCGAACTTGCCATGATGACCATCAACGACACCCCCCAGGCCGCAGCGCCCGATTCGACCCCCCTCGGCCCCGATGATTTCGACGCGCTCGACCAGGCGCTCGACGCCATGCGCGAGCACGACGAGGAAATTCCCCAGTGGGAGTTCTGCGAAGGCTTCATGGCCGCGCTGATCTGCACCCGCCGGGCCATCGAACCCGCCGAATACTGGCCCGTGCTGCTGGGCGAGGGCTTCGTGCCGGCCCGGCACATGGAGTTCGTCTGGAACTGGAAGCGCCGCTGGCGCGAGATCGAGGAGGGCCTGGACGCCGACGTGCAGTCGCTCGACGACGAGCGCAGCTGGCAACCCGAGGTGCTCGACACGCGGGGCGCCATCGCCTCGCTGCCCGAGGAAGAGCGCGCCGCGGTCGAAGGCGAGGAGATTCCCTCGTTCGCACAGGTCTGGGCGCTGGGCTTCATGTACGCGGTCGAGAACTGGCCCGAAGACTGGGCCGCCCCGCGCGACAAGGAAGCCGCCCAGATGCTGGACGACGCGCTCGACAACATCGTCGCGCTCACCGAGGACGACAAGGCCAAGCCCACGCTTTCCATGTTCAGCGACGACGGCCCGCCCAGCGTGAGCCAGCAGCGGCTGGACGATTTCGGCGCCGCCATCTGGGCCGTGTACGACCTGCGCCAGCTCTGGAAGAGCCTGGGGCCGAAGGTCGAGACCCTCCGCAAGGAAGCCACCCCCGGCCGCAACGATCCCTGCCCCTGCGGCAGCGGGAAAAAATACAAGAAGTGCCACGGTGCCTGAGACCGGCCCGGCCACCGCCCCGCTGACCACGCGCGCGGCGTGGGTCATGGTGCTGGCGCTGTGCGCCGGGGTGGCGCTGAGCCAGGCCTTCCGCACCGTGGGCGCCATCATGGCGAGCCCGCTGCAGTCCGATTTCAGGCTCTCGGCCCAGGCGCTCGGCATCTTCTCGGGGGCGTTCCATTTCGCCTTCGGCGCGATGCAGCTCTTCATGGGCATCGGCATCGACCTGCACGGCGTGCGCCGCACGGTGCTCGTTGCCTTTCCGATCGCGATTGCGGGCGCGCTGCTGTCGGCCGTGGCGCCCAACTACCTGGTGCTGGTGGCGGGGCAGGCGCTGATCGGCGTCGGCTGCGCGCCGGCCTTCCTGGTGTGCACCGTGTTCATCGCGCGGCACTTTCCGGCGGCGCGCTTCGCCACCGTCTCGGGGCTGGTGCTCGCGATCGGCGGCATCGGCATGCTGGTGACCGGCACGCCCCTCGCCTGGCTGGTGCAGGCGTATTCGTGGCGCGCGGGGTTCGTGGTGCTGGCCGCGGCCTCGGCGCTCGCGTGGCTCGCGATCTGGCGCTGGGTGCACGAGCCCGCATCGGCCGCGCCGAAGGTCCGGGAATCCATTCCCGAGGCCATCCGCCAGTTCGGCGCGCTGCTGGCCATGCCGCACACGCTGGGCATCGTGCTGCTCGGCGCCGTGACCTATGCCGCCTTCATCTCGCTGCGCGGCCTCTGGCTCGGGCCGCTCATGATGGAGCGCCATGGTTATTCGCTGGTGCAGAGCGGCAACGTCGCGCTCGCGGTGTCGGTGATCTCGCTGCTGGGGGCGCCGCTGTTCGGGCGCTTCGACCGCGACGGCGCCGCGCGCCGCCGCTGGATCGTGGCCTGCGCGCTGGGCTATGCGGGCCTGTTCGCGCTCATCGCGTTCGCGCATTCGGCCTGGCTCGACATCGGCGGCATGGTGCTCATCGGCGTGCTCTCGGGCTTCATCGTCTGGCAGTACGCCGACGTGCGCGTGGCCTATCCCGCCGCGCTCACGGGCCGCGCGATGGCGGTGTTCACCATGGCGATGTTCCTCGGCGTGGCGCTCATGCAGTGGGGCACCGGCGTGGCGGCTTCGGTGGCCGCGGCGCATGGGGGCGATCCGCTCACGGCCGTGCTGGCCACCATCGCGCTCTTGCTGGTGCTGGGCGTCGCAGCCTTCGCGTGGCTGCCCGCGCCCAGGGCCCAGGCCCTCAGATCTTGAAGGCGCGCTGGATGTCGGGCCGCACGAGGTCGGCGTATTCGCGGTGCTTGCGGATGTAGCCCGCGATGAACTGGCAGACCGGGATCACGTGCAGGCCCTTGGCGCGCGCCTCGTCGAGCACGTGCCGCGCAATGCCCGAGCCCACGCCCTTGCCTTCGTGCTCCGGGAGCACCTCGGTGTGGGTGAACATGATGGCGTCGGTCAGCAGGTTGTATTCGGCGTAGGCCGCGAGCTGGCCCTCGAGCATGGCTTCGTAGCGGTGCTGGGCGGCGTTGTCGGTGATGGCGAGGTTGCTGTTGCTCATGGTTGGCGTGCGAGATAGGTGGTGAGATTGGCGGCCGCGGTGGCGCGTACCTTGTTGCGCAGCATCGGTGTCCAGCCCAGCAGCAGGCCGGGCGCGCCCAGGGCCTGGCGCGACCAGGTCCAGAACGCGAAGCTGTCCTGCTGCGTGGCAATCAGCCCGTCGGGCGTGAAGCCGAAGCGCGAGTCGACGCTATTGTCGACCAGCCGGCCGGTGGCGCTGAAGCGGTAGTGCGCGTCCCAGTGGGCCTGGCCGCCGGTGTCGTCGGCGCGCACGTCGCGCCAGCTCAGCCGCCACACGTCGGCGCCCTTGGCGCGCGTGGCATCGCAGAGCATGCGCCACATGCCGCCCACCTGGCGCCGGCCGCGCAGCGAAAAGGCCTCGTCGTCGAACGCCGCGTCGCTGGCATAGCAGGCCGCCATCGCGGGGCCGTCGAGCCTGGAAAAGGCTTCGTAGAAGCGTTCGATGGTCTGCGCATTGGCTGCTGCTGTCATGTCATGGGGCCTTTCTTGTCGTGTCGGGTGGGGAGCCGAGAAGGCCCGCCAGGGTCTGGAGCGCGTAGTGCACCGTGGCCGCACGCACCGCGGCGCGGTCGCCCTCGAAGCGGCGGCGCTCGGTGCGGACCCGTCCGTCGACCGCCCAGCCGAACCACACGGTGCCGACCGGCTTTTCGGGGCTGCCGCCGGTGGGGCCCGCCACGCCGGTCACCGCCACGGCCGCCTGGGCCGCCGACCGCGCGACGGCGCCTTCGGCCATGGCGCGGGCCACGGGCTCGCTGACCGCGCCGTGCGCTTCGATCAGCGCCGCATCGACACCCAGCAGTTCGGTCTTGGCCGCGTTCGAATAGGTGACGAAGCCGCGTTCGAACCAGGCGCTGGAGCCTGCGAGTTCGGTGCAGGCCCCCGCGATGAGGCCTCCGGTGCAGCTTTCGGCCGTGGCCATCATCCAGCCTTTTTGGAGCAGCAGTGCGGCCGTGGCCGCCACCAGCGCGGGCGTGGCCTGGTCGGCGGGAGAGTTCGAGGGAAAGGAGGGTTCCATGAGGTTCACCAGGCGCGCCAGAGCGCAATGACCAGCAGCGTGCAGAACGCCGCCACCAGGTCGTCCAGGATGATGCCGAAGCCGGCGCGCCACCAGCGCACCTCTGAGGCGTCGCGTTGCTTGAACAGGCCATCGGCCCAGGCCACCGGACCGGGCTTGGCCGCATCGAAAAACCGGAACAGGCCGAAGGCGATGGCCTGCGCCCAGAGGCCCGCCGGCGTGACCAGCCACAGCACGATCCAGAACGCGACCACCTCGTCCCACACGATGCTGCCCGGGTCCGCCACGCCCATGTCGCGTGCCGTGACGCTGCAGGCCCACCAGCCGACCGGCAGCGAGGCCAGGATGATCCAGCCGATGGTGGCGGGCGTGAACCACAGCTGCATCACCGTGAATGCCGCCCACGCCCACAGCGTGCCGACGGTGCCGGGCGCCACCCGCGGCAGTCCCGAGCCCAAACCCAAGGCGATGAAATGGGCCGGGTGGGAAAACAGGAAGCCGAGGGTCGGGCGGTGGGGCGTGGCTTGTAGCATGGCGCCTGGAAAGGAGGAAGAAGAAGCAGCTTGCATCGAGACTGGAGTGTCGCGCATTCGGTCACCGAGTGCCTTTTGCCATGCCGTTCGGCGTATGGGATGGGGACCCCGGCCATCGTATGCTCGGCGGCTCATTCCCAAACGAAGGCATGGCCATCATGAAGAGAACCCTGGTCCGTTTCAACACCCTGTGGATGTGCCTTGCATTCAGCGTGCTGCTCGCGGCCTGCGGCAACAAGGAGGCCGAGCAGCGCACCGCCTTCATCGGCTTCCTGCAGACCCGCGTGCTGGACAAGCCGGGCCTGCGCGTGCCCACGCTCACGCCCGACGAGAAGGCCTCCTTCGGCGACTACGCGCAGCACTACGCGGTGATCGCCGATTTCAACGAAGGCATGAACAAGTCGGTCAGCCAGCCGATGACCCAGGTGATGGCCAAGGGCGCGCTGCGGTCGATCGCCGACCTGTCGTCGCGCCGCGACGACCTCAAGGCCGCGAAGGACGGCCTGCGCGGCCTGCGCACCGCACTCGACCAGGAGCTCGCCAAGGCCGACGCGGCGCATGCCGGCCTCAAGCAGGCCGACGACCTGAAGCAGGTCTACGGCAAGGCCTACGACAAGACCGTGTCCGCGCCGGCCGCCACCTTCAAGGAGGTGTTCCCCGCGCTCGATTCGGTGTTCGACGGCGCGCTGGCCATCGGCGACTACATCGAAAGGAACAAGTCGAAGATCCAGGTGTCGGGCGCGTCCGTCACCGTGACCGACCCGGCCGTGCAGGCCGAGCTCAACAAGATGCTGCAGGACCTCAACGGCCATTCGAAGGCCATCAACGCCGCGCAGTCGAAGATGCAGGCGATGGTCCGCGGATCCTGATCAGCCGAAGTGGTCGAAGGAGCCGAAGCGCTGCGCCACCGGTGAGCCGCTCGCGTCCACGATGCGCAGCCCGGTGTCGGCCTCGACGCGGCCGATGCGCGTGACGCGCGTGGCGCTGTCCTGACCGGCCTGTTCGACTGCCGCGCGCGCGGAGGGCGGCGCGGTGAAGACCAGTTCGTAGTCGTCGCCGCCCGACAGCGCGCAGGTGCGCAGCACGCCGGCGCCAAGGCCCGTTGCGGCGGCCGCCACCAGGGACACGGCCGCATCGGCGTCCAGCGTGGCACCCACCCGGCTCGCGGCGAGGATGTGGCCCAGGTCGCCGACGAGGCCGTCGCTCACGTCCACGGCGGCCGAAGCCGTGCCGCGCAGCGCCTGGCCGAGCGCGACGCGCGGCGTGGGCTGTTCCATGCGCATTCGCGCCGCTGCGAACACCTCGGCCGGCAGTGCGAGCGTGCCGCGAAACACTTCCAGCGCGAGCCGCGCATCGCCGAGCGTGCCGCTGACCCAGATGTCGTCGCCGGCGCGCGCGCCCGATCGCAGCAGCGCCGCGCCGGCCGGCACTTCGCCGAAGACGGTGATGCAGATGTTGAGCGGGCCGCGCGTGGTGTCGCCACCCACGAGCTCGCAGCCGTGTTCGTCGGCCAGCGCAAAGAGCCCGCGCGAGAAACCTTCGAGCCAGGGCTCGTCGACGCCGGGCAGCGCGAGCGCGAGCGTGAAGGCCAGCGGCCTGGCACCGCAGGCCGCCAGGTCGCTGAGGTTCACCGCCAGCGCCTTGTGGCCCAGCCGCGCCGGATCGACCGTCGAGAGAAAGTGCCGCCCCTCGACCAGCATGTCGGACGACACCGCCAGCTGCATGCCGGGCGCCGGCGCGAGCAAGGCGCAGTCGTCGCCCACGCCGAGCGGGGAGCGCTTGGCGGGGCGCTTGAAGTAGCGTGCGATCAGGTCGAATTCACCCATGCGGCGAGCATAAGCGCTCCGACCTGCGGCGCTCAGCCCCGCGCGCGCCGGTTCGACATCAGCACGTTGTCCTTCTCGATCGCCTGGCCGGCCTGCAGCGCGGCGATCCACGCCTCGGTGCTTGCCACGGCCGCGAAGTTGCTGTGGAACACGACGCTGAAGACGCGGTGGATTTCCTCGGCGCTGACCTTGCCGGCCGCATTGGCGTAGGGCAGGGCGCCGGTCGCGTCCGACAGGAACTCCACGTTCAGCCCGCGGTGCATGGCTTCGAACACGGTGGACGCATCGCAGTTCTGGGTCATGTAGCCGGCCACGCTCAGCGTGTCGATCTCATGGCGCGCGAGCCAGTCGCCGAAGTCGGTGCCGGTGAAGACGCTCGGCATGGCCTTGGTCACGAGGTGGTCGTGCGGCCGGCGGGCAATCTCCGGGTGCAGCTGGCCGTTGTGGCTGTCGGCCTGGAACACCGGCGCGCCCTTGGGCGCATGGTGGCGAACCACCACCACCGGCGTGCCGGCGGCATGCGCCGCGTCCATCGCCCGTGCGATGTTGGGCAGCGACTGCTCGACCGGCGGGTATTCGATCGGCAGGCCGCCGCCTTCGAAGTATTCGTTCTGCACGTCGATCACGACGAGGGCGCGGCGCGGTGCGGGGGTGGTGCTCATGGTCTGTCTGCTCCGTTGCTTGTTGTGGAATGGGGTGATTGTTCCGGCTCGGGCGCCTGCGAGAAAGTGGCCCGGCAGCCATTCACCGATAAAATCGGGCCATGCAGAGCAAGCCCGCCGAAACCATCGCCGTCGTCGCCTTCGACGGCATCAGCCCCTTCCACCTGTCCGTGCCGTGCATGGTCTTCGGCGAGGACCGCACCGAAACCGGCGCACCGCGTTTTCGCCTGCGCGTGTGCGGCACCGAGCCGGGCCCGCTGCAAACCAACGCGGGCTTCTCGCTCGTGGTGCCGCACGGGCTCGAGGCCCTGCGCCAGGCGCAGATCGTGATCGTGCCTTCATGGCGCGACGATGGCCGGCCCGCGCCGCCGGCGCTGGTCCGCGCGCTGCAGGCGGCGCATCGGCGCGGCGCCACCGTGGTCGGGCTGTGCCTGGGCGCCTTCGTGTTGGCCGAGGCGGGCCTGCTGGACGGCCGCCCCGCCACCACGCACTGGAACCTGGCCGAGGCCTTCGCGAGGCAATATCCGAAGGTCACGCTGCAGCCCGAGGTGCTCTATGTCGACGACGGCGACGTGCTCACTTCGGCGGGCACGGCCGCGGGCATCGACTGCTGCCTGCACCTGCTGCGCGTGCGCTACGGCGCCGAGGCGGCCAACCGCGCCGCGCGCCGCATGGTGGTGGCGCCGCACCGCGAGGGCGGGCAGGCGCAGTACATCGCGCGGCCGGTGCCTGCCGCGGCCGAGAGCGACCGGCTCGCGCCGCTGCTCGCCTGGCTGGGCCGCCAGCTGCACAGCCCGCACGAGCTGGACGACCTGGCCCGGCGCGCGCTCATGAGCCGGCGCACCTTCACGCGGCGCTTCCGCGAAGCCACGGGCACCACGGTCGGCCAATGGCTGCAGAACCAGCGGCTGGCGCTGGCGCAGCGGCTGCTGGAGACCACCGACCGCCCGGTGGAGCGGGTGGCCACCGAGGCGGGTTTCGGCTCGGCGGTGCTGCTGCGCAAGCACTTTGCCGCGGCGTTCAAGACCTCGCCCACGGCCTACCGCAGGCAGTTCTCGCAGGAGGCCGCGGCCGCCTGAGTGGCGTCAGGCCGCGCCGCGGAAGCGCAGCGACGCCTGCCGCACCACCTCGGCCAGCAGGCGTTCCTTGCCCTGCTTCTCGCGCAGCCAGCGTGCGTCGTTGCGGTTGGCCTCCACGCTGGTGCGCAGTTCGCCCAGTGCCTGCGTGGCGTTGAGCGCCTCGCTGTGCCATTCGAGCTGCGTCATCGTCATGAGGATGTGGTCGCGCAGCGGCATGTGCTGGCCGCTGGCCGGGTCCACATAGACCGCATCGAGCCCGAAGCGGCAGGCCTGGAAGCGGTTGTAGGTGTAGACGAGGTAGTCGTCCTCGGTCGGCTCGAAGGGCTGCTCCTGCAGGAACCACGCGGCCAGCGACTGCACGTAGCCCGCGAGTGCGGCCGCGCGTTCCACCGTGAGCGGCGTGTCGAACACGCGGATCTCGATGGTGCCGAACTCCGGCTTGGGCCGTATGTCCCAGTAGAAGTCCTTCATGCTGCGCACGACGCCGGTGCGGGTCATGCGCTCGAAGTAGGCCTCGAACTCCTTCCAGCTCAGCGTGAAGGGCGCGCGGCCCGAGAGCGGGAACGCGAACACCGAGTTGAGCCGCGCCGAGTCGAACTGCGTATCCTGCCCCTGGACGAAAGGCGACGAGGCCGACAGCGCGATGAAGTGCGGGATGTAGCGCGACATGCGGTGCAGCATCAAGAGCGCGGCATCGGCATCGGGGCAGCCGATGTGCACGTGCTGGCCGAAGATGGTGAACTGCTTGCTCAGGTAGCCATACAGTTCCGACAGCTCGCGAAAGCGCGGCTTGTCGTAGATGCGCCGCTCGTGCCATTGCTGGAACGCATGCGTGCCGCCGCCCACCACCGCGATGTTGAGCTTGTCGGCGTTTTTGATCAGCGCCTCGCGGATCGGCGAGAGCTGCTTGATCACGTCCTGCGCCGAATGGCAGATGTCGGTCGAGATCTCGATCATGCTCGAGGTCATCTCGGGCACCACGCTGCCGGGCAGCGGCGTCTGCGCCATCAGCCGCAGCATGTCCTCGGCATAGGGCGCAAGGTCGTAGTCGTGCGTGTTGACGAGCTGGAGTTCGAGCTCCACGCCGAGCGACAGTGCCTCGGAGCGGTTGAAGGGCTCGAGCTGGACCACGCGGCTCGCCGGGTCCGCGGGCAGCGCCGCGGAGCGGAAGTCGTCGCTGTCCGGGTCGACGCGAGGAGGGGTGTGGCCGGAAAGGGGCATGGCCGCGGTCATCGCTGCGTGTCCTCCGTGGTGCTGAAGGCCTGCGGCGTCCAGGGCACCGAGCTTTCGCCCACCGCATGGATGGCCACGGTGGCGATCACGGCGCCCAGGACTTCCATCAGGAGAATCGAGGGCAGGGCCACCTGCGTGATCATGGTGCCGAGCAGCGGCGACGCGGTGGTGAAGTTGGAGGCGATGAGCAGCGCGATCGAGGACAGCGGCGACATCGCGCAGCCGACCCAGAAGGCCTGGTTCCAGCTGGCGCCGCTGCCCGGGTTGGCAATGGCCACGCCGGCGATCTTGGCGACCAGGCGGATGCCGATCACGGCCAGCACCACGCTGGCCACCGGCAGGGTCCAGTCGGCCTGGGCCGCCACGATGGACACCAGCACGAACATCAGCATGGTGAGCAGCGACGAGGCCGTGCCGAGCTGCCGCTGCCAGGCCCAGGGCTTGGGATTGAGCGTCTTGAGCAGCACGCCGCCGATCAGCGCGGCCAGCGGGGCGGAGCCGCCGACGTGGGCCGTGAGCGCACTCGCGGCGGCAATGAGCGCGAGCAGCAGGATCGAGGTGTTCTCGCTGGTCGGGCTCATGAAGCGCAGCGCCGTGCGCAGCGCCAGCGCCAGGATGCCGCCGATCACGAACGAAAGGCCCAGCACCACCGCCACCGGGTAGAGCTTTTGCAGCATCGTCTGCGGCGCGCGCTCGATCAGGCCGGCCTGCGCATAGCCGAGCGCCAGCGCATAGAAGGTGTTGAGCGTGGCCAGCGTCATGGCGCGCTCGGTCACCGGGCCCGAGGCGCGCGTGTCGATGATCACGCGGCTCAGCACCGCGGGCGAGGCCACGATGGCCATCAGCGCGATCGGATTGGCGACCGGGTCGGGCAGGCCCAGCAGCTGCAGCATCCAGAACACGCCGAAGTAGGTGAGCGTGGCCTCGAGCAGGCTCTGCACCAGCACCATCGGGTTGTGGCGGAACCAGCGCAGCGGCAGCCGGCCCCCGGCTTCGAACAGCACCACGGCCGCGCCGAGTTCCAGCAGGAACAGGCTGATGCCGCGCAGCGGCCAGATGGCGCCCTCGAAGCCGGCCAGGCCGACCACCGCGCCGACCGCCGAATAGCCCACCACCTTGGGCAGGCCCAGGTAGCGCTGCACCAGGTGGCCGGCAGCGGCGGCCGCCGCCAGGAGGAGCGACCACAGCACGGTCGGCAGGCCGGCCGAAGGGCGCAGCCACTCGGACCAGAAGCCCAGGAGGTCGTTGAAGAGACTCGTCAGGTTCATGCAGGTAGAAAAAAGCTGATGGGCCGGCTGCGCCAGCGCGCCCGGATGGCGCTGCGGATGCGCGCGCGGTCACCGAGGCTCACGCTGTGCGCGCGAAGCGCCAGGCGGAAAGCGAAATAGAAACTCACGCTCACGTTGAGCACGCCGATCACCGGGATGGCCGCCACCGCCCACCACAGCGCGGGCTGATGGAGCACCGGCATGCCCAGGGACGCCGCGGCGGCCGCGATCTGTCCGGCGGACAGTGTCACGTGGCGCACCTCCAGTCCGAGCCCGAAGAAACCCGCGAATGCCGGCAGCAGCCCGAGCATCAGCCCGAGCGAGATGTTGGAGGCGAAGCCCGAGATGTGTGTGCGCATGAAGGTCGCCCAACGGCGGGCGCGGGCGGCGCCCAGAAAAGCGCCGATGCGAGGGTTGTAACGCATGGCGGAGTCCAGCCGATGCAGGACAAAGGCGTTTTCTGTCCAGCCGGCCACGATGCTGGCCGCGAACAGCAGCACGCCCGTCAAGGCCGCGAACAGCGCCGTCGGGCCCAGGAGCGAGAGCGATTGCAGCGTGGCCCCGGCATGGGCCGCGTCCAGCAGCGGCCGCCCGAGCGCGAGCTGCGCGAGCAACGCGAGGACCAGCATCGCGGGCACCACCACCCCCACGTTGCCCAGCACGGCCGCCGCCTGGGAGCGCACCAGGTGGGTGACTTCGTCCACGAAATCGGACACCGCCGCGTCGGACTTGATGTCGCGCAGCCGCGCCGCCATGGCCGGCGCGGTCATCGCCGGCTGCTTGGTCGCGAGCGTCAGGTGCAGCAGCTGGATCGCGACGAAGCTGGCGGCATACATCAGGCCCGACCAGAAGCCGCTCCAGAAGGCCGACAGCCCGATCGCATAGATGCCGAACTTGAGCATCACCGTCACCGCGGTGAGGGCGCCGCCGCCCGCGGCCTGGCGGACCATCCGCAGGTAGCTGCCGCGGTCGCGCGTGATGTAGTGCTCGCCGGTCTCGGCGCTGCGCTCCGTCACCTTGGCCGCGAGCATCGAGGAGTTGGTGGCGATCAGCGCGCGGATGCTGTTGCGCTCGCCGCCCGCGAGCACGAGCCGGCCCACCAGCCGCGCCACGCTGGGTGCCGGCGCGGCCGACATCAGGCAGTCGAGCAGTTCACGGATGCGCAGCACCCGCTCGCGCAGCTGGCGCAGCCGGAACACCAGGCCGACCGAAATGCCGTTGTCCTCCAGGTGCGTGTAGACCGACGAGGCACTGGCGCGGCAGGCGTCGAGCCGATCGCGGAAGGCCACGAAGGCGGCCTGCAGCGCGGCCTCGCCGCCGCCGGGGTCCGCAGGCGGCGCGAACATCTCCTCGCGCAGCGCGTCGAGGTCGGACATCAGCGAATGGAAGGCGCGGCTCTGGCTCATTCGCAGCCGCAATTCGGGCGAGAAGCCGGCCGCCACCACCTGGCTGCTGCAGTAGGTGACGGCGTCCATGACCGTGTGGCGCCAGCGCGGGGCGCCGCCCTCGTCGGCCGGATCGCTGTCGGCCAGCAGGTCCGCGATGCGCGCGAGCTGGTCTTCGTCGAGCAGCGCGATCCATCCCGCGTCGAAAACGCCGGGCAGCACCATGCGAAAGAGGTCCGAGGCGTCGGTGGTTTCCGGCGTGCCGGGCAGGATCTTGCGGCGCAGGCGTTCGGAGAATTCGCTCAGGAAGGCGGTGCGTGGCGCAAAGCCGTAGTCGGCCAGCAGCGTGGTCAGGTCGACCGTCTGCGTGAAAGCCTGCCACCAGGCGCGCAGGCGCGCGCGCATTTCGGGCCGCGCCTCGATGGCGCCGAGCAGCAGCGACACGCGGCCCGCCGCCGCCTGCGGCGACGCGCGGTCGCCGCGCAGCCAGTCGAACACGTCGATCAGCCAGATGTGGCGCTGCGCCACGTCCGCGGTCGGGTCGAGCCGGGCCAGGAGGCCCTGCAGGTCAAGCGATGCAGCAGCCATAGGACAAGGTAGAGAAGGAAGTCAGGTCGGAAACACCGCGGAACCGGCGTCGCCGGACCACGGGTGTCGCCCCCGGTGGGGGCGGGAAAGGCGCCACGATGGGCGAGAGGGTGGGCGCGAGCCTAGTGCAGCACGCGCGAAACCGGTGCGCCGCCGATGTCGGCCTCCAGCACGAACATCGGGATCGGCACGTCGAAGCGTTCGCCGTCCTCGGTCACCACGAAATAGCTGCCGTGCATGGTGCCGCTGGGCGCCTGCAGGCGGCAGCCGCTGGTGTAGCGGAACGATTCTCCCGGCGCCAGCAGCGGCTGCTGGCCGATCACGCCCAGCCCCTTCACCTCCTGGGCATGGCCGGAAGCGTCGTTGATCAGCCAGTGGCGGGCGATGAGCTGGGCGCCGATTTCACCCACGTTGGTCAGCGTGACCGTGTAGGCGAAGGTGTAGACCTTGTCTGCCGGCGAGGACTGCTCCGCGAGATAGCGCGGCTCTACTTGGACACTGATGGGGCTTTGCGGCATGCGCGCGATGGTAACTTGCGGCTTCTCCTGCGCTGCTTTCCGGGTCTTGCGCGCGCTGCGACAATCGGCGCATGAGCACGCCGTTCCGCATCGCCCCCTCCATTCTTTCCGCCGATTTCGCCTACCTTGGCGACGAGCTGGCCAAGGTCATCGCCGCCGGCGCCGACTGGATCCATTTCGACGTGATGGACAACCATTACGTGCCCAACCTCACTTTCGGCCCGATGATCTGCAAGGCCCTGAAGCCCCATGCCAAGACGGCCAGCGGCGAGCCGGTGCCGATCGACGTGCACCTGATGATCCAGCCGGTCGACGCGCTGGCGGCGTCTTTCGCCGAAGCGGGCGCCGACTACATCAGCTTCCACCCCGACGCCTCGCCGCACGTGAACCGCAGCATCCAGGCCATCAAGGGCGCGGGCTGCAAGGCGGGCCTGGTATTCAATCCCGGGCTCGGCCTGGAGGCGCTCGACTGGGCCATCGACGACATCGACCTGATCCTGATCATGTCCGTGAACCCGGGTTTCGGCGGGCAGAGCTTCATCGACTCGGCGCTGCGCAAGATCGAACTCGCACGCAAGCGCATCGAACAGAGCGGCCGCGACATCCGCCTGGAGGTGGACGGCGGCATCAAGGCCGACAACATCGCGCGCGTGGCGTCCGCCGGCGCCGACACCTTCGTGGCCGGCAGCGCGATCTTCAACGCCAAGGACTACGGCGCAGTGATCTCGTCGATGCGCGAGCAGCTCGCGGGCGTGGGCAAGTAAAAGAGCTCAGCGCTTGACCTTGTCGTTGTAGACGCGGTCGGTCACCGGGCCGCGGTCCGTGTCGACGACGCCGCGCTCGATGTCGTCATGGCCCTTGCGGCCCACCTCGGAGGGCTGTGCGTCCTGCGTCTGCTGGCTGTCCGACGACTCGTCGCGTTCATGCGGCAGGCGCGGTGCCGAATCGCCGCCCTGTTCGATCTTGGTGTTGCCGCCGCCGGCGTCCCGCACCGGGTCTTTCGAGGTGTCGGGTTCCTTCGGACGGGGCTTGCTGCTGGTCATGGCACGGTTCCTTCTCTGTAGGGTCCGCTGAAGCCTGCATGGCGCCGGCAGTGGATCCGGTAGGACAGGCGAGGCACGCCCTGTAGGCCCTCCGCGCCGCGCCTCTTTGCACCAGGGGCGAAGCCTCCGCAATAATCGACCGCATGTCCTCCGATCCTTTTGCCGGCGCCGCCACCGACAGCCTGCGCATCCACACCGTGGCCTCGCTGAATCCCGGTCCCCGGCTGCTCGTGATGGGCGGCGTCCATGGCGACGAAACCTGCGGCACCGTCGGCATCGAGCGCGTGCGGGCCGAGATCGACGGCGGCGCGCTCCAGCTGCTGCGCGGCCAGCTGACCCTGGTGCCCGTGGCCAACCCGCTGGCCCGGCGGCGGCTGCAGCGCGAGGGCGAGCGCAACCTCAACCGCCTGTTCAAGCCCGTGGCCGAGCCCACCGACTACGAGGGCAAGGTCACGAACGTGCTGTGCCCCCTGATCGAGCGGCACGACGTGCTGCTCGACCTGCATTCGTTCCAGAGCGAGGGCGAGGCCTTCGCGATGATCGGCCCGCGTGACAACCGCGGCGCCCTCGAACCCTTCGCGCGCGCCACCGAGGAAGGGCTGCTTGCGCTGCACCTGGGCACGCCCGTCGTGGTGGAGGGCTGGCTCGACATCTATGCCGCTGGCCTGGCGCAGCGCGCGGCCGGCGCGGCGGTCGGCGACGACGCGCTCGACTTCGGCCGCGGCACCAACGAATACATCCGCAACTGCGGCGGCTACGGCGTCACGCTCGAATGCGGCCAGCACCGCGACCCGCAAGCGCCCGAGGTCGCGTGGCGCGCCATTCGCCGCGCGCTGGCGCTGCTCGGCATGGCGGCGCTGCCCGAGGGCCTGCCGGGCGTGCCGCCCACGCCGCCCCGGCTCCTGCGCCTGGCCAGCGTCACGGACCGGCTCCACGAGGAAGACAGCTTCGTGCGCGACTGGGCCACCTTCGATCCGGTGCAGCGCGGCGAGCCCATCGGCATGCGCCACGACGGCACGTTGGTGAGCGCACCGGACGACGGGTTCATCGTCTTTCCCAATGCGCTGGCGTTGCCCGGCGCCGAGTGGTTCTACTTCGCGCGGCCGAGCGAGCGCGTGCTCGGGGCCGCGGCCGGCGCGCAGTCGGCCTGAACCCTACGGCGGGCGCCGCAGCGTTCCTACATCGGGCGGCGGCGCGCCGCGCAAGTCTCCATGCATGGAGACCCCGGCACCACCGCGCATCACCCATGCCGAACGTGTGATCGACGCGGCGAGCGGCATCACCAAGGGCGCCATCGCGGCCTACTACGCCAGCGTGGCGCCGCTGATCCTGCCCCACCTCCAGGGCCGGCCTGTGGCGCTGGTGCGCGCACCGGAAGGCGTGGGCGGCGAGCTGTTCTTCCAGAAGCATGCGCGGCACAGCGACATCCAGGGCATCAAGCTGCTCGATCCCGCGCTCGATCCGGGACACGATCCGCTGCTGCAGATCGACACCGAACGGGCATTGGTCGGCGCCGCGCAGTTCAACACCCTCGAGCTGCACACCTGGAACGCCACCTCGCGCGCCATCGGCAAGCCCGACCGCATGACTTTCGACCTGGACCCCGGCGAAGGCGTCGACTGGCAGCAGATGCAGGAGGCGGCGCTGCTCGTGCACGTGCTGCTCGACGAACTCGGACTGCCGGCCTTCGTGAAGACCAGCGGCGGCAAGGGGCTGCACGTGGTGGTGCCGCTGCGCCGCCAGTACGGCTGGGACGAGGTGCGGGGCTTCTCGCGCGCCATCGTGGAGCACCTGGCGCGCACGGTGCCGGGGCGCTTCGTGGCCAAGAGCGGCCCGCGCAACCGCATCGGCAAGATCTTCCCGGACTATCTACGCAATGGCTTCGGCGCCACCACGGCCTGTGCCTGGTCGGTGCGCGCGCGCCCGGGCCTGGGCGTTTCGGTGCCGCTGGCCTGGGAAGAGCTGCCCGACCTGGGCAGCGCCGCACACTGGACGGTCGCCAACATCGGCGAGCGGCTGGCCGTCGGCAACACGCCCTGGAATGCGATGGAAGCCCGCCGCGCGACGCTGGGCGCCGCGATGCGGATGCTGGGCTACCTGCCGTAGCGCCAGGCGCGGCCTGCTACAGGACCTCGTCGGTCGTCACCTCGAAGCGAAGCAGCGAGTTGGCGCCGAACACCATGGTGATCGGCACGTCGGCCGCGTCGCGGCCGCGCGCGATCACGATGCGGCCGATGCGCGGCACGTTGTGGCGCGCATCGAAGGTGTGCCAGCGGTCGCCCAGGTAGACCTCGAACCAGGCGCTGAAGTCCATCGGGTACGGCACCGGCGGGATGCCGATGTCGCCGAGATAGCCCGTGGCATAGCGCGCCGGAATGTTCATGCAGCGGCACAGCGTGATGGCCAGGTGGGCGAAGTCACGGCACACGCCCGTGCCCTCGCGATGGCCCTCGAGCGCGGTGCGCGTCGGGCGTGCGGTCTGGTAGTCGAAGCGCAGGTGGCCGTGCACGTAGTCGCAGATCGCCTGCACGCGGTTCCAGCCCGGCGCCACGCGGCCGAAGGTGTCCCAGGCGAACTGCAGCAGTTCGCTGTCGACCTCGCAATAGCGGCTCGGCAGCAGGAAGGGCAGCGTGGACACCGGCAGGTCGGCGGCCGCGTGCTCCACGGCGCCGTAGTCCACCGGGTCGGTCCAGCCGGGGTCGAACACCACCGCATGGTTGCGCAGCCGCACGCTGGCCACACCCGCGGGAATGCGCACCCGCGCGCAATGGTTGTCGAAGCTGTCCATGTAGTAGTCGGTGTGCAGCGGCGGCGTGATGGTGATGTGCTCCCCGTCCTGGAGATCCGCCGCGCGCGACGGATGGACCTGCAGCATGTAGATCAAGGCCGTGGGGGCCGTGACGGCGAGCTCGATGTCGAAACCGATCCTGATCTGCATTTGCTTCTTCCCTGTGTGTGAATCATGTGCTGCCGCTGTCGTGCAAGCAGGCTTCGTGCCGCCTGCCGCCGATGCTATAGGGCGCACCTTGCCGCGGCATGCGGGCAGATACGCCAGGCGCCGTAGGCGGGGGCCCGGGGCTGTCGGTGCGCTCCTACCCCCTGCACGCCGCCTCTCCCACACCCGGGGGCGAGCCGCCACTACGGGTAACAGTGTGAGAAAAACATAACCTTTGGATTCGCTCGCAAAAGCCTCGCGACACCGCTTTCGTGGCTTCATGGAGGCTGCAGCGCAAGCATCGAGTTGTTGAAATCAGACCTGCTGGAGCGAATCATGGAGTTCTCGTCGCTGTTCGATTCACTCACCGGTGCTTGGGGAGATGAAATCCTTTTCTGGGTGGTGGCCGCCGTGGCGGGCTTCATCTGCCTGATTGCGCTGGTGAACGTGCTGGACCTTTTTCTCGACAACGAAGTTGACCCCCCCATGAAAGATCCTCGATGACGCCTCAGAACAAGGCCGCCGCCGGTCGCCGGTCGAAGGCCACGGATGGCAGCAATGCCAAGCAGCAGCAGCTCGATGGCTTCGCGACCGATCATGCGCCCAATCTGACGACCAACCAGGGTCTTCAGATTCCCGACAACCACAACTCGCTCAAGGCCGGGTTGCGCGGGCCCACGCTGCTCGAAGATTTCATCCTGCGCGAGAAGATCACGCACTTCGACCACGAGCGCATTCCGGAGCGCGCGGTGCATGCGCGCGGCTCGGCGGCGCACGGGTTCTTCCAGGTCTACAAGTCGATGTCGCAGTTCACCTCGGCCGACTTCCTGCAGGACCCCGATGCGAAGACGCCCGTTTTCGTGCGCTTCTCGACCGTGGCGGGCTCGCGCGGCTCGGCCGACACGGTGCGCGACGTGCGCGGCTTTGCCGTCAAGTTCTACACCCGCGAAGGCAACTACGACCTCGTGGGCAACAACATCCCGGTGTTCTTCATCCAGGACGCGATGAAGTTCCCCGACCTCATCCACGCCGTGAAGCCCGAGCCGCACCACGAGATGCCGCAGGCCGCGAGCGCGCACGACACCTTCTGGGACTTCGCATCGCTGATGCCCGAGAGCACGCACATGCTGATGTGGGCGATGTCGGACCGTGCCATTCCGCGCAGCCTTCGCATGATGGAAGGCTTCGGCGTGCACACCTTCCGCTTCGTCAACAACCGCGGCGAGAGCCACTTCGTGAAGTTCCACTGGAAGCCCAAGCTCGGCATCCATGGCCTCGCCTGGGACGAAGCGCAGAAGATCGCGGGCAAGGACCCCGACTTCCATCGCCGCGACCTGTGGGAATCCATCGAGCAGGGCGACTTTCCCGAATGGGAGCTCGGCGTGCAGCTCATCGCGCCCGACAAGGCGCAGTCGCTCGGCTTCGACCTGCTGGACCCGACCAAGCTCATTCCCGAGGAGATGGTGCCGGTGCAGCGCATCGGCCGGCTGGTGCTCAACCGCAACCCCGACAACTTCTTTGCCGAGACCGAGCAGGTCGCGTTCCATCCCGGGCACGTGGTGCCGGGCATCGACTTCAGCAACGATCCGCTGTTGCAGGGCCGGCTCTTCTCGTACACCGACACGCAGATCTCGCGGCTGGGCGGCGCCAACTTCCATGAGCTGCCCATCAACAAGAGCGTGTGCCCCTTCCACAACTTCCAGCGCGACGGCATGCACCGCCAGACGATCGCGCGCGGCCAGGTGGCCTACGAGCCCAATTCGCTCGGCGACGGCAAGGAGTTCCGCGTCGATGGCGGCAGCGTCGGCTTCCAGACCTACCCCGAGGACATCGAGGGCACCAAGGTGCGGCGGCGCAGCCCCACCTTCGACGACCACTTCACGCAGGCGCGCCTGTTCTTCAACAGCCAGAGCGCGGCCGAGAAGGAACATATCGTCGCGGGCTTCCGCTTCGAGCTCTCGAAGGTCGATGTGCCGGCGATCCGCCAGCGCATGGTCGACAACCTCGCGCACGTCGACGAGAAGCTCGCGCGCCGCGTGGCCGAGCCCCTGGGCATCGGTGCGCCCGACGCCAAGGCGGCCGCCGGCCGCGCGGGCTTTCGCGAGCACCGCATGACCCTGCCGATCGAGGAATCACGCGCGCTCAGCATGGCCGATACCGGCGACGGTTCCATCCGCACACGCAAGATCGCGATCCTGGTGGCCGACGGCATCGACTCCGCCTCGCTCAAGCCGATCCGCGATGCGCTCGAGCAGGCCGGCGGGCGCTGCAAGGTGGTCGGGCCGCGCCTGGGCACCGTCGCCAGCGCATCGAAGCGGCAGATCGACATCGACATGACCTTTGCCAACGCGCCGTCCGTGATGTTCGATGCCGTGCTGGTGCCCGGTGGCAGCCTCGGCGCCGCGACGCTCGCGGGCATGGGCGATGCGGTGCACTTCGTGCTGGAGGCCTACAAGCATTGCAAGGCGATCTGCACCGTGGGCGAGGGCGTGCAGCTGCTCTCCAGGCTGGGCATCGGCGCGGACGCACAACAGGCCGACCTGCCGCCCGGCGTGGTGGTGGCCGCCACACCCGTGACCAACCTCGGCGACGCGACCGCGGCCATGCAGATCGCGCAGGATTTCATCGCCGCCATTGCCAGGCATCGGCACTGGGAGCGGACCGACATCGATTCGGTCCCCGCCTGACGTAGTCCTTTTGCGCTAGGCCGTCTTGTGAATAGGCGGGGCGCAAGGCCCCTCCTAGACTTTCCCCACGAGGCCTGAACGGCGCGCACTTCCGCGGCGTCGACCCCCGCATCCGCGGGTACACGGGCCGCGCGCGGGGGTCCAATGACGTGGTTTTCGAGAACGGGATGGGAGCGCTCGGCACGTCGTGCAGGCGCTGCCGGTGCCCTCGGGTTGGCGTGCGTTCTTCTGCTGGGCCACGGGCCGCTGGCGTTCGCGCAGCAGGCGCCCAGTGCCGAGGCCGAGGCCAGCAAGGCCGAGCAGGCGCGGCTCGCCGACACCGACACCTTGCTGGCGTTGACCAGCGAGGGCGCGGTGCTCTACGGGCAGGATGCGGTCAAGCTCTCGGGCTACCAGTACTGCAGCCAGGCCGTGGCGCTCGCCGAGGCCGGCGAGTTCCGCCAGAGCGTGCGTGCCGCCAGCAAGGCGCTGCACCTGGCCAATGCCACGCGCGATCCCAATCTCATGGCCATGGCCAACCGCGACCTGGCCATCGTCTACAGCTATTCGGGCCAGCTCGACAAGGCCGAGGAGTTTGCCCGCGAGGCGCTCAGGCACCCGGCACGCGACCCCAAGCTGGTGGTCGGCCCGGTGCAGAAGGTGATCGGCGACGTGCGCACGCGCCGCGGCGACTATGCCGGCGCCGTGCTCAGCTACGACGAGGCCCTGGCCAACAGCTCGACGCGCTATGCGCCGCTGGTGCAGGCCTCGCTCGTCAACGCGCTCATCGAAGCGGGTGACGCCGCGCGGGCGCGCGACGTGCTCGCCGGCATGGCGCCGCCCAAGGATGCACCGCTCACCGCGCAGCTCGACCGCACCCGCGCACGGCTGCTGCTGGCCGAGAACAAGCCGGGCGAGGCCCGCGACCTGTACCGCGCGCTCACCGCGCGGCAGGTGGGCACCGACACCGAGTACTACCGCCTGTGGGCCTGGGACGGCGTGGCGCGCAGCGAGCTCGCGCTGGGGCAGAAGCAGGCCGCGGCCGAAGCCATGGCGCGCGCGCTGGGCGGCATCGACCAGGTGCGCGCCAGGTTCCGCAGCGAAGAATTCAAGATGGGCCTGTTCTCGGACCTGCAGTCGGTGTTCGAGCGGGGCGTGTCGATCTACAGCGACGCCGGCGATGCGCGCCAGGCCTTCGAGGTGAGCGAGCGCAGCCGTTCGCGCGCGTTGCTCGACGCGGTGCGCGGCCGCGCGAAGATCAGCGACCGTGCCGCGAACACCGTCGACCTGGCGACGCTGCAGGGCGCGCTGGCGCCCGACGAGCGCGTGGTGCAGTTCCATTCGCTGCCCGACCGGCTGCTGGTGTGGGTCGTGAGCCCCACCGGCATCCAGGCCCACACCGTGGCGGTGCGCCGCGAGGAGCTGACCGAGCTGGTCGAGGTGTTCCGCAATTCCATCGTGCGCGGCCGCCGCACGGCCATCGCCAATGCCGACAAGCTGGGCACCGCGCTGCTCGCACCGCTCGGCCTCGCATCGGGACAGCGGATGATCGTGGTGCCCCACGGGCCGCTGCACTACCTGCCGTTCCAGGCGCTGCGCCTCGATGGACGCTACGTGATCGAGGCGCATCCGGTGGCGGTGGCCCCCTCGATCAGCATCGCGGTGCAGCTCGCGCAGCGCACGCCGCGCGTGAGCGCATCGCTCACGGCCTTCGGCAATCCGCGCATCGAGGACAAGTACGACCTGCCCGGCGCCGAGCTCGAAGTGAAGCAGCTGGCGCAGCTGTTCCCGCGCAACACCGTGTACATGGGCGCCGCGGCCACCAAGACGCAGTTCCGCGAGGTGTCCGCGCGGTCGCCGCTGATGCACGTGGCGGCCCATGCCGAGGCCGATGCGGTCGATCCGCTGTACTCGCGCATCCTGCTGGCCAACGAAGGCGGCAAGCAGAATTTCCTGGAGGCGCACGAGATCCTCGGCCTGCCGATGGACGGCACGGCGCTGGTCACGCTCTCGGCCTGCGAATCGGGGCTCGGACGCATCGCGCAGGGCGACGAGGTGCTGGGCTTCACGCGCTCCTTTCTTTCGGCCGGCAGCTCGAGCCTGATCGCCTCGCTGTGGCCGGTGTCGGACGACGCGACCGCGGTGCTCATGGGCACGCTCTACGGGGAGCTGTCGAAGGGCCGCGACATCCAGAAGGCGATGCAGGCCGGACAGCTGGCGGTCCTGAAGGACCCCAAGATGTCCCACCCCTTCTTCTGGGCCCCGTTCAACCTCATCGGCAACTGGCGCCTCACGGTGGGAAGCTGACATGAAAAGAACTGCGATGTCTATTCGTTGCGTTGAGCGTCGTTGTCATCCAGGGCGCGCTCCCGCCGACGGCGTGCTCTGCTCCGCGAATGTCCCCCGGCGCGGCCCAGGGCCGCAAGCCTCCTCCTTTATTTCGCTGCGCAGAGCACGCCATCGACGTGAGCGTTGGGCAGGGCAGTCGTTGCTCAGCGGTACACCACGAGCGTGCCCCAGTGCACAGGGCGCAGGGTGCTCCCCGCAGCGAAATAAAGGAGGAGGGCGAAGCCCGGGGGACATTCGCGGAGGGGAGTACCCGGTGGCCTGTGCACGCGCCCTGAACAAGCGATCGATACACAAGCACGAACACAACAATCAGCCCGCAGCTCAACGCGCGGTGGAGCACTGAGATGCGCGTTCGCCACCGCCCCACACCCACTGCACTTGCCGCCGCCCTGTTGGCAGGTGCCGCCTTGCTGGCCGCTGCCCCCCGCACCCACGCGGCCGAAGCCACCGCCTTGCTTCCCACCAAGGACCCCTGCGGCACCTGCGACCGCCCCATCGCACAGGCTACCGGCGCCGTGGCACCGCAAAGCCTGCCTGCCGCGCCCCAGCCGCCCGCCGCCTCCTTCAGGCTCAACGACCTGCGCCTGAACGGCGTCAAGGCGCTGACCAACGAAGAACTGCAAGGCATCACCGCGCCCTACATCGGCCGCGACGTCACCCTCGGCGATCTCGAAGGCCTGGCACAGGCCATCACCGCGCGCTACAAGGAGCTCGGCTACTTTCTCGCCCAGGCCGTCGTGCCCGTGCAGACCGTGCGGGACGGCATCGTCGAGATCAGCGTCATCGAAGGCCGGCTCGGCAAGGTCGAAGTGACGGTCGCGCCCGATGCGCCGCTCGGCGAAGCGCGCGTGGGCGGCTTCCTCGCGGCGCTGCAGCCCGGCGAGGCCGTGAGCGCGCCGGCCTATGAGCGTTCCATGCTGCTGCTGTCGGACCAGCCCGGCGTCAAGGTCTCGTCGGCGCTGCAGGAAGGCACGCAGCCGGGCACCACCGACCTCTCGGTCGAAGTGGCGGCCGCGCCGCGCTGGGCCTTCGCGGCCGAGGCCGACAACCACGGCACCAAGGAATCGGGGCGCTATCGCGTCGGCGGCACCGCGCGCTGGCTCAGCCCCTTCGGCATCGGCGACAACCTGGACATGCGGCTCATGGTGTCCAACAGCAATGCGCTGCAGTTCGGCCGCATCGCCTACGAGGCACCCATCGGCACCAGCGGCCTGCGCGCCGGCGTGGGCCTGGCACGCGTCAACTACGAGCTCGGCGGGCAGTTCGTCGACCTGGAGGCGCAGGGCCGCGCCGACGTGCTCGACTTCTCCCTCAACTACCCGCTCATCCGCCAGCGCCAGCAGAACCTGTTCCTGCGCCTGGGCGTCGACGTGAAGGACCTGACGGACGAGCTGCGCGGCGTCGGCTTCACCGCGAAGAAACGCGTGCAGGGCTTCGGCGTCGGGTGGACCTGGGAACGGCGCGACGACCTGCTGGGCGGCGGCTACTGGGCGAGCTCCGGCACGCTGTACCACGGCGATCTTTCGATCCGCGATCCCGAGAGCTACCAGGCCGACCAGGGCGTTGGCGGCCACCGCACCGAAGGCGGGTTCACCAAGCTCAGCTTCCAGCTCTCGCGGCTGCAGGCCATCGTGCCGCGCCATTCGCTGTACCTGTCGGTGGGCGGGCAATGGGCGAGCAAGAACCTCGATGCCTCCGAGAAACTCGCGCTCGGCGGCGCGCGCGCGGTGCGTGCCTATCCCTCGGGCGAACTGCTGGTGGACCAGGGCCTGATCGGCACCGTCGAATGGCGCTGGTCCTTCAACGACGAGCTCACGCCCTTCGTGTTCTACGACGCGGCGCGCGGCAAGATCGTGCGCCACCCCACGCCCTTCGATGGCGAAAACACCCACAGCCTGCGCGGCTACGGCATCGGCGTGAGCTGGGCCCGGCCGGGCAACTTCTCGATCAACGCGACGATCGCCTGGCGCGACGGCACGCGGCCGGCGCAGACCGACGGCGGCGGGCGCAACCCCCGGCTGTTCGTGCAGCTCACCAAGGCGTTCTGACCATGAAGGTATCCCCATGACACCACGTGGCACGGCAATTCACCTGCAGCGGCGCATGCGCCTTCGCCCGCTCGCGCTGTCGCTGGCCTGCATGGGCCTGGCGCCCGCGCTCGCGCAGACCCTTCCCACCGGCTTTGCGCAGATGGCGGGCAATGTCTGCCTCGCGATGGGCGGCGCGTGCGTACCTGGCATGACCCAGGCGCCGCTCGGCGCCACCACGCTCAACATCATGCAGAACTCGCCCCGCGCCGTCGCGCAGTGGCAGACCTTCGGCGTGCCCTTCGGTTCGGCCGTGGTCGTGACGCAGCCGAGCGCGTCGAGCGTGCTGCTCAACCGCGTGGTGGGCGGCCAGGAATCGCGGATCATGGGGTCGCTCTCGGCCACCGGCCACGTCTACCTCATCAACCCCTCGGGGGTGCTCTTCGGTGCGCAATCGTCGGTCAGCGTGGGTGGCCTGGTCGCTTCCACGCTCGACATCGCGGGCAGCGCGGCGGACAACTTCAAGGCGCGCAACGACGCCTTCATGGCCGGTGGCGTGCTCAACACCGGCACCCAGCGCATGGAGCTCACGCTCAGCGGCAGCAGCCCTGCGGGCATCACGGTGGAGAAGGGCGCGCAGATCGTCGCCGGCTCGGGCGAGGGCGATTCGCGCACCGGCGGGCTGGTGGCGCTGGTCGGCGCCAACGTCAGCAACAGCGGCACCATCAACGTCGCGCGCGGCACGGCCGGGCTGGTGTCCGGCAACGAGGTGGTGATGGTGGTGGACCCGATGGGCGACGGGCTGACCACCTTCCGCATTCCCACCACCAGCAAGGCCGCTACGGCGCTGGTGGAGAACACCGCCGACGGCACCATCCGGGCCGACGGCGGGCGCATCCAGCTCTTGGCGCAATCGGTGAATCCGGCCGACGTGGTGGTCAACCAGGGCGGCGTGCTGCAGGCGCGATCCCTCACGGTCGATCGCGGCGGAGAGATCCTGCTGGGTGCGCCGTCCAATGCCATGCGCATCGCGGGCACCCTCGACGTCACCGGCACCGAGGCCGGCGTGACGGGCGGCAGCGTGCAGTCCGTGTCGGACCGCCTGCGCGTGGATGGCGCCAGCATCGATGCGAGCGGCAGCAGCGGCGGCAGCGTGACGCTGATCGGCGGCACGGCCGCGACCATGTCGCCCGACGCGGTGATCCGCGCCAACGCCACCGTCGCCGGCGGCACGGGCGGGCGCATCGGCCTGGGCGGCGACGGCACGCACCTGTCCGGCAGGCTCGAGGCCCGCGGCCTGGGCAGCGGCGCCGGCGGCAACGTGACCCTGGTCGCCGGCATTGCCGCCGGCTCGCTCGAAGTGGCCGGCGATGCGGTGGTGGATGCGAGCGGCGGCGAGTCCGGCGCCAACGGCAAGTGGCGCATGGTCTCCGGACCGGACCTCAACGTGGTCACCGACGTGCCGGCCTACGACCCGGCCGCCTATCCGGTGGGCGGGCTGCCCTCGCGCGTGAGTGCACAGGCCATCGGCGGCGCGCTGGGACGCGGGACCGACGTGGTGCTCGAGAGTTCGGCCGGACGGTTTGTCGAAGGCCGGCTGACGACCGGCGGCTTCGGCGTCGTCTTCGACAGCGACGCGCAGGTCGTCAAGTCCGAAGGCCGCGCATCGACGCTGACGGTGAACTCGCTGCGCAGCATCGGCATGAGCAACGGATCGTCGATCCGCTCCACGGCCGGCGCGCTGAATGTCGACTTCAATGCCGACTCGAAGGGCACGGTCCCGTCCGAGCTGCCCGAGATCCTGAGCACCAACGATGCGCGGTCCGCCGGCGGCATCTACCTGAACAACGCCTCGATCGAGAGCGGCGGCGGCGACATCCGCTTCTACGGACAGACCGACCCGCTCAATGGACGCGCGCGCGGCGACGTGCTGACGTTCGAGGTCGGCAGCTTCGCGCTTCCGGGCGTCGGCCTGACCAACAGCACGCTGTCCACCTGCGCCGTGGGCACGGGTGGCGCTTGCGGCGGCACGGGCCTCATCAGCCTGCGCGGGCATGGCGAGACGGTGCGGTTGAACGAGAGCAATTTCTTCCTCAGCGGCGTGGGCGTCGGGATCAACGGCGGCTCGATGACCACCGGCGCCGGCGGCATTTCCATCGACGGGCGCGGCGGCATCGGCTCGGCGGGTGTCGTGGCGACGCTCTACGCGAGCGAATCGGGCTCGTCCGACCCCGTGATCCGCTCGGGCACGGGCGGCATATCGCTGGTGGGCAGCTCGCGCAGCTGGGCCACCGGCGACCCGGTCGGCCTCTACCGCGGCCAGCCCGATGAGTCCGGCACGGGCCTGGGCGGCGGCATCGGCGTGATCCTGTCGGGCGCCACCGTGGCCACGGGCGGGAACGTGCGCATCGACGGCGTCGGCGGCAACGTCCTCGGGCTGACGACGGCGCCCGGCAACGCCGAGTTCCTCTCGACGGCCGGGGGCGCCACCAACGAATTTCAAGTCGTCGTCGGCTCGGCCTTCTCGGCGGGCGACGGCGTGGCGATCCGCTCCAGCAGCATCGCGGCGGGCAGCGGCGGCGAGGTCAGCGTGGCCGGCACCGCAGGCAGCAAGGCCTTCACCATCGTCAACAACGGCGCGGGCACCCCGGTGGTCACGCAGAGCGCGGCAGATGCCTTCGCGGTCAATGTGGTGGCCGGCACAGGGCAGGGGCTGGCGGCCGAGGGCGGGCGCGTGTCCGTCGACGGCCGTGGCGGCGACGTGTCGCTTCGCATGGGCAGCGGTTTCCCGGTCCTCGGGTCGAATGCGCTGCTCTCGGTGGCCAGCGGCACCGGCCAGGGCGGCACCATCGGCGTGACGGGCCGCAACGTGGTCATCGAAGGCTACAACAATTTCGAAGGCACGCTGCGCTTCGCACGCCTGGATGCCAACGGCGCCGCGGGCGGCGGCACGATCGACATCTCGGCCACCAATGCGCTCGCGGTCGGCCAATACACCAGCCTGGAGGCCAATGTGGGCGGAGCCTCGGGCGACGGGGGCTCGATCCGGGTGATCGGGGGCGCCACGCTGCGCAGCCATGGCGGCCTCTCGGCGCGCGCCGGAACGGCGGGCGGCAATGGCGGCGCCATCGAGACCTCGGCGCCCCTGTTCGACCTTTCGGGCGTGCGGGTCGATGCCTCGGCGCCGGCAGGCACCGCGGGCACCTGGACCATCGACCCGTACAACGTGGCCATCAACCACGGCACCGCGGCCGGCACGCTGCCCGGCAACCCCTTCGACCCGGTTGCCGCGTCGATCGTGCTGGACGGCGACATCAACAATGCGCTGAACGCCAGCACCAGCGTCACCATCACCACCGGCAGCACCGGGCCCGTGGGGGCCGGCGCCATCACGCTGGGCAACGGCGTGGTGATCGATCGCACGGTGGGCGCGGCGCCGGTGAACTTCAGGCTCGACGCCAACACCAGCATCTTCGCCTTCGACCCGAACATCGCCATCCGATCGAACACCGCGGACCCGGCGGTCGGCGCGCTCAACGTCGCGTTCAACGCGGGCCTCGGCGCCGTGGGCGGGACGATCTTCTACAACGGCGCGATCGCGACCAACGGCGGCACGGTGTCGATGGATGCGAGTGCCGTGACCAACAGCGCGGCCATCACGCTGAACGGCGCGCGGATCGACACGCGCACCGCGCTCCTCGATGCCGGGCCGGGCGGCGCCGTGACGATCGCGGGCCGTTCCACCGCGAACTCCGCGTTCCTGAGTTCCCCCGTGGTGAGCCTGTCGGGCGCCACGGTCTCCACCGCCACCGGCGACGTGTCCATCTCGGGCATCGGCCTCAGGGGCAGCGGGGTCTCGATCAGC
This sequence comes from Variovorax sp. OAS795, assembly GCF_040546685.1. Classification (NCBI taxonomy): domain Bacteria; kingdom Pseudomonadati; phylum Pseudomonadota; class Betaproteobacteria; order Burkholderiales; family Comamonadaceae; genus Variovorax; species Variovorax sp. OAS795. The sequence continues at coordinate 1,035,163 of NZ_JBEPOH010000001.1, forward strand.
GGCACGCCGGGTACGCAGGGCGTGTTCACCACCGGCGGAAACATCGACATCGTCGGCGTGGGCAGCGGGGGCTTCTCCAGCACCGTGCCGGTGACCGGCAACGGCGTGGTCATCAACGGCGCCACCGTGCGCAGCGTCGATGGCGACATCGGCATCGACGGCCTGGTGCTGAGCGGAACCAACGATGCCACGGGCAGCGGCGTGCGGATCGCCAACGGCGGCCTGGTCACTTCGCTGGGCGCGGGCAACATCGAGGTCACGGGCGAATCGCAGGCCAACGGCGCCGGCGTGACGATCGCGGGCGTGGTCCCGCCGGGCCCGTTCGGCGGACCGTCGCAGCCAGCCGGCCGCATCGACGGCAACAGCAACGTGGTGCTGCGCGCCGCCAACGACGGCACGACCGACGCGCTGGTGATCGGCGGCACGGTGCGCGCGGCCAACGTGCTCGACCTGCGCCCCGGTGGCGTGGATGCCGCGGGCAACGCGGGCGACCGCACCGCCAGTGCCATCACGCTGGGCGGCACGGCGGCCACCGGCTTCGCGGTCTCGGCCGACGAGTTCACGCGGCTCTCGGCCGCCACCATCGTGGCGGGGAGCAATGCGCACGCCGGCAACATCGACGTGGTGGGGCGGCTGGCGCTGGCCTCGGCCCTGACCCTGCAGAACGGCGGGGGCGGCAACATCCAGCTCAACGGCGCCATCACCACCTCGCAGCTCGGGCTGGTGAGCGCCGGCAACATCGGCCAGGCCGCCGATGCGGCCATCACGGCGGGAACGCTGCTCGCACGCTCGACCGGCGGCAATGTGCTGCTCGAGAGCGCGGGCAACAACGTCGCCGCAGTGGGCGGCAGCGCCGCGGGCCGCTTCGCATATGTCGATGCCGACGCGGTGACGCTGGGGCCGGTGTCGGTCACGGGCTTCGATGCCGCGTCGAACACGCCGCAGCTGATCTCGGCCACGTCGATGGCCGCGGACTCGGTGTTGGTCCGCACGCTGGCCGGCGACCTCACGCTGGCGGTGCCGGTGTCCAGCGCTTCGGGCACCGACCTGGTGGCCGCGGCGCGGTTCCAGAACGCGGGGGGCGGCAGCATCGCGGGCGCCAACTGGCGTGTCTGGGCCGACACCTGGGTGGGCGAAACGCGCGGCGGCCTCGCCGGCTCGGGCCTGTACCCCAACCTGTACCACTGCGCGTACCTGGGCCTGTGCACCGTGAACGTGCCGGCCGGTGCCAACCACTTCATCTATGCGCAGCAGCCGGAGGCCACGGTGGTCATCGACAGTGTGGTGCGCGGCTTCGGGCGGCCCAACCCGCTGTTCACCTACAGCATCACCGGGCTGATCCTCGGCGACACCGGCGTCGGCTTCACCGGCACGCCGACCACGGCGGCCTTCCTGGGCAGCCCGCCGGGGTTCTATGCGATCAACGGCAGCTTCACCTCGGCCGAGGGCTATGCCGTGCGCGTGGTGCCCGGCCAGCTCCAGGTGACCGGACTTCCGCGGCTGCCCAGCGTGGACGTGGTACGCGAGCAGCCGACCACTTGGCTGTACGACCGCAACATCGGCCAGGCGCCGATCTGCTTTGCCACCGGTCCGCTCGAGGGCGACCGTGCGCAGCAGGGCGGCGACCTGCTGGCGCGCGAATGGTCGCGCGTGCGCTCGCGGCCGAACCTCACCAGCTGCGTGGACACCGAGAAGCGCAACGGCTGCGCCGACTTCTAGGGCGCGCCCGGCGTGCCGCGTGCCGCCAGCGCGCGGCCGAAGTGGCCGGTGTAGGTGCGCATGCCCTGGTGCGCGAGGTCGGAGTGGGCATCGATGAAGACCTTGCCGCCGATGGATTGCCAACGGCGGCAGAAGGCAAAGTCCTCGGCCAGGTAGGGGCCGTTGCCCGGTTCGGCGAGCACGTCGAAGAAGCGGTAGTGGACACGGCCGCGCTCGGCCGGGTCGGCATCGCGGTCGGGCGTGTAGCGCAGCTCGGGGTAGGCCGCGGCCATGCGCTCGAAGACCGAGCGCGCGATGAGCATGAAGCCCGTGGGCGCGTCGCGCATCTCGATGAAACCGTCGGCATCGATCACCATGGTGGTGCCGAGCGCATTGGCGGCAAAGCGGGCATGACGGGCCTCGAAGTCCTGCCGCGTGCTGCCGGCCGGCAGCGGCGCCTGCAATCCGGCGTCGGGCCAGCCGTCGGTCTTGTGCGGATAGATCCCGGCCACCACGTCGCGGCCCGACAGCAGCAGCCGCAATGCGGCGTCGGGCTGGAAGCCGATGTCGGCATCGATCCAGAACAGGTGCGTCCAGCGCGTGTCGGCCATGAACTCGGCCACCAGGCGGTTGCGTGCGCGGGTGATGAGGCTGTCGCCGTCGAGGAAGCGCGTCTGCATCGAGAAGCCATGCGTCCAGGCCAGGTCGACCAGGCCGAGCAGGCTGCGCACATAGAGGCTGGCCATGCTGCCGCTGTGGCTGGGGGTGGCGACGAAGGGGCGGATGTCTTTCAGTGCGGCAAGGTCGAGCATCGGCTGCGGTGGTTCGTCGGATGGCGGCTCAGGCCGGCGCGGGCGCATGCCGGCGCGTGGTGAGCAATGCGCGCAGCTTGGCCGGTGCGACCGGTTTGGTCAACAGCATCACGCCGCCGTGGCGCAGGCGCTGCAGCACCTCGGGCCCGGTGGCGCCGGAGACGAGCACCGCGAGCGCGTCGGGCTGCAGCCGCTTGGCGGCCGTGATCACGTCCATGCCGTCGTCGTCGCCGGCCAGTTGCAGGTCACACAGCACGGCGTCGAAATGCAGGTCGCCCGTGCCCAGCCGCGCGATGGCCTCGGCCCCGGTGGACACGCATTCGACCTGGCAACCCCACTGCTCCAGCAGGGCGCGGCTGCCGTCCAGGATCGCCGGGTCGTCGTCGATCACCATGCAGTGCAGGCCCGCCAGCGGCGTGAGCGCCACGGGCGCGGGCTCGGGCGTGGCGGCTTCGTCGGCGCGGGCCGCGGGCAGGGTGAGCGCGAAGGTGCTGCCCGCCTGCAGCGCCGAGCGCACCGTGATGCGGGTGCCGAGCAGCGCGGCAATGCGCGCGCAGATCGCCAGGCCCAGGCCGAAGCCGCGGCGGCGGTCGCGCTCGGTGTTGGTCACCTGGTAGAACTCCTCGAAGATTCGGCCCTGGTGGATGGGTGCGATGCCCACGCCGTTGTCGCGCACCTCGATGCGCACCTTGTCGCCGTCCTTGCGGCCGCGGCGCGCGGCCACCAGCACGGTGCCACCCGCGGGCGCATGGCGCAGCGCGTTGGCCACCAGGTTGCCCACGATGCGCTGCAGCAGCGCCGCGTCGCTGCGCACCGCCAGGCCGCGGTCGCTCCAGCGCAGCCGCACGCGGGTTTCCGAGGCGGTGGGCGCATGCTGCGCATCGAGCTGGTCGAACAGCGCAGCCAGCGGCACCTTGCCGATCGCCGGTGTCAGCACCTGCGCATCGAGCCGCGAGATTTCCAGCAGGTCGTCCAGCAGCACGCCCATGAACTCGGTACTCTCCTGCAGGCGCAGCACGGCCGGGCGCTGCGCGGGGCTCGCGCCCGGCAGCAGGCCATCGATGAAAAGGCCCATGGCGTGCAGCGGCTGGCGCAGGTCGTGGCTGGCGGCGGCCAGGAACCGTGCGCGCGAGAGCGCCGCCTGCTCGGCCTCGGCCATGCGCTGCAGCGCCACGGCCGTGGCTTCGCGCACGCGCTCCTCGCTGATGCGGCGGTTGCTCTGCAGGCGCTCGGCCAGCCGGTCGATGTCGCGCGCGAGCACGGCGAGCTCGTGCGAGTCGTTCTCTGCAGAGGCCGGCGGCGCACTGTGCGCATCGCCCTCGACCACGTCGCAGCGCGCCTCGAAGTGGCCCGCCTCCAGCGCGGCCACGGTGCGCGAGACGCGGCGCAGCGGCCTTGCCACGGTGCGTGCCATGTGGCGCACCGACGCCCAGGCCGCGAGCAGCGCGACCAGCGCGATGCCGATGCCCGCGAAGAGCGAGCGGCTGCGCTCGCGCGCATAGGCGGTGGTGTCGCGAAAGGTCTGCACCAGCCCGATGGGCGTCTCGCCCCCCGCGGTGGAGCCCGCGGGCGCGAAGGCGTTGGCGCGCGAGGCCTCCCGCAGCGTGACCGGCGAGGTGAACATGCGCAGCTGCGCGAGCGACGAGGCCTTGGGCCCGGCCGTCACGAAGATGCCGGCGCTGTTGCTGATCTCGACGCGCATCACCTGGCCGCCGCGCAGCGCGGCATTGGCCACGTTCTGCAGCGCCGGCAGGTCGCCGGCATAGAGGCTCAGGTCGGACATGGCCGCCACCTGGCGCGCCACGGCCTGGCCCTCGGCGTCGAACGCGGCCTCCAGCGTCTGCAGGCGGCTGTGGGTGAACCAGCCGGTGAGCGCCAGCGCCACCGCGGCGCACGGCACCACGCCGAGGCGGAACAGGTCGCGCTGCAGGTTGCCGCGCACCACCAGCTTGGGTGCGGAATGGGGCGGCGGCGGGGCGATGTCGGCCCGCGTGCCCTCGGGCGGCAGCTGCTCGCTCATCGCGTGACCGTGAGCCGCTCGGCCAGTTCCCGCTCTTCCAGCACGCGCAGGCCGAGTCCGCGCGCCACTGTGGCGTTGACGCGCACGGCGGCCGGCGTGGCCGACTCCACCAGCGGGCCAGCGCCGCCGGTGCCGGCGAGCTTCTGTCCGAGCAGCCGCGCCTGCTGCGCCAGTTGTGCGGGCGTCGACACGGCCGCGGCCAGGCCGCCCGAGCGCACCAGCCCCTCGCTGGCGCCGAACACCGGCAGGCCGGCCTCCGCGCCGGCGCGCAGCACCGAGAGCGTGGCCGCCTGGCTGTCGCCGATCAGGTCGGGCAGCACCATCAGCGCATCGCTGCGCGGCACCACCGCGCGCAGCGACGCGGCCAGCGACTTGGCGTCGGGGGCGTATTCGACCTGCACGTCCCAGGCCGCACCGCCGCCCTGCGCGGCGCGCTGCAGCTCGCGCACCAGCGGCTCCGATTCGGGCGTGGCGACCACGCCGATGCGTGGCTTCTGCGGCAGCACCGCAGCCACCAGGGCGAGCTGGTCGGCCATGGCCGGGTCGCGCAGCAGCACGCCCACGCGCCGGTCGCCGCGGCGCAGCGCGGGACTGCTGGCGCGCAGGTTCTCGTAGTCGATCCGGCTCAGCATGGCGAGCACCAGCGGCTGCTGGCCCGGCCGGTCGAGCGCGGCGCGCGCGGCCGGCAGCCCGACCGCCATCGTGAGGTTGGCGTCCGCCGCGAGGGCGCGCATGCTGCGCGTGCGCACGCCGGCATTGGCGCTGCGCTGATCGGGATCGGCACCGGCGGTTTCGGTCGGCTGCGGCAGGTCCGCGCCGCCCGGCGAAAGCCGCACCAACTCGAAGCGGGACCCCGGCTCCTGGCCCGCGCGAAGGTGCTGCACGAACTCCGAGTGCGCGGCGAGCTCGTCGCCCATCAGCACCGTGAGCGCGGCGGCCGGCACGTGGACGGCGAGCAGCGCCACGCCCATCGCCAGCGCGAAGCGCGCGCTATGGCAGAGCCGTTTCCGGAGGAGCGGGATGAAGGGGTTCACGGCGACAAACATGGACTGCATCTGCAGCAAGGGCAGATGCACCCAATGTACGGAAGCCCCCCGCTTCGCGCGATAAGGCGGAGGGCTTATGTCGCCGCCCCCCACCGCGTGCCGGGGCGGCGAACCGCAGCCTTCGGCAGCTGCTTGGCCTATGTCCGATGGACTAGGGCCTGGGCTTCGGCGTTCAGCAGGGCGCTCGCGCGCTGCGCCTGGATCGCCTGGCGCAGCACGCGCGGCGAAACCGGCTTGTAGAGCACCGTGATGCCGGCGCTCGCCACTTCGCGCAGCCGGTCGGGCTTGGTCTCGCCGGTGACCAGGAGCCGTGCCGTGCCCGCACCGATGCCGCGCGGGTGGCGCTCGAGCGCGGCGATCACGTCCAGGCCGTTGTCGCCGCCTTGCAGCAGCAGGTCGCTCACCACCACGTCGGGCGGCTGCGTCCAGGTGTCGGCCAGCGCGAGCGCCTCGGCGCGCGTCTGCGCCGCCATCACCTCGGCGCCCCAGTGGGTCAGCACCACGGTGAGGCCTTCGAGGATCGTGCGCTCGTCGTCGATCACCAGGATGCGCAGTTGATCGAGGCTGGCGTCCTCCTCGACGGCGCCGACGGCCGGCGCGGCGTCGGGCGCAGGCAGCGCGGCCGGCGCCGAGCGCACCAGCACGCGCACGCAGGTGCCGCGCTGCGGCCGGGAGGTCAGCTCCACGCGCGTGTTGAGCAGGTCGGCCAGGCGCTGCACCGTGGCCAGGCCCAGCCCCATGCCGCGCTGGCCGCGGGGCGCCTGGCGGCCGGTGCCCTCCACCTGGTAGAACTCCTCGAACACCCGCGCCTGGTGCTGCAACGCGATGCCCACGCCGGTGTCGACCACGTCGATGCGCACGCCCCTGCCGCGCCGCCGGGCGCCGATCAGCACGCCCCCCTCGATGGTGTGGCGCAGCGAGTTCGACACCAGGTTGTTGAGGATGCGCGAGAGCATCACGTAGTCGCAGCGCACCCACAGGTCGGTCTTGCGTGCCACCAGGCGCAGCCCCTGCTGCTCGGCCACCGGCCGGAAGTTGCGGCTGATCTCGTCGAACAGCTGGTCCAGCGGAAAGTCGACCCACTGCGGCTGCAGCACGCCGGCATCGAGCTGCGAGAGATTCAGGAGCTCCGAGAACAGCCGGTCCAGCGAATCCACGCACTCGCGGATGTGGCCGATGCGCTGCAGCCGCACCGGATCGGTCTCGCCGTTGGCCAGGCCGTCGGAGAACAGCGTGAGTGCGTGCAGCGGCTGGCGCAGGTCGTGGCTGGCCGCCGCCAGCAGGCGGGTCTTGGCCTGGCTCGCCACTTCCAGCTGCTGGTTCTTGCGCGCCAGTTCGGCCGTCGCCTCGCTGATGCGGCTTTGCAGCAGCCGGTGGCTTTCGGCCAGCGCGCGCGCCGCCTGGTTGAAGCCGTGCTGCAGGTGCCGGACCTCGGAGGTGCCTTCGATCTCCACGCTCGCGGCCTCGCCCGCGCCCAGCCGGTCGACCGCCTTGCCCAGCGCGCGGATCGGCTCGCTGATGCGCCGCGCGGCCCACCAGCCCGCCAGGCCCACGCCCACCAGGCTGATCGCCAGCACCAGCACCACGTTGAGCCACACCGAGCGCCGCGCGTCCTGCACGGCGTCCAGGCTCATCTCGACCATCACCTTGCCGTTGTGCTTGCCGTCGTCGCCCACGATCGGCACCACCACCTGCAGGCCTTCGCCGCGCGCGCGGTCGACGGTCTCGGAGTTGGCCACGATCTCGCCTTCGTCCGACCAGATCTGCACCTGCTGCACGTGCGGCTGGTAGGTGCCCGACTGGGCCGTGCGCTGCAGGATGCGCCGGTCCATGCGCACCAGCGGCGCCTGCGCCGCCGTGGCCACCTGCAGCGCCACGGTCTGCGCATTGGCGCGCATCAGCTCGGTCAGGTTGTCCAGGTGCTGGCGCGTCAGCACGGCAATGGCCGCGAGCGTGGCCGCGGTGGCGGGCACCAGCGCGAGCAGGATCAGCTGCTGTGCGAACGTGAGGCGGGCAAGCCCCCGCAAGACGTGGAAGTTCCAGTTCATGGGGGCATTGGGCGCATGGAGGCGAAGCTTAGGGGCCCGACCGCAAGGGCGAAAGATAGGAAAAACATCACGAAAATAACCCGTACTTAGTATCTAATTGCATCGCTTCACCGATGTTAGACCCGCTGGTCCGCAGCGGCCCCATGTCTCCGTGTCTAAAAATGCAGGCCCCTTTCCGCAGCGCCTTCACGGCTTCCGGCGCGCCTGACGCGTTTCGCGCCTCCCGCCGTTGCGCCCTTTTTGCGCGTTTCTCGCGTGCGGCTGCCGTGGTGCGCCGCGGCACCGCCCTGCTGGCGCTGGCACTGCCCGTGGTGGCGATGGCCCAGCCCTTGCCGCAACCAGAGGCGCCGGTGCGCTTCGGCATCCTGCCGCTGGGCGGCGCCTTCGAATCGCGCAACGACTGGGACCCGCTGCTGGCCGAACTGAGCCGCGCCATCGCGCGCCCCGTGAGCGTGCTGTCCGTCAATTCGTACGAAGCGCTCGAGCAGGCCATCCAGCGCGACGAGGTCGACGTGGCGTTCCTGTCCGGCAAGATGGCGCTGGACGCCGTCACCCAGCGCCGCATGAAGGTCGTGGCGCAGGTGGTGCGGCACGACGGGCTGCCCGGCTATCGCGCCTTGCTGCTGACCCGCAAGACGCCGCCGTTCAATACCAAAAAGAGCCTGCTTGCCGAGCCGGAGCGCTGGCGGCTCGCGCGCGGGGAGCGGCAGTCGGTGTCCGGCTTCATCGTGCCGCAGCTGCAGTTCTTTCTCCCCAACCACATCGTGATGGAGACGCGCTTCCTGAGCGAGATCGTGGGCACCCACCAGACCACCGCGCTGGCCGTGGCCAACAACGAAGCCGACGTGGCGACCAACAACACGGCCGATTTCGAGCGCTTCAAGCTGCGCTTTCCGTCCGAGGCGCAGCGGCTTCAGGTGCTGTGGGAGTCCGAGCTCATTCCGCATGCGCAGATCGTGGTCCGGCGCGAGTATTCGCCCGAGCTGCGCAGCCGCGTGCAGGCGTTCCTGGTCGGCTATGGGCGCGCCAAGGGCCCGCGCGGCGATGCCGAGCGTGGGGTGCTCAAGTCGCTGCACGACCTGGCCGGCTTCGTGGCCGCGGACAACAGCTCGCTGCAGCCGGCGGCCAAGCTCGCCTACCAGCTGGCCCGGCAGAACGCCATGACGGCCCAGTGGGTCAACGACGCGGCACGCCAGGCGCGGCTGCAGCGCATCGAATCCACCTACGCGGAGCAGGTCACCGTGCTGCGGGACCTGTCGCCCTGATGCGCTGCACCGGGTGGCCGCGCGTCCTGCGCCTTCTTGCGGCGCTGCTGCTGGCGGCCGCCTCCGCGGTCTCGTTGGCGCAGGGCGGCGGGGCAGCCGGCGCCCACAAGCCGGCTGCCTCGGCCGCACCGATCCGATTCGGCGTGCTGCCGCTGGGCGGCACCGTCGAATCGCGCGCCTTCTGGATGCCGCTGCTGGCCGACCTGGGCCAGTCCATGGGCGTGCCGGTGAGCGTCTATTCGGTTGCATCCTATGAAGAGCTGGACCGCGCCATCCAGCGCGACGAGATCGACATGGCGTTCCTGTCGGCCAAGATGGCGCTCGATGCCGTGATGCAGAAACGCATGAAGGTGGTGGCGCAGATCGCGCGGCGGCCCGGCATGCCGACGCACCGCGCGGTGCTGCTGACGCGCAAGAGCGGCGTGCCCAACACGCTGGAGGCCGTGCTGGCCGAACCCGAGCGCTGGCGCCTGGCGCGCGGCGACAGCCGGTCGGTCACGGGCTTCCTCATTCCGCAAAGCCAGCTCTTCCTGCCGCGCAACATCGAGCTGGAGACGCGCTTTCGCGGCGAGATCGTCGGCAACCACCAGGCCACGGCGCTGGCCGTCGCCAACGGCGATGCCGACGTCGCCACCAACAACACCACCGACTTCGAGCGCTTCAGGGAGCAGTTCCCGGTCGAGGCCGCGCGGCTGCACGTCGTCTGGGAATCCGAGCCGCCGCCCGGCGCGCAGATGGTGGTGCGGCGCGCCTATCCGCCCGAGTTCCAGGCCCGGATCCAGGCCTTCCTGGTGGGCTATGGACAAGGCAAGGGCCCGCGCGCGGAGGCCGAGCGCGAGGTGCTGAAGACCCTGCGCGCGGCCTACGGCTATGCGCTGGCGGACGACAGCGCGCTGTTGCCCGAGGCCTTGCTCGAATACCAGCTCGGCAAGCAGCGCGCCATGGCCGCGGCCTGGGTCAACGATGCCGCGCGCGAGCAGCGCCTGCGGCGCATCGAGCAGGCGTACAAGGAACAGGTCGAGACCTTGCGCGGGGCGGGCGGCGCCAGGCGCTGAGCGGTCATCGCCCCGTCTAGTCCCTTCGCCGTAGCTCCAAATCCCTCCGCCTAGGCCGTTAGGCGGATTTGCCGGCAGCGCCCGGCGCCGGAAACTCCGTGCTTCTTTCAGGCAGCCCTTGCCTTTGACGGAGTGCGGATGAGTTGGCGAACAAAAGTGGTCTGGAGCGAGGGGATGCTGCTGCAGCCCCAGCACCTGCAGCAGAGCGAGCGTCATGGCGACCATGCGCGGCATGTGCTGTTGCGCTCCACGACGCCCTATGCCTGGGGCTTTGCGGAGATCGAGATCGATCAGGCCGCGCTCACGCTGGGCAAGCTCGCGCTGGTGCGCGCCGTGGGCATCTTCGGCGACGGCACGGTGTTCGACATGCCGGCGGTCGATCCGCTGCCCGAGCCCATCGACATTCCGCCCACCATGCGCGACGAGGCCGTGATGCTCGCGCTGCCGCTGCGCCGCGCCGGTGCCCGCGAGGCCGATGCCGAGGAATATGAAGAGCTGGTGCGCCACCGCGTGCTCGAGTCCGAGGTGCCCGACTCCAACACCGCCGGCGAGCGCACCGCCATGCTGCAGCTGGGCCAGCTCCACACGCGCCTGATGCGCGCCAGCGAAGCGACCGACGCCTGGACCACGCTGGGCGTGGCCCGTGTGGTCGAACGCCGCGTCGACAACCAGGTGCAGCTCGACCGCGCCATGCTGCCGCCGCTGCTCGACGTGGCCGGCCATGCCGTGATCCGCGCCTGGCTGGACGAACTGCTGGGCCTCATGCGCCAGCGCGGCGAGGCGCTGGCCGGCCGCATGACGCAAGGCGGCACCGGCGGCGTGGCCGAGATCGCCGACTTCATGCTGCTGCAGACCGTCAACCGCAACGAAGCCGTCTTCGCGCACCTGGCCCGGAGCGCGATGCTGCATCCGCAGCATTTCTTCGAGCACGCGCTGGGCCTCGCGGGCGATCTCGCGAGCTTTCGCGATTCGCGCCGCGTCACGCGCTTCGGCCCCTACATCCACGATGACCTGGCGCTGAGCTTCCGGCCGGTGATGGACGACCTGCGGCGCAGCCTCTCGATGGTGCTGGAGCAGTCGGCCATCCGGATCGAGCTGCACGACCGCAAGCACGGCGTGCGCGTGGCGATGGTCACCGACGTGGAACTGCAGCGCAAGGCAACCTTCGTGCTCGCGGTGAACGCCAACATGCCGAGCGAGGCGCTGCGCGCGCGCTTTCCCACGCAGGTCAAGATCGGGCCGGTCGAGCGCATCCGCGACCTGGTGAACCTCGCGCTCCCCGGCGTCACGCTCACGCCCATGCCGGTGGCGCCGCGACAGATTCCGTTCCATACCGGCGCCAACTACTTCGAGCTCGAAACGCGCAACAGCGACCTGTGGCGCCAGCTGGAGCAATCGGGCGGCATCGCGATGCACATCGCGGGCGACTTTCCCGGCCTCGACCTCGCGTTCTGGGCCATTCGTTCCTAGCCGCATCCGGCTGACGGAAACGGAACACCATCATGACCACACCAGACCCCTTCGCCGCCTTCGAGTCGGAGCGCACGGTCATCAAGCCCAAGCCGCGCACGCCAGCCGGCACGCCGCCACCCTCCGCGGCGCCGGCGCCTTTCTTCGGCGGTGTCGATCCGACGCCGGCCGCCGACGTCGGCGAGATCGGGCTGCTCAACCCGCTGGTCTCGGCCGCGGGCAAGCTGCTGGTGCTGATCGGCAAGCTGCGCAACCTGGTGCAGCCGCCGAATGTGCCGGCCTTGCGCGCCTCCACCGCCGAGGCGGTGAACCAGTTCGATGCCGCTGCGCGCCGCGCCGGCGTGAGCAACGAGTCGGTCTTGGCGGCGCGCTACGTGCTGTGCACCGCGCTGGACGAAGCCGTGGCCAACACGCCCTGGGGCGTGCAGGCCGGCTGGAACAAGCAGAGCCTGCTGGTGCAGTTCCACAACGAGACCTGGGGCGGCGAGAAGGTGTTCCAGCTGCTCGCCAAGCTCGCGCAGGACGTGCCCACCCACCGCCAGCTGCTGGAGCTGATCTACAGCGTGCTCGCGCTCGGTTTCGAAGGCCGCTACCGCGTGGTCGACAACGGCCGCGCGCAGCTCGACCAGGTGCGCCAGCGGCTGGCGGACCTCATCGCCAAGGACCGCCCGCCGCTCGAAGCGGAGCTTTCGCCGCACTGGCGCGGGCAGGGCGCCGGCACGGTGCGGCTGCGCGAGTCGCTGCCGCTGTGGGTGTTCGCGGCCGGCTTCGCGCTGCTGCTCGCGCTGGCGTGGTTCGGCCTCCGGCTCACGCTCAACTACCGCTCCGACACCACCTATGCCGCCGTGTCGGGCCTGCGCGTGCCCAACCTGCAGATCGCGCCGCCCGCAGCGCCGGCCAAGACGCCCCGGCTCGCGCGCTTCCTGGAGCCCGAGATCAAGCAGGGCCTGGTCACCGTGACCGACGAGGCCGACCGCAGCGTGGTGCGCCTGCGCGGCGATTCCTTCTTCGGCTCCGGCAGCGCCGAGCCGATGTCGGCGTCGCTGCCGGTGCTGCGCCGCATCGGGCAGGCGCTGGCCGAGGTGAAGGGCGAGGTGCTGATCACCGGCCACTCTGACAACCAGCCGATCCGCTCGCTGCGCTATCCGTCCAACTGGCACCTGTCGGCCGCGCGCGCCGACGCGGTGAAGGGCGCGCTCACCACCCTGGTCGACCCCGCGCGCATGCGCTCCGACGGCAAGGCCGACGCCGAGCCCGTGGTGGCCAACGACACCCCGGCCAACCGTGCGCGCAACCGCCGCGTCGACATCGTGCTGCTGTCCGAGCCGGACCGGGTCGCTTCGGCAGGAGTGACGAAATGATCAAGAAAATCTTCGGATTCCTGTTCAGCCCGCTGCTGCTGACGATCCTCGCGCTGGTCATCGTCTCGCTGCTGATCTGGTGGATCGGCCCGCTGGTGAAGATCGGCGCCTGGGCACCGCTCGAGAGCGAACTGGTGCGCGCGCTGCTGATCGGCGCCATCGTGCTCATCGTGGTGCTGCGCGCGCTCTACCGCCGCTGGCGCACGCGCCGCGCGAGCCAGCACCTGACAGACGGCCTCATGAAGGCGCCGGCCGCCAAGACCGACGCGCCGGTCAACGGCGAGCAGAAGATCCTGGACACGCGCTTCAGCGAAGCCGTGGCCACGCTCAAGCAGATGCGCCTGCATGCGGCCGGCAAGAAGCCGGGCTGGCGCGACTGGCTTTCCATCTCCGGCGGCAGCTACCTGTACGACCTGCCGTGGTACGTGTTCATCGGCGCCCCCGGCGCGGGCAAGACCACGGCGCTGGTCAATTCGGGCCTGTCGTTCCCGCTGGCCGAGAAGTTCGGCCCCGGCGCCATCCGCGGTGTGGGCGGCACGCGCAACTGCGACTGGTGGTTCACCGACGAGGCCGTGCTCATCGACACCGCGGGCCGCTACACCACGCAGGACAGCCACCAATCGGAAGACAAGAGCGCATGGGAAGGCTTTTTGGGCCTGCTCAAGAAGGCGCGCCCGCGCCGCCCGCTCAACGGCGTGTTCCTGACCGTGAGCGTGGCCGACCTGCTGAGCCAGGGGCCCGAGCAGCGCACGCAGCTGGCCGCCTCCATCCGCGCGCGCCTGCTCGAACTCGATGCGAAGCTCACCACGCGGCTGCCGGTGTATGTGCTCGTCACCAAGAGCGACCTGCTCTACGGCTTCACCGACTACTTCGACGACCTGGGCAAGGAGCAGCGCGCGCAGGTGTTCGGCTTCACGCTCGCGGCCGGCGAGAACGTGCAGACCGAGGAGAAGGGCCTTTCGACCGCCTTCAACCGCGAGTTCGCGCTGCTGCACAACCGCGTCAACGACGGCCTCATCGCCCGCATGCAGCGCGAGACCGACGGCACGCGCCGCGCCGCGATCTTCGGTTTTCCGGCGCAGTTCGGCTCCATCGGCTCGATGCTGTCCGACCTGCTCGACCAGGTCTTCACCGGCTCGCGCTTCGCGCAGCCGCCGTGGGTGCGCGGCGTGTACTTCACCAGCGGCACGCAGGAGGGCAGCCCGATCGACCGCGTGATGGGCAGTCTGTCTCGCAGCTTCGGCCTGGAGCGCGCCATGCTCGCGCCGCAGAAGTCGAGCGGCCGCAGCTACTTTCTCACCGCGCTGCTGCGCGAGGTGGTGTTTCCCGAGCAGCGGCTGGCCGGCGCCAACGTGAAGCTGGAGCGCCGGCGCCATGCGCTGCGCATGGCGGGCGTGGCGGCCATGACGCTGGTCACGCTCGCACTGCTGGCGGGCTGGGGCTACAGCACGCTGCAGAACGTCAACTACCTGAAGTCGGTCGAGGCACGTGTCGAGCCCGCGCGCCAGAACCTCGCGGCGCTGCCGTCGCGGGTGCAGAACCTGGTCGAGGTGGCGCCCGTGCTGCAGAGCCTGCGCGACATCTGGAAGACGCCCGACAACCGGCAGGGCGACGAGCCGCTGTCGATGACGCTGGGCCTCTACCAGGGCGACAAGCTCGATGCGGCCGCCATGCTCACGCACCAGCGCGCGCTCAACGACGCCTTCCTGCCGCAGATCGCCAAGCGCATCGAGGACCAGCTGCGCACCGCGCAGAAGGACAACCTCGAGTACACCTACGAGGCGCTCAAGAGCTACCTCATGCTCTACCAGCCCGAGCACTTCGATGCCGAGGCGCTCAAGGCCTGGATCACGCTCGACTGGGCGCGCAGCCTGGACCGCGGCATTCCCGAGGACCAGCGCCAGGCGCTCGAGGACCAGCTCGACGTGCTCATCGCGCAAGGCCCGCCGCGCTCGCCGCTCAAGATGGACGAGAACCTGGTGCGCAGCGTGCGTGCCGTGCTCGCGAGCTATCCGCTGGAGCAGCGCGTGTTCAGCCGCCTCAAGCGCCAGCGCGCCACCAAGGACATTCCGGGCTTCAGCATCGCCACCGCCGCGGGGCCCTCGGCGCCGCTGGTGTTCGAGCGCATCAGCGGCAAGCCGCTGACCGAAGGCGTGCCGGGCATGTTCACCTACGACGGCTACCACAAGCGCTTCCAGAACGAAGTGACGGTGCTCACCGGCCTGCTCGCGCAGGAAGACCCGTGGGTGCTCGGCCAGGACCGCAGTGCCGCCGACCGCATGCGCGACGTGGCCGCGCTCGGCGCGCTGACCGACCGCGTGCGCCGGCTCTACCTGGCGGAATACGTCAAGGTGTGGGAGACGCTCTTGGCCGACGTGCGGCTGATCCGCGCCAGCGGGCTCGAGAAGAACATCGAGGCGGCGCGCATCCTCTCGGGCGTGGGTTCGCCGCTGGCCAACTTCCTGCGCGCGGTGGTGAAGGAAACCACGCTCATTCCGGCCGACCAGCCCAAGGACGTGGTGAGCAAGGCCACCGCCACGGTCGCCAACACCCGCAAGGGCCTCGAAGACCTGTTCGGCGGCGACCCCAACAAGGCCGTGGCCAGCGGCAAGCGCATCGAGAGCATCGTGGACGACCGCTTCGAGCCGCTGCGCCGCCTCGTCACGCCGGTGGCGCCCAACCAGCCCGCGCCCATCGACGACGCGCTCAAGCTCTTCAACGAGGTGTACGTGTACCTCAACGCCGTCGACACGGCCGTGAAGGGCCGCACCTCGCCGCCGCCCGGCGACGTGGCCGGCAAGCTCAAGTCCGACGCGGGCCGCCTGCCCGAGCCGGTGCGCACGATGGTCGAGAACCTGAGCCAGTCGGGCGCGGCGCAGGCACAGGTGGCCGAGCGCGGCAACCTGAGCCAGGACCTGCGCCCCGTGACCGAGTTCTGCAACCGCGCCATCGCGGGCCGCTACCCCTTCGTGGGCAGCAGCAAGCGCGACGTGCTGCCCGAGGACTTCGGCCAGATGTTCGGCGCCGGCGGCCTGATGGACGATTTCTTCCAGAAGCGCCTGGCCGCGCTGGTCGACACCAGCACCAAGCCGTGGCGCTACAAGCCCGTGGCCGAGCGCGGGGCGGTCACCACGCAGGCGCTGGCGCAGTTCGAGCGTGCCGCGCGCATCAAGGACATCTTCTTCCGCGGCGGCGGCCGCGGCCCATCGATGCGGCTGGACTTCAAGCCGGTGGAGATGGACGCGGGCATCACGCAATTCATCCTCGACGTGGACGGCCAGCTCGTGAAATACGCGCACGGCCCCGTGGTGCCCATGGCCGTGCAGTGGCCCGGTCCCAAGGGCAGCAACCAGGTGCGTATCCAGGTGAGCCCGCCATCGACCACTGGCAGCTCGGGTTCCGCGGTCGATGGGCCGTGGGCGCTGTTCCGCGCGCTCGACGACGGCCAGCTCGAAGCCGGCGACGCGCCCGAGAAGTTCTTCATCACCTTCCAGGTCGGTCCGCGCAAGACCCGCTTCGAGGTGACGACCAACAGCGTGCAGCACCCGATCCGCCTGAAGGAACTGCGCGAGTTCTCTTGTCCGGAGGGGCTGTGAGCGACGTGGCCGCTGCTTCTTCCTCCTCCTCTGTCTTCGCCTCCTCTTCGGCGGCGCTGCCGGGGTGGTTCGGCAAGTTGCCGGGCATGGGGGATTTTGCGCACCGGCGCCTGCCCGATTCGTTTCGTTCCGTGTGGGACCTGTGGCTTCAGCGCGGGCTCGCGCGCTTGAAGGACCGGCACGACGACTGGACCTCGCACTACCTCGAAGCGCCGATCTGGTGCTTTGCGCTTGGCCCGCAGGTCGTCGGCGATGGGGCCTGGATCGGCGTGCTGATGCCTTCGGTGGATGGGGTGGGGCGGTACTTCCCGTTCACCATCGCCATCGAACTGGATGCTTCCGTGGGCGAGGCGCTGCGGGGAGATGCGCTGCAAGCCGCATTGCGCTGGTGGGCGCTTGGCACGCGGGCTGCGCTCGAGGGGCTCGAGTCGGACCTGGATGCGCTGCGCTTCGATGCTTTGCTGGGGCGGTTGTTTGCCGCTGCTGGCGACGTGCAGGCGGGCGCGGTGGAGTCGCTGGTTTTGCCAGGGGCGGGGAGGTCGTCGTGGATGGGCGATCCTGGCGCTGAAGGGACGGTTCGCATGGTGGTTGCGGGGTTGCCTTTGGATGGGGAGTTCGAGGCTTTGTTTGTGGGGGGTGGGGAATGAGATCCTTGCTTTCTTTTTTTGTCCGAGGCCGGGTCTCGCCCCGGCGGGCGAGTCCCGGCCTCGGGAAGCAAGCACCCGTATGCGTTGAAACGGGAGCCAGCCAATGACCGAAGAAAACAAGCCGCCCGAAGACGACCGCACCCAGGTCATGTCCAGACCCGCCCCGCAACCCGCAGGCAACGAAGACACCTCCGCCACCGTCATCACAGCCAACCGCACAAGCCTGTCCAACGCCCCGGTCACAAGCCCGGCAACGGAAGGCAACGAAGCCGGCCTCCTCCCCGTCGGCAGCCGCCTCGCAGAATTCGAGATCACGCGCGTCGTGGGGCAGGGCGGCTTCGGCGTCGTCTACGAAGCCTGGGACCACACGCTCGAGCGCGTCGTCGCCATCAAGGAATACCTGCCGACCTCGCTGTCGACCCGGCAGCAGGACGGAACGGTGGTCCCGCTGTCGGAGCGCCACCGCGAGACCTTCGACCTCGGCATGCGCAGCTTCATCAACGAAGCCCGCCTGCTCGCGCAGTTCGACCATGCGTCGCTCTTGAAGGTCTACCGGTTCTGGCAGGAGCGCGGCACCACCTACATGGTGATGCCGTTCTACCGCGGCGACACGCTGCGCCAGGCGCTGGTGTCCATTCCCGCGGGCGTGGACGAGGCGTGGCTCATACGCATCATGGACGGCGTGACCCAGGCGCTGGCGGTGATGCACAGCGCCAACTGCTACCACCGCGACATCGCGCCCGACAACATCATCCTGCTCGAGGGCTCGGGCCGGCCCGTGGTGCTCGACTTCGGCGCCGCGCGCCGCGTGATCACCGACAAGACGCAGGCGATCACTGTCATCCTCAAGCCCGGCTACGCGCCCATCGAGCAGTACGCCGAGATGCCCGACATGTCGCAGGGCGCATGGACCGACGTCTATGCGCTCGCGGCCGTGATGCACGTGGCCGTGTGCGGCCGCGCACCGCCGCCTTCGGTGGCGCGGCTGCTGTCCGACAGCTACGTGCCGCTCGCGGGCAACGAGATCCTGCGCCAGCGCTACAGCCTGCGGCTGCTGCAGGCGATCGACGCGGGCCTGGGCGTTCGGCCCGAGGCACGGCCGCAGTCGATGGCCGAGTTCCGCGCCGCACTCGACCTCGAGGTGGGCCACAGCATCGCGCCGACGCCGCGCACCACGCCGCCGGGCGCGCGCAATACGCACGGCGAAGCCGACCTGCCGACGACCATCGGCCGCGGCAAGGCACCCGCGCCGGCACCTGCCCGGGGCGCGGGCGCAGGCGCGGGCGGAAAGAGCGGCAAGGCCGTGGCCGCGATCGCATCGGTCGCCGTGCTTGCTGCCGTGGCCGGCGGCGGCTGGTGGTGGTTCCAGGGCCGCGGCGCGGGTGCTGGCGTGGCGGGCGAGGGCGGCCAGCAGGTCGCGGTGGCCACGCCGCCGCCGCCGGAGCCGCGCGTGACCCAGGCGCCGCCACCGCCTCCGCCCCCGCCGCCCGCACCGCGCACGCCGCTCGATTCGCTGCAGTCGCTCGCGGCCGGCGCGGCGCCGGGCTTCGACGTGACGGCCACGCCGAAGAAGCCGGAGGTGGCGATCGGCAAGGACAAGCTCGCGTTCGAGGTCCGCAGCAAGCGCGAAGGCTTCGTCTACGTGTTCCTGCTGTCCAGTGGCGGCGAGATGTTCCTGCTGTTCCCCAACCTGCTCGACAAGTACAACAAGATCACCGCGAACAGCCCGCTGTCCCTGCCGCGCGCCTCCTGGCCGATGGATGCCGGCGGGCCGGCGGGGACCAACCAGTTCGCGGTGCTCGTGAGCCAGCACGAGCGCGACTTCAGCGCCTCGGGCATGCAGAACGACGGCGTGTTTCCGCAGTTTCCGCTGCCCGTGCTGGCGGCGCTCGAAGCGAGCCGCGGCACGGGGCCGTCGCCTTTGCTGGGCAAGCCGTCGTGCGCGCCCGGCGCCCCTTGCAACGACGTCTATGGCGTCGCGAATTTCAAAATCGTCGAGAAGTAATCGTCTGTAGAGCATTGGCCCGCTGGGCCGTCTTTCGGACAAGGAGGCTTTCATGTACACGCAGTCGCCGATTTTCGTTTCCACCCTTCGCTGGGCCGCCGTCGCGGCGGCCGTGCTGGCTGCGGGCTGCGCCAACACGCCGGCAGGCAACGCGGGCGCAAGCGCCGGCACGGCCACCGCCGCGCCAGACACCACGGCCACGCCACCGGCCGCGACGCCGCGGCCGGCCGCCACCGGCGGGAGCGTGGCGGGGCAGGCGCGGACCTTCTCGACCCAACTGGCGACCTACACCTCGGTCAGCTTCGATGCGGTGCCCGGCTGGGCGCGCGACGATTTTTCCGAGAGCTGGCCGGCCTTCCTCGGCAGCTGCAAGGTGCTCACCGGCCGGGGCGCCGAGTGGAAGGACGTCTGCGCCCGCGCCCTGCGCGTGGACAGCAAGAACAACACCGCCATCCGCGCCTTCTTCGAGCAGGAGTTCTCGGCCTACCAGATCCGTGATGACGACCGCAAGCCGGACGGCGTGGTCACCGGCTACTTCGAGCCCGAGATCGCGGGCAGCCGGCAGTACGCGGCGCCCTACATCTACCCCGTCTACGGCCAGCCCGAGGACATGCTGTTTGCCGACGTGCGCAAGCTGCCGGCCGGCAACGGCACCGTGGCCGCGCGCGTCGAAGGCCGCAACGTGGTGGTGCAGACGGGGCTCAGCACGCGCGACATGGGCGCGCCGGGCCTCTATGCGCTCGACCTCTCGGCCCTGACGCGCGACACGCTCGACCGCAAGGTGCGCCTGCGCATCGAGGGCAAGCAGCTGCTGCCCTACTACACGCGCGAAGAAATCGAGACCAAGGGCGCGCCCAATGCCAAGGTGCTGGCCTTCGTGAGCAGCGCCACCGCGTTGTACGAGATGCAGATCCAGGGTTCGGGCCGCATCAAGCTGGCCAACGGCGACATCGTGCGCGTGGCCTATGCCGAGCAGAACGGCCAGCCCTTCAGGCCCACGCTGGCGCAAGCTGCAAACGGCAAGCCGCGCTCGCCGGTCAAGGTGCGTGGCTCGTCCATCGAGCTGCAACTCGACGACGGCGACGAGGACGACGACGTGGGAAGCACCTCGACCAGCACCATCCGCACGCGCGGCTTCACGCTCGCGCGGCCCGTCACGAGCGGCGCGGTCGTGGTGCCCGGGCGGCGCGCGGCCGGTCCGGTTGCGGGCTCTGGCATCCAGGACCCGAGCTATGTGTTCTTCAAGGAGTCGCCGTCGCCTTCGGGCGGGCCGGTGGGTGCGTTCGGCGTGCCCTTGTCCGCGGGCCGCTCGATCGCGGTGGACCCGCGCAGCACGCCGCTCGGCTACCCGGTGTTCGTCTCCACGCGCGCGCCCGGCACCGGTGCGCCCATGCAGCGCCTCACCATTGCGCAGGACACCGGCGGCGCGATCCGCGGCGCGGTGCGGGCCGACTATTTCTTCGGCAACGGCCAGCAGGCCGCCACCAACGCGCGCCGCATGAAGGAGCGCGGCCAGCTCTGGATCCTGTTGCCGCGCGGCCTCGCCGTGGCGTCGGCATCGGTATCCTCGGCCATCCGCACGCGCGGCGGCCCTGTGGGCGCGGGCCTGCCGCAATGCCTGGTGCCGACGGAAGGCGTGTGCGTGGACGACTAGTCCGATCGCCTTTGCATCGCTGGCCGCTTCGTCATGCAGGAAACCCTTTCGTCCGCGGAGAGCTCCGCGCTTGTCCGCCTCTGGCGGCGGCGGCAGACGCTGTCGCCGGACGACATGGGCAGCATGTACCGCATCGTGGGCGACGCGCTCGTGGCCTGCAATCCGCCCGAGCTCCAGGCGCTGGGCGAGGGGCGGCAGGAGCTGGTGGCGCAGTTCATCTATGTGAAGGTGCTGCGGCTCGATGCCGATCCCGACGAGGCCGACGAACGCGCGGGCCACAGCGCACCCTCGAGCGCCTTCGCCCTGTGCGCCTATTTCCGGCGCTACCTGATCGACTGCACGCGCGCGAGCTCCTTTCGCCGCAAGCTTTCGATCGGCGAGCAGGTCACGGAGGCGCAGCTGGAAGACGCGCTCGGCGCCCACGAAGACCTCGATGGCTGCCTGGCGGAGCACGGCCTCGGCGCCGGCAAGGTGCAGCTGGCCGCGCGCGCCTTCATCGCCGAGCTGCCCGAGCCCGAACGCATCCTGCTGTGCGAAGGCTTCGGCAAGGAGGCCGAGGGCGGCCTCTCGGGCATCGCGTCGCGCCATGCCATCGCCTCCTACCACTACCGCGCGGGCCGGCTGGGCCTGGTGCACAAGCGCGAAGGCCTCACCGCCGACTACGCGAGGACCCGCATCGGCGGCTGGATCCAGCAGACGCTGGGCATCGCCATCGAGCCCGGGAACATGGCCGCGATCCTGCAGGTTTTCAAAATCCTCGGTGCTGAAGCGTCTTATGCCTGAAGACATAGCCATTCAGGAACAGACCGCCATGCACACCGACCTCTGGCCCCCTCTCAGCGTGATCCGAAGTGCGTTCGACGGCAACGTCCCCGCGGCGCCCGGCGCCTTCGGCGGCGAAGCCGTCGTCGCCGTGCCGGGCGCTGCCGCCCGTACCGCCGCCGCGCCGCCGCGCGCGGTGCTCGATCTCGTGCTTCCGCTCTCCGAATTGGCCCGGCGCCGCGAGGCTGTCGCCCAGCGCGCCTTCAACGCGCGCTGGGCGCCGGGCCGCCTCGTCAGCGTGGTGGTCGAAGGCCGCCTGCTCGGCGTTCTGCTCGATCGCTGCGTCCACGGCCACCAATGGCAGGGCTGGATGGCCGCGGGCGAGGCCGACTGGGCCGGCGCCTACGACGTCCTGCTCGAACCCGACGACGAGCCCTTCGAGCCCGCCTTCGGATTGATCCAGGCCTGGAACGTGCTCACGCTCGAACCCAGCCCCCAGCTGTGCGCGCGCGTGCTCGGCGAGGTCTCGGCCACGCGGCTGGCCGCGATCCGCGCGGTGCACGACGAATGGGCCGCGCAAGTCCCGCTGGCCATCGCGCCCGAACCCGGGCGCATCGCATTGCGCACCGTGGGCGGCGTGTTCCCGGTGCTTTCGGGAACGCCGCTCGGCAAGGAAGACCCGCGCGCCGACTACCAGGCGATCTACCGCGATGCCGCATCGCAGCTGGGCACGTCCTTGCTGCCGGGTGCTGGCCGTGCGCCCGTGGACGCCGGCGCACCGCCCGCGAAGCCGCAGCCCAGGCCCGAGGGCGGCTGGTGGGGCAGCATCCGCCGCTGGTTCGGCGCCGAAGGCTGGGTGCGGCCCGCGTTCGCGGTGCTCGCGCTGGTCGTGGTGGTGCAGAACGTCGGCCTTCCGGGCCACCGCAGCGGCGACGACGACGACGTGCGCTTTCGCGCCGTGCCCGCCACTCCTTCGGCCCCACAGGCGAACCTGGTCGTGCGCTGGAAGGATGGCGTGCGCATCGACGAAGCCGACCGGCTCCTGCAATCGGTCTCGGCCGAGGTGCTGGGCGGACCCGGCACGCAGGGTGCGTGGCGCTTGCGTGTGCCCGATCCGGCGCAAGCCCAGGCGGTGCTCGCGGCTTCGGCGCTGGTGCAGTCGGCGGGGCCGGCCACGGAGCGCCCATGATGTTCATGGCGCCTGCGTTTCTCTCCCTCCCCCCCGGGGGGAGGGCAGGGGCGGGGGCAAGCGGCGCATCCATCGGGCGCGCTGCCCGCCCCCATGCCCGCCTTCTCCCAGCGGGGGAAGGAGCCACACGCTTCTTGCAGCTGCTGTTGTCCCTCGCGCTGCTGCTCGCCGGCAACGCCGTCTTCGCCGCCCAGCGCGCCCTGCTCGTCGGCGTTTCCGAACTCGTCAACCAACCGCAGTCGCTCTGGCTGCAGGCGCCGCGCAACGATGTGATGCTGATGCGCGATGCGCTGCTGAAGCAGGGCTTCGCGGCACCCGACATCACCGTGCTGGCCGACGGCGTGGGCGGCGCGGCGCTGCCCGAATCGCGCGCCATCCACGAGGCGCTCGGCCGGCTGCTCGCGCAATCCAGGAGCGGCGACTTCGTGCTGCTGTATTTCTCAGGCCATGGCGCGCGCTGGCGCGACGCCGGCAAGCGCTACCAGGAGCCCGACGGCCTGGCCGAGAACTTCCTCGCGCGCGACGTGCGCGGCGCGGTGGGCGTGGACACGGCGCTCGCCGGCGGCGTGCGCGACGTGGACTTCGACGCCTGGGTGCAGGCCTTTCTCGCGCGCAATGTGTTCGTGTGGTCGGTGTTCGACACCTGCGCCGCCACCTCGATGACGCGCAGCACCCAGGCCGCCGCCGGCGGCACCGCCGAAGGCCCGCCAGACGACGAAGTGCGCTGGCGCGGACTGCGTGCCGCGCAGTTGCGCGGCGCGCTGCCGCAGGCCACCGCCGAGGCCGCCGTGCCGGCCACACCGCCGGCATCGGAACGCGTGGCGCGGGCACGCTACGTGGCCTTCTTCGCATCGGAGAGCCACCAGATCACGCCCGAGCTCCGCCTTCCGCGCAAGAGCCGCGGCGCGCAGCCGCAGGGCCTGCTCACCTGGGCCGTGGTGGGCGCGCTCGAGCGCCGGCCCGCCACCTGGCGCGAGCTTTTCGACGGCGTGCTCTCCTTCTATCCACCGGTCATCGACGAGCTCGCGCAGCGCTTCCCCACCCGCGAGCTGCCGTCGCCGGTGGCCGAAGGCAACCTCGATGCGCAGCTGTTCGCCAACAGCGACGTGGCGGCCTCGACGCGGCCGGTGTGGCGCGCGCAGCGCAGCGGCGACACCCTCGTGCTGCAGGCGGGGCTGATCGACGGGCTCCAGCCGCAGCAAGAGCTGCGGCTCACCGCCACGATGGAAGACGGCACCGTGCGCAGCGAAAAGGCGCGGCTGCTGCAGGCCGACATCGATTCCGCGCGCGTGGCCGTGCCGCCCGCACTGCGCGCGCTTTCGGGCGCCGCGTCGTGGAGCGCTTCTGCGCTGGCGCCGCCGCCCGCGCTCGCGTTGCGCGTGCGCGGCGACAAGGGCGCACTGCCGCCGCGCATGAGCCTGGACTACCCGGCGTCGGTCGCCGCGGTGGCCGGCAATGCACCCGGCGAGGCACCGGCCGACGTGCGCTGGACCGACCTCGGCGCGGCCGGCCTGCGCATCGAGGTGCTGTCGCCCGCGCTGCGCAGCGGCTCAGAGGCCTCGGCGCAGGTGGTGCCCGACCAGGCCGGGCTGCGCCGCCGGCTCGAAGCCCTGGCCCGCCTGAAGTGGTGGACCCAGCTCGCCGCGCTCGGCACTGGCGGCAGTGCGCAGGTCGAGGGGCTCGAGGCCGTCCTGGAGATCTGGAGCGGCGAGCGCCTGGTGCGCAGCGAACCGGTGCAGCGGGCGGGCGCATCGCTCCTGCCGCTGCGCGCGGGCGAGCGCGCCGCGCTCAGCGTGCGCAACGCCAGCGGCCATTCGATCGACATGGTGGTGGTGGGCGTGGACGCGCAGGGCGGCTTGCGCGCGGTCTACCCCGACGACCCGGGCGAGACCAACCGCTTCGAGCGCGGCACGCCGGGTGCGCCCGCCGCCAAGCGCTTCGAGCTGCCCTGGTTCGAGGCGCCCGGCGGCCGCCTGCTCGTGCTGGCTTCCACCGCCAGCCCCTACACCAGCCCGCGCCTCTTCGGGGCGGGGCCGAGCGATGCGGGCGCGCCCGAGGTGCGCGTGCGCGGGCAACTGTCCGAAGGCAAGGCCCGCCAGACCTTTGCCGCCATGGTGCATTGGGCGGGCGATGCGCCGCCCGCCAAGTAACTGCTTTTTTGTTCTCAGGAGATCGACATGAGCTGGACCTACGATGGAAGACTGGACCCCGACGAGGCCCTGCGGCTGCTCGACTACCTGTCGGGCGAATCGGGCAACGACTTCTCGATGATGATCGAGAGCAAGGGCACGCCGATCGAGGGCGAGTCGGTGCGCACCT
Organism: Variovorax sp. OAS795; assembly: GCF_040546685.1. Lineage (NCBI taxonomy): Bacteria > Pseudomonadati > Pseudomonadota > Betaproteobacteria > Burkholderiales > Comamonadaceae > Variovorax > Variovorax sp. OAS795. Next base: position 1,060,110 of record NZ_JBEPOH010000001.1, read on the forward strand.
ACGAGGACGGCAAGCAGCGCATGGACATCGGCGGCTACTCGTACAAGTCCGACGTCGCCATTCCGCCGGGCTCGACCAAGGGCAAGCTGCGCAGCTACTCGTTCATCGTCGTGCGCGACTGCGACGCCGCCACCGCCTCCATCGCCAGCCTGCTGAAGAACCAGGAAAACGATCTCAAGGTCACGGTGTCGGTCTTCAAGGCCGGCGGCGACAGCTCCAAGGACCTGCAGTCGCACCTGGAGTTCGTGCTCGAGGGCGCGCGGGTCGACTGCCACGCCATCGTCACCGGCGGCACGCCCAAGCGGCCGTGCGACATCGTCTTCTTCCACTACACCAAGCTGGAGATCCGCTCGGCACCGCAGCAGAAGACCGGCGCGCGCGGCGCAGTGCGCACCTGCACTTTCACCGGCAACTGAAGCGGACCGAACGGAGAAACCCATGAGCACCTCTGCCGAACTCATCAAGTCCTCCGACCCGGTCGCTGCGCTCAAGGCGCTGAGCGACGAGGTCCGCGCCAAGCCCGCCGACAGCAAGCAGCGCGTCTTCATGGCGCAGCTGCTGTGCGTGCTGGGCCAGTGGGAGCGCGCGCTCAACCAGCTGACCGTCGCGGCCGAGCTCGACGCGCTCGCCGTTCCCATGAAGCAGGTCTACGGCGAGGCCGTGCGCTGCGAGGGCCTGCGCGCCGAGGTGTTTGCCGGCACGCGCACGCCCATGATCTTCGGCCAGCCGGACGAATGGCTGGCACTGCTGATCGAATCGCTGCTGCGCCAGGGCCGCGGCGAGCTCGACCTGGCCGAAGACCTGCGCCAGCGTGCCTTCGATGCCGCACCCGCCATCGGCGGCACCATCGACGGCGTGCCTTTCGAATGGCTGGCCGATGCCGACATGCGGCTGGGCCCCGTGCTCGAGGCCTTCGTCAACGGCAAGTACTACTGGATTCCCTATGCGCGGCTCGCGCACATCAAGATCGAAGCGCCGGAAGACCTGCGCGACTGCGTTTGGATGCCCGCGCACCTGCTCCTGGAGAACGGCGGCGAGACGCTGGCGCTCATTCCCACCCGCTACGAAGGCACCGAGAAAAGCCAGGATGGCGAACTGCTGCTCGCGCGCAAGACCGAGTGGCGCGAACTGCGCCCAGAGGTCTGGGCCGGCTGTGGCCAGCGCGTGCTCGGCAGCGATGCGGGCGAGTACGCGCTCATGGACGTGCGCGAGATCCTCTTCAACGCGGTGGCGCAGCCGATCGAGGAGGGCGCAGCGGAACAGGGCGGCCACGGTGGTTGAGCTCACGGCCCAGGAGCGCCTTCAGCCGTCGCTGCTCGACCGGCTGGTGGACCATGCGCCCGACGAGAAGCGCGAGAGCGACGAGAAGCGCACGCTGACCAAGCAGGCGCTGCGCCAGGCCGTGCTGCGCGACCTGAGCTGGCTCTTCAACGCCACCGGCTACGGCCTGGCGATGGACGACAGGCAATACCCCCACGCCGCGCGCTCCGTCATCAATTACGGATTGCCTATGCTGTCTGGCCAGTTCACCTCGTCGGTGCAGCGTGTCAGCATGGAACAGGCTTTGAAGAACGCGATCCTGCAGTTCGAGCCCCGCATCCTGCCCCGAACCCTCGAAGTCGAACTCGTCATGGAAGGCTCCGCACTGGACTCCCACAACAGCATTGGCCTGCAGATCCGCGGGATGCTGTGGGCGCAGCCCGTGCCGCTCGAGTTCCTGATGCGCAGCCGCGTCGACCTGGAAGAAGGCCGGATCGAGATCGTGGACATGGCGCAGCGCTCATGAGCGTGCGGCCTTTCCTGGAGTGATGCCGTGGACCCCCGGTTGCTGAACCTCTACGAGCAGGAGCTGCGCTACTTTCGCGAGAGCTCCTCGGAGTTCGCGCGCGCGTTTCCCAAGATCGCGCACCGCCTGGGCATCGAGGGCCAGGAGGTCGCCGACCCGTATGTGGAGCGGCTGATCGAGGCCACGGCGTTCCTGTCGGCGCGCGTCAATCTGAAGCTCGATGCCGAGTACCCGCGCTTCACGGGCCACCTGCTCGACATCGTCTATCCCAACTTCCTTGCGCCCACGCCGGCCATGGCCGTGGCCTCGTTCGCGCACGACCCCGACGACGCCAACCTGGCCACCGGTCCCACGCTGCCGCGCGGCAGCGGGCTGCGCGCGCGCCAGGCCGTGGGGCAGAACACGCATTGCGAGTTCCGCACCGCAGGTGCACTGCGGCTCTGGCCCATCGAGGTGCAGCGCGCGCAGTACTTCACCTATGCGCCGGACCTGCCGCTCAACACGCACCCGCAATCGCGTGCCATCCGCGGAGGCCTGCGCATCGGGCTGCATGCCACCGCCGGCCTCAAGTTCAACCAGATCGCGATCGACGAGCTGGTGATGCACCTGGGGGGTGCCGAAGACGTGGCCTGGCAGCTGCACGAATGCGCACTGGGCCAGCCCATCGGCGTGATGGTGCGGCCGCTGTCGCCCACCGGCGCATTGCAGGGCGAGGCGCGCAGCCTGCCCGCAAGCGCCATCGGCGCCGTGGGCTTCGAGGACGACGAGGCGCTGCTGCCCGTCACGGCCACGGGCTTCTCGGGCTTCCGGCTGCTGCAGGAGTACTTCGCGTTTCCGCAGCGCTTCCAGTTCCTTCGGATCTCGGGGCTGCAGGCGCTGCTGTCCACCATGCCGGTGTCCGACCTGGAACTGGTGCTGCTTTTTTCGCGCGGCGATGCGGCGCTCGAAAAGCTCGTGGGGGTGGACAACGTGCAGCTGCACTGCGTGCCGATCGTCAACCTGTTCAACAAGCGGCTCGACCGCGTGCCGCTGACCGAGGGCGTGAGCCAGTTCCACCTGGTGCCCGACCGCACGCGCCCGCAGGATTTCGAGGTGCACACGGTGACCGAGGTCGTCGGCCACGGCGCGCCCGGCGCGGACGCGGCAGCGGCCGAGCAGCTGTTCCGGCCCTTCTATTCGGCCTTCCACGGCACGCGGCACAGCCACCCGGCCTACTTCACGACCACGCGCGATCCGCGCATGCTGTCGGTGCGGCAGCGCACCGAAGGCCATCGCAGCAGCCACATCGGCTCCGAGGTCTACATGCAGATCGTCGATCCGCAGCAGGCGCCCTATTCGGCCGCGCTGCGGCAGCTGGCGGTGTCCGCGCTGTGCACCAACCGCGACCTGCCGCTCCTGATGCCGCTCGGCCGCGAAAATGACTTCGACTGCATCGACTCGTTCCCGGCGCAGCGCGTGCGCATGGTGCGCGGACCGTCGCGGCCGGTGTCGCCGGTGGTGAGCCAGGGCCTCGGATGGCGCGTGCTCGACCACCTGGCGCTCAACTACCTTTCCATTTCCGACAGCACGCCGGAGCAGGGCGCCGCGGCGCTGCGCGAAACCCTGATGCTCTATGCCGTGCACGCCGACGAGATGCGCCAGGGCCAGGTGCGCGGCCTGCTGTCGGTCAAGAGCAAGCCGGTGGCGCGCCGCCTGCCGCTCAAGGGGCCGATCGCCTTCGGACGCGGGCTCGAGGTGACGGTCGAGGTCGACAAGGACGCCTTCCACGGGCACAGCGTCTTCCTGTTCGGTGCCGTGCTGTCGCGCTACCTGGCGCGCCACGTGGAGGTCAACCACTTCGTCGAGACGGTGCTGCGCGTGGCGGGCAAGGGCGAGAACATGCGATGGAGGCCGCTGTGCGGGACACGCCAGATTCTGTAGCCGGCCGCGTCGACGGCGCGCTGCGCGCATGGTCGGCCGAGCCCTGGTCCTTCGACTACTTCGCGGTGATGCGGCGGCTCGAGTCGGTGGCCGGCACCACGCCGCGCTGGGGCCGCGCGCTGCTGCCGAGCGCCGAGCCGGTGCGCGTGGGGCAGGAGCCGTCGCTGTCGTTCGCGCCCGCCAGCTTCAGCCGCTTCGAGCCCGCGACAGCCGATTCGCCGCCGCGCCTGCGCCAGCATTTCTTCAGCTACGTGGGCCCCAACGGCCCGCTGCCGGTGCACCTGAGCGACTTCATCCGCGAGCGCAGCCTGAACCATGGCGACCCGACCTGGCTGGCCTTTCTCGACAGCTTCCTGCACCGCTTCTCGCTGCACTTCTACCGTGCCTGGGCCCAGTCGCGGCCCGCGGTGGCGCTCGACCGTCCGGGCGAAGACCGCTTCCGGCTGCAGGTGGGCGCGCTCGTGGGCATGGGCATGCCCGGGCGCATCGGCCGCGACGAGATCCACGACGACGCGCGGCTCCATTTCTCGGGCTGGCTGGCGCGCCGCGTGCACAACGCGGAGAGCGTGGAATCGGTGCTGTGCAGCTACTTCGGCGTGCCCGTCACGCTCGAGCGCTGGGTCGGCCACTGGATGAGCCTGCCCGCGGGCGAACTCACGCGGCTCGGGCAGGGCGAGAGTTCGCGCTCGATGGGCATGGGCGCCATGCTCGGCACGCGGGCGTGGGACCGGCAGCACCGCGTGCGCCTGCACGTGGGCCCGCTCTCTCTGGACCAGTACCGCATGTTCCTGCCCATCGGCGATGCGCAGCCCGTGCTGCAGCGCTGGATGCAGCAGCTGCTCGGCGACGAGCTCGAGTGGGACGCGCAGCTTGCGCTGCAAGGCGCGCAGGTGCCGCCCACGCGCCTGGGGCAAGCCAAGGGCAACGCGCCGCGCCTCGGATGGATCGCGTGGCTCGGGCAGCGCCCGCGCGCCAAGGATGCGGCGGACGTGCGCATAGGCAGCCGCCCGATGGCCGCCCGTGCCGCCCAGGCCACCGTGGGAGCCGCCGCATGACGACGACGCCCGCGCACCCGGACACGACGGCGCATGCGGCCGCGCTGGCGCAAGCCGCGGCCCTGATCAAGGCACAGGAGCTGGAAGCGGCGAGCGAATTGCTCGACCGCATCCTGGACGCCGGGCCGGACGACCCCGACGCCCTGCACTACCAGGGCCTGCTGCGCCATGCGCAAGGCCGCAGCAACGAGAGCATCGCGTTGATCGGGCGGTCGCTCACGCTGCAACCCGCGCAGAGCGGCGCCTGGAACAACCTGGGCAACCTGCTGGTCGAGACCGGCCGCATCGACGACGCGATGCTTGCCTACCACAACAGCATCTCCTTCGCGAAAGAAGGCGATGAAGGTGCCGATGCGTTGAGCAACATTGCATCGCTCGAATGCAGGAAAGGCCACTGGCAGGCCGCCGAGCGTGTCAGCCGCCGCGCGCTCGAGCTGCGGCCGGAATTCAGCGAGGCCTGGTACAACCTGTCGATCGCGCTGATGGAGCAGGGGCGCATCCAGGAGAGCGTCATCGCCAACAGCCGTGCGGTGCTGCTGCAGCCGCGCAACCTGGGCGCGCGCTCGAAGGTGATTCGCGCGCTGGAGCTGCTCCGCGAGAACGAGCAGGCCATCTGCATGTACCGGGAGTGGCTGGCCGAAGATCCGAGGCAATCCCGTGGTCGCGCATCTGCTGGCCGCCTGCGAGGGGCATGCGCCCCCGCGGGCCAGCGACGGCTATGTGGAGACGTTGTTCGACAGCTACGCCGGAAGCTTCGACGCGAGCCTGGAGAAGCTGCACTACCGCGCACCCGAACTGGTGGCGCGCGCGGTGCAGGACATGTATGGCCCGCCGTCCGCGCATCTGGCCGTGGTCGATGCCGGCTGCGGCACCGGACTCTGCGCCCCGCTGCTGCGGCCCTGGGCCGCGCACCTGGCTGGCTGCGACCTGTCGGTCGGCATGCTGCAGCGCGCGGAGCAGCGCGGCGGCTACGACGTGCTGCACAAGGCCGAGCTCACTCATTACCTGCGCACCCAGCCCGCCCACTTCGACCTGGTGGCATCGGCCGACACGCTGTGCTACTTCGGCGACCTCCACGAGGTGCTGGCGGCAGCCGCGCGTGCGCTGCGTCCGGAAGGCGGCGTGGTGTTCACGGTCGAGGCCATGGTCGGGGGCCGGGACGACTTCAGGATCGAGGGCAGCGGCCGCTACCGCCATGCGGCTGCGCATGTCGAGGCCTGTCTTGCGACTGCCGGTTTCGGTGCCGTGCGCATCGAGCCGATCGTTCCGCGCCGCGAAGCGGGGCAGGACGTGCAGGGGTGGCTGGCCAGCGCAAGGCTTTCCGCGCATTGACGCCGGACACGGATCACCGAACTTCAAATTTACCGGCATGAATCGTCTTCAACAGATACGGAGTCTTCCATGAGTGAAATCAGCCGCACCGCCCTTTTTGGCAAGCTCAACTCGCTGGCCTACAAGGCCATCGAAGGCGCCACCGTGTTCTGCAAGATGCGCGGCAACCCGTACGTGGAGCTGGAGCATTGGTTCGCTCAGCTGCTGCAGGCGCAGGACTCCGACCTGCACCGCGTGATCCAGCACTACGGCCTGGATGTGTCGGTCATCGCCAAGGACATCACGGCCGCGCTCGACCGGCTGCCGCGCGGCGCCACCGCCATCAGCGACTTTTCCCCGCACATCGAGAACGCCATCGAGCGCGCCTGGACCTACGCCACGCTGCAGTTCGGCGAGGCGCAGGTGCGCACCGGCTACATCCTGGTCGGCATGCTGAAGACGCAGAGCCTGCGCAACCCGCTGTTCGGCTTGTCGAAGCAGTTCGAGAAGGTGAAGGTCGAGGACCTGGCCGACAACTTCGTGAAGATCTGCGACCCTTCGCCCGAATCGCAGATGCGCGCGCAGGATGGCACCGGCATGGGCAGCGGTGCACCGGGCGAAGACTCCGGCGCCATGGCGCCCGCCGCCATGGGCAAGGGCGATGCCCTGAAAAAATTTGCTGTCGACCTGACCGAGAAGGCGAAGAAGGGGGAGATGGATCCGGTGACCGGGCGGGACGAGGAAATCCGCCAGATCGTCGACATCCTGATGCGGCGCCGCCAGAACAACCCGCTGTTGACGGGTGAGGCGGGCGTCGGCAAGACCGCGGTGGTGGAAGGCTTCGCGCAGCGCCTGGCGCGCGGCGACGTGCCGCCGCAGTTGAAGGACGTGAAGCTGCTCACGCTCGACATCGGCCTGTTGCAGGCGGGTGCGAGCATGAAGGGCGAGTTCGAGCAGCGGCTGCGCCAGGTGATCGACGAGGTGCAGAGCTCGCCCACGCCCATCATCCTGTTCATCGACGAGATCCACACGCTGGTGGGCGCGGGCGGCGCGGCCGGCACCGGCGATGCGGCCAACCTGCTGAAGCCCGCCTTGGCGCGCGGCAACCTGCGCACCATCGGCGCGACCACCTGGGCCGAGTACAAGAAGTACATCGAGAAGGACCCGGCGCTCACGCGGCGCTTCCAGGTCGTGCAGGTGCCCGAGCCCGACGAGGTGAAGGCCATCCTGATGCTGCGCGGCGTGGCCAGCGTGCTGGAGAAGCACCACCGCGTGCAGCTGCTCGACGAGGCCATCGAGGCGGCCGTGAAACTGTCGCACCGCTACATTCCCGCGCGCCAGCTGCCGGACAAGGCCGTGAGCCTGCTGGACACCGCCTGCGCCCGCGTGGCCGTGTCGCAGCACGCCACGCCGCCCGAGGTGGAGGACTGCATGCGGCGCATCGAGGGCCTGACGGTCGAGCAGGAGATCATCGGCCGCGAGGCCACCATCGGCATCGACGTGACCAAGCGCTCGGCGCAGGTGGAGGCGCTGCTGGCCGAATCGAAGCTGCAGCTCGAAGGCTTGAATGCGCGCTGGCAGGAGGAAAAAGGGCTGGTCGACAGGTTGCTCGAATTGCGCAGCAAGTTGCGTGCGGGAAGCAAGCCGGTGGACACCGCTTCCGCAGAGGGCAATGCGAAGGCCGACGTGCCCCCACCCCAACCCTCCGCCGGCGCGGCAGGGAGCGAAGACCGCGCAGCGCTGCTTGAAGAACTGCATGCGTTGCAGGCCAAGATCCACGCGGTGCAGGGCGAGTCACCACTGATCCTTCCGTCGGTCGACGAACAGGCCGTGGCCTCGGTGGTCGCGGACTGGACCGGCATTCCGGTCGGCCGCATGGTGAAGAACGAGGTCGAGGCGGTGCTCAAGCTCGCCGACACGCTGAACATGCGCGTCATCGGCCAGAAGCATGGCCTCGAAATGATCGCGCGCCGCATCCAGACCTCGCGCGCGCGGCTGGACAACCCGCAAAAACCCATCGGCGTGTTCATGCTCTGCGGCACCTCGGGCGTCGGCAAGACCGAGACCGCGCTGGCGCTGGCCGAGGCGCTCTATGGCGGCGAGCAGAACATCATCACCATCAACATGAGCGAGTTCCAGGAAGCGCACACGGTCTCCACGCTCAAGGGCGCGCCGCCCGGCTACGTGGGCTACGGCGAGGGCGGCATCCTGACCGAGGCCGTGCGCCGGCGCCCCTACAGCGTGGTGCTGCTCGACGAGGTGGAAAAGGCCCACCCCGACGTGCACGAGATCTTCTTCCAGGTCTTCGACAAGGGCTGGATGGAAGACGGCGAGGGCCGCATGATCGACTTCAAGAACACGATCATCCTGCTCACCACCAATGCCGGCAGCGAGCTGGTCATGAGCATGTGCCGCGACCCCGAGCTGCTGCCCGATTCCAACGCGCTGGCCGATGCGCTCAAGGCGCCGCTCATGAAGGTGTTCCCGCCCGCGCTGCTGGGCCGCATCGTCACCATCCCCTACTACCCGCTGTCGCCCGACATGATGAAGAAGATCGTGCGGCTGCAGCTGGGCCGCATCAAGAAGCGCGTGGAGACCAACCATGGCGTGCCCTTCGAGTACAGCGAGGCGGTGGTCGACCAGGTGGTGGCGCGCTGCCAGGACCCGGAGTCCGGTGGCCGCGTGATCGACGCGATCCTGACCAACACGGTGCTGCCGACCATCTCGGTCGAGTACCTGCAGAGGTTGGCTTCCGGCGGCGAGATCCGCCGCGTGGCGCTCGACGTGAAAGACGCCGACTTCACCTACGCCTTCGATTGAGGCTTTCACCCAGAGACACCCGACATGGCTGACCACGAGTTCCGCATCGAGAGCGATTCACCGGCGAACAAGGAGCTGATGTTCTGGCGCATCGTCGGCCACGAGGCGCTCGCGCGGCCTTCGGCCTACGAGCTCACGGTGCTGTCGAAGAACAGGGCGCTGGACGCCAAGGACATTCTCGGGCGGGCCTTCGACGTGGTCATCGAGTTCCAGGACAAGGACGGTGGCATGCACGAGCGGCACTGCCAGGGCCATGCCGTGCGCTTCGTTCGCGCGGGGCACGTGGGCCGCCACTTCGAGTACCGCATCACGCTGCGCTCGTGGTTCTGGCTGCTCACCAAGCGCGCCAACTCGCGCATCCTGCAGGAAAAGCCGGTGCTCGACGTGATCGATGCGGTGTTCGAGGACAGCCCGATCAAGCGCTTCAAGAAGACCAAGGCCGACAACGTGATCGGCACGCACAACCCGCGGCGCTATTGCGTGCAGCACCAGGAGAGCGACTACCAGTTCATCTCGCGGCTGCTCGAGGACGAAGGCATCTACTACTGGTTCGACGCGCACGATGCGCCGGGCACCATGCATCTGTCCGACGCGAGCGACATGGCGCACGAGAAGCTGCCCGTGGAGGGCACGCTGCGCCATGCGGGAACCGATGCGAGCGAGGCGCGCTACAACGAGATTTCGCGCTGGGTCAGCGCACGCCACTTCCATACCGGCAAGCAGGATTCGCGCGACAGCGATTTCAAGGCCATCAAGAAGAAGCTGGGCGCGGCCATCGACGTGTCCGACGACCACGAGCTCGCCGGCCTCGAGGTGTTCGAGTTTCCCGGTGGCTACTTCACGGGCGACGATGCCGAGAACCGCGCCAAGCTGCGCGGCGACGAACTCAACGCGCACCGCGACCGCCATTGGGCGCTGACCAACTGGCCCGACGTGGCCGCGGGACGCAGCTTCAAGTTCGAAGGCGACCCGGACGGCGCGCGCGACGGCGACTACATCATCGCCGCCTGCACCTTCATGGCCAGCCACCCCGGCTACGAAAGCGTGGCGGGCAGCGCCGTCGAGCAGCCGATCTACACGGCGCTTTCCGAGGCGCTGCACGACGATGCGGTGAACGCCGACACGCTGCAGGTGCTCGAAGAGCTGATCGCAAGCACGCCCACGCTGCACACCGCGCAGCCCGGAACCAGTGCGTTCCTCCTGACCGTGATCCCGGTGGACCGGCCGTACCGCGCGCCGCGCCTCACGCCGCGCGTGACCATGCCCGGCCCGCAGATCGCCATCGTGGTGGGCCCCAAGGGCGACGAGTACCACGTGGACGACCATGGCCGCGTGAAGGTGCACTTCCACTGGGACCGCTACGACGAGAGCAACGAGAAGTCGACCTGCTGGGTGCGCGTGTCGCAGCCCTGGGCCGGCAAGGGGTGGGGCGGCTACTTCATCCCGCGCATCGGGCAGGAAGTGATCGTCGACTTCCTGAACGGCGACCCGGACCGCCCGATCATCGTGGGCCGCGTCTACAACGACGACCAGCCGATTCCGTACAAGTCGCCCTCGCAAAGCGGCTTCAAGACCCGCTCCACGCCGGGCGGCGGCTCCTCGAACTACAACGAGATCATGTTCGAGGACAAGAAGGGCGAGGAGAACATCAACATCCACGCCGAGCGGAACATGAGCCGCAGCGTGGAGCTGGACGATTCGACGACCGTGGACCGCGACCAGTCGGTCACCGTCAAGCGCGACCAGACGAACCACGTGGACCGCGACCGCAAGAGCACGGTGACGCGCAACGACACCAACATGGTGGCGGTCGACCAGAAGAACACGGTCAAGGGCAAGCAGAACAACCAGGTGGTGGGCAACCGCGACACCTTCGTCGATGCGAACGATTCGCTCACGGTGGGCGGCACCCACAAGACCGACGTGACGGGCGCGCGCACCGACACCTCGCGCGCCGGCGAGACCCGCACCGTCATCGGCAACCAGACGGTCACCGTCAGCGGCAACCTGACCTACAAGGCCGCGAACATGAGCTTCGAGGCCGGCCACATCGACTGGATGGTCACGGGGGCAAGCTCCAAGTACATCACGGTGCCCACCGGGCCGCTGCACCTGATGGCCAACAAGATCAAGCTGATGAGCAACACCGGCATCGAGATGATGGCGGTGGGAAGCATCGATGCCACCTCGGTCGGATCCAACACGACGATCCTCGGGCCCAACACGAGCGGCTACATCGGCACCAACAGCGAAGCCAACCTGGGCATTGCGCGCTCGACCTTCATGGGCATGAGCATCGACAACGCGCTCGCCATCGCGATCTCCAATTTCGGCGGCGTGGCGATCGACACCGCACTGGGGGTCAAGCTGTCGTCCGGCGTGGCGCCCGAGATCCAGGCTTTCCCGATGGACGTGGAACAGGCGGCGCTGCACACCTTCACGCCGGGCGCGGGCGCCGGGGGCGCCGGCGGTGCCGCGGTGGCCGGCGCGCTTGGCGCGGTCGCGGGCCTGGCCAGCGCCGATGCGGACCTCGCCGCAACGTTCAAGCAATATGCCGATGCCGCCAATGCACTCGAGAACGCAGCCAATGAAGCCGATGCTGCGCACCTGCCGGGACTCGCGGGGCGGCTGAGGTCGCTCGCCGGCATCACGCGCAACCGGCGCATGGAAGGTGTGATCGGCAGCGTCCCGGTGATCGGGACGGTCGCGATCGCCGCCGGCGAACTGATCGTCGGCGGGCTCGGCGCCGCCGGCATCGGGACCGGCGGAGAACGCCTCGCGGCCGACGAGTCTGTCAATTCGGACGGCAGCGCGGCGCCGCCGCCGCCACCGCCGCCACCACCACCGCCGTCCGGTGTGGGCGCACCGGCAGAACCGACGCAGGAGTGGAGCCCCTCGCCACCTGCGCCACCGCCGCCACCACCGCCACCGCCACCGCCGCCGCCGCCGGCACCGCCACCGCCGCCGCCGCCGGCACCGCCACCGCCACCGCCACCGCCACCGCCACCGCCACCTTCCGATTCGCTGGACGGCGGTGTGCCGCCGAACGACGACTCGGAATAGAGAACGTCATCGAGCGACCATGCAAGTCCTGAAACCCCAGGCGCTCGGCCTGTCGACGCGCCCCATCGAGTTCCGCAAGCGCTTCGGCCTGAGCATCAGCGCCTGCCTGCACCTGCCATTCGCGCAGGGCGAGCGCGGCACGCTGTGGGCCGAACAGTCCATGTGGTCCTTTCTTTCCAAGGAGATGGCCCAGCCGCTGATCGACGAAGGCGTGGCCAAGCTCACGCCCGAATTCCTGGTGCACGGCAAGGCGTTTCCGCCGCCCGATCGCCCCAATGGCTGTGCCGTGCGGGCCCGCTTCGGCACGAAGGAAAAGACGCTGCTCGTGCTGGGTGACCGCCACTGGGACGGCGCGCGGCCGAGCCCGGCCCAGCCGTTCGCGGAGATGCCGCTGGACTGGTCCAGGGCCTACGGCGGAGCGGACTTCCCGTCCAACACCGGCGGCCGCGGCCGCCAGAAGATCGATGGCGTGGCGTGGCTGCCGAACATTGAACTGCCGCACGACCGCCTGCTGCGGCCCGACCAGGCCATTGCGCCGGCCGGCATGGGTGCGCTGGACCTGATGCATCCGCAGCGCGTGCAATACCGCGGCACCTACGACGCCGACTACCTGAAGCAGCACGCACCGGGTTTCGCCCCGGACACCGACTGGCGCTACTTCAATCTTGCGCCGGCCGATCAGTGGATGGGCGGCCCGCTCGCCGGCGACGAGCCCTTCTCGTTCGAGAACATGCACCCCGAGAAGCGCATGATCGAAGGCCGGCTGCCGGGCATGCGTGCACGTGTTTTCGTAGGCTACAGGATGGTGGCCGGCGAGCCCAAGGTGCGCGAGGTTCCGCTGCGGCTGACCACCGTGTGGTTCTTCCCGCATGCGGAGCGCTGCATTGCGATCTTCCAGGGACTGGCGGAGGTCGGCACGGACGATGGCTCCGACGTGGTCAGTCTCATGGGCGCGGTCGAGCGGGCCGGCGAGGTGCGGCCAGATGCCCACTACCTCGATGCCGCCGCCAAGCGCGCCGATCCGAAGATGGGCCCGATCTACGCCATCGTCGACAGCGACCTGCTGCCGGAAGGCGTGAGCACGCTCGATCCGGATGTGGAAGCCGCGAAGGCGCCCTTCGGCACGCAAGGCCTGCAAGGCGAGGCCCAATACCGCCGCGCCGAGATGGACGTCGCGTTCGCGCGCGAGAAAGTCATCGCCATGGGCAAGGACCCGGACGCATTGGGCATCCGCATGCCTCCGCGCGAAAAGGTACCGGTCGGCGACGAGCTGCCGCCCTACCTCGAGAAGAAGATGAAGGAAGCCGAGGCCCAGCAGTGGGCGGCGGTCGAGGACGCCGTGACGGCCATCGAGCGGGCGATGGCGATGTCGGAGGCGCACAAGATCGATATCGCGAAGGCGCAGCACCGCGGCCCACCCAGGTACGACCCGGACAGGCACATGGCCGAGATGCGCGCGCAACTGGCCGTGGGCACCCGGCCGCTCGACCTCGCGCCGCTCTTCCCGAAGCTGTGCCGCATCGAGGACGCGCATCGCGCGGGATATCTCCAGTCCGCGCACATGCAGCCGCCGGCCTTTGCCATGCCGGCCGGCGAGGCCGCCAAGCTGCGGGACGAAATGGCGCGCGCGGTGGCGGCCGGCATCAAGTTCTTTGCGGGCATCGATTTCACCGGCGCCGATTTTTCCGGACTCGATCTGCGGGAAGTGAACTTCGAAGGCGCGTGGCTCGAAAGCGCGGACTTGCGCAATGCCAACCTCTCCGGTGCCAACCTCGCGGGTGCCGTGCTGGCCCATGCCAATCTCGAAGGCGTGATCGCCTTCGGTGCCCGTTTCAGCAAGGCCAACCTTGGCAAGGCGGTGCTGGCACGCGGTGTCTTCGACGGGTCGGATTTTTCCGACGCGGTGCTGATGCGCTGCGCATTTGCCGGCACGCAGATGCGCCACGCGAACTTCGCCAAAGCCAATCTGCTGGAGACCACCTGGGGCGACGCCGACTGGACCGGCGCCACGCTCAGCGGGCAGGTCTTCTACAAGCTCGATCTCAAGGGCATGCGCTGGCCGGAGGCGGACCTGTCCGTCTGCAACTTCATCGAGTCGGACCTCTCGGGCGTCGACATGCATGGCGCCAAACTGGAGAACGCGACCTTCGCGACCAGCAAGCTCGACGGCGCGCGGATGATGGCAGCGCAATGCACCGGCGCCGTGGCGGTCAAGGGTTCCAGCCTGGCCGCGGCGGACATGAGCCAGGCCAACCTGCGCAATTTCAACTTCGGTGCGTCCGACATGCGCGGCGCCAGGCTGGTGCGTGCGGTGCTCGATGGGGCCAACCTCTGCGAAGCGGGGCTCCAAGGGGCCGACCTGCGTCTTGCAAGCGCCAAGGGAGCGCTGATGCGCAAGGCGGTCTGCACCAACGCCCTGCTGTCCGGCGTGGACTTCAGCGGCGCCATCTTCCAGTCGGCGGACCTGCGCGGGGCCGACCTGCGGCGCAGCAATCTCTTCGGCGCCGACCTTGGCCGGGTGCGGCTGGACGGGTCGACCCGATTCGACGGCGCCTTGCTCAAGCGCGCGCGCACCTGGCCGCGGCTCACGCCAGAACAGCAGGCGGTCGCATGAGTCCCCATCTGTTGGCCATTGCCGTCAGCGTGGGCGAGACGCTGGAAGGGCTCGACATGCCCAAGGGACGCTACGCCGGGTTGTCGCTCGGTGGCGGCATCTTCTCGCGCATCAACTTTGCAGAAGCCGACTTCCGGAGCGCCGATCTTCGCGAGACCGTCTTCGACCAGTGCGACCTGCGCGGCGCCATCGCTTCCGGCGCCAACCTGCGCAAGGCCGTCTTCAACCGCTGCAAGCTCGACCACGTGGACTTGCGAGACGCCAACCTGCACGGTGCCGTGTTCACCGAATGCGACCTGACCCATGCACAGATGGCGCAGACGGCCATGACGATGGCCACCGTGGCGCGCTGCAAGCTCGACCACGCCGTGCTGCGCGGCGCCCGGCTCGACGCCGCGGTGATCAGCCAGTCGGTGCTGCTCGACGTGTGCGCCGACGACACCAGCTGGCAATACACCACGGTCAACGAATGCGATCTCTCCCACCTGACATGGACGGGCGCTCGCATGCACCGCAACGTGTTCTTCAAGACCTCGCTCAAGGGCATGTCTTTCGAGGGCATGAAGCTCGACGGCTGCCAGTTCTCGTCGGCCGACCTCAGCGGCGCGAACTTCAGCGGCATCATGCTGCAGCAATGCAGCTTCCAGGGTGCCAACCTCGATGGTGCGAAGTTCGCCGGGGCCATCGCACCGTTGACGATCTTCTGCGCGGCCACGGGCAAGGGTGTCGATTTTTCCGGCGCCCGCCTGCGCCAGGCGATCTTCACGGATGCGGCGTTGCCCGGTGCCGACTTCAGCGGCTGCGACCTGTTCCAGACGCACTTCGCGGGCGCGAAGTTGCAAGCCGCCAACTTCACCGGCGCCGAGCTGACCTACGCCGACTTCCGGCATGCCGACCTCACTGCGGCCGACCTGCGCCGCGCCACGATGCTGCGCGCCGTGCTGCACGGGGCGAACACCGAGAACGCGCAGATGAGCGACCGCGCGCGCGCCATCGAATCCGACCTGGACCTGCTGGAGTCCGAGCGCTGGCAGCCCCAGGCCGCCTGAACGCAACGAACGAACCGACAAGGGAACACACCATGAACGCAACGATGAAGAAGTCCGATCCCGCGCAAGTGCGCAAGCCTCGCGCCGGGAGAGCCATCACCGGCGAATGGTGCGTGGGCGTCCTGGGCGACGACGGCTCGGGCGCATCGGTCGTGAGGAGCGGCGACCTGCGGCTTCGTGCCACGCGCGCCGCGAGCTGCCTCCTCGAGCCCGCAGCCGGGGATAGCGTGGCGTGCCTGCGCATCGCGCCCGACGAGGTCTGGATCATGGCGGTGCTGCAGCGCGAGGAAGGGCACGCCCAATGTCGTGAGCTGCCCCAGCCACATGCGCATCGCCGTGGAAGGCGGCGCGCTCGAACTGGCGGCGGCGCGCGTCGCCGTGCAGTCGGACGAACTCGAAGTCGCCACGCAGAAGACGCGCGTGGCCACGGACACCGCCGACATCGTGGGACGCCAGCTCAGCGTCGTTGCGACCAGCTTCAAGCTCGTGGGGTCGGTGCTGTCGTCGGTGATGGACCGGGTGCAGCACTTCAGCAAGCACTACCTGCGCACCACCGACGGCATCGACCGCGTGGCCGCCACGCACCTCGAGTGCGAAGCGAAGCAGCTGCTGCGCCTCGAAGGCGAGCACACGCTGGTGAACGGCCGCGAGCTCATCAAGGCACGCGGCGCGCAGATCCATTTCGGCTGAAAGAAGAAAGAAGCGGAGCACAGCATGTTCGCCAACTGCCAGCTGATGGGCACCGACATGGGCTTTCCCGATGTCTGCATCACGCCCGCCGCGCCATCCCCGATTCCGGTGCCGTACCCTAACATCGCCATGGGGCCGATGGCGATCCCGAACTGCCCCACGATCCTGGTCATGGGCGCACCGGCACACAACCTCGGCACGTCGATCCCGATGACCAATGGCGACAACTCCGGCGTGCTGCTGGGCGTCGCATCGGGCACCGTGATGGGACCGAGCCGCCATCTCACCGGCGCCTTCACGGTGCTGTGGAACGGCATGCCCGCCACGCGGCTCACCAGCGTTTCGCTGCAGAACAGCACCAACTGCCCGGGCGTGCGCACGGTGCCCAGCCAGCCGCTCGTTCTTTTGCTCGCGCCCTAGAGAAACGCCGGCGCCATGCGCCGGCCACGGGAGAAAGCCATTCATGGCCGATCACGAGTTCCGTATCGAAAGCGATTCGCCCACCAACGGCGAGCTGATGTTCTGGCGCATCGTCGGCCACGAGGCGCTGGCGCGCCCGTCGACCTACGAACTCACCGTGCTGTCGAAGAACCGTGCGCTCGACGCCAAGGACATCCTCGGCCGCGCCTTCGACGTGGTGATCGGATTCCAGGATGCCGAAGGCGGCCTGCACGAACGCCATTGCCAAGGCCATGCGGTGCGCTTCGAGCGCACGGGCCACGTGGGGCGGCACTTCGAATACCGCATCGGCCTGCGCTCGTGGTTCTGGCTGCTCACCAAGCGCAGCAACTCGCGCATCCTGCAGGACAAGAAGGTGCTCGAGGTGCTCGATGCGGTGTTCGAGGACAGCCCGATCAAGCGCTTCAAGAAGACCAAGGCCGACAACGTCATCGGTACGCACAACCCGCGGCGCTACTGCGTGCAGCACCAGGAGAGCGACTACCAGTTCCTGTCGCGGCTGCTCGAGGACGAAGGCATCTACTACTGGTTCGATGCGCACGATGCGCCGGGCACCATGCATCTGTCGGACGCGAGCGACATCGCGCACGACAAGCTGCCGGTGGAGGGCACCTTGCGCCATGTGGCCGGCGACGCGAGCGAGGCACGCCACAACGAGATCTCCCGCTGGGTCAGCGCGCGCCAGTTCGACACCGGAAAGTACGCCTCCCAGGACAGCGACTTCAAGGCCATCAAGAAGAAGCTCGAAGCCGCGGGCGGAGAACCCGACAAGCACGAGCTGGCCGAGTTCGAGGCCTTCGAATACGCGGGCGGCTACTTCTCGGGCGCCGACGCGGACGACAAGGGCAAGCTGCGCGGCGAGGAGATCGGCGCACGGCGCCAGCGCCACTGGGCCCTCACCACGTGGCCCGACGTGGCCGCGGGACGCAGCTTCACGTTCCAGGACGACCCCGACGGCACGCGCGACGGCGACTACATCATTGCGGCATGCACCTTCGTGGCGAGCCACCCCGGCTACGAGAGCCTCACGCACGACCTGCCGTCGGCGACGCCGGAGCGCGCGCTGCGCGAGGCGCTGGCCGACGACGCGGTGAACGCGGAGGCGTTGCCGGCGCTGGAAGCGCTGATTGCCGATGCGCCTGCGCTGCGCACCGGGCCGCAGGGCACCAGCGCCTTCCTCCTGACCGCCATTCCGGTCGACGTGCCGTTCCACCCGCCCCGGCTCACGCCGCGCGTCGTGATGCCGGGCCCGCAGTCGGCCATCGTGGTGGGGCCGGCCGGCGAAGAGATCCACGCCGACGACTTCGGCCGCGTGAAGGTGCACTTCCACTGGGACCGCTACGACAAGAGCGACGAGAAGTCGACCTGCTGGGTGCGCGTGTCGCAGCCCTGGGCCGGCAAGGGATGGGGCGGCTACTTCATTCCGCGCATCGGGCAGGAAGTGATCGTCGATTTCCTGAACGGCGACCCCGACCGCCCGATCATCGTGGGCCGCGTCTACAACGACGACCAGCCGATTCCCTTCGGCTCCCACACGCAGAGCGGCTTCCGCACGCGTTCCACGCCCAAGGGCAGCGCTTCCAACTGCAACGAGTTCCGCTTCGAGGACAAGAAGGGTTCGGAGCAGGTGTACCTGCATGCCGAGAAGAACCAGGACATCGAGGTCGAGAACGACGAGACGCACTGGGTCGGCCACGACCGCGCCAAGACCATCGACCACGACGAGACCACGCACGTCAAGCATGACCGGACCGAGACGGTCGACAACAACGAGACCATCACCGTGCACGGGCAGCGCACCGAAACCGTGGACAAGAACGAGACCATCACCATCCACCAGAACCGCACGGAGACGGTGGACCTGAACGAGACGATCTCGATCGGCCAGAACCGCTCGATCACGGTGGGCGCGAGCGAGACGGCGACAGTGGCGCTGCAGCGCACGCATTCGGTGGGGATCAACGAGACCATCACGGTAGGCGCTGCGCAAGAGATCACGGTAGGGGCGATGCAGGCGGTGACCGTGGGGGCGAGCCAGACGATCAACGTGGGGGCGAACCAGAGCGTGACCATCGGCGCCGACCAGACGGAATCCATCGGCGCGAACCGGGTGGTCAAGGTCGGCGCCAAGCTTGCAGTCAACGTGGGAAGCGATGCGTCGATGACCGTGGGCGCAGGCCGCTCGGCCAGCATCGACAAGGACGACTCGTTCAGCGTGGGAAAGAAGTTCGTGGTCGATGCGGGCGACGAGATCTCGCTGACCACGGGCAGCGCAAGCATCGTGATGAAGAAGGACGGCTCCATCACGATCAGGGGCAAGGACATCCTGATCGAAGGCTCGGGCTCGGTCAACGTCAAGGCCTCGGGCAACGTCGTGGTCAAGGGCTCCAAGATCACCCACAACTGAAGGAGTGGACATGAGCGGACGTGATGAAGCACTGGCGCGGCTGATGCCGGCCACGCGCGATGCACCCGGCGCGATGCAACTGGGTGTGCAGGTCGGGCGGCTGGTCGCGCTGACCGGCGCCGGGCCTTGGGTGCGCATGGACGAGGATGCAGCGCCCTTGTGCGCGCGCACCACCGTTCAGCTCGGCGACGAAGACGTGGGCGGCGAAGTGGTGGTCGCCTTCGACCGGGGCGACACGCATCGTCCCCTGGTCCTCGGGCGCGTGCTGCCGGCGCAGCAAGGCGACAAGGGCCGCGCCATGCATGCGCAGGCCGACGGCGACCGGCTCGTGCTGTCGGCGCGCGAGCGCATCGTGCTTCGGTGCGGCAGCGCCAGCATCACGCTCACGCGTGCGGGCAAGGTGCTCATCGACGGCCACTTCGTGCAGAGCCGCGCCACCGGCGTGAACGCCCTCAAGGGCGGCTCCATCGAGCTCAACTGAGCGCGAGACCGATCACTGGTGTTGCCACGATGTCGCTGACCGTCTACGCAGAGGGCATGGGCCTCTTCCACAAGGGAAGCGGCGGCAAGGGTATTGCGCCTGGCGATGTGTGCCTGACGCCGCCGCCACCGCCGGGCGGGCCGCTGCCTGTGCCGTACGTGAACGTGTGCAGCGCGTCCGACCTGTCCAAGGGAAGCCGCTCGGTGCTGATCGACGGAGAGCCGACTGCGCTCGAGGATGCCTCGGAGGTCAGCACCAGCACCGGCAATGAAGCCGGCACGCAGGGCGGCAACGTGGTCACGCACAAGACCAAGGGCAAGGCGGTTTTCTCCAACTGGTCGCACACCGTCAAGGTCGAGGGAAAGGGCGTGTGCCGCCATGGCGACCCGATGGGCCAGAACTGCGCGACACCGCCGGTGGGAATCATCGAGCCCGCGGCGCTGGTGCGCGTGGCGAAGTCCCACAAATGGGATGGAAGCCAGCCCTGCAAGAACCGCTACAAGCGCCCCAAGGAGGGCAAGCCCAATGCAGCGCAGCGCAAGAAGATCGCGGGCAAGAAATGCTGGAAATGCAAGTGGCGAAACGCCACGGTGCCGGACCATCAGCCGCCGCTGATCGTCGCCTGGTACCTGGGCGGGTGCAATGCGGTGGCCAAGTTCAAGGACTGGGCCAAATCCACGGGCGCCACGTCCAAGGGCCACTGCCGGCCGTGCTCGGGCAAGCAGGGCGGCACGGTGTCCAGGCGGCATGGGACGGCGCGTGTGAACGCCTTCCTGCAAAAGATCAAGTAGGGCCGGAACGCGGCCAGCCAGGAACTAGGAGATGCCGATGAGCGACTACAAGGAGTTGTTCGACGCCTATGTCGTCGAATTGCGGCAGGCCAAGGCCGTGGCCGAGGCCTGGTGGCAGGCCCTGCTGGTGGGCGAGATGCAGGCCGGCGCCGATGCGGAGGCGGCCCGGGAGGCCGTGGACTGGCGATGGCCGCTCGGGCCTGTGTCGCATCCCTTCGTGATTGCGGTCTTTCGCAAGTACGCGCTGGAATGCCAGCGGCTCAACGATGCGGCGGAGGAAGCCGAAGAAGACGAAGACGATGAAGAGGACCTGGACGACTCCAGCGAGTCCGACTGGGGCCGCGACGACACCGATGAAGAGGACGAGGAAGCCGACCTCGATGCCCTCGAAGCCCCGGTGGAGCCGCGCGAGCTGCTGATCGAGATGCTTGCGAACCGGATCGAGGACCTGGCCGAGTTCATGGCCGACTTCGTCTTTACGCCGCTGGGCCTCGACAAGAACGAGCGATGGATCTGAACGCGGCCTCTGCTGCCGTTCGCGCCGATGAAGGAGTTGCCATGAAGCCGAAGTACATGACGGAAGAAGGGATGAACGAAGGGATTGCGAGGCTGCTTGTGGCGCCGCGCGACCTGGCGCTGAGCGGCGCGGTGGTCATCCATGCCTCGCCTGCGCGCAGCGAGGCTTCGGCCGCGCACCGCGCGCTCTACGCCAGGTACCGCAAGGAGTTGAAGAAGGTGCTCGACGAGGCGGAGCAATGGTGGGCCTACCGCACCGAGTCGCTGAAGGAAGAGGTGGGCTCGGCCAAGGAGGCGCGCATCGCGAACTGGGCCGAGTTTCCGGCGGGTCCGGTCTCGGACCCGAACACCGTCGCGGTCATCCGCAAGTACTGGCTCGCCTGCGCGGCCCTGAACGCCGGGGAGGCTGCGCCGGTCGCGCCCGAGTCCTTCCTGCTGCAATGGGTGGTCGACGAAGGCGACATGGCCACCGCCGAGCTGCTCTCGGCGATGCCGTACTGGCCCGTGGGGCTCGACGGCGCCGGCCGCTGGACCTGAGGCACGGTGCACGCGCATGTCGCCCGCAATCTTCAACACCACGCCGTTCGCGCAGCAATGCATGCTGCTGATGGACCGGGAGGGACAGCTGTTCTTCTGCATCCTCGTGTGCGCGACCTACGGTTTCGATGAGGAGGGCGAGCCGTTCCCGCTGCCTTCGCAGCTGCCGCCCCCGCTGGGGGACGAGCCGCACGGCGTGCCGGGCCAGTCGTCGCTGCTGCGCGCGAGCGCAGCCAGCGCGTCAAAGCCCGCCGTCGACTTCATCGTGAACGCTTGCGCCCATGCGCCGCATGGCGAGCCGGTGACCGAGATGGCCGTGGGCGTGCGCGCGGGCGAATGGCGCAAGGTGCTGAGCGTTACCGGCGACCGGCAGCGCACCGGGCTCACCGGCGCGCGGGCGTCGCCGCCGCAGCCTTTCACGAGCATGCCGCTGCGGTATGAACGCGCCTTCGGCGGCAGCCTGCGCGACGACGCGGGCGCTGTCAGCGCCTGCCATCTGGGGAACCCTGTTGGCGTCGGGTGGCGCGGCGCGCGCTCGCCGGACCCCGCGGTCGCCAGCGACCTGCCCAACATCGGGCCGTTCGGCCAGCAGATGGACGCGGCCGACGCCGCATTCCCGGTGGCCGGCTTCGGCGCCATCGCGCCGAACTGGACGCCGCGCCTGAACCATGCCGGCACCTACGACAAGGCCTGGACGGATTCGCGCTGGCCGCTGCCTCCGGTCGATCTCGATCCTCGCTTCTCGCAGTGCGCACCGCTCGACCAGCAATGGTCGCATGCGATGGCCGGCGCGCAGGTGCAACTGGCCAACCTGACGCCGGACGGGCTCTGGGCTTTCCGCATGCCGGCCCCGGAGATCGATGCGACGGTGCTGCACTCGGCCGGCGTCTCGCAGCACCGGCTGCGCGTGGACACCGTGTATGTGGATGCCGAGGCGCGCACCGTGTCCGTGCTGGCGCGGCACTGCCTCACCGGTCTGCGCCGGCTGGGCCTGGTGCGCGAGATCGTCATCGGCGATGTGTCGCCCGCGTGGCTGCGCGCGCAGCGCCGCGGCAAGCGCCATGTCGGCCGCGGCGCACCGGTGCTGGCCGAATGAAACCGGGCCCGCCGCCATGCAACTGATCTACGCCACCGGATGCGTCACCGCCGTGGGCATGGACGCGGCCCAGACCTGCGCGGCAGTGCGCGCGGGGCTGAGCGGCATCGAGGCGGTGCTGCCCGACACCGGAGACCCGCTGCTGGCGGCGCGCGTGCCCGGCGCCGGCAAGCTGAAGCGGTCGCAAGTGGCATGGCTGCGCAAGCTCCTGTTGCGCGCCCTGCGCGAATGCATGGGAGCCTATGCCGGCGACATGGCGCGCTGTGCCTTCTTCGTTGCCTTGCCCGAGCCGTTTCGCAACCATGCGGCCACCCAGGACGGCACCGGCCACGCCTTCGCCGCGCGCGCCTTGCGCAGCCTGGGCCTGCGGCCTTCGCCGCACTCGCGCGTGCTGCTGGACGGGCACGCATCGGCCGCGGGCGCCATGGTGCTGGCCGACGCGCTGCTTGCGCAAGGTGAGATCGACGCCGCGCTGATCGGCGGTGTCGACTCGATGCTGAACGACGAGGACCGCGAACGGCTGCACGACAGCGGGCGGCTGCACGAGGCGTCCAACCCCTTCGGGCTGATCCCTGGCGAGGCGGCGGCGTTCTTCCTCACGGGGCGCACCGAAGGGCCGTTCTCGGAGCCCGCGATGGCGTGCCTGCTGGGCGCAGCCCAGGCGCACGAACCCGACAGCCTGCGCACCGACCGATATTCGGTGGGCAGCGGGCTGCAGCAGGCGATCGATGCGGCACTGCGCAGCGCGGGCGCGGCCGAGGAACAGATCGCGTGGCGCATCACCGACGTGAATGGCGAGCGGTACCGCGCCTGGGAGTCGACCGCGCTGCTCGCGCGCCAGTACCGCGCCTGGCGGGACGGCCTGCCGTGCATCCACCTGCCGGCATTCACCGGCGACGTGGGATGCGCCACGCTGCCACTTCAGGTGATCGTGGGGGCGCACGCCATGTACTGGGGCCATGCGCCGGGGCCGGTCGCGGTGTGCGAGTCATCGTCCGAAGGCGAGATGCGCGGGGCCTGCCTCATCGGTCCCGCCGGCGGCGCGCGCACGCCGCCGTTCCGCGCCTTCCTTCACTGGAGCGGCGCCAACGCGTCGCCGCGCGCGGTGGTCGCGCGGCAGGTGGAGCGCCTCCCGCACGAACTCGCCTGGCTGGTGCAGCACCGCAACCGGGTGGTCAACGGGCGGGACACGCTGCGCCAGCTCGCCGATTTCGACGAGCGCATCGATGCGCACATGGCGCTGTTGCGCACCACCGACGCCGAGGGCTGGAACGCCTGCGTCGCAAGCATGGAGGACGCCGGAGCCGGAGGGCTTTTTCGCACCCGCGGTGCTCGCGGTGGAGTCGGGCGATGCGTTGCAGCTGCGGCAGGTAGCGGCTGCCGCGGCGCAGGTCGAGGTGGAAGACGGCATCTGCGACGCCAGCCTGGTCGGCGCATTCGGCTGGGTGTCCCGCAAGGTGCTGGAAGGTCTCGTGGTGAAGATGGCAAGCTCGGGATCGCCGCTCGCACGCTACCTTGCCGCCGCCGCCCTGCATCTGCACCGCACGCCGCCAGGCGACCTGCTGTGGCCGCTGCTGGAAGACGATGTCGATGCGGTTCGCGCGCGAGCGCTGCAGCTCGCAGGCGAGGTCGGGGTGGCCGGCAGCATCGAACGCGTCCGCGTGAACCTGGCGCACGGGAGCGCGCAGGTGCGCTTTCGCGCGGCATCGGCGGCCGTGCTGCTCGGGGAGGCCCAACCCGCCCTCGATGTGCTTGCCGAGATCGCGGGAGGCGGCTCGGCCGAGGCGCCCGAGGCGCTGGCGCTGTTCCTGCGCGCCGCCGACCTGCCGCGCGCGCGCCGCGTCCTCGGCCAGATGACCCTGTCCATAGAGGGCGCCGAGGGTCGTGCGGCGCTGCGCCGCCTGATCGAAGCGTGCGGCGCCGCGGGCGATGTCCAGCTCGTGCCGTGGCTGATCCGGCAGCTCGACGACGCGGCGTCGGCCCGGCTCACCGGCGAGGCGCTGCGCATGATCACCGGCCTTGCCGTCGAAGCGACTTCGCTGACCGGTGCATCGGCAGGGCGGGGCAGCGCAGGATTGACCGACGATCCCGACGACGACAACGTCGCCGAGGACGAAGACGCCGGACTGCCCTGGCCGGACGCCGGAGCCATTGCCCGCTGGTGGCAGGACAACGAACATCTTTTCACACCGGGCCTTCGCTACTTCATGGGCCAGCCCCCGCACGCGGCCCATTGCCTGCGCGTGCTGCGCCACGGCCACCAGCGCCAGCGCGCCGCGGCCGCCCAGCACCTGTGCCTGCTGCAGCCCGGGATGCCGCTGTTTCCCACCACGGCCCCCGCATGGCGCCAGCAGCGCTGGCTCGATGCCCTTCAAGCCTGAGCGGACCCGCATGGCTGCCAAATACACCCTCGTCCTGCTCGCCATCGCATTCTTCGCCGCGGCCGGGCTGCGCTATGCGAAGGGCCGCACCTCGGGCGACCTGGACATCCGCACCTGGCTGCTCATCGCGATCGTCTTCAGCGCCGTGGCCGCGTGGCTGCAATGGCATACCACTTAAGGCGAGATTGCCAACCCGACCCACGGAATGAATACTCCTTCTGAGTTTTTTCGCCCGCGCACGCGCGGACAGTGTTCGCAGGCAGTCTTCGCAGGTAGAGGGGCATAGAGCCCCGGGGGCCGATTCATGATCCATATTGCTGTCATCACCCGGCAGGGCGCCCCGGCGGGGCAGCCCATTGCCGCCGATTTCGGCCCCAACGGGGGCACCATCGGACGTGCGGACACCAACACGCTGGTGCTGGCCGACCCCGACCGCACGGTCTCGCGCGTGCATGCGCAGGTGCTGTGCCGCGACGGCCAGTATTTCGTCATCGACCGCGGCAGCAATCCCATGCAGTGCAATGGCGTGCCGCTGGGCTCGGGCAAGGAAGCGGCGCTCACCGACGGCACGCAGCTCGTGGTGGGCAGCTTCGAGCTTCGCGTGCGCGCGCTGGCCGGCGTGGCGCCGCCTTCGCTGGCGGTGCCGAACACGGTGATGAAAGCACCCGCAGCGACGGCCGCGGTGTCGAGCGACGATCCGTTCGCGGACCTGCTGGCGGGCCTGGCGCCGCCCCCGCCACCCTCGGCGCCCGGCGCGGCGCCCAAGGCGTCGCCCGCCGATTCGCTGCTGTTCCCCGACCCGATGCAAAGCGGTTCGCGCAATGCACAGGCCGCGCAGGTCGATCCGTTCGCCAATCTGCTCGGGCCGGCGTCGTCTTCCGCGCCTTCGTCGCCGCCGGGCACGAACTTCGGCGGGCTCGACGATTTCTCGGACCTGGGCGCGCCGCCCGCGCACCGCAAGGCCGCGGGCATCGACGAGCTGTTCGGCGGCATGGGCGGGATGGGTGGCATTGGCGGCGATCCGCTGGCGCTCTCTCCGCTGGCCGACCCGCTGCTGCAACCCAACACCGCGTCAGACGCCGATCCGCTCGCGGCGCTGCAGCGTGCAGCCCCCGCCACGCCGGTGCCGCGCGCCGACCACCTGCCGATCGACCAGTTCGGCTTCACGCCGCCGAAGGCGATCACCGCGCCACCGCCCGCTCCGCCGCCACCGCCCGCTGCGCCGGCCATGCCCCGCGTCGAACTGCCGCAGTTCGACGACATCACGGGCCAGCCGATCCGCATCAGCGGGCCGGATGTCGCACTGCGCGAGCCGATCGAACCGCTGCTGCCGCCGACCCCGCCGGCGCCGCGGCCGCAGCCCGTAGCGGCTGCCAGGGCCGCCGGGCCGGCAGCGCAGCGCACGGCCTCCGACGACGAGCTGCTGGCCGCCTTCGTGCGTGGCCTTGCCAGCACGCACCAGACGCCCGAGATGCTCACGCCGGGCCTCATGGAGCGCATCGGCTCGATTCTTCGCAGCGCCACCGAAGGCACGCTGCAGCTGCTGCTCACGCGCCAGGAGTTCAAGCGCGAGGTGCGCGCCGAGGTCACGATGATCGCGTCGCAGGCCAACAACCCGCTCAAGTTCTCGCCCACGGTGGAGGTGGCGCTCGCGCACCTGCTGGGCCCCGGCGTGCGCGGCTTCATGCCGCCCGAAGCCGCGATGCGCGATGCCTTCAACGACCTGCGCGCCCACCAGTTCGGCGTGATGGTCGGCATGCGCGCGGCGCTGGCGCACGTCATCGCGCGCTTCGAGCCCGAAGAGCTCGAGAAGAAGATCGCGTCCAGGTCGGCGCTCGATGCGTTGTTCAGCGCCAACCGCAAGGCCAAGCTCTGGGATCAGTTCGTGGCGCTCTACGGCGGCATCGCGAGCGAGGCCGAGGACGACTTCCACAACCTCTTCGGCAAGGCCTTCCTGGAGGCCTACGAGGAACAGATGGCGCGCCTGAAGGCCGACGTGCCGCCCGCTGGCAACTGAACGTCCGGCACAAGAAGCAAAAGGCACTCCGCTTGGAAATCGAAATCGTCACGCTGTCCCGGCAGGGCGGCCGCAACTACAACGAAGACGTGCATGGCCACTGGCACGACGAGCGCTTTGTCGCGTGCCTGGTGGCCGACGGCGCGGGCGGCCATGGGGGCGGCGACGTGGCCGCCGCCACGGCGCGCACCAGCATGCTGGCCGGCTTTGCGGCCGCCCCAAGCCTGGACGGCGCCAGCCTTCGCGCACTCGTCGACCAGGCCAACCTCGACGTGGTCGCGCGTCAGGCCGAGGGCGGCAAGCTCGCGGGCATGCGTTCGACCATCGTGTTCGCGGCCATCGACCTCGAGCAGCACGTGCTCGCCTGGGTGCACAGCGGCGACAGCCGGGCCTACCTGTTCCGCGGCGGCGCCGTGGTGGCGCGCACCACCGACCACAGCCTGGTGCAGCAGATGGTGGCCGGGGGCATGCTCGACGAGGAGGGCGCGCGCCTGCATCCGCAGCGCAACATGCTGCTGTCGGCGCTCGGCTCGGTCGAAGAGGCACCCGACATCACGGTGTCGGACCGCATGCGCCTGCTGCCCGGCGACGTGCTGCTGCTCTGCAGCGACGGTGTCTGGGAGCCCCTGGGCGACGAAGCGCTGGTCGACACGCTGCATGCCTCGCGCACGCCCAGCCAGTGGGCCGAGCTGCTCGACACGCAGATCAAGGCGCACGCCAAGCCCGGCCACGACAACTACACGGTGCTCACGCTGTGGGTGATCGCAGACGACAGCGATGCGACGCGCTTGCTGCCGGCGGGCGGGGAAGCGACGATGCCGGCGGGGCTCGAGCCGGGCGCCAAGCCGGCGGAATAGGCGCGCACGCCCCGCGGTGCCTGCACGGCGCCGCGGGGCAGCAGGCTTCCGTCAGGGCTTTTTCTTGGGCCGGTAGGCCTTGAGCTTGCCCGTCACCGTCACGTCGACCGTCACCACGACGAGCGCCATCTCGAGCTTGCCGTTGTCCTGGCGCTTCATCTGCTTGCGCGTGGAGGTGGTCTTGGTGGGCGCGTCGTTCCAGCGGATCGTGCTGGAGCGCACCGCCTCCTTGTTGCCCTTGTAGTTCTGCTCCAGCACGGTGAGGGCGCCGGTGCCCGGGTTCTTGGAGATGATCGAGGTGTGGTGCGGATGCCCGATCATCACGGAAGGTTCGTCCACCCAGCCCGAGTCGTCCGAAAAGGTGACGTCGGTCGTGGTGGTCGTCGTCATCTCGTAGTCGCGGTACTGGAGGATGTCGCCGGGCAGCGCATCCTTGAGCGCGACTTCGTCGCCCCAGACATAGTCGGCGTCGTCGCCCATGGGCCCGAAGTCCGACGAGGTGCCGGCGCCGGCCTGGAGCAGGGCCTTGTTGGCCAGGTCCCAGCATTCGCCCGCGCCGATCTGCTTGCCGACCTGTCCACTGGCCCATTGGAGGGCCTTGGCGTTGAGTGTTGCCATCGTGTTCTCCGGCTCGAGGTTGAAGAAGCGGCCTCCGGCCGCGAGCGGCAGCCGGAGAGCGCGCCTCAGACCTTCTTGTTGGCCGCGATGTCCCAGCCGGTTTCCTTGGTGCCGTCGCCGGAACCGTCGGCCTTCTGGGGCGTGTATTCGTACTTGAACTTGGAGAAGTTCAGCGTGACCGTTTCGGTCAGGCGGTCTTCGCCGCCGCTGCCGCCAGTGTGGATGTTGCTGACGATGATGTCTTCCATCGTGAGCTTGATGTACTCGAGCGGCGTGGCGCCGGCCTTGCGGACCACCAGGGTGCCCTTCTTGATGTGCTGGCCGTTGCAGCAGTCGAGCAAGAGCAGGTGCGACGAAGAGTCGACGTACTTGGTGACCGAGAGGTCCTGCACGCTCACCTTGCCGGCGCCCGAACCGCCGCCCACGTGGCCGGTGCCGGACTGGCTCGCGCCCCAGCTCCAGGCGAGAACGTCGATTTCCTTCTTGTGCGAATCGTCCTTGGATTCGCCGTCGACGCCTTCGAGCTTCAAAAACATGTCTGCAGCCATGATGCTTACCTTTCAGTTGTGTGAGTCGGAAAAAGAGAGGGCTTCCGGGCGGTGCCACCGCATGTGTGCCCGGGAGCTATGGAGAGAACGAGCGATGGGCCCGGTTTTCAAAGGCCCACCGAAGGCATATGCCGCCGGCTACTTGCCGCCCTTGGCGGAAGGCAGCTTGGACACCAGTCGCAGCGAGACGGTGAGGCCTTCGAGCTGGTAGTGCGGACGCAGGAAGAACTTGGAGGTGTAGTAGCCGGGGTTGCCCTCGACCTCTTCCACCACCACCTCGGCCGCGGCCAGCGGCTTGCGCGCCTTGGTTTCCTCGGACGAATTGACCGGGTCCCCGTCCACGTAGTTCATGATCCATTTGTTGAGCCAGCGCTGCATGTCGTCACGCTCCTTGAAGCTGCCGACCTTGTCGCGCACGATGCACTTGAGGTAGTGCGCGAAGCGGTTGCAGGCAAACAGGTAGGGCAGGCGTGCGGCCAGGTTGGCGTTGGCCGTGGCGTCGGGGTCGTCGTACTCCGCCGGCTTGTGCAGCGACTGCGCGCCGATGAAGGCCGCGAAGTCGGAGTTCTTGCGGTGGATGAGCGAGAGCAGTCCGGCCTTCGAAAGCTCGGCCTCGCGCCGGTCGCTGATGGCGATCTCGGTCGGGCACTTCTGGTCCACGCCGCCATCGTCGCTCGGGAAGGTGTGCAGCGGCAGGTTCTCCACCGCGCCGCCCGACTCGATGCCGCGGATGCGCGAGCCCCAGCCGTAGAGCTTGTACGAGCGGTTGATGTTGGTCGCCATGGCGTAGGCCGCATTGGCCCACGAATACTTGCTGTGGTCGGCGCCCGCCGTGTCTTCCTCGAAGTCGAACTCCTCCACCGGGTTGGTGTTGGCGCCGTAGGGCGTGCGCGCCAGGAAGCGCGGCATGCACAGGCCCAGGTACTTGGAGTCGTCCGATTCGCGGAGCGACCGCCAGGCGGCGTACTCGGGCGTGGAGAAGATCTTGGTCAGGTCGCGCGGATTGGCGAGCTCCTGCCACGACTCCATCTGCATCAGGTTGGAGCTCGCGCCCGTGATGAAGGGCGCGTGCGCGGAAGCCGCGATCTTAGCCATCTCGCCCAGCAGCTCGACGTCGGGCGGGCTCTGGTCGAAGTGGTAGTCGCCCACCAGCGCGCCGAAGGGCTCGCCACCGAACTGGCCGTACTCCTGCTCGTAGACCTTCTTGAACAGCGGACTCTGGTCCCACGCGGCGCCCTTGAACTTCTTGAGCGTCTTGCTCAGGTCCTTCTTGGAGATGTCCATCACCCGGATCTTCAGGTGCTCGTCCGACTCGGTGTTGTTCACCATGTAGTGCAGGCCGCGCCAGGCGCTCTCGAGCTTCTGGAAGTCCTCGTTGTGGAGGATCGCGTTGACCTGGTCGGTGAGCTTCTTGTCGATTGCCGCGATCATGGCCTGGATCGACTTGGTCACGTCCTTGCCGATGACCGTGCTGTTGCTCAGCGCCTGCTGCGCCAGCGTGAGCACGGCCGCCTCGACGGCGCTCTTGGCCTCGTCGCTGCGGGGTTTGAACTCCTTTTGCAGGAGCGATGAAAAGTCGCTCCCCGCGTACGCGACGTCCTTGAGTGCGCTCTGCTGCTCGAGTGCTTCTGCCATGATGCTTTCTCCTGGTGGTCCGGTGGTGTTGGTCAGGCGGCGGGCGCGGTGCCGTCTTCGGGTTTCTTGCTCGCGGCCAGCGTGGCCAGCAGCGCCGGGTCTTCCAGCACCTTGGCCAGCAGGTCCTCGGCGCCGCCCTTGCCGTCCATGTAGGTCACCAGGTTCGACAGCTGCGTGCGCGCTTCGAGCAGCTTGCTGAGCGCGTCGACCTTGCGGGCCACTGCGGCGGGCGAGAAGTCCTCCATGTTCTCGAAGGTGATGTCCACCTTCAGGTCGCCTTCGCCGGTCAGCGTGTTGGGCACGGAGAACGCGGCGCGCGGCTTCATGGCCTTCATGCGCGAGTCGAAGTTGTCGGTGTCGATCTCGAGGAACTTGCGGTCGGCCACCGGTGCGAGCGGGTCGACCGGCTTGCCCGAGAGGTCGGCCAGCACGCCCATCACGAAGGGCAGCTGGATCTTTTTCTCGGCGCCGTAGAGTTCGACGTCGTACTCGATCTGTACCCGGGGCGCCCGGTTTCTGGCGATGAATTTCTGACTGCTCTTGGCCATGGGAAGTGCTCCTTGCGGGTGTGGATGGGTCGGGCCGGTAAAACTGGGAACGAAAAAGATGAGGCGGGCTTACTCGGACGGGCGCTTGCCGGTCACGTTCTCGATGGTGTCCATCGCGTTGGGCGCGAGGTTGGCCATGATCTCGAGGAAGCTCACGCCAATGAGCTTCTTCGCGCGTTCGATCAGGAGCGGCGCCGGATTGCCGGGCTCCGCCTGTTCGAGATAGCGGATCACGCGGTCGAGCATCTGCACCGCGTCCTGCCGGTTCTGGATCTCGCCGCGCGCGGCGGCCGGGCGCGATGCGCCGGCGCCTTGCGATTCGTCGGTATCGGCGGCGGCCCCGGCGTCCACCTCTTCGGGGGCGCCGCTCGCGAGGCTGCAGGCCCGCTGCAGCACGCGGCCGATGCCGCGCAGCACGCCCAGGTCGATGGCATCGCCGCGGCCGGTGCGCTCGGCCAGCAGCGCCTGCAGCTTTTCGACCAGGCCCGGCACGCTCACCGCGGCCTGCAGGAGTTCGGGGCGATCCGCCTGGATCGCCTCGAGGCCGCCCTGGATCTGCGACATCGAATAGGTGGCTTCGCCGCCGACGGCCGTGAGCGCATTGCTCGCAATGGCGATGTCGCGCACGCGGATCGGGCCGACACCGGCCGCCACGCCCACCTGCGCGTCGTACAGGTCGCGCAGCACCATGTTCTCGTCGGTGAGCGGTGCCAGCGCATTGAGGCGCATCGTGGGGTCGTTGTCGTCGTCCGCATCGAGCGTTGGATGTATGCCGTCCCAGAAGCGGTCGAACAGGCCGACGAGCAGCTGGAGCCCGGCGACGAAGCCCGGCACGCCCTGCAGCCGCGTGGATGCGCGCAGCAGCAGGACGGCGGCACGCACGTCCTTGCTCCGGCGCAGGATGGCGTCGGACTGTTCGGCCACGTCGCGCCACTCCGGCTCCACCGCGGGGATCACGGTGTCGCCGAACTGCTGCTCGGGCTTGCCCTGCGCGGAGGCCGCCAGCGCGGTGAACGCGGCGTCGTACTCCAGGTCGTCGCCGCACGGCGATGCCTCGCCGATGGGCGTGAGCAGGGCTTCGACAAGTTCGTTGGTCAGCATGTTGCCTGTTCGAGTTGGCTGGTGATAATCAAAGATGCGTCCGAACCGGTCAATGCAACGAAGGGAATAGCATGCGCACGCTGGGTACATACCATTCGTCCTATGGACGCTCTCCTGCCGCGGTTGCGCGGCGCGTGGCACTGGCCTCGGGGCTCGCATTGGCCGGCGCGCTGATGGTCGGTTGCGCAGCACCACCCAAGCCGGTGGTCACGCCGGTGTCGATCACGCTGGTGGCGGGTGCCGACGCCAACCCCGATGCGCGCGGCCGCGCATCGCCGCTCACGGTGCGTGTGTATGCGCTCAAGACGCCCGGCCCGTTCGAGGGCGCCGACTTCTTCTCGCTGTTCGAGAAAGACCAGGCCACGCTCGGCGCCGAACTGGTGCAGCGCGAAGAGATGCTGCTGCGCCCTGGAGAAACCAGGAAGCTCGACCTCACCTTGCCGGCCGATGCCAAGGCCATCGGCGTGATGGCCGCGTTCCGCGACCTGGACCGTGCGCGCTGGCGCGAAGTGCGCGCCGTCGAACCCGGCAAGCCGCAGACGCTCACGGTGACCTTCGGCGCCCGGCAGATCCGCGTCGACGCCAAATAGCTTCGCGCGCCGTCCGCTCATGGCGGTGCCGCATGGCCCGGCGAAGGCCGGCCGGAGCGCGCGAGCGGCTGGTCCGCCGGCAAAAAATGCGTGAACAGGTCGTGCACGAACGCACCGCCGGCGGCACCTGACGCAGCGGCCGTGAAGTACAGGCCGCGCCAGCGCAGCCCGCGTGCCGGGCGCGCGGGGCTTTCGAACAGGGCCTCGGCCACCTGGCGCAGCGCGGGCTGCAGCGCGCGCATCGCCTCGATGAATTCATGGATCGCAAGCCGGCCCCTTGCGCCCGGCTGTTCACGCAGCAGCGCCATGCGCAGCGCGTGCAGCTGCCGCGCCACGGGATCGAACACGGCATCCAGCCGTGCGGCCGCCGGCTCATTGCCGGCGATCGGCTGCGCCATGCGATGGCCGATCGCCTGCGCCAGCACTTCGGGCGGCAGCGCACCGCGCAGCGTCGCATAGCCCGCCAGCTGCTCCAGGCCCGTCACCACCAGGTAGACGGGAAGTTGGAGGCGCAGGGTTTCGCCGGCCTCTTCGAGCAGCCGGTGCATGCGGGCCGCCAGTGGGTTCATCGTCTCGGCGCCCTGGCGCAGCAGCTCGCTCGCGGCCACGCACACCACCAGCCCGTGCAGCGGCTGCCGCTCGCGCCGCTCGGCCAGGGCCAGGAGCGCCTGCAGCCAGAGGCCGCGCGTGCGTGGCGCCGCCGCCGCTTCGCTGACGGCGGTGGGATGCAGTTCGATGGCGGCCATCGAACCCGTGAGCCACCAGCGCCAGTACGGATCGCCGAAGGGCTCGCTGCCCGAAGGCGCCAGCCGCTCGGCATTCGCCGCGGCCAGCAGCCCGGGCAGGTTGGCCGCGGCGTCGCCGATGAAGAGAAACCACGGCACTGGTGCGTTGCGTTGCCGGTGTGGCTGGCGCAGCGCCTGGCGTGCCTGCGACATGGCGTCGCGCAGCGCGTCGATCGCGGCCTCGTCGATGTCGGCGGCCTGCGGGCCCAGGGCACCGATGCGCCGCCGCAGCGCGCGCCTTCGGGCACCGCGGCCGGCGTCGCGCACGCTGGCGTACAGCAGCACGAAGCCGGCCAGGCACAGCGACAGCAGCAGGCAGAAGAGAAGGATGGGCGACGGTGCGATGTTCATCGCGCGGCGGTTTCGAGCGACACGAAATCCGCGATCAGCCGGTCGCCGCCCTTGTTGGCCGCGAGCGCTTCGCGCAGGCGCAGCAGATAGGCCGAGGCGAGTTCGAACGGTGGCCGGTCGGCGGTTTCGTTGAACGGCATGGGAGACGAGAGCACGGTCACCAGCACGCTGCCGAACGGCGGGCCCACGAGCCAGCTGGAAGGAATCTCGCGGCCGAGTTCGAGCTTTTCGCCGGCGCGCAGCCGCGTGGCGACCTGGCCTGCGTTCAGGTGCATGACGGCGCCGTCGGCCGTGTAGTAG
This sequence comes from Variovorax sp. OAS795, assembly GCF_040546685.1. NCBI lineage: Bacteria > Pseudomonadati > Pseudomonadota > Betaproteobacteria > Burkholderiales > Comamonadaceae > Variovorax > Variovorax sp. OAS795. The sequence goes on from NZ_JBEPOH010000001.1 coordinate 1,094,436, forward strand.
TCCACCCACAGGTAGCTGTCGTGGTTGGGCGCCGCCACCAGCATCCGTACGCTGTCGCCCTCGCGCAGCTGTCCGTTCCTGGCGGTGGGGGCTTCCACGTCCAGCCCGTAGGCCTTGTCGCGGTTGCGCAGCTGGTAGGGCTTGAGGATGGCGAACACCTCGCAGTGCGGCCACAGGCGCAGGTCGATGTCGAACGCGGGAGAGCCGACGCCCGGCATCGCAGCCACTTCGCGCTCGACTCTCTTCACGTCCTCGGGCAGCGAGACGAAGCCGCTCACGCGCAGCCTGCCGTCCTTGCCGGCGGTGGCCGCGAGGTCGGCGCAGGCATAGGTCTGCAGGTGCTGCTCGATGCGCTGCCCCAGGTTGGGTTCCACGGCGGGCGGCCCGGCAAGCCAGAGCCACCACAGCAGGACCACCAGCGGCACCAGCAATGCGAGCGCGCCGCCGGCACGCAGCAATGCGCGGTCGCGGCGCCGGGGGTCGTGCGATCCCGGAGGGTCCGGCGCGCGATAGGGTTGCGGCGTGATGCGGTCCTGCACCAGGCTGCCGAGCGGCAGTGGTCGCAGCCGCAGTTGCCTTCCGTGCAGGTCCTTCAGCTTGCCGAGCTCGCCCTGGTCGCCGTCCTCGAAGTAGTACTGGCCCTTGAAGCCATGCACGAGCGCATGCCAGTAGACCTCGCGCACCTCGTCGTCTGCGGCGGTCAGCGACGACAGGTGGTGGAAGAACTCGCTGTGCGCGTTGTTCGAATTGAAGAGTTGCGCCTGCAATGGCGCGGGGCTGGTTGCCGCGTCGGGATGGCGCGCCAGGATCTCGTCCATCCAGGCCACCATGGCGAAGGCCGCCGATTCGACCTGTGCCGCAGGCGTGCCCGCTGCAGCCGCCGCGGCGCGCGCCGCGTCCAGCAGGCGGCGGGCCTGCTGTTGTGCACCATCATGGGACAGCGTGGGGCGGCCGGCGGCATTCGATGCGTCGAGCGCGAGGCCGTAGGAGAGGAATGCCGAAAAACAGTCGAGCAGACGGGCCATGAACCGCGCCCGTTCACTGCGCTTGCATGGCGAAGGATGCCTTGCACCGGCGTCTGCAGCGATGGCACATGCCCATGTCCCGGGTTCCTTCGAATAGGCGGCCATTCTTCCAAACGCGAGGCGGCGCACGCCATACCGCTTGGGGTCTATGCCGTTCGACGGGCAAACCGGCCTTGCTGGGCGAGGCAATCGCCGGTATCTTCGGCGTACGCTGAGTTCAATGCACGCTGGGACTGGGACATGCCATGAAAATTCTGATCGCCGACGACCACCGGCTCGTCATCGAGGCGGTCAAAGCCAAGTTGTCGGAGCTCGAGCCCGGCATCGAGTTCGTCCTGGCGATGAGCGTCGACGAACTGCTTGCCGGCGCCACCGACGAGCTCGACCTGGCCCTGATCGACCTCAACATGCCCGGTGCCGACGGCCAGGCCCACATCGACGAAATCCGCCGCCGGCATCCGGCCTTGCCGGTCATCGTGCTTTCCGGCTACGAAGACCCCGCCATCATGCGCAGCGCGCTCGAACGCGGCGTGCTCGGCTTCATTCCCAAGGCGTACTCGCCCGAGGTCATGCTGTCGGCCGTGCGGCTGGTGCTGGCTGGCGGCGTCTATGTGCCGCCCATGATGCTGACGGCGCTGCCGCCGGGCATCGTGGCCGGCGTACCGCCCGCGCAGAACGGCGACGCGCGCTCCGCGGGCGCATCGTCGGCAACGCTGGAGCACCTGCGCAGCGTGCTCACCGAGCGCCAGGTCGAGGTGCTCCAGCTGCTGTCGCAGGGCAAGCCCAACAAGCTCATCGGCCGCAGCCTGGGCATCAGCGAAGGCACCGTGAAGATCCACCTGGCGGCGATCTTTCGTGCGCTCAACGTGCGCAACCGCACCGAGGCGGTGGTGGCCGCGCAGGCCCTGACCGAAGCGCAGCAGGCCTAGGCCGCGCAGCTGCGCCGCGGGCCAGTTCGCTGGCTCAGGTGCAGCTGAGCTTCATGGCCTCGGGCCGACGCTCACGCTGTCCCAGTGCCGGGTCTTCCACGCGGACAGGCACCAGCAGGATCGCCGCGTCCCGCCCGGCTGTTTGCCCCGCGCAACTCGGCCGTGGAAATCTCCGCGCATGGCTGCTCCCCGGATGCGCGCATTTCCTACGCTGCCCGGTGCGCGAGATGTCCAGTCTGTATCCGATCCATCTCATTCTTTTTCTCTTTCCGATCGAAGGAAACCATGGCCACGAGCAGCATCCTGGGAGGCGACTACCTGCCGATGGAACCGAAGGGAACGGACGTCGACAGCCTCGGCCCCAGCGACACGAGCGACAGCGGAAGCGACGTGCGCACCTCGCGCGAACGCACCGCCATTCCCGAAGACGCCGCGCAAGGCGCGATCCCCATTGCGCACGACAGCAGCAGTGATGCGGAGGGCACCGGCGAGCGCGCATCGGCGGATGCGCCGCCGCCTGCCGCCGATGCCGACATCCTGCCGGACCGCATCGGCATCTTTCCGGACAGCGCCGCCGACGTGGCCGCATCCATCGACAACGACGATGCGGGCACGCCCGACCAGCTGGCCGATGCCGGCATCGATGAAGACGAAACGGAGGACGCCGGCGACGAGCCCGATTGAGGCGAAGCCCGGTGTGAAACGCATGCACGGCCCTCCTCTCGAATGCGCACTGCAGAGTCTCCAGCAGCTGGCCTATGCCCGGATCGCACGCGAGTTCCATCGCGCCAGGCAGGCGCGCACCGACCTCGATCTGGAGACCGACACGGTGATGGACGAAGCACACCGCCGCGTGCTGCACTGGGAGCGGGTGCTCGCGGAACTGCGGCTGCTGTTCGACGATCAGCGCCAGATTGCCAGGATCAAGATTGCGCGGGCGCTCTACCTGCGCATGCTGCTCGAAAGCGCACCCTCGCGCCTCCAGTCGTGGAGCGACAGCGCCAGCATGGGCGAGATGCCGCACTCCCACCTGTTCGAATGGATCTCCTACGATTTCGAACGGCTCGAACTGGCCGAGCTCGAAGGCTCCATGTCGACAGAGGAAGCCGCGTCCTACGCGCAGGCGCTCGACGCGCGCGCCAGCAGCATGCGCGAGGAGTGAGCTTCACGCGCCCGCCTCAACCCCGGCCCAGCACGACGGCCTTGTCCTGGATGTAGCGGTCGAACTCGATCTTGGGAATGGCCGCCGTCAGCGACTGGCCGTTCTCCGTCCAGGTGAGCACGACGCTGTCGTCGGCCATGAGGACCTGGACATCGCCCTCGGGAATCTTCAACTGCGGGCCATCGCCCGCACGGAACTCCACGTTGCCCACGATGCGGGCGTCGATCTGCGTGGTGGAAGTCATCGGCTGTGTTCCTTCGTGGCTCATTGGGGCGCGGGGCGCGCATGGCGGTTGCTGCCGTCCTTGCGCTGTTCCTTCGACGGATCGCCGTCCCGGGTGGGCGCGAGGCCACCGGGCGTTGCGGCCGACGGCGGGCGCGAGGTCTGTGTGCGCGCGCTCGCCGGGCCCTTGTCGCTGCCGAGGCCACCCTGGTCCATGGCGCCGTTCGGCTGCTCGGCCGGGCGCGTGGCCGGTGCCTTCTGCGCGTCGCTCTGCGGCGGCGCGCGGGTGCCCTTGGGGTTGCCGGTGGGCTGGGCCGCGACGGCCATGGCGAGCAGGGTGCCGGCCACGAGGCCATATTTCAGATGACGGAGTGCGGAGCGCGATGCAGGTGTGGCCATGGGAGAAATCCTTGAGATGAATCTGCAAGCCTCCTTTCTCGCGCACCCTGGGCGCGCCCTTGTAGGCAGGCGCAGCATTCCCGCGCCGGTGGCATGCCTGCGCACTTGCTGGTGCAAAAGACGCGCAGCTTTCCTACGCACCTGCGCACGGGCGCGGGGCACGGTGCAGTTTTGCAAGGAAGGATTCGAGCGTGACCAGATCCACCACAGAGACGAACAAGCCAGCGCAACCGGCGGATACACCTGCCTACGGCAAACCCACACCCGCGCAGAAAAGCATGAAGCGCGAAGCCAGGACATCCGCAGAGAACGGCGAGCCCGTGGGCCCCAACGACGGCCCCGCGATCACTTCGGCGCGCAAGCCGCCCACGCCGGGCGACGCGGGCGTGGGCGAGTCGGACAACGAGGGCAGTTCGCCCTACAGCCAGCCCGGGCGCCCCGAAAAACCATTCCGCGAGGAGTGAGGCGCTGCCCGGCCCGGCCGCCGGGCCGTGGCCGAAGAACCCCTACAGCGGACGTCGGGCGACACCGACACGCGCGCGTGTCCGCCCGAACACCATTCGATTTGGAACCCGGCGCATCGCGGCCGCCTAGTGCCCCGCCTGCAGCTGGCGATTTTTCAACCCGCCTCGATTCCAGCGAGGCACATGATGGAGCAAATACCATGGCCAACTACACGAACACCGCCGGCACCGCCACCAATGAAAACGTGGTCGAGGTGCTGAACGACCTGCTCGAGAACACGCGTGACGGCGAATACGGATTCCGCGCCTGTGCCGAGGAAGTCGATTCGCCGCAGCTCAAGCAGGTCTTCCAGAACCGCTCGGCCGAATGCGCCAAGGCCGCCGGGGAACTGGTGCAACTCATCCGGCGCTTCGGCGGCTCGCCCGACGATGGCGGCACGGTGAGCGGCGCCATGCACCGCGGCTGGGTGCACGTGAAGGGCTCGGTGGGCGCCAACAGCGCGCTCTCGATGCTTGAGGAGTGCGAGCGCGGTGAAGACGCCGCGGTGGCGCGCTACCGCAAGGCGCTGAAGGCCGATCTCCCGGCCGACGTGCGTGCCGCGATCCAGCAGCAGGCCGACGGCGCGCAGCGCAACCACGACCAGATCAAGCAGCTGCGCGACCAGATGCGCAACAAGTAAGGGCGCTGCCCCGGCGAGCGGGCGGCCCGGGGACGGCGGGGCAAAATGGACATCGTCTTGCAACTGCGGCAGTCCGTACTTGAACTCCTTCTTCCCCGACCTCACCCGCTTCGAAGCCGCCATCGTCGATCTCGATGGCACCATGGTGGACACGCTCGGCGACTTTGCGGTGTCGCTGAACCGCATGCTCGCCGACCTGTCCTTGCCGCCGGTGGCTGCGGCCGCCATCGGGAACATGGTGGGCAAGGGGTCTGAGCACCTGATTCTCTCGGCCCTCGCGCATGTGATGCCGAGCGATGAGACCGCGGGCGCACCGGCGCTGCATGCACGGCCAGAGGCGCTGTTCGACCGGGCCTGGGAACGCTACCAGCACCATTACCTCGCCATCAACGGGCAGCACTCGGCGGTGTACCCCGGAGTGGTCGAGGGCCTCGAGGCGCTGCGCTCGCGGGGGCTGCGCCTCGCCTGCCTCACCAACAAGCCGACCTCCTTCGCCAGGCCGCTCCTGGCGGCCAAGGGGCTCGATGGCTTTTTCGAGTTCGCGTTCGGCGGCGATGCGTTTACGCGCAAGAAGCCCGATCCGCTGCCGTTGCTGAAGACCTGCGAGGCGCTCGGCACCGTGCCCGCACGCACGCTGATGATCGGCGACTCGAGCAACGACGCCAAGGCCGCGCGTGCAGCGGGCTGTCCGGTGCTGCTGGTGACCTACGGCTACAACCACGGCGAGCCGGTGCGCGGCGTCGATGCCGATGGCTTCGTGGATTCGCTGGCCGCGCTCGATCACGCGGCGGTCTGAGCCGGAAGGTCGTGGCTAAGGCTGCTTGCCGAGCAGCGCGTCCTTGAGCTTCCAGTCGGCCGGCACCGGGCCGAGCCAGATGCGCAGCAGCGCGTTGAAGAAGGCCTGTTCCTTGATCGGGTCGGGCTGCGCCACGCCGCGCACCGTGATCACGGTGCCCGTGCCGGGCAGCCAGTCGACCGTGAAGGTGTCACCGGTCTTGAGCTGCTTCTGGTCGGCAAACATTTGTCCCATGCGCAGCAGACCGGGAATCAGGTTGACCATTTCGCTCTTGGGCGAATTTTCTTCCACGCCCTTGGTGAAGAGCTTGCCGAGTTCGTTGGCATCGATGTCGCGCAGCATGGTGATGGCCACGCGCTTGGGACCTGGCGCGGCGAGCGCCTCTTCGGGGGTGGAGACTTTCTTTCCCACATAGAACCCGGCCGTGTAGACCTTGAAGACGGCTTTGTAGCGAACCCCCGCGCCGTTGAGCTGCAAGGTGCTGCCGCGCAGGTCGAGGGTGTCATTCAGCTTGACGCCGCCCACGTCGACCTGGGCGGCGGAGGCGCCGAGCACGGCGCAGGCGAAGGCCAGGGCCGCCAGGCGGGAGAACGGCAAGGTCGGGAGCGAAAAGGCGGGCAAGGGGTTCTCCTCAATTTGCGAACGGTCGTGCTAATGTATCTTTTCGTTCTACCCCGTCTTCCTCGGGGGAACCCTGAAGCGGCCGGTTGCACGCGGCGGCGTTTTCGTCGGCTAAACTCCACGCTCCATGTTCGTTCATCACATCATTCAAACAGGTGAAGGCAGCCGGGGAGCCTGGCCCTGGCGTCGCCATACATCGCTGACTGTTTGATTGCACGGCGCACGCCGTGCGCCCGCGGTACCGGATCGCCCATCGACGCCGGACCACCTGTGAATGACCTTGCCCCGGCCGAAAGATGCGCCAGCGGCAATTGGAGAACGAATCCGTGATCACCGAACTTGAATTCAAGAGCCTCAGCGCGCAGGGCTACAACCGCATTCCGCTGATGGCCGAGGCCTTTGCCGACCTCGAGACACCGCTTTCCCTCTACCTCAAGCTGGCCCATTCGCAAGGCGGCGGCAAGCACAGCTTCCTGCTCGAATCGGTGGTGGGCGGCGAGCGCTTCGGGCGCTACAGCTTCATCGGCCTGCCCGCGCGGACCCTGCTGCGCGCATCCGGCTTCGGGGCCGACGCCGTGACCGAGGTGGTGACCGACGGCCAGGTGGTCGAGACCGCCGCCGGCAATCCGCTGGACTTCGTCGCCGAGTACCAGAAGCGCTTCAAGGTGGCGCTGCGGCCCGGCCTGCCAAGGTTTTGCGGCGGGCTTGCGGGCTACTTCGGCTACGACACGGTGCGGCACATCGAGCGCAAGCTCGAGAAGAGCTGCCCGCCCGATACGCTGGGCTGCCCCGACATCCTGCTGCTGCAGTGCGAAGAGCTGGCCGTCATCGACAACCTCTCGGGCAAGCTCTACCTGATCGTCTATGCCGACCCGAAGCAGCCCGAGGCCTATGCGGTGGGCAAGCGCCGCCTGCGCGAACTCAAGGAGAAGCTCAAGTACTCGGTCAGTGCGCCGGTCGTGAAACCGACGCAGCCGCATCCGCCCGAGCGCAGCTTTGCCAAGGCCGACTACCTTGCGGCCGTGGAGCGCGCCAAGGACATGATCGCCGCCGGCGACTTCATGCAGGTGCAGGTGGGCCAGCGCATCAGCAAGCGCTACACCGAGTCGCCGCTGTCGCTGTACCGCGCGCTGCGTTCGCTGAACCCCTCGCCCTACATGTACTACTACCACCTGGGCGACTTCCACGTGGTGGGCGCCTCGCCCGAGATCCTGGTGCGCCAGGAGAACACGGGCGACGGCGAGCAGAAGATCACCATCCGACCGCTGGCCGGCACCCGCCCGCGCGGCGCCTCGCTGGAGCTGGACAAGGCCGCCGAGGAAGAACTCATCAACGACCCGAAGGAGCGCGCCGAGCACGTGATGCTGATCGACCTCGCGCGCAACGACATCGGCCGCATCGCCAAGACCGGCACCGTGAAGGTGACCGAGGCCTTCGCGGTGGAGCGCTACAGCCACGTGATGCACATCGTGAGCAACGTCGAAGGCACGCTGAAGGACGGCATGACCGCCATCGACGTGCTCAAGGCCACGTTCCCGGCCGGCACGCTGACCGGTGCGCCCAAGGTGCATGCGATGGAACTCATCGACCAGCTGGAGCCCACCAAGCGCGGCCTCTACGGCGGCGCCTGCGGCTACATCAGCTATGCCGGCGACATGGACGTGGCCATCGCCATCCGCACCGGGATCGTGAAGGACCAGATGCTGCACGTGCAGGCCGCGGCCGGGGTGGTCGCCGACTCGGTGCCCGAGCTGGAGTGGAAAGAAACAGAGGCCAAGGCGCGCGCGTTGCTGCGGGCGGCCGAGCTGGTCGAGGAGGGGCTGGAATGAGCAACGTACCCGACATCCAGAACGATTTTTCGCACGAGATCATCGGCGCAGCGGTCGAGGTCCAGCGCGTGCTCGGCACGGGCCTGAGCGAAGACGCCTATGCCGCGGCACTGGCGATCGAACTCGCGGAGCGCGAGATCGGTTTTGCGCAAGGCATGGCGCTGTCGGCCAGCTACAAGGGCCGTTCGCTGGGCGAGGTCTACCGCGCGGGCTTCGTGGTCGAGCAATCGGTCATCGTCGAGCTCAAGGCGGTCGACGTGCTGACCGACCTGCACCGCGCGCAGGTGCTTGCTGCGCTGCGCCTCTCGGGCCTCAAGCTGGGCCTCCTGATCAACTTCAACGTGTTCCCCGTCGTCAAGGGCGTGCACCGGATTGTGAGCAAGCCATGAAACTGCTGATGATCGACAACTACGATTCCTTCACCTACAACATCGTCCAGTACCTGGGCGAACTGGGGGCGGATGTCCAGGTGCACCGCAACGACGAGATCACCGTGGCGCAGATCGGCGAACTGGTCGCATCGGGCGTGACGCGGCTCGTGGTGTCGCCGGGGCCTTGCTCTCCGGCGGAGGCGGGCGTGTCGGTGGCGGCCATCGAGGCGTTCGCGGGCAAGCTGCCGATCCTCGGCGTGTGCCTCGGCCACCAGGCCATCGGCGCGGCCTTCGGCGGCAAGATCATTCGCGCGCGGCAGCTCATGCATGGCAAGACCAGCGAGATCACCACCACGCAGGAAGGCGTGTTCGCGGGACTGCCCGAGAAGTTCACCGTCAACCGCTATCACTCGTTGTCGATCGAGCGCGAAAGCTGCCCTTCGGTCCTGGCGATCACCGCGTGGACCGACGACGGCGAGATCATGGGCGTTCGGCACACCGGCTTTGCGCATGATGTGCGCATCGAGGGCGTGCAGTTCCACCCCGAATCGATCCTCACGGAGCACGGCCACGCGATGCTCAAGAACTTCCTGGACTGAACGCCATGACCGACCGCTCTTCACTCGTCGACCTGCGCAGCGACACCGTCACGCAACCGACCGCGGCGATGCGCGAGGCCATGATGGCGGCGCCGCTCGGCGACGACGTCTTCGGCACCGATCCGAGCGTCAACGGGCTGCAGGAAAAAATCGCTGCGCTGCTGGGCTTCGAGGCGGCGCTTTTCGTGCCGACGGGCACGCAGAGCAACCTCTGCGCCATTCTTTCGCACTGCGGGCGCGGCGACGAATACATCGTCGGCCAGCAGGCGCATTGCTACCGCTGGGAAGGCGGCGGCGCCGCGGTGTTCGGCAGCGTGCAGCCGCAGCCGCTCGACCATGCGCCCGACGGCACGCTGCCGCTCGCGCAGATCGATGCGGCCATCAAGCCCGACGACGCGCACTTTGCGCGCACCCGCCTGCTCGCGCTGGAGAACACGCTGGGCGGCAAGCTGCTGCCGTTCGAGTACGTGCAGGCCGCAACGGACCTGGCCAAGCGCAAGGGCCTGCAGCGGCACCTGGACGGTGCGCGCCTCTTCAACGCCGCAACGGCGCAGGCGGCGCTGGACAAGCGCAGCGATATCCGCGCCGAAGCACGCCGGATCGCGCAGTGCTTCGACAGCGTGTCGGTCTGCTTCAGCAAGGGCCTGGGCGCACCCATCGGCTCGGCGCTGGTCGGTTCGCGCGAGTTCATTGCGCGGGCGCACCGCATCCGCAAGATGGCGGGCGGCGGCATGCGGCAGGCCGGACTGCTTGCCGCGGGGGCTTCGCATGCGCTCGAGCATCACGTCGATCGCCTGGCCGACGACCACGCACTGGCGCGGCGGCTGGCCGAAGGGCTGGAAGGCATCGAGGGATTGAAGGTCGAGGCACCGCACACCAACATCGTGTTCGTCGATCTCACGGGCGCGGCGCAGGCCCGTTCCGCGGAGCTGCTCGCGCACCTGAACCAGCAGGGCATCCTTGCGACCGGCCTCTACCGGCTGCGCTTCGTGACGCACCTCGATGTCGATGCGGCCGGAGTCGATCGCGCCGTCGCCGCCATCCGCGGTTTCTTCAACGCCTGACGCACGGGAGCCCGCGATGCCCGATCTTCCGCATCTGCTCGCCTTCATCGCCGCGGGCTGGCTGCTGAACCTGACGCCGGGCCCCGACGTGCTGTACATCGTGGCCAACTCGCTGCGCTCGGGCGTGCGCGCCGGCATCGTGGGGGGCTTCGGCGTGCTCACCGGCTGCTTCGTCCACATCTTCGCGGCCGCCATCGGCGTCGGCACGCTGATGGCCACCTCGGCGGCGGCCTTCACGGTGCTCAAGTACGTGGGCGCGGCCTACCTGCTGTACCTGGGCCTGCGCATGGTGCTGTCGCGCGCGGGGCCGCCGGCCGACATGACGCAGGCCGCCGCAACCGCGATCCCCAGCCGCAGCCTGAAGGAGATTTTCATGGGCGGCTTCTGGACCAACGTGCTGAACCCGAAGGTCGCGCTGTTCTTCCTGGCCTTCGTGCCGCAGTTCATCGCCCCGGACGCCGACCACAAGGGCCTGTATTTCGTATTGCTGGGCGTGCTGTTCAACCTGAATTCCATTCCCATCGTCGTCGGATGGGCTGCCTTCGCGGGGTGGATGGCGCGCAAAAGCACGGTGCAGAAGGGCATGCACTGGCTCGATCGTGCGGCGGGCGTCCTCTTCATCGGCTTCGGCCTCAAGCTTGCGTTCACCGACGCGCCGGCGGTTCGCGCCGGCCACTGACAAACACCCAGGAGACTTCCCATGATCACCCCCCAGGAAGCGCTGCAGCGCACCATCGAGCACCGCGAGGTCTTCCACGACGAGATGCTGCACATCGTGCGGCTCATCATGAGCGGCGAATGCTCGCCCGTGATGATGGCCGCGCTGATCACCGGCCTGCGCGTGAAGAAGGAAACCATCGGCGAGATCACCGCGGCCGCGCAGGTGATGCGCGAGGTGTCGACCAAGGTGCCGGTGAAGGACACCACGCACCTGGTCGACATCGTGGGCACCGGCGGCGACGGCTCGCACACCTTCAACATCTCGACCTGCTCGATGTTCGTCGCGGCAGCGGCCGGCGCCAAGGTGAGCAAGCATGGCGGGCGCAGCGTGTCGAGCAAGTCGGGCAGCGCCGACGTGCTGGAGTCGCTCGGGGTCAACATCAACCTGCAGCCGGAGCAGATCGCACGCTCCATCGAAGAGGTGGGCATCGGCTTCATGTTCGCGCCCAACCACCACCCCGCCATGAAGAACGTGGCGCCGGTGCGCAAGGAGCTGGGCATCAAGACCATCTTCAACATCCTCGGTCCGCTGACCAACCCGGCGGGCGCGCCCAACATCCTCATGGGCGTGTTCCACCCCGACCTGGTGGGCATCCAGGTGCGCGCGCTGCAGCGCCTGGGCACCGAGCACGCCCTGGTGGTGTATGGCCGCGACGGCATGGACGAGATTTCGCTGGGCGCTGCCACCATGGTGGGCGAGCTCAAGGACGGTGAGATCCGCGAATACGAACTGCACCCCGAGGATTTCGGCTTTGCCATGTCGAGCAACCGCGCGCTGCGCGTGGAGACGCCCGAGCAGTCGAAGGCCATGCTGCTGGGGGTGCTGGACAACCAGTCCGGTCCCGCGCTGGACATCGTGCTGCTCAACGCCGGTGCGGCGCTGTATGCGGCCAACGTGGTCGATTCGATGGCCGCGGGCATTGCGCGTGCACGCGAGGCGGTCGCCTCGGGCGCCGCGCGGGCCAAGCTGGCCGAGCTGGTCAAGGCCTCCACGGCCGCTTGAGCCACCACAGATTTCCGGGAACACAGAACATGTCCGACATCCTCGACAAGATCGTTGCCGTCAAGCGGCAGGAAATTGCGGCTGCGCAAAAGAGAAGCCCGCTCGAAGCCGTGCGCTTCGATGCCGAGAGCCGCGTGCTCACGCGCGACTTCGAAGGCGCGCTGCGCGCCAGGATCGCCGCCGGCCAGGCCGCGGTGATCGCCGAGGTCAAGAAGGCCAGCCCCAGCAAGGGCGTGCTGCGCGAAGACTTCATTCCAGCCGACATCGCGCAGAGCTATGCCGAAGGCGACGGGGAAATCAGCGCCGCCTGTCTCTCGGTGCTCACCGACAAGCAGTTTTTCCAGGGCGGCGTGGACTACCTCAAGCAGGCCCGCGCCTCCTGCGGCCTGCCGGTGCTGCGCAAGGACTTCATCGTCGACGCCTACCAGGTGTACGAATCGCGTGCGATGGGCGCCGATGCCATCCTGTTGATTGCCGCCGTGCTCGACGACGCGCAGATGAAGGACTACGAAGCCACGGCGCGCGCGCTCGGCATGACGGTGCTCGTCGAGGTGCACGACGCGGCCGAACTGGAGCGTGCGCTCAAGCTCAAGACACCGCTCGTCGGCGTGAACAACCGCAACCTGCGCAACTTCGAGGTCTCCATCCAGGCCACCATCGACCTCCTTCCGAGATTGCCGGCCGACCGGCTTGCCGTCACCGAATCGGGCATTGCCACGCGCGAGGACGTGGCCACGCTGCGCGCCGCGGGCGTCCATGCCTTCCTGGTGGGCGAAGCCTTCATGCGCGCCAAGGAGCCCGGCGAGGCGCTCGCGGCATTGTTCAAATGACCAGGCAGGACCAACTGTCGAGCAGCGATCCGGCCGACTGGCCCGTGGCGCCGGGCTGGCGGCCGCTGGTCGATGCGTTTTTCGCCGGCGCCGTGGGGCAGAAGCTGCTGGGCTTCCTGCGCGAGCGGCTCGACGCCGGCGCGGTGATCTTTCCGCCGAAGCCGCTGCGCGCGCTCGAGCTGACGCCGCCCGACGACGTGCGGGTCGTGATCCTGGGGCAGGACCCGTACCACGGGCGCGGACAGGCCGAGGGACTCGCGTTCTCGGTGGCGCCCGGCGTGGCGCTGCCGCCGTCGCTGCGCAACATCTTCAAGGAGCTGCAGCGCGATCTGGGCACGCCGCCACCGCCATTCCCCGATCCGGGAGGCAGCCTGGTGAAATGGGCCACGCACGGCGTGCTGCTGCTCAACACCTGCCTCACCGTCGAAGAGGGGCAGCCCGCCAGCCATTCGGGCCGCGGCTGGGAGGTGTTGACGGACGCGGTCATCCGGCATGTATCAGCCAGCGGGAAACCTGTTGTTTTCATGCTCTGGGGCGCGCATGCCCAAAGTAAGCGTGCATTGATCGATGTTGGGCGCCATAAGGTGCTGATGTCGAATCACCCGTCGCCGCTTTCCGCGCTGCGGCCGCCGGTGCCGTTCATCGGGTGCGGCCACTTCGGCGAGGCGCGTGCCTGGCGGAAGGCTGGGCAAGGGGCGGATTGAATTCAGGGATAATTGCCGGCGTTCCGCCTCGTGCAGTTCCCGCGCTTCTTCTTGGTGCCGGAGTTTCTGCGTAGTCACAAAATCGTGCTATATTTCGAGGTTCGCCGGAGAGGTGGCCGAGTGGTTAATGGCAGCAGACTGTAAATCTGCCCTCTTACGAGTACGCTGGTTCGAATCCAGCCCTCTCCACCAGCGATGAATTTGGTTTCTAAGAGCGATTGGATCTAGCGCTTTGGGTGCCGTGGGTGCCCCCGATGCGGGAGTAGTTCAATGGTAGAACCCCAGCCTTCCAAGCTGATGACGCGGGTTCGATTCCCGTCTCCCGCTCCAGAGACCCGGTTCGACGCCGGAAGCGATTGGTTAGACAAAAGCCCTTTTGGCTCAGTGGTAGAGCACTCCCTTGGTAAGGGAGAGGTCGCGGGTCCGATTCCCGCAAAGGGCACCAGTTTCTGGGGGTTGCAACGAACGGTTTGCAACCCATCTGCATACGTTGAAATCGTTTTTTTCGGAGTCGAAAAATGGCAAAAGGTAAATTCACCCGCACCAAGCCGCACGTGAACGTGGGCACGATCGGTCACGTCGACCACGGCAAGACCACGCTGACGGCTGCAATCGCCACGGTGCTGTCGGCCAAGTTCGGCGGCGAAGCCAAGGCCTACGACCAGATCGATGCGGCGCCCGAAGAAAAGGCCCGCGGCATCACCATCAACACCGCCCACGTCGAGTACGAGACGGCCAACCGCCACTACGCCCACGTCGACTGCCCCGGCCACGCCGACTACGTCAAGAACATGATCACCGGCGCGGCCCAGATGGACGGCGCCATTCTCGTGTGCTCGGCCGCCGACGGCCCCATGCCCCAGACCCGCGAGCACATCCTGCTGGCGCGCCAGGTCGGTGTGGGCTACATCATCGTGTTCCTGAACAAGTGCGACATGGTCGACGACGCCGAGCTGCTCGAGCTGGTCGAGATGGAAGTGCGCGAGCTGCTGGACAAGTACGAATTCCCCGGCGACGACACCCCCATCATCCACGGCTCGGCCAAGCTCGCCCTGGAAGGCGACAAGGGCAAGCTCGGTGAAGAAGCCATCATGAAGCTGGCCGAAGCGCTGGACACCTACATCCCCACGCCCGAGCGCGCCGTGGACGGCACCTTCCTGATGCCTGTGGAAGACGTGTTCTCCATCTCCGGCCGCGGCACCGTGGTGACCGGCGCCGTCGAGCGCGGCGTGATCAAGGTCGGCGAGGAAATCGAGATCGTGGGCATCCGCCCGACCGTCAAGACCACCTGCACCGGCGTGGAAATGTTCCGCAAGCTGCTCGATCAGGGCCAGGCTGGCGACAACGTCGGCGTGCTGCTGCGCGGCACCAAGCGTGAAGAAGTCGAGCGCGGCCAGGTGCTGTGCAAGCCCGGCTCGATCAAGCCGCACACGCACTTCACCGCTGAAGTCTATGTGCTGTCCAAGGACGAAGGTGGCCGTCACACGCCGTTCTTCAACAACTACCGTCCGCAGTTCTACTTCCGCACGACGGACGTGACCGGCGCGATCGAGCTGCCCAAGGACAAGGAAATGGTCATGCCTGGCGACAACGTCAGCATCACCGTGAAGCTGATCAACCCGATCGCGATGGAAGAGGGCCTGCGCTTCGCCATCCGCGAAGGCGGCCGTACCGTGGGTTCGGGCGTCGTGGCCAAGATCCTCGACATCTAAAGCCGAGCGTAAAGAGTACCGGAGGGGTATAGCTCAATTGGCAGAGCGTCGGTCTCCAAAACCGAAGGTTGTAGGTTCGATTCCTACTGCCCCTGCCACCTAGGTGGCACCTCCGAAAAAGCCCCGCCGATGACCCGGCGGTAGGCAAAAAAAGCCCCATCGGTGACCCGATGGAAGGCAAAAAAGCCCATCGTGACCCGATGGGCTTCGGCGTCTCAAAAAGGCGCATTGAATTGAAGGCCGAAAGGCCACAGGAAATCAGCCGAACATGGCCACTTCTCAAATCGAAACCGTGAGCACGGGTGCCGACAAAGCCAAGCTGGCTGCGGCGGTGGCGCTTGCGGTAGGCGCCATCGTGGCGTTCTACCTGCTGGCGGGCAAGGGCTCGCTGGTGCAATGGGCTGCGCTGCTGGTCGGCCTGGCCGCGGCCGTGGGTGCCTTCGGCAGTTCGGAGAATGGTCGCCAGCTCTGGGCCTTTGGCCGCGATTCGTGGCGCGAGGTCAAGAAGGTCGTCTGGCCGACCCGCAAGGAAGCGATGCAGATGACGGCCTATGTGTTCGCCTTCGTGGCGATCATGTCCGTCTTCCTCTGGCTCACCGACAAGACGCTCGAATGGGTGTTTTTCGACCTCATTCTGGGCTGGAGAAAATAAATGACCGACGACGCAGTTGATACCACCCCAGCGGGCACGGAAGAAGAAAACACTTCCCTGCTGGCTCCCGCCGCCAACCCCGATCTGCGTTGGTACGTGGTGCATGCCTATTCGGGCATGGAGAAGGCCGTCGAGCGCAACATCACCGAGCGCATCAACCGTGCCGGCATGCAGGACAAGTTCGGCCGCATCCTGGTCCCGACCGAAGAAGTGGTCGAGATCAAGAACGGCCAGAAGCGCACCACCGAGCGCCGCTTCTTCCCGGGCTACGTGCTGGTCGAGATGATCATGGACGACGAGAGCTGGCACCTGGTGAAGCACACCAACAAGGTGACGGGCTTCGTGGGCGGCGCCAAGAACCGTCCGGCCCCGATCTCCCAGAAAGAGGTCGAGGACATCGTCAACCAGATGCAGCAGGGCACCGAGAAGCCGCGCCACAAGGTCGAGTTCACCGTCGGCGAATTCGTGCGCGTCAAGGAAGGCCCGTTCACCGACTTCAACGGCACGGTCGAAGAAGTCAACTACGAGAAGAGCAAGGTCAGTGTGTCGGTCATGATCTTCGGCCGCGCGACGCCCGTGGAGCTCGAATTCAGCCAGGTCGAGAAGACCTGAGCCGCCGGTCTTCGGACCGGAACCATTTCCGGCTGCGCGTTGTCCGACTCGGCGCGCGGCCTTGATCGAAGAGTCGTCAAACCCCGGGGAGCTGCGGCGAGAGCCAAGGCGATATCACCCGCAAGGAGCAAAGCATGGCGAAAAAAATCGTCGGCTTCATCAAGCTGCAAGTACCAGCTGGTAAGGCCAACCCGTCACCACCCATCGGTCCCGCACTGGGCCAGCGTGGTTTGAACATCATGGAGTTCTGCAAGGCGTTCAACGCGCAGACCCAGAGCGTCGAGCCTGGTCTGCCGCTGCCGGTGGTCATCACCGCGTTCGCTGACAAGAGCTTCACCTTCATCATCAAGACGCCGCCGGCGATCACCTTGATCAAGAAGGCCATCAAGCTGGACAAGGGCTCGGCCCGTCCGCACACCGACAAGGTCGGCAAGATCACGCGCGCACAGCTCGAGGAAATTGCCAAGGCCAAGATGAAGGACCTGACTGCAGCCGACCTGGACGCAGCAGTTCGCACCATCGCCGGCTCTGCCCGTTCGATGGGCGTGAATGTGGAGGGCGTGTAAATGGCCAAGATCACCAAGAAGCAAAAAGCGCTGGCAGGCAAGGTCGACAGCAACAAGCTGTACCCCCTCTCTGACGCCATCGGCATCGTGAAGGAAGCCGCCACCGCCAAGTTCGA
This sequence comes from Variovorax sp. OAS795, assembly GCF_040546685.1. Lineage (NCBI taxonomy): Bacteria > Pseudomonadati > Pseudomonadota > Betaproteobacteria > Burkholderiales > Comamonadaceae > Variovorax > Variovorax sp. OAS795. The sequence goes on from NZ_JBEPOH010000001.1 coordinate 1,111,512, forward strand.
CGAATCGATCGACGTGGCCGTGCAGCTCGGCATCGACGCGAAGAAGTCTGACCAGGTCGTGCGTGGCGCCGTCGTGCTGCCCAACGGCACCGGCAAGACCAAGCGCGTGGCCGTGTTCGCCCAGGGCGCCAAGGCTGAAGAAGCCAAGGCCGCCGGCGCCGACATCGTCGGCATGGACGACCTGGCTGCCATGGTCAAGGCTGGCGACATGCCTTTCGACGTCGTGATCGCTGCCCCCGACGCGATGCGCGTGGTCGGTACGCTCGGCCAGATCCTCGGCCCGCGCGGCCTGATGCCCAACCCCAAGGTTGGCACGGTGACCCCGGACGTCGCCACGGCCGTGAAGAACGCCAAGGCTGGCCAGGTCCAGTTCCGCGTCGACAAGGCCGGCATCGTGCACGGCACGATCGGCCGCCGCTCGTTCGACAACGACAAGCTGCAGGGCAACCTCGCTGCGCTGATCGACGCCCTGGTCAAGGCCAAGCCGGCGACCAGCAAGGGTGTCTACCTGCGCAAGGTGGCTGTGTCGTCGACCATGGGCCTGGGTGTCCGCGTCGACACGCAGACCATCTCGGCGAGCTGAAGAGATTGGCTCCGCCCCTGACTTCACGGTGAGGGGCGGGGCGAATGTGGTGGGTCGCGGCAGCTCCGGTTGCCGCGAGCCATCCAAGACCGCTGGTGTGCAGGGCGCTGCACTTAATCGCCGGATCGATCCTTCCGGTATCCAGCGCAGATGGCGACCCCACTGCAAGGAATTTGTTTTTGTTCCGAAACAGTTGGTCGCTGCATGAAGCGCGATCCGAGGCCCCGGCCGAAGGTCGCATTAAAAGGAGTAGACCTTGAGTCTGAATCGCAGTGAGAAAGAAGCGGTCATCAGTGATGTGACCAGCCTCGCCGCTAAAGCTCAAACGCTCGTGATGGCGGAATACCGTGGCATCTCGGTGGCCGATATGACCAAACTGCGCAGCGAAGCTCGCAGCAAGGGCGTGACCCTCAGCGTGTTGAAGAACACGCTGGCACGCCGTGCTGTTGCTGGTAGCGCGTTTGAGATTGTTGGCGACCAGATGACCGGTCCGCTGATCTATGGCTTTTCCGAAGACGCAGTGGCCGCCGCCAAGGTGGTGGCCGATTTCGCGAAGACCAACGACAAGTTGGTGATTCGCGGCGGCGCATTCGGCGGCAAGGCCCTGGACGTGAACGGCGTGAAGCAACTGGCCAACATCCCTTCCAAGGAAGTGCTGCTGGCGCAATTGCTGGGCTTGATGCAATCCCCGATCTCTCGTACCGCCCGCGTGCTCGCGGCGCTGGCCGAGAAGCGCGGTGGTGGCGAAGCTGCACCCGCCGATGCACCGGCAGAAGCGCAGGCCGCCTGAGCCTTGCGTTTGAAGTATTCAACCCAATTGTTAGGAAACAAAAATGGCATTCGATAAAGACGCATTTCTGACCGCGCTCGACAGCATGACGGTCCTGGAACTCAACGACCTGGTGAAAGCCATCGAAGAGAAGTTCGGCGTGAGCGCCGCAGCAATGTCGGCTCCCGCTGCTGGCGGCGGCGCTGCTGCAGCCGTGGTCGAAGAGCAGACCGAGTTCAACGTCATGCTGATGGATGCAGGCGCGAACAAGGTGTCGGCGATCAAGGCCGTTCGCGAAATCACCGGCCTGGGCCTCAAGGAAGCCAAGGACCTGGTGGAAGCCGCTCCCAAGGCTGTCAAGGAAGGCCTGTCGAAGGCTGACGCCGAAGCCGCCAAGAAGAAGCTGGAAGACGCTGGCGCCAAGGTGGAACTGAAGTAATTCAGACCCCCTAGAGGGCTGGAGGTGCCTGAAAAGGCCCTCCAGCCTTTGCCGCTTTCAGAGCGCACCCAAAAGGCGGCTCGTTGCCGGCTTACCCGGAGACCTCCAGGTCGACGGAAAAGTCAAAACGAGACGATTTTTGAGTGTCTTCTGACCCCGACTGCAGAAGACCCCTTGGTTCGGGCGATGTGCAACGCATCGCTGTCCGCCAACGGCTGGTAGTGGCCAGCCGCCAAGCAGTGGTGCCTCGGCACTGCTGACAAGTCGCTGAAGATCTCAAGCTCCGGAGCTCTCATGGCCCAATCGTCCGCGTACAGTTACACCGAACGCAAGCGCATCCGAAAAAGTTTCGGCAATCGCGACAGCGTCGTAGAAATCCCCTACCTGCTGCAGATGCAGAAAGACGCGTACACCGCGTTCCTGCAAGCTGGCATTCCTCCCAAACAACGCACCGTCGAAGGCCTGCAGGCCGCGTTCGACGCCGCGTTCCCGATCGTCTCGCACAACGGTTTTGTCGAGATGAAGTTCCTCGAGTACAACCTTGCGAAGCCCGCCTTCGACGTGCGCGAATGTCAGACCCGTGGCCTGACGTTCGCCTCGGCCGTGCGCGCCAAGGTCCAGCTCATCATCTATGACCGCGAGTCGTCGACGTCGCAGTCGAAGGTGGTCAAGGAAGTGAAGGAACAAGAGGTCTACATGGGCGAAGTGCCGCTCATGACCGAAAAGGGTTCCTTCATCATCAACGGCACCGAGCGCGTGATCGTCTCGCAGCTGCACCGTTCGCCGGGCGTGTTCTTCGAGCACGACAAGGGCAAGACGCACAGCTCGGGCAAGCTCCTGTTCTCGGCCCGCGTGATTCCCTACCGCGGCTCGTGGCTGGACTTCGAGTTCGACCCGAAGGACATGCTGTACTTCCGCGTCGACCGCCGCCGCAAGATGCCGGTCACGATCCTGCTGAAGGCCATCGGCCTGAATCCGGAATCGATCCTCGCGAACTTCTTCGTGAACGACAACTTCCGCCTGATGGACAGCGGCGCGCAGATGGAATTCGTTCCCGAGCGCCTGCGCGGCGAAGTCGCGCGCTTCGACATCACCGACAAGTCGGGCAAGGTCGTGGTCGCCAAGGACAAGCGCGTCACCGCGCGCCACACGCGTGAACTGGAGCAGTCGGAAACCACGCACATCAGCGTGCCGGAAGACTTCCTGGTGGGCCGCGTCATCGCCCGCAACATCGTGGACGCCGACTCCGGCGAAATCCTGGCCAAGGCCAACGACGAACTGACCGAAGCGCTGCTGAAGAAGCTGCGCACGGCCGGCGTGCAGGACATCCAGGTCATCTACACCAACGAACTCGACCAGGGCGCGTACATCTCGCAGACCCTGCGCATCGACGAGACGGTGGACGAGTTCGCTGCCCGCGTGGCCATCTACCGCATGATGCGTCCCGGCGAGCCGCCGACGGAAGACGCGGTGCAGGCCCTGTTCCAGCGCCTGTTCTACAACCCGGACACGTACGACCTGTCGCGCGTCGGCCGCATGAAGTTCAATGCCAAGGTCGGCCGCGACGAGTCGACCGGCCCGATGGTGCTGACCAACGAAGACATCCTGGCCGTGGTCAAGATCCTCGTGGACCTGCGCAACGGCAACGGCGAAGTCGACGACATCGACCACCTGGGCAACCGCCGCGTGCGTTGCGTCGGTGAACTGGCCGAGAACCAGTACCGCACCGGCCTGGCGCGTATCGAAAAGGCCGTGAAGGAACGCCTGGGCCAAGCGGAGCAAGAGCCGCTGATGCCACACGACCTGATCAACAGCAAGCCGATCTCGGCCGCGCTGAAGGAATTCTTCGGCGCTTCGCAGCTGTCGCAGTTCATGGACCAGACGAACCCGCTGTCCGAAATCACCCACAAGCGCCGCGTGTCGGCTCTTGGCCCGGGCGGTTTGACGCGTGAACGTGCAGGCTTCGAAGTGCGCGACGTGCACGTGACCCACTATGGCCGCGTGTGCCCGATCGAAACGCCCGAAGGCCCGAACATCGGCCTGATCAACTCGCTGGCCCTGTACGCCCGCCTGAACGAATACGGCTTCATCGAGACGCCGTACCGCCGCGTGGTCGACAGCAAGGTCACGATGGACATCGACTACCTGTCGGCCATCGAGGAAGGCAAGTACGTCATCGCCCAGGCCAATGCAGTGCTGGACAAGGACGGCAAGCTGACCGGCGACCTGGTCTCCGCGCGTGAAGCCGGCGAATCGATCCTGGTGGGCGCGGAACGCGTCCAGTACATGGACGTGTCGCCCGCGCAGATCGTGTCGGTGGCCGCTTCGCTCGTGCCGTTCCTGGAGCACGACGATGCGAACCGCGCGCTGATGGGCGCCAACATGCAGCGCCAGGCCGTGCCTGTGCTGCGCCCCGAGAAGCCGATCGTCGGTACCGGCATCGAGCGCGTTTCCGCGGTCGACTCGGGCACCGTGGTCACGGCCACCCGCGGCGGTATCGTCGACTACGTCGACGCGACCCGCATCGTGGTGCGCGTGAACGACGCCGAAGCGGCAGCCGGTGAAGTCGGTGTGGACATCTACAACCTGATCAAGTATCAGCGTTCGAACCAGAACACCAACATCCACCAGCGTCCGATCGTCAAGCGCGGCGACAAGATCGCCAAGGGCGACGTGGTGGCCGACGGCGCATCGACCGACCTCGGCGAGCTGGCCCTCGGACAGAACATGCTGATCGCGTTCATGCCGTGGAACGGCTACAACTTCGAAGACTCGATCCTGATCTCCGAACGCGTGGTCGCCGAAGACCGCTACACCTCGATCCACATCGAGGAACTGGTGGTGATGGCGCGCGACACCAAGCTGGGCGCCGAAGAAATCACGCGCGACATCCCGAACCTGGCCGAGCAGCAGCTCAACCGCCTGGACGAATCCGGCATCATCTATGTCGGCGCCGAAGTGCAGCCGGGCGACACGCTGGTGGGCAAGGTCACGCCGAAGGGCGAGACCACGCTGACGCCTGAAGAGAAGCTGCTTCGCGCCATCTTCGGCGAGAAGGCTTCCGACGTGAAGGACACCTCGCTGCGCGTGGACCAGGGCTCGCAAGGCACGGTGATCGACGTGCAGGTGTTCACCCGCGAAGGCATCACGCGCGACAAGCGCGCCCAGCAGATCATCGACGACGAGCTCAAGCGCTTCCGCCTCGACCTGAACGACCAGCTTCGCATCGTCGAAGCCGACGCGTTCGACCGTATCGAGAAGCTGCTGACGGGCAAGGTCGCCAACGGCGGCCCGAACAAGCTGGCCAAGGGCACCAAGCTCGACAAGGCCTACCTGTCGTCGGTCGAGAAGTTCCACTGGTTCGACATCCGCCCGGCGGACGACGAAGTGGCTTCGCAGCTCGAAAGCATCAAGAACTCGCTCGAGCAGACGCGCCACAGCTTCGACCTCGCGTTCGAAGAAAAGCGCAAGAAGCTCACGCAGGGCGACGAGCTGCCCGCGGGCGTGCTCAAGATGGTCAAGGTCTACCTGGCCGTCAAGCGCCGCCTGCAGCCCGGCGACAAGATGGCCGGCCGCCACGGCAACAAGGGTGTGGTGTCCAAGATCGTTCCGGTCGAAGACATGCCCCACATGGCCGACGGCACGCCGTGCGACATCTGCCTGAATCCGCTGGGCGTGCCTTCGCGGATGAACGTGGGCCAGGTGCTCGAAGTGCACCTGGGCTGGGCCGGCAAGGGCATCGGCCAGCGCATCGGCGACCTGCTGCAGCAAGAAGCCAAGGTGGCCGAGCTGCGCAAGTTCATGGAACAGCTGTACAACGGCTCGGGCCGCAAGGAAGACCTCGGCAAGCTGAGCGACACCGACCTGCTCGAGATGGCGGAGAACCTCTCCAGCGGCGCGACCTTCGCGACGCCGGTGTTCGACGGTGCCTCGGAAGAAGAAATCCGCGGCATGCTGAAGCTCGCCTATCCGGACGACATCGCCAAGCTCAAGGGCCTGACCGACACCCGCACGCAGGCCTACCTGTACGACGGCCGCACCGGCGACCAGTTCGAGCGTCCCGTCACCGTGGGCTACATGCACTTCTTGAAGCTGCACCACCTGGTGGACGACAAGATGCACGCCCGCTCGACCGGCCCGTACTCGCTGGTCACGCAGCAGCCGCTGGGCGGCAAGGCCCAGTTCGGCGGCCAGCGTTTCGGTGAGATGGAAGTTTGGGCGCTGGAAGCCTATGGCGCCGCCTACGTCCTGCAGGAAATGCTGACCGTGAAATCCGACGACGTGCAAGGCCGTACCAAGGTGTACGAAAGCATCGTCAAGGGCGAACACACGATCGAAGCCGGCATGCCGGAATCGTTCAACGTGCTGGTCAAGGAAATCCGTTCGCTGGGTCTCGACATCGAGCTCGAGCGTTCGTAATCAGAAGAGGAAAGAGTCACATGAAATCGCTACTCGACCTGTTCAAGCAGTTCACACCCGATGAGCATTTCGATGCCATCAAGATCGGCATGGCTTCGCCCGAGAAGATCCGTTCGTGGTCTTTCGGCGAGGTGAAGAAGCCAGAGACGATCAACTACCGCACGTTCAAGCCCGAGCGCGACGGTCTCTTCTGCGCCAAGATCTTCGGCCCCATCAAGGACTACGAGTGCCTGTGCGGCAAGTACAAGCGCCTGAAGCACCGCGGCGTGATCTGCGAGAAGTGCGGCGTTGAAGTCACGCAGACCAAGGTGCGCCGCGAGCGCATGGGCCACATCGACCTGGCCGCGCCCTGCGCGCACATCTGGTTCCTGAAGTCGCTGCCGTCGCGCCTGGGCCTCGTGCTCGACATGACGCTGCGCGACATCGAACGCGTGCTGTACTTCGAAGCCTACGTGATCACCGACCCCGGCATGACCCCGCTGAAGAAGTTCGGCATCATGTCCGAGGACGACTATGACGCCAAGCGCAAGGAATACGGCGACGAGTTCGTCGCCAAGATGGGCGCCGAAGGCATCAAGGACCTGCTCGAAGGCATCGAACTCGACAGCGAGATCGAACGCCTGCGCGGCGACCTGACCGGCTCCGAAGTCAAGGTCAAGAAGAACTCCAAGCGCCTGAAGGTGCTCGAGGCCTTCCGCAAGTCGGGCATCAAGCCCGAGTGGATGGTGCTGGACGTGCTGCCGGTGCTGCCGCCGGACCTGCGTCCGCTGGTGCCGCTGGACGGCGGCCGCTTTGCGACCTCCGACCTGAACGACCTGTACAGGCGTGTGATCAACCGCAACTCGCGCCTGCGTCGTCTGCTGGAACTCAAGGCTCCGGAAATCATTGCTCGCAATGAAAAGCGGATGCTGCAAGAGGCTGTCGACTCGCTGCTCGACAACGGCCGTCGCGGCAAGGCAATGACCGGTGCGAATAAGCGCGCACTCAAGTCCTTGGCCGACATGATCAAGGGCAAGAGCGGCCGCTTCCGCCAGAATCTGCTGGGCAAGCGCGTCGACTACTCGGGCCGTTCGGTCATCGTGGTGGGCCCGACGCTCAAGCTGCACCAGTGCGGCCTGCCGAAGCTGATGGCGCTCGAGCTGTTCAAGCCCTTCATCTTCTCGCGCCTCGAAGCCATGGGCATCGCGACCACGATCAAGGCTGCCAAGAAGGAAGTCGAATCCGGCACGCCGGTGGTCTGGGACATCCTGGAAGAAGTGATCAAGGAACACCCGGTCATGCTGAACCGTGCGCCTACGCTGCACCGTTTGGGCATCCAGGCGTTCGAGCCGATCCTGATCGAAGGCAAGGCGATCCAGCTGCACCCGCTGGTTTGCGCGGCGTTCAACGCCGACTTCGACGGCGACCAGATGGCCGTCCACGTGCCGCTGTCGGTGGAAGCGCAGATGGAAGCCCGCACGCTGATGCTGGCCTCCAACAACGTGCTGTTCCCGGCTTCGGGCGAACCGTCGATCGTTCCTTCGCAGGACGTGGTGCTGGGTCTTTACTACACGACCCGCGACCGCATCAACGGCAAGGGCGAGGGCCTGATCTTCTCCGATATCGGTGAAGTGCAGCGTGCGCTCGACGCCAACGAAGTCGAGCTGACCGCCAAGGTGGCAGTGCGCATCACGGAGTACACCAAGGACAAGGAAACGGGCGAGTTCACGCCGTCCACGTCGCTGGTGGACACCACCGTGGGCCGTGCGCTGCTGTCCGAGATCCTGCCCAAGGGCCTGCCGTTCTCGAACATCAACAAGGCGCTGAAGAAGAAGGAAATCTCCAAGCTCATCAACGTCTCGTTCCGCAAGTGCGGCCTCAAGGAGACCGTGGTGTTCGCCGACAAGCTGCTGCAGAACGGCTTCCGCCTCGCGACCAAGGCCGGCATTTCGATCGCGATCGACGACATGCTGGTGCCTGCTGAAAAGCACGGCATCATCGAGCGCTCGGCCAAGGAAGTGAAGGAGATCGAGCAGCAGTACGTCTCGGGCCTCGTGACCTCCGGCGAGCGCTACAACAAGGTGGTGGACATCTGGGGCAAGGCCGGCGACGAAGTGTCGAAGGTCATGATGTCCAAGCTGTCCAAGCAGAAGGTCATCGACCGCCACGGCAACGAAGTGGAGCAGGAGTCCTTCAACTCCATCTACATGATGGCCGACTCCGGCGCCCGCGGTTCGGCGGCGCAGATTCGCCAGGTGGCCGGCATGCGTGGCCTGATGGCCAAGCCCGATGGCTCGATCATCGAGACGCCCATCACCGCGAACTTCCGCGAAGGCCTGAACGTGCTGGAGTACTTCATCTCCACCCACGGCGCCCGCAAGGGCCTGGCCGACACGGCACTGAAGACCGCGAACTCGGGTTACCTGACCCGCCGCCTGGTCGACGTGACGCAAGACCTGGTGGTGACCGAGCAGGACTGCGGCACGCACGGCGGCTACCTGATGCGCGCCATCGTCGAAGGCGGTGAAGTGATCGAGTCGCTGCGCGACCGTATCCTCGGCCGCTCGGCCGCGGACGACGTGCTTCACCCGGAGAACCGTTCGGTGCTGCTCAAGGCCGGCGAGATGTTCGACGAAGACAACATCGAGTTCCTGGAAGCCCAGGGCGTCGACGAAGTCAAGGTCCGCACCGCGCTGACCTGCGAGACGCGCTTCGGCATTTGCGCGACATGCTACGGGCGCGACCTGGGCCGCGGCGGCCTGATCAACATCGGCGAAGCCGTCGGTGTGATCGCGGCGCAGTCGATCGGCGAACCCGGCACGCAGCTCACGATGCGTACGTTCCACATCGGCGGCGCGGCATCGCGTGCGGCGGTGGCCTCGAGCGTCGAAGCCAAGTCCAACGGCACGATCGGCTTCAACGCCACGATGCGCTACGTGACCAACAGCAAGAACGAACTGGTGGTGATTGCACGTTCGGGCGAGATCGTCATCCATGACGAGCATGGCCGCGAGCGCGAGCGCCACAAGGTGCCGTACGGCGCGATCCTGGCGGTCAAGGCCGACCAGCAGATCAAGGCCGGCCACGTGCTCGCCAACTGGGATCCGCTGACGCGCCCCATCATCACCGAGTTCGCCGGCAAGACGCAGTTCGAGAACGTCGAGGAAGGCCTCACGGTTGCGAAGCAGGTGGACGAAGTGACGGGTCTGTCGACCCTGGTCGTGATCGATCCGAAGCGCCGCGGCGCTGCCAAGGTCGTGCGTCCGCAGGTGAAGCTCATCGACGCCTCCGGCGCCGAAGTGAAGATCCCGGGCACCGACCACTCGGTGACGATCGGCTTCCCGATCGGCGCCCTGGTGCAGATCCGCGACGGCCAGGACGTGGGCCCCGGCGAAGTGCTGGCGCGTATTCCGGTCGAAGGCCAGAAGACCCGCGACATCACCGGCGGTCTGCCGCGCGTTGCCGAGCTGTTCGAGGCGCGTTCGCCGAAGGACAAGGGCATGCTGGCCGAGATGACCGGTACCGTGTCGTTCGGCAAGGAGACCAAGGGCAAGATCCGCCTGCAGATCACCGATCCGGAAGGCGGCGTCTACGAAGACCTCGTGCCGAAGGAAAAGAACATCCTGGTGCACGAAGGCCAGGTGGTGAACAAGGGCGAAAGCGTGGTCGACGGCCCGGCGGATCCGCAGGACATCCTGCGCCTGCTGGGTTCGGAAGAACTCGCGCGCTACATCGTGGACGAAGTGCAGGACGTGTACCGTTTGCAGGGCGTGAAGATCAACGACAAGCACATCGAGGTGATCGTTCGCCAGATGCTGCGCCGCGTCGTGGTCGAGAACCCGGGCGACACCAGCTACATCGCGGGTGAACAGGTCGAACGCAGCGAGATGCTCAACACCAACGACGCCCTGCGCGCCGAAGACAAGCTGCCCGCCACGTTCACCAACCTGCTGCTGGGTATCACGAAGGCTTCGCTCTCGACCGACTCGTTCATCTCGGCTGCGTCGTTCCAGGAAACGACGCGCGTGCTGACCGAAGCCGCGATCATGGGCAAGCGCGACGAGCTGCGCGGCCTGAAGGAAAACGTCATCGTCGGCCGCCTGATCCCCGCGGGCACCGGCATGGCGTACCACCAGGCACGCAAGGTCAAGGACCAGATGGACGAGGCCGAGCGCCGCGCCATCGCCGAATCGGAAGCTGCAGAGCTGGCCGGTTCGACCAGCGATGTTTCGAGCACGGCCGACGCCAGCGAGGGCGCCGCGTCCGAATAACTCGGTAGCATCACCGGCCATGACCGGTATCCAACGCCCCCCGACCGAATCCGGTCGGGGGGCGTTTTTCTTTGAGTCGAATCCATGAAGTGTTCTTGCAGATGAGTGCCTTGCCCGATTCGCTGCCCGGCTGGATCGTCGCTGCGGTGCTGTTGTTCTGGTTCGTGGGGGCCTACAACAGGCTGGTGCGGCTGCGCGCCGCCGTGCTCCAGGCCTATGCCACGCTGGACGCCGCGCTGCGCAAGCAACTGGACTTCGTCCAGGCCAGCATTGCGGCCGCGGTGCCTGAAAGAGATGCACCGTCGCCGACCCATTCTTCGTCGGTGGCCCCACTGAAGGCCGCCGCGACCCAGCTCGCCACGTTGCTTGGCGCGACCCGGCTGCATCCGCTCGATCCGGGCGGTATGGCAGCGCTGGCCACGGCGCTGCAGGTGCTGGTTTCCGCATGGCAGCGCCAGCACCCGGACGCGGTGACGGTCTTCGACGCCGACGGCACGCTGTCGCGGCCCGCGCCGCTGCTGCCGAGCGGTGCCGCCGGCGGGGCAGGGGCCGCATCGGCCGGCGCCGCCGAGCCCATCGCCTGGCCCGAGCCTTCGGCCGCGGCCGAGATTGCGCGCAGCCAGTTCAACCTGGCAGTGGCGCAATACAACGCCGCCATCGTCCAGTTCCCGGCCTTGCTGGTGGCATGGATGGTGCGATTGCGTCCGGCCGCCCCCTTGCTCTGAAGATGTTTCTTCAATTTGTCGGCGAACGCCTTCTTCTTTCTTGATCCGCGCGGCTCGGTGCATTGCCGGCCCGTTACCATCGCCTCAACTTGCCAGAACTATCTACCGATCCTCCAGGCGGCAGCGCCGCTCCCTTGCTGCAACCGCCGCTATGGCGCCAGCTGCAGCTGACTGCCGTGGCGCTGGCGTCGATTCGCGCCGGCAGCTCGGGCACCGTCGCGTTCGAAGCCGTGGAACCCGCCATGCGGCCGGGCGTGCAGGCGCTCGGCTTCCAGGTGCTGCGCTGGCTGGGCCGCGCCGAGGCGCTGCGCCGGCATCTTGCCAAGCGCACGCCGCCGCCGCTGCCCGACGCCTTGCTGTGCACCGCCCTGGCGCTGGCCTGGGATGCGCAGCATTCGCCGTACGAGCCCTTCACGCTGGTCGACCAGGCGGTCGAGGCGGCCAAGCGCAACCCGGCCACGCGCGCGCAGGCCAGTTTCATCAATGCCTGCCTGCGCCGGTTCCTGCGCGAACGCGACGAGCTCGTGGCTGCGACCGACGCCGAACCGGTCGCGCAGTGGAACCACCCGCGCTGGTGGATCGAGCGCCTCAAGCGCGACCATCCGCGCGACTGGCAGCGCGTGCTCGCGGCCGACAACGCGCAGGCGCCCATGACCCTGCGGGTCAATTTGCAGAAGACCACCGTTCCCGCCTACCTGCTGGCGCTGGAGGCGGTGGGCCTCTCGGCGGTGCGCGTGGGCGCGGCCGGCCTGCAGCTGGCGCGCGCTCGCCCGGTGCAGCAGCTGCCGGGCTTTGCCGACGGCGAGTGTTCGGTGCAGGACGCGGCCGCCCAGTTGGCCGCGCCGCTCCTGCTCGAAGGCCTGCTTCCCGCGGCCGGCGCGGGCCCGCTGCGGGTGCTCGACGCCTGCGCGGCACCCGGCGGCAAGACCGCGCACCTGCTGGAGCTGGCCGGGCCGGGTGCCATCGATGTGACGGCGCTGGAGGTCGACGCGGTGCGCAGCCGCCGCATCGACGAGACGCTGGCGCGGCTCGGCCTGTCCGCCAAGGTGGTGGTGGCCGACGCCTCACGGCCATCCACATGGTGGGACGGCACGCCCTTCGACGCCATCCTGCTCGATGCGCCCTGCACGGCCTCGGGCATCGTGCGGCGCCATCCGGACGTGCGCTGGCTGCGCCGCGAGAGCGATACGGGCCAGCTCGCGGTCCAGCAGGCGGCCTTGCTGGCGGCGCTCTGGCCGCTGGTCAGGCCCGGCGGCCGGCTGCTCTATTGCACCTGTTCCGTGTTCCGGGAAGAAGGAACGCAGCAAATCGACGCGTTTCTTGCGCACAACACCGACGCGCGATTGCAGGCGTCGCCAGGCCATTTGCTTCCCCAAAGCGGGGCGAATGCCCGCGCCGTCCCGGACAATCCCTCAGGTGACCACGACGGATTCTTCTACGCCCTGCTTGAAAAACGCCCGCACTGAGCCTCGCGTGCGGCGTGCCGCCGCGGCATTGGCGGCACTGCTGATGGCCTGCGTGCTGCTGCTGGGCGTGCTGCCCCTTTCCGCGGCCGCGCAGGGCCGCGTCGCGCCGGCGGTGACCCAGATGCGGCTCGAGCAGGCCGACGACGGGGTCTACCTGACCGCGGCCGTCCAATTCGAGCTGCCATCGCTGGTGGAGGAGGTGCTCGACAAGGGCATCGCCATCTACTTCGTGGCCGAGGCCGAGGTTTTCCAGGAACGCTGGTACTGGACCGACCGCAAGGTGGCGCAGGTCACGCGCCACATGCGGCTTGCCTACCAGCCGCTCACGCGGCGCTGGCGGCTCAATGTGTCGCCCGTGCCGATCACCGGCACCGCGGGCTTCGGCGTCTCGCTGAACCAGAACTTCGACAGCCTGGCCGACGCCATGGACGCGGTCAAGCGCATCGGCCGGCTGCGGCTGGGCGATGCGGCCGAGATCGGCGACGAGCCCACGCACCAGGTCGTGTTCCGCTTCCGGCTCGACACCTCGCAGCTGCCCCGCCCCTTCCAGATCGGGGTCGTCGGGCAGGCCGACTGGAACATCGTCGTCGAGCGCAACGCCAAGCTGGCGCTGGAGAAGCAGCGGTGAGCACCAAGCCGCGCAGCGGCGCAGCGGCCACGCCGGCCGCGCGCCGCGCGCGCGCGATGCGCTGGGCCATCGGCGTGGGCGCCGCGCTGGTCACGGCCATCGGCCTGGTGCTGATGTTCCTGCTGGCGCAGGCCACCAACAACCGTGCGCTGTACGAGCGCTACTACGTGCGCCTCTTCGGCATCAACGTGGTGGTGGCGGTGCTGCTGGTGCTGGTGATCGGCTGGGTCGCGTTCCGCCTGTTGCGGCGGCTGCGCCAGGGCAAGTTCGGCAGCCGCCTGCTCATCAAGCTGGCGGCCATCTTCGCGCTGGTGGGCGTGGTGCCCGGCGCGCTGGTCTACGTGGTGTCCTACCAGTTCGTCGCGCGGTCGATCGAAAGCTGGTTCGACGTCAAGGTGGAGGGCGCGCTCGACGCGGGCCTGAACCTGGGCCGTGCCACGCTCGATTCGCTCACCGATGATTTGGCCGCCAAGACGCGCGCGGCCAGCGCCCAGCTGGTGCAGGTGCCCGATGCCAGCGCCGGCCTCGCCCTCGAGCGCATCCGCGACCAGCTCCAGGCCTCCGACGTGGTGCTCTGGACCGGCACCGGCCAGCTCGTGGCCAGCGCCGGCACGTCGCGCTTCCAGCTCAACCCCGAGCGCCCGACCATCCAGCAGCTGCGGCAGGTGCGGGCCGACCGCGCCATCGCCCACATCGAAGGCCTGGACGAAACGGCGCCGCCGGGCGCCACCCTTCCTCCCGCCAGCGTGCGTGCGCTGGCCATGGTGCAGCGCCCGGGCTTCGACTTCGACACCGCACCGCGCTTCTTGCAGGTGACGCAGCCGCTGCCACCTGCGGTGGTGGCCAACGCCCTCGCGGTGCAGGAGGCCAACCGCGAATACCAGGAGCGTGCGCTGGCCCGCGAAGGCCTCAGGCGCATGTACATCGGCACCCTCACGCTGAGCCTGTTCCTGGCCGTGTTCGGCGCCGTGCTGCTGGCGGTGCTGTTCGGCAACCAGCTGGCGCGACCGCTGCTGGTGCTGGCGGACGGCGTGCGCCAGGTGGCCGCCGGCGACCTGCGGCCGACCACCGTGCTGCAGGGAAAAGACGAGCTGGGCGGCCTCACGCGTTCGTTCGCCGTCATGACCCAGCAGCTGGCCGATGCCCGCGGCGCCGTCGAAAAGACCATGGGCCAGCTCGACGCCGCCCGCGCCAACCTGCAGACCATCCTGGACAACCTGACCTCGGGCGTGATCGTGCTCGATGTCAAGGGCACCATCCTGTCCACCAACCCCGGCGCCACCCGCGTGCTGCGCGCCCCGCTGGCAGCCTACGAGGGAATGCCGCTCGCCGAGGTCCCGGGGCTGGCCGACTTCGGCACCAGCGTGCAGCAGCAGTTCGACGAGTTCCAGGTCGAGCGCCTGCAGCACGGGCTCGACCACTGGCAGCACGCCTTCGAACTGCACGCCACCGGCATGGACCTGCCGCAGCAGGACAGCGCCATCAACATCGTCGCGCGGGGCGCGGAACTGCCCGGCGCGGCGCGGCTGCTGGTGTTCGACGACATCTCCGAGATCGTGTCGGCCCAGCGCGCACAGGCCTGGGGCGAAGTCGCGCGCCGCCTCGCGCACGAAATCAAGAATCCGCTGACACCCATCCAGCTCTCGGCCGAGCGGCTCGAAATGAAGCTCTCAGGCAAGGTCGCGCCGCCCGAGCAGGCCATCCTCGTTAAGTCCGTCAAGACCATCGTCGACCAGGTCGACGCGATGAAGCGCCTGGTCAACGAATTTCGCGACTATGCGCGCCTGCCCGCGGCCGATCTCAAGGCCATCGACCTCAACGCGCTGCTGGTCGACGTGCTCCAGCTCTACAGCGCCGAGAACGCGCCCATCGCCTTGCGCTCCGAACTGGACGAGCGCTGCCCGCCCATCCGCGGCGACGCGCAGCAGATCCGCCAGGTCATCCACAATTTGCTGCAGAACGCGCAGGACGCGGCCGAGGCCGCCGCCAACAGCACCGGCCGGGCCGGCGAGGTCGTCATCCGCACCCGCCTGGGCGATTCGGGCCAGCGGGTGCGCCTCACGGTGCAGGACAGCGGGCCCGGCTTTGCCGAAAACATCCTCAAGCGCGCCTTCGAACCCTACGTGACCACGAAAACAAAAGGTACCGGTTTGGGGCTGGCCGTGGTCAAGAAGATCGCGGACGAGCACGGTGCCCGCATCGAGCTTTCCAACCGCGTTGTCGATGGGGCTGTAGCAGGGGCGCAAGTCTCGCTATCATTCGCGCTGGCAGGCGAGTCGCACGCAGCGGTCGCTCACACCGAAGATTCGAAGTCTTCCGCCGCCTGAGCGCGAAAGAATCCGTTGCGCCCAGTCGATGGATAGGCTGGCGGACCCTACACACCATTCAGATACCAGCGCACAAGACAAGCAGCACTCATGGCAAACATTCTCGTGGTCGATGACGAGCTGGGTATTCGGGACCTGCTCTTCGAAATTCTCAATGACGAAGGCCACAACGTGGAGCTCGCCGAAAACGCCGCCGAGGCACGCGCCGCGCGGCAGCGCGCACGTCCCGACCTCGTGCTGCTCGACATCTGGATGCCCGACACCGACGGCGTCACGCTGCTCAAGGAATGGTCCACCGCCGGCCTCCTGAGCATGCCCGTCATCATGATGAGCGGCCACGCCACCATCGATACGGCCGTCGACGCCACCCGCATCGGCGCCTTCGCGTTCCTCGAAAAACCCATCACGCTGCAGAAGCTGCTCAAGGCGGTGGAGCAGGGGCTCGCCCGCGAAAGCGCAAGGCGCGCGGCCGCGGGCGTGGTGCCCCCCGCAGCGGGCGTCAACCCTTCGGCCGCGATCACCACCACCGGCGACAGCCTGCTGCTCGCCTCGCTCGCTTCCGTGCCGGTACCCGATGCCGGTCCGCAATCGACCCAGAGCTTCGACCTGGACCGCCCGCTGCGCGATGCACGCGACGGCTTCGAGAAGGCCTACTTCGAGTTCCACCTGGCCATGGAGAACGGCTCCATGACCCGCGTGGCCGAGAAGACCGGGCTGGAACGCACCCATCTCTACCGCAAGCTCAAACAACTTGGCGTCGATCTTTCGAGAGGCCGCAGAAGCGCTGTATAATTTAAGGCTGCACACCAAGGCCCGGTAGCTCAGTTGGTAGAGCAGCGGATTGAAAATCCGCGTGTCGGTGGTTCGATTCCGCCCCAGGCCACCAAATTGCCAAGCCCTTGATCCTCTCCTGGATCAAGGGCTTTTCTGCTTTTTGGGCCCGTGCGCATGGCCGTTCGGGTTCGCCTTCCATCAAGTTGCAACGCCTCGCTTCACCTACGCCGATGTGGGCGTCACCCTACACAAAACGCGCGGCCGGAAAATAGAGTGGCCCATGCGCGAGGCGCTCAGTACGCCGCTCGCGCAAGGAAGCCGAAATGACATTCGAGATCGAACAGCGGGCGCTTCGGGTCCGCGTAGGCGACGCCTCGCTCGAGGCCGATCTGAGCTTGCCCGGCGCGGCGCGCGGCGTGGTGCTGTTTGCGCATGGGAGCGGCAGCAGCCGCCTGAGTCCGCGCAACCGGCAGGTTGCCGAGCACCTCAATGAGGCGAAGCTCGCGACGATGCTGGTCGATCTGTTGACCCCCGACGAGGAAGCCGTCGACGAACGTACGCGCGAACTGCGTTTCGACATCGGCTTGCTTGCCGACCGGCTCGCCGCGCTGACTGACTGGCTGCGCGTGCATGAGCCCACGGCGGGCCTTCCTATCGGCTATTTCGGCGCCAGCACCGGTGCCGGTGCCGCGCTGGTGGCCGCCGCCGAGCGGCCCGATGCGGTCGCTGCAGTGGTGTCCCGCGGCGGTCGTCCGGATCTGGCCGGGCCTGCGCTGGAACGCGTGCGCGCTCCCACGCTGTTGATCGTCGGCGGCAACGACGGACCGGTGATCGACATGAACTGGCAGGCACTCGCGGCGCTGAAAAGCGAAAAGCGCCTGTCGCTGGTGCCCGGCGCAACGCACCTGTTCGAGGAGCCCGACGCGCTCGGCGCCGTTTCCATCCTGGCGCGCGATTGGTTCAAGCGTCATCTCGATCCATCCAGGCGTGCGACATGAGCAAATCGCCCGAACACCTTCTATCCTCGGCGCAGCTCTGCGCGCATTGCGCCTAGCTTTCCTTCGACGCGTGGAAATAGGGTTGCGAAGACTCCATGAACTCGTGGTGCAGCCGCGCCAGTTCGCGCGCGATGTCCTGTGCCTCGGTCCGCGCGGCCGCATCGCCGCCGCGCATCCGCTGGATCGCGTGCTCGAAGTCGACGGTGGCTTCTTTCCATGCCGCATAGCACGACGTGAAGCGTTCCAGGTCCAGGTCCGTCGGCTTCCCGGAGGCCTTGGCGTGAGGTGCCGGATGCGGCGTTTCAAACTGTTTGCTGGTCATGGCATGGGCTCCTTGCGTGGATGTGCGTTGCGCCGGTGCGCTGCGCATGTGCGGCAACTTTTGCCGCACATCGCGCAATGCATGCGCGTGGTGGATGGTGCGCAATCAATCGAATGCGTGCGGCCGGGTCCCTTCAGTTGCGCAGAACCACCAGCTTCGAAAGCCCGAAAAGATTGACCGGCTCGACTCCGAGCACCTGCCAGTCGTGGGCAAGTATCTGCTCCTCGTAGCGGAAGTCGGATCGGAACCCCACGTGCTCGGCGGCGGAGCGGACGGCCCGCTCCAGGAGCCACCACAGCCGGCTGCCACTGAAGTGATTGAGCACGATGATGGTTCCCTCGGCTTTGCACACCCGCCGCACTTCGCGCACGAGCTCGGCGGGCCGCGGCGTCACCGACAGCACGTAGGGCAAGGTGACGCAGTCGAATGCGCCATCGGGAAAACGCATGCGCTCGGCATTCATGTGCTCGATGGCAATGTGGTGTTGCGGCAGCGCGGCAGCGCGCTCGCGGGCGCGCTCGAGCATGTCGTGGGAGAGGTCGATCCCGACGATCCTGCATTCGGCCGGATACCCGCCCAGCGCCAGCCCGGTGCCGACGCCGACCTCGAGCAGCGAGGCCGGCTGCAAGGTGCGAACAAGCTCTGCCATGCGCTTGCGCCCGGGTTCCAGCACCTGGCCGAACAGCGTGTCGTACAGCGGCGCGAGCCGGTCATAGGTGCGGGCGACGCCTGCTTCCGACACCGGCGGCTCCAGCGGCGAGCGTTCATTTCCACGGCTCGCGCGGTGGCCGCTGGGCCGGGCTCTGCTGTCCGTCATCTTTTCAGTTCCAGGGTGGGGCATAGACCGCCAGGTTGCGCATCCGGGAATCGGGGCAAACCGGATGCCCGGTGCGTGCGGACGCCACCGCGGCGCCTTCGCTGACGCGGGGTCGGCATGCGATTGCCGGAAAAACGTGGCTGAGAAAAGAACGCGCTCCGGGGCGTTTTCATGATGACCCAGAAGATCCCGCCTTCCACGCCACCCCCGCCCAACGTCCCAGCCCGCAAGGGCCATGCGGACGACGAGGCACCGCCTGGCACGCCGCAGACGGCCGACGGCATCTGTCCCCGCTGCGGCGGCTCGGGCCGGGCCGGCGGCAGTTCTTGCCCCGGCTGCGACGGTACCGGCACGGTGACCGTGAACGTCGGCGATGCCTGAGGCCCCTGTTACCCACTGCGCATGGCCCGCGCCACGCGCCTGCACATTGACTGCAAGGAACCCCATGACCCACTCACGACTCCCTTCCGGCGCAAGAAAGGCCGCCGGCGAATGAACCAGACGATCGCCACCCTCTCCGACGCAACGCTGCTGGGGCTGCCCGCGACCGACCTGGCACTGGCCATCGCGGCGGCACTCGCGGCCTACCTGGCCATGCGGCTGGTGCTGCGCTACGTGATCGAGCGCATGCGAAAAATCGCAGCGCACACGGGCAACCGCATCGACGACACCGTGGTCGACGTGCTGGGCAGCACCAACCGTGTGTTCCTGCTGCTTGCCGCACTGCTGGTCGGCGTTGGCCTGCTCGATCTGTCGGAGCGCTGGAACCAGCGCGTCGGGCAACTGTGGTTCATAGCGCTCGCGCTGCAGACGGGCCTGTGGCTCACCAAGGCCATCAGCCTCGGGCTGCGCCGCTACGAGGCGCGCCATACCTCCGCCGGCATGACGCAGGTCAGCGCGTCGGCCGTGCTGCTGTCGTGGTCGCTGCGCACACTGCTATGGGCGGTGGTGCTGCTGGCGGTGCTCTCGAACATGGGGGTCAACATCACCGCGTTCGTGGCCAGCCTCGGCGTGGGCGGCGTTGCCATTGCGCTCGCGGTGCAGAACATCCTCGGCGACCTCTTCGCGTCGCTCGCGATCGCGGTCGACAAGCCCTTCGAAGTGGGCGATGCCATCGGCATCGGCGACCTGTCGGGAACGGTGGAGCACATCGGCCTCAAGACCACGCGGCTGCGCAGCCTGACCGGCGAGCAGATCGTCATCAGCAACACCGACCTGCTCAAGCAGGTGGTGAAGAACTATCGCCGCATGAACGAGCGGCGCATTGCGTTCAAGTTCGGCATGAGCTATCGCAGCGCGCCCGAGAAGCTCGAAGCCATTCCCGGCATCGTGAAGCGCCTGATCGAATCGCGGCCATCGCTGCGGCTGGACCGTGTGCACTTCCAGGCCTTCGGCCAAAGCTCGCTCGACTTCGAGGTCGTCTACTTCGTCAAGAGCGCGGACTACGGCCTCTACATGGACGAGCAGCAGCGGCTGAACCTGCAGATGATGCGCGAGTTCGAATCGCTCGGCGTCGAGCTCGCGATTCCGACCCAGGCCTTGTACGTTGCGCCCACCGAAGGCCGCCGCGCGGTGGCGAGGGAACTGGCCACTCAGGACTGACGCAGGCTCCGGTTCGCGGCGGCCAGCAGGTCGTCCGGATGCAGCATGGCGGCCCGCGCCATGGCCGCCGTTTCGTACTGGTGCAACGCGGCACGCAGGCGCGATGCAGTGAAGAGGGAATGCCATGCCGGCGCAAGCGCCGCATGCGGCGGCGCTGCTTCACCGCGCGCCACCTGCTGCGCAAAGGCGAGGCTCGCGGGCTCGGCAAGCAGCACGGCCTTGGTCGCGGCGCTCAACACCTGCGGCGGAGGCTCGGCCGCTGCAGGGCAGCAATAGAACACGTGCGGCGGCAACGAATGGCCGAGGGGCTCGAGCCGGTGCAGCGATGAGCCGAGGATGCGTGCCGCGCCATCGGCCGATGCAAAGGCGTATGCGGTTTCGGCGCTTGCCTGTGCGAGCCGCCGCAAGCCGCGCAGCAGGCGTGGGAGATCCGACGTCGCCGCAGCGGAAGAGGCCTTGATTTCCGCGAGCAGGATCAGCTCGGCCGCCGCGCCCGGCGCGCTTCGCAGCAGGGCGGCATCCCACTCTTCCTTTGCCTTGCTCGCTGCACCCGGAAAGCCGCGCGGTGTTCGGAGGTTGCGTACCACGCGATAGGCCGCCGTGCCTTGTGGCCGGCGTTCATTCAGCAGGCCTGCAATCTGGTGGAACGCCTCGGACCCGGCCTGCTCGGCACGCTCGCCCTCGCGCGCCGACGTGCGCCCGTCGGCAGCGGCGGCATGGCTGCCGGCCAGCGGCCCGCGCCGTTCGCAGAGCGCCAGGTAGCGCCGCACGACCTCGAGTGCGAGCAACGCATCGCCGCGCAGCAGTCGCGCCAGCGCCGTGCCGGACAAGATGGCCTGCAGCGGGGGGCGCCCCTGCGGTTCGGCTATGTGCTGCCCGAGCACCTGTTCGATGGCTCGCGCCAGCTCGGCCCATGAACCCGCTGCCGCGAGACCGTGCAGCGGAGCGAGCGCCTCGCGCGCGGCGCCGGCCGGCATGCGTCGCAGCTTGCCCGGATGCGCAACGGCATCGGTCGCCATTCGCACCGCACGCTGATCGGCTGCGCGCGTCTTGCGAAGCTGCACGTGTTCGTGGACCGAAGCTTCCTGTGCCTGCAGCACCGACGCCTGGAAGGCCGGGTCGCCGCCGTCAGGGTCGAGCGCCTGCAGGATCAACTGCGACAGCGCGCGGGTGAACATCTCCTGGGCGTGCGCCGGCGGCGGTTGATGCCGCTCCTTCGCGAGACGGGCAGCTTCGATCGCAAACGCCAGCGCAGTGGTCGCGCCGCCTTCCACCGCCGCCTCTGTGCTGTGCGGCAAGGCCGGCATCAGGTACCTGCGCGGTGCCGTGCGCAGGGCCTCCATGAGAAGAGCGTCGAGGTGGTGAGTCAAATCGGTTCGAAACAGAGACAGCAACTGCCGGCCACTCTACGACGGCAACTGACATTCTTGCGTCATCGGCACCTGGATGTGACGCCGAATGTCATGTGCGGCGCACAGGCGGCGCACCGCAGCGTCCAGCCAGCGCTTCCGGCGAATGGAAAAGAATTCAATCGCAATTTGGCATGCATGTTGCTGAAACAATTTCTAACCATCACTTCTTCGACATGCATCCACAAGACAACGACAACAAGATTCCCCTGGACCGCCGCACCTTCTGCATGGGCGCGGTCAGCCTGGTTGCGCTCGGCACGAGCGGCTGTGGAGGTGGCGGCGGAGGAGGGGGTGGTGGAATCGGCGGCGGTGTGGCTGGAAACGTCGGCGGGGTGTCCGCGGCGGCCCCGCAGGACGCTTCGGCCGCGTCCGTGGCGGCGCCCAATTCCGCGCGCGATCCCACGCCCAATGTCGCCACCGATCCCGTGAACGAGCCGGTGCCTGCCCCTGCGACATCGCGGAAGTTCGTACACCCCGGCCTCCTTCACACCGATGCCGACTTCGAACGCATGCGTGCCAAGGTCGCGGCCAATGCGCAGCCCTGGCTCGATGGCTGGAACCGGTTGAAAGCCAACGGCCGTTCGCAGCTCGGCGCCACGCCCCGGCCGCTTGCCACCGTGATTCGCGGCGGCGACAACCAGAACTTTGCGCAGATGTACATCGACATCGCGCGCGCCTATCAACTCGCACTGCGCTGGAAGGTGTCGGAGGACACGCGATATGCCGACCTGGCGGTCGTCTTCCTCAACGCGTGGTCGTCCACGCTGACGTCGATCGAGGGCAACGCGGACCGCTTCCTGGCGGCCGGCATCTACGGCCACCAGTTCGCGAACGCGGCCGAGATCATGCGCACCTATCCGGGCTGGGTGGCCAGCGACTTCGCGCGCTTCCAGAACATGATGCTCGCGGTGTTCTATCCGCTCAACCACAGCTTCCTGGTCAACCACAATGGCGCCGAGATCACCAACTACTGGGCCAACTGGGACCAGTGCACGCTGGCCTCGATCCTGGCCATCGGCGTGCTGTGCGACCGGCAGGACCTCTACGACGAGGCCCTGGGCTACTACAAGGCAGGCCAGGGCAACGGGGCCGGCCTGCAGGCGGTCTACCACGTGCATCCGGGCTACCTCGGCCAGTGGCAGGAGAGCGGCCGCGACCAGGGCCATTGCACCCTGGGCATCGGCCTGGCGGGCGTGTTCTGCGAGATGGCCTGGAACCAGGGCGACGACGTGTACGGCTACGAGAACAACCGCTTCCTGGCCGGTGCCGAGTACGTCGCCAAGTCCAATCTTCGCGACCTCTCCGGCAACTTCTACACCGTGCCGTTCTTCACCAACATCAACAAGCAGGGAACGCAGGACGTGCTGTCGACTGGCGCCCTGGGGCACCAGCGCGGCATCTGGGAAAGCGTCTACAACCACTATGCGAACCGGCTCGGGATCGCCACGCCCTACACGTTGTTGCAGGCCATCCAGATGCGCCCCGAAAACGACGGCAGCAACGGCGACCAGCTGGGCTTCGGAACGCTGACCTACACGCGCGACCCGATCGCGACGCTCGTCGCGCCGCGCGGACTCACGGCGCATGTGCGTGGCGCGCAGGTCGATCTGTCGTGGTGGGGCAGCACCGGTGCGCTGAGCTACACCGTCAAGCGCGCCGCCAACGCGGGCGGTCCCTATGCCACGGTGAGTTCGGGCATCACCGACACGCTCACCTTCATCGACAACGGCGTCAGCGCCGGAGAGGTGTGGCACTACGTGGTGGTGGCGGTGAACGCGGGCGGCGAGAGCGCTCCTTCCACGGAAGTGCGCGCGGCCATCAAGGCCGAACTGCTGATGCAGCTCAACTTCGCGAGCGCCGCAGACGACGCCAGCCTTCCGGCCGCGCCGGTGAAGAACCTGGCGGACTTCACGATCGCCTGCCGCGTGTACCTGGACGCCATTTCCACCTGGTCGCGCGTGTTCGATTTCGGCTCGGGCCAACGCCGCTACATGATGCTCACGCCACGCAGCGGCGCAGGCAAGGTGCGCTATGCCATCACCACCGTGCATGGCTACAACACCCAGATGATCGAGGGTTCGGCGCCGCTGCCCACCGGCCGCTGGGTGCACGTGGCGGTGACCTTGTCAGGGGCGCTCGGCACGCTGTACGTCGATGGCGCGGTGGCCGGCAGCAACGCGCAGATGACGCTGGCCCCGTTCGATCTTGGCGAGACCACGCAGAATTTTCTAGGCCGCTCGCAGTATCCGGCCGATCCGTACCTGCGTGGGCGGCTCGACGACTTCCGCATCTACCATGGCGCATTGACGGCGGCGGAGATCGCCTCGCTTGCGGCCTAGCTGTGAAGCTTCAATAGGTTGTATCCGGTGTTCATCCGGATTGGGTTTGAGAGACTGGAAGTCGCCAAACACCCAATCCACTCAGGACGCCCAACCGGATGAACACCCATAAGCATGCCCGACTTACCTTTGCCCGCCGAATCGAGATGGTCAAACAGATGACCTTGGAAGGCCTGGATGCCGTGCGAGCCGCAGCCGCACACGGCGTCACTGCGCCAACGGCCAGGAAGTGGCTCGGTCGCTATCTGGCCGGGGGCGAAGCCGCGTTGGCCGATGCGTCCTCCAGGCCCACGCGCTCGCCCAGGGCCATCGATGCGGGCAAGGCCTTGCTCATCGTCGAGCTGCGCAAACGCCGGATGCTGCAGGCTCGCATCGCACGCAGCGTGGGCGTCTCGGAGTCCACGGTCAGTCGCGTCCTGGCGCGAGCGGGCATGTCCAGGTTGAGCGATCTGGAGCCTGTCGAAGCGGTCGTGCGCTATGAACACGAGGCGCCCGGCGATCTGCTGCACATCGACACCAAGAAGCTCGGGCGCATCGTGCGGCCCAGCCACCGTGTCACAGGAAACCGGCGCGACTCGGTCGACGGCGCAGGCTGGGAGACGCTGTTCGTGGCCATCGACGACCATGCAAGGCTGGCGTTCACCGCCATGCACCCGGACGAGAAGCAAGCGCAGGCGGTCCTGTTCCTGCGCAATGCGGTGGCCTATTACGCCCGCCTGGGCATCATCGTCAAGCGGTTGCTCACGGACAACGGCCCAGCGTTTCGCTCGCGCGAGTTCAGGGCAACCTGCACGGAACTGGGCATCAAGCACAGCTTCACGCGCCCCTACCGGCCGCAGACCAATGGCAAGGCCGAGAGGTTCATCCAGTCCGCGCTGCGAGAGTGGGCCTACGGCTGGACCTACCAGAACTCGGCCCATCGAACCGATGCCCTGGCAAGCTGGCAGCACCA
The DNA here is from genome assembly GCF_040546685.1 of Variovorax sp. OAS795. Classification (NCBI taxonomy): domain Bacteria; kingdom Pseudomonadati; phylum Pseudomonadota; class Betaproteobacteria; order Burkholderiales; family Comamonadaceae; genus Variovorax; species Variovorax sp. OAS795. The sequence continues at coordinate 1,136,334 of NZ_JBEPOH010000001.1, forward strand.
CTACAACTGGCATCGCCCGCACAGCGGTATCGGCGGCGTCGCGCCCATCTCCAGAATCAACTCGTCAAGAAACAACCTCTTGACGCTTCACACCTAGCCACGCACCGGCCGGTCCAGACGCTAGACCGCGCCGTGCGCCTCCACGTACAGCGCGTAGAGCGAATGGCTGCTCGCCATGTAGAGCCGGTTGCGCTTCGGCCCGCCGAACTCGAGATTCGCGCAGCGCTCCGGAAGACGGATGAAGCCGATCGGCTTGCCTTGCGGATTGAAGACCTTCACGCCATCGAAGTCCTCCGATTTTCCGAGCGGCAGGTGGGCCTTCATGCCGCCGCCGATGTCCGTCGCCTCGGGTGCGAATGCACCGCTGAAGCCCCAGCCGCACCAGAGGTTGCCGTCGCGGTCCACGCGAAAGCCATCGAGCGCGCCGGGACCGTCCGCGTCAATCAGCTTGGTCTTGTTCGACACGCTCGCCCCGTCGGCTGAAACGTCGTAGCTCCAGATGCTGCGGTGGGGCGTTCCCTTCCACTCGACCACGTACAGCTTCTTCTCGTCGGGCGAGAACGCGAGGCCGTTCGGGTTCACGAGGTCGGTGATCACCGCCGTGAGCTTGCCGTCGGTGGCAATGCGGTAGACGTTGGTCGTGGCCTGTTCGGGCGTGGCCCGCGAGCCTTCCCACTCGCCGTTGATGCCGAAGGTCGGGTCGGTGAACCACACCGTGTCGTCCGACCTCACGACCACGTCGTTGGGAGCATTGAGCTTCTTCCCCTCGAAGCTGTCGGCCAGCACCGTCATGCGGCCGTCCTTCTCCGTGCGCACCACGCGGCGCGTGACCGAGTGCTCGCAGGTGACCAGCCGGCCCTGCCGGTCGCGCGTGTTGCCGTTGGCGAAGTTGGCGTTCTGCCTGTGCACCGTGAACCTGCCGGTCTTCTCGTCGTACTTCATGATCCGGTTGTTCGGAATGTCGCTGCACAGCAGGTAGCCGCCCTCGGGAAAGTACACCGGCCCTTCAGCCCACCGCATGCCCGTGCCCACCTGCTCGACGGTGCTGCTGTAGATGCGGTACTTGGCAAAGCTCGGATCGAGGATCAGCACCGACGGGTCCGGGTAGCGCTGGTTCGGCCTGAACTCGAAAGATTGCGCATCGGCCACTCCCGCAAGGGCCGCCAATCCGGAGCCCGCGGCGGTCTTCAGGAATTGGCGGCGGCGACGGCTTCCGTTCTGCATCGATGGATCTCCTGTGTCGTATGGAAAGGGACGGCTCGCCCGTGCTCGCAGGCGTGGGGCCGCGCCGATCTTACGTACAGGAGGACACCGGGTGCACTGCCGCGCGGCTCACGCGCCCTGGGTCTGGCTCGAAGAAGCGCGTCGTCGAATTTCACTCTGGAGCGCCCGCTGTCCCGCTGCCAACGCGCCTTCATAGGTGTCCGCTGCGTCGAAGGCATCGCGAAGCACTTTGGGGTTCGCTCCGTCGGTATCCGTTTCGAGCAGGCGCCAGACATATGAACCGAGGGCTGGCTCCTCGATGATGAGTTCGATGGGGTGTGTCATGCGCTCAAGTTGCACAAGAGTGGGCGGGATGTCTGTAGGCGGAATTCGATGCTCCCGAGGAATATGTCGCGATCCCCGCGGAATCTCGAGGCGGCTAACTATTGTTGACTTTCATTGCTCTCGCACAACTTCACAATCTGCAACAGCTGGTCGAGCACAGGGGTGAAGAGCGAGGAACAAGGGACTCGATGCAGCGCCTCGACCATCGGGCCTTGCTGCCAGGTCGAAATCCTTATCACCAAGCTTTTACTGAAGAGAGAAGGTTCAATGCATGGAGATCTCGCGCTGAAGATGATGTCGGACCTATTCACGGGGGGCGGTGCCGTTTGCCGCAGAGCCTTTGCTGGAACGAATGACACCTTTGGAGCAAATTGATATGTTTACTTGGCTCAACAAACAAGGCGTGCGCAGTGACCGCGGCTTTGAGGTCCAACATACTGGCCGCTTCGATGCCGAGTACAGCGAGGGCGGCCAAGTGGTCGAGCTGTATGTGGAGAGCGGCCTCGATGGGGGGGTGCCTTGTATAAGTATTGACCCGGAAGCGTTTGCGCGCTGGCGGGATGGCAGCGCGGTTGCGCCAGAAAAGCAAGCCGAAATGATGCAAAACTTCAAAGAAGCGATGGAGTTTCAAGGCTTGAAAACGGTGGTGGAAAGAGGCGAGTAGGTTGCGAGACGTGTTTTTGCCCTATCACGGACAACGATCAAACGTACATCCAGCCAGGCGGCAGGGGTACTTTGCCGCAGTTTCGAAAAATTCTTGGGGCGCCTGGGGCGTTGCGGTATGAAGTACAACGCTCTAACTGGATTGGTCTTTGCTTCTTTCTTTTGCGGGGGGTGCTCTGGGCAAATCTCAAAAAATCTTGATGCTTGTCGCTTGAACGTTCCCCCGCTCGACTCAGAAGTTCGAGAGACGCACGCTGGGAAAATATTTTCTTATCCGCCCGACGTGGGCGGAAAATATTCCGGATGCAAGAAGGCGTGGTTAGAAGATGGAAGTCCTTTGCTCTTTCTGGAGTTAAAGAATGGTTCTATTCGTAAGGTCGATGCATTTGAGGATGGTGCAATTGGGCTTGCTTGTGTTTTGATGGTGACGGCGAATTGTTGGAGGGGGGCTCAAGAAAATGTTTGCCATTGAGCAAATGGGGCAATTAATTTGCCTTTTCTGTATTCCGTGCTCTCTGCCGCCACGAACTCCGTGAAAGCAAACGGCAGCGATCTGGAAAACTTCGGCTGCGAGAGGTGGCCACAGTTTGTGACCACCTCGGCCTTCTCGGCCCTTTCGGCCGTGTCGAGCTGAAACATGAAGTCCGGCGGAAAGCGCCCCGCGTTGCGCTTGACCGCTTGGTTCAGCGCCTTGAGCGGCAAGCCATACCGGCCAGATCGGCGTCGAAGGGATGGAACGTTTCATCGCCCATGCTGGGCGCGGCGCCCCGTTTCCGGGTTGGCAAGGTGTCAAGGTCAAGCCCCGCGCCATTGCGCGCGGCGGTTCGCCTTGTCAGACAGCGGAGGTCGCGGCGGCCGCGGCGCCGCTGCCGGAGCCGGGCGGCGACTTGACGATGGATGTGAGCGCAGGTTCGGCCATGCGCAACGACGCGAGGTCGGGCCGCGGGCGGCGCAGCTGCGCATCGGCGGCAAACGCCAACTCCATGGCATGCGCCGCCGCCAGCACCTGGTGGTCGGCCCGGAACCCGCCGACGATCTGCAGGCCGAAGGGCATGCCTGCCTGGTCGGTGCCGCAAGGCAGTGTCAGCGCGGGATGCGTGGTGAGCGTGACGACGTAGGTGAGCGCGAGCCAGCGGTAGTAGTTCTCCTGCTTCTCGCCGTTGATGGTGTCCGCATAGAGCTGCGTCCACGGAAACGGAGAGACGGGCGTGGTGGGCGAAAGAATCAGGTCGTAGTCGGCAAAGGCCGATTGAAAGCGCTTGATGAGGCGCGTCTGCTCGGCCTGGGCCCAGGCGCTGTCGAGCAGGCTCATCTGCGCGCCCATCTCGTAATTGGCGCGCGAGTTGGGCCCCAGGCTGGCCGGGTCTTTCTGGTAGGCCGCGTGCATACCGGCCACGAAGGCTTCGGCGCGCAGCACGTCGAAGCAGCGGTGCGCCTCGCCCAGGTCGAGCTGGATCGGGTCGCAGCGCTTGAACAGGTGCCGCATGGCGGCCATCTTGCTGCGCATGGTGGCGCGTATGCCCTCGTCCACGGCGCAGATGCCGAAGTCTTCGGTCCATGCCACGCGCAGCTTGTTCAGGTCGAGGTCGGCCGGTTTCAAAAAGGACAACGGGTCCAGCGGGTAGCTCAGCGGATCGCCCGCGTGCATGCCCGCGGATGCCGCCATCTGCAGGCACGCGTCTTCCACGGTGCGACCCATGGGGCCGACCACGGAGATGGGCGTCCAGCCCAGCAGCTTGCGCACGCTGGGCACGATGCCAGGCGAAGGCCTGAAGCCCACCACGCCGCACTTGGCGGCCGGAATGCGCAGCGAGCCGCCGGTGTCCGAGCCGGTGCACACGGGCAGCATGTCGCACGCCAGCGCGGCAGCCGAGCCGCCCGAGGAGCCGCCGGCATTGAGGTTCGGGTTGAATGGGTTGCCGGTGGCGCCCCACACCTCGTTGCGCGAATTGGCGCCGGCGCCCATCTCGGGCACGTTGGTCTTGCCCGCCACGATGGCGCCGGCCCGGCGCAGGCGGGCCACCAGTTCGATGTCTTCCTGCGGCACATGGTCGCGGAAGATGGCGGAGCCCCAGGTGGTGAGCAGGCCTTCGGTGGGTTCGAGGTCTTTCACGCCGAGCGGCAGGCCGTGCAAGAGCCCCAGCGTCTCGCCGCGCATGACGGCCGCTTCGGCCGCCTTGGCCTCTGTGCGGGCGCGATCGAAGCAGGTCGCGGTCACGGCATTCACGAACGGGTTCACCCGCTCGATCTGCGCGATGCAGGCTTCCAGCAGGTCGACCGGCGAGACGGCCTTGCTGCCGATGAGGCGGCGCAGTTCGACCGCGGATTTTTCGATCAGTCCGGTGGGAGTGCTCATGCCTAGTCAGCGGTAATGTTGGCGCGGGCGGCAATGGCGCGCATCAAGGGCAGTTCCTTGCTGATCAGTTCGCTCACGGCGGCTGCATTGCTGTAGGCCGGCTCCAGGCCCTGCGCGGTCAGCTTGGCGCGGGTGTCGGCGTCGGCGATGGTGGCGGCCAGCGCTTTCTCGAGCCTGGCCTTCACGTCGGCCGGCAGGCCCTTCGGTCCCGCCACCACGAGCCAGGTGTCCATGTCGATGCCGGGGTAGCCGCTCTCGGCCATGGTGGGCACGTCGGGCAGCAGGCTGGAGCGCTTGGCCGTGGTCACTGCAATGGCCTTGATCTTGCCGCTCTTGAGCTGGGGAATGGCGGCGCTCACGGTGTCGATGGTGAACGGGATCTGGCCGCCCATCAGGTCGGTCATGGCCGGGGCGCTGCCCTTGTAGGGAACGTGCGTCATCTTGAGGCCCGCAGCTTGAAGGATGGTTTCGCCAGCAAACTGCGAGGTGGTGCCGGTGCCGAAGGAGCCATATGAATACTTGCCGGGCGAGGCCTTCACGTATTCGACGAACTGCTTCACGGTCTTCACGGGCACTTCGCTGTTCGCGAGCAGGATGAGCCCGGTACGCCCCACGATGCCGATCGGCTCGAAGCCCTTGACCGGGTCGTAGGGCAGGTTGGGGCGAATGGCGGGGTTGACGGTGAACGTGGTGCCCGAGCTCACCAGCAGCGTGTAGCCATCCGGCGCGGCCTTGGACACATAGCTTGCGCCAATGACCGTGCCGGCCCCGGCGCGGTTCTCGATGATCACGGGCTGGCCGAGTTCCTTGCCCAGGCGCTGGGCGATCACGCGCCCGTTCACATCCGTGGCGCCGCCGGGTGGAAAGGGAATCACCAGCGTGACCGGCCGCGTGGGAAAGCCGGTTTCCGCGGCAGCCGCTGCCAGGGACAGCAGGCCGAGGCAGGACACCAGCACGAAGCTGGCGATAGCGGGGAGGCGTTTCATGAAGAGTTCTCCTGGGGGACGGGGAAACTGCGCAAAAGCTGCGGAAGCGCGAAACGTGGAAGGCAGTCTCATCCTAGGAGCCGCAGCGGGCTGCCACAAGCGCAATGTTTAGAATTGTGGATTGCCGTTTCGGCAATCGAGACATGGCGGTTTGCAGCAGGCCGCAAGGAGAATCGATGTCGCTTCATGCACTCCAGGAGACTGCGGTCCGGTACTTTCTCGAGGTCGTGCGAACCGGCTCGGTGAAGGAGGCGGCAACCAAGCTCAACGTGGCGCCTTCCGCGGTGAGCCGGCAGGTGGCGCGCCTGGAGCGCGAGCTCGACACGCTGCTGTTCGAGCGGCATGCGCGCGGCATGGTGCCCAACGCCGCGGGCGAGCTGCTGGCCGCGCACGCCAAGCGGGTGCAGCAGGACATCGAGCGCGTCGCCGGCGACATCGAGGGCCTGCGCGGCCTGCGCAGCGGGCGGGTGCGGGTGGCCAGCACGGAGGGCTTCGCGTTCGACTTCCTTCCCACGCTGATCTCGCGCTTTCGCGGCCGGCACGAAGGCATCCGCTTTCATCTGGAGGTCTGCTCGCCGAGCGACATCCCGGGCCGCATCCGCGACGGCGAGGCGGACGTCGGCATCACCTTGAGCGCGTTGCCCGAGCCGGGCATCAAGATCGAGCTGCGGCACCCGAGCCCGATCCTCGCGGTGATGGCCAATGACCATCCACTGGCGGCATCGCGGCAGCTCTCGCTGCGGCAAGTGGTGGGCTATCCGCTGGGGTTGCCGCCGCAGGACAGCTCCATCAGGCAACTGCTGGACATCAGCTGCGGCCGGCAAGGGCTGCACTACGTGCAGGCCCTGTCCAGCAATCATGCGAATGCGCTGGTGAGCTTTGCGGCGGCGGGTGGCGGCAGCATTGCCTTCTACGGCGAACTGTCGATCCGCACGCAGCTCGCGTCCAAGGCGCTGGTCGCCATACCGTTGAAGGACCGGGAAATGAACGAGCGCCACCTGGAGGTCGAGACGCTCGCGGGCCGTTCGCTGCCCGATGCGGGCAAAGCCTTCGTGCGTTTCCTGACCGATGCGATCAAGGAAGCGGCCTGAAAAGCACGCGATGCAAGCTGCCTGGCGCGGCCTTCAAAGGAGCCCTGTGAATGGCGGGAGCGCCGCGTGCGCTACACTCCGCGCCGCTTGCAGCGGGCCTCAGCCGCTGCGCCGTCATTGGCAACATGACGAGAACAATCCAAAGGAAATTTTCAAGTGAACCGTATCGAACTGGTCGAAAAGATCGCCACCGCCCACACCGTCAGCAAGGCTGAAGCCGCACGCATCCTGGAGACCGTCACCGGCTCCATCATCGCCGCCGTGAAGAAGGGCGACCCCGTCCAGCTCATCGGCTTCGGCACCTTCAAGCAAGTGGCTCGCGCCGCGCGCACCGGCTTCAACCCGCAAGCCGGCGCCAAGATCAAGATCGCCGCGCAAAAGGTGCCCAAGTTCGTGCCGGGCGCCGCCTTCAAGGCCGCCATCGACCCCAAGGCTGCAAAGCGCAAGGCCGACAAGGCTGCCGCCAAGCCGGTCGCCAAGAAGGCCGCACCGGCCAAGAAGGCCGCCGCTCCTGCAAAGAAGGCCAAGAAGTAATCCGCGCCTGCGCGCAACGACGGCCCTTCGGGGCCGTTCTTCTTTTGGGGCCTGGTTCAGCCGAGCGTCCCCAGCCGCGCGAGGATCAGGTCGTGCAGCGTCTGGGCCGCCACCGAGAGGCTCCCCTCGCGCCGCTGCACCAGGTAGATGGTCCGCGTCAGGCCCGGCAGCGGCAGTGGCCGCGTGACCAGGCTCTCGCGCCTGAAGTGAAAGAGCGTGAGCTCCGGCACCACGCTGATACCGATACCCGCTTCCACCAGGCCCATCACCGTGGCCAGGTGCTCGACCTCGAACACCGCGTTGAGCCGCAGCGGATGCAGTGCCGCGTCGAGCGACTGGCGCACGCTGCTGTTGCGCGCCATCTGCACGAAGGGCCAGGGTGCGAGCTGCTTGGCCGTGAGGCGGGCCACCGCGGCCAGCGGATGGTCCTTGCGGCACACCAGGTGAAAGCGGTCGTCGCAGAGCTTGCGTCCGCGCAGGTCGCTGGCGGCGGCGGCGCCGGCACCCGTGGCCGCCAGCGCAAAGTCCGCCTGGTGGCTGCGCAGCTGGGCAATGCAGGCGTCCGACAGCGCATCGTGCAGCTCGACCGTGATGCCGGGCCAGGCCTGCATGAATTCCGCCAGGATCGCCGGCAGCCAGCCGGCCGCGAGCGAGGGCAGCGCTGCCACGCTCACGCGGCCCTTGCGCCGCTGCGCGTGGTCGGCCAGGTCGCCGATGGCACCTTGCATGTCGTCGAGCAGGCGCCGCGCCAGGGGCTCGAACAGCCGGCCTTCGGGCGTGAGTTGCACGCTGCGGGTGTCGCGGTCAAAGAGGCGTGCGCCGAGCGTCTCTTCCAGCGTGCGGATCAGGGCGCTGAACGCGGGCTGCGAGAGGTGGCAGGCCTGCGCCGCCCGCGTGAAATTGCGCTGCTCGGCCAGGGTGGTGAACGCGCGCAGTTGGCGGCTGGACAGGTCGGGCGCAGGCATCGGTCTGGAATGGGGATGAAATGGTCCGCGGTTCCGGAAAATCCGTTCCCGCCAGTTGCATGGTATTCCTGTGCCTTGCACGCAACGGGGCCTCGCCGCATCCGCGCACGTCGTGATGGAAACCGCGCCTTGTGTAAAAAATTTGTGACTTGAAGCGCAATTCGGCATCATGATCCGGGCAATGAAGTCCGGCGAAGCATCTTCCGCTTGGCAACGCGTCCTCCGGATGGCGCAGGTTGCCGCTTTTTTCCTGGCTTTCGCGGCGGCGAACAGCGAGGCGCAGCAGTCCGCGCCTGTGCAACGGCTTCGGATCGTCGGCGGCCTGGCCACCGTAAGCCAGTACACGCTTCAAGAGGAGCCCTTCTGGAGCAAGGACCTCGCCCGCCTGAGCCAGGGCAAGTACAGCGCGAGCATTGTCCCGTTCAACCAGGCCGGCGTGCCCGGGCCGGAAATGCTCAACCTCATGCGGCTGGGCGTCATTCCCTTCGGCACGGCGCTCCTCACCCAGGTCAGCAACGAGTACCCCGAGCTGGGTACCCCCGACATCGCGGGCCTGAACCCGGACATGCCCACCCTGCGCCGCGTGATCGCCGCCTTCAGGCCCTATCTGGAAAAAACATTGCGCGAGCGCCACAACGTCGAGGTTCTCGCGGTCTATGTCTATCCGGCCCAGGTCATTTTCTGCAAGCAGCCGGTCAAGCAGCTGTCGGACCTGGCAGGGCGGCGCATCCGCGTCTCCGGCAGCACCCAGGCCGACTTTGTCCGGGCTCTCAAGGGGGTGCCGGTGTTCACCGAATTCGCCGAGCTCGTCGCCAACATGAACTCGGAAAACACCACATGCGCGATCACCGGCGCGATGTCCGGCAATGCGCTGGGGCTGCACAAGATCACCACTTCGATCTACACCATGCCCATCAGCTGGGGCATCGCCGTGTTCGGCGCCAACACCGACGCATGGAATGCGCTTCCGCCCGATCTGAAAGTCCTGCTCAAAGCCGAGCTTCCCAAGCTGGAGGCCGCGGTGTGGGCCGAATCGGAGCGCGACACCGGCAACGGCATTGCATGCAACACCGGCGCCGCAACGTGCGTGAAGGGCACCAAGGGCACCATGGTGGAGGCACGCCCTTCGGCGGATGACGAACGCCGCCGGCGCGACATCTTCGCCACCAGCGTATTGACACGGTGGGTGCAACGGTGCGGTGCGGTGTGCGCGGAGGTCTGGGACCAGACCGCGGGACCCGTGGTGGGCATCAAGGCACCCGTCGGCCAGTGAACAAGCCACTGCCCCGCCGCATCACCGCCTTCGTCTATGGGGTTGCGGCGCTGTTCCTCGGCGCCGTTCTTTCGATCGCCGCCCTGACGATGTGGCAGACCCACGAGAAGGCCATTGCCGAGAGCGAAGGCGAGGCCAGGCGCTTCGTCGGCGCTTCCGAGGCCGCGCTCAACCGTGGCCTGCTGGGCGTGGACATGCTGCTTGCGGGCATGGGGCAGTTCCTGCGCAAGTCCACTGAGTCCAGTGTTGCGCAAGACATTGCCCAGCCCGACAACGCGCAGCTGATGGAGACCATCGTGCGCCAGAGCCTGCTGGTGCGCTACCTCGCCTTCCTGGACACCGAAGGCAACGTCGTCGCATCGTCCGACCGCCGGGGAGCCCGGCTCGCCGTGCAGCTGCCCGAGGGCTTCCTCAAGGAGCTCCTGGGCCGGCAGGGGTCTGTGCTGGCGATCAGCGCGCCTTCAGTCAGCCTGGCGACGTCGCAGCAGGTGCTGTACTTCGGCCGCGTGCTGCGGCTCTCGGACGGCAGCAGGCTCGTGGCGGTGGCCGAAGTGCAGGTGTCGATGCTTACCACCATCCTTGCGCAGGGCGCCAGCGTGAAGGGGCTCGAGGTCACGCTGGAGCGCGACGCCGGGCCGCTGCTGGCCAGCACGCCACCGCGCGATGACCTGGCCGGGCGGATCATCCAGCCGCCGGTCACCGACCAGATCGGCGACGGGCACCCGCGGCGCATGGCTGCGCGGCTCAGCGGCACGCCCGCCATCGTGGTGGCCCGCCCGACGCTCTACCGCAACCTGCTGATCGTCGCGAGCATCCCGCTCGAGGTCGCGCTGGAAGACTGGCGCCGGGAGCGCGACCTGATCCTGGGTACGGCGCTGGCCTTCACCCTGATGATCCTGGCCATCAGCTACTTCGCCCACCTGCAATTGCGGCGGCAATGGCGAGCCCGGGGCGACCTGCTTCGTTCCAAGGCCACGCTGGACCAGGCCCTCGAATCCATGGCCGACGGTTTCGTGCTGCTCGACCCCGAAGGCCGCATCGTCACGTGGAACCGCCGCTTCGTCGACTACTTTCCCTGGACCGAGACACTGCTGTCGCCAAGCGCCACGTTCCAGCAGATCGACGACCAGAACGTGCGCCACCTGCACGCGCAGAACGAGCAGGAGCTCACCCTGCCGAACGGGCAGGTGATTCTTGCCGTGAAGAGCCCCACGCCCGATGGCGGGCTGGTGTGCGTCTACCGTGACGTCACCGAAAAGCGGCGCCATCTCGCGGACATCCTCGAAGGCAAGGCACAGCTGCAGGCCACGCTCGACGCGCTGCCCGACGTGCTGCTCGAGGCCGGCATCGATGGACGCTGCCACAGCTTCCATTCGCCGCGCCGGCCCCGGTCGTCCCTCAAGGTGCGGGAACCGGTGGGCAAGCTGATGTCCGAGCTGTTGCCGGCCGCGGCCGCTGCCGAGGTGATGGTGGCGCTGCGCGATGCCTTCGAGTTCGGATTTTCGTCCGGCAGGCAGTTCGAGAGCCGGGGGCCCAAGGGCGCGCTCTGGTTCGAGATCTCGGTCTCGCGCAAGGCGCTTGGCGAAGGTGCCGACGCACGGTTCATCGTCATCCTCCGCAACATCACGGACAGCAAGCTCGCGGCGCGCGAGATCGAGCACCTGGCTTTCTACGACATTCTCACGGGCCTGCCCAATCGCCGGCTGCTGCTGCATCGGCTGCAGGCCAGCATCGACGCCAACATCCGGCGCTCGCGCCACGGGGCCTTGCTGTTTCTGGACCTGGACGACTTCAAGACGCTCAACGATGCGCTGGGCCATGCCGTGGGCGATGAACTGTTGAAGCAGGTCGCGGTTCGGCTCCAGGCCAGCCTGGGCGAAGGCAGCACCGTCGCGCGGCTGGGCGGCGATGAATTCGTCGTGCTGCTGGAGAACCTCGGCGAGGATCCGGCCGTTGCCGCGATGCAGACCAACGCCAGCGGCGAGGCGATCCTCGCGGGGCTGAACCAGGCATTCCAGCTCGACAACCACCAGTACCACAGCACCTGCAGCATTGGCGCGGTGGTCTTCGCCGCCACGCACCAGTCGCTGGAAGACCTGCTGAAGCAGGCAGACATCGCGATGTACTACGCCAAGTCTGCGGGAGGCAACGCGCTGCGGTTCTTCGAGGCCGCCATGCAGACAGCCATCACGGCGCGCGCCACGCTGGAGAGCGAGATGCACGCGGCGCTGGAGGGCGGGCAGTTCGTCCTGCATTACCAGAGCCAGGTCACGTCGGAAGGCCACATCGTTGGCGCCGAGGTCCTCATCCGCTGGCACCATCCGGTCAAGGGCATGGTGCAGCCCGGCGGGTTCATCGAGCTGGCCGAGGAAACCGGGCTGATCGTGCCGATCGGCATGTGGGTGCTGGAAACCGCTTGCGTGCAACTGGAGCGCTGGAGCCACGACCCGAGGCGCCGGCACCTGCAGCTGGCGGTCAATGTCAGCGCGCGCCAGTTCCGCACCGACGATTTTGCGGAGCGCGTCTTCGATGTGATCCGCAGGACCGGCGCCGACCCCACGAGGCTGAAGCTGGAGCTCACCGAGAGCCTGCTGCAGGACAAGGTGACCGAGACCATCGGCAAGATGCAGTCGCTCGCGGCCAAGGGCATCCACTTTTCCATGGACGACTTCGGCACCGGCTATTCGTCGCTCTCCTACATGACGCAGCTGCCGTTGAACCAGATCAAGGTCGACAAGTTCTTCGTGCAGAACATCGGCGTCGATCCGAAGGTCGAGCTGATCATCCAGGCCATCATCGGCATGGCCCGCAACCTGGACCTCGAGATCGTGGCGGAGGGCGTCGAAACGCAGCAGCAGTTCGAGTTTCTCCAGGCGCACGGTGCCATGCTGTGCCAGGGTTACCTGTTCAGCAGGCCCGTGCCGATCGATCAGTTCGAGGCCCAGCTGGACGTCGCGATGGCCGACTGAGCGCCGGCCGCGCTGCAAGGGTCCACACGATGCGCTTTCCTTCCGGCTTGCCGCGCTTCAGCCTTCGGGCCCGCTTGTCGGCAGGTGTGGTCGCGATCGTTTTTCTCACGACCTTCGGGGTGACCGCCGCAGCGCTCTCCTTCATCAAGCGCAGCATGCAGGCGGCCATCGCCGTCGAGCAGCTCGAACGCATATCGGCCATTGCCGACGCGGTGGACCAGAAGTTCCTGAGCCGGCGCACCCTGCTCAAGACTTTCGGCGACAGCATCGAGAGCCACGGTATCACCGGCGTCGATGCACTGCAGGGGCTCCTCATGCAGCACCCGTCGCTCAAGGAGGCCTTCGACAACGTGGCCTTCGTGGACACGGACGGCAAGCTGGTCGCCAACCTGAACGGCGCGCACCAGATCGGCCGCGTGAACGTCAAGGACCGCGAATATTTCCAGCGCACGATGGCGGCCAAGACCGGCGTCATCTCCGCGCCTTACCGCAACCGCCTCAACGGCCTGGCGCAGGTCGCCGTGACTGAACCGGTGCTGGACCGGCAGGGCAACGTGGCCTATGTCATCTCCGCGTCGATCAACCTCAGTGAACAGAACTTCCTCGGTGAACTTGCCCGGGTGAAATTCGGCAAGACCGGGTACATGTTCATCACGAACACCGACGGCATCGTCATCGACCATCCCGACAAGTCCAGGCTGCTCCAGCACGTGGAGGCGGACGGCGTGCGCAATGCCGCCACGGCGCGCGCCATTTCGGGCGACGAGGGCACCACCGAAGCCGTCGACCGCAACGGCGTGCACGGCCTCTATGCCTTCAAGCCGATCCGCCAGACCAACTGGGTGCTGGGCGCCATGTATCCGCGCGACGAGGCCTTTGCGCACATCGGCCGGATCGAGCGCTTCGCGTGGGCGGGCGCAGTGCTGCTGGTGCTGCTGGCCGGCGCGCTCGCCTTCATGACCGCGCGCACGCAGCTCGCGCCCTTGTCGCGGCTGCGCGAGCACATGCAGGTGTCGCGCGCCGACGCGGCCTATTCGCCGATGAAGGAAGCGCCTTCGCGGGACGAGGTCGGTGAACTGGCGCGCACCTTCGATTCGCTGATGCAGGAGCGCGAGGCATCGCAGGAGCGGGTGCAGGCCAGCGAGCGATTCCTGCGCGACGTGACCGACAACCTGCCGGCGGTCGTGGCCTACTTCGACAGCCAGCAGCGCTGCCTGTTTGCCAACAAGGCAGGGCTCGGCATGCGAGGCAGGACGCGTGACGACATCGGGCGCATGACCATGCAGGAGTCGTTGCCAGATGCGGTCTACCGGCAGCTGGTTCCGCACATCGACAAGGTGCTTGCAGGTACGCCGTCGCGCGCCGAAGGCATGTACGACCGCAACGGCAAGGAAGGCTTCTTCGAATGCCATCTGGTGCCCGATCTTCGCGACCACGGCGACCTGGCGGGCTTCTACGTGATGACTTTCGACATCACGCGGCAGAAGGTGGCCGAGCGCGAGCGTTCCCTGGGCGAGGCCCGCGTCCGCACCATCACCGACAACCTTCCGGCGCTGGTGTCGCACGTGGATGCGTCGCTGCGCTTCACCTTTGTGAACGAGCATCTGCGTGCGCTGTTCGATGGTGTCGAGCTGGTGGGCAAGCGGCTGCCCGAGGTGCGCGGGGTCGAGGACTTCGAGGCGGTGGAGCCCTACGTGCGGCGCGTCCTTGCGGGTGAAACGGTCACCTTCGAGAAAAAGGGCGACCCCACGCGCGGCATCGGGCACAAGTGGCACCAGTCGCACTACATCCCCGACGTGAATGCAGACGGCAAGTTGCGGGGCTTCTATGCCATGACCTTCGACGTCACCGAGCGCAAGCAGGCCCAGATGCGCAGTGCCGACAGCGAGCGCCGCCTGCGCGGGCTCACCGACAACGTGCCGGCGCTCATGACGGAGCTCGACCGCGAGGAGAGGGTGGTCTTCTGCAACGGCAGGTACCAGACCTGGCTCGGCATATCGCCCGATTCGATGATGAACCAGCCGATCCGGGAGGTGATCGGCGAGGCGCACTACGCGATGCGCAAGCCGCTGCTGGCGCGCGCCTTCGCCGGCGAGGTGGTGTCGTTCGAGCAGACCGCGCGGCTGCTGATCGGCGAGCGAACCCTGCAGACGACCTACCTGCCGCAGAAGAATGCCGAGGGCGAGGTCGTCGGCTTGTACGTGCTCGCAAACGACGTCAGCGAGCTGAAGCAGAAGCAGCTGCAGCTGGACGTTCTTGCGCGGGAGGACGCCCTCACGGGCCTGCCGAATCGCCGCTCGTTCGAAGAGCATGCGCGCGACGCCATGGCAAGGTCGCGGCGGTCGGGTCTTCCGGTCTGCCTGCTGTTCCTGGACATCGACTACTTCAAGACCATCAACGACTCGCTGGGCCATGCGGCGGGCGATGCGGTGCTGAAGGAATTCGGCCGCCGGCTGCGGCTGAGCGTGCGCGACACCGACATGGCGGCACGCTACGCCGGTGACGAGTTCGTGATTCTTCTCGAGGGCGTGGCCGGGGCGGCCGACGCGCAGGTGGTCGCGGGCAAGGTGCTGGCTGCCATGCAGCCGGCGTTCGAGCTGCCCCACCGCAGCCTGCACGCGACCACCAGCATCGGCGTCGCGCTGTCGGAAGAGGGCGAGGAGTTTTCTTCCTTGCTGCTGCGTGCGGACACCGCGCTGTACGCGGCCAAGAAAGAGGGCAAGAACCGATTCATGATGGCGGCGCCCAGGGCCGAGGCCAGGCTCGCCACGGCCGCGTGGCCGCGCCAGGAGCCCTACGGCGCCTGAGCCTTCGAAAGCGCCGTGCGCGCGGCGCGGTCTCGGCCTTGTCCTACGCGGAAAGTAGTGCGTGCTGCCCTAAATTCAAAGGCGGGAGGCCGCATGCCGCGGCACGAGGCGCGGCCACTGGAAGGGTAAAGAGCAATGGCAGAACACGGCGGTGCGGAACGCGGGGGTGCGAGTGCACCCCTCAACCAACGCACCCTGGCCGACGCCGATTACCGGCTGATGGTCGACGCAGTCACCGATTACGCCATCACCGTACTGGACCCCAGCGGCATCTTCGTCAGCTGGAACGAGGGCGCACGGAAACTCCATGGCTACGAGGGCCCCGAGGTGCTCGGGCGCCATTTCTCGCTGCTCTACCCGAGCGAACTGCTGGAGCAGAACCGGCCGGACCTCGCCCTTGCAACCGCGCGCGAGGCGGTTCGCGTGGAAGAAGAAGATTGGCGCCTGCGCAAGGACGGCACGCGCTTCTGGGCGAGCGTGGTCATCACCCGGATGACCGGCGCGGGCGGAGAGCTCCGGGGCTATTCGATGATCACGCGGGACCTCAGCGAACGGCGCCGCCAGGACGAGATGCTGCGCATGAGCGAGGAGCGGTTCCGGCTCCTGGTCGAGGGCGTGAAGGACTACGCGATCTTCATGCTCGACCCCGGCGGCCACATCGTGAGCTGGAATCTCGGGGCGCAGAAGAACAAGGGCTACGAGGCTTCGGAGATCATCGGCCAGCACTTCTCCAAGTTCTATCCGGCCGACGTGGCCGCCAGCGGCTGGCCCGAAGAGGAGCTGCGCAACGCGCTGCGCGACGGCCGCTTCGAGGACGAAGGCTGGCGCATCCGCAAGGACGGCAGCCGCTTCTGGGCCAGCGTGGTGATCACAGCCCTGCACGACGCCACCGGCAAGCACCGCGGCTTCGCCAAGGTCACGCGCGACCTGACCGAGCGCCGCCGCGTGACGGCACTCGAGGACGAGGGCCGCCGGGTGACCAACTTCCTTGCGATGCTCGGGCATGAACTGCGCAACCCGCTGGCACCGATCTCGAATGCGCTCGAGCTCCTCAAGCGCGAAAAAACGGATTCGCCCGTGGTTGCGCACACCCGCGACATCATCGGCCGCCAGCTGCGGCAGATGACGCGGCTGGTCGACGACCTGCTCGACGTGGGCCGCATCACCAGCGGCAAGATCCACCTCGAAAGCAAGCCGGTGCGCCTGCGCGACGCGATCGCGCAGGCCATCGAGGCGGTGCGCCCGTTGATCGAAAGCAAGTCGCAGGCACTGCACCTGGGCATCGGCGACGCCGACCCCTGGGTGGCCGGCGACAGCGCGCGCGTCATCCAGGTCGTCAGCAACCTGATCCACAACGCGGCCAAGTTCACCCACAACGGCGGCAACATCTGGGTGTCGCTCGCGGCGACCGCCACCGACGCCGACATCAGCGTGCGCGACGATGGCCCCGGCATCGCCCCGAAGGATCTGCAGCGCATCTTCGACCTGTTCGTGCAGGGCGAGCAGAACGTGGCCAGGACGCAGGGCGGGCTGGGCCTGGGACTCAGCCTCGTGCAGCAGCTGACGACGCTGCACGACGGGCGCGTGAGCGCCTTCAGCACCGGAAGGGCTGGCGAAGGCAGCGAATTCCTCGTTCAGTTTCCCGCCATCCAGGCGCCGTCGACCACGCTCGAGGTGCAGCCCCGGCCCGCGGGCGAGCAGCGTGTGCTGGTGGTGGACGACAACACGGATGCCGCCGAGACCATGGCGCTGCTGCTGGAGGCGCTGGGCTACAGGCCCAGCGTTGCGCATGGCGGACTCGCGGCCATCGAGGCGGTCAAGGCGCAGGACCCCGACGTGGTGCTGCTGGACATCGGGCTGCCGGACCTGAGCGGCCATGACGTGGCCAGGCGCCTGCGGGCCGAGATGATCAACCCGCCGCCGCTGATTGCCGTGACCGGCTATGGCCAGGCCAGCGACCGGGACACCAGCCTGGAGGCCGGCTTCCGCGCCCATCTGACCAAGCCGGTCGATGTCGACAAGCTCACGGCCTTGCTCGAACGCCTGCTGGAGCCGGCGCCGCGTTCCAGGGCGGCCTGAATCCCGGTCAGGCGGGGAAGGGCGGCTCCACCGGCAGGGCGCGCTTGTGGGCGCTCTTGCGGTGCGTGGCAAGAATGATCTCGCGCGCTGCGGCGGACACCGGCTTGCCCTCGAGAAAATCGTCGATCTGCTCGTAGCTGACGCCGAAGGCTTCCTCGTCGGGCTTTTGCGGCACCAGCGATTCGAGGTCGGCCGTCGGCACCTTGAACACCAGTTCATCGGGCGCGCCGAGCTGCTGCGCGAGCGCGCGCACGCGGCGCTTGTCGAGGCCGGTGAGCGGCGTCACGTCGGCCGCGCCGTCGCCGAACTTGGTGAAGAAGCCCATCAGCGCCTCGGCCGCATGGTCGGTGCCGATCACGATGCCGTTGTGCGCGCCGGCCACCGCGAACTGCGCGATCATCCGTTGCCGCGCCTTGATGTTGCCGAGCACGAAGTCCTCGTGCGCCGCGTCGCGGAACGCAAGCTGGCCCGCCTTCAGCGCGGCAAGCATGCCGTCGGCCGCGGGCCGGATGTCGATCGCAAGAATGCGGTCCGGCTTCATCACGGCCAGCGCACGCTGCGCCTCGGCCTCGTCCTTCTGCACGTCGTAGGGCAGGCGCATGGCGATGAAGGTGGCGTCGCGTCCTTCGGCGCGCAGACGCTCCACGGCGCGCTGCGCCAGGCAGCCGGCCACGAGCGAATCGACGCCGCCGCTGATGCCGAGCACCAGGGCCCCGAGTCCGCTGCTGCGCAGGTAGCCCGCAAGGAACCCGGTGCGCCGCTCGATCTCCGCAGCGGCATCGAACACGGGCGCGACATGCAGTGCTGCAATGATCTCGCGCTGGACGGCGTCGACGGGGGGCGGATCTTGCGTCATGGTGCGGGCTCCCGGGTCAGAAATCCACCAGGCTCAGGCCGATGCTGAGCACCGTGCGCTTGCGGTTGTAGTCGACCAGCGTGTCGCCGTAGCCATGGAAGAGCTGGGTGTGAAAGCGCAGGTTGCTCGTGGTCGCATCGCCGATGGCCTTGAGCCACTCGAGGCGGATCGAGCCGCGGCCGCTGTCGCGCAGGTTGTTGCGCACCGTGACCCCGAGGGTGTTGTCGCGGTTGAAGTTCCAGCGGCCCGTGACTTCGGCCCGCCCGATGTAGCTGGAGATGTCGGGGTTGTCGTCCTTGGCGGGATCCTCCGACAGCCGCTGCCAGACACGGCCGGTGATGCTGAAGCGGTCGTCGAGCTCGGCGCCGCCCATCAGGTACACGCGGTTCCAGCTGCGCGACAGCGGCAGGCTCTGGCCGTTCGACTGGTGCACCAGGCCCACGCCGGCATAGCGCCAGCGCCAGCCGCCGGGCAGGTTGAAGTCGAGCGGATAGACATATATCAGCTCGGGCTCGTGGTCGGTGGTGCGGAACGGCCGCGAGATCGCGCCGTTGAAGAGCTGCCAGGTCGACTGCTGCGAGTAGGCGAACCACAGCGAATCCTTCCTGGCCGGATCGTTCTGCGTGAGCAGGCCTTGCGCGATCTTGGTACGCACCGAAAGGCCGATGCGCATCTCGTTCGCCTGGTACGACGTGGGCGTGGCGGTGTGGCCTTCGGACGGCGACGTGGGCGTGTCGGGCTTGCTGGTGGCGGCCGAGGCCGACACGTTCAGCGGCCGGTAGCCGCGGAAGGTGAAGGTGCCGCAGTCGGTGCCGTTCTCGAGTTCCCAGAAGCGCGACAGCGCCGAATACTGCCGGTCGCGGCAGCCTTCGCTGGTGGCGACCGAGACCACGCGGGTCGCGGGGATCGACGCATCCACCGGCGGCTGCGTGCTGGCCAGCACCGGCGGCGCCACCGGCACCGAGACCGAGGGCAGCGTCTGCTGTTGCGCCCAGCGGTCGAAGCAGGCCAGGCGCGCTTCGCTGTTGGTGCCGAGCGCGGCGCATTGCTGCCAGGTCAGTTGCGCTTCCGCGAGCGGGCTTCTGGGCTTGTCGACCGCCTGTGCCTGCGCGGGGCCTGCAAAGAGGCCGGGCGCGAGCAGCAGGCTTGCGGCCAGCGTGGTGCGTAGTTGGATGGGGTTCATTTGTCTGCGGTCCGCTGCGTCTTGGTCAGGGTGAAAGGATGTGTGCTGTCGTCGGCGGCATTGCGCCATGTGCCCTTGAACTCGCGGCCGCAGGAGTCCGGCTGCAGCGAGCCCGACCACACGCCGCTGATGCTGCGGCCGTCCTGCGATTCGTCGATGGCGAGTTCGCCCTCGTCGTCGACGTCGCCCGCGAGCTGGGCCACGGTGGGGCGCGCCGGGGAGGCGGCCGGCGTGCGCGTGATGGTGCCGCGCACGCCTGCGTAGTCGGGATGCTTGCCGAGCCGTACCTGGGCCGTGCCAGGCAGTCCGTCGAAGCGCGCCTGCCAATCGCCGTAGAGCGACTCCACGGGCAGGTCGCGCGCGGTGGCGGGGCAGCCCGGCGCGGCGGTGTGCCGGCCCACGGGGCCGGCGCAGGCCGTGCAGAGCGCGGCCACGAGAAGCAGGGCGAGTGTTTTCATGGGGCGGAAGCGGCTGCCGCAGCCGCGGCCGCGCTGTCCTGGGCCTTGCGCGCGAACTCGGCGCGCAGTGCCTTGAGCTTTTCGCGCGGGTCTTCGCGGGTGGTGGTCTTGTCCAGGCCCATCTCGGCGATGAAGCGGCTCGGCACGCAAGGCACCATTTCGCGGCCCTGCTTGCGCTTCTTGGTCCAGCTCACCGCGAGGCTGCGCTGCGCGCGCGTGATGCCCACGTACATCAGGCGGCGCTCTTCCTGCAGCCGCTGCAGCGTCTCGTCGCTCACCTTCAGCTGGCGGCCATTGTCGTCCTCGAGTTTGAAAGGCAGCAGGCCCTCGGTGACGCCGATCAGCATCACGTGCGGCCATTCGAGGCCCTTGGAGGCGTGCAGCGTGGAGAGCGTGACCACGTTCTGGTCCTGCTCGCGCTCGCTGATGGTGGAGAGCAGCGAGATGGTCTGCGCCACTTCGAGCAGGCTCTTGCGCTCGCCCTCGAGGTTGTCGTTGGCGCCCGAGGCGTCGTCCAGGCCGCCGCCGGCGCGCTGCGACATCCAGTCGACGAACTCCAGCACGTTGGTCCAGCGCGCGGCCGCAGCCTGCTCGCTGTCCTCGCCGTCGTAGAGGTGCTTCTCGTAGTCGATCTCCTTCAGCCAGTCGAGCATGAAGGTGCGCGAATCCTCGGCGCCCATGGTGCGGCGCGCGCGGTATTCGAGGTCGTTGATGTAGCGGCCGAACTCGTGCACGCCTTCCAGCGTGCGCTTGGGCATGACGCTCGGCAGCGACGGGCTGAACAGCGCCTCGAACAGGCTCAGCTTGTATTGGCTGGCAAAGGTGCCGAGGCTTGCGAGCGTGGTGTGGCCGATGCCGCGCTTGGGCGTGGTGATGGCGCGCAGGAAGGCGGGGTCGTCGTCGTTGTTGACCCAGAGGCGGAACCAGCCGCACAGGTCCTTGATCTCGGCGCGGTCGAAGAAGCTCTGGCCGCCGGACACCTTGTAGGGAATCTGGGCCTTGCGCAACGCCTGCTCGAACACGCGCGCCTGGTGGTTGGCGCGGTAGAGGATCGCGAAATCGCGGAACTCCTTGTACTGCTTGCCTTGGGTGATGGCATCGCCCGCGCGCAGGCTCACGATGCGCGCCACGGCGCGCTCGGCCTCGTGCGCCTCGGAGTCGGCATCGACGATGCGCACCGGCTCGCCCTCGCCGAGTTCGGAGAACAGCGTCTTCGGAAACAGCTTGGGGTTGGGGCCGATCACGTTGTTGGCCGCCCGCAGGATCGCGCTGGTCGAGCGGTAGTTCTGCTCCAGCTTGATGACCTTCAGATTGGGATAGTCGACCGGCAGCTTGCGAAGGTTGTCCAGCGTGGCGCCGCGCCAGCCGTAGATCGACTGGTCGTCGTCGCCCACGGCCGTGAAGCGCCCGCGCTCGCCGGCCAGCGCCTTCAGGACCTCGTACTGGGTGGCATTGGTGTCCTGGTACTCGTCCACCAGGATATGGCCCAGCGCGGCCTGCCACTTGGCGCGCACGTCGTCGAAATCGCGCAGCAGCTTGAGCGGCATGCCGATGAGGTCGTCGAAATCGACGCTCTGGTAGGCCGAAAGCCGCTCTTCGTAGCGCGCCATGATGCGCGCCGTGATGCGTTCGTTGTCGTCCGCCGCTGCGGCCTCGGCCTGGGCGGCGTTCAGGCCCATGTTCTTCCACCGGCTGATGGTCCACTGCCAGATGCGCGCGGTGGCGGTGTCGGTCGTGCCGCCGGCGTCCTTCAGGATCTTGGTGACGTCGTCGCTGTCCAGGATGCTGAAGGCCGGCTTCAGTCCCAGCACGGCGCCGTCTTCGCGCATCATGCGCACGCCCAGCGCGTGAAAGGTGCAGATCACCACCTGCTTCGCCTCGCGCCCGATCAGACCCTTGGCACGTTCGCGCATTTCGCTGGCGGCCTTGTTGGTGAAGGTGATGGCCGCGATGCGCTTGGGCTCGAGCCCGGCCTGGATGAGCCGGCCGATCTTGTGCGTGATGACGCGCGTCTTGCCCGACCCCGCGCCGGCCAGCACCAGGCACGGCCCGTGCAGGTAGTTGACCGCTTCTTGTTGCGCGAGGTTGAGACCGGAGGACATGGGGAGTGGGACCGAAGGCCCGCGGCGGAACGGCGGGCGCAAAGCGCGCAATGATACGGGGCCCATGTATCTGCAAGGTCCGCCCGAGTTCACGATGCGGGACGCAACGACAATAGCGCCGTGCTGCCTGTATTTCTCGTAACTTTTCCTTTCTTCGCATTGATTGCCGCCGGCTATGGCGCCGCGCGCGCCCGCGTCCTGCCGCTCGATGCGATTCCGGGCCTCAACACCTTCGTCCTGTACTTCGCGCTGCCTTGCATGTTGTTGCGATTTGGCGCGGGCACGCCGATCGGCCAATTGCTCGACGGCAGCGTGGCGCTGGTCTGGGGCCTGGGCGCGCTGGTCGTGGTGGCGGGCGTCGTCGTCCTCACCCGCAACGCGCGCATCGGCTGGAACGACGCGGCATTCGGTGCGCTGGTGGCCGCCTTCCCGAACACCGGCTTCATGGGTGTGCCGCTGCTGGTGGCCTTGCTCGGTGCGCAGGCCGCGGGGCCGATCATCATCACCATCGCCTTCGACCTGGTCGTGACCTCCTCGCTGTGCATTGCGCTGTCGCGCCTCGACCAGGCCGGCGGCAGCGGCGGCAGCGGTGGCAGCGGCGGTGCGGCGCAGCATGGCCCGCGGCAGGCGGCGCGCCAGGCTTTGCGCGGCGTGCTGGTCAATCCGATGCCCTGGTCCATCCTGCTGGGCGTGTTGCTGTCGGCCGCGCACTGGCGCCTGCCGGGCCCGGTGGAGCGCACCGTCGCCATGCTGGCCGATGCCGCCTCGCCGGTGGCGCTCTTCACCATCGGTGCGGTGCTGGCGCGCTCGGCCCTGCTCGCGCGGGAGCATGGCGCCAGCGCGGCGGTGGCGGCGGCCATGGGCACCCGGTCGGCGGTCCCGCCCAAGGCGCCGCTGGCCGACGTGCTGCCGGTGGTGCTGGTGAAGCTGCTTGCGCATCCGCTGCTGGTCTGGGCGCTGGGGCAGGGCGCCATCGCGCTGGGCCTGCCGCTCTCGGCGCCGGCCCTGATGGTGATCGTGCTGGTGGCGGCGCTGCCGAGCGCCAGCAACGTGTCGATGCTGGCCGAGCGCTTCGGGGCCGACAACGGCCGCATCGCGCGCATCATCCTGTGGACGACGGTGGCGACCTTCTTCAGTTTTCCGGCGGCGGTGGGGCTGCTGCGCTGAGCCGGCGCGCCTCGCGGGGCACCCTCAGGGGGTCAGCACGCCGAGCTTGAACGGGTCGGCGTCGGAAAGCCGCTCGCATTTGGAAAAATCGCGCCCCTGGGTGCCGTCGCAATAGAACGCGTTGTAGATGCGCCCGAAGAGCGTCGGGCTGGCCGTGAAGAGCACGCCCTGCTCGGGCTGCCAGGCGTCCCTGGCCGACCCGCCGCCGGATTCCGCCTCCTTGGCGGGAGCGGTGGCTGCAACGGGCGTGAATTCCGCCAGGGTCTTGTGGGGCTCGTCGCGCCAGCGCGATGCCAGTTCGGCCGCCGAAGGTTTGGCCGCCACCGGCAGCAGCACGCCGTTCACCTGCAGGCCGTAGCCGAAGCGATGGGTCCTGCCCGCCAGGAAGGCATAGGCGCAAGCGGCCATGCATTGGCCGCGGACTTCGGTGTCCACGCCGCTCGCGCGGATGGCTTCGGCAAAGGCGCCGGCCGCGTCGGCGGTACCGCCGAAGGAATCCTCGAACACCACTGTGCGTACGCTTCCGTTGGCAAGGTACTGGGTGAATGTCTTGATGGCGCTGCCGTCCAGCATGCCGGAAACCACCAGCCGGCTGCCCTGCAGTTCGAGTTCGGCCGCCGGGCATGCGAGGCATGCGAACAAAAGAGCCAGACCGAGAGATGAACGCATTTTCACGACAACCCCTGCAAACCAGCGTGCTTGCTTGACGCGCGGCGCCGGACCGGGCCCCGCACAGCGAGAGCTTGCGCAGCCGGGGGGCGCTAGGTCAACTCCTTTTTCAGAATATTTCCGGGTTTTGCGACCGGCCGTAAGACATACCTACTGGTATTACCGTTATTACTTCAGATGAATACTTGTGTTTTCATTGAGCCTGATAGAGTGTTTGCAAATCAAAGTATGAATGGGTAGCACGATGACAATACTTGTTCGTGTCCTGTTATGGCTGGCCTGGGTTGCTGGCGTGAGCTGGTTCTGGCACGCAGGCGAGCTCGGCACCGGCACCTCGCTGGCCCTGGGCGCACTGAGCCTGGTGGTGTTCGCATGGCCGGGCAGCATTGCACGGCGCCGAAGCACCGAACTGCGCTACGTCGACGTGGGCAAGGAGCCCGCAGGCCTGCACTGACGCGACGGACGCGCGGCTCAGATGCTGTGCGGATCGACGTCGACGAGCCAGCGGATCACGCCCTTGCCTTCCGGCGTTCGCCGCAGGGCGTGCAGGAGCGGCTGCCATGCCGCCAGCAGGCGCTGCAGCGCCGCGCGCGACGGGCTTTCCACCAGCATCTGCGCTCTTTCCACATTGGCCACGCGCTGGATCGCGAGCGGCACCGCGGGGTAGCGCACCACGCGATCGGCGCCCTCGAGCGCATCGGCAGCCGCATTCGCGGCATTCAGGAACGCCTGCGCCGCCTCTTGCGTGCGCGCATCGGCCCGCAACAGGGCCTGGAACGCGAACGGCGGCATGCCGGCGGCGGCGCGCTCCTCCAGCTGCTGCCGGGCGAACGCGGCGTAGTCGTGCTTGCGCAGCGCCGCGAAAAGCGGGTGCTGCGCATGGTGCGTCTGGATCCACATTTCGGCCGTGGCGCCTTGCGCCGCCAGGTAGGCCGCATCGCGTCCGGCGCGGCCGGCCGATTGCATCAGCAGGCTGAACAGCCGCTCGGGCGCGCGAAAGTCGCTGGAGAACAGCGCACCGTCGGGGTTCACCGCCGCCACCAGCGTGATGCGCCGGAAGTCGTGCCCCTTGGCAATCATCTGCGTGCCGACCAGCACATCGACTTCGCCCGCATGCACGGCCGCCAGCTGCGATTCGAGGGCGCCCTGCTTGCGGGTGCTGTCGGCGTCGATGCGCGCCACGCGCACCGCGCTGCCGTCGGGGCGCTTCACGGCGGCGAACAACTCGCCCAGGTGTTCTTCGAGCCGCTCGGTGCCGCGGCCCACCGGCGCGATGTCGGGGTTGCCGCAGGACGGGCAGGCGCGCGGCACGCGCTCGGTGAAGCCGCAGTGGTGGCAGCGCAGGGTGCGGTCGATCTTGTGGAACACGCGGTAGGCGCTGCAATGCGGGCACTCGCTCTTCCAGTCGCAATCGGCGCAGGCCAGCACCGGTGCATAGCCGCGCCGGTTGAGGAACACCATGCTCTGCTCGCCGCGCGCGATGCGCTGGCCGATGGCGTCGAGCAGTGCGCCCGAGAGCACCGTCCTGGGCGGCTGCAGGTTCATGTCGACCAGCCGCACCGCGGGGAGATCGCCCGAACCGGCGCCTGAACCGACGCGCGATGGCATGGCCAGCCGCACATAGCGCCCGCCCGGGTCTTCGCCCTCGGCGGGCCGGCTCTGGTGCCAGCTCTCCAGCGAGGGCGTGGCGGAGCCGAGGATGACCTTGGCGCCCTCGCGCTGGCCGCGCCACACGGCGAGATCGCGCGCCGAATAGCGCGCGCCTTCCTGCTGCTTGTAGCTGGGGTCGTGCTCCTCGTCGACCACGACGAGCTTCAGCCCCGGGATCGACGCGAACACCGCCATGCGCGTGCCCAGCACGATGCGCGCCGCGCCGCTGTGCGCCGCCAGCCAGCTCGCGAGCCGCTGCGGGTTGGTCATGCCGCTGTGCAGCGACACCACGGCCTCGTCGCCGAAACGCGCCTTGAAGCGCGCCTCGAGCTGCGGCGTCAGGTTGATCTCCGGCACCATCACCAGCGCCTGCGCGGCGGCATCGCGCGCCAGCAGGCCGGCCACCGAGCGCAGGTAGACCTCGGTCTTGCCGCTGCCGGTGCTGCCCACCAGCAGGAAGGTGCCCGTCTCGGCTTCGATGCGCGCCAGCGCGGCCGTCTGCTCCGGGCTCAGCGAGACCAGGTTGGCGGCTTCGGGGGTATCGGCCACGGGGCCGGTGGTCGCCTTGCGCTTGAGCCGGCGCGCCAGTTGCGTGGCCGTCAGGTCGCGCAGCTGCGGCGGCAGGGCGGCCAGGGCGATTTCGCCGATCGAGCGCTGGTAGTAGCGCGCGGCGAAGGCGACCAGGTCACGCCAGGCGTCGCCAAGCGGCGCGAGCGCATCGAGCGCCGCCCCGACGGGTTTCAGGGCCAGGTCGGACTCGGCGCCGTCCAGCGGGGCGGGGTCATTCCAGACCACGCCCAGCACCTCGCGCCGGCCCAGCGGCACCCGGACCAGCGTGCCGGGCGCGAGCGGCGCCGCGCCGGCGTAGCTCAGCAGGTCGCCAAGGGCGGCATGCGCCGGCGTCTGCACCGCGATGTCGAGCCGCCAGGCCAGGGCCGCGGGGGCGTCAGGCGGCGCCGGGGCCGGCGCGCGGTCCGTGTCTTGGCTGTCGGCGATGGTGGAAATGGGCGTCCCGGTTGGCAAGGGTTGTTAATGCGACTTTGAGCAAAATGGCTTAAGTCGTTGATTTTCCAGCGCTTTGGCGGCCATCCAGCGTTTCTGTGGATAACTTTGTTGACAACAGGGCTCGACACGCCGCCAAGCCTTGTAGATCAAGCCTCTGGCTGGGTTGCCCTGAAAAAAAGCAAACTTCAAATCCTATATAAATCAACGACTTGCAACAGCTATTGGTTTAGGAGCAAAGAGGGGCTGCCTACAGATATTCTTGCGCAGTGCAGCACGCGTTTTGTGCATAAGTCTGGCCTCCTACACCGTTTTTAGGCTTGACAAACGCCCCCGATGTCGTTTTCAGCCGGCGCACGCGTCTGCCGCCGCCGGCGCCTCGCCGTTACAAATCAGCGGCGCAAAGCACGGGACTGGGCGTGCACTGCCTGTACCAGCGCGGCCACGTGGTCCGGCGGCGTGAACTGGCTGATGCCATGGCCCAGGTTGAAGATGTGGGTCGGGCCGGGGCGCGTCGAATCGGTGTGCGGTTGGCCGAAAGCCTTCAGCACCTTCGCCACCTCGGCTTCGATCTGCGCGGGCGGGGCGAACAGCACATTGGGATCGATGTTGCCTTGCAGCGCCTTGGCCTTGCCATCGCTGCCCTCGCCGACGAGGCGTTTTGCGGCCCCCAGGTTCACGGTCCAGTCGACGCCGAGCACTTCGCAGTCGAGCGCGCGCATGGCTTCGAGCCACAGGCCGCCGCCCTTGGTGAACACGATGCGCGGCACCGGCTGGCCGTCGGCGCCGTTGCGCTTCAGGCCGGCCAGCACGCGTTCCGTGTAGGCCAGGCTGAATTCCTGGAAAGCCCCGTCGGCCAGCACGCCGCCCCAGCTGTCGAACACCATCACGGCCTGCGCGCCGGCGTCGATCTGCGCGTTGAGGTACATGGCCACCGAGTCGGCATTGACCGCGAGCAGGCGATGCATCAGGTCGGGGCGGCTGTAGAGCATGCTCTTCACGAGCCGGTAGTCGCTCGAACCCGCGCCTTCGACCATGTAGCAGGCGAGGGTCCAGGGGCTGCCCGAAAAACCGATCAGCGGCACGCGGCCGTCGAGCGCCTTGCGGATCGACGCCACGGCATCGAACACATAGCGGAGCCTGGCCATGTCGGGGACTTCGAGCGCCGCGACGGCGGCTTCGTCACGCACCGGCCGCGCAAAGCGCGGGCCCTCGCCGGCCTCGAAGGACAGGCCCAGGCCCATGGCGTCCGGCACCGTGAGGATGTCGGAAAAGAGAATGGCCGCATCGAGCGGATAGCGCGCCAGCGGCTGCAGCGTGACCTCGGTCGCGTAGTCGACGTTGGTCGCCAGCCCCATGAAGCTGCCGGCCTTGGCACGCGTGGCCACGTACTCGGGCAGGTAGCGCCCGGCCTGGCGCATGAGCCAGACGGGGGTGTGGTCGGTGGCCTGGCGCCAGCAGGCCCGCAGGAAAGTATCGTTTTGCAGTGGGGCGAAAGGCATGCCCCGATTGTCGCAGGGGGACCGTGCTTTCTTTTCGAGTGCTGCTGTATTGCGCTCTTGTTCAGGGCGCTCCTGTTCGGGGGCGCGTGCACAGGCCACCGGGTACTCCCCTCCGCGAATGTCCCCCGCCTTCGGCTCCTCCTTTATTTCGCTGCGGGGAGCACCCGGCGCCCTGTGCCCACTAAGCGCGGCGCTCGTGCTGGCCGATCAACCGGTGCTCTGAACAACACTCCCGCTGGCGGGGTGCCTTGCGTAGCGAAATCAAGGAGGAGCCCGAAGGGCGGGGGACATTCGCGGAGAAAGGTACCCCGTCGGCGGGAGTGCGCCACCAACAGCAGGAACCAGCCGGTTCAGACCACCGGCACCCGCACAGAATCCGCAGGATCTACTTGGCGCCGGTACAGCATCAGCGTGGCGCAAAGCCCGCAGACCGCGGCGGCCGTCATCCACAGGCCCGGCGCGCCCTTGTCGCCGGTCATCTCGATGAGGCCGGTGGCAATGGCCGGCGTGAAGCCGCCGAACAGCGCCGTGGCAAGGCTGTAGGCCAGCGAAAAGCCCGCGGTGCGCACGTTGACGGGCATCACCTCGGTGAGCGCCACCACCATCGCGCCGTTGTAGCTCGCGTAGAGGAACGACAGCCACAGCTCGACCTCGAGCATGCGGCCGAAGCTCGGCGCGGCGACCAGCCACTTGAGCGACGGATAGGCGGTGAAGATGGTCAGCACGGTGAAGAGGATCAGCAGCGGCTTGCGGCCGATGCGGTCGGACAGCGCGCCCATCACCGGCAGCCAGATGAAGTTGGACACCGCCACGCACAGCGTGACGACCAGCGCGTCGGTGGTGCTCAGGTGCAGCACCGACTTGCCGAAGGTGGGCGTGTAGACCGTGATCAGGTAGAACGACACGGTGGTCATCGACACCAGCATCATTCCCGCCGCCACCAGGCCCCAGTTGGCCACCATCGACTGGAAGATCTCGCGCGCGTCGGGCCGGTGCTTGCGTGCCATGAACTCCGCGGTCTCCTGCAGCGAACGGCGGATGATGAACAGCACCGGCACGATCAGGCAGCCGACGAAGAACGGAATGCGCCAGTAGAAGTCGCCGATTTCCTGCGAGGTGAAGGTCACGTTGAGCCAGTAGCCGAGCGCCGCCGCCACGATGATCGCCACCTGCTGGCTGGCCGATTGCCAGCTCACGTAGAAGCCCTTGCGCCCGGGCGTGGCCATTTCCGACAGGTAGACGGACACGCCGCCCAGTTCCACGCCCGCCGAAAAGCCTTGCAGCAGCCGCCCGATCAGCACCAGCAGCGGTGCCGCGAAGCCGATGGTGGCGTAGGCCGGCACGCAGGCGATGAGCAGCGTGCCCAGCGCCATCAGCGCGAGCGTGACGATCAGGCCCTTGCGGCGGCCCACGCGATCGACGTACGCGCCCAGGAAGATCGCGCCCAGCGGCCGCATCAGGAAGCCCGCGCCGAAGGTCATGAAGGTCAGCATCAGCGACGCGAATTCGTCGCCCGCGGGGAAGAAGGCCTTGGAGATCTGCGTGGCGTAGAAGCCGAACAGGAAGAAGTCGAACATCTCCATGAAATTGCCGCCCGTCACGCGCAGCACGGTGGCAAGTTTGGAGGAGGTGGCGGTGTTCGAAGCAGCGGCGCGGGCGGCCGCGCCCTGTTGCGCGTCGGAGTGCGCAGGATTCATCTCGTTGTCCCCTTGGGCGATGTAATGCACCAAGGGTAGGCCGGGGTTCCCGACCGCTGGCTGACGGCGGGAGTCAGGTAGCTGTCACTGCGGGGCTGCGCCCGTTCAGCTCTTGTACTTGACCGAGCAGCCGTAGGGGCGCGTGGAGGCCGCCGAGATCGGCTTGCCGCCGAAGGCTTCGCCCAGCGCCTGGTTCACGTAGTTGGTGGCGCTCTTGATGTCGTCGGGCCGAGCCGAGGCGATGCTGTCGATGCCGCCCGCGTACACCAGCATGCCCTTGGGGTCGATGATGAAGATGTGCGGCGTGGTGCGCGCGCCGTAGGCTTGGCCGATCACGCCGTCCTCGTCCATCAGCACCGCGGTGGGCGATGCCTTCTGCGACTTCATCCAGGCGTCGAGCGCGGCCGGCTGCAGGTAGTCGCTGGCGGCGCGCTCGGTCGAATTGACCGACAGCCACACCACGCCCTGCGCCGTGGCGGCCTTCTGCGTGGCGGGCATGTTGCCGCTGTTGTAGTGCTTGCGCACGAAGGGGCAGCCCGGGTTGGTCCATTCGAGCACCACGAACTTGCCGGCGAAATCGGACAGCTTGTGCTTGGCGCCGCTGGTGTCCACGGCGACGAAATCGGGCGCCTGCTGGCCCACGGCGGGCGCGGCGAAGGCATGGTTGCCCATGAGGAAGGTGGCGCCCAGCGCGACGGCGGCGGCCACCACGGCGCGGCGCGAGGCGCGGCTGAGCGCGGCGCGGGCCTGGCGCGCGGCGCGCAGGGAACGCGAGTCGGACATTGGCGTAAGGGACATGGCCAGCTGGAACTCCAAAAGAAAAACGAACAACGGCGACAGCTTAGAGCGCTTTGCTCATGTGCATGTGACAACCCATGACATGGCGGGGGTCAAAGCGCGGCCAGCGCCGCGCGCACTTCGTCCTTGCCCAGGATTTCAGTCAGCACCACCGGTGGCTTGCCGGGCGCCTGCAGCACGTAGAGCGGCACGCCGCTGCGGCCGAGCGAGGTCAGCGCTGCAGTGATGGCGGGATCGCGGCGGGTCCAGTCGGCCCGCAGCATCGCGACCTTCTTGCTGTCGAAGTCGGCCAGCACCTGGGCATCGGCGAGCGTGGCCTTCTTGTTGTACTGGCAGGTCACGCACCAGGCGGCCGTGAAGTCGATGAACACCGGCTGCCCCGCGCCCGTGAGTTCGGCCACGCGGTCGGCCGACCACGGCTGCCAGCGCTGGCCGGCGTTGGAAGCCATCCTGGCGGGCTCCACCGGCTGCAGCACGTTGCGCCCGATGGCAGCCGTGAGCACCGCGGTGAAGGCGACCAGCACGGTGGCGATGACCAGCCGCGTGCGGCCGCGCAGCGTCAGCGCCCAGACAATGGCCGCCAGGCACACCAGCAGCGCGAGCAGCGTGCCCGCGCCGTCGATACCGCTTTGCTGGCCCAGCACCCACACCAGCCAGGCCACGGTGGCGAACATCGGGAACGCGAGCAGCCGGCGCAGCGTGCCCATCCACGGGCCGGGCTTGGGCAGCAGCCGCGCCACGGCCGGAATGAAGCCCGCGACCAGGTAGGGCAGCGCCAGGCCGAGGCCCAGCGCCGCGAACAGCAGCAGGGCCTGCGCGGCCGGCAGCCCGATCGCAAAGCCGAGCGAGGCGCCCATGAAGGGCGCGGTGCAGGGCGAAGCGATCACCACCGCCAGCACGCCCGAGAGGAAGTCGTTCGCGATCGGGTGCCTGGCCTGCGCCGAGCACAGCGACGTGGGCGCCGCGCGGCCGAACTCGAACACGCCCACCAGGTTGAGGCCCATCAGGGTGAACAGCGCCGCCAGCGCCGCCACCACGGCCGGCGACTGCAGCTGGAAACCCCAGCCGAGCTGGGCGCCGGCCGCGCGC
The DNA here is from genome assembly GCF_040546685.1 of Variovorax sp. OAS795. Lineage (NCBI taxonomy): Bacteria > Pseudomonadati > Pseudomonadota > Betaproteobacteria > Burkholderiales > Comamonadaceae > Variovorax > Variovorax sp. OAS795. The sequence continues at coordinate 1,167,778 of NZ_JBEPOH010000001.1, forward strand.
AGCGCCAGCATGGCGCCGCCGAGCGCCAGGAACGACAGCATCACGCCCGCGGTGTAGGCCAGCCCCGCGGTGCGGTGCGCGCTGCGGTTGCCGGCCTGCCGCGCAAAGCCCAGCACCTTGATGGCGAGGATCGGGAACACGCAGGGCATGAGGTTCAGCAGCAGGCCGCCGAACAGGGCGCCGAGCAAGGCGACGATGAAGGTGCCGGCGGGCTGGGGCGGCAGCGCCGTGGACGCGCCCCGATGCGGCAGCGTTCGCCGCGTTCGCGGCATTGGCAGCCAGTGCCGCCTGCAGCGCCGGCGAGACTTCGGTGCGCGGCGCGGCGGCCGCCGGCCAGGTGCCGCCGACCGGCGCCTCGGTGCGCCAGGCCATCGGCTGGCCCGGCTGGCGGTCAGGCTCGGCCAGCGCCACGACAAGTGGCAGGCTCGTCGGGCTGGCGCTGCGCTGGTCGGCCAGCGGCAGCGTGGCGGTCCAGGTGCCGCCCTGCCAGCGCTGTGTCCAGTCCTTGCCCGACTCCGCCGCGGTGCGTATCAGCTCGGGCGTCTCGGGGAAGAAGCCGAGCGTCTTGCCCTGGGCGGCGGCGGGCAGGCCTTCGAGGCGCACTTGCAGATTGTTGCCATTGACTTCGACCGCGCCCGGCTTGGCGAGCGGCTGCGGCTGTGCCGCCTGGGCCGCGTCGAAATCGGCCTTGTGCAGCGCCGTGGAGCCCTGCAGCGGCAGCGCAAGGCTGAACTCGCCCTCTTCGGGGATGCATTCCTTGCGGCACACCAGCCACGTCGCCTTGAGCCGGATGTCCATCGACGAAGCTCCCGCGCCCAGCGCCAGCGGCGGCTTGAAGCTGCTCGACACCTCCAGCGGCACCGGCAGCAGCACCGTGCCCTCGTAGCCGTAGTTGGCAAGGGTGCCGACAGGAATCTTCTTCGGTACGGGCCATGCGATGTCCCCGGCCGCCACGCCCGGCGGCAACGTCCAGTTCAGTTCCGTGGGCAGGCCGGAGTCGCCGGCGTTCTTCCAGTAGGTGTGCCACTCGGGCTGGTGGGTGATCTGCAGCCCGATCCAGACCGGTGCGCCCGGGGTCACGCCCTCGGGCGCGTGCGCGAGCAGTTCGGCGCGCACGTGCGGGGTGGTGACGACGGCGCTGGGCCTGGAGGACAGTTGGGCCGCGGCCGGCATGCAGGCTGCGGCGGTTGCTACAACAAAGGTAGCGAGTTGAAGAATGCGGGAGAAGATCATGCCGATGGGTCGGAGCGGGCGGGCGGTGCGAAGTTCCGGGCGTTCAGGGGCTCAAGCGACCCAGCCCAGCACCACGCGGCGGCTGTTGGCGCTCTTTTTCTCGATTTTGGTGACCATCACCGCGCCGATCTCGGCCGTGTTTGCAACATGCGTGCCGCCGCAGGGCTGGAAGTCGATCTGCGCACCGCCCTCGGCGCCGATGCGGATGGTGCGCACCGTGCCCGTGCCGCGCGGCGGCTGCACGCTCATGCTCTTCACCAGCGCGGGGTTGGCGTCGAGTTCCTCGTCGGTGATGGCGCCCACGGTCAGCGGATGCGCGGCTTCCACCAGCCGCGCGAGCCCGGCCGTGAGCGCTTCCTTGTCGAGCGGCTCGGTCATGTGGAAGTCGATGCGGGCGTAGTCGGGCGTGATCGAACAGCCGTTGACCGGCACCGGCACGAGGTGGCACAGCAGGTGGCTCGCGGTATGAAAGCGCATCAGGCGGTGGCGCCGCTCCCAATCCAGGCGCGCCGTCACGCCGTCGCCGGGCTTCAGTGCGGCCAGCAGCGCGTCCTGCCCGGCGGCCGGCACGTGAATGAATTCGCCGGTGGGCTGGCCTTCGTCATCCTTCGCCTTGCGGGTGTCGGCAATGGCGATTTCGCGGCCGTCGGCCAGTGCCAGCACGCCGGCATCCCCGGCCTGGCCGCCGCCCAGCGGATAGAACACGGTGCGGTCCAGCACCACGCCCGTCTCGTCGATGCGCAGGATGCTGGCTTCGCAGGTGCGCAGGTAGGCGTCGGCGCGGAACAGGTCGTCGGTCATGCGGCCGATGGTAGCGGCGATGCGCCCATGGGGTGCGCCCACGCCAGAAAGCGCCCACGGCCGACAGCCCATCCCGGCGCCGGCCGCATGATTTGGCTCGAGCGGCGCGTGCCGCGACACACCAAGGAGAGCGAATGAAGGTCCGAAGCATCGCCGTGTCTTCCCTGGTCTTCCCCGTGGCCGCGGTGCTGGCGCTGGCCGGCTGCGGTGAAGCCGCCAAGCTCGCGCCCGAGGCCACCGTGGGGCCGCAGCCGCGCCTGGCCGAGCCGAACAAGACCCTGGTCCCCACCGTCAACGTCGCCACCGCGGTGGGCTGGTCCGACACTGCCGGGCCCAAGGCCGCCAACGGCCTGCGGGTGAACGCGCTGGCGCGCGGGCTGGACCATCCGCGCTGGGTCTACACCCTGCCCAATGGCGACGTCCTGGTGGCCGAAAGCAACAAGCCGCCCAAGCCCGAGGGCAGCGACGACGGCGGCAGCGGCCCCGTGGCCAAGGTCCGCAAATGGGTCATGGAGAAGGTCATGAGCCGCGCCGGGGCGGGCGTGCCGAGCCCCAACCGCATCACGCTGCTGCGCGACGCCGACGGCGACGGCGCGGCCGAGCTGCGCCAGGTGTTCCTGTCGAACCTGAGCTCGCCCTTCGGCATGGCGCTGGTCGGCAACGAGCTGTTCATCGCCAACGCGGACGCGCTCGTGAAGGTGCCCTACACCGAGGGGCAGACCTCGGCCAGCGCCGCCCCCACGGTGGTCACGCCGTTACCCGCGGGCATCAACCACCACTGGACCAAGAACGTGATCGCCAGCGCCGACGGCACCAAGCTCTATGTCACGGTCGGCTCCAACAGCAACATCGGCGAGAACGGTCTCGCCGCCGAGGAAGGCCGCGCCGCCATCTGGGAGGTGGACGTCAAGAGCGGCGAGAAGCGCCTGTTCGCGAGCGGTCTTCGCAATCCCAACGGGCTGGCCTGGGAGCCCGAGACCAAGGCGCTGTGGACCGTGGTGAACGAGCGCGACGAAATCGGCAGCGACCTGGTGCCCGACTACCTGACCTCGGTGAAGGACGGTGCCTTCTATGGCTGGCCCTGGAGCTACTACGGCAACCACGTCGATGCGCGCGTCACGCCGCAGCAACCTGAGATGGTGGCCAAGGCCGTGGTGCCGGACTACGCACTGGGATCGCATGTCGCGCCGCTGGGGCTCGCCTTTTCCCAAGCGCGCGGCATGCCGGCCGAGTTTGCGAGCGGCGCCTTCATCGGCGAACACGGCTCCTGGAACCGCAAGCCCAAGTCGGGCTACAAGGTGGTGTTCGTGCCCTTCATCGGCGGCAAGCCGAGCGGGCCGCCGGTCGATGTGCTGACCGGCTTTCTCACCGCCGACGAAAAGGCGCAGGGCCGTCCGGTCGGTGTCGCGCTCGACAAGAACGGCGCGCTGCTGGTGGCCGACGACGTCGGCAACGTGGTCTGGCGCGTGTCGCGCGCAAGGCCGCAGTAGGCGCCTGGCCAGCCGCCAGCGTTGCGGCCATCTTCGGGCCATGCGGCCGATGGTGCTCAGAACCCCGCGAGCACCACCTTGCCTTGCGCGGTGCCGCTCTCGATCAGCGCGTGCGCCTTCCGGAGGTTGGCCGCGTTGATGGTCCCGAAGCTCGCGTTCGCGGTCGTGCGGATGCGCCTCGCGTCGACCAGCGCCGCCACCTCGGCCAGCAGCGCGCCCTGCTCGGCGATGTCCGGCGTCTCGAAGCGCGAGCGCGCGAACATCATTTCCCAATGCAGCGAGATGCACTTGGTCTTGAGCGGCATTGCGTCGAGCGAGGGCAGGTCGTCGATCACCGCGAGCTGGCCCTGGGGCTTGAGGCTTTCGATGATCTGGGCGTAGTGCTGGCCGGTCTGCGTGAGGCTGGCGACCATGTCGACCTCGCCGATGCCGGCGGCTTTCAGTTCGGCTGCGAGCGGCTTCGAATGGTCGATGACCGCGTGCGCGCCGAGCGCCAGGCACCAGGCCCGCGTCTCGGCCCGCGAGGCCGTGGCGACCACGCGAAGCTGCGTGAGCTGGCGCGCAAGCTGGATCAATATCGATCCCACGCCGCCCGCGCCGCCGGTGACCAGCAGCGTCTGTCCGGCGCCGCCGTTCTTCGCCACCTTGAGGCGGTCGAACAGCAGCTCGTAGGCGGTGATGGTGGTGAGCGGCAGCGCGGCGGCCTGCGCATCGTCCAGGCTCCTGGGCGCCAGCGCCACGATGCGCTCGTCGACCGCATGCAGTTCGGCGTTGGCGCCGGGCCGGACGATCGAGCCGGCGTAGTAGACGCGGTCGCCAGTCTTGAAGTTCTGCACCGCGCTCCCGACCGCCTCGACCGTGCCCGCGGCATCCCAGCCCAGTACCTTGGCTTGGCCGGCCTCGGGCGCCATGTTCCTGCGCACCTTGGTGTCGACCGGGTTGACCGAAATCGCCTTCACGCGCACCAGCAGGTCGCGCGGGCCGGGCACGGGCGCGGGCAGTTCGATGTCCTGCAGCGACGCCGGGTTGTCGATCGGAAGGGCTTGGTAGTAGCCGATGGCTTTCATGTCGGAGGACCTTTCTTGAATGGATACCTGCACTGTAGGATGGCAAGCAAGAGTTGATAAGCCGGCCGAAAATGCCAACACTTTCAAATGAAGATTGAAAATCTCTCCGACCTTCAGGTGCTGGTACAGACTGCGCGCGGCGGCACGCTCACGGCGGCGGCCCGTGCGCTGGGCATGACGCCGGCTGCGGCGAGCGCCACGCTCAAGCGGCTGGAAACGCAGCTCGGCGCGCGCCTGTTCGAACGCTCGACCCGCGCCATGCGATTGACCTCGCAAGGCCAGACCCTGCTCGACTACGCGGTGCGCGCCTTCGAACTCCTGGACGAAGGCGAATCGCTGGTCACGGCCGATCGCGGCGAACTGGTCGGCACCCTGCGCGTGGCCGCCCCGTCGGACCTCACGCGCAGCACGCTGCTGCCGTGGTTCGATGAATTCCTTGCGCTGCACCCCGGCGTGCAGCTGTCGCTCTCGGTCGGCGACCGGCTGCTCGACGTGACCCGCGACGAGGTCGACGTGGCGCTGCGCTACGGCGCGCTCGCCGATTCGCGCCTGGTGGCGCGACCCTTTGCGGTGACCAGCCCGCTGCTCACCGCATCGCCCGGCTACCTGCGCCGCCACGCCGCGCCCAGGACGCCGCAAGACCTCGTCCACCACAACTGCCTCACCTTCGACCGCGGCGGGCGCCGCCACCGCACCTGGCGCTTCGGGCAGCACGGCCAATGGACCGAAGTGCGCGTGAAGGGCGACCGCAGCGTGGACGATGCCTCGCTCGCGCGCGAGTGGGCCGTGGCGGGCTACGGCATCACGTTGAAGTCGGCGCTCGATGTGCGCAGCGACATCCATAGCGGCCGACTGGTGCACCTGCTGCCCGAGTGGGACACCGAGCCGTACCCGCTGCATGCACTGCTGCCGAGCGGGCGCTTCGTGCCGGCGCGCGTGCGTGCGCTGGTGGACTTCCTGGCGCTCAAGTTCGAGGCGCTGGCAGCCAGCGCCTAGATCATCGGCGTGACAGCGCCGTCCATCGCGACGATCGCACCGGTGATGTAGCTCGCCTTGGGCGACGCCAGGAACACGACCGCATTGGCAATCTCTTCCGGCGCGGCGATGCGACCGAGCGGCAGGCGGGCCTTCGCACGCTGCAGCGCCTCGTCGCTGCCGATGCCTTGCAGCTTCGCATCGGCCTTCAAGCCTTCCTGCAGCCGCTCGGTCAGCGTGAGCCCGGGGTTCACCGCGTTCACGCGCACGCCCTTGGCCGCGTAGGCCGCGGCCATGCCGGCGCTCACCAGCATCAGCGCCGCGTTGGCCGCGCCGCCGGCCATGTGCACCGGGCTCGCGACCTTGCCGCCCTGGCCGATCACGTTGACGATGGCACCGCTTCCGCGCTGGCCCATGCGCTTCACGACCGGATCGATCATGTGGATGTAGGTGAAGTACTTGGCGTCCATTGCGTCGTGCCAGGCGGCTGCGTCCAGCTCGTCGGGCGGGGTGCGGCGCGCGGCGCCGGCAGAATTGACCAGCACGTCGACCGGGCCGAAGGCCTGCTCGGCCGCATCGAGCGCGGCCAGGGCTCCTGCCGGGTCCTTGAGGTCGGCGGCATGCACCGAAACCTTTGCTTCGGCCTCGGCAAACGCCTCGACCAGCGTCTTGCGGCCCTGCGCCAGGTTCTGCAGGTCGCGCGACACCAGGCTCACGCGCGCGCCCTCGCGCAGGAAGCCCAGCGCGCAGGCCAGGCCGATGCCCTTGCTGCCGCCGGTGATGAGAACGTGGCGGTCCTGGAGTTGCAGATCCATGTGGGTGTCCTTGTGGAGTCGGAGGGAAGCGCGCGTGGCGCGGGGTCGCGTGGATTGAATCACCGCTCTAAGATCGGCGAATGAACGCATCCCCGGTATCCCTGCCCCGCCACTGGTCTCAACTGACGACGCGCGACTTCGCCGCGCTCGATGTGGCAGCCACGGTCGCGGTGCTGCCGCTCGGCGCCACGGAGCAGCACGGGCCGCACCTGCCGCTGGGCGTGGACACGGTGCTGGCCGACGGGATCGTGGCCGCGGCCTTGCCGCTGCTTCCGGCGCAATTGCCGGTGCTGTTCCTGCCGACGCAGCAGATCGGCCTCAGCCCCGAGCATGCGCGATTCGCAGGCACGCTCACGCTGTCGGCCGAGACGCTGATCCGCATGTGGAACGAGATCGGCGCCGGCGTGGCGCGCGCCGGCGTGAAGAAGCTGGTGCTTTTCAACGCGCATGGCGGCCATGTGGGCGCGATGGACATCGTGGCGCGTGAACTGCGTGCGGCGCACGGGCTCATCGTCTACAGCGTGAGCTGGTTCAACCTGCCGCTGGGCGATGCGGGCGCGCAGTTCGGCGCCGACGAACACCGCTTCGGCGTGCATGCCGGCGAGATCGAAACGTCGATGATGCTGGCGCTCGCGTCGCAGCAGGTGCGCATGGGCGAGGCGAAGAATTTCCGCTCCACGTCCGAGCAGCGTGCGGCCGACTACGCGATCCTCGGCAACGGCAAGAGCGCCAAGCTCGGCTGGGCCATGGAGGACTACAACGCGCAGGGTGCGGCGGGCAATGCGGCCGCGGCGACCGCTGCGCGTGGGCAGGCTGTCGTCGATGCGGCGGCTGCGCAGCTCGCGTTGTTGCTGGCCGAGGTGTCCCGGCTGCCGCTGGAGACGGCCAATACAGGGCCGCTGCCGTAGCCTTTCGTGCATTGACTTGTGCTGTGTCGTGGCGCGCTCCCGCCGACGGCGTGCTCTGCTCCGCGAATGTCCCCCGGCCTGCGGCCTCCTCCTTTATTTCGCTGCGCAGAGCACACCATCGACGTGAGCGTTATTCGCAGCGGTCGTTGATCAGCCAGCACGAGGGCAGCGCCTTGTGTGCACAGGGCGCCGGGTGCTCCCCGCAGCGAAATAAAGGAGGAGGGCGAAGCCCGGGGGGCATTCGCGGAGGGGAGTACCCGGTGGCCTGTGCATGCGCCCTGAACAGCAGACGAACGAACTTAAGGCTTCGCGCCACCCCGCCCCAGCACCCCCGCGAACATGTCCGAATCGACATTGCCGCCGCTCACGCAGATCCCCACCGTCTTGCCGCGCCAGCGCTCCTGCTGCTGCAACGCGCCCGCCAGTGCCGCAGCGCCGGCGCCTTCGGCGACGTTGTGCGTGTCGCTGAAGAGAATGCGCATGGCCTCGGCAACCTCGTCGTCGCTCACGGCGATCACGTCGTCGGCTTCGCGCAGGATCACCTCGACCGACTCCGGCACCGGCGTGCGGCAGGCCATGCCGTCGGCCAGCCGCGTGCCGGCCGGCGACTCGATGGGCCGGCCCGCGCGAAAGGAATCCTGGTACGCGGTGGCATGCGCCGACACCACGCCGATGAGCCGGGTCGATACGCCGCAATGGGCCCGTGCCGCGGCTGCGGCGGCAAAGCCGGAGCCCAGGCCGATGGGCACGAACAGCACGTCGGGCGGCGTGTCTTTCAGTGCACTGAAGAACTCGACATAGGCGGTCGACACACCGCGCACCAGCTCGCGGTGGAACGAGGGCACACGATGCATGCCGTCGCGCTCGGCGAGCATGCCTGCGTGCTCCGAGGCCGCCTGGAAATCGCCGCCATGCTCGACCAGTTCCACGCCCAGCGCGCGCATGGCGGCGTTCTTCTCGAGCGAGTTGCCATGCGGCACCACGATGGTGGCCGCTAGCCCATGGCGCCTCGCCGCAAAGCCGACCGACTGGCCGTGGTTGCCGCGCGTGGCCCTGATGACGCGGCGCACGCCGGGTTGCTCGCGCGCCAGGGTCTCGAAGTAGATCAGCCCGCCGCGGATCTTGAAGGCGCCCGCGGGCGTGTGGTTCTCGTGCTTGGCCCACACCGTGCTGCCCAGTCGCTGCGAAAGCAGCGGCCAGGCGTATTGCGGCGTGGGCGGCATGGCGGCTGCGACCGTGCGCTGCGCCGATTCGATCTCTTCGCGGGTGAACCTCACGGGCTGTTTCCTTCTACTTGCGTTCCGTCAGCGCGACACGCACCGCCAGCGCGGCGAGCACGCTGCCCATCACGTAGCGCTGCGCGCGCAGCCAGCCGGCGCTTTGCGACAGCACGGCCGTGATGCTGGCCGCGCCGAAGATCATCACGGTGTTGACCGCGGCGCTGCTCGCCATCTGCGCGGCGCCCAGCTGCAGGCTCTGCAGCAGCACCGAGCCGCGCTCGGGATGGATGAACTGCGGAAAGAACGAGAGGTAGAACATCGCGACCTTCGGGTTCAGCAGGTTGGTGAGAAAGCCCATGCGAAACAGCCTGCCCGGCGGATCGGCCGGCAGCGCGCGGGCCTCGAATGGCGCATTGCCGCCGGGCTTGACCGCCTGCCAGGCGAGCCACAGCAGGTAGGCCGCGCCGGCCAGCCGGATGGCGTCGAACGCGATCGGCACGGCCAGCAGCAGTGCGGTGAGCCCGAGCGCGGCCGCGAACAGGTGGGCGAGAAAAGCCATCATCACGCCGCCGAGCGAGACCAGCCCTGCGCGGCGGCCCTGGATCAGCGTGCGCGACACGCAATAGATCATGTTGGGACCCGGCGTGAGCGCGAGCAGCACGGAAGCGAGCGCGAACCAGGCGATTTCGGTGAGGCTGAGCATGGCGGTCAGAGCCCTTCGGACTGAAGCGTGACGGGACCGCGGGGCGTCTCGAGCACCGCGACGAGATTGGGCGCGCCGGGCTGCACGGCCATGTCCGCCATGCCGATGGCCGACAGCGCGGCAGACAGGTCGGCCGCGCGCGGATGCGTGGCGTGCAGCGATCGCATCGAAAGCCCCGACGCGGGCATGGCGTCGGTGGGGTGCACCGGCCCCCACTGGATCAGCGTGGGCAGTGCGCCGTAGAAGAGTCGCTGGCCGTCGTCGCGCACGGTGATCTGCCATTCGAGCCGGCCGGCGGGCGTGTCGCGCGAGGCCTCGAGCAGGTGGCCGCGGTCGATGTGCGCGCGCTCGTCGCGCGCCAGGGCCTGCCGCGCGGCGTGCGCGTCGGGCACGCGCGCCACGAAGTGCACCAGCCGGGGCCCGCGCCGCGCGAGTGCCGCCTGCAGCACTGCGTCGTCCAGGTCGAACCAGCGGCGCGTGCCGGGGCGCGATGGCCGCTTGCCGGGCTCGATGGCGATGATCTCGAGGTAGGCCTGCGGAAAGGCCGCGCTCGCGATGTTCAGCAGTCGATTGTGCGTGCCCATCAGCGGATGCGAACCGCCCGGGCCGGGCGTCAGGCCCAGCGTGGCCTCGCACCACGCCACGCCTTCGGCCAGCGACGCGGCGGCAATCACGAGGTGGTCGAGCTGCGCGCGCATGGCGTTCTCCTTACAGCGTGACCTGGCCGTCGATGCAGGTCACGGCATCGCCGCCGACCCAGACCTTGCCGTCGGCGTCGCGCTCGATGGCCACGCGCCCCGCGCGCCCGAGGCACTGTCCCTGCGCGGCCACGTAGCGCTCGGGCATGTGGCCGTCGGCGATCAGCCACTCGGCCAGGCTGGCATTGAGGCTGCCGGTGACCGGGTCTTCCTCGACGCCGATGGGCGCGGCAAAAGCGCGCACCTCGAGATCGATCTTCAGGCCGTCCCCGGCTCCGGCCATCGCGGCCTTGCCGCCGAAGGCGCGCGCCTCGCGGTTCGAGCGGCCGATCAGCATCGACGAGCCCTCCGCCACCGGCACGCCCGCCACGCCGGCCTTGACGCCCAGTTCCTTGAGCATCCGGTGGTCGGGCACGAGCCTGAGCACGGTGTCGGCATCGCTGAGCAGCAGGCCGAACCAGACCGGGCCGTTGTCGAGCACCTGCGCCGCGACGATCTGCTGTGCCTTCAGGCCCAGTGCGCCCGCCACCTTGGCGAGCAGCGTGGGGCTCGGCGCGCTGCGCTTGAGCGGCGGGGCCGAGAAGGCCAGCCGCTCGCCGTCCTGGCGCAGCGGCACGAGGCCGGCTGCGCACTGCTGCACGATGCGGCCCGCCGCCTTGGGCTTGCCGCCGGCCTGCAGCCAGGCATGGCAGCTGCCGATGGTCGGGTGGCCCGCGAAAGGCAGCTCGCCGCCGGGCGTGAAGATGCGCACGCGGTAATCGGCCGTGGGCTCCGTCGGCGGCAGCACGAAGGTGGTTTCGGACAGGTTGGTCCACTGCGCAAAGCGCTGCATCTCGGCGTCGTCCAGCCCGCTGCCGTCGAGCACCACGGCCAGCGGATTGCCGAGGTAGGGCGTTGCGGTGAAGACGTCGACTTGTTTGAACGGGCGGGATTTCATGCGTGTCATTCGAGCGGAAGGTCGAGCACGCCGCGCGTGCCCGGACGGGAAATGAGTTCGCCGTACCAGCGCTCGAGGTGCGGCCAGCTGGGGCGCTGGTATTCGCCCGGCGGCAGGCCGAACCAGCGGTGAGCTTCGCAGCCGATGGGGATGTCGGCCATCGTGAAGCGCTCGCCGGCCATGTAGGGCTGCCGCGCAAGGTGCGCGTCGAGCATGGCGAACAGCGCTTCGCTCGCATGGACGGAAGCGTCGATGAGCGCGAAATCGCGGTCGGCCGGCGCCGTGCGCACCCATTGCACGAACGCATCGCGGCTCGCGCGGTTGAGCGTGGTCTGCTGCCAGTCCATCCAGCGCTCGGCGTCGAAGCGTGCGGGCAGGTCGCTCGGGTAGAACTTTCCGTGCGAATGCCTGGCGCACAGGTAGCGCACGATCACGTTCGATTCCCAGAGCGTGACGCGGTCGCTGCCTTCGCCGTCGTCGATGGTGGGCACCATCGCGTTCGGGTTGAGCGCCAGGTACTCGGGCGTTTGCACCACGCCGAACCGGCCACCGGCTTCGGTGCGTTGAAAGTCCAGCCCGAGTTCCTGTGCGCACCAGACGACTTTGCGCACGTTGATCGAACTGATGCGGCCCCAGATGTTGAGCATGTGTTCAGCTTCCTTGGACAGGTGTGGCGGACAGGGTGGACGGCACGGAGGGACGGTCGAGCAGCAGCAGGCGAATCGCCAGGCCGACCATCACCAGCGCCAGCAGTCCGCGCTGCAATTTCTCGGCCCCCGGGCGGCGCTGCAGCCAGCGGCCAACCTGACCGCTGCAAGCGCCGAGCAGCGTGTTGAAAGCGAGCGCGGCAGCCGAGAGCATGACGCCGAGCTGCACCAGTTGCAAGGGCACGCTGCCGCGCGCCGGGTCCACAAACTGCGGCAGGAACACCATGAAGAACAGCAGCGCCTTCGGATTGACGAGGTTGTTGAGGAAAGCCATGCGCACGATGCGCGCGAACGCCGAGGGCTGCGCCTTGGTGCCCGCCGGAAGGCGGCCGCCGCTGCGCACGGCCTGCACCGCGAGCCACAGCAGGTACAGCGCGCCGGCATAGCGCAGCAGGTCGAAGGAGGGCGGCCACGCCGCCACCAGCGCCGTGACGCCCGTGGCTGCGAAGAGCGTGTGCACCAGGTCGGCCGACGAGATGCCCAGCGCCGCCGCAAAACCGCCGCGCGGCCCGTGCGCCACGCCGTGCGAAAGCACGAACGCCATGTTCGGCCCGGGCGACAGGAACAGCGCGAGGACGGCCAGCAGGAAGATCGCGAAGGTGGCGGGGCTGATCATGGCGTGTCTTGCAGGCCTTCCTTCAGGCAGTGGCAGCCGCAGGAACTTGCGGCAGGTACGGTTCGATGTTGCGCATGGCGCGCGCAACGTAGTCTTCCTTCTCGCCGACCGGCGCGACATAGTGCAGGGCGCTCCTGGCAGCTTCGATGCCTTCGCTGCGCGCGATGAGCCAGGCTGCAAGGTAGGGCGCCGACAGGCAGCCGCCGGCGGTGGCTACGTTGCCGCTTGCGAAGAAAGGCTGGTTCAGCACTTCGACGCCGGCCTCCTGCACCCAGGGCTTGGTCGTGAGGTCGGTGCACGCCGGCACTGCGCCGAGCAGGCCCAGCTTGGCGAGCAGCAGCGTGCCGGAACACTGGGCGCCGATCAGCTGCCGTCCGGCATCGAGCCGGCCCAGCACCCCCATGATGACGGGGTCGGCCGCAATCTCCCGCGTGCGGATGCCGCTGCCAACGAGCACCGCCTCGGCCTCGGTGGCCGCTTCGAGCGTGGCGCTCGCATGCACGGTGACGCCGTTCATCGAGGTGACCGTGGGGCTCGGCGCGGCCAGCGTCACGCGCCAGCCCGGCTTCTTGATGCGGTTGAGCACGCCGAGCGCGATCAGCGAGTCGAGTTCATTGAAGCCGTCGAAGGTGAGGATGGCGATGTGCATGGAGACCCTCGTGTGTCAGACGGGTTCGGGCGCGAGCGTGCGTTCGCCCAGCAGCGCGAGTTCTTCGCGCAGCGTGAGGGCCAGCGCGGCGATCGCGATGTCGATCTCTTCGACACTGGCCGTCACGAACGACAGGCGCAGCGTGCGCGGATCGCCCTGGCCCGCGTAGAAGGGCGCGCCGGGAACGAACGCCACGTTGCGCTCCACCGCCTTGGGCAGCAGCGCCACCGTGTCGATGCCGTCGGGCAAGCGCGCCCACAGGAACATGCCGCCCTTGGGCGCGTTGAACTTCACGTCGAGGCCGGCCATCTCGCGCGTGAGCGCCGCGATCATCGCGTCGCGCTGGCGCTTGTAGAGCGCGCGGATGGTGGGCACGTGGCGCTCGAGGAAGTTGTCTTTCATCACCGCCGACACCATGCGCTGCGTGAAGATGGGCGTGTGCAGGTCGACCGCCTGCTTGGCCTGCAGCAGCTTGGGATAGATGGCCTTGGGCGCGACCAGGAAGCCCAGCCGCAGGCCGGGGGCCAGCACCTTGGAGAACGAGCCCAGGTAGATGCAGCCTTCGGGGTTGCGCGCCGTCAGCGGCAGCGGCGGGGCTTCGTCGAACCACAGCTCGCCGTAGGGGTTGTCTTCCACGATAGGCAGGCCCGCCGCGGCAGCCGCGGCCGACACGGCGGCGCGGCGCTCTTCGGTCATGGTGCGGCCGGTGGGGTTCTGGAAGTTGGGCAGCAGGTAGACGAAGCGTGCGTCCTTCGACTTGGCCAGCAGGTCTTCGACGATCACGCCGTCGTTGTCGCTGGCCACGCTCACGGGTTCCGGCTCCATCGGGCCGAAGGCCTGCAGCGCGCCGAGGTAGGTCGGCGTCTCGACCAGCACCTTGCTGCCGGGATCGAGCAGCACCTTGGCCACAAGGTCGAGGCCCTGCTGCGAGCCGGTGGTGATGAGCACCTGCGCGGGGTCGACGTTCCACGGCAGCATGTCGGCCACGGCCTGCCGCAGCGGCGCATAGCCTTCGCTCGCGGCGTATTGCAGGGCCGCCTGGCCGTCGTTGTGCAGCACCTCGGCGCAGGCGTCGGCAAAGGCCTGGATCGGGAAGGTCTTGGGCGAGGGCAGGCCGCCGGCCAGGCTGATGATGCCGGGGCGCTCGGTGACCTTGAGGATTTCACGCAGCACCGACGGGTTCATCTTGGCGGCGCGGGCGGCGAGTTTCCAGTTCATGCGTTCTTCTTTCGGGCGGGTGGGGTGAGAGGCGGATTCGGTCAGGATTGTTCGGCACGCGCAGCGCGCGCCGGGATCGCGGCGGCGGGCCGCGGCTGCGAAAGGCGCTTGCCCAGCATCACCGTGCAGACCACGGCAATGGCAAAGCCCAGCGTGACCACGTCGAGCGGTTCGCCCAGCAGCGGAATGGAGGCAAGTATCGAGAGAAAGGGCTGCAGGAGCTGGGTCTGGCTCACGCGCAGCGCGCCGCCCATCGCGAGGCCCCGGTACCAGGCGAAGAAGCCGATCCACATCGAGAACACGCCGACGTAGACGAAGCCCGCCCAGGCCGACGTGGCAATCGGTTCTTGCGGCCACAAAGCCCAGGTGGCGGGCACGGTGACGGGCAGCGCCATCACGCAGACCCAGCAGATCACGCGCTCGGCGCCGAGCGCCGGCGTGACCTGCGCGCCGTAGATGTAGCCGAACGAAGCCGCGATGACCGCGCCGACCAGCAGCAGGTCGGCCCATTCGAAACCGAAGCCGTGGCCGTTCTGGCTGGCGCGCAGCAGCGAGAACAGCACGACCAGCACGCTGCCCGCCACGGCGCAAAGCCAGAAACCGAGCCGTGCGCGCTGGTGCAGCACCAGCGCCGCCACCGCCGCGGTGACCAGCGGCAGCAGCGCGGTGACCACGGCCGCGTGGCTTGCCGTGACCACGCGCAAAGCGTAGGCCAGCAGCAGCGGATAGCCGATCACGTTGCCGAGCACCGCCATGCCGAGCGGCTTCCACTGGTGCGGCGCCGGCCGCGGCGAGCGCGTGGCCAGCAGGAAGACCGTCGAGAGAACGCCGGCCAAGGCGGCCCGCCCGAGCGTGACGAACCAGGGCGAGAGCTGGGGCGCGCCCTGCGTGCCGGTGGCCAGCCGCGTCATCGGCAAGGTGATGGCGAACAGCGCCACGCCGATCACGCCGAGCCACATCCCGAGGGTCTCGTCCTTGATGCGAACCAGCTTCATACGCTCAGCATCCACCAGGCCGTGAGCACCAGCACCAGGGCCATGGTGCGGTTGAACCACAGCAGGCGCCTGCCCTTGGCAAGCCAGTCGCGCAGCAGCGCGCCGGCCAGCGCATACGTGAAGTTGCTGACGAAGGCGTAGACCAGCATCACCGGCGCGACGATGGCGAAGCGGCCGAGCGCATCGGGCTGCCCGGCGATCCAGCCCGCCACCAGCGTGAGTGCGAGCAGCCAGGCCTTGATGTTGACGAACTGCAGCATCACGCCCTGGCCGAAGCCGATGTTCAGGTTGGCGCCATCGGCGCGGCCGAGCGTGCCGCTGCCGCTGAGCTTGCAGGCCAGCCACAGCAGGTAGCCCACGCCAAGCACCTTGATCGCCAGGCGCAGCGCAGGCACCGCCACCACCAGCGCGCCGATGCCGGCCGCGCACAGCACCAGGAGCAGCGTCCAGCCGACCGGCACCGCCATCACGAAGCGCATGGCACGCGGCAGGCCGCCGTTGGCAGCCAGCGCGGTGGACAGGGTGGTGTTGGGACCGGGCGAGAAGCTCATCGCCGTGGCCAGCACCAGCAGGGCGGTGAATTCTTGCCAGTTCATTCCATACACTCTAAACTTTGGACCATTACAGTTCCGGTACAGTTGATCGAACATCCTTGAAAACTGTATTGGCCTGACTTTCGACACAGAAGCCCGACACCGATGCTGACACGAACCTCCACCCAGTCGCTCACAGGGCAATTGGCCGACCGGCTGGCCGAGCGCATCCGCACGCGCCTGTTGCCGCCCGGCGCACGCCTGCCCTCGGTGCGTGAATGCGCGCGCCAGCAGGGCGTGAGCCCGTACACGGTGGTGGCGGCCTACGACCAGTTGCTGGCGCAGGGCCTGGTCGAAGCACGCCGGCAGCGCGGGTTCTACGTGCGCGATTCGGCGCCCGCGCAGGAGGGCCGCCCGGCGAGCGCGGCGCCCATGGTCGCGCAGATGATGGCCTCGCGGGTGCCGGCCGATGCGAGCTCGCTGATCCGCAGCATGTTCCACCGGCCGAGCGACAAGCCGCAGCCGGGCATGGGCGTGTTTCCGCCCGACTGGATGTCGTCGACCTTCATGCCGACCGCGGTGCGCCGGGTGACCAGCACGGCCGCGCTGCAGGAGCTGTCGCTGCAGTACGGCGAACCCGCCGGCGATGCCGCCCTGCGGCGCAGCCTCTCGAACAAGCTCATGGGCATCAACGTGCCCGCCTCACCCGACCAGATCGTGACCACCGTGGGCGCCACGCATGCGCTGGACATCGTGAGCCGCACGCTGCTGCGCGCGGGCGATCCGGTGATGGTCGAGGAGCCCGGCTGGGCGCTGGAGTTTGCACGGCTCGAGGCGCTGGGCATGCGCATCCTGCCGGTGCCGCGCCGTGCCGACGGACCCGACCTGGAGGTGATGGCGCAATACTGCGCGCTGCACAGCCCCAAGCTCTTCGTGAGCGTGAGCGTGCTGCACAACCCGACGGGCTACAGCCTCACGCCCGGCAGCGCCCACCGCGTGCTGAAGCTGGCCAATGCCCATGACTTCCACATCGTCGAGGACGACACCTACAGCCACCTGGCGCCCGAGCATGCCACGCGGCTCAGCGCGCTCGACGGGCTGCAGCGCACCATCTATGTGAGCGGTTTCGCCAAGATCCTGGCGCCCAACTGGCGCATCGGTTTTCTGGCCGCATCGCCGGAACTCAAGGAGCGGCTGCTCGAGACCAAGCTCCTGGCCACGCTCACCACGCCCACGCTGTTCGAGCGGGCGCTTTCATGGTGCATCGACCAGGGCCAGTTGCGCCGGCACGCCGAGCGCATCCGCATCCGGCTCGACGGCGCCCGGGGCCGCGCGGTGAAGCTCGCCATGGCCCACGACTGCACCTTCGCGTCGGAACCGGCGGGGTTGTTCGGCTGGGTCGACACGGGCGCGGACACCGATGCGCTCACGCAGCGCATGCTCGACCAGGGCTACCTGCTGGCGCCGGGTTCGCTGTTCCATGCGCGGCGGCCGCCGAGCACGCTGATGCGCATCAACTTCGCGACCTCGCAGGACGCGGCATTCTGGAAAGTGTTCAGCAAGGTCCGCGCGGAGCTTTGACGGGCTTTGCCCTTGCGCGGCGTGGGCGTTCGAAGGTCCAAAAGCGGGGTACGTTGGAGTAAGCTGGCATCACAAGAAAACCCAACCGGAGACCGCCGAATGAGCAATGCCAGCCAACCCTTCGACTTCAGTCAATTCGTCCCCGGATTCGATTTTCTGAAGAACCTTGCCGCCGGTGCCGCCGGTGGTTCGGGCACGGCGGCCGTGCCCGGGTTGCCGAGCCTCGCGAGCTGGGTGGCACCCACGATGAGTGTCGAAGAAGTGGACAAGCGCATCCAGGAACTCAAGACGGTGCAGTACTGGCTCGAACAGAACGGCCATGCGCTCAAGGCCACCATCCAGGCGCTCGAGGTGCAAAAGATGACACTTTCGACCTTGCGCGGCATGAACGTGCGGATGGAAGATATCGCCAACGCATTCACCAAGCAGGCAGCCGCCGTGGCGCCTGCTGCGGCGCCCGCGCCTTTCGCACCGGCGGCCGCTGCACCGGCCGAGCCGGCGCCCGAAACCGAACCGGAAGAAGAAGCTGCGGCGCCCGCGACGAAGGCGCGCAGCAAGCCGGGCTCGTCCGCCGGCGCTTCCGAAGCCGGCAACGGCAAGGTCATCGACCCGATGCAATGGTGGGGATCGCTCACCGAGCAGTTCCAGCAGATCGCCAGCTCGGCGCTGCAGGATGCGGCCCAGCTCAAGGTGCCGGCCATGGCCCAGCCACTGGCCGATGCGGTAGACAAGGCCATGGGCAAGCCGTCGGCTTCCAGGCCCGCGGCCAAGAAGGCGGCAGCAACGCCCGCCGCAAAAAAGAAGGCACCGGCAACGGCAGCGCGCAAGCGAACGACCGGCCGGCGCTGACCTCGTACGCGACACATTGGAAGAAATCGGGTTGGCACGCATCATGAAGTTGTTTCCTTCCGGCCATGCCACCCATCCGCAATGGCGCATGGCCGCCGGCCTCGTGCTGGCCCAGCTGCGGGCGCAGATGGCGCTGCCCGACTACGCGTCGTCGCCCACGCTCGGGCTGCTCTACATCACCGACCACTATGCGTCGGACGCGCAGGAGATCCTCGACCATCTCAGCGCCGAGCTCCCCGAGGTCACCGACTGGTCGGGCACGGTCGGCATCGGCGTGTCGGCCAACAATGCCGAATATTTCGACGAGCCGGGCCTCAGCCTCATGCTCTGCGCGCTGCCGAGCGACCAGTACCGCGTGTTCTCCGGCGTGGCCCCGCTCGGCAATTCCGAGATGAGCGGTTTCGAGGCCCACACGGCGCTGGTGCATGCGGATCCGGCCACACCCGACCTGACCGAACTGATCGGCGAGATGGCGGGCCGCACCGACACCGGCTATCTGTTCGGCGGCCTGTCGTCGGGACGCGCGGGGGCGCTGCAGTTTGCCGTGGGCGGCAACGGCAACATCCGCGGACACGGCGCGGCGGGCGGCGTGTTCTCGGGCGGCTTGTCGGGCGTGGTGTTCGGCGAAGGCGTGCGGCTGGTGTCGCGCGTCACGCAGGGCTGCCAGCCGCTGCGCTCGGCGGGCGGACGCGAGCGCGAGATCACCGAGGCCGACGGCAACCTGCTGCTCAAGCTCGATGGCCAGCCTGCGCTCGACGTGCTGCTGGCCGACCTGCAGGTCTCGCTCGAGCGGCCGCAGGAAGCCATCGACGCCGTGCGCGCCACGCTGGTGGGCCTGGCCGATGCGGGCAGCGACGGCATCCGCCGCACCGGCGACCTGGGCGCCGACGTGCTGGTGCGCCACATCATCGGCCTGGACCCCACGCGCCGCGGCATCGCCATTGCCGACGTGGCCGAAGCCGGCATGCGCCTGACCTTCTGCCGCCGCAATGCGCAGGCCGCGCGCGCCGACCTGATGCGCATCTGCGCCGAAATCCGCGAAGAACTGGAACCCGAGGAGCAGACGCTGGCCACCGCGCGCGCAGTCGCGGCCGGAGAGGCCGAAGCCGCGCCGCATCCGGCGCGCCGCATCGCGGGCGCGGTGTACGTCAGCTGCTCCGGCCGCGGCGGGCCGCACTTCGGCGCCCCCGGCGCCGAACTGCAGATCGTGCGGCATGCGCTGGGCGACGTGCCGCTGGTCGGTTTCTTTGCCGCGGGCGAGATCGCGCGCCATCACCTGTATGGCTATACGGGGGTGCTGACGGTGTTCACCGCCAAGGACTGACGGGCGGAAAAACGACAGGGTTCCGACGCAGGGTGTTCGCTCGCGGCGTCGGCCGATAGAATCCACTCGCTTTCTTGAATCTCTGCTGCTGCAAGAAGGAGTGATCTGCGCGTTCCAGGACGTGCGGTCGATCTCTTTCGCCTTGCCATATCACATGGGCGAGGCCGGAAACCCCCCGGTTTCCCAATGGAACAGCAGCATGAGCAGCAATCAATTTCCGAGACTCCAGCGCGCCTTTTCGCGTGCCGGCATCGCTGTCGACTATCGCGACGGCGTCTATCACCTGCACAACGAGGCGGCGCAAGCCACGGTGCTTCTTCCGCAAAGTCTTCCGCTGGAAGTAAAGGCGGTGAACCAATTGCTCGCCTTTGCCAGCGTCCGCTCGCCCGACGGCGAAAAGGGCGTATGCAAGGCGTGCGCGACGCCGGATTTCCATCCTGGCTCGGTGGCGCCAGTGGGAAGCGTCGTCGCCACCGACCCCGACTTCGTGATCCCCGCCGCGGTGGGTACCGATATCAACTGCGGCATGCGGCTGCTGACCACCGGCCTCACGCTGGACCAGGTGGCGCCGCGCAAGACGCAACTCATCGACCGCCTCACCCGCAGCCTGCTCGACAACGGGCGCGACGTGCCGGTGCACACGGCTGCCTTCAAGGCGCTGTTCGATGCGGGCCCGGCCGCCTTCCTCGATGCGGTCCACGGCGCGGGCCTGTGGGCGTCCGTCGACCGCGACCGGCTGCAGGCGGAGATCGGCGGCTGCATCGGCCTTGCGAGCTTTGGCGGCAGCGCGCGGCATGCGCCGGAAGCCTACGTCGGCACGCGCCACGAAGTTTTTCGGGATCCCTGCCTCGGCACGCCGGGCGGCGGCAACCACTTCGTGGAACTGCAGGTCGTCGATCAGGTGATGGACCGGCATGCGGCCTACCGCGCCGGCCTGAAGACCGACGAGGTGGTCGTGATGATTCACAGCGGCTCGCGGGACATCGGCTTTCACGTCGGCGGCCGCTGGATGGACCGCGCGAAGGCGGAGTGGCCGCAAGGACTGCGCCATCCGCGCAGCGGCCTGTACGGACTTTCCGGCCCGCTGGCGCAGGAGTACCTGGAGGCGATGGGCGTGGCTGCGCGCTATGCGTGGGCCAACCGTGTCGTGCTGGCCGAACTGGTGCGCAAGGACTTCGCGGAACTGCTCGGGGCGACCGCATCGAAACTGGTAGTCGACGTGCCGCATAACGTGGTGCTGCCCGAGCACGGGATGAACATCCACCGCAAGGGCGCAACGCCGGCGCACGACGGAGACCTGGCGTTGATTCCCGGCTCGATGGGCGATCACTCGTTTCTCGCGACAGGGCTGGGCCATGAAGACTGGCTGTGGTCATGCAGCCATGGCGCGGGCCGCCGGATGCGGCGCCAGGAGGTGCGTGCACTGCGCGGCACCATGAACCTGCAGGAGAGCGCCGACTGGCAATGCGTGACCCTGCGCGAGGAGCGCAGGATCGAGGAGGCGCCGCAAGCCTACAAGCCCATCGGCGCCGTGATCGACGCGCAGGAAAGCGCGGGCCTGATCCGGTGCGCCGTGCGGCTCAAGCCATGGGTCACGTTCAAGGCGTGAGCGTCAACCCAACGCGGGTTGCGCGAGCTGCGGCACGCGCGCGGGCATGCCCGTGAACGCGAAATCCACCTCGGGCGCGAGCCCGCTCACGATGCGCGCGATCGACTTGCCCGAACCACAGGCATGCGTCCAGCCCAGCGTGCCGTGGCCGGTGTTCAGGTACAAGTTCGGCAGCTTCGTCTTGCCGATGAGGGGCACGTTGCTTGGCGTCGCGGGGCGAAGGCCGGTCCAGAACTGGGCCTGCGTGGTGTCGCCGGCACCCGGGAAGAGTTCTTCGACGCGCCGCACGATGGCCTCGCAGCGTACGCGGTTCAGGTCCCGGTCGTAGCCGTTGAACTCCGCGGTGCCTGCAATGCGCAGGCGGTCGCCTGCTTCGCCGCCGGCCGAGGTGTAGCGCGAGAACACGAGCTTGAACTCGTCGTCGGTGAGCGAGACCTGGTGGGCCTTGGAGGCATCTTTCACCGGCAGCGTCACGGAGTAGCCCTTGGCCGGGTAGATCGGCAGGCGGATGCCCAGCGGGGCTGCAAGCAGAGGGCTGAGCGAACCCATCGCCATCACGAAGGCGTCGCCGCGGATGCGCTGGAAGCGGCCTTCGCTGTCGGTGGCCTCCACGTGATCGATGGTGCCGCCGGCCTCTCGCAGCGCTGTGATGGTGTGGCTCATCAGGAATTTCACGCCGGCCTCGGCAGCACGCTGGGCGAGTTCGCGCGCAAAGCGGTTCGCGTCGCCGGATTCGTCCTCCGCGGTGTATGTCGCCCCGGCCAGCTTCGGGCGGATGTGGGCGAGGGCGGGCTCGATCTTCACTGCCTCGTCGGCCGAGATGACCTGGCGTTCGCAGCCCAGCGCGCGCATCTGCTCGGCAGGCGCCAGGGCACCGTCGAACTCTTTTTGCGTCGTATAGAAGTGCAGGATGCCCTGGGTGCGCTGGTCGTAGTCCAGCCCGGTGTCGCGGCGCAGTTGCTGCAGCACGTCGCGGCTGTAGGTGCCCAAGCGAACGATCTGCTCGATGTTGTGCCGGGTGCGCGCCGGCGTGCATTCGCGTAAGAATTGCAGGCCCCAGAGCCACTGGCGCATGTCGGCGCGAATGCGAAAGAGCAGCGGCGCGTCTTCCCGGCCGAGCCATTGCAGCACCTTGAGCGGCGCGCTGGGGTTGGCCCAGGGCTCGGCATGGCTCACCGAGATCTGCCCGCCGTTGGCGAAGCTGGTTTCGGCCGCCGGCGTGGCTTGCCGGTCGACCACGGTCACTTCATGGCCGAGTTGCTGCAGGTAGTAGGCCGAAGTCACGCCGAGCAGGCCGGCGCCAAGAACGATCACACGCATTTCAAGTACCTTTTAGGATTGGCGCTTGAACGGCGGAGTCGGAGTGCTACTGATTCAATAGCAAGCAACCGGACGACGCCGTCCAAGTTGCCGCTCCCCCTGTCCTTGGTACCTGAGAGATTCACCCGCTGCGCCCGCAGCGGGTTTGCTCCTTCGGTGCATCACGCAAGGTGATGGCTCTCCAGACGGCGTATCAGTTGATGCAGTACAGGCCTTTGCCGAAATTGTGGAATTTCGCTGGGCCGACCTGAGCGTTTATGGGAGTTTGCGCCTTCGGTGGAGTAGCACAAAAGTGCCACCCGCTCTCCTGCAGTACGTGCATTGTAGGCCCAAGCGCCAAGGTGTTCACTCTCGAACTTGACCGTTCAGACCGATGGGATAATCGCCGGTTGATTCGCCTCGCGGCGATTGTTCGACAACTTCGGGGGACTCATGATCCTGGTAACCGGCGGCGCCGGCTTCATCGGCGCCAATTTCGTACTTGACTGGCTTGCGCAAAGCGACGAGCCAGTCGTGAATCTCGACAAACTCACCTACGCCGGCAACCTGGAAACGCTCGCCTCGCTCAAAGGCGATGCGCGACATATCTTCGTGCAGGGCGACATCGGCGACAGCGCACTGATCGACCGCCTGCTGGCTGAGCACAAGCCACGCGCCATCGTGAACTTTGCCGCGGAATCGCACGTCGACCGCTCGATCCACGGTCCCGAAGATTTCGTCCAGACCAACGTGCTCGGCACCTTCCGGCTGCTCGAGTCCGTGCGCGGCCACTGGAGCGCGCTGCCCGCCGACCAGAAGGCCGCGTTCCGCTTCCTCCACGTGTCGACCGACGAGGTCTACGGTTCGCTCTCCAAGACCGACCCGGCCTTTACCGAAGAGAACAAGTACGAGCCCAACAGTCCCTACTCGGCCAGCAAGGCCGCCAGCGACCACCTCGTGCGCGCCTGGCACCACACCTATGGCCTGCCGGTGGTCACGACCAACTGCTCCAACAACTACGGGCCGTTCCACTTCCCCGAAAAACTCATCCCGCTGATGATCGTCAACGCGCTGGCCGGCAAGCCGCTGCCTGTGTACGGCGACGGCATGCAGGTGCGCGACTGGCTTTACGTGAAAGACCATTGCAGCGCCATCCGCCGCGTGCTCGAAGCCGGCAAGCTCGGGGAGACGTACAACGTCGGCGGCTGGAACGAGAAGCCCAACATCGAGATCGTCAACACCGTGTGCGCCTTGCTCGACGAACTGCGCCCCAGGGCCGATGGCAAGCCCTACAAGGCGCAGATCAGCTACGTCACCGACCGCCCGGGCCACGACCGCCGCTACGCCATCGATGCGCGCAAGCTCGAACGCGAACTCGGCTGGAAGCCCGCCGAAACCTTCGACAGCGGCATCCGCAAGACGGTCGAGTGGTACCTTGCCAACGGCGACTGGGTGCGCAACGTGCAAAGCGGCGCCTACCGCGAATGGGTCGAGAAGCAATACGACGCCGCACCCGCGGGCAAGGCCGCGGCATGAAATTGCTGCTGCTGGGCAAGGGCGGACAGGTGGGCTGGGAGCTACAGCGCAGCCTCGCGCCGCTGGGTGAACTGGTGGCGCTCGATTTCGACAGCACCGACCTGCACGCCGACTTCAGCCGCCCCGAGCAATTGGCCGAGACGGTGCGCAAGGTCCGCCCCGACGTCATCGTCAATGCCGCAGCGCATACCGCCGTCGACAAGGCCGAAAGCGAGCCCGAGTTCGCGCGCAAGCTCAACGCCACGTCGCCAGGTGTCGTCGCCGAGGCCGCCCGGCAGATCGGCGCGCTGATGGTGCACTACTCCACCGACTACGTCTTCGACGGCAGCGGCAGCAAGCCCTGGCAAGAAGACGACGCCACCGGCCCGCTCAGCGTGTACGGCCGAACCAAGCTCGAAGGCGAGCAACTGGTGGCCGCAAACTGCCCTAGGCACCTGATCTTCCGCACCAGCTGGGTGTATGCCGCCCGCGGCGGCAACTTTGCGAAGACCATGCTGCGCATCGCCCGCGAGCGCGATCGGCTGACCGTCATCGACGACCAGTTCGGCGCGCCGACCGGCGCCGAACTGCTGGCCGACGTCACGGCCCACGCCATCCGCGCCACGCTGCAAGACCCCGCCAAGGCCGGGCTCTACCACGCGGTGGCCGGCGGCGAGACCACCTGGTGCGGCTACGCGCGGTTCGTGCTCGAGCAGGCCCGCCTGGCCGGTGTCGAACTCAAGGCCGGCCCTGCGGAGGTCGACGCCGTGCCCACCAGCGCCTTTCCGACGCCCGCCACCCGCCCCGCCAACTCGCGCCTGGACACGCGCAAGCTCCAAGCTGCCTTCGGCCTGGTGTTGCCCCATTGGCAGCAGGGCGTGGCCCGCATGCTGCGCGAAACCCTTTGACCGCAAGCCGCCAAACAAGCACAAGAGACACACAACAATGACGACCAAGACCACGCAACGCAAGGGCATCATCCTGGCCGGCGGCTCGGGCACGCGCCTGCATCCCGCCACGCTCGCGCTCAGCAAGCAGCTGCTGCCGGTGTACGACAAGCCGATGATCTACTACCCGCTCAGCACGCTGATGCTCGGCGGCATGCGCGACATCCTGATCATCAGCACGCCGCAGGACACGCCGCGCTTCCAGCAGCTGCTGGGCGACGGCAGCCAGTGGGGCATCAACCTGCAGTATGCGGTGCAGCCGAGCCCCGATGGCCTGGCGCAGGCCTTCATCATCGGCGACAAGTTCGTCGGAAACTCCCCGAGCGCGCTGGTGCTGGGTGACAACATCTTCTATGGCCACGACTTCGCCCATCTTCTGGGCGATGCCGATTCCAAGACTTCGGGTGCCACTGTGTTCGCCTACCATGTGCACGACCCGGAGCGCTACGGCGTGGTGGCCTTCGACGCCAAGGGCAAGGCCAGCAGCATCGAGGAAAAGCCCCTGCAGCCCAAGAGCAGCTACGCAGTTACGGGACTCTACTTCTACGACAACCAGGTGGTCGACATTGCCAAGGCCGTGAAGCCCAGCGCGCGCGGCGAACTGGAAATCACCGCGGTCAACCAGGCCTACCTCGACCTGGATCAACTGAACGTGCAGATCATGCAGCGGGGCTACGCCTGGCTGGACACCGGCACGCATGAGAGCCTGCTGGAAGCGGGACAGTTCATCGCCACGCTGGAGCACCGGCAGGGCCTGAAGATCGCGTGCCCCGAAGAAATTGCATGGCGCAATGGATTCATCGATCGCGAGCAACTCGCAAGGCTTGCCGCTCCGCTGCAGAAGAACGGCTACGGCAAGTACCTGAACCACTTGCTGGCCGAGGAAGTACGCTCATGAAGGCAACGCCCACCGCGATTCCTGATGTGCTCGTCATCGAGCCGAAGGTCTTCGGCGATGCGCGCGGTTTTTTCTACGAGAGCTTCAACGGCAAGGCCTTCGACGAGGCCGTGGGCCGGCACGTCGAGTTTGTCCAGGACAACCATTCGCGGTCGGTGAAGGGCGTTCTGCGGGGCCTGCACTACCAGGTGCAGCAGCCGCAAGGAAAGCTGGTGCGGGCGGTGCGCGGCTCGGTGTTCGACGTGGCAGTCGACATTCGCAGGTCGTCGTCCACCTTTGGTAAATGGGTCGGCATCGAATTGACCGAAGAAAATCACAAGCAGCTCTGGGTCCCCCCTGGATTCGCCCACGCGTTTCTCGTGCTCAGCGAAACGGCGGACTTTCTTTACAAGACGACCGATTACTACGCGCCGGCGCACGAACGATGCATTGCATGGAACGACGCGGCCATTAACATCGAGTGGCCTGAGATCGGAATGATCCCCGTGCTGTCCGCGAAAGACCAGGCTGGGGTTTCGTTGAACAAGGCCGACACGTTTGAATGAAGGCCCGCCGACGCCCGTCTTGTGTGAAATGGGACGGTCGCTTGACGTCCAATCTGAGGAACTGAATGCTAGTTGAAGGGGTGGAAGAGAGTCCCGAAACGCCAATGACAAACATCGGCGCAATGCGCCAACCGGTCAGTGGCGTCGTCATTGCATACAACAGGGTCGACCTGATAGGTACCTGCCTCCGGGCCCTGTCATTTGTCGACGAACTCCTGGTCATCGACAAATCTTCGACCGACGGCACCGCAGAACTCGCGGCGCGGTTTGCAGATCGCGTGATCGTCGTGCCATGGTCGCCCGTGGTCGAGGAAACCCGGGCATTCGCAGTCGCAGCTTGCAAGCATGAATGGATCGTCTGCATGGACGATGACGAATGCCTGAGCGTCGAAGCCGTGCGGTTCATCGAACGCGAACTGACATCTCCTCGGGCGTCTGTCTACTTGCTGCCACAGCGGCACTACATCATCGGACAGCATGATGAGCGCGCGTACTACTGGCCCGAGTACCAACCGAGGTTCTTCTCGAAAAGCGCGGTCACGCTCCTCAAGACAGTGCATGGCGGCATGAAATACGAAGAGTCTGCTGCCTATGTCGTTCCGTACGAAGACGGGACTTGCATCCATCACTTGTCCCACAAGAATGTCGAGCAGTGGATCGAAAAGGCCAATCGCTATACCTCGAGGCCAGATCGTGTGCGGGCGCCGCACGCTGGCAACGATGTCGTGGCGTTCGCCCAAGAGACTATAAATCGCTATGTCTCGGTCACAAAGTCAAGCGAGCCGGGCAGCTATCCACGCGCCGTTGCCGTGCTGCGCGCGTTGTACGACATCATCGATCGCCTAAAGACGTGGGAAGAAGAGGAAGGCATCAATGGCGACGAGGCATTTCAGGAAATCTGCCGTCACCTTGATGCCGCATATGCGCGCGAGCTCCCCCGCCGACAGGTCGGCACACCGCAGATAGATAGTTCGCGGCTGGCGCCATCGGCCGAGCCACTCTCGAAGACTCCCGAACGAAGTGCAGCCACGAGTGACGCCCGCTCGCTGGAAGTCTTGCGCGGGGCCATCGATGCCTTGCGAGACTCGCTGCGCCATGTGCGCGC
This sequence comes from Variovorax sp. OAS795, assembly GCF_040546685.1. Classification (NCBI taxonomy): domain Bacteria; kingdom Pseudomonadati; phylum Pseudomonadota; class Betaproteobacteria; order Burkholderiales; family Comamonadaceae; genus Variovorax; species Variovorax sp. OAS795. Next base: position 1,195,015 of record NZ_JBEPOH010000001.1, read on the forward strand.
AACGGCCGAGCTCGAGCGGGCGAGCGCTGGCGCGGCGCTTTCGCATGAGCGCCAGTTGCTTGCAGAATGCCGAGATCGATTGACCAAACAGGAAGACAGCCTGAGCGACCTGCGTGAGCAACTCGCGGTGCGGGAATCCAGCTTGGTGGAATTGGGCGAGCAGCTTGCGGCCAGTGAAGCCAGTCTGGAGGAAATGGGAGAGCAGCTCGCGGCTCGGGAAGCCAGTCTGGTCGGCATGCGCGAGCAGCTCGCGGCGCAGGAGGCCGAGCAAAAGGTGTTGACGCTCGCCAGTGTCGCTCAACTTGAAGCGCGGATCCAAACAACGCTCGCGGATCTCCAGCATGCGCGCAGCGAGTTACACGTCCAGCGCGATCAATCCATCGTACTAAGGCAGCAAGTTGCCGCGGCGCAAGCGGAAGCGGATCAGCTGAGGGCCTCCGCTGCAGGCGCCCACCAGCAACTGCATGCAGTCTATTCTTCCGTCAGTTGGCGTCTCACTGGCCCGATGCGCAGCGTTGCGTCTCGGCATCCGGAAGCAGTGGCCAAGTTGCGTGGATTTCTCAGACGCCACCCCAAGCTCAGGCGCGCTGCGGTGGGGACCGCCAAAGCCGGATGGGGCCTCCTGAAACCGCGCCCCGTACCAGCGCAAACACAAACACAAGCACAAGCAATAGCAGATGCGCCAGGGGACACCGAACGGTCGTACGCTTTGGTTTCCAATACGAAGGTCAACACGAGGCTCACCATGCGGCGCATCGATTCAGCGCCGTCGCGTGCGACCAGTCAGCCTGCGGCATCCATCCGACGCGTGCTGTGCGTCGGACACGTAATGCCTTACCCGCCTCGTGCGGGGAACGAATATCGGATACACCAGCTTCTGACCTGGTTGTCGAATGCAGGCTTCAGTCCCCTGGTTGTGATTTGCCCGCTTCCGCATGAGAGGCCCTCCGATCAGCAGATCGCAATGGCCGCGTCGATTTATCCCAACTTCATGGTGTGCGAGCACGACGGCACGGTGCACCACAATCTCTCCGAGGATTCGGGACTTGTCGAGATGTTGGATGGTGAAGTTGTTAGCGACTTTGCCGAGCCGCTCGGCGAGCATGTTCCCCAAAACGGCCGTGAGCGCGACCTGCTTGCCACCATGCGCACTTTCTGCCCCGATGTGCTGGTCGAACTGCTGCTGAAGATCGATTCTGGTTGGAAGCCGGACCTTTTGTTGGCCGAGTATGTGTTCATGTCGCGTGCGTTTGCCGCAATGCGTCCCGAACTTCCGAAGATCATCGACACCATCGATGTCTTTTCGACCAAGGCGAGCAAGGTCGAGCAATACGGTGTCACAGACGGGCTCGCCATGAGCGAGGCGGAGGAAGCGGTATTGTTGAATCGTGCGCAGTTGCTGATCGGAATTCAGCCGGACGAATGCCGGGATCTCGCACGACTCGCTCCTGAGCGCCGTATCGTCAATGTGGGCGTAGATTTCCATATCAATGTGGAGGCGAATGCGGGTTCTGCCGCGCCCGTTGTCCTGCTGGTCGCCTCCAACAATCCAATGAATGCAAAGGGTGCGCGCGACTTTTTGCGTTTTTCATGGCCCCTCATTCGCAAGGAGCGGCCTGATGCCGAACTTCACGTCGTCGGTGATGTAGGGCTGTCGATTGCCCTCGTACCCGAGGGCGTCAAGGTACTCGGAAGGCTTGAAGACCTGAACGCCGCATATGCAGGCGCCGCGGTCGTCATCAACCCGACGGTGGCCGGGACCGGGCTCAAGATCAAGACAGTCGAGGCCATCTGCCAACTGCGGCCGGTGGTCACGTTTCCCGCTGGCGTGGACGGAGTCGGCGCGGCGGCAAAGCCGCTGCTTCATGTCGCTTCAGACTGGTTCGACTTCGCGTGCCATGTGGTGCGTGTTCTCTCGGATCGCCCGGACTTGGCCGAATTGACGGGATTGCGCACCGCTCTTGCACGCGAGTTTTCGCCTGAAGTTGTATATGCGGAGCTTGCCAGTGCACTTGATGAACTCTGAATCGATGACCCGCACCGACTCGTCCGCCGCCGATTCGTTGGCTGTGGGACCCTATGACCTTCTGGTCGACATGTCTGCCTGTGCGTTCGACCCCGCAATGCTCGACCAGCATGTTGCCAAACTGCTGAAGTACTGTGGTTTCTCCGATATCGTGGATCGACTCAGCATCGTGACACCACCAGGGATCGAGGTTCAGTCCCGGCCAGGTTGGGGCGGCGTGTTGCGCGGCAGTGCGGAGGGGGCGACATTGTTCGACCTTGCGGTCGAGGACGCTGCCATGCGCCGCAAGGCACTGATGGTTGTCATCGGTCCGCTGCTCCCGTCCAACGAAGTGCTCCTGCATCTTTGGCATGCCGTTCACTCCGATCCCTTGCTGGGCGTCGCTCAGCCGCGCTTCGCCGACGCGCGCACCGACCGCATCTGTCCGCTCCCGTTTTCGGGCGAGTCGTCGAGCACAGTGTTCACTTCAAGAAGGGCGCTGGCCGAGCTGCCGGAGGTTGCGATCACGGCGGAAATGCTGTCGTCCTGCCTTCTGCTGCGGCGCGAAGTCGTCGCTGCCCTGGGGCCGTCAAAGCCTTTCCAGAGTTTGACCGGTGCACTGGCCCTGGGGCTTTGCCGGGCAAGACGCAAGGGCTATCGAAATGCGGTGGCCAACAGGGCGGTCGTGGTGCTGCCCGCGGGCGGCAGTGAAGAGACACAGCCGCAGGCCTACCTGAAACTTGAACCGGCCGACCGTGAGACGCTTCTGGGCTTGTACCCTGACCATGCGCGTGCAGATGCCGAGAATGATCGCCGGGTGGACCGACGGCTCGAGCAACTGCTGACTGCAGCGCATCCCCCGTCCCGCGAGCCAAGGCGTCTGTTGCTCGATTTTCGCGGCATGTCTGCCATGCACAACGGCACGTCGCAGGTGATGCTGGGTTTGCTCGAAGGGCTTTCCTCCGTCAAACCCGCGTCTTGGGAGGTTGTCGTCCAGAGCCGGCCAGAGGCTGCGGAGTTTCACGGATTGGCACAGTGCTATCCGAACTTCGTCCATGAGCACGGCGATGTCGCAGGAGCATATGCGGCGGCTCTGGTGCCCAATCAGCCATGGGTTCTGGAAACCGTAGCGGAACTGCATCGCCATGCGCTGGTCAACATCTTCAACATCCTCGACACCATCGCTTGGGATGTGCTGTACGCGGTGAATCTGCGCGTGGAAGGAACCTGGCGCTTCATTGCTGCCCACGCGGACGGACTTGCCTACATTTCTTCCTTCAGCCGCGAGCGGTTTCAGCCCAGGTTTCCGGTCAAATCCTGCGTGCAGGAGAGAGTCATTCACCTGAGCCTCGATGGGGATGACCACGCCGATCCTGCCGCCCGGCAACATGCGCCGCTGGACCACGTGCTGCTGTTCGGCAACGGCTATGACCACAAGGATCTGGTGCCGACATTGCAGGTTCTGTCCGATGCCTTCCCGATGCAGAAATTCATGGTTCTTGGCGCCGCCTCTTGCGCGCTGCCAAGAGTCGAGTACGTGCCAAGCGGACAGGTGTCCAGCGACGAGGTTCACAGGCTGATCGCGACGTCCAAGGCGGTGGTGTTTCCATCGCACTATGAAGGATTCGGATTGCCCGTGGTGGAGAGCCTTGCGTACGGCCGTCCCGTCCTGGTTCGCAAGTCTGCGCTGTGGGACGAGATTGCCGCTCATTCACGCCTTCCCGGCCGGATGATCGAATTCGACGATACCGTGTCATTGGTCGAAGGACTCGGGCGGTTGCTGGCGGGGTTGCCGGTCCCCCATTTGCCCAGCGCCACTGCGCTCGCCGACGAAGCGCAATCCCCCAATTGGTGCAGCTATGCGACCCACTTGATCGATTTTGTCGAAGAATGCCTGCGCCGTGTCGATCTCGCGCGCTGGACGGAGCGAGAACATACCTTGACGTGGATGAATCTATGACCCGAAAACTGCGGATCGCCACGCTCATGTCGCGCCACGGCACCGCCAAGTATCAATCCGCGGTTGCCGACCTCCAGGCACTGTTCGATCGGCGACTTCCCGGTATCGAACACACATTCATCGTCGTCGACAATGCGCTGCCTGAATCCCACGAAGAGCGCCTGAATGGGGGCGTGACGCTGATCGGTGGCTCCAATGCGGCCTGGGAATTCTCGGCATGGGACAGCGCCGTCGCTTACCTTGGCGCTCGCCTCGAGGATTTCGATTTCGTGCACCTGGCGACTTCCGCGTTCAAGCAGTTGTATGTCGATTACCTGGACCGATTCAGCGAGCGGCTGCTGAACCTCATGCTGGGTCGTGGCGTGGCTTTGGGCCATGTCGACTTCTACAACGAATCGGTGTCGTTGCTGGGCGTGGGATCTCAATCGTGGCTTCGGACATCGTTCGTCTTTCTTCCGCCCGCCGAGATCAGGCTTTTGAAGTCATTCGTGAGCGTTACGCGCAAGGAGGCTTTTTTCTCGGGAGATCCCGCAGCGCCGTTTCTCAAGGAGGCGCCGATCTCGGCCGGGTACCGGAGCAATATCATTGGTTGGCTGACCGGAGATGGCACCGAGCAGGGCGTTGAATGGCACTCCCGCTTCAAGCTCGACTCGACGACGTTGCCCTTCTTCGAAAGCAAGGTGCTCGCGATTCTCAACGAGCAGATGCTCAGCAATCGGCTGAGAGCGCAAGGGTGCGCCGTGGTCGATGCCACTTGGGCGGCCACCGTGGCCGAAGCGCTCGAACACCGTGGTGAGCCATTCGCCATTCCCTGCTGGCAGGAACAATTGGTGGCACGCGACAGCGTGGCGGCGCCAGCGAGCATTCAGGTGTAGCTGGACGAAGGCTTCCTTAAAATTCTGGGGCTCCCGTCGGCGGCTTCCAAGTCAAAAACTTCGCTCTTATGCCTATAACAGACCCACGACTTGAGCAGACTGACAAGTCGTTTTGGCACGGATTCACTGAGTTCTACGATACGCACCTGCCCCTGAAGATCGAAGGAAAGATCCTCGAATTCGGAGTGTTCAAGGGAAACTCGATACGCTGGTTGCTGGCTAAGTTTCCCGAGGCCATGATCCATGGCGCAGATATCCTTCCGATTCAGTCTGAGTGGCCCATCGACGCTCGCGTGACCTATCACATGGTCGATCAAGACGACGAGACGCAGGTGAAGAGCCTGCTGGAGCATGTCGGACGCGGTCTGCAACTCGTGATCGAGGATGGGTCCCATTTTCCCAGGCATCAGTCCCGCTGCCTGCGGCTTGGTCTGGATGCTCTTGAGCCGGGCGGGACTTATGTCCTGGAGGACATTCAAACCAGCCACCCTGCCCACAGCCAATACGCCGATGAGTTCGGCACGGCGCTCGGGCAGACCTCGCTTTCTGTGCTGCTTGCCTTTGAGCACCTCAAACGGCGGGGCGAGGCCCTATCTCAATCGACCTTGGCCACTCTGGGCGGAGGAACGCATTTCACCGACGTCGATATCGCGAAGCTGTTCGCGCAGATCGCTTCAATCGATGTCTACAAGCGCGCCACGTTGCCATCGAAGTGCTGGAAATGCGGCTCTTCGGACTACGACTATCACTCGTACCGGTGTGGGTGCGGTGTCGATCTCATCGACGAGGCCGACAGCATGAGCGTGGTGATCAGGAAAGCCTGACCTCGCCGTGTCCTAGGTCTTGATGACGCTGATCGCCGCGGAGGCCAGCATGCGTTGCAAGGTGTCTTCCAGACTCGGTACTTCAAGCGTCGTGCCATGCCGTTGTAGCAGCGTATCGAGCTTGGCCGGGTTGCCGCACAGCCTGTGCACCTCGTTCGCTCTCACGAAAGCCGGGTTGACCTCGATGCGAGGTGTATGACCCGTCATGCGCATGAAGGTGTCGAGTATGTGGCGGAGCGTGTGGGGGCGCCCGGTGCAGATGTTGTAGCTTTCTCCGGGCTCTCCGTGTGCCAACAGCTCCAGATAGGCATCGCAAAGCATCCGCACGTCGTTGAATTCGCGTTCCACATCGAGATTGCCAAGCTCGATGGCGCGCGCGCGCTGCGCGAAGTGGAGCGCGAGCTTGGGGATCAGGAAGCTGGGGCTCTGTCCGGGCCCCGTGTAGTTGAACGGGCGGGCAATGACCAGGTCCAGGCGGCCTTGAAAGGTCCGCGCCATGTATTCCATGGCGAGTTTGCTCATGGCGTAATGATTGACCGGTGCGGGCTGCTGCGTTTCGCTGATCGGCGATGCTTCCGTGTTGCCATAGATGTTGGCGCTGCTGGCCAGAAGCACGCGTCGGGGCTTGGCGGGCAACCTGGCGACTGCATCGAGCAAGTTCGTGGTGCCGACCACATTGACGGCATAGAACGCCGTTTCGTCCGCGTGCCCGACAAAGCTGATTGCCGCCAAATGGACCACTGCATCAGGCGCAACTTCCAGCACCTCCGGGCGAAGCGCCTCATCGTCCATCAGGTCGGAACGCAGCGCAATGACCGAGTGTCCCTTGGAAGATGCGTATTCAATGAAGTGCCGGCCGGTGAATCCCTCGGCGCCCGTGAGCAGGATCCTCAAAACGAGAAGCCCTGTCGATTTCGCCGGAGGTCTGCATCGACCATCATTTGGCAAAGCTCCTCGAGCGTGGTCTTGGGCTCCCAGCCGAGTTGAGCCTTGGCCTTGGCCGGGTTGCCGATCAGCAATTCGACTTCCGCAGGCCGATGGAACTTCGGATTGACACGCATGACAGTCTTTCCGGTCGCGATGTCCACGGCCGATTCGCCTTCGCCGCTGCCCTTGAAGTCCACGGCAATGTCCGCGCCCTTGAAGGCCATGCGCACGAAGTCGCGGACGGTTTCGGTCCGGTTGGTCGCGAGTACATAGGTGTCGGGGGTGTCGACCTGGAGCATGCGCCACATGCCCTCGACATACTCCTTGGCAAAACCCCAATCCCGCTTGGCGTCGAGATTTCCGAGCTCCAGCACGTCGAGCTTGCCGAGCTTGATCTTGGCGACGCTGTCGGTGATCTTCCGGGTCACGAATTCGCGACCGCGAAGTGGGCTTTCGTGATTGAACAGGATGCCGCTGCAGCCGAAGATGTCGTAGCTCTCGCGGTAGTTGATGGTCATCCAGTGGGCATAGAGCTTGGCTACGCCGTAGGGGCTGCGCGGATAAAAAGGAGTGTCTTCCACCTGCGGAATGGCCTGCACCTTGCCGAACATCTCGGAGGTGGACGCCTGGTAGAAGCGGATCTTGGGATTGACGAGGCGAATGGCCTCCAGCAGATGCAAGGCGCCGACACCGGTGATCTGAGCGGTCGCCACCGGCTGGTTGAAGCTCACGCCCACGAAGCTCTGTGCCGCAAGGTTGTAAACCTCGACGGGTTCTGCTTGGCGGAGCAACTCGATCGAACTTCCCAGGTCGGTCAGGTCGTACTCCACAAGGTGGAGGTCAGGGTGGTTCTGAATCCCCAGTTCCTCCATGCGCCAGAAGTTGACGGAACTGGTGCGCCGATAGGTGCCGTAGACGACGTACCCCTTGGCGAGCAGCAACTCGGCCAGGTAAGCGCCATCCTGGCCGGTGATGCCCGTAACTACGGCATGTTTTTTCATGAGAACCTTTTCTGTATTACTGCAAGGCCGCATTGCGCGGAGGCTGGGACCATCCAAGTGACAGTGGACGATCCGCCCGATCGAAGCCGAGATTCTGCCAAATCAGGAAAAGCTACTACGCGGCATATTTGTTACGTAACTTGCCGCGGTGGAGGTACTCAGGTGCTCCGAGGGGGCCGCGGCGGCGCACAGCAACCTGAATTGGTACAAGCGTCACACCAAAGTGCAACATAGTTCAAGATTTGCGTGGCTGAAAGCCAACAGCCTGCAGGGATAATAAATACGCAGGGCGCCGGGCATAGGCCAACAGGCATGTTCGACGCCGGGGAGCCAAGAACTGGCACATCGAGCGGGCAAGCCGACCTAATGCTCCAGATAGACAAAGCAAGTATGAGCGACACACCACGAGACGCAGAAAAACTCGCCGAGGCAGAGCGGCAGATTGCCGCCCTGAAACTGCGCCTGGAGTTGCAGGAGCGACTCGTACTCAGCAGCGGCGATTCGTTCGAGGCGCAGATCGAAGAGGCGAACCAGCGGGCAGCCTTGGCATTGCATCAGCAGAGCGCAGTTCTCAATTCGACCTCCTGGCGGCTGACCGCCCCTTTGCGGAAGGTCTCCGCAGCCATTCCTTCCTCTTGGCGCGGACATCTGCGCCGCGCAGCGAAGGCCACCTGGTGGGTTGCCACGCCCTGGCGGATGCCGCAGCGGCTGCAGTTTCTCAAGGAGCGCCGCAGCACGAACGAGTCGAGCGATTTTCCGTTCCTGCCGGTTGCCGGCACCGATGACGGATCCAGCGCTCAAAAGGCCTACCGCCAATGGATTGCCGAGCACGAACATCGGTCAGCCGCAATCGCCGGCACGTTCGTCACTCCCAAGTTGAGCTTTCTGCTTTGTGCAAGCGGGGCACAGTCGGAGTCGCTGAGCGACACGGTCAAATCGATTCGCGCGCAAGATTTCCCGCATTGGCAGCTCGTCGTCGCGGTCACGAGCGATCACGCGGACGCACTCGACGACGCCTTGCGCGTGCTGCAGGACGAAGAGCCCCGTGTCATCACCGTGCCCGCTGCCGGGATGAACCGCGCCGAGGCGCTTTCTGCTTGCCTTTCGATGGCCGACGGCGATTTCATTGCCGTGCTCGACGCCGGAGACGTGATCGCGCAGGGTGCCGCCATTGAAATCGGCAACGCGCTCATCGAGGCGCCGGCAAGCGATATCGTGTACTGCGACGAGGACGAATGGTCGGTCGAGGGCGGTCGGGCGCGGCCATACTTCAAGCCGGGCTGGTCTCCGGAACTGCTGTATGCCTTCAATTACTTCGGGCGCCTGACGCTGTTGCGTCGGCACCTGGTGGAGGCTGCAGGCGGTGTCGATGCCAATGCCGGCGCCGGTGTGGAGTGGGATCTGAATCTTCGTGCGAGCGACATGGCGCAGACCATCACACGCATCCCCAAGGTGTTGTGCCATCGTTCGGCGGGCAGCCTGCGGGACAGGCCGCCCGCGGAGTCGGCCGAAGCGGTTGCGCATCGCGCGGTGTTGCGCAACTACTGGGCACGCAAGGAGATCGAAGCCTCGGTCCAGACACAGCCCGATGGCACGCAGCATGCAACCTGGGCCATCGACCAGCCGCCGCTCGTCTCGATCGTCATTCCCTCGAAGAACAAGGACCATCTGCTGCGCATGTCGGTGGGCGGGCTGCTGCGAGGCACCTCCTACCCGAACAAGGAAATCATCGTCGTGGACACCGGCTCCACGGAGCCGGAAACGCTGGCGTACTACGCAGAGCTCGCGGCCGAACCCAGCGTTCGAATCGTTCACTTCAACAAGACCTTCAACTACTCCGCTGCCTGCAACCACGGCGCGGCGTTCTCGCGCGGCGAGATCCTGCTGTTCCTGAACAACGACATCGAAATCGTGTCCCCCGACTGGCTCGACGAAATGGTGCGCGTCGCCATGCGGCCAGGTGTCGGCGTGGTCGGTGCCAAGCTGGTCTTTCCATCGGGCGAATTGCAGCACGGTGGCGTGGGGGTCGGCATTCATCTTTGCGGCCTGATGTACCGCAGCGCTGAACGGCTCGGTTGGGGCGTGTTCGGTTCGCCGGACCACGCCCGCAACTGGCTCGCCATCATGGGTGCGTGCCAGATGGTCCGGCGGGACGTGTTCGAGCGCGTCGGCGGATTCGACGAGTCGTACCTCATCGCCATGAGCGACGTCGCACTCTGCCTTCATGTCTGGCGTGCGGGTTACCGCATTGCCTACGTACCGCAGGCGCGCCTGGTACATCATGAAGGCGCGACGCGGGGCAACAGCAATCCCGAAATCGACATGCGCCGTGTGGCCGACGACATTCGCGCCCTGGGCATCGATGAAGACCCCTATCTTCATCCCGAACTGGATGCGAACTACGCCATCCCCGTTCTTCGGCTGGGTGGAGCGCCCACGGTCCGCGAGAAGCTCAGGGCAAGCCTGCGCGAGTTCGGCTCGCCAAGGGCGCAGGTCCAGACGCTCGACCTGTCGAACGACGGCGCTTGCCTGGCGGTCGCCATGCTGCCGCGCGAGAGCGTGGTCTGGACGCCCCAGCCGGTGCATGGCGTGCGCGACGTCTGGTCCGCGGCGCGGTGGTGCCTGGATCTCTTGCGTACTTGTGCCGACGTTCGCTTGCGCTTCCCAGCGGCGCTGACCGAAGGTCCCGACGGTGCGTTTTTCGGTTGGCTGCAAGCAGAGGGTGCAAGCCGTTTCGGGCTTGGCCCCGATGGGCTCGCCGCAATTCGCGCGTTGTGGTCGGAAGACCTGGCGGCTCGGGCGCGGCAGGCATTTCTCTTTCACTCGGAGGTCCGGGCGCTGCTCCCACATGGCTTGCTGCCCATCGGAAAGCGCGACCTGTTCCATTGGTTCATGCAGCATGGCCGGCGGGACGCAAGCTTGCGGCTCGAAGAGATCTGGTGGCTGTTCTGGACCGCCGCCGAAAAGCCGGAAGCTGAACTGGTCAAGGCCTTCGAGTTCACGCCGGAGTGGCAAAAGCTCTATCCAGACGGTTTGACGATTTTTGGCCGCCGCGCCTTTGCCGCATGGTTTCGCGCTCACTACCGCGTGGCCGAGTTGTGGGCCGATCCGGAGCGCTGGGCAGTCGACATTCCGCCCGCGCGTCAGCTTCGATCGGCCTATCGCACGCGCGAGCTTTGGCAGCGCGTGCATCCGGACGCCCTTGACGACCCTCAGTCTGCCGGGGCGCTGATCGACTGGCTCCAGTCGCCCGAAGCCATGCAGCCGAAGGACATACGGGAATGGTGCGCCACGCTCGACAAGGACGCTGTGGCAGCCGAGATGACGTCGCTCGGCGTCAACGTCATTGGCCATTTCTCATATCCGTCGGGTCTTCGCGTTTCGGTGGAAGCGCTGGTCAAGGGGCTGCGACAAGTTGGCGTGCAGACCGCATTGCGCGACCTTCGAACGGACAGGAAGGACGACCCGGTCCACGCCCAGTTCCGCGATTTCGAAGACTTCGAGACGACCATCATCCACACACAACCCGAGCCGTTCTTCAACGAGGCCTATAGCCGCAGCGACTTGAGCGAGCACCCCTCGCGCACCTATCGCATCGCCTATTGGTACTGGGAATTCGACTCGATTCCCGATTCGTGGCTCGACGCGGCCGCGAAGGTCGATGAAGTCTGGACGGCCACCGAATTCGTTGCCAAGGGTCTGCGCGAACGGCTCTCCATTCCGGTGCGCACCATATTCCCAGGTGTTGCGCTGGGCAGCTATCAGCAGCGCGAGCGCAAGTACTTCGGCCTGCAAGACGGAAGCTTCACGTTCCTGTTCACGTTCCACATGATGAGCGTGATGGAGCGGAAAAATCCGCTTGGCCTGATCAACGCGTTCAAGGCTGCATTCACACCGCAGGACGATGTGACGCTGGTGCTGAAGACGTCCTTCGGTGACCGCCACCCAGCCCAATTGCAGGAACTGCGCGCCGCCGCGGCCAACCACAACATCGTGGTGATCGACCAGGTCTACAGCCCCGACGAAGTGCTGTCGCTGATGGACGCGTGCGACGTTTATGTGTCCCTGCATCGCAGCGAAGGGCTGGGCCTCACGATGGCCGAGGCCATGCTGATGGGCAAGCCGGTCATTGCCACCAATTACTCCGGCAACGTCGATTTCATGGGCGAGGAAGACAGTCTGCTCGTACCCTACAAGCTGGTGAAACTCGGTCGCCCGATTCCGCCTTACGACGAAAATCTCGAATGGGCGGAGCCATCGACGGAGCACGCGGCGCAGCTCATGCGCCGACTCTACGAAGACCGCGAATGGGCCAGGCAGATCGGGGCGCGGGGCAAGGCTCGTGCGGCCATCGATCTATCGCTCGAAACCGCGGGCCACAGGGCGGCTGCGAGATTGGCGGAGATCCGGGCATCGCTACGGACGATGCCGAAGGGCTGAAGCCAGCCAGGAGGTTTGCTCAAGGCCACGCACGTGGCCTTGAGGGTGTGGCCGATCAGCCGACCAGTCGCGCGCGTTCCGCCATCAACTCGGCCATCCATTCGTCCATGTCCACCGCTTCGAGCCGGCCATGGCTGAGCTTCACGACCTTGTTGCATTCCTTGGCAATCAGGTCGGGCGAGTGCGAGGCAAGCACCAGAATGCCGGACTTGGACACCACGTCGCGCATGCGCTTCTCGGCTTTTTCCGTGAATTCGGCATCGCCCACCGACAGCCATTCGTCCATCAGCAGGATGTCTGCCTCGACGCTGGTCGAGATGGCGAATGCCAGGCGCATCATCATGCCGGTGGAGTAGGTGCGCACCGGCATGTCGACATACTGGCCGAGCCCGCTGAATTCGCAGATCTCGGGCGTCCGCCGGTCGATTTCCTTCTTGCTCATGCCCATGACGAGGCCGCGCAGCATGATGTTCTCGACGCCGGTTGCATCGACCTCGATGCCGAGCGACGGATCGATCAGGCTCGAAACGCTGCCTTCGCGGCGGAATTCACCGGCCGAAGGCTCGTAGACGCCCGCCAGGGTGCGCAGCAGCGTCGACTTGCCTGCACCGTTGTGGCCGATCAGTCCCAGCCGGTCGCCGCTGCGCAGTTCCAGGTTGATGCCGCTCAAGGCCTGCACGACGGTGACGCCGGTCTCCTTGCCGAAACGTCCGCCCGTGACGGACGCGGCCAAGGTCTTCTTCAGAGACGCCGCGCCCGCACCGTAGATCGGGAAATTGACAGCGACGTTCTTGAGTGAAATGAGTGCCATAAATCAGAGCCAGTAGACAACGCGCCGGCGGTACTTGACGAAGAGCAGCGTGGAGCCCACGACGCTGACGGCCGTCCAGACCAGGATGCCGAGCCAGCTGTGCAGTTCCGCCACGCCGCCCATCAAGGGTGTGCGCAGCAGGTCGAGCATTTGTGCAAAGGGATTCCACAGGATGTACTGGGCGCGCTGCGGCAGGGTTTCCGGCAGCCAGAACACCGGGGTCAGAAACATCAGCATCTGCATGACGCTGGTCACGATCTGGGTCACGTCGCGAAAACGCGTGCAGATGAGCCCCAGAAGCAGCCCGAGCGCATGTGCATTGACGATCGCGATCAACATCGCGGGGAATATCAGCAGCGCCGACCACGAAAGCGAAATGCCCGCCCACAGCGCCACCGGGATATACAGAACAATCTGGTGTGCGAACTGGATCAGGTTGCGCGCGATGCTTCGCCAGACGAAAAGGCTGATCGGGAAGTAGCCCTGCTTCAGGTAATTGGACGAGCCCACGAACGCGTTGCACGCCTCGGAGACCACGCTGGCAAAGAAGCCCCAGAAGATGATCCCGAGTGCAAGGTGCGGAAAGAACTTGGACAGTTCCGTGCCGAAGAGCGAGCTGTAGAGCGGGCCCATGCCGCCGATCATGGCGCCCATGCTCAGCGTGAGCCAGATCGGTCCGAGCATCGAACGCCGGTAGCGCAGCACGATGTCGAACCACGCCAGGGTCCACCAGATGTCGGTGCGGCGCGTGCCCTCCCACCAGTCGGACAGGGCGCTACGGTGGAGGTTGGAGTGAATTTCTTGGGTCATGTGCGTCCGTAGGTGTCTGCGAGCCTGACGATATCGTCCTCGCCAAGGTAAACACCGCACTGGACTTCGATGAGCACCAATAGATCTTCGCCGATGTTGGTCAAACGATGTTTCTCCTTCAATGGGATGTGGCGGTATTGGCCCGGCCCGGTGACATGTTCGATGTCGCCGATCTGGACGATGCCTCGCCCTTGCACCACCACCCAATGCTCGGCGCGCTGGTGGTGATACTGCAAAGACAGCGATTCTCCGGGTTTGACCGTGATTCGCTTGACCTTGTAGCCGTCTTCTTCCTTGAGTGTTGCGTACGTGCCCCATGGCCGGTGCACCACCGAGGGCAGGTGAACCGCCTCGTGCTTGCGCGACTTGAGCGTGTCGACGACTTTCTTGACTTCCTGGGCGCTGTTCTTGTGGGCAACGAGCAGTGCGTCGGGCGTGTCGACGATGACGAGGTCGTGTACCCCCAGCGTTGCCACCAGCTTCGGAATGTGGCTGTCGACCTGGACATGAGTGCCCGTGGTGTCGATGGCCACGACGTCCGAGGGCATGGTGTTGCCGCTCGCATCGGGTGGCTGGGCCTTTGCCACTGCGGGCCAGGACCCGACGTCGCTCCAATGGAACTTGGCGGGCACGACATGCACGTTCTCGGCAGGCTCCATCACTGCATAGTCGATGCTGATGTCGGGCTGGAGTCCGAAGTCGTGCAGGCCGAACTGGATCATGTTGCCGTCGTGAGCCGCGCTGCGCAGCGCCTTCCTGGCGGCCGCCAGCAGTTCGGGTGCGTGCTTCTCGAAGGCCGCCAATATGGCGTCCGCCGTGAAGCAGAACATCCCGCTGTTCCAGTAGTAGCGTCCGGTTGCCAGGTATTCCTGGGCGGTCTCGAGATCAGGCTTCTCGACGAAGCGCTTGGCCGGCTGGCTCGACCGCGAGGCCTGGGCCACCTCGATGTAGCCGAAGCCGGTGTCCGGACTCGTCGGGCTGATGCCGAAGACGACCAGCGCGCCCTGGGTGGCGAGTTTGAAGGCCTGGCTGGCACTGGCGACGAAGGCCTCGACGTCGGGCACGAGGTGATCGGCCGACAGCACCAGCATCACGGTATCGCCGCCGAATTTCTCGATGCACTGGAGCGCCGCGAGTGCAATGGCCGGGCCGGTGTTGCGGCCCTTCGGCTCGAGAAGCAGCGTGGCGTCCGGCGGGTCGGACATTTGTCCGAGCACGTCCTTCGTCAGGAAGAGATGGTCCTTGTTCGTAACGATCATCAGGTCGCCGGTGCCGCAGGCCTGGCCGCGTTCGATGGCCTGCTGCAGCAGCGTCGAGCCGCCAAGCTTCATGAACGGTTTTGGAAACGCCTGCCTCGACGCTGGCCAGAGTCGGGAGCCTGCCCCCCCCGAGAGCACAACTGAAAGGACGCGCATTTTTTATAGGAGTGTGAAGAAGAGGATAATTTTACC
Organism: Variovorax sp. OAS795; assembly: GCF_040546685.1. Lineage (NCBI taxonomy): Bacteria > Pseudomonadati > Pseudomonadota > Betaproteobacteria > Burkholderiales > Comamonadaceae > Variovorax > Variovorax sp. OAS795. The sequence continues at coordinate 1,210,119 of NZ_JBEPOH010000001.1, forward strand.
GGCTCCGGTTTCAGGGGCCGGTAACCAGTGGAAGCCGCTATCTTTCGTGATGATCCCGAGCAATGTCCAGTAAGCCCACGCTGCCAGCCGCGCGGCCCCATTCCCGTCCACGGGGGCTTGAAGGCGGTTCGAGCAGCGCGCAGCTCCAGCGCCGCATTGCCTTGCTCGAGCACGAGGCCCAAGCGCTGGAAGCGCAAATCCATGGCATGCAGCGTTCCACCAGTTGGCGAATCACGGCGCCCTTGCGTTGGATGAGCGGGTGCGTTCAACGCATTGTGCGTGGTGCGCCCAACCCGCCGAACGTGGAGCGGGGAGACTACACCGATTGGATCGAGCGCTATGACAGGCCCGCCGCCGGCGAATACGACCGCTTGCGCAAAGAGGTCGATGCCTGGCCGAAGCGCCCGCGCCTGCTGCTGCTGCACGAGGGCGAACTGGACGTGCGCTTCCTCGATGCACAGGCCTATCCATGCTGGACGCAGCGGCGCATCGAAACATCGCCAGAGGCCTTCGCAGCCGCGGCATCCGCCGATTGGGTCGTCTGGCTCGAGGCCGGTTGCATCTTGCCGCCGCACGCTCTGTACACGATCGCCCAGCAGATCGCCGCCCATCCCCAGGCGCGCCTGATTTATGCCGATGAGGACGAACTGGATGCGAGCGGACAGCGCATCCAACCATTTTTCAAGCCCGACTGGAATCCGGACCTTTTTCTCGGACGCAATCTTTTTTCGCCGTGGGTCGCCATCGAGGCGGGTCTGTTCGATCAGGTCGGCGGGGTTCAGATGGCGCCATCGGCCGCTGCGCGCGGCCTCGACCTTGCGTTGCGGTGCATGGAGCGCGTGCGGGGCGACCAGATCCTGCACATTCCGCGCGTGCTCGGGCACCGCCGAATCGCCACAGCCGGGATAGCTGAAGCAGCCAGGGGCGGCACGGAAGGCGTCCTCGCGCTCAACGCGCATTTCGAGCGCACCGGCATTGCAGCGACCGCCGAGGTCGCGCCATTCGGCTATCGCACACGCTATGCATTGCCGGCGATGCCGCCGCTGGTTTCGCTGGTCATCCCCACGCGCAATGCGTTGCCGCTGGTGCGGCAGTGCATCGAGAGCATCGTGCTCGAGACCGACTACCCCCGCTACGAGATCCTGCTGGTCGACAACGGCTCGGACGATCCCGAGGTGCTGGCTTATTTCGCCGAACTCGATGCGCAGCCCGGCATCACGGTGATCCGGGACGAACGCCCGTTCAACTATTCGGCGCTGAACAATGCAGCCGTTGCACGCGCGCGGGGAGAGCTGGTGGCGCTCCTCAACAACGACATCGAGGTCGTCTCGCCCGACTGGCTTTCGGAGATGGTGTCGATCGCCCTGCAGCCCGGCGTCGGCGCGGTGGGCGCGAAGCTGCTCTATCCCGACTTGACGGTCCAGCACGGCGGCGTGGTTCTCGGCGTCGGCGGCATTGCCGGCCACGCGCACAAGCATCTTGCCCGCTCGGATCCGGGCCACGGAGGGCGGGCGCAGCTCATGCAGTCCTTCAGCGCGGTGACGGCGGCATGCCTGGTGGTGCGCAAGTCGCTCTACGAGCAGGTCGGCGGACTCGACGAGGCGCACCTGGGCGTTGCCTACAACGACGTCGATTTCTGCCTGCGCCTGCGCCAGGCGGGCCTGCGCAACGTCTGGACGCCCTGGGCCGAGCTGCTGCACCATGAATCCGCCTCGCGCGGCCTCGAAATGGCGGCCGAGTCACGCAGCCGGTTGGCGGCCGAGGCGGCGATCATGCAGGGCCGCTGGGCTCCGTTGATTGCGCACGATCCCGCCTACAACCCCAACCTGACACTCGATACCGAGGACTTCGATCTCGCGTGGCCGCCGCGCATGCCTCCATGAACACCGCCCATTCCCTCCAGATTTCCGTTGCCCTCTGCACGCACAACGGCGCGCGCTTCCTGCGAGAACAGGTGCGCAGCATCTGCCTGCAGACCCTCCCGCCAACGGAAATCGTGCTGTCCGACGATGCCTCGCAGGACGGCTCGGTCGATGTGGTTCGCGCGGCGATCGCCGAATGCGCCGCCGAGCGGCCGGGCCATCCGGTGGCGCTGCGCGTGTTCGAGAACGCCAAGCCCCTGCGCGTGGTCAAGAACTTCGAGCAGGCAATCCGGGCCTGCACCGGCGCGCTGATCGCGCTGAGCGACCAGGACGATGTGTGGATGCCCGAGCGGCTCGCACAAATGGCAATGAAGTTCCAGCAGGACGAAAGCCTGTTGCTGCTGCATACAGACGCGCGCCTGGTCGATGCCAACCGGAACGACCTGAAGCAGTCGTTGTTCCATGCGCTCGAAGTCACCCCGTCGGAACTCGAGCGCATCCACGGCGGGCGTGCGTTCGACGTGTTCCTGCGCCGGAACCTCGTGACCGGCGCGACGACGGTGTTTCGGCGCACGCTGCTGCCGGACGCCTTGCCCTTGCCGGTCGAATGGGTGCATGACGAGTGGCTGGGCATCGTGGCGTCCGCGGTGGGCCGCGTGGACTTGCTGGAGCAGCCGCTCATCGAGTACCGCCAGCATGAATCCAACCAGATCGGCGCGCGGCGCGACACCTTTTTCGGCAAGGTCCGCAAGGCCCTCGCATCCAGGGGAAACACGCACGTCGAGCGCACCGTCAAGGCCGAGCTTCTTCTTGCGCGGCTCCTGCAGCTTGGCGACCGGGTGTCGCCTGACATCCTTGCCAAGGTGCGCGGCAAGATTGAGCACCAGCGCTTCAGGGCCGCCCTGCCGGCATCGCGGCTCGCGCGCTGCGTGCCGGTGCTGCGCGAAGCCATGACGGGCCGTTACGACAAGTTCGGCCGTGGCGTGCGTGGCGTGGTTCGCGATCTTTTCGAATCTGTGTAGGCTCCTGCCCCACTGATCCAAGCCAAGCCAGATAAAAACAATGACCCTGCCGACACCTCCTGCCGCACCCGCCGCCGACCGCACGTTTCCATGGCCGAGCGTCGTGGTGATCATCCCGTTCTACAACGGCGCCGATTTCATCGAGCGTTCCGTGCGCAGCGTGTTCGAGCAATCGGTCCCCGCGGCGGAAGTGATCGTCGTCAACGATGGCTCGCGCCCCGAGGAGCGCGCCGCGCTCGACGCGCTGGTGCAGCGCTACCCGTTTCGCATCATCGACAAGGAAAACGGAGGGCAGGGCTCCGCACGCAACGCCGGCGTGGCGGCTTCCACCTCCGACTTCATCTGTTTCCTGGACCAGGACGATTTCTACCTGCCCAACCACATCGAGACGCTCGCATCGTCGATTCCCCACGGCGACGGGCTGTTCGGTTTTGTCTACGCCGACCTGTACGAGGCCGACGCCGACGGCAACGTGGTTCGCACCGGCGTCGTCAAGGAGCATGCGACCCATCCCAAGCAGAACATCAACGACCTGCTGCGGCACGACATGTTCGTGCTGCCCTCGGCCACGCTGATCAGCCGCAAGGCCTTCGAGGCCGTCGGGGGCTTCGATTCGCAGTTCATGGGCTTCGAAGACGACGACCTCTTCCTGCGCGTGTTCCGCAAGGGCTTCAGCAACCACTTCGTCGACCAGGCCGTCACGGTCTGGTGCATCCATACGGCCAGCACGTCGTTCGGCATCCGGATGATCCGCAGCCGCTTCAAGTATTTCAAGAAGCTGGTGCAGATGTTTCCCGACGAGCACCAGCGCGGCCGCTACTACTTTCGCGATTGCCTGGTTCCGCGCTTCCAGCCGTATTTCGTCAACCATGCGATCGAATCGATCAAGAACGACGACCAGTACCGGGAAGAGATGAGCGCGATCCTCTTCGAGTACGGTGCGATGGTGCTGGCCAACCCCTACGTGGGCCGCAAGAAGAAGCTGCGCCTGCGGCTCACGCTGTTCCTGCTGCGGCACAGCTCGCCGGGGCTGGTGCGCCTGGTGGGCGCCGTCACGCGCCTCCCTGGCATCCGGAGCCTGCGCAAGCTCTATTCCTGAAGCCTAGCGCGACGGGGGCGGAGGCGCCGCACCAGTTTGCGGCGGCTTCTGCGTGCTCATCGCCACGTCGATGTACGTCGCGAACTTGCGCACGTACTCGGCCCGCAAGTGTCCCGCGTCCTTGTAGATGGGCGTGGCATCGGCATCCGCCCGGGTGCATTGGTCGCCCCTGCAAAGGGTCGGGATGGGGTCGATCACGATCGCCCCGCTCCGGATCGCGATCTGGCGCATGCGTTCGTGGAGTGCCTTCTGCGCCGGCACCCATGGCGTCGTCGGCGACATCTGCGCAACGCTCATGTTGCCCAGCCGGCCTCCCTTGATGAATTCCTCGGGCCCGTAGCCTTCGCCCACCGGGTTGTCCAGCACCAGGTACACCTGCTTGTGCTTGGCTAGGTTCGTCATCACGGCTTCGAGCATGTTGAGCGCAAAGTCCACGCCGCCGCCGCCCATGAAGCGCCGCCGGGTCTTGCCGTCGGAGTAGTAGTAGCGGTCCGCCTCGGCATTGGCGGCATTCGCCTTGCCCGTTTCGGAGAAGTAGCAGTTCCAGCAGCCGCCGAACACCACCGCATCGAACTTGTCGCTGATGGCCAGCCGCATGGCGCCGTCGCGGCGCTCGCCGCACAGGTTGTTCTTTTCGTCGACCACGTTGGGAATGGGCGGGCAGGCGCCCCAGGTGGCGAACGAGATGGAGTCGAGCGTGTCGGGCGCGATCTTGGCCAGTTCCACCGCGCGCGGGCCGTATTGCTCGATGTGGCTGTCGCCGAAGAACAGCACCCGGCGCTTGCCGTGGCCGATCTGCTGCAGCACCTCGCCATCGACCTTGATGGGGCTCAGCCCGTCGGGGTAGCCCCAGTCCTTGGCGGCCGCGGCGGTCTTGTTGAAGTAGGGATCGCTATGGCGCCCCACGTAGTAGCGCGTGGCCGCCAGGGTGCCCAGCACGACGAAGCCCACCATCACGGCCACCAGCACCGGGACCACCGCGTTGTTCTCGCTTCGGCGCAACCCGCGCTCGACAAAGCGGTAGGTGAGCCAGGCCAGCACGAAGGCCGCCAGCAGCATCAGCGCGCGCAGGCCATTGGAGGGTACATCGCCCTCGACGATGCGTGCGTAGACCAGCAGGGGCCAGTGCCACAGGTAGAGCGGGTAGCTGATCAGGCCGACCCACACCATCGGCTTGGAGGCGAGCACGTAGCGGTTGAGCACGCCGGTCGGGCCGGCCGCGATGCAATAGAACGCCCCCAGCGTGGGCAGGATGGCCCAGAAGCCCGGAAACGCCTTGCCGCCGCGGATGTAGGCCAGCCCGAGGCCGATCAGCACGAGACCGGCAATCGATTGGGCATGGCGTCCCCAGCCCGGCTTGGGCAGTGGCCGGTGCAGCCGCATGTATGCCAGCATGCCGCCGATCATCAGCTCCCAGAAACGCGACAGCGGCGAATAGAACGCGGCCGTGCGGTGGCTGTGGATGGTCGAGACATTGAGCAGGAACGACATGGCCGCCACGATGCCCACCACCGCGAGCACGCGCCACTTGCGCTTCCACGCCAGGCCGATCAGCACGGGCCAGAAGATATAGAACTGTTCCTCGATGGCCAGCGACCACAGGTGGAGCAGCGGCTTGGTCTCGGCCGCGTTGTCGAAGTAGCCGGCTTCGTTCCAGAACGCGAAGTTCGAGACAAAGCCCGCGCCCGCGGCCACGTGCTTGCCGAGCTGCTCCCATTCGTTCGGCAGCAGCGAATACCAGCCGAAGGCAAAGGTGGCCGCCAGCACCAGCACCAGCGCCGGGAAGATGCGCTTCACGCGGCGCGCGTAGAACTCGCGGTAGCTGAACCCGTCGCCCTCGAAGCTCCCCAGGATGATCGTGGTGATCAGGAAACCCGAGATGACGAAGAAGATGTCCACGCCGATGAAGCCGCCCTTGATCCACTGCGGAAACGCGTGGTAGCCGAGCACCGAAAGCACGGCGACGGCGCGCAGGCCGTCGATGTCGGGTCGGTATTTGGGGTGAACCAGGTGGGCGTGTTCCTGCGGGGATGTCGGGCTGCTGGTGGTCGTCATCGTCGTCGTGTGGGAGGGAAAAGCGGCTTGGCTCCGGCTTCCCGGCCCCGGATTGTCTTCGCAAACGCAAAAAGCGCCTTTATCAGGACTGGCGGGGTCGTGCCCGCAGGTAGCGCCAGAACACCGCCGAGCTCCACACCTTCAGCAGGCTGGTCACGTGCCAGTACAGGTGCTTCCTGCTGCTGCGGCTGGCGCGCTGGGCCTCGTGGCGCGCGAGCAGGTCTTCGCCCACCTGCAGCTGCCAGCCGGCGAGCCGCGTCCGGGCGCAGATGTCGAAATCCTCCCCGTACATGAAGAAGCGCTCGTCGAAGCCGCCGATCTCGCGGTAGGCACGGCTTCGAAACAGCATGAACAGGCCCGGGATCCAGTCGGGGACCGCGGGGCGTGCATAGCCGGGCTTGCGCCGGGTGACGATTTCCAGCGGCGTGATGATCGCGCGGTGCTGCTCGGGGGTGCTCTTGCCCGGCTCGAGGATGCGCGGCGTCAACAGGCCGGCGTCGGGCCGGGCCTGTGCGACCAGCGGGGCCAGCACGTCGCCATCCAGCCGGATGTCCGGGTTCAGCACCAGGAACCAGGGCGTTTCGCAATGCCCGAACGCCTGGTTGTGGTTGGCCCCGAACCCCTTGGGGCTCGCGTTGTCGATCCGCTCGACGGCAAACCCCCATGTCCGGCCGGCCAGCAGGTCGGGTTCGGGGATGTTGATCGTGAGCACCACCTTGGCCGTCGAGCTGCGGCTGAAGCGGTCGAGTTGCTCGAGCAGCGGCAGCACCAGCGCGAGCTGGCCGTGGCTGACGATCGAAACGGTGATCGGGGGTTGGAAGGGGGAGGGCGCTGGCATGGTCTAATTTCGCTCGGGAATTCTAGGGTTCCCGACACCCACACATGATTGCTCTGATCGTCATCAGTTTTTTCGTCTCGGCCTTCGCGGTCCAGCTGTTCATGCGCCGCGCGCGCCGGCATGCGCGGCTCTACGGCACCGACATGCCCCAGCGCTTCCACAAGGGCCACGTGCCGCGGCTCGGCGGGGCAGGCATCCTGCTCGGCATGGGCGCGGCGTGGCTGGCCTCGGGCATCACGGGCAGCGATCCGTTCAACGTGTCGTGGCCGGTCAAGACCTCGATGCTCACGCTGCTGTGCATTGCACCCGCCGTGCTCGCGGGCATTGCCGAAGACGTGACGCAGAACGTCCGGGTGCGCTACCGGCTCGGGCTCACCATCGGCTCCGCGCTGCTGGCGTGCTGGGTGCTGGGGCTCAGCCTGTCGCGAACGGGCATCGGGGCGGTCGATGGCTGGCTGGCCATGGTGCCGTATGGCGCCGTGCTGTTCGCGGCCCTGGCCATCGGCGGCCTGCCGCATGCCTTCAACATCATCGACGGCTACAACGGGCTGGCGGGCACCGTGGCGGTGCTGGTCTGCCTGGCCATCTCGCACGTGGCGCTGCAGGTGGGCGACCGCCAGCTCGCGGCGATGATGGTGTGCCTGGTCGGCGCGACCGTCGGCTTCCTGATCTGGAACTATCCGCGCGGCAAGATCTTCGCCGGCGACGGCGGGGCCTACGTCTGGGGCATGGTCATCGCCGTGGCCTGCGTGACGCTGGTGCAGCGGCACCGCGTGGTGTCGCCATGGTTTCCGATGCTGCTGCTGATCTACCCGGTCTGGGAGACGCTGTTTTCCATCTACCGCAAGCTGGCGCGCGGGCAGTCGCCCGGCACGGCCGATGCGTTGCACTTTCACCAGCTGATCTTCCGCCGCATCGTGCGGGTGGCCTTTGCCGACGACGAGGCGCGGCAATTGCTCGCTCGCAACAACCGGACCTCGCCGTATCTCTGGATGTTCGCGGCGCTGTCGGTGGTGCCGGCGCGTGCTGTTCTGGAACAACACCATCGTGCTCATGCTGTTCTGCCTGCTGTTCGTCACCACCTACGTCGGCGCGTACCTCATGATCGTGCGCTTCAAGGTGCCACGCTGGCTGCGCCCCTGACCGCACTTTCTTTGCGAGAATTTCTCCCATCGTCCTTCGCTTTGGAGCCTGACCGCCCATGACCGACCCCGTCCTCAACATTCCCCCGCGCGACAAGGCCGAGATCCTGGCCCAGGCCCTGCCCTACATCCGCAAGTTCCACGGCAAGACCATCGTCATCAAGTACGGCGGCAACGCCATGACCGACCCGGCCCTGCAGGCCGACTTTGCGGAAGACGTGGTGCTGCTCAAGCTGGTCGGCATGAACCCCGTGGTGGTGCACGGGGGCGGCCCCCAGATCGAGGCGGCGCTCAACCGCCTGGGCAAGAAGGGCAGCTTCATCCAGGGCATGCGCGTGACCGATGCCGAAACCATGGAAGTGGTCGAGTGGGTGCTCGCCGGCGAAGTGCAGCAGGACATCGTGGGCCTGATCAACCAGGCCGGCGGCAAGGCCGTGGGCCTCACGGGGCGCGACGGCGGCATGATCCGCGCGCAAAAGCTCAAGATGGCGGACCGCGCCGATCCCAACCTGCAGCATGACGTGGGCCAGGTGGGCGACATCGTCTCCATCGACCCCAGCGTGGTGAAGGCGCTGCAGGATGACGCCTTCATCCCCGTGGTCAGCCCGATCGGCTTCGGCGAGGAGAACGAGAGCTACAACATCAATGCCGACGTCGTCGCCGGCAAGCTGGCCACCGTGCTCAAGGCCGAGAAGCTCATGCTGCTGACCAACACGCCCGGCGTGCTCGACAAGAACGGCAATCTGCTCACCAACCTCAGCGCGCGCGAAATCGACGACCTGTTCGCCGACGGCACCATCTCGGGCGGCATGCTGCCCAAGATCGAAGGCGCGCTCGATGCCGCCAAGAGCGGCGTGAACGCGGTGCACATCATCGACGGCCGCGTGCCCCACGCCATGCTGCTCGAGATCCTGACCGACCAGGCCTACGGCACGATGATCCGCGCCCGCTGAGCGCGCGCGGGCTCTGCCGGGCCGCTACTGGTAGCCGTTCGGATTGCCCTGCTGCCAGCGCCAGCTGTCCGCGCACATCTGGTCGAGCCCGCGCCGCGCGCGCCAGCCCAGGGTCGCCGCTGCCAGCGATGGATCGCCCCAGTACGCGGGCACGTCGCCGGGACGCCGCGGGCCGACCTCATACGCCAGCGGCCGCCCGCTCGCGCGCTCGAAGGCGTGCACCACCTCGAGCACCGAGGCGCCATGGCCCGTGCCGAGGTTCAGCGTGACCAGGCCCGCCTGTTTTTCCGCATGCCGCAAGGCCGCGACATGACCCTCGGCCAGGTCCATCACATGCACGTAGTCGCGCACGCCGGTGCCATCGGGCGTCGGATAGTCGTTGCCGTGGATGAGCAGCTTGTCGCGCTGCCCCACCGCCACCTGGCACACGAAGGGCATCAGGTTGTTCGGCTTGCCGTGCGGGTGCTCGCCGATGAGCCCGCTCTCGTGCGCGCCTACCGGATTGAAGTACCGCAGCAGGGCAATGCGCCAGCCCGGTTGCGCATGGTGCAGGTCGGCCAGCGCTTCTTCCACCATGCGCTTGGAGCGGCCATAGGGATTCGCCGGCCGGCAGGGTGCGTCTTCGGGAATCGGCGAGTGGTCGGGCTCACCGTACACCGTGGCCGACGACGAGAAAATCAATGTGTGGACGCCGGCCTGCTGCATGGCTGCGGCGAGCACCAGGCTGCCGTGCACGTTGTTGTCATAGTAGGTGAGCGGGTCGGCCACCGAATCGCCGACGGCCTTGAGGCCCGCGAAGTGGATCACGGCCGAGAAGCGCTCCCCGGCCAGCACCCGGTCCAGCAGCGCCTTGTCGCGCACGTCGCCCTCGATCAGCCGCGGCGCACTGCCCGTGATCCGGCGCAGCCGATCCAGCACACGGGCGTCGCTGTTGCCCAGGTTGTCGAGAATGACCGGTGTGTATCCGGCGGCCGCCAGCGCCACGCATGTGTGGCTGCCAATGAAGCCTGCCCCGCCGGTCACCAGAACGCTGCTTTGGACCATGTGGACTCTTTCTTCTGTTTGCAGGACCTGATTCTGTACGAGCTTTCCCGGGGCTGGTTTGCACGCGCTTACTGCGAGCGGCCCTGTGCGAGAATCAATTGATTACATCTTTGCACGCGCTTCCATGCAGAACGATGAGACAGGCTACCCCGGCGTAGAAACCTCGACGGAGACGCCGACCACAGCAGCTCCGGCGCGAAAGCGTCCCAAGCCGGGAGAGCGGCGCGTGCAGATCCTGCAGGCGCTGGCCGCCATGCTCGAGCAACCCGGCGCCGAGCGTGTGACGACCGCGGCACTGGCCGCGCGGCTGGATGTGAGCGAGGCCGCGCTCTACCGCCACTTTGCCAGCAAGGCCCAGATGTTCGAGGGCCTGATCGACTTCATCGAGCAGAGCGTCTTCACGCTGGTGAACCAGATCCTCGAACGCGAAGGCGCCACGGGGGCCCAGCAGGCGGCTCGGATCCTCACGCTGCTGGTGCAATTTGCCGAGCGCAATCCGGGCATGACGCGCGTCATGGTGGGCGACGCGCTGGTGTTCGAGAACGAGCGGCTCCAGCAGCGCATGAACCAATTCTTCGACAAGATCGAAGCCACGCTGCGGCAGGTGCTTCGCGGTGCCGCCAGCGCGGACGGCTCCACCACCCCGACGGTGGACGCCCAGGTGCGCGCCGCCGCACTCACGGCCTTCGTGGTCGGCCAGCTGCAGCGCTTCGCGCGCTCGGGCTTCCGCCGCGCGCCTTCGGAGCACCTCGAAGCCACGATCGCGCTGATCGTCTAGGCCGCGCGGCGGGACGGCGGGGCGGGGCAGGCGGACCGGACGCCTATCGAGGCGATAGTCCGATGTGATGCCGCAATGCTGCATCCATTGGGAGAATGCATGGGCTTCGACAACCAAGAGGAAAGCCCACCCATGACTGACTCCCGCAAACTCACCACCGAAAACGGCGCGCCCGTCGAGAACAACCAGCAGTCGCAGACCGCCGGCGTGAACGGCCCTGTGCTGATGCAGGACCACCACCTGATCGAGAAGCTGGCCCGCTTCGACCGCGAGCGCATCCCGGAGCGCGTGGTGCATGCGCGGGGGTCGGGCGCCTTCGGCACTTTCGAGGTGACGGCCGACGTATCCAGATGGACCAAGGCCCGGTTCCTCGGCCAGGTCGGCAAGAAGACCGAAGTGCTGGCGCGCTTCTCAACGGTGGCGCTGGAGCTCGGCTCGGCCGACACCGTGCGCGACCCGCGCGGCTTTGCGCTCAAGTTCTATACCGAAGAGGGCAACTACGATCTCGTCGGCAACAACACGCCGGTCTTCTTCATCCGCGATCCGCTCAAGTTTCCCGACTTCATCCATTCGCAGAAGCGCGACCCCTACAGCCACGTGCAGGAGCCCAACAACGCCTGGGACTTCTTCTCGCATTCGCCCGAAGCCACGCACCAGTTCACCTGGCTGTTCGGCGACCGCGGCATTCCCAAAAGCTACCGCCACATGGATGGCTTCGGCTCGCACACCTTCCAGTGGGTGAACGCCCAGGGCGAGGCTTTCTGGGTCAAGTACCACTTCAAGACCAACCAGGGCATCGAAACCTTCGTGGCCGAAGAGGCGCAGCGCGTGGGCGGCGAGAACCCCAACCACCACCACCTCGACCTGCTGCACTCCATCGAGCGCGGCGAGTTCCCGAGCTGGAAGGTGCAGGTCCAGATCATGCCGGTGGCCGAAGCGCAGACCTACCGCTTCAACCCCTTCGACCTGACCAAGGTCTGGTCGCACAAGGACTACCCGAAGATCGACATCGGCATCCTCACGCTGGACCGCAACCCCGACAACTACTTTGCCGAGATCGAGCAGGCCGCGTTCAACCCGGCCAACTTCGTGCCCGGCATCGGTCCTTCGCCCGACAAGATGCTGCAGGGGCGCCTGTTCAGCTACGGTGACACCCAGCGCTACCGCCTCGGCATCAACCACACGCAGCTGCCGGTGAACCGCCCGCACGCGACCACGGCGCAGAACTATGGCCGCGACGGCGCCATGCGCGGCGACGGCAACGGCGGCCGCGGCCCCAACTACGAGCCCAACAGCTTCGGCGATGCGCCCAAGCAAAGCAACGAGCCGGTCTACGCACCGCTGGAGATCCATGGCTGGACCGGCAGCCACCAATGGCAGAAGCACCCCGAGGACAACGACTTCGTGCAGGCCGGCGACCTGTACCGCCTGATGGACGAAGCGGCGAAGGAGCGGCTCATCAGCAGCATCGCGGGCGGCTTGGGCGCGGTCACGCGGCAGGACATCATCGACCGCGCGGTGAGCTACTTCCGCCAGGCCGACGCCGACTACGGCGCGCGGCTCGACAAGGCCATCGCGGCCGTGCAGGCCAGGCTCAAGGGCGAGGAAGTGAGCGTGCAGGTCGGCAAGCCGGCGCACGACGCGAGCCGCAGCTGACGGGCAGCGGCCGGAGGGTACCCAGGCGATAGCGCGGCACCGGGGGCGCCGCACTCGACTTGCTTCCTTTCGAAGCGTAGGATCGGCGCCCCTTGCCGCTGAGTCGCGGCGACAAGTCCGTGTTCGTGTGGCTTCAGAACGGAGGTTCGTATGAGCTATCACCTGGAAGGTCGCCTGCTGGAGGTCTGCAACTGCAACGTCCTGTGTCCCTGCTGGATCGGCGAGGACCCCGACAACGGCACCTGCGACACCATCGTCGCGTGGCGCATCGACAAGGGAACCATCGACGGCATCGACGTCGGCGGCAACACCATCGCGGCCGTGGCGCACGTGCCCGGAAACATCCTCCAGGGCAACTGGACGGCGGCGATCTTCGTCGACGACAACGCCTCCAAGGCGCAGGAAGAAGCGCTGCTCAGGGTCTACACCGGCCAGGCCGGCGGACCGATCGCCGACCTGGCCAAGCTCATCGGCGAGGTCGTGTCGGTCGAGCGCGCGCCCATCCGCTTCACCGTGAACGAAGGCAAGGGCGAGCTGGAGATCGGCACCAACTACTACGCCGAGCTCGAGCCCTACCGCGGCGCCACCGGCGGCCAGACCACGCTGTCGGACACCGTGTTCTCCACCGTACCCGGCGCCCCGGTATTCGTCGGCAAGGCGCCCACCTACCGGTCGAAGAATCCCGCCCTGGGCATCGACCTCGACATCAAGAACCACAACGCGCTGCAGAGCACCTTCGTGTTCGACTCATGAGCGCCGCGCTGGGCCGCCCCAAGCAAGCTCGCACCGCAGTGCGAAGCACGGAGGTTGTCCAATGAGCGCCGCGCTGGGCCGCCCCAAGCAAGCTCGCACCGCAGTGCGAAGCACGGAGGTTGTCCAATGAGCGCCGCGCTGGGCGGTGCCTCCAGGCACCGCCGCGTGTTCGTGCCGGTTCTTGCGGCCCTCGCCACGCTTGCGTGGCTGGTGCTGTGGGCCTGGACGCGCAGCCCCTACGGACGCTATCTGGAGCACGGCGACTGGACCGTCTCGGGTCCGGCCGCGTTCCTGTGCCAGGCCGTGCCTGCCGGCGGCGTGATCGTGCCCGCGGTGCTCTATGCGGTGGCGTGGATCCTCATGACAATGGCCATGATGCTGCCGACCACGCTGCCGCTCTTCAATGCCTTCGACCGCCTGACCACGGGTCGCGCCGACCACGCGCGCCTGCTCGCGATGCTGGGGCTCGGCTACATGGTGGTCTGGGGTGCCTTCGGGCTGCTGGCGCATGGTGTGCACAGCGCGGTGCTGGCACTGCTCGCGAGCGCGCCCACGCTGGCCTGGCATGGCTGGGTGATCGGCGCCGCCACCATCGCGCTGGCCGGCGCCTTCCAGTTCAGCCGCCTCAAGCACCGGTGCCTCGAAAAGTGCCGCACGCCATTGAGCTTCGTCATCGAGCACTGGCGTGGCGGCCAGGCGCAGTCCCGCCATGCCTTGGCGCTGGGCATGCACCACGGCCTGTTCTGCGTGGGCTGCTGCTGGGCGCTGATGCTGCTGATGTTCGCGCTGGGGACCGTCAGCCTGGGCTGGATGCTGCTGCTGGCCGCTGTCATGGCCTTGGAAAAGAACGTCCCCTGGGGCCATCGGCTGAGCGCGCCGCTCGGGTATGCGCTGCTGGGCTGGGCCGCATTCATGGTGGTGTCCCATGTCTGAAGCGGTGTCCGGGGCACGCGCTGCCCCATCCCTTCTGCAGACCGCAGGTCTCACCGCGGCCGCCATGGTCGCTTTCGCGGCCAACTCGCTGCTGTGCAGGCTGGCGCTGCAGCACCAGGGCATCGATCCGGCGAGCTTCGGCAGCATCCGGCTGGTCTCGGGCGCGCTCACGCTGGCCCTCGTGGTGCGGTTCAGGGCGCACCCGTCGCCGGCCGCGCGCGCCGACTGGCTCGCTGCGGCGATGCTGTTCGCCTACGTCGCATTCTTTTCTTTCGCTTACCTCAGCCTGCCGGCAGGCACGGGCGCGCTGATCCTGTTCGGCGCGGTCCAGCTCACGATGCTCGGCGCGGGCCTGGGCGGCGGCGAGCGCTTCGGTCCGCTCGCTTGGCTGGGCTTCATCCTGGCGGCCGGCGGGCTGGTCTACCTGGTGTTGCCCGGTGTTGCGGCGCCGCCGCTGCTGGGGGCCGTGCTGATGGCCATCGCCGGCGTGGCGTGGGGCGTGTATTCGCTGCGGGGCCGCGGCGTGGCCGACCCGCTGGCGGCCACCTCCCGCAACTTTCTTCGGGCCGTGCCGCTCGCGCTCGCGCTGAGCCTCGCCTTTGCCGCGCGGGCCCATGCGGACGCGGCCGGCATCGCGCTCGCCGTGGCATCCGGTGCCTTGACCTCGGGCCTCGGCTACGTCATCTGGTATGCCGCGCTCGCCCGCCTGTCGGCCATGCAGGCGGCCACGGTGCAGCTGTCGGTGCCGCTCCTGGCGGCCATCGGCGGCGTGCTGCTGCTGTCGGAAGCGATCACGCCGCGGCTCGCGGCCGCGTCGGTGGCCATCCTTGGCGGCATCGCGATCGTGCTGAGCCAGAAGTCGCGCAACGCACGCCGCTAGGCGCGCGCCGGCCGGCTGCTACGCCACCGCCACGCCCACCTTCGAGCCGGCCGCGACGATCTCTCCCCAGGTCGCATCGTCCAGCCAGATGCCGTCGCGCTCGCGCGCCACGCGCGCGGCACGCTCCGGCTCGCCGGCGATCTGCAACTGGTCGAAGCCTTCGCCCGGCGGGCTTTGGCGCAGCCACTCGACGAACGCGGTTGCTTCCGCTGCGAAACTGGCCTGTGTTCCCAGCTTGGCCGGGTCGATCAGGATCGTCAGCATGCCGTTGAGTACCGTCCGCGCGGTGTCGGCCGGCCGGTGCCAGGTGCCACCGCCCGTGAGCGCGCCGCCCAGCAGCTCGCATGCCATCGCCATGCCGTAGCCCTTGTGCTCGCCGAAGGTCATGAGCGCGCCGAAGAGGCCGTTGGCCTGCGGCACCACCACCACGCCGGGGTCGTTGGTGGGCGCGCCGCGCTCGTCGATCAGGTAGCCGTCGGGCACCTTCTCGCCCTTGTTGTGGGCAACGCGCATCTTGCCCTGCGCCACGCGGCTGGTCGCAAAGTCGAGCAGGAAAGGCTCGGCCCCCGCCAGCGGAATCCCGATGCAGCACGGGTTGGTGCCGAAGCGCCCGTCGCCGCCGCCCCACGGTGCCACCACGGGCCGGGAGAGCACGTTGACGAAGTGCATCGAGACCAGCCCTTCGGCCGTCGCCATCTCGGCGAAATGCCCGATGCGGCCCAGGTGGTGCGCATTGGCGAGCGTGAAGATGCAGCTGCCATGCTGTGCGGCGCGCGCGATGCCGAGCTCCATCGCCTGCACGCCGACGATCTGCCCATAGCCATGCTGGCCATCGAGCGCGAGCAACGTGCCGATGTCGGCATTGACCTTGACCGATGCGTTGGGCACCAGGCCCCCTTCGGCGACCGCATCGACATAGCGCGGCAGCATGCCCACGCCGTGCGAGTCATGCCCGCTCAGGTTGGCCAGCACGAGGTTGCCGGCCACCTGCGCGGCTTCGGCCGGCGTGCTGCCGGCGGCTTCGAGGATGCGGGCGCATTGCGTCCGGAGGGCGGAGGCTGGAAGAGTCTGGGGCATAGGTTCCTTACATCACCGCGCCGACTTGCCACGGCACGAATTCATTCTGGCCGTAGCCATGTTTTTCGCTCTTGGACGGTTCTCCCGAGGCGGTGGCGAGCACCAGTTCGAAGATGCGCTGGCCCATCTCCTGGATCGAACTCGTGCCGTCCACGATCTCGCCGCAGTTGATGTCCATGTCTTCTTCCTGCCGCTGCCACAGCGCCGAGTTGGTCGCGAGCTTGAGCGAGGGCGAGGGCGCGCAGCCGTAGGCCGAGCCGCGCCCGGTCGTGAAGCAGATGACGTTCGCGCCGCCGGCCACCTGTCCGGTCGCGCTCACCGGGTCGTAGCCCGGCGTGTCCATGTAGACGAAGCCGTGCGCGGTGACGGGTTCGGCGTATTCGTACACCGCCTCGAGGTTGCTGGTGCCGCCCTTGGCCACCGCGCCGAGCGATTTTTCGAGGATCGTCGTGAGCCCGCCCGCCTTGTTGCCCGGCGAGGGGTTGTTGTTCATCTCGCCCTCGTTGATCTCGGTGTAGTGCTCCCACCACTTGATGCGGTCCACCAGCTTCTGGCCGACTTCGCGCTTCACGGCCCGCCGCGTCAGCAGGTGCTCGGCGCCGTAGACCTCGGGCGTTTCGCTCAGGATGGCGGTGCCGCCGTGCGCCACCAGCAGGTCGACCGCGGCACCCAGCGCCGGGTTCGCGCTGATGCCCGAATAGCCATCGGAGCCGCCGCACTGCAGGCCGATGGTGATGTGCGCCGCGCTGCACGGCTCGCGCTTCGCTGCGTTGGCGCGCGGCAGCATCTCGTTGATGAGCGCAATGCCTTTTTCGACCGTCTTGCGCGTGCCGCCGGTGTCCTGGATGTTGAAGGTGCGGAAGTTCTCGCCCTCGGCCAGGTGCCCGGTCGCGAGCCAGGCATTGATCTGGTTCGCCTCGCAGCCCAGGCCCACCACCAGCACGCCCGCGAAGTTCGGGTGCGTGGCATAGCCCGTGAGCGTGCGCTCCAGGATCTGCATGCCCATGCCCTGCGTGTCCATGCCGCAGCCGGTGCCATGCGTGAGCGCCACGATGCCGTCGACGTTCGGGTAGTCGGCCAGCGCCGCCGGATTGGTCTTGCGCGAGAAGTGGTCGGCAATGGCGCGCGCCGCGGTGGCCGAGCAGTTCACGCTCGTGAGCACGCCGATGTAGTTGCGCGTGGCCACGCGGCCGTCGGCGCGCTTGATGCCCATGAAGGTGGCCTCGCGCCGGGCCGGTGCCGGCTTCACGTCGGCGCCGAAGGCGTAGTCGCGCTCGAAGTCGCCCTTGTCGGGGCCCATGTCGAGGTTGTGCGTGTGCACGTGCTCGCCGGGCGCGATCGGCTTGCTCGCGAAGCCGATGATCTGGTTGTAGCGGCGCACCGGCTCGCCGGCGGCAATGGCGCGCACCGCCACCTTGTGGCCGGCGGGGATCAGGCCGCGCACGGCAAAGTCTTCGACCTTGGCGCCGCCGACCAGCTGGCTGCGCGCGATCACGACATCGTCGGCCGGATGCAGGCGAATGAAGGGATTCATCGTGGAACTCGTTTCGGGTTGGACTAGAAGAACATTTTCGGCAGCCACAGTACCAATGAAGGCACATAGGTGATCACGACCAGTGCCAGCAGCAGCGGAATGAGCCACGGCAGGATGGCCATCGTCGTGCGCTCGAAGCTCAGGCCCGCCACGCGCGCAAGCACGAAGAGCACCATGCCCATCGGCGGATGCAGCAGGCCGATCATCAGGTTCAGCACCATCACCAGGCCGAAGTGGATCGGGTCCACGCCCAGCTGGGTGGCGATCGGCAGCAGGATCGGCACCAGGATGGTGATGGCCGCCGTCGGCTCCAGGAAGCAGCCCACGAACAGCATCAGCAGGTTGGCCAGCAGCAGGAACACCCAGGCTTCCTTGGTGAAGCCGAGCACCCAGCTCGCGATGTCGGTGGTCACGCCGGTGGCCGTGAGCATCCAGCCGAAGATGGACGCCGCGGCCACGATGAACAGCACGGTGGACGTGGTCTCGATGGTGTCCAGGCAGACCTTGACGAACATCTTCCAGGACAGCGTCTTGTACCAGGCAAAGCCGAGGATCATGGCCCACACGCAGGCCGCGATCGCGCCTTCGGTGGGCGTGAACAGGCCCGTGCTCATGCCGCCGATCAGCAGCACCGGCGTCATGATCGGCAGCAGCGCCTCGAACTTGAAGATCCGGTCGAGCACGAACAGCGATGCCAGGCCCGCGAATACCGTGAGCTGCGGCGGGGTGCCCAGCTTGGACACCAGGAGCCAGATCAGGAGCGGCCAGCCGATCACCACGGCCAGCTCGCACATCGCCTTGAAGAAGCGCGTGCTGGAGAACTTGACGTCGCCGCCCCAGCCGTTGCGATGCGCGAAGTAGGCCACCGTCAGCATCATCAGGATGGCCAGCAGCGCGCCGGGCAGGATGCCCGCGAGGAACAGTGCCCCCACCGACACGTTGGCCATCATCCCGTAGATCACGAACGGCAGGCTCGGGGGGATGATCGGGCCCAGCGTGGCCGAGGCGGCCGTCACGCCGACCGCGAATTCGGTCGAGTAGCCGTGCTCCTTCATGGCCTTGATCTCGATCGTGCCGAGGCCCGCGGCGTCGGCAATGGCCGTGCCGCTCATGCCCGCGAAGATCACCGAGCCGAGCACGTTCACATGGCCGAGCCCGCCCTTGAGCCAGCCGACCAGCGCGAGCGCGAAGTTGTAGATGCGGGTGGTGATGCCCGCGTTGTTCATCAGGTTGCCGGCCAGGATGAAGAAGGGCACCGCCAGCAGCGGAAAGCTGTCGATCCCGCTCACCATGCGGTGGATGACGACGAAGGGCGGCAGGCTGCCGCTCACGAGGATGTAGGCCAGCGAGGCGCCGGCCATGGCCACGGCCACGGGGATGCCGCCGGCCATGAAGACCAGGAAGAATATTTTGAGCATGCGGTTGTTCTCGTCGGGCTCAGCGATCGGCGAGGGTGGATTCGGGGCGTTCGAGCACGCTGTAGCCGCGCTTCCAGTGGATGCGCGCGACCTGGATCGAGCGCCAGGTCATCGCGATGAAGCCGAACAGGCACAGGCCGTAGACGATGTTCATCGGCGCATCGACGATGGTCATGCGCGTGTTGTTGCCAATCTTCAGCATCATCTGCACCGTCATGACCACGGCCGCGACGAAGAACGCGGTGCGCAGCACGTCGACCGCGCGCGACAGCCAGCGGCCCATGGCCGGCGGCATGTGGCGGTAGAAGAAATCGACCTGGATCTGGTTGTTCTTCGCCACGCCGATGGCCGCGCCGATGAAGACCACGGCTATCAGCATGTAGCGCGCCACCTCCTCGGTCCAGGCGGCCGAGTCGTTCATCACGTAGCGCGTGACGAACTGGTAGAACACCGTGAGCCCGAGCATCCAGAAGATCGCGAGCGCGATCCATCCCTCGGCGATGGTGGGCGACAGGTCGACGGCCTCGTCTTCCGCGTGAAAGTGGCCCTCGTCGTCGATGATCTTCTGTTCGTTCATGCGCTGGGTGTCTCCGGTCCTGGTGCAGGTCGCCTGGGCTTACTTGATGGCAATGATCCGGTCGTAGTCCTGCTGGCGGTAGCCGTGGTCCGTGGGCTTGGTGTTCTTCAGCACGGCCTCGCGGAACGCGGCCTTGTCGACCGTGATCACGTTGTTGCCCCGCTTCTTGAACTCTTCCGTCAGGCGGGCTTCCGACGCGATGATGTCGCGGCCGGTCTTCTCGGCGGCTTCCTGCATCACCTCGGTGAAGATCTTCTTCTCGTCGGCCGAGAGCTTGCCCCACAGCTGGCCCGAGACCACGGTCAAGAGCGAATCGATGATGTGGCCGGTGAGCGAGATGTTCTTCTGCACCTCGAAGAACTTCTTGGCCTCGATGGTGGGCAGCGGGTTTTCCTGCGCATCGACCGTGTTGTTCTGCAGCGCAAGGTAGACCTCGGCGAACGCGATGGGCGTGGCGTTGGCGCCCAGCGCCTTGGGGAAGGCCAGGTACGCCGGTGCGTCGGGCACGCGGATCTTCAGGCCCTTCATGTCCTCGGGCTTGGCCACGGGCTTGGCGGCGCTCGAGGTGACGTGCCGTGCGCCGTAATAGTTGAGCGCCGTGATGTGGTTGCCGCTCTTGTCGTCGTAGCCCTTGGCAAGCTCCTGGAACACATCGCTCTTGGCGTACTTCAGCAGGTGCTCCGAGTCGCGGAAGATGAACGGAAAGTAGGTCACGGCCAGCGGCTTGTAGGTGTTGCCGGCAAAGCTGGCGCCGGTCAGCACGATGTCGACCGTGCCGAGCGTCAGGCCCTGGTTGATGTCCGACTCCTTGCCCAGGCTCGATGCCGGAAACACCTGGATGTCGTACTTGCCGTTGGTGCGCTTCTTGATTTCTTCCGCGGCCCACACCGAGTACTTGTGGAACGGCTCCGAGGTTTCGTACACATGCGCCCACTTGAGCTTGGTCTGTGCGCCGGCGATGCCGGTCGCGCCCAGCGCGGTTGCGGCCAGGGCGCAAGCGGCAATGGCCTTGAGGGTGTTGCGTTTGCTGATCATTTGTCGGTCTCCTTTTATGGTCTGAAGAAAAATCGCTGGCCGTTCAAGAGGCTTTCGCGCGGCGCCAGCTCGCGCTGAATCGTTGGTGCGAGTTGTCCATGTGGGCATGCATCGCGGCACGCGCGGCCTCGGCGTCGCGGGCCGCCACGGCGTCGCGGATGGCCTCGTGCTCGGCAATGGCCGAACGCCAGGAGGCCACGGTTTCGAAGTAGCCGCCCAGCCGCGTGAAGATCGGCCCGTTGCGCGAATCCCAGAAGCTCTGCACCGTCTCCACCAGCACCGTGTTGCCGCTGGCATTGACGATGGCCACGTGAAATTCGCGGTCGCCCTCGAGCGGCAGGATCTCGCGGTCGGCCAGTGCACTCATCGTCTTGATCGCGCGCGTCATCGCATCGACGTCCTTGCGCTTGCCGACGGTGGCCGCAATGGCGGCGGTCTCGCCCTCGATCACGCGGCGCGCGCGGATGAGCTCCAGCGGGCCCCATTCGGTCGGCGCCACCGGCTTGGCCGCGCGACGCGAGCGGTCGAGCACGTACACGCCCGAGCCGGTGCGGACTTCGACCCAGCCTTCGACCTCGAGCGCGATCAGCGCCTCGCGCACCGAAGGCCGGCTCACGCCGAGCTGCTTGGCCAGGTCGCGCTCGGCCGGCAGCCGTGCGCCGACCGCGAACTCGCCCTTGCCGATCAGCCCCCGGAGCTGGTCGGCAATCTGGCGATAGAGGCGCTGGGGTTCGACGGTCTGGAGCGGCACGGGTTCGGGAAGTTAAGGGTTGTCCAGAATTGGACAAGTGGTAAGGCCAATTCAGAATACGATCCACGCCGCGCCGTCGCCATCGGGCCAAACCCTGAACGGCGGCTTCCATCTTTCTAGGAGACATGCATGAGACTCAAGGGCAAGACCGCGCTCGTCACGGCGGCCGGACAGGGCATCGGCCACGCGAGCGTGCTCGCCATGGCGGCCGAGGGCGCCCAGGTGTGGGCCACCGACGTCAACGAGAAGCTGCTCGAGCGCTACGCGGGCGTTGCCAACGTGCGCACGGCCCGGCTCGACGTGCTGGACAAGGACGCGATCGGCGCCTTCTTCAAGAGCCTTCCCGCGCTCGACGTGCTGTTCAACTGCGCCGGCGTGGTGCACAACGGCACCGCGCTCGACGCCACCGACAAGGACCTGGAGTTCGCCTTCAACCTCAACGTGCGGGCGCAGTTCTGGACCATCCAGGCCGTGCTGCCCGGCATGCTGGCGGCCGGGCGCGGCAGCATCATCAACATGGCGAGCGTCTGCTCGAGCATGAAGGGCCTGCCCAACCGCTTCGTCTACGGCACCACCAAGGCGGCGGTGCTCGGCCTCACCAAGAGCGTGGCGGCCGACTACGTGACGCGCGGCATCCGCTGCAACGCCGTCTGCCCCGGCACGGTCGATACGCCGTCGCTGGGCGACCGCATCAACGCCAACGAAGATCCCGAGGCGGCCCGCAAGGCCTTCATCGCGCGCCAGCCGATGGGGCGGCTCGCGCAGGCCGAGGAGATCGCGCCCGTGGTGGTGTTCCTTGCGAGCGACGAATCGGTGTTCGCGACCGGCCAGGCCTTCACGGTCGACGGCGGCCTGACCATATGAACCAGCTCGACTTCGCCGGCCGCCACGCAGTGGTGACCGGCGGCGCGGCGGGGCTGGGTTTCGGCATTGCAGAGCGGCTGATCGCATCGGGCGGCAGCGTCACGCTCTGGGACCGCGACGAGGCCGCCGCGGCGGCGGCCTGCTCGGCGCTGGGTGCCAAGGCCTTTGCCGTCAAGGTGGACGTGGCGCAGCAGCCTTCGGTGGCTGCGGCCGTGGCCGCCACGCTGGCGCATGCGCCACGCATCGATGCGCTGGTCAACAGCGCCGGCATCACCGGCCCCAACGTCAAGCTGTGGGACTACCCCGCGGATGACTGGCGCCAGGTGATGGACGTCAACATCAACGGCGTCTTTCTCTGTTGCCGCGAAGTGGTGGCGCAGATGCGCACCCAGGGCTACGGCCGCATCGTCAATATCGCCTCCGTGGCCGGCAAGGAGGGCAACCCGAACGCCAGCGCCTACAGTGCGAGCAAGGCGGCGGTCATCGCGCTCACCAAGTCGCTGGGCAAGGAGCTGGCTGACACCGGCGTTCGCGTCAACTGCGTGACGCCCGCCGCGGTGAAGACCGCCATCTTCGACCAGATGACACCGGAGCACATCGCGTTCATGCTCTCGAAGATTCCCATGGGCCGCTTCGGCACGGTGGAAGAGATTGCGGCCATGGTTTGCTGGCTCTGCACCGAAGATTGCTCGTTTTCCACTGGCGCCGTGTTCGACCTCTCCGGCGGCCGCTCCACTTACTGATAGCTCAGTCTCACAAGAAAGGACAACATGAAACTCGTTCGCTATGGCAACCCCGGCAAGGAAAAGCCCGGCCTCATCGACGGCGAAGGCCGTCTGCGCGACCTCAGCGCGCTGGTCAAGGACATCGGACCCGAGCAGCTCGGCGATGCCGCGCTGGCCAAGCTGCAGAAGCAGAAGGTCGACAAGCTGCCGCTGGTCAGGGGCAAGCCGCGCTTCGGCAGCCCCGTGGCCAACGTCGGCAAGTTCATTGCCATTGGCCTGAACTACGCCGATCATGCGGCCGAATCGGGCCTCCCGATCCCCGCCGAGCCAGTGGTCTTCATGAAGGCCACCAGCTGCATCCAGGGCCCGAACGATCCGGTCATGCTGCCCAAGAACTCGGTCAAGAGCGACTGGGAAGTCGAACTCGGCGTGGTCATCGGCACGCGCGCGCGCTACGTCTCGCAAAAAGACGCGCTCAATTTCGTGGCCGGCTACTGCACCATCAACGACGTGAGCGAGCGCGAGTACCAGATCGAGCGCGGCGGCACCTGGGACAAGGGCAAGGGTTGCGACACCTTCGGCCCCATCGGCCCGTGGCTCGTGACGCGCGACGAAGTGCCCAACCCGCAGAAGCTGTCGATGTGGCTCGACCTCAACGGCAAGCGCATGCAGACCGGCAGCACCAAGACCATGATCTTCAGCATCGCCAAGATCGTGAGCTACCTGAGCCAATTCATGACGCTCATGCCCGGCGACGTCATCACCACCGGCACGCCGCCCGGCGTGGGCCTTGGCATGAAGCCGCCGCTCTACCTGAAGAAGGGCGACGTGATGACGCTGGGCATCGAGGGCCTGGGCGAGCAGCGCCAGGAAGTGGTGCCTTTCAAGCTTTAAGCCACGCAGGGCGACGAACGGCGCGTCGGGCGGAAGCCCGGCGCGCTTTTTTTTGCCTGCGCGCGGTGGCCGCTCATCGCAGCATCCGGACCAGCGCGTCATACACCAGCCGCACGCGCGCGGGCACCGGCGCGCGCTGCGGGCGATAGACGTTGATCGGCCATGGCTCCGGCGCGTCGGCTTCCAGCACCGGCACCAGCGCGCCCGTTTGCAGCCAGGGCTCGGCCAGCGGCCCGATGAGCTGGCCAAAGCCCACGCCGGCCAGCACGGCGGCGCATTCGGCATCGATGTCATCGGTCACGAAAGCGGGCGACGCCACGGTGACGACTCGCCGCTTGCTGAACGCCCACGGCCAGGGACGGCCCGAGCTCAGGTCGATCAGCGCGGTGAGCGGCAATGCCGAAAGCCCATCGAGGCTCTTGGGCGTGCCCACCCGTGCGATGAGCGCCGGCGCCGCCACCACGTGGAGCGGCATCTTTCCGACGGTGCGTGCAACAAAGCGCGCATCGCGCATCGGGCCGACGCGCACGCCGATGTCGATCTGCTCGTCCACCACGTCGGCGTGCTGCTCGGACAGTCGCAGGTCGAGCACCAGACCGGGGTGCGCTGCCAAGAGCGGCGCGAGCGCTTGGGGAATGAGCCGCGCATACATGTGCGGCGCCGTCACCCGCACCGTGCCCGCGTGCTGCGACAGCGTGCGCCGTTCGATTTCGTGGAACAGGGCGTCGACGCCGCCGACCGCCACGCGCGCGCGCTCCGCAAGCTGCCGGCCGAAGTCGGTGAGCTGCACGCCGCGCGTGCTGCGGTGGAACAGCGGCTCGCCCAGTTCTTCTTCCAGCTCGCGCACCGCACGCGTCACCACCTGGGGCGACACCGACAGGCGCACGGCAGCCTCGCGAAAGTTGGCGGCTGCTGCGGCGGTGCAGAACACGCGCAGGGCTTCGAGGCGGTTGGCCATGGGTTGCTTTCAACAGGAAAGGTATTCCATTTTCCGGAATTCTGAAGGCGCCAGAGTTTCATTTACGGGAATGCGTGGATTTTCGACACTGCATGCACTTCTTCTGCAACACACCCGAAAGGAAACTCCATGACATCCGTTCAAGACAACATCCGCGGCAAGGTCGCCATCGTCACCGGCGCGAGCAGCGGGCTCGGCGAATCGACCGCGCGCCACCTGGCCGCGCGCGGCGCCAAGGTGGTGCTTGCGGCGCGCCGCACCGACCGGCTTGACAGGGTGGTGGCCGAGATTCGCGAGGCCGGCGGCGAGGCCATCGCCGTCGCCACCGACGTGGCGCGGCGCGCCGACCTGGAAAAGCTCGCGGCCGCCACCATCGAAGCCTTCGGCCGCATCGACGTGCTGGTCAACAACGCGGGCGTGATGCCGCTGTCGCCGATCGAGAAGCTCAAGGTCGACGAATGGGACCGCACCATCGACGTCAACATCAAGGGCGTGCTCTACGGCATTGCCGCGGTGCTGCCGCGCATGCAGGCGCAGGGCAGCGGGCACATCGTCAACGTGGCGTCCATCGCCGGGCTCAAGGTGTTCACGCCCATCGGCACCGTCTACAGCGCGACCAAGCACGCGGTGCGCGCCATCTCCGAAGGGCTGCGCGTGGAAATGGGCCGCAGCGGCGTGCGCGTGACCATCGTGTCGCCCGGCGCGATCGAGTCGGAGCTGAAGTTCGGCAGCAGCGACGCCGAGAGCGCGGCCGGCGTGAAGGCGTTCTACGAGGCCAACCAGATTCCGGCCGACTCGGTGGCGCGCGCCGTGGTCTATGCCGTGGAGCAACCCGCGGACGTGGACATCAACGAGGTCGTGCTGCGGCCGGTGTCGCAGGAGTTCTGATCCGGGCGGGCAGTGGCGGCCCCGCCCCGCTTCGATTAACCTTCAACGCTGGAAGGTCATTGAGAGCCAAAATCGCAAAGCCCCTGCAAAATAGAACGACCGTTCGTTTTATTCGGAGCTTCCACGATGTCCGTCAATGCCGTTCCCGCCAAGCCGGTCCGCGCCGCCCAGAAGGGCCAGCAGACCAAGGCCGTCATCGTCGACGCGGCGCTGGCGCTGGCGGCGCAGATCGGGCTCGAAGGGCTGTCGATCGGCGCCGTGGCCGAGATTACGAAGATGAGCAAGTCGGGCGTGTTCGCCCACTTCGGCTCGCGCGAGGAGCTGCAGATCTCGGTGGTGCGCGAGTATCACGCGCGCTTCGAGCAAGAGGTTTTCTTTCCGGCCCTGGAGGCGCCGCGCGGCCTGCCGCGCCTGCGCGCCATGTTCGCCAACTGGATGAAGCGCACCTCGGCGGAGATCGACTCCGGCTGCATCTACATCAGCGGCGCTTCCGAGTTCGACGACCGTCCCGGCCCGGTGCGCGATGCGCTGGTGGAGTCGGTCAGCATCTGGCAGGCCGCCGTGCTGCGCGCCATCGTGCAGTCCAAGAGCGAGGGCCATCTGCGCGCCGATGCCGACGAGCGCCAGGTCGCGTTCGAGATCCACGGGCTGATCCTCGCGCTGCACTACGAGGCGCGCTTTTTGCAAGTGCCCGGCTCCATCGGCCGCGCGAACGTCGGCTTCGACAACATCCTGGCGCGCAGTGCCACCCCCGAAGCGCCGTCGGCCGGAATGGCCGCCACTGCCAAGCCTGCCGCTTCCCGCCGTCTCAAGCCGGTGCGCTGAGCGGGCGGCCCTTTTTTCGTTCTTCCTTTTTCCTTTTTATCCAGTTTTCGACCAGGAGAGTCCCGGATGCCTAGCTACAACCCACCCGTACGCGACATGCAGTTCGTGCTGCACGAAGTGCTCAACGTCGCTGATGAACTCAAGGCGCTTCCGGCCCATGCCGAGACCGATGCCGACACCATCAACGCGGTGATCGAAGAGGCCGGCAAGTTCGCCGCCGAAGTCACGTTCCCGCTGAACATCAGCGGCGACGAGGAGGGCTGCACGCTCGACAAGACCACGCACGAGGTGAAGACGCCCAAGGGTTTCAAGGACGCCTACGCCAGGTACGTCGAGGGCGGCTGGCCCGCGCTGTCGTGCGACCCGGCCTTCGGCGGCCAGGGCCTGCCCTTCGTGGTGAACCAGTGCCTGTTCGAGATGCTCAACAGCGCCAACCAGGCCTGGACCATGTACCCCGGCCTGTCGCACGGGGCCTACGAAGCGCTGGTGGCCCACGGCACCGAAGAGCAGAAGAAGACCTACCTGCCCAA
Organism: Variovorax sp. OAS795; assembly: GCF_040546685.1. NCBI lineage: Bacteria > Pseudomonadati > Pseudomonadota > Betaproteobacteria > Burkholderiales > Comamonadaceae > Variovorax > Variovorax sp. OAS795. Next base: position 1,237,210 of record NZ_JBEPOH010000001.1, read on the forward strand.
GCTCACGACCGGCGAATGGACCGGCACCATGTGCCTGACCGAACCCCATTGCGGCACCGACCTGGGCCTCTTGCGCACCAAGGCCGAGCCGCAGCCCGACGGCAGCTACCGCATCACCGGCAGCAAGATCTTCATCTCGGCCGGCGAGCACGACATGACGGACAACATCATTCACCTGGTGCTGGCCCGCCTGCCCGATGCGCCCAAGGGCAGCAAGGGCATCAGCCTGTTCGTGGTGCCCAAGTACAAGGTCAAGGCCGACGGCTCGCTCGGCGAGCGCAACCCGATCTTCTGCGCCGGCCTCGAGCACAAGATGGGCATCCACGGCAACGCCACCGCGCAGATCGTGATCGAAGGCGCCACCGGCTCGCTGGTGGGCGAGCCCAACAAGGGCCTGCAGGCGATGTTCGTGATGATGAACGCCGCGCGCTTGGGCGTGGGCAACCAGTCGCTCGGCCTGACCGAGGTGGCCTACCAGAACGCGCTGGCCTACGCGAAGGACCGCGTGCAGATGCGCTCGCTCTCGGGCGTGAAGGCCAAGGACAAGGAAGCCGACCCCATCATCGTGCACCCCGACGTGCGCAAGATGCTGCTCACCGCCAAGGCCTATGCCGAAGGCGGCCGCGCCCTGCAGATCTTCTGCACGCTGCTGCTCGACAAGGAGCACCACCACCCGGACGAGAAGGTGCGCAAGGACTCGGGCGAACTGGTCGCGCTGCTCACGCCGATCGTCAAGGCCTTCATCACCGACAACGGCCACATCGCCACCAACGCCTGCATGCAGGTGTTCGGCGGCCATGGCTTCATCAAGGAATGGGGCATGGAGCAGTTCGTGCGCGACAACCGCATCAACATGATCTACGAAGGCACCAACACCATCCAGTCGCTGGACCTGCTGGGCCGCAAGGTGCTGGGCAACAACGGCGCGTCGCTCAAGAAGTTCGGCAAGCTCGTCGCCCGCCTGGTCGAAGAGGAAGGCGTGAACGAGAAGATGGCCGAGTTCATCAACCCGATCGCCATGCTGGGCGACCAGCTCACCAAGTTCACGACGGAGATCGGATTCAAGGGCTTCCAGAACCCCGACGAAGTGGGCGCCGCGGCCGTGGACTACCTGCGCGTGGCGGGCCACTTCGTGTTCGGCTACCTGTTCGCGCGCATGGCCCAGGTGGCGCTACGCGAAATTGCCGCCGGCAACACCGACCCGTTCTACGTCGCCAAGCTGCAGACCGCGCGCTTCTACTTCGCCAAGCTGTTCCCCGAGACCGCGACGCTGATGCGCACCGCGCGTGCCGGCAGCAAGGTGCTGATGGACACCGATGCGGCGCTGGCCTGAGGTCCCCGCCTTTTTGAATCTTTGAACGGAAACCGCCCATGAAATCGACGCTTGCAGCCATCGTCTTCCTCGCCGTCTCCGCCACGGCGATGGCCCAGTCAACTCCGGTGGGGCTGTGGCGCAACGTCGACGACAAGACGGGCGAGGCCAAGGCCGAGATCCGCATCGGCGAAGCGGGCGGCGCGCTCATCGGCCGCATCGAGAAGTCGCTCCGGAAAGACACCAAGGCCGACGCGATCTGCGATGAGTGCACCGACGACCGCAAGGGCAAGCCCATTGCGGGGCTCGAGATCATCCGAGGCGGCAAGAAAGCCGAAGGCAAGGACGTCTGGGAAGGCGGAAAGATCCTCGACCCGGAAAACGGCAAGGAATACCGAGCGAGCTTCACGCCCATCGACGGCGGCAAGAAGCTCGAAGTGCGCGGCTACCTGGGGCCCTTCTGGCGCACCCAGACCTGGAATCGAGTCCAGTAGGCCGCCGCGTCATCAATCCAGGAAATACCAATCAACATGTCCCGATTTCAAGTGAAGAAGGTCGCCGTGCTCGGCGCCGGCGTCATGGGTGCGCAGATCGCGGCCCACCTCGTCAATGTGCGGGTGCCGGTGGTGCTGTTCGACCTGGCCGCAAAAGAAGGCCCGAAGAACGGCATCGTCACGCGCGCCATCGACAACCTCAAGAAGCTCAAGCCCGCGCCGCTCGGCGACGTGGCCGACGCCGTGCTCATCGAGCAGGCCAACTACGAGGACGACCTCGCCAGGCTCGGCGAGTGCGACCTCATCATCGAAGCCATCGCCGAGCGCATGGACTGGAAGCTCGACCTGTACAGGAAGATCGCGCCGCACGTGGCGAAGCATTCGATCCTGGCTTCCAACACCTCGGGCCTTTCGATCACCAAGCTCAGCGAAGCACTGCCCGAGGCGCTGAAGCCGCGCTTCTGCGGCATTCACTTCTTCAACCCGCCGCGCTACATGTTCCTGGTGGAGCTGATCAACACGCCCACCACCGAGCCGAAGGTGCTCGACGACCTCGAGGCCTTCGTCACCAGCACGCTCGGCAAGGGCGTGGTGCGCGCGCACGACACGCCCAACTTCATCGCGAACCGCGTCGGCATCGCCGGCATGCTGGCAACACTGAAGGAAGTCGAGAAGTTCGGCCTCACGCCCGACGTGGTGGACGACCTCACGGGCAAGAAGCTGGGCCGCGCAAGCTCGGGCACCTTCCGCACCGCCGACGTGGTGGGCCTCGACACGATGGCGCACGTGGTCAAGACGCTGCAGGACAACCTCGACGAGAAGAGCGATCCGTTCTACGCCAACTTCTCGACGCCGCCGGTGCTCGCGAAGCTGCTCGAACTCGGCAACCTGGGCCAGAAGGCCAAGGCCGGCTTCTTCAAGAAGGTCGGCCGCGACATCCTGCGCTTCGATTTGAAGAGCGGCGAGTACGTGCCCGCCGGCGCCAAGGCCGACGAGGTGTACGGCCGCATGCTCAAGAAGCCCGCGGGCGAGCGCCTGAAGCTCTTGCGTGAGAGCGAGGGCCCACAGGGCCAGTTCCTCTGGGCGATCCTGCGCGACAGCTTCCACTACGCGGCCGTGCATCTCGCAACCATTGCCGAGAGCGCGCGCGACATCGACTTTGCGATGCGCTGGGGCTTCGGCATGAAGCAGGGTCCGTTCGAGCTCTGGCAGGAGGCCGGCTGGGCGCAGGTTGCCAAGTGGGTGCAGGAAGACATCGACACCGGCAAGGCACTGAGCACCGCGCCGCTGCCCAGGTGGGTGTTCGAAGGCCCGGTGGCGGAGGCCGGCGGCGTGCACACGCCTGAAGGCTCCTGGAGCGCATCGCAGAACAAGTTCGTGCCGCAGCGCAAGCTGCCGGTGCACGGACGCCAGCTGTTCCCCGAGAGCGTGCTGGGCGCGGAAGCGGCCGACGCCAACAAGGCGGGCACCACGATCAGCGACGAGGGCGACGTGCGCGTGTGGACGCTCGACGGTGAAGTGCTCATCGCGAGCATCCATTCGAAGATGCACGCCATCAGCCCCGACGTGGCCGAGGCGCTGGGCGCCGCGGTCGACCTGGCCGAGGCCGGATACAAGGGCCTCGTGATCTGGTCGCCCGACGAGATGTTCTCGGTCGGTGCCGACCTGCAGGCGATGCTGCCGGCCTTCGTGGTCGCGGGCATCGGCGCGGTCGAAGGCGCGGAACAAGAGCTGCAGAACGTGATGCTCAAGATCCGCTACGCCAGCGTGCCGGTGATCTCGGCCGTGCGCGGCATGGCGCTGGGCGGCGGCTGCGAACTGGCCGTGTATTCGTCGAAGCGCGTGGCGGCGATGGAAAGCTACATCGGCCTCGTCGAAGTCGGCGTGGGCTTGATCCCCGGCGCGGGCGGCCTGACCTACATCGCGCGCCGCGCAGCCGAGAACGCCGCGGCGTCCACGGGCACCGACCTGCTGCCCTTCCTCACCGAAGGCTTCACCGCCGCCGCAATGGCCAAGGTCGGCACCGGCGCGCTCGATTCGAAGAAGCTCGGCTACCTGCTGGACAGCGACATCATCGTGCCGAACAAGGACGAGCTGCTGTACGTGGCGCTGCAGCAGGCCAAGGCCATGGCCGACGCCGGCTACCGCGCCCCGCTTCGCCGCAGCTTCCGCGTGGCGGGCCGCAGCGGCGCCGCGACCATCAAGGGCCAGCTCGTCAACATGCGCGACGGCGGCTTCATCAGCGCGCACGACTTCCACATTGCCAGCCTGATCGCCCACGTGGTCACTGGCGGTGACGTGGACGCGGGCTCGCTGGTGACCGAGGAGTACCTGATGGCGCTGGAACGCAAGGCCTTCTGCTCACTGATCGTGCATCCGAAGACGCAGGAGCGGATCATGGGGATGCTGAGCACGGGGAAGCCGGTGCGGAACTGACCGGACCGAGACCATGAGCGAGGACACTGGCATGTCTGGTCCCCTCTCCCGCGAGCGGGAGAGGGCTAGGGTGAGGGCAAGAGCATTGCGCGAAGCCCCTACGGACGCCGAGTCGCTGCTCTGGTGCCACCTGCGCGACCGACGACTCGCCAATTTCAAGTTTCGTCGTCAACGCCCGATCGGTCCGTATTTCGCTGACTTTGCATGCATCGAAGCAAAGCTGATCGTTGAACTGGACGGCGGGCAGCATGTGGAAGGTGCCGGCTACGACGAGAACCGGACTCGCTTTATCGAAGCCCAGGGCTACCGCGTTCTCCGGTTCTGGAACAACGAAGTGCTGGCGCAGACGGATGCCGTTCGCGAACGGATCCTGCTGGCGCTGCAGGAAGACAACCCTCACCCCAGCCCTCTCCCGCAAGCGGGAGAGGAGGCAAGACACAAGGACTGAAGAAAAGCCATGAAACAAATCCAAGACGCCTACATCGTCTCCGCCACCCGCACGCCCATCGGCAAATCCCACCGCGGCTACTTCCGCAACTACCGCCCCGACGACCTGCTCGCGACCACGCTCAAGGCCGCGCTCGCCGCCGTGCCCGGCCTGGACCCGAAGGCCATCGAGGACATCATCTGCGGCTGCGCGATTCCTGAATCGCAGCAGGGCCTCAACGTCGCGCGCATCGGCGCGGTGCTGGCGGGCCTGCCGACCAGCATCGGCGGCATCACGGTGAACCGTTTCTGCGCCTCGGGCCTCTCGGCCGTGCAGATGGCGGCCGACCGCATCCGCGTCGGCGAGGCCGACGTGATGATCGCGGCGGGCGTGGAGAGCATGAGCATGGTGCCGATGATGGGCAACGCGCCCTCGCTGTCGCCTGCCATCTTCGAGCGCGAAGGCGACGTGGGCATTGCCTACGGCATGGGCCTCACGGCCGAGAAGGTTGCGCAGCAGTGGAAGGTGAGCCGCGAGGCGCAGGACGAGTTCGCGCTCGCCTCGCACCAGAAGGCGCTGGCCGCGCAGAAGGCCGGCAAGTTCACGGACGAGATCACGCCCATCGAGGTAACCGACCGCACGCCGGATCTCCAGACCGGCGAGTCGATCGCGAAGACGCGCACCGTGAACCTGGACGAAGGCGCGCGGCCCGACACCAGTCTCGAAGGCCTGGCCAAGCTGCGCACTGTCTTCGCCGCACGCGGCACCGTGACGGCCGGCAACAGCTCGCAGACTTCGGACGGCGCAGGCGCGCTCATCCTCGCGAGCGAGAAGGCCGTGAAGCAGTACGGCCTCACGCCGCTCGCCCGCTTCGTGAGCTTTGCGAGCAAGGGCGTGCCGCCGCACATCATGGGCATCGGCCCGATCGAGGCGATTCCCGCCGCGCTGCGCTACGCGGGGCTCAAGCACGAGGACATCGACTGGTTCGAGCTCAACGAAGCCTTTGCGGCGCAATCGCTGGCAGTCATCAACACGCTGGGGCTCAATCCGTCGAAGGTGAATCCGATGGGCGGCGCTATCGCGCTGGGCCACCCGCTTGGCGCGACCGGCGCAATCCGCGCCGCCACCGTGGTGCACGCACTGCGGCGCGAGAACTTGAAGTACGGCATGGTCACGATGTGCGTAGGAATGGGGCAGGGCGCAGCCGGCATCTTCGAACGCGTGTGACGGCTGCGGCTACTGCGCGGGCGCCGATTGGTCAACGAAGAAGGGCAAACGATGCAAGCGCAACAACTTACGGTCGACAACGGCGTGCAGGTGGCTGTGCGCCGCTACGATCCGGCCGGTGAACCTCGTGCCAGCGTCGTGATCGGCGGTGCGATGGGCGTGCGGCAATCGTTCTACGAGCCGTTCGCGCAATGGCTCGCCGGCCAGGGCCTGCGCGTCTGGACCTTCGACTACCGCGGCAGCGGCGATTCGCGCAACGGTGCCTCGCTGCGCGGCTTCGAGGCCGACCTGTTCGACTGGGCGCGCGACTACGAATCCGTGATCGATGCCGCAAAGGCGGCCATGCCCGGACAGCCGCTCTACCTGCTGGGCCACAGCCTCGGTGCCCAGCTGCCGGGCTTCCTCAAGCGGCCGGAGCAGGTCGATGGCCTCGTCAGCATCGCCGCGGGCAGCGGCTACTGGCGCGAGAACGCGCCCAGGCTCAAGCGCAGCGTCCTCTATTTCTGGTTCGTGCTGGTGCCGCTGGCAACGCGGTTGTGTGGCTACTTTCCGGGCCGCAGGCTCAAGAAGGTCGGCGACCTGCCGCGCGGCGTGATCCTGCAATGGCGGCGCTGGTGCCTGCATCCGCGCTACAGCGTCGGGGCCGAAGGGGAGCGCGCGTTGCAGAGCTACGGGCGCGTGCGCTTTCCGGTGCTCGCGCTCTCGATCACCGACGACGAGCTCATGACGCTCGCGGGCACCGAGAGCCTCGTGAGCTTCTATGCCGGCGCGCCCAGTGCGGTCGAGCGCATTGCGCCGGCCGACGTGCAGGCGCGCCGAATCGGCCATTTCGGCTTCTTCCGCGAGCAGTTCAGCCAGAGCCTCTGGCCGAGCTTGCTCGGCAAGCTGCACCGGCTGGCGGCACTTACCGCAGTGCAGCAGTCCAACGTCCCGCACACGACTGCGTGACGCCCTCCACCGGAGGCACACTGCAAATACCATGAGCATGCACCCCTTCGACAAAGCCATCGCGCTGGAACACAGCGACATCCGTGTCGGCCATTTCACCGGCGCCACGAGCCCCGACTACTGGAACATGGTCGGGCCCTTCGGCGGCGCGACCGCGGCCATTGCGCTGCAGTCGGTGCTGCGGCACCCCGACCTGCTGGGCACGCCCATCGCGCTGACCGTGAACTTCGCGGCGGCGCTGGAGGCCGGCGCCTTCGACGTGCAGGCCACGGCCGTGCGCACCAACCGTTCGACCCAGCACTGGACCGTGCAGATCACGCAGCGCGGCGCGGGCGGTGCGCCGAACATGACGACCACCGCGACCGTGGTCACGGCCGCGCGGCGCGAAACCTGGGGCGAAAGCGACCTGCCGATGCCCGAGGCGCCCAAGCCGGAGGCGGTCGAGCGCCTGAGCATCGGGCCATCGGGCGTGGCCTGGCTGGACCGCTACGAGATGCGTCCGTTCAGCGGCGGCATTCCCGCGAAATGGGACGGCAGCCTGCGCCACAGCGAATCGCGGTTCTGGCTGCGCGAGGCGCAGGAGCGGCCGCTCGATTTCTGCTCGCTGGCCGCGATGAGCGACGTGTTCTATCCACGCGTCTGGCTGCGCCGCGCCAAGCATGTGCCGGCGGGCACGGTGTCGATCACCACCTATTTCCATGCCGGGCAGGCAGAGCTCGCGGAGGTGGGCGCGGGCTACCTGCTGGGTCGCGCGGCCGGGCAGCAGTTCTTCAACGGCTTCTTCGACCAGACGGCGCATCTGTGGAGCGAGCAGGGCAGGCTCCTTGCCACCTCGAACCAGATCGTCTATTTCAAGGAATAGCGGGGCCGCCATGCAAAAGACCGCACTCATCGTCGGCGCCGGCGACGCTACCGGCGGGGCCATTGCACGCCGCTTTGCACGCGAAGGCTTCGCCGCCTGCGTGACGCGCCGCAGTCTCGACAAGCTCCAGCCGCTGGTCATGCAGATCGAGGCCGAGGGCGGCCGTGCCCATGCCTTTGCCTGCGATGCGCGCAAGGAGGAAGAAGTGGTCGCGCTGGTCGAGCAGATCGAAACGACCATTGGGCCGATCGAGGTGATGGTGTTCAACATCGGCGCGAACGTGCCCGAGAGCATCCTGACGGAATCGGCGCGCAAGTATTTCAAGGTGTGGGAGATGGCCTGCTTCTCGGGCTTTCTCAATGGCCGCGAAGTGGCCAAACGCATGGTGGCGCGCGCGCTGCCCGCGGGCGGGCATCGCGGCACGATCATCTTCACCGGTGCCACGGCGTCGCTGCGGGGTGCGGCCAATTTCGGCGCGTTCTCGGGCGCGAAAATGGCGCTGCGCGCCCTGGCGCAATCGATGGCGCGCGAGCTGGGTCCGCAAGGCGTTCACGTGGCGCACGTGGTGGTCGATGGCGCCATCGACACCGAGTTCATCCGCAGCAATTTCCCTGAACGGTATGCGCTGAAGGAGAGCGACGGCATCCTGAACCCCGAGCACATTGCCGACAGCTACTGGATGCTCCATTCGCAGCCGCGCGATGCGTGGACGCATGAGCTGGATCTGCGGCCTTGGTCGGAGAAGTTCTGAGATGCTGGTTCGCTGTTTTTCGTGTCCAGCGCGCGCTCCCGCCGACAGCGTGCGCTGCCTTTGCACGCGCCCTGAACAAAAGACAAGGACACACCCATGACCCAATCCGTCGACTTCTATTTCGACTTCGGCAGCCCCGCCGCCTACCTGGCCGCCACCCAGCTGCCGCACGTCTGCGCCGACACCGGCGCCACGCTCGTCTGGAAGCCCATGCTGCTCGGCGGCGTGTTCCAGGCCACCGGGAACCGGTCACCGGCCGAGGTGGTGCCCAAGGCGCCGTACATGACCATCGACCTGCAGCGCTTTGCCAGGCGCTATGGCGTGCCCTTCGTGCACAACCCGCATTTCCCCATCAACACGCTGCTGCTCATGCGCGGCGCCACCGGCATCCAGATGAACGAGCCGACGCGCTTCGGTGCTTATGTCGACGCAGTCTTCCATGCGATGTGGGTCGAGCCGAAGAACATGAACGACCCCGCCACCGTCGGCGCCGTGCTTCAGAATGCGGGCTTCGATGCCACGGCGCTGCTTGCGCTCGCCGGCTCGCAGGAAGTGAAAGATCGCCTGAAGGCCGTCACGCAGGAGGCCGTGGCGCGCGGCGTGTTCGGCGCGCCCACCATGTTCGTTGGCGACCAGATGTTCTGGGGCCAGGACCGGCTGGATTTCGTGCGCGAAGCCCTCGACGCCTGATCCCGCGTCGCCATCACATCCCTTTTTTCAAGGACCATTCCCATGACCGACATCCTCGCCCACACCGAAGCCGGTGTGATGACCCTGACCTTCAACCGCGTCGACAAGAAGAACTCGATCACCAGCAAGATGTACGGCGAGATGGCCGATGCGCTGGCGTCGGCCGAGAGCGATGCGGCCGTGCGCTGCGTGCTGATCCAGGGCGACCCGACGATCTTCAGCGCGGGCAACGACATCGGCGACTTTCTCAATGCGCCGCCCGCCGGCCAGGACTCGCCGGTGTTCCGCTTCCTGCGCGGCATCGCCACCTTCCCCAAGCCCATCGTCGCAGCGGTCTGCGGACCGGCCGTGGGCATCGGCACCACCATGCTGTTCCATTGCGACCTCGTCTACGCGGGCGACAACGCCGCTTTCTCGATGCCGTTCGTGAACCTGGGCCTGTGCCCCGAAGCCGCTTCCAGCCTGCTGGTGCCGCAGATGCTGGGCTACCACCGCGCGGCCGAGGCGCTGCTGCTGGGCGAGCCCTTCATGGCCGAGGCCGCACTCGAAGTGGGCCTGGTCAACCGGATCGTGCCGCCGACCGAAGCCAATGCCATTGCGCAGGGCCAGGCGCGCAAGCTCGCGGCCAAGCCGCTGAGTGCGCTGGTCGAGACCAAGCGCCTGCTGAAAAAGGCCCAGATGCCCGCCGTGCTCGAGCGCATGGGCGAAGAGGGCGCGAGCTTCGGCCGCATGCTGCGCGAACCCGCGGCGCGCGAGGCGTTTGGCGCCTTCATGGAAAAGCGCAAGCCGGATTTCTCGAAGGTCTGAAGGCGCTCCCTGCTCAGGGCGCCTGTTCGATGGGCCGCGGCCGGCCGTTGTCGTCGATCGCCACGTAGGTGAAGGTGGCTTGCGTCACCTTGATGTACTCGCCCTGGGCCCGGAAGCGCTCGGCGAAGACCTCGACCGTGACCGTGACCGAGGTGCGCCCGACGCGCACCAGCTTCGAATAGAACGACAGAATGTCGCCCAGCCGCACCGGCTGCTTGAAGATGAATTCGTTCACCGCCACCGTCGCCTGGCGCCCCTTGGCATAGCGCGCCGGGATCACCGAGCCGGCCAGGTCGCACTGCGCCATGACCCAGCCGCCGAAGATGTCGCCGTTGGCGTTGCAGTCGGCCGGCATCGGAATGACCTTGAGCACCAGCTCCATGTCGGTGGGCAGGCTCTTGAGGGTGGCGGCGGCGTCGGTGCTGGAAATATCGGACATGGGCACAATCTGGAACAAACAAGCAACCACGATTGTCCCCCATGCGCCGAAGCGGCGAAGCCCTGCCTCCTCCTTCCCATCCCGTGGCCGGCCATGCGCCGGCCCGCAGCGACCGCTCCGACTGGGCGACGCTGCGCCGTCTTTTCCCGTATCTCTGGCAGTACAAGTGGCGGGTGATCGCCGCGCTCGCCTTCATGGTGGGGGCCAAGGTCGCCAACGTGGGCGTGCCGGTGCTGCTGAAGAACCTCATCGACACGATGACGCCCAAGCCGGACATGGCGCAGGCGCTCCTGATCGTGCCCCTGGGGCTCTTGCTGGCCTACGGCCTGCTGCGCTTCTCGACCGCGCTCTTCGGCGAACTGCGCGAGCTGATCTTCGCGAAGGCCACCGAGGGCACGGCCCGGCAGATTGCCCTGGAAGTGTTCGGCCACCTGCATTCGCTGAGCCTGCGCTTTCACCTGGAGCGCCAGACCGGCGGCATGACGCGCGACATCGAGCGCGGCACGCGCGGCGTGCACTCGCTCATCTCGATGTCGCTCTACAGCATCGTGCCGACGATCATCGAGTTGGTGCTGGTGCTCACCATCCTGGGCGTGAAGTTCGACTCGCTGTTCGTCTGGATCACGGGCGCTGCCCTGGTGCTGTACATCAGCTTCACGGTCACGGTGACCGAATGGCGCACGCAGTTCCGCAAGACCATGAACGAGCTCGACTCGATGGCGCAAAGCCGCGCGGTCGATTCGCTCTTGAACTACGAAACCGTCAAGTACTTCAACAACGAGGAGTTCGAGGCCAGGCGCTACGACGCCAGCCTGGACCGCTACCGCAAGGCGGCCATCAAGAGCCAGCGCACGCTGAGCATGCTCAACATCGGCCAGCAGCTGATCATCGCGACCAGCCTGGTGCTGATGCTGTGGCGCGCCACCTCGGGCGTGGTCGAAGGGCGCATGACGCTGGGCGACCTGGTGATGGTCAACGCCTTCATGATCCAGCTCTACATTCCGCTCAACTTCCTGGGCGTGATCTACCGCGAGATCAAGCAGAGCCTGACCGACCTGGACAAGATGTTCGTGCTGATGGAAAAGGAGCGCGAGGTGCGCGACGCACCCGGTGCGCAGCCCTTGTCCTTGCTCCCTCTCCCTCGGGGGGAGGGCGGGGGTGAGGGCAGCGGCGTCGACTCCACCGTGCGCTTCGAAGACGTGAGCTTCGCCTACGAGCCCGCGCGCCCCATCCTGAAGCACGTGAGCTTCGAGATCCCCGCCGGCAAGACGGTGGCGGTGGTCGGCCCCTCAGGCTCTGGCAAATCGACCCTCGCACGCCTTCTCTACCGCTTCTACGACGTGCAGCAGGGCCGCATCACCATCGGCGGCCAGGACATCCGCGAAGTGCAGCAGTCGAGCGTGCGGCGCGCCATCGGCATCGTGCCGCAGGACACGGTGCTGTTCAACGACACGGTCGAATACAACATCGCCTACGGCCGCCCCGGCGCCTCGCGCGAAGAGGTCGAGAACGCCGCGCGCGCGGCGCGCATCCACGATTTCATCTCGGCCACGCCGCTCGGCTACGAAACCACCGTGGGCGAGCGCGGCCTCAAGCTGTCGGGCGGCGAGAAGCAGCGCGTGGCCATTGCGCGCACGCTGCTCAAGAACCCGCCGATCGTGATCTTCGACGAAGCCACCTCGGCACTCGACTCGGCCAACGAGCGCGCCATCCAGTCGGAACTCAAGAGCGCCGCGCAGGACAAGACCACGCTCGTGATCGCGCACCGCCTCTCGACCGTGGTCGATGCGCACGAGATCCTGGTGCTCGAAGCCGGCGTGATCGTCGAGCGCGGCACGCATGCCGAGCTGCTTGCGAAGCAGGGGCGCTATGCGCAGATGTGGGCTCTGCAGAAGAGCGAAGCAACGCCGCTGATGTAGCCCGACCCATCTTTTCACATCGATCCAGGAGTTCAGACGTGCCGACCAAGATTCCCCTGCTGGTGCTCAACAGCCTCTCGAGCGCCCACCAGGCGCAGATTGCCGAGGTCTACGACATGACCTATGCCTTCGACGCCGCCGCGCGCGCCGCCGCGATTGCCGAGCACGGCAAGAAATTCCGTGCGGTGCTGACCATCGGCGTGATCGGCATCACGCCCGAAGAGATCGCCGCCATGCCGGCGCTCGAGCTGATCTGCTGCATGGGCGCGGGCTACGAGGGCGTGCCGCTCGACGTGACGCGCGCGCGCGGCATCGCCACCGCCAATGGCGCGGGCACCAACGACGACTGCGTGGCCGACCATGCCTTCGGCCTCCTGATCGGCATCGTCCGCGGCTTTCGCCAGCTCGACCGGTTGTGCCGCGAAGGCGTCTGGCGCGAAGACATTCCGCAGCCGCCGAACGTCTCGGGCAAGAAGCTCGGCATCCTCGGGCTCGGCACCATCGGCCAGAAGATCGCCAGGCGCGCCGCGGCGTTCGACATGGAGATCGGCTATCACAACCGCAAGCCGCGCGAAGGCGCGACGCACCGCTACTTCGACGACCTGAAGTCGCTCGCCACCTGGGCCGATTTCCTGATCCTGGCCGCGCCCGGCGGCCCGGCCACGCGCCACCTCGTGAATGCCGAGGTGCTCGATGCGCTGGGACCGCAGGGCTTCCTGGTCAACATCGGCCGCGGCAGCGTGGTCGACACCGAGGCGCTGGCCGCCGCACTGCGCGACAACCGCATCGCGGGTGCGGGCCTCGACGTGTACGAGAGCGAACCCAAGCGGCCCGAGCCGCTCATCGGGCTGGACAACGTGCTGCTGACGCCGCATCTGGCCGGGTGGTCGCCCGAGGCGACGCAGAAGTCGGTCGATCATTTCCTTGCGAACGCCGAAGGGCACTTTGCAGGGCGTGGCGTCTTGACGCCGATCTGAGTCTTGCTTCTTCCCCCGGAAGGGGAGGGAGCCATTCAAGCCGGGATCGGGGGGCGATGAGACGCCCAGCCGCACGCCTGGTCATACGCATGCCCGAGCCGCAGCACGTCCAGGTCCGCATGGATCGGCCCCGCGAGCTGCAGGCCCATCGGCAGCCCACCCTCGCCAAAACCCGCGCGCACGTTCAGCGTCGGCAGCCCCGCCAGCGTGAATGGCGTGACGATTTCCATCCACCGGTGGTACGTGTCGCTCGGCACGCCGGCCACTTCGGCCGGCCAGTGCAGCTCGGCATCGAACGGGAACACCTGCGCGGTCGGCGCCAGCACGAAATCGAAGCGCTCGAAGAGCGCGAGGAACGCGCGGTACACGTTCGACCGGTAGAGCGAAGCCTGGAACAGCGAGGCCGCATCCAGGTGCCGGCTCTGCTCGATCTCCCATTGCGCCTCGGGCTTGAGCTGTGCAAACAGCTTGGGGTCGCCCAGGTAGGCGCCGAGCTTGCCGCCCACCAGCAATTGGCGCAGCCGCAGCCACGCGTTCCAGTTGTGCGCGCGCGGCACGTCGAGCTTGCAGGGCTCGACCGCGCAGCCCAGGGCGCGAAAGGTATCGAGCGCGCCTTCGCCCAGTTCGCGGATGCCGGGCGCGAGCGGCAGATCGGGCCAGATGCTCCCGAGCCAGCCGATGCGAAGGCCCTTCGTTTCGGCGTCGAGCTGCAGTGCATCGGGCGGGGGCAGCGGCTGCGGCGACGACAGCGGCACGCGCGCATCGAAGCCCGCCTGCACCGCGAGCAGCCGCGCGGTGTCTTCGACGGTGCGGCCCATCGGGCCTTCGGTGCCCAGCTGCTGGAAGAAGAGCTCCTGCTCCGGGTCGCCCGGCACGCGTCCGCGCGAGGGCCGCATGCCGATCACGTTGTTGAACGCGGCCGGGTTGCGCAACGATCCCATCATGTCGCTGCCGTCGGCCACCGGCAGCATGCCCAGGGCCAGCGCCACGGCCGCGCCGCCGCTGCTGCCGCCGGCACTGCGGCCGGGCGCGTAGGCATTGCGCGTGATGCCGAACACCGTGTTGTAGGTGTTCGAGCCGAGGCCGAATTCGGGCGTGTTGGTCTTGCCGATCACGATGGCGCCGGCCTCCCGCATGCGCGCGACGTGCAGGCTGTCGGCGCGCGCCGGCGAGCGGGGCGACAGCGGCGAGCCCATGGAGGTCGGCAGGCCGGCCGCGTGGCTCAGGTCCTTTACCGCCAACGGAAAGCCGTGCATCCAGCCCCGCCTTTCGCCGCGCGCCAGTTCGGCGTCGCGCCCGGCGGCTTCGGCCAGCAGTACCTCGGGCTCGCGCAGCGAGACGATGGCGTTGAAGCGTGGATTGAGCGCCTCGATGCGTTCCAGCGAGGCTTGCATCAGCTCGCGGCACGACACATCGCGCGAAGCGATGCGGCGGGAAAGCGCGGTGGCGGTGAGTTCCAGGATGTCGGCGGACGGCATGGCCATGGCTGGGGGAGGGAAAGACTCGGGAACCCCAGTATGTGCCAAGGGCCCGCAGCCGGCCTTCACGCGGACATAATCGCCGCGTATGGAAACCAAGTGGCTCGAAGACTTCATCAGCCTGGCGGAAACGCGCAGCTTCAGCCGCTCTGCCCAATTGAGGCATGTCACGCAGCCGGCGTTCTCGCGCCGCATCCAGGCGCTCGAAGGCTGGGCCGGCACCGACCTGGTCGACCGCAGTTCCTACCCCACGCGCCTCACGCCCGCGGGCCAGACGCTCTACAGCCAGGCCATCGAGATGCTGCAATCGCTGCAGAGCACCCGTGCCATGCTGCGCGGCCATTCGGCGGCGGGGCAGGACGTGATCGAGATCGCGGTGCCGCATACGCTGGCGTTCACTTTCTTTCCCTCGTGGGTCACCAGCCTGCGCGAGCATTTCGGCCCGATCAAGAGCCGGCTCATCGCGCTCAATGTGCATGACGCCGTGCTGCGCCTCGTGGAGGGCAGCTGCGACCTGCTGATTGCCTACCACCACCCCTCGCAGCCGCTGCAGCTGGACGCCAACAAGTACGAGATGGTGAGCCTGGGCGAGGAAACCGTGGCGCCTTGGGTCAAGGCCGATGCCGAAGGCGCGCCGCGCTTCCGGCTGCCCGGCCGTCCGGGCCAGCCGCTGCCCTACCTTGGCTACGCGCCCGGTGCCTACCTGGGACGGGTGGTCGACCAGCTGCTGAAGGAGTCGGGCACGGCCATCCACCTCGACCGGGTCTACGAGACCGACATGGCCGAGGGCCTGAAGGTGATGGCGCTCGAAGGCCATGGCATCGCCTTTCTGCCGCAAAGCGCGGTGCGCAACGAGATCAAGTCGCGCAAGCTGGTGAGCGCGCTGCCCCCCGAGATCGACAGCCTCGAGGCCACGATGGAAATCCGCGCCTACCGCGAGCGGCCCGGCGCGCCGGCGCCTTTGAAGACCGGCACCGGCCGATCCTCCAAGGCCTCATCGGCGCCGGAGGGCTTGCAGCCCAAGGGCACGGCCGACGCCCTCTGGTCTTACCTGGTCGGCGCGCAGCCGCCGCGCTGACCGGCCGGAGCGGCATTGGTGCAGCGCACAATCTATAAATGACGCGCATGGGACCCCCTGCAAACGGCATTGGCGTTGCGCACGGCGGGCCACTAAAGTCGCGGCAGTTTCCAACCGCTGTCACACAGCAGTCTTCCGGCACGCGCCATCCGCGTGCTTTTTTTTAGCCGAGGAACCCGTATGACCGCCAATTTCCGGACCGAACACGACTTTCTCGGCGAAAAGCAGATTCCCGCCATGGCCTATTGGGGCGTGCACACGGCGCGCGCGGTCGAGAACTTCGCCATCTCCGGCACCCGCATCTCGGCCATGCCAGACCTGGTGCGCGCGCTGGCTTTCGTGAAGAAGGCGGCCACGCGGGCCAATGCCGATCTCGGCGCCATCGACCGCGACCGCGCGGCCGCGATCGTCCTGGCCTGCGAGGACCTGATCGAAGGCAAGCTGCTCGACGAATTCGTGGTCGACGTCATCCAGGGCGGCGCCGGCACATCGACCAACATGAACGCCAACGAGGTGATCTGCAACCTCGCGCTCGAGAAGCTCGGCCATGAAAAAGGCCGCTACGACGTGCTGCACCCCAACGACCACGTCAATGCCTCGCAGAGCACCAACGACGTCTACCCGACGGCGGTGCGGCTGGCGCTGTGGTTCGCGATTGGCCGGCTGCTCGAAGCCATGGCCGCGCTGCGCAAGAGCTTCGAGGCCAAGGCGCTGGAGTTCAAGGACATCCTCAAGATCGGCCGCACCCAGCTGCAGGACGCCGTGCCCATGACGCTGGGCCAGGAGTTCCTGACTTACGCGATCATGATCGGCGAGGACGAGGCCCGGCTCGGCGAGGCGCGTGCGCTCATCGAGGAAATCAACCTCGGTGCCACCGCCATCGGCACCGGCATCAACGCGCCGCACGGCTATGCCAACCTGGCCTGCCAATACCTGGCCGAGCAGACCGGCGTGCCGCTCAAGCAGTCGGCCAATCTCATCGAAGCCACGCAGGACACCGGCGCCTTCGTGCAGCTGTCGGGCGTGCTCAAGCGCGTGGCCACCAAGCTCAGCAAGACCTGCAACGACCTGCGCCTGCTGTCCAGCGGACCGCAGGCCGGATTCGGCGAGATCCGGCTGCCCGCGCGCCAGGCCGGCTCGTCGATCATGCCGGGCAAGGTCAACCCGGTGATCCCGGAAGTGATGAACCAGGTGGCCTTCGAGGTCATCGGCAACGACATCACCGTGACCATGGCGTCGGAAGCCGGCCAGCTGCAGCTCAATGCCTTCGAGCCGATCATGGGATGGAGCCTGTTCAAGAGCATCCAGCACCTGGGCAATGCCTGCACCACGCTGCGGCAGAACTGCGTCGACGGCATCGAGGCCAACCGCGAGTTCCTGGCCAAGCGGGTGCGCGAGTCGGTCACGCTGGTCACCGCGCTCAATCCCCTCATCGGCTACGAGAAGGCGGCGCTGATTGCCAAGACCGCGCTGGCCACCGGCGGGCCGATCGACCTGGTGGCCGAATCGCTGGGCATCATGACGCGCGCCGAAATGGAGGCGCTGCTCGTGCCCGAGAACCTGACCCAGCCCGTGCGCCTGTCCGCGCCGGTGCCGCCGGCTGCCGAGCCCTCGGGCACAAAGGCTGCTTAGTGAAAGTCGGACAATGCCTTTGGGTTCATCCGCACCAACGCGGCGCCTCGGAGCGCGCAGCCGGTGCGCACGACAGGGAGAATGCACCGGGTTGGCCCGGGTATTCCCGATGACGTGAATGTCTAGAATTTCGTTGTATCTGTATCTCTTCGTCACCCTCAGGAGTTTTTCCATATGAACAAGCAAGTATTGGCATTGGCTATTGCGGCGCTCGCCGCTGGCGGCGCCTTTGCGCAGGCCAATGACACGCTGGCCAAGATCAAGGCATCGGGCAGCATCACCGAGGGTGTGCGCGAGTCGTCGGGCCTGTCGTACACGCTGGGCAACGGCCAGTACACCGGCTTCCACTACGACGTCTGCGCCAACATCATCCGCGACATCCAGAAGCACCTGGGCCTCGCCAAGCTCGAGACCAAGTACCAGCCCGTGACCTCGCAAAACCGCGTGCCACTGGTGCAGAACGGCACCGTCGACCTCGAGTGCGGCTCCACCACCAACAACGCCTCGCGCCAGAAGGACGTCTCGTTCGCCGTCACCACCTACGTCGAGGAAGTGCGCATCGCGGTCAAGGCCAACTCGGGGATCACCTCGATCAAGGACCTCAACGGCAAGACCGTGGCCACCACCACGGGCACCACCTCGGTCCAGACGCTGCGCAAGAACGAGCGCGCCGGCGGCATCGACTTCAAGGAGCTCTATGGCAAGGACCACTCCGACAGCTTCCTGCTGCTCGAGTCGGGCCGCGCCGATGCCTTCGTGATGGACGGTTCCATCCTGGCCTCGAACATCGCCAAGTCCAAGTCGCCCGCCGATTACAAGATCGTCGGCGAAGTGCTCAGCGTCGAGCCCATCGCCATCATGATCCGCAAGGACGACGCCGCCTTCAAGAAGGTGGTGGACGACAGCATCAAGGGCCAGATCAAGAACGGCGACCTCGCCAAGCTCTGGGACAAGTGGTTCCTGAAGCCGATTCCCCCGGCCAACGTCACGGTGAACCTGCCGTTGTCCGACGCCACGAAGTCGGCCTGGGCCAACCCCAACGACAAGCCGATGGAAGAGTACGCCGCCAAGAAGTAATCGCGTCAAGGTCATCCGCGCAACGCCCGCCCCCGGCGGGCGTTTGTTTTCGCAAATGCGGCGCCATGCGGCGCGCGGGCACGGCCTCTGCATGCACGCTGGCCAGCAGTCTGGAAATCTGAAAGAAGGAGAGTCCCCGATGGGATCAAACTGGGATTGGCAGGTCTTCTTGCAAGACCCCGGCGGGAAGTACCCGACCTATTGGCAGTGGATGCTGTCGGCATGGGGCTGGACCGTGTCGGTCGCCCTGTTGGCGCTGATCGTCGCGCTGGTGCTCGGCTCGCTGATCGGCATCATCCGCACCCTGCCCAACAGCCCGTGGCTCGTGCGCCTGGGCAATGCGTGGGTCGAACTGTTCCGCAACATTCCCCTCCTGGTGCAGATCTTCCTCTGGTACCACGTCATTCCGGCGCTGGTGCCGGTGATGAAGGGCGTACCGAGCTTCGTGCTGGTGGTGCTGGCGCTGGGGTTCTTCACCTCGGCGCGTATCGCCGAACAGGTGCGGTCGGGCATCCAGGCGCTGCCCAAGGGCCAGCGCTATGCGGGCATGGCGGTGGGTTTCACCACGCCGCAGTATTACCGCTACGTGATCCTGCCGATGGCCTACCGCATCATCATTCCGCCGCTCACCAGCGAGACGATGAACATCTTCAAGAACTCGTCGGTGGCGTTCGCCGTCTCGGTGACCGAACTCACGATGTTCGCGATGCAGGCGCAGGAAGAAACCTCGCGCGGCATCGAGGTGTACCTGGCGGTGACGGCGCTCTACGTGATCTCGGCCTTCGCGATCAACCGCATCATGGCGTACATCGAGAAGAAGACGCGCGTGCCGGGCTTCATCGTCTCGGCCAGTGGCGGCGGAGGACACTGACATGATGAATCTCGACCTGTCGTTCTACAACTGGGACGTCATCAGCAACTTCGTCGTCAAGGGCTTCTACTTCAGCATCATGCTGACGATCGTGGCCACGGTCGGCGGCGTGATCTTCGGCACCGTGCTGGCGCTCATGCGCCTGTCCGGCAAGAAGTGGCTCGACGCGCCGGCCGCCATCTACGTCAACGGCATGCGCAGCATTCCGCTCGTGATGGTGATCCTGTGGTTCTTCCTCCTGGTGCCGGCCTCGTTCTACGCGGCCTTCGGCTCCATCGGCTCGAACTACCGCTCCGAAATCTCGGCCGTGATCACCTTCATCGCATTCGAGGCGGCCTACTTCAGCGAGATCATGCGCGCGGGCATCCAGTCGATCCCGCGCGGCCAGGTGCATGCGGGCCAGGCGGTTGGCATGACCTACGGCCAGAACATGCGCCTGGTGGTGCTGCCGCAGGCCTTCCGCAACATGCTGCCGGTGCTGCTCACGCAGACCATCATCCTGTTCCAGGACACCTCGCTGGTCTACGCCATCGGCGCCTACGACATGCTCAAGGGCTTCGAGACCGCGGGCAAGAACTTCGGCCGCCCGATCGAGGCCTACCTGCTCGCTGCCGTTGTGTACTTCATCATGTGCTATGCCTTGTCGTGGCTCGTCAAGCGCCTCCACAAGAAGATTGCCATCATTCGCTGAGTGGCTGAACCGGAGAAACAAATGTCCGAGAAAATGATTGAAATCAAGAACGTCTCCAAGTGGTATGGCCCGGTGCAGGTGCTCAACGATTGTTCGGTGAGCATCTCCAAGGGCGACGTGGTGGTGGTGTGCGGGCCGTCGGGCTCGGGCAAGTCCACCCTCATCAAGACCGTGAACGCGCTCGAGCCCTTCCAGAAGGGCGAGATCACCGTCAACGGCATTCCGCTGCACGACCCCAAGACCAACCTGCCGAAGCTGCGTTCCAAGGTCGGCATGGTGTTCCAGCACTTCGAGCTGTTCCCGCACCTGTCGGTCACCGAGAACCTCACGATCGCCCAGATCAAGGTGCTCGGCCGCAGCCCCGACGAAGCCAAGACCCGCGGCCTCAAGATGCTCGACCGCGTGGGCCTGATGGCGCACAAGGACAAGTTCCCGGGCCAGCTCTCGGGGGGCCAGCAGCAGCGCGTGGCCATTGCCCGCGCGCTCAGCATGGACCCGATCGTGATGCTGTTCGACGAGCCCACCTCGGCGCTCGACCCCGAGATGGTCGGCGAAGTGCTCGACGTGATGGTGAGCCTGGCCAAGGACGGCATGACCATGATGGTGGTCACGCACGAAATGGCCTTCGCCCGCAAGGTGGCCAGCCGCGTGATCTTCATCGACGTGGGCGGCAAGATCCTCGAAGACTGCCCGAAGGACGAGTTCTTCAGCCATCCTGAAAATCGCCAGCCGCGCACGAAGGATTTCCTGAACAAGATCCTGCAGCACTGATCGAGCCGCTGCGGCGCCAAAAAGCAAAAGCCACGCTGTTCGCAGCGTGGCTTTTCTACTTGGTGCCCAAGGCCGTCAAGGCAGCCGCGCGATGTGCCTGGCCAGCAGGTCGAAGAAGCCCTCTGCATCGCCGTCCACGATCCAGTTCACGTTGGCGGGACGCTTCAGGCTGCCATGCCAGTCGGCCACCGTCTGGCCGAAACCCATGCCTTCGCGGCTGTCGACTTCGACGTTGACCAGCCTGCCGGTGAAGAGCGAGGGCTGCAGCAGGTAGGCGATGACGGTGGCGTCGTGCACCGGGCCGCCGGGCATGCCGTAGTGCCGCATTTCCTCTGGCGCATAGGCGTCGAGGATGTCTGCGACGATCCTGCCGGCCCGGTTGCCGATGCTGCGCAACCGCGCAATGCGCGCGTCGCTGGTCAGGATCTTGTGCGTCGCATCGAGCGGCAGCATGGTGATCGGCACGCCGCATTGCAGCACCGCTTCGGCCGCATGCGGGTCGGCGAACACGTTGAACTCTGCGGTCGGCGTGATGTTGCCGCCGTTGAAATGCGCGCCGGCCATGAGCACCAGTTCGCGCAGGCCCCGTGCGATGTCGGGCGCTTGCCCGAGGGCCAGTGCGAGGTTGGTCTGCGGGCCGAGCATGGCGAGCGTCACGCTGCGCTCGGGCGCCGCGCGCAGCGTGCGGACCAGGTAGTCGACGGCATGGCCCTCGGCCAGGGGCGCGGCAGGTTCATGCACGTCGACGCCGGTGATGCCCTCGCGGCCGTGGATGTTGGCTGCATGGATGGGCGTGCGCTGCAGCGGGCGTTCCGCGCCGGCATACACCGGAATGTCCGGCCGGCCGGCCCATTCGCAGGCGAGGCGCGCATTGCGCGAGGTCTTGGCCAGCGGGACATTGCCGGCCACCGTGGTCAGCGCCTGGAGCGCCAGTGCCTCGGGCGCCGCCATGGCGAACAGCAGCGCGATCACGTCGTCCGCGCCGGGGTCCGTGTCGATGATCAGGGTGTGGGGCATCCGGGCATTGTCGCGGCCGCCCCTTTGTGGCGCAGGACCCGCGTGCTTACTTCTTGCGCGCGGCAATGGCCTTTTCAGCCGCGGCCACGAGGTCCGTGCCCACGGTGGTCTTCCACTTGTCGTACACCGGGCGCGTGGCCTTCACGAAGGCTTCGCGCTCGGCGGGCGTGAGCTGGGTCACGGTCACGCCCATGCCGGCGATGTCCTTCAGCACCGGCTTGTCGGCTTCGACGAGGCCCTTGCGCGCGAGTTCGATCTCCTGCTTGCCGGCGTCGACCGCGGCCTGGCGCACGATGGCCTGGTCGGCCGGCGTCCACGAGGCCCAGATTTCCTTGTTGACCACGAACACCAGCGGGTCGGCCACGTAGCCCCAGGTGGTGACGAACTTCTGGCCCACGGTGTGCATCTTGAGCACGGTGAACAGGAAGAGGGGGTTCTCCTGGCCATCGACGGCGCCGCTGGCGAGCGCGGGCTGTGCGTCGGCCCAGCTCATCTGGGTGGGGTTGGCGCCCAGGGCGGTGAGCATGTCGGAATAGATCGGCGAGCCGACGACGCGGATCTTCATGCCCTTCAGGTCGTCGGGCGACTTGATCGGCTTCTTGGAGTTGGTGATCTCGCGGAAGCCGTTCTCGCCCCAGGCGAGCGGCACCACGCCGGCCTTGTCGAGGGTCTTGAACATTTCCTTGCCGACGTCGCCCTGGGTGAGCGCGTCGATGGCCGCATAGTCGGGCATCAGGAAGGGCATGGAGAAGAGATTGAGCTGCTTGACCTGCGGTGACCAGTTGATGGTGGAGCCGACGGCCATGTCGATCACGCCCTGGCGCAGTGCGCTGAACTCGCGGGTCTGGTCGCCCTGGATGAGCGACACGCCGGGGTAGAGCTTGATGTTGATGCGGCCCTGGGTACGCTCCTTCACGAGGTCGGCCCAGATCTTCCCGGCCTGGCCCCAGGGGGTCGGCGGGCCGAGCACGAGAGACATCTTGTATTCGGGCTTGTAGGCGGCCTGCGCCATGGCGCCGGTCGAGAACATGCCCAGGGCGGTGGCTACGGCGGCAAGGCCGAGCAGGGTGCGGCGGAATTTCATTTGATCCATCTCCTCAGGTTGTAGAAAACGCAATCGGACTTCCGGACGCAGAAGGCGCAAAGGCTTCGCAGAGTGCGCAGAAAGAGCATCCCAAAGTTTGGATATTCCTTCTGCGTCCTCTGCGAGACCTTTGCGTCCTCTGCGTTCGGTTGCCCGCTTTCATGTCTTGTCAGTACCCCAGCTTGCGCGGAAGCCACAACGCGAGCTCAGGGAACGCGATCACCAGCACCATCACGACGAACATCGAGAACAGCATCCATCCCACCCACCGCACGGTTTCTTCCATGCGCACCTTGGCAATGCGGCACGACACCATGAGGTTGACCGCGAGCGGCGGCGTGAACTGGCCGAGCGCCACCTTCAGCGTGAGGATCACGCCGAACCACACCGGGTCCCACTTGTAGTACTGCACGATCGGCAGCAAGAGCGGCACGAAGATCAGGAAGATCGACACGCCGTCCAGGAACATGCCCACCGTGATCAGCAGCAAGATCAGGAGCGCCAGGATGCCGTATTCGCCCAGGCCCGAATTCACGATCGCGCGCGTCACCGGATCGATGATGCCCAGCGTCGAAAGCGAGTACGCGAAGATGCCCGCCAGCGACACCACCAGCAGGATCACCGCCGACAGCTCGCCCGACTCGCGCAAGATGACGAACAGGTCGCGCACCTTGATCGTCCGGTGGATGCACATGCCCACGAACAGGCCGTAGAACACCGCCACCACCGCGGCTTCGGTCGGCGTGAACCAGCCCGCGCGCATGCCGCCCAAAATGAGCACCGGTGCCGCCAGGCCCCAGATCGCTTCGCGGAAACTCTTCCAGAACGGCGGGCGCGGCAGCGTCGATTCGAGCGCGCCCATCTTGTGCTTGCGCGCCAGCAGCACGGCCGGAATCATCAGCGCCAGGCCGGCCATCACGCCCGGGATCATGCCGGCCGCGAACAGCGCCGGCACCGATGCGCCGGGCACCAGCACCGAATACACGATGAACGCCACCGACGGCGGAATCAGGATGTCGGTGGCCGCCGCGGCGCCCACCACACTGGCCGAGAAGGCCGCCGGGTAGCCCGCGCGCGACATGGCCGCGATCATCACCGCGCCCACCGCCGCGGCATTGGCCGGGCCCGAGCCCGAGATGCCGCCGAGGAACATCGCCACGGCAATGGCCACCAGCGGCAGCATGCCGGGTCCGCGCCCGACAATGGCCACTGCAAAATTGACCAGCCGCAGTGCCACGCCCGAGCGGTCGAAGATGGAACCGACCAGCACGAACATCGGAATGGCGAGCAGCGGATATTTGCCGAGCCCCGCATAGAAGTTCTGCGGCACGGCCAGGAGGCCGAACCACTGCGCATCGCTGTTGGCGAGCGCGATGCAGGCGGCGCCGGCCAGGCCCAGCGCAGCGCCGATCGGCACGCCCACCAGCATCATCACCACGAACGCGACGAAAAGAAGGGTGGCGATCACGGTGCGTCGCCCTTGCCGGGACGGTGCGCCTGGCTGCGGTATTCCTTGCGGCCACGCCGGACCATGAGGCCCACCGCGCGCAGCGCGATGGCAAAGGACACGATCGGCAGCCACATCGAATACCACCAGGCCGGCAGTCCGATGCCCGGCGTGGTCTCGTCGAAGCGATAGTCGTCCCACACCATGCGGATGCTGAGCGCGCCGATCAGGCCGAAAAGGATGGCGATCATCAGCGCGCCGAACTGCGCCAGCCGCTTGCGGCGCGCCATCGAGCCGTTCTCGGAGAAGTATTCGATGCGGATGTGGCGGTCGCGCGCCACAGCGGCCGAGCCGGCCACCAGCGCCAGCATGATCATGAGGAAGACCGAGAACTCCTCCGTCCACGCGAACGAAGAGTCGGTGAAGTAGCGCACCAGCACGTTGGCAAAGGTGATGAGCGCCAGCGCGCCCATGATGATGACGGTGAGCCAGTCCTCGATGGCAAGCGGCACCCTGGTGGGCTCGTCGGCGGCTTCGATGTCTGGGGGGAGTGGGCTGGCGGCGTCCAGCAGCGGGCCGGACTCGTTGGGAGTGGTCATCGAAAGGGAAGGGGAAAGCAGCTATGGATGGTAACGATCCATGACCATCCGTTCATCGGGGTTTTCCTAAGCCGCGGCCCCGGGCTTTCTATTCGACGAGCACCCGGGTCTTGAACGGAAGCGGCGCGAGCGCCGCGCGGATCCGTTCCTGCATTGCCGCTGCGAGGCGGCCCGCCGCGGCCGCATCGATGCGCACCTCCACCAGGCTCTCGCCCGCGCCCTGCACGCGGGGCCGGGCATCGCCCGCCATGCCGAGCTCGTCGCAGATCTGCGCCACTGTCGCCGCCACCACGCGGCTCGCGGCCATCGCGCGCAGCTCGGGCTTGTAGATCTTGCCGACGTTGGTCATCGGCATGTTCTCGATGACGATCACCGACCTGGGTTTGGCCGGTGCCTCGTCGACACGCGCGGCGGTGAAGGCGAGCAGCTCGTCCTCGGTGGCGGAGGCGCCGGGCACCAGCGTCGCGAACACCACCGGCAGCTCCCCCGCATACGCATCGGGCGCGCCCACGGCCGCGCACAGCTGCACCGCGGGATGCGCCCCCAGCGCGTCCTCGATCACCTTGGGATCGATGTTGTGGCCGCTGCGAATGATCAGGTCCTTCGAGCGGCCGCTGAGGTTGAGCCTGCCCTCGCCATCGATCCAGCCCAGGTCGCCGGTCGCGAGCCAGCCATCGGCCGTGAAGGCCTTCGCGTTGTCAACGGGATCGACGAAACCCGAGAACAGGTTGGGCGACTTGAACAGCACCATGCCCTGCTCGCCCGGCGGCAAGTCGCGGTCGCTGGCGTTGCCGTGCTCGTCGAGCGCCACGATGCGCATGCGCATGTAGGGCAGCGCAAAACCGACGCAGCCCGCGGGCCCCTCCACACCCCGCGGCGTGATGGTCGAGATGCCGGCCATCTCGGTCATGCCCAGGCTCTCGTGCACGTGCAGGCCGAACAGGCGTTCGAAGCGCGCGGCCAGTTCCGGCGAGAGCACGGCGGCGCCGGTGCGGCAGTAGCCGATCGATGAAATATCCGCACCATCGAGCGGCACGTTGGCCAGCGCGGCCAGCACCGTCGGCACGGCCGAGAGCGAGGTCGGCCGGTATTTCTCGACCAGCTTCCAGTAGTTGGCGAGCACCTCCTTGTTGCGCAGCAGGGAGGGCGTGGGGATGATCACTTCCACGCCCGCCGAGAGCGATGCCAGCGAGGCCGGCAGCACGCCCGCCACGTGGAACAGCGGATAGCCGTTGATGGAGATGCCCTGCGCGTTCATGCCCGCGACCTGCACGCTGGCCCAGGCGGTGAACACCTGCGCGCCATGGCTGTGGCGCGCGAGCTTGGGGGCGCCGGTGGTGCCGCCGGTGTGGAAGTAGGCGGCAATGTCGGTCGGCGCGATGTCGCGGCCGCTCACGAGCCGGTCGGCCGGCTGTGCGCGGCGCAGTTCGTCGAAGCCGGACACGCCTTCGGGCAGCGCGCCCGCCGCCTCCGGCGCCTCGTCGTGCGGCGCGACGCGCAGCACGGTCGTGAGCGTGGGCACCTGGCCGCGCAGGCGCATGGCCTTCGACCACATGCCCGATTCGCTGTCGGAGCCATAGGCGATCAGCACCTTGGCGCGGCCCGCGGTCATCAGCGCCACCAGTTTCTCGTCGGTCAGGAGCGGATTGAGTGGCTGCACGATGCCGGCCGCCTCGCCGCCCCAGAGTGCCAGGTGGTACTCCAGGCAGCCCGGCAGCAGCACCGCCACCGCGTCCTCGGGGCCGACGCCCAGGGCGTGCAGCATGTTCGCGGTCTGGTGGATGCCCGCGAGCAGCTCGGCGTACGACCAGCGGATCGGCGCGTCGGCCGGGTTGCCCGTGCGAAGGAAGGTGAGCGCGGTCTTGTCACCGAAGGCCGCGCCCGCGTTGCGGAAGATCTCGTAGGTGCTGCGCACGGTGAGCGCCTGTTCCAGCGGCGTCTCTTCGAGCCGGCGGATGTCGGCCAGGCTGCGAACCGGAAACAGCGGCCGGAACGGCGCGCCGTCCGGACGGGTCGTGTTGTCGTTGCCTGTCATGTCGTCGTCTCCTGGGTGTTGTCTTGCCGGCCGCGCGCGAAGCGCTGTTTTACTGGTTCGTGATCTTGTTGTCGCGAATGACCTTGCCCCAGCGCTCGAAGTCCTGGCGCATGCGCGTGCCCGTCTGCCCCGGCGTGCCGTAGGCCGCGAAGGAACCGACGCCTTCGAGCTTGTCCTGCACTTCCTTGTCGGCCAGCGCGGTCTTCAGCTCGGCGCTCATGCGCTCGACCACGTCCTTGGGCGTGCCCGCCGGTGCGAGCAGGCCGCCCCACGAGGTGGCGTCGAAACCGGGGAAGCCTTGCTCCGCGACCGTCTTCACGTCCGGCAGCAGGCTCACGCGCTTGCCCGAACCGACCGCAATGGCGCGCAGCGTGCCCGCGTGGATGTGCGGCATCACCGCCACCAGGTCGGAGAACATTGCAGGCACCTGCCCGCCGATCAGGTCGGTCACGGCCGGCGCACTGCCGCGGTAGGGCACGTGCTGCATGTCGAACTTGCCGATGTTCTTGAGCTGCTCGGTCGTCAGGTGGCCGAAGCTGCCCGCACCGGCGGTCGTGTAGTTGAGCTTGCCGCCTTCGGCCTTGGCCTTGGCGATCAGGCCCTGCAGGCCGGTCACCTCGGGCAGCGCCTTCGGATTGACCACCATCACGATCGGCAGGTCGTACACCGTGCCCACGGGCGTGAAGCTCTTGAAGATGTCGTAGGGCGTCTGCCCGTACAGGTGCGCGGCCAGCAGCGTGGGCGTGGCCAGCATCACGAAGGTGTAGCCGTCGGGCGCGGCCTTGGCGGCGGCGGCCGCGCCGATGGTGCCCGAGGCACCGCTGCGGTTGTCGATCAGGATGTTCTGCTTCAGCCCCTGCGACATCTTCTGCGCCACGATGCGCGTCGCCACGTCCGTCGGGCCGCCGGGCGGAAAAGGCACGATGACGGTGATCGGCTTGGATGGCCAGGCCTGTGCGAAGGCGGCGCCGGCCACCAGCGGGAGGGCCATTGCGATGAGTGCACGGCGCACGGGATTGCGAAGGGGGCGGAAAGAAGAAATAGCCATGGACATGTTCAAGGGAGCGGAAGAGAGACAGGCGCCGTCAGACGACGCCATTCGATTTGAGTTGCGCGAGCCTGTCGTCCGACAGGCCGAGCAGCGACTGCAGCACCTCGTGCGTGCCTTCGCCCAGTTGCGGCGGCGCGCTGCGCACGGGCAGGCGCTCGCCGTCGAAGCGGTAGGGCGGCGCGAGCACGTTGACCGTGCCGGCCACCGGATGCGGCTGCGTGGTGACCAGGCCGGCATCGGTCGCGCGCTTGGAGTTGAGCGCTTCGAGCAGGCCGAGCACCTCGCCGCAGGGGATGCCCGACTTCGTGAGCTTTGCGAGCAGGTCGGCGCGTGGGCGCCTGGCCAGCTCGGCATGCAGCTCGGGCAGCAGCACCGCGCGGTTCGCCGAACGCAGGATGTTGGTCTTGAAGCGCTCGTCGGCCGCGAGGTCGGGCCGCTCGATCACCTCGGTGCAGAAGCGCGCGAACTGCGCGTTGTTGCCGACCGTGATCACCAGCGGGCCGTCGGCCGCATCGAACACGCCATAGGGCACGATCGACGGATGCGAGTTGCCGTAGCGCGGCGGGTCTTCGCCCATCAAGAGCGCCTCCAGGCCGTAGTAGGCGGTGATCATGAGGCCGCAGTCGAACAGCGCCATCTCGACGTGGCGGCCCTTGCCGGTCTTCTCGCGCTGGTAGAGCGCGGCCAGGATGGCCTGCGCCGAATACATGCCGGTGAACAGGTCGACTGCGGCCACGCCGAACTTCAGCGGCGGCTGGTCGGCTTCGCCATTGAGCGCCATCAGGCCAGCCTCGCCCTGCACCACCAGGTCGTAGCCGGGCCGGGCGGCCTCGGGGCCGGTGCGGTCGTAGCCCGAGATCGAGCAGTAGATGAGTCCCGGCTGTTCCTTGCTGAGCTGCTCGTAGCCGAGCCCGAGCTTGTCGATGCCGCCGAACTTGAAGTTCTGGATCACCACGTCGCACTGCTTTGCAAGGTCGCGCGCGATCTGCTGGCCTTCGGGCGTCTGCAGGTCGAGCGTGACCGAGCGCTTGTTGCGGTTCACGCTGTTGAAGTAGGCGGTCTCGGTGTTGCCGACGCGCAGGCCCCAGTCGCGCGTGTCGTCGCCGCGGCCCGGGTGCTCGACCTTGATCACTTCGGCGCCCATGTCGGCCAGCACCATGCCGCACCAGGGGCCCGCGAGGATGCGGGACAGATCGAGGACGCGCACGCCGGCAAGCGGCAGCGATGAATTGGGCATGGGCATGAGGGCGACTCCCTGGAAATGAGAAAGCCCCGCACGGTGTGCGAGGCGTGATGGCGTGCGAGGAAGGGCGGTGTCAGGTGGCTTGCGGCTTCCGACGACGCAGCGCGGTGAAATCCGCCGCGCGCTTGCCGAGAAAAGCGCCGATGCCTTCGGCCGCTTCGGCATCGGCCTGCGACTCCACCATGAACACGGCCTCGGCTTCGAGCTGCGCTTCGAGCGTGGCGCGGTGCGCCTGGCGGCACAGGGCCTTGATGCGCGCGCTCGCGCGCTCGGGACCGCCGGCCACCTTGGCCGCGAGCGCGATGGCCTCGGCCAGCGCGGCGCCCTTGTCGGTGAGCCGGTTGACCGCGCCCAGCGCATGCAGGCGTTCGGCCGGCATGCGGTCGCCCGTCAGGCACATCTCGGTCAGCACCTGGCGCGAGACGAACTCCGAGAGAAAGGCCGTGGCGCCGCCGTCCGGCGTGAGGCCGACCTTGACGTAGGCCACCGTGTAGAACGCATCGCGCGCCGACACCAGCATGTCGCAGGCCAGCGCCATCGAGAGGCCCGCGCCCGCTGCGCCGCCTTCGACGGCCGCGATGACGGGCTTGCCGAAATCGCGGATGTCGCGGATCAGGTCGTGCAGGCCTTCGAGCTTGTCGCGGCGCTCGGTGGCGGGCAGTTCGCGCCGCTTGGCCAGCAGGTTCAGGTCACCGCCCGAGCAGAAGAAATCGCCCGCGCCGGTGAAGACGACGGCGCCGACTTCGGGGTCGCCCGCCGCATCGGCGAGTGCGGCCGAGAGCTCGGCGTACAGCGTCGGCGTGATCGCGTTGCGTGCGCCCGGGTTGCTGTTGGTCAGGATGCGAACGGCGCCCTGCTGGGAGATCAGCACGGTCTTGCCGGTCATGCGGCCACCTCTTTTCCGAGTGCGATGTAGCGCTGCAGATGATGGTCCTCGTCGCCGAGCTGGTGGTCGATCATCACGAGCCGCTTGGCGTAGTGCGGCATCGGCAGCTCCCAGGTCATGCCGATGCCGCCATGCATCTGGATGCTCTCTTCCGCGACCAGCGCGCCGATGCGCCCGATGCTGAACTTGGCGGCCGACAGCGCACGCTCGCGCGCCACGCGGTCGGTGCCGTCGATGGCGGCCGCGGCATTGATCACCGCCGAACGGGCCTGCTCGATCTCGAGCAGCAGGTCGGCCATGCGGTGCTGCAGTGCCTGGAAACTACCGATCAGGATGCCGAACTGCTTGCGCGTGCGCAGGTACTCCAGCGTGGCGGTCTTGGCGGCTTCCATCGCACCCAGCGCCTCGGCGCACAGCGCGAGCACGCCGCGGCCGATGGCGCGTTCAAGCGTCGCATGGCCCTGGCCTTCGGTGCCCAGCAGGGCATCGGCGTCCAGCGTCGCGCCGTCCAACGCGAGTTCGGCCACGCGGCCACCGTCGATCGCGGGGCAGCCGCGCACCGTGAGGCCCGCGGTCTTCGCGGGCACGAGGAACAGCGAGATGCCGGCCTCGTCGTCCGCCTGGCCCGAGGTGCGCGCGGAAACCAGGAACAGGTCGGCCTGCTCGCCCTGCGGCACGACGGCCTTGGCACCGTGCAGCACCCAGCCGCCGGCGCTGCGTTCGGCGCGGGTCGAAACTCGCGTGCGCTCGTGGTGCGTGCCGGCTTCGTCGTGCGCAAAGGCCGCGACGATGGCGCCGTTGATGATGTCGCCGAGCTTGCCCTTCTGCGCATCGCTGCCGGCCGCACTGAGCGCTTCGCCGACCATCACGGCGCCCAGCAGCGGCTCGACCACGAGCCCGCGGCCCAGCGCCTCGAAGACCACGGCAATGTCGAAGCCGCCGCCGCCGAAGCCACCGTCCGCCTCGCTGAACAGCGCGCCGATCACGCCCAGTCCTGCGAACTGCTGGAAGATTTCCTTGCTGAAGCCGTGCTCCGACTTCGCGATGCGGTCGCGCGCATCGAAGGCGTACTGCTCGGCGATGAAACGGTTCAGGCTGTCGGCGAGCATGCGCCGGTCTTCGGTGTGTTCGAAGTTCATGTGCGTGTCTCCTTTACAGCCCGAGGATCATCTTGGAGATGATGTTCTTCTGGATTTCATTGGAGCCGCCGAAGATCGACAGCTTGCGGTTGTTGAAGTAGCGCGCTGCCGCGGCCGATGCGTAGGCGGGACCGAAGGTCTCGCCATCGAAGCCGTCGTGCAACGCCTCTTCGACGAAGGGCCGTCCGTACACGCCCATTGCGCGGCGCGCGAGCGACGAGATCTCCTGCCGGATCTCGGTGCCGCGGATCTTCAGCATCGAGCTCTCCGCGCCCGGCACGCCGCCGCCGGCCACGGCCGCGATCACACGCAGGTTGGTGGTCTTCATGTTCTCCAGGTCGATCTCGACCCGTGCCATGCGCGCGGCAAAGGCCGGGTCTTCGGCCAGCGGCTTGCCGTTCTTCGTCTGGGTGGCCGCGATGCCCTTGAGCTGTTCGAGCGCGGCCACCGAGAAGCCCACGCCCGCGATGTTGGTGCGCTCGTAGGTGAGCAGGTACTTGGCGCAGGTCCAGCCCTTGTTCTCTTCGCCGACGAGGTTCTCGGCGGGTACGCGCACGTCGGAGAAGAACACCTCGTTCACCTCGTGCTCGCCGTCGAGCGTGATGATCGGGCGCACGTCGACGCCGGGCGAGGTCATGTCGATCAGGAGGAAGCTGATGCCCTCCTGCTTCTTCGCCTCGCGATTGGTGCGCACCAGGCAGAAGATCATGTTGGCGTGCTGGCCCAGCGTGGTCCAGGTCTTCTGGCCGTTCACGATGTAGTGGTCGCCCTGTGCATCGATGCCGCGCACGGCCGAGGTTTTCACGGCCGCCAGGTCGGAGCCCGCGCCAGGTTCCGAATAGCCCTGGCACCACCAGTCTTCGCCGTTCAGGATGCGCGGCAGCCAGCGCTGCTTCTGCGCCTCGTTGCCGTACTTGATGAGCACCGGACCCAGCATGTTCACGCCGAAGGGCACGATGCGCGGTGCGAAGGCCAGCGCGCATTCGTGTTCGAAGATGAACTTTTCCACGGCCGTCCAGCCCGGGCCGCCGTACTGCTCGGGCCAGTGGTTGGCGAGCCAGCCGCGCGCGTTGAGGATGGCGTGCCATTCCTCCATGTCGGCCTTGGCGAGGATCTTGCCGCCGCTGACCTTGGCCGAGAGGCGCGCGGGCAGCTTGTCGGCAAGGAAGGCGCGCACTTCGCTGCGGAAGGCTTCTTCTTCAGGGGTGAAGTTCAGGTCCATGGCCGGCTCCTCAGAAGATTTCAAAGAGGCCCGCAGCACCCATGCCGCCGGCGATGCACATCGTGACCACGGCGTATTTCGCGCCGCGGCGCCGGCCCTCGATCAGCACGTGGCCCGCGAGGCGCGCGCCGGTCATGCCGAAGGGATGCCCGATGGAAATCGCGCCGCCGTCCACGTTGAGCCGCTCGGCCGGAATGCCCAGCTTCTCCTGGCAGTAGATCGACTGCGAGGCAAAGGCTTCGTTGAGTTCCCACAGGTCGATGTCGTCGATCTTGAGGCCATGGCGCGCGAGCAGCTTGGGGATCGCGAACACCGGGCCGATGCCCATCTCGTCAGGCTCGCAACCGGCCACCGCCAGGCCGCGGAAGGCACCCAGTGGCTTCAGGTTGGCGCGCTCTGCTTCCCTGGCTTCCATCAGCACGCAGGCCGATGCGCCATCGGACAGCTGCGAAGCGTTGCCCGCGGTGATGAACTTGTCTTCGCCCATCACCGGCCTGAGCTTGGCGAGCGCCTCGTAGGTGGTGCCGCGGCGGTTGCAGTTGTCTTCGGTGGCGGTGACTTCGCGCTGCGTGACTTCCTTCGTGTCCTTGTCGGTCACGGCCATGGTGGTGGTGCAGGCGACGATCTCGTCCTTGTAGCGGCCCGCGAGTTGCGCTTCTTCCGTCTTGCGCTGGCTTTCGGCCGAGAAGCGGTCCTGCGCCTCGCGGCCGATGCTGTAGCGCTTGGCGACGATGTCGGCGGTCTCGATCATCGCCATGTAGAGCGCGGGCTTGTGCTCGACGATCCACGGGTCGAGGCTGAGGTCGCCGCCGTCGCCCGGGCTGCGGCCGCGGATCTGCGAGATGCTCTCGACGCCGCCCGCGATCATGGCCGGCGCGCCGTCCACCACGATGCGGCCCGCGGCCATCGCGATCGCCTGCAGGCCCGAGGCGCAGAAGCGGTTCACCGTGGTGCCGGCGATGCTGATCGGCAGGCCCGCGCGGATGATGCTCTGGCGCGCGATGTTGCGGCCGGTGGTGCCTTCGGGATAGCCGCAGCCGAGGATCGCGTCCTCGATCAGCGCGGGGTCGAGGCCCGAGCGCTCGACCGCCGCGCGCACCGCGAAGGCGGCCAGCGTGGCGCCGGGGGTGATGTTGAACTCGCCGCGGTGCGCCTTGGTGAGCGGGGTGCGGGCGGTGGAAACGATGACGGCTTCACGCATGGGGATGTCTCCTGGACGGCTGACTCTGGTTAATCGGATTGATTCAAGCTGGCGAAATCGGCGCCGCGTTCGACCAGGTCCACCAGCAGCGGCGAGGGCCGCCAGAACAGCGGGTCTTCCTTCGCGAACTCGCGGATGTCGGCCAGCACCTTGGCCAGGCCGACGGTGTCGGCGTACTTCATGGGGCCGCCGCGGTGGCGCGGAAAGCCATAGCCGTAGAGAAAGGTCACGTCCACGTCGAGCGGGCGCAGCGCGATGCGCTGGTGCACGACGTTGGCACCTTCATTGACCATCGCGGCCATGTAGCGGCGCATGATTTCGTCCTCGGTGAACGTGCGCGGCGTGATGCCCACGCGCGCGCGCTCGGCGTCGATGATCGCCAGCACCTCGGGGTCGGGCACGCCGGTGCGTGCGCCTTCGGGGTACAGGTAGTAGCCGCGCTGCGTCTTCTGGCCGAACCAGCCGCGTTCGCAGATGCGGTCGGCAATCTGCACGTAGCGCGCCTTCGGGTCGCGCGTGGCGGCCTTGCGCTTGCGCGTGGCCCAGCCGATGTCGCCGCCCGCCAGGTCGGACACCTGGAACGGTCCCATCGGGTAGCCGAAGTTGCGCACCGCCTCGTCGATCTGGTAGGGCGAGGCGCCGTCTTCCATCATGTGGTCGGCGGCCTGGCGGTACACGGCCAGGATGCGGTTGCCGATGAAGCCGTCGCACACGCCGGCGCGCACCGGCACCTTCTTGAGTTTCTTCGCGAGTTCGAAGCCGGTGGCGACCACGTCGGCGCTCACCTTCGCGGGCACCACGATCTCGAGCAGCTTCATGATGTTGGCCGGCGAGAAGAAGTGCAGGCCCACCACGTCCTGCGGACGCGAGATGCTGGCCGCGATCTCGTCGATGTCGAGGTACGAGGTGTTGGTGGCCAGCACGGCGCCGGGCTTGCACACGCGGTCGAGCTCGGCGAACACGGCCTTCTTCACGCCCATGTCCTCGAACACGGCCTCGACCACGATATCGACCTGAGCGAGCGCGTCGTAGCGCGTGGAACCCGAGAAGCGCGTCATCACCGCGGCCTTGGCCTCGGGCGTCATGCGGCCCTTCTTGATGAGGCCGTCGTACACCTTCTCGACATGCTGCCGGCCGCGCGCGAGGCTCGGCTCGTCGCGCTCGATCATGGTCACGGGCATGCCGGCGTCGAGCATCGCCACCGCGATGCCCGCACCCATGGTGCCGCCGCCGACGATGCCGGCTGCATCGAGCGCGCGCGGCTTGGCGGCCTTGGTCTCGGGCGCCTTGAGCACCTCGCGTTCGGCGAAGAACGCGTGGATGAGGCCGGCGCGCTGCGGGCTGTCGATGCATTGCAGGAAGAGCTTGCGCTCCAGCGCCATGCCTTCGTCGAAGGGCAGCGTGAGCGCAGCTTCGACCGCTTCGATGATCTTCATCGGCGAGAACAGGCCGCGGCTCTTTTTCGCGGTGTCGGCGCGTGCGGCTTCGAGCGCGGCGCGGCTGGCCTCCGAATCGGCCAGGCCGGCGGCCTCGCGCGTGCGGCGCACCGGCGCCTTGGCGGCGACCAGCTCCTGCGCATAGGCAAGTCCTTCGGCCAGCGCGTCGGCCTCGGTGCCGAGCCGGTCGACGAGGCCGAGCGACAGCGCTTCTTTCGCGCCCGCATGGCGGCCGCTGAGCATCAGTTCGAGCGCGGGCTTCACGCCGATGAGGCGCGGTGCGCGCTGCGTGCCGCCCGAGCCGGGCAACAGGCCGAGCGCCACTTCGGGCAGGCCCAGCTTGGCGGAGGGCGCCGCGAG
The DNA here is from genome assembly GCF_040546685.1 of Variovorax sp. OAS795. Taxonomy (NCBI): domain Bacteria; kingdom Pseudomonadati; phylum Pseudomonadota; class Betaproteobacteria; order Burkholderiales; family Comamonadaceae; genus Variovorax; species Variovorax sp. OAS795. The sequence goes on from NZ_JBEPOH010000001.1 coordinate 1,272,817, forward strand.
GCGGTAGTGCGCCGAAAGCGCGACCTCGAGGCCGCCGCCCAGCGCCGCGCCATGGATGGCCGCGACCACCGGCTTGCTGCAATTCTCGATCGCCAGGCACACCTCGGGCAGCGAGGGCGGCTGCGGTGTCTTGCCGAATTCGCGAATGTCGGCGCCCGCGATGAAATTGCGTCCCGCGCCCACGATCAGCACCGCGGCGGCGCCATCGGCCTCGGCCGCATCGATGGCGGCCACGAGACCGCGGCGAACGTCCACGCCAAGCGCATTGACGGGTGGGTTGTCGATGGTCACGACGAACACGTCGCCTCGACGTTCGAAGGTGACGGGACCGGAAGACGTGGAGGGGCTGGGAGTCGGGGTGGCCATGTGCTTTGTCTCTTGCGTGGCGGGCCCTGCTGCGCGAGGGGCCCGAGGCTCTGGGGTGAACCCCGCATTCTTGGCCCGCGCCACGGCTTTGACAATTGCATAGCCAGTTGACAGACTGTCAAAGAATTTTTGACACAATCGCGCGGATGGACCTGCAATCGCTGACCCTGCTGGTGGAAATCCTCGACGCGGGCAACCTGAGCGCCGCGGCGCGCCGGCTCAAGATGAGCCGGGCCAACGTCAGCTACCACCTGAACCAGCTGGAGCGCTCGGTCGGCGCGCAGCTGGTGCGCCGCACCACCCGCCGCGCCGAGCCGACCGAGATCGGGTTGCGGCTGTACCAGCACGGGGTCGCCATCCAGACCGAGCTGCTGGCCGCGAAAGAGTCGGTCACCACGCTGGGCGAGGGGCTGCAGGGCCGCGTGCGGCTGAGCGTGCCCAGCGGCTACGGCCAATTGGTCATGGCCGACTGGCTGATCGACTTCAAGCGGCAGTACCCCGGCATCGTGCTCGACGTGGTGTTCGAGAACCGCATCGAAGACCTGCTGCGCGACGAAGTCGACATCGCGGTGCGCGTGATTCCCGAGCCGCCGCAGAACCTGGTGGCACGCGACCTGGGGCCGGTGCGCTACGTGGCCTGCGCGTCACGAAGCTATGCAGAAAGGCATCCGCTGCCGGTGCAGCTGGACGAACTGCAGGCTGCACCGGTGGTCACGGCGGCAGTCATCGGCCGGCAGCTGCGCGTGTCGGCCTACCAGGGCCAGAATCTGGGCGTGGTCCGGCGCGAGGTGATCCTGGAGCCGACGCTGATTTCGGAGAACTTCCTGTTCCTGCGCCAGGCCGTTCTCGCGGGCCTGGGCATCGGCCTCGTGCCCGACTACGTGGTGCAGGAAGACGTGCGCAAGGGCGATGTGGTGACCACGCTCGACGACTGGCGCCTTTCGATCTTCGGCACGCAGATGTTCATGCTCTACATGCCCAACCGGCAGCACACGCGTGCGATCCGCACCTTCATCGACTTCATCCTCGAGCGCGTGCGTGCGCCCGGCGCGCAGCCGGCCGATCAGTCGCAGCGGTAGACCACCGGCCCGGCCGGCACCTGCGCGGCCGGGACTTCCGACCCCTCGGCGCTCAGGAACCGCATCGGTGCGCCGAAATTGCGGCAGTAGTTTTCGGCGTCTTGCGCGGTGGGCGACTTGAGCACGCCGTCGCTGAGAAAGGTCACCCGCGGCGCGGGCCGCGAAACGCAGCTTGCGGCGAGCAGGGCGGCAACGAGAACGAAGAGGGCAGCGGATCGGCGCATCGGAACTGCGCATCGCGGCGCACGGCGTGGGGTGAAGGAGGGAGGGCGAACCCCGCGACTTTAGCGGCTGTACAGCCCGACCACGCTCTGGCCGCCCAGCGCATGGCCCTTGAGCGCCGCCAGCAGCGCATCGCGCGTGAGACCGGCTGGCAGCGCGCCCGGCGCCAGGTCGGAGGCCACCACGGTCAGCGTGTAGTGGTGCGGATGGTCGCCGACCGGCGGGCACATGCCGCGGTAGGCCGTTGCGCCGGCCACGTTGGTGCCGACCGTGAAGCCGCCAGCCTCGTTCGCCTTGAGCTCACCCCGCTCGGCCGGGATGTTGTAGGCCACCCAGTGCGAGACGCCCAGGCCCAGCGCACCGTCCGGGTCCGACAGCAGCACGGCGACCGACTTCGCCTTGGCGGGCAGCTGCGTCCAGGCCACGGGCAGCGAAACGTTCTTGCCGCCGCAATCACCGAGGCCGGCATAGGGGGCGGGAATGACGCCGTTGTCGGCAAAGGCGGTCGAGGTGACCTTCATGCCGGTGGGCGCCTTGCCGCCAGGGGCGGGCGCCATGGCGCCGCAGCCGGCGAGAAGGGCCGCGATGGCCGGGAGCGAGAGAAGAGCGAGGTGCGGGGAGGACATGCCGCCGAGCGTAGCCCAAGGTTCGGAAGCGGCGCAATGCGCGCGGGCGGCTTTCGCCTTCTTCCCACAGGGGCCATGCAAAACTGTATATAAATACAGTATCTTCTGCCCGGAATTGTCGTGGACCTCCAGCGCAAACTCGCCATCCTCGCGGACGCCGCCAAGTACGACGCCTCCTGCGCGTCCAGCGGCTCGCAGCCGCGCGACTCGGTCGGCGGCCGCGGCATCGGCTCGACCGAGGGCGCCGGCATCTGCCACAGCTACGCACCCGACGGGCGCTGCATCTCGCTGCTCAAGGTGCTGCTCACCAACCACTGCCAGTACGACTGCCTCTACTGCGTCAACCGTGCGTCGAGCAACGTGCCGCGCGCGCGCTTTCGCGTCGAGGAGGTGGTGCAGCTCACGCTCGACTTCTACCGCCGCAATTGCATCGAGGGGCTGTTTCTCTCCAGCGGCATCGTCAAGTCGCCCGACCACACGATGGAGCAGGTGGTCGAGGTGGCGCGTGCGCTGCGCGAAGACCACGACTTCCGCGGCTACATCCACCTGAAGACCATTCCCGATGCGAGCGACGAGCTCATCGCGCGCGCCGGCCGCTATGCCGACCGCCTGAGCATCAACGTCGAGATGCCGACCACCGAGGGCCTGCGCGCGCTTGCGCCCGAGAAGGACGAAAGCGCCATCCGCCGCTCGATGGCGCGGCTGCGCCTGCGCATCGACGACACGCGCGAGGAGGCGCGCCGCGTGGTGCCCATCCGCGCGCTGCCCGGCGCGGCGCCCGCCGCCGCAAAGCCGCCGCCTTTCGCGCCCGCCGGCCAGAGCACGCAGATGATCGTGGGCGCCGATGCGACGGACGACCGGCGCATCCTCGCCTCCAGCGCCACGCTCTACGGCGCCTACAAGCTCAGGCGCGTGTACTACTCCGCCTTCAGCCCCATTCCCGATGCCGCACGCGCGTTGCCGCTGGCCGCGCCGCCACTGATGCGCGAGCACCGGCTCTACCAGGCCGACTGGCTCATGCGCTTCTACGGCTTCGACCACCAGGAGATCGTGGCCGAGCCCGACGGACTGCTGCGGCTCGATGTCGATCCCAAGCTGGCCTGGGCGCTCGCGCATGCCGACCGCTTTCCGGTCGACCTGAACCATGCGCCGCGCGAAATGCTCCTGCGCGTGCCGGGGCTCGGCGTGAAGGCGGTCGAGCGGCTGCTGCAGGCGCGGCGCGTGCGACGGGTGCGCGCGGACGACCTTCGGCGGCTGCACGTGCCAGCGCGCAAGGTGCTGCCGTTCGTGGTGGCCGACAGGCACCGGCCGGCGCCGGGCGCTCCGGTGATTTCGCCGGAACCGCCGCGCGCGGCACAAGCTTCGTTGTTCTGAGCGCGACCGCCATGCAAGTTCAAGTGCGGCTCGACGACGCGACCGATCTCGGCGCCTTCCGCCGCCATGCGCGGCAGCTGCTCGCCGCGGGCGTGCCGCCGGAACGCGTCGAATGGAGCGCGGCGCAGGCAGCCGGCGAAGCCGCCGACCTGTTCGGCGAAGCGGGCGCGGCCACGCTTCCCGCAGCAACTGCCGCCGCGGCGCCGCTGGCCGTGCCCCCATGGTTCGTCGAACTGTGCGGCGACGTGATCCTGCACCGCGAGCCGCAGCGCCATGCACTGCTGTACCGCCTGCTGTGGCGCCTCGCGCACGAGCCCGCGCTGCGGCACGACCCGCTCGATGCCGACCTGATGCAAGCCCGGCAGATGGCCAAGGCCGTGCACCGCGACATCCACAAGATGCGTGCCTTCGTGCGCTTCACCCGCGTGGTGGGCAATGACGGCGTGGAGCGCCATGTGGCGTGGTTCGAGCCCGACCATCACATCGTCGAGGCCAACGCGCCGTTCTTCGCGCGCCGCTTCGCGCAGATGCGCTGGGCCATCCTCACGCCCGAGCGCTGCGTCGAGTGGAACGGCCAGGCGCTCGCATTCCGCGAGGGCGCCGACCGCCGCGAGAAGCCGCCGCCCGATGGCGGCGAGCAGCTCTGGCTCACCTACTACGAACACATCTTCAACCCCGCGCGGCTCAAGCTCGCGGCCATGCGGCGCGAAATGCCGCGCCGCTACTGGCACAACCTCCCGGAGGCGGCGCTGATCCAGCCCCTTGCCGATGCCGCGGAGGCGCGCAGCCAGTCGATGATCGAGGCGCCGCCCACCGCGGCGCGCCGCATCCGCGCACCCATCCCGCTGCACCTGCGGCCGCCCGAAGGCGCGGCGCCCGCGGATCTCGGCGAGCTGCGCGCGGCGGCGCATGCCTGCCGCGCGTGCCCCATCGGCGCACTCGCCACCCAGGCCGTGTGCGGCGAAGGCCTGATCGCGCCGCAGCACATGCTGGTCGGCGAGCAACCCGGCGACCAGGAGGACCTGGTTGGCCGCCCCTTCGTCGGTCCCGCCGGCCAGCTGCTCGACCGCACGATGGCGCAGCTGGGCTGGGCGCGCGAGACCGTCTACCTGGCCAATGCCGTGAAGCACTTCAAGTACGAACTGCGTGGCAAGCGCCGCATCCACAAGACCGCGGGCCAGCGCGAGGCCGAGGCCTGCGCCCACTGGCTCGAGAGCGAGATTTCGCTGGTCCGGCCCCAGGGGCTGGTGGCGCTCGGCGCAACAGCCGCGCGCGCCCTCTTGGGCCGGCCAGTGGCCGTGCAGGCCGAGCGCGGCGCGTGGCTGCACGAGCGCGGCGACGGCCGCCCCGTGTTCGTGACCCTGCATCCGTCGGCGCTGCTGCGCCTGCCCGATGCGGAGCGCGCCGAAGCCTTGGGGCGCTGGCGGGCCGAGCTCGCGTTGGCGCGCGATACGCTTCCTGCTGCCATCGCCGCATGAACGAACAGGGGAGAACCTGGCCGCGCTTGAAGAGTGCAGTGCCGGCGACGGCTGCTTCCTGCGAGAGAGTGCCGCAGCCCCGATGCGACAATTGCCGCTCATGACAGACACCCTCACCATCACCCGCCCCGACGACTGGCACCTGCACGTGCGCGACGGTGCCGCCCTCGAAGCCGTGGTGCCCCACAGTGCGCGCCAGTTCGGCCGCGCGCTGATCATGCCCAACCTGCGGCCACCCGTGACCACCGCGGCACAGGCCATGGCCTACCGCGATCGCATCCGCGCCGCGGTGCCCGAAGGCACGGCCTTCGAGCCCGTGATGTCGCTCTACCTGACCGACAGGCTCCCGCCCGAGGAAATCGCGCTTGCGGCCGAGGCCGGCGTGCGCGCGCTCAAGCTCTACCCGGCCGGCGCCACCACCAACAGCGATGCCGGCGTGACCGACATCCGCCACACCTACAAGACGCTCGAAGCCATGCAGAAGCACGGCCTGCTGCTGCTGGTGCACGGGGAGGTGACCGATCCGGCCATCGACCTGTTCGATCGCGAAGCCGTGTTCGTCGACCGCGTGATGATTCCGCTGCGCCGCGACTTCCCCGAACTCAAGGTGGTGTTCGAGCACCTCACGACCAAGGAGGGCGCTCACTACGTACGAGATGCGGGCCGCTTCACCGCCGCCACCATCACGGCGCACCACCTGCTGTACAACCGCAATGCGATCTTCACCGGCGGCATCCGCCCGCACTACTACTGCCTGCCCGTGCTCAAGCGCGAGACGCACCGCGTGGCGCTGGTCGAGGCGGCCGCGAGCGGGAGCGACCGGTTCTTCCTGGGCACCGACAGCGCTCCGCACCCCGCGCACCTGAAGGAGCACGCGCTCGGCTGCGCCGGCTGCTACACGGCGCTCACCGCCATCGAGCTCTATGCCGAAGCCTTCGACAGCGTGGGCGCGCTCGACAAGCTCGAGGGCTTTGCGAGCTTCCACGGCCCCGACTTCTACGGCCTGCCCCGCAACAGCGGCACCCTCACGCTGAAGCGCGAAAGCTGGAGGGTGCCCGAGACGGTGCCCTACGGCGACGCCACGCTCAAGCCGCTGCGCGGCGGTGAAACCATCGCGTGGAGACTCGCATGATCCCCACGCCGCGCGTGATGCTGCTGATCGACGCCGACAACGTCTCGGCCGACGTGATCGAGCAGGCCGTGCAGCGCACCATGGCGGAGCACGGCGCCATCCACGTGCGGCGCGCCTACTGCAACGCCGAAACTGCGCTCAAGCAGCAGGCGCTCTTCAAGCGGCTGTCGGTGCGGCCGATGGTCAATCTCTCGGCCGGCAAGAACAGCACCGACATCGCGCTCGCCGTGGATGCCACCGACCTCGTGATCGCCGAGCGCCCCGACGTGGTGGTGCTGGTGTCTTCCGATTCCGACTTTGCGCCGCTCGTGATTCGCCTGCGAGAAAAGGGCTGCCGCGTCTGCGGGCTCGGCCAGCAGGGCAAGACCGGCGAAGACACCGTGGGGGTGTACGACGAGTTCACCGACCTGCGGCACCACGGCGCGGCACTTGCGCCGCCCACCGCACCGGCCAGGAAGGCCGCGGCCCGGGTGGCCGCGAAGCGCGCACCGGCGGCCAAGACCGTCAAGACTGAAAAGACCGGCAAGACCGACAAGACCGACAAGACCGCGGCCACCCCGGCCCGCAAGGCCGCAGCCAAGACACCGGCCCGCAAGACGGCCAAGGCCGCCAAGCAGCCGCAGGCGCCGTCCGAAGCGGCCGAGTTCATCCTGCAGGCGGCGCCCGCGCTGCGCAGCGGCGCCGACGTGCCGCTCAACGACGTGGCGCAGGCGTTGCGCGCGGCCGGGCTGCTCGGCAAGCACGGCAGTTCGCTCAAGCTGTTCGACAAGCTTCCGGCGGAGTTCACCGTGCTGCAGCACCCCGATCGCATTCGCTGGGCCGGGGCTCCGCTGCCTTGAGCCTGGCGGCGATCGACTGGGCGCAGCCCTGGCTCGCGCCCTATCGTGCCATCGGCGAAGCGGCGGCACACGCCGCGCTCGGTTCATCCGTCGCGACGGCGCTGCAGCAGGGCGCCAGGCCGCCGCTCGCGCCCGACTTCGTGCCGCAGCCGGACCTGCCCCAGGGCCGCGCCTACGAAGCCCACATCTTCGAGACCGGCAGCGTGCCGACGCGCGACAACCTGCACGACTTCTTCAACGGGCTGGTCTGGCTCGCCTTTCCGGCGACCAAGCACCGCCTGAACGAACTGCAGGCCGCGGAGATCGCCCGCAACGGCATCGCGTCCACGCGCGGGGCGCTGCGCGATGCGCTCACACTCTTCGACGAGAACGGCGCGCTGCTCGATGCACCTGCTGCTTTGTGGAACGCATTGGCTGCGCGCGACTGGCATGCACTCTTCGTGACGCAGCGCGCGCTGTGGTCCGAGGCGCGCCTCGTCGTGTTCGGCCATGCACTGCTCGAAAAACTCACTGCGCCTCGAAAGGCCCTCACCGCCCACGTGCTGCTGCTACCGCCTTCGCGGGCATGCGGCACGCCGGCGGCGCTCGACGACCGGGCGCTGGCGCGCAGCCTGGACGCGGACCATCTCGCGCGCAAACCCTTCGTTCCGCTGCCGGTGCTCGGCGTGCCGGGCTGGTGGGCGGGCAACGCGGCGCCGGGGTTCTACGACGATCCCAAGGTCTTCCGCCCCGGTCCGTAGAACTTTTGCTCCTATCATCGCTCTACCCGCCAGCCGCGGCGTGGCTCTTCCAGAATCCGAACAACACAGGAAGAGCGCCATTTTCTGCACGGCTTGAAGAGGGCCATCCGGTCCTCATCTACGCGGCAGCATTCCCCACGGAGAATTCAACTTGAAACGTATCCTTCTGTTCGTTTTGACCAACGTGATGGTCGTGGCAGTGCTGGGCATCGTCGCCAGCCTGCTCGGCGTCAACCGCTATCTCACGGCCAACGGGCTGAACCTGACCGCGCTGCTCGGCTTTGCGCTGATCATGGGCTTCGGCGGCGCGATCATCTCGCTGCTGATCAGCAAGCCGATGGCCAAGTGGACGACCAAGCTGCACATGATCGACAACCCCCAGACGCCCGACGAGGCCTGGATCGTCGGCACCGTGCGCAAGTTCGCCGACAAGGCCGGCATCGGCATGCCCGAGGTCGGCATCTTCGAGGGCGAGCCCAACGCCTTCGCCACCGGCGCATTCAAGAACTCGTCGCTGGTGGCGGTGTCCACCGGCCTGCTGCAGGGCATGACGCGCGAAGAGGTCGAGGCCGTCATCGGCCACGAGGTGGCCCACATCGCCAACGGCGACATGGTCACGATGACGCTGATCCAGGGCGTGATGAACACCTTCGTCGTGTTCCTGTCGCGCGTGATCGGCTATGCGGTCGACAGCTTCCTGCGCCGCGGCGACGACCGTTCCTCGGGCCCGGGCATCGGCTACTACGTGAGCACCATCGTGCTGGACATCGTGCTGGGCTTTGCGGCCGCGATCGTGGTGGCCTGGTTCTCGCGCCACCGCGAGTTCCGCGCCGATGCCGGCTCGGCGGCGCTGATGGGGCAGAAGCAGCCGATGATGAACGCGCTCGCGCGGCTCGGCGGCCTGCCGGCCGGCGAGTTGCCCAAGGCGGTGCAAACCATGGGCATCACGGGCAGCATCGGCAAGCTGTTTGCCACGCACCCGCCGATCGAGGAGCGCATCGCGGCGCTGCAGAACGCCCGCGGCTGATATCGATCCGCCGCATCGAAAAAAGCCGCCATGGGAAACCGTGGCGGCTTTTTTGTGGGTGCCGCCGGGGCAGCGTCAGTACGAACGCAGCGAGATGCCCCAGCGCCCGGCCACCCGGGTTGCGATCCAGAGGTTGCGGTGCGTGCTCAGCACGGTGCCTGCCTCGTCCTCGCGCGTGTAGGCGACGATGAAATGCACCTTGTCGGCGCTGGCCAGCACCGCGTCCTTCGACTGGTAGCGCGTGCGGCGCCAGCCCGAAGCCCTGAGCTTCTCGAAGAAGTCCGCCGGGTGGTTGCCGGTCGCATGCCACTCGAGGCGTTCGGCGCCCGAGAGCATCAGGTGCGGAAAGTGAAGTTCGCGGTCCATGCCCGCGGTGTCGCAGGCATTGAAGCGCTCGGTGAAGCGGTCGAGGCAGGCGGAAGCTTCCCGGATCGCGTCCGCTTCGGCCGCGCTGCCGGAGGCCGGCGGCGCGACGAAATCGGAGAAGCGGGTCACGGGCATCGAATACGCGAGGCAGGCGGTTCAGGCCGCCGGAGGCGCCTCGGGCCGCTCGGCCCGCGCGCGTGCGAGCGTTCGCGCCACTTCGCCGGCATCCATGCCGTACATCTCGGCAAATTCTTGCTCGCTGCTGCGGCCGCTGGCTTCGAAGGCGCGCAACAGCGCTTCGCGCTTGGCTGCTTCGCGGGCCAGTTCGGCCAGCGCCTCGTCGAGCACCGCATTGGTTTCCTCGTCGCGCGAACGCACCAGCACGGCGTAGGCTTCGCGGTCCAGGCCCGAGGCTTCCACGGCCCGGGCGATGCGCGCCACCAGCTGCGGACGCAGGTCTTCGCCGCTGCGCTGGGCGCGGCGCCGGTGCAGCTCGAGGATGGCGTGGTGCACATGCTCCGGTGCCACGGGCTCGACCACGGTGCCGTCCAGGTCGTGGCGCGGATGGCCCGCGGCCACCGCTTCGAGGTAGCGCGTGGAGCGGGCGTGCAGGCCGAGCGCCACCTTCAGGTCGTCCTTCTTGAAGTCGTCCGGGTGCTTTTCGAGCAGGTCCTGGAACACGCCGAGCTTGAGCGGCAGGAAGCGCGCGCCGAACAGGTTCGGGTAGAGCTCGAAGAGTTTTTCCAGCGCGGGATGCACCTTGCGCGTTCGCGCGGGCTGCTGCGGCTGCTGTGCGGCCTGCCTGGGCTTCTGCTTTTGCTGCTGCTGCTGCCGGGGCTGGCGCGGCGGGCGCGGTGAACGGGGCGGGCGTCCATCGGCGGACGGCTGCTGCGGGGCGGCGCCCTCGGCTTCCGTCGGCTGGACTTCCTGGATTGCTTCTTGAGGCGTGGCGGTGTCGGTCATCGGTCGTTTCTTGTCAGGTTGCAGCAGCGGAAAAAATGCGGTTGCGCGCGCTCAGCGCGGGCGGAACATCTTGAAGAGATTGTCGGGGCTGATCTCGAAATAGTCGGCCGGGCCGCCGCCGCGCAGGATCGGCTGCGCCGCGGCGGTGTCGTAGATGCCGTCTTTCAGCAGGTGCCGCGCGATGTGCACGCCCACCACTTCGCCGAGGATCAGCCAGGTGGGCACGGGCACACCGTCCACGCCTTCGAGCTGCAGCACCTGCGTGAGCCGGCATTCGAAGGAGACCGGGCTCTCGGCCACGCGCGGCACCGCGATGTTGCGCGAGGCTGCGGGCGTGAGCCCGGCGAGCTCGAACTCGTTCACCTCGGGCGGCACGGCCGCGCACGACTGGTTCATCTGCCCGGCGAGCGGCCGCGTCGCAAGGTTCCAGCCGAACTCGCGCGTCTGGCGGATGTTGTGCAGGCTGTCCTTGGCGCCGATGCTCGCAAAGCCGACGATCGGCGGCGTGTAGTTGAAGGCGTTGAAGAAGCTGTAGGGCGCGAGATTGAGCAGGCCATTGGCGTCCTGCGACGAGATCCACCCGATCGGCCGAGGACCGACCATCGCGTTGAACGGATCGTGCGGCAGGCCATGGCCCTGGGCGGGCTCGTAGAAATGGAAGTCGTCGTTCGGCATGGCAGCGGCTCCTCAGGTTCCGACGACGCTGCGCGCCACGGCTTCGGCCACCTTGATGCCGTCCACGCCGGCCGACAGGATGCCGCCCGCGTAGCTCGCCCCTTCGCCGGCCGGGTACAGCCCGCGCACGTTGAGGCTCTGGAAGTCGTCGCCGCGCGTGATGCGAATCGGCGACGAGGTGCGCGTCTCCACGCCGGTCAGCACCGCGTCGTGCAGGTCGAAGCCCTTGATCTTGCGGCCGAAGGCGGGAAAGGCCTCGCGCATCGCCTCGATGGCGTAGGCGGGCAGCGCCTGGTGCAGGTCGGTGGGCGTGACGCCGGGCTTGTACGACGGCATCACGCTGCCGAGCGCGGTCGAGGGCTTGCCGGCGATGAAGTCGCCCACCAGCTGGCCGGGCGCACGGTAGTCGCCGCCGCCGAGCACGAAGGCGTTCGATTCGAGCTCGCGCTGCAGCGCGATGCCGGCGAGCGCATCACCGGGGGCCTCGGCCGTCCAGCCCGGAAAGTCGCGCGGGTCAATGCCCACCACGATGCCCGCGTTGGCGTTGCGCTCGTTGCGCGAATATTGGCTCATGCCGTTGGTGACCACGCGGCCGGGCTCGCTGGTGGCGGCCACCACCGTGCCGCCCGGGCACATGCAGAAGCTGTAGACCGAGCGTCCGTTGCTGGCGTGGTGCACCAGCTTGTAGTCGGCCGCCCCGAGCAGCGGATGGCCCGCGTGGCGGCCCCAGCGCGCGCGGTCGATCAGGCCCTGCGGATGCTCGACCCGAAAGCCGATGGAGAAGGGCTTGGCCTCGATGTGCACGCCGCGCGCGTGCAGCATCTCGAAGGTGTCGCGAGAGCTGTGGCCGAGCGCCATGACCACGTGGTCGGCGCGCAGTTCGCTCGTCTGGCCGGTGGCCTGGTCGAGAACCGTGAGGCCGCGCAGGTGGCCGTTGTCGATCTGCACGTCGGTCACGCGCTGCTCGAAGCGGATCTCGCCGCCCAGCGACACGATCTGCTCGCGGATGTTCTCCACCACCTTCACCAGCTTGAAGGTGCCGATGTGCGGATGCGCGACGTAGAGGATTTCGGGCGGCGCGCCGGCCTTGACGAACTCCTCCATCACCTTGCGGCCGAGGAAGCGCGGGTCCTTGATCTGGCTGTAGAGCTTGCCGTCCGAAAAGGTGCCGGCGCCGCCTTCGCCGAACTGCACGTTCGACTCGGGATTGAGCGTGCTCTTGCGCCACAGGCCCCAGGTGTCGCGGGTGCGCTGGCGCACGGTCTTGCCGCGCTCCAGCACGATGGGCCTGAAGCCCATCTTCGCGAGCATCAGCGCGGCAAAGATGCCGCAGGGACCGAAGCCGATCACCACGGGCCGGGGCGCGCCTTCGGGCGCCTGCGCCGGCGGCGTGTAGCGCATGTCGGGCGCGGGCTGGATGTGCGGATGGCCGGCATGCCTCGCGAGCAGCGCGGCTTCGAGCGATGCATCGGCCAACTGCACGTCGACGATGTAGACCTGCAGCAACTGCGGCTTGCGCGCATCGAAGCTGCGCTTGAACACCTTGAACTCGCGCACGCCGGAAACCGGCGTGTCGAGGGCGTTGGCGATGGCTTGGGGGAGGGCCGCGTCGTCGTGGTCGAGCGGCAGTTTGATTTCTGAAATTCGCAGCATGTCGTTGGGGCTTGTATTTATCAAGCAGCCAGCGATTTTACGCGCGCGGGGCGCTATGAAAGAGATAGCTGGTCAGGCTGGGAGGAAGCCTTCGACCGACAGGTAGCGTTCGCCGGTGTCGTAGTTGAAGCCCAGCACCACCGCATTGGGCGCCAGCGAGGGCAGCTTCTGCGCAATCGCGGTGAGCGTGGCGCCGGAAGAAATGCCCACGAGGATGCCTTCCTCCACGGCGCAGCGGCGCGCCATTTCGCGCGCCGGCTCGGCGTCGACCTGCAGCACGCCATCGAGCAGCGAGGTGTCGAGGTTCTTCGGAATGAAGCCCGCGCCGATGCCCTGGATCGGATGCGGCGACGGCGCGCCGCCCGAGATCACCGGCGACGCCACCGGCTCCACCGCGAACACCTGCAGCTTCGGCCACTTCTTCTTGAGCACCCGCGCCACGCCCGTGATGTGGCCGCCGGTGCCCACGCCCGTGATCAGCACGTCGATGCCGTCCGGAAAATCGGCCGCGATTTCCTCGGCCGTGGTGCGCATGTGCACTTCGACGTTGGCCGGGTTGTTGAACTGCTGCGGCATCCACGCGCCCGGGGTGCCGCCCACGATTTCCTCGGCGCGGGCGATGCAGGCCTTCATGCCGCCCGCGCGCGGCGTCAGGTCGAAGGTGGCGCCATAGGCGAGCATCAGGCGGCGGCGCTCGATCGACATGCTGTCGGGCATCACCAGGACCAGCTTGTAGCCCTTCACCGCCGCCACCATGGCCAGGCCGATGCCCGTGTTGCCCGAGGTCGGCTCGACGATGGTGCCGCCCGGCTTCAGCGCGCCCGATTTCTCGGCGTCCTCGACCATCGACAGCGCGATGCGGTCCTTGATGGAGCCGCCGGGGTTGGCGCGCTCGGACTTGATCCACACCTGCTGCTTCGCATTGCCGAACAGGCGGTTGATGCGGATGTGCGGCGTGTTGCCGATGGTCTGGAGGATGTTCTGGGCTTTCATTGGGTCTCCTGTGGCTTTGTAGGGGAGGCGGGTCGGTCGAGGTGCCATTGTGGAACGCCGCGCCGGCGGATGCGAGGGGATCAGGCGATAATTGCGCCCGTGAAGCACGCCAGACCGCCGCTGGTGCAAGCCCGCAAGGGGCGACGCCGCAAGGCGCCGCGTCGAAAGACCGCACTGGAGGAACGTCCGGACTGCACAGGACAGCGCAGGAGTTAACGACTCTCCACCGTGAGGTGAGGATCAGAGCAACAGAGACGAGCCGATTCAGTTCGGGTGAAACGGGCAATCTCTGCGCGCAGCAACACCAAGTAGGCCAGTATCGAGGTGGTTCCGCTGAGCTGGCGGGTAGGTGGCATCGAGCCGCTTGGCGACAAGCGGCCCAGAGTAATGGCGGTCACGTTGAGGGAAACTTCAACGCACAGAATCCGGCTTATCGGCGGGCTTCACACTTTTTCTTTCGCCGGCGTCATCACGCCGGCGCGTCTCGCCTCAGAAGCGTTCGTGCGGCGATAGATAGCGCCACTGCCCGGGCTCCAGGCCCGCCAGCGGCACGCGCCCGATGCGGATGCGCCGCATCGCGAGAATGCGCAGCCCCGTGTCGTCGCACAGGTGCGCGATCTGGCCCGGCCGCGCGCCCTTGAGCGCAAAGCGCAGGCCGGTCCGGTCGTCGGACTGGCGGCCGATGCTCACACGCGCGGGCGAGCGCTCGAAGCGCACCAGCTGCTCGGGGCTGACCGGGCCCGCCACGTCGACCATCACTTCATGCTCGAGCACGCCCGCGTCTTCCTGCAGCTTGCGCTCGATGCGCCATTCCTGGGTGTAGACCACGAGCCCGCTGGCGCCGGCTTCCAGCGGCGTCATGCAGCGCTGCGCCTTGGCATGCGCCGGCAAAAAGCGCATGCCCGCGCGCTCGGGTTCGTGGTGGTTGGCGGCCACCAGCAGCCGATGCGCGGTGTCGGTCGGCATGCCGGCTGGCTTGTGCAGCAGCAGGGTGACGGCCACCACCGGCTCCGGCTTGGCGCCGGGCTCGATCTCGACCTTCTGGTGGTCCTGCACGCGCGACTGCGGCAGCAGCGCCGGCACGCCATCGACGCGCACCGCGCCATTCTCGATAAGCAGCTCGGCCTCACGGCGCGAACAGCCGGCGAGCGCGGCCACGCGCTTGGCAAGCCGGATCCCTTCTTCGCCGGGACGGTTCATGGGGCGGATGCCAGTTGCCGGATGCGCGCCACATGCGCCGCCAGCGAGCGGGCCGCCACCGGCCACATGCGCTGGGGCACGTCGTCGTAGGCAAGCGGCAGCCAGTCTTCGGGCGTACCTTGGGGGAGTTTCTTCATGGCGGATGCAATCTTGGCTTCGCGCTTCAGGCGATGCGCCTTGAGCTGCGCAATGGCGGCGCGGGCGCTGCCGATCACGTAGCCATGCGCGGGAAAAATGAAGTCGATGCCGCCTGCTTCGCAGGCCGCGTCGAGCTTGTCGAGCGATTCGAGGTACGCGTTCATGTCGCCGTCGGGCGGATCGATTACCGTGGTGCTGCCGTTCAGGATGTGGTCGCCGGAGAACAGCAGCCCGTCTTCCTCCAGCACCAGGCACAGGTGGTTGGCGGCATGCCCCGGCGTGTGGATGGCGCGCAGGGTGTGGGTGATGCGCTCGCCGTCGGCCGTGGCGCCCGAGAGCACGAGCCGCTCGCCGTCGCCGAGTTCGCGTTCCGGCGCAAAGCGCGCCGACGAGCGCGCGGTCGGCGCCGAAGACAGCCCGAGGATCGGCGGCTTCATCCCCTTGCACAGGGCCTGCAGCGGCGCGGCGCCCGGCGAGTGGTCGGCATGCGAATGGGTGCACACGATCATGCGGATGTCGCCCTGCGCGGCGTGCCAGATCCGGCCGATGTGTCCGGCATCGTTCGGTCCCGGGTCGATCACGAGGTAGCCCGTGGCCGCGTCGCCGACGATGTAGCTGTTGGTGCCGGGGCCGGTCATGGCGCCGGCATTGGGCGCGGTGAGGCGCTGCACGTTCTTGAGCAGCGGCACCGGCCGCTCGCTCTGCCAGTCGAGCGCGTGCAGCATCTGGCCATCGGGGCAGACCAGCGCGAGCTCGCCATAGGGCGACTCGGTTTCCATGTAGCGCGCTTCCTGCCCGGCGAGCAGCCCGGCGCGCGGGCAGCTGGTCCACAGCGGCTGCTCGGCGCCGTCCGTGGGCGCGCAGGCTTGCAGCACCGCGTCGACGTCGGCATAGGCCGCCAGCCGCTGCAGCGTGCGCACCGTTGGAAAGATCATGAAGAAACTGCCCTGCGCATGGCGCGCGAGCGCATCGGCCGGCCGCACCCAGCAGGGCTCGAACTGCTCGCTCTCGTCGGCGGTGGGCACCTGGGCCTCGGGCATGCGCGCGACCAGGAAGGGCACGTCGAAGCGCCTGGGCAGGTCGCGGTCGGTGATCCAGTGCGCCAGGCTGAACACCTGGTCGGCCGCAAGCACCAGCTGGCGCTCTTCGCATTGCTCGACAAACGAAACGGGCGAGGCGGTGCTGCGGTCCATCGAGGCGATGTCTTCCATGCGCACGGGGCTGCCGTCCGCATGGCGCGCGAGCAGCACGCCGAGCTCCTCGAAGCCTTCGCGGATGGCCGTGATGGCCTGCGTCAGCTGGATGCCGCTTTGCGTGGGGCGGCACGCGGCAATGCGCTTGGCGGCCTCGTCGGCCGCATCGACCTGGCCGCCGGGAAATACGAAGGCGCCTGGCGCGAAGCTTGCAGTGCTCGAGCGGCGCGTCATCAGCACTTCGATGCCGGCCGCGGAATCGCGCAGCAGCAGCACGGTGGCTGCCGCGCGCAGGGGCGCGGGCTCGCGGGCGGGGTGGCGTTGTTGGGTGGGGCGGACCATGCGGCGATTATGGAGAGGTGATGCGGTGCGCCGGCATGGCGCATAAGCTCATTCCCGATCGGGCATGAGCCGCGCGCCACAATCGCGGGCTGCAACGCCCGCATCGAGGAAAGACAGTCATGACCCATTCTCCCTTTTCGCCTTCCTTCAGGCAGACCCTCCGCATGGCCGGTGCGACGCTGTGCGCAGCCCTGGCTGCTTCCACTACCTTTGCGCAGGGCGACTGGCCCCAGCAGCCGGTCACGCTGATCATGGGCTTTCCGGCCGGCTCCGGCGTCGACGTGGTGGCCCGCGCCATCCAGGAACCGCTGTCCAGGCAGTTGGGCAAGCCGGTCATCATCGACTACAAGTCGGGCGCCGCGGGCAATATTGCCAGCGAATACGTGGCGCACGCCAAGCCCGACGGCTACACGCTCTCGTTCGGCACCGCGGCCACGCACGGCAGCAATGCCGCGCTCTACAAGAAGCTGCCGTTCGACGTGGAGGCCGACTTCGTGCCGGTGGCGCCGGTGCTCGATGTCTCGAACGTGCTCACGATCAACCCGGACGTGATCAACGCGAAGACATTGAAGGAGTTCGTCGATCTCGTCAAGGCCAACCCCGGCAAGTACAACTACGCCTCCACGGGCAATGGCGCGGGCACGCACATGGCCTTTGCCGAGTTCAATTCGCGCCTCGGCCTGCAGATGGTTCACGTGCCCTACAAGGGCGGGCCGGAGGCCATCACGTCGGTGGTGCGCGGCGAGACCTGCTGCATCATGAACCAGGTGCAGACGGTGCTGCCGCACTACAAGGCCGGCAAGGTGCGCCTCCTGGGCGTGACCACGGCCGCGCCAGTGGCCGCCGTGAAAGAAGTCCCGACCATCGCCTCCAGCGGCCTCGCGGGAACCAGGGGCTTCGACAGCTCGATCTGGTTCGGCATCTTCGCGCCCAAGGGCACCGACGTGCAGATCGTCGAGAAGCTCAACGCCGCGGTGAAGGCCGTGCTCGAGCAGCCCGAGATCCGCGAGCGCTTCGAAAGCCAGGGCAACACCGTGCGCATCGAGTCGCCCGCGCAGTTCAGGAAGACCGTGCATGAGAACCGCGTGAAATGGGCCGAGGTGGCGAAGGCCGCGAACATCAGCATCGACTGACACGTTCCGGGGATGGCTTTCTGTCCGCAGGGGGGTATGCTGGCATTGCCGTCCAGAACGACGGCGAAAGGCAAAATTTGGACGCGGACCTCGGACTGGAATGCAATCCCATGCTACCGACCGGTTGGGCGTTCGAACTCCGCCTGCACCGGGACACGGCCGGCGACTTGATCGGCACGGGCCTGCTGCGGCTGCGTGGCGTGGACATGTGCCACTTCACGCTGGCCAGCCTCGACGCGGAGCGCGGCGAGGCGTTGCGGCGCATCCGGATCCGGATCGAGGCATGGCTGGCCGAGTGGCAGACCCGCTAGCGCGCTGGCAGGCCGCCCCATCAAAACAGAAACGGCCCTTTCGGGCCGTTTTCTTCTTCTCCTGCAGCGCTGGCGGTCAGAGCCCGTCGCGGTCCGAGTCGCCCGGGACCGCACGCTCCACGTTGTCGCTCACGCGCTGCCAGGCGTCGCGCGACGCGTGCTTGGCGCGCTCCCACTCGAGCGAAGAGCGCCCGCGCGCGGTGCCCCAGTCGCGTCCCAACTCGGGCTCGACGTCCTCGAACTTGCGATCCGGATAGCGCGAATAGGAATCGACGCCGTAGCGGTACGCCGGTGCATAGTCGTCGTAGCTCGATCCGCCGGTGACGTAGGAGCGCCCGGCGTAGTTGTCGCGCCAGTAGGCGTCCTCGGCGTCCGGATCGACCTTTGCCATGCGCCGGCCGGCCAGCGCCCCGGCGACCGCACCCACGGCGGCGCCCACGGCAGCCCCCACGGGGCCGGTCATGCCGCCGACGGCCGCGCCGGCGGCCGCGCCGCCCGCGACACCGCCCGCGACACCGCCGACCACGGCGCCGGCGCCGGTTGCGGCGGGGTGCGAATCTTCCTTGTCCTTGATATCAACCATTGAATGTCTCCTTGGTGAAAGGCGTTGAGGGGAGCACCAAAGTTGTACCTGGCATGCCCGAGCCGACAGCGCCAATGCGCTTGTCGGCATGAAGGGAGCGGACGGCACGGCATGACAGTGCGCACCTACAGTCCAAGCGGCCCGGCTGCTTGCGCGAACGCAGCGCTGACTACACTGGCCGCAATGAGCCCTTCCACATCCTTCGAGCGCGAGCCCGACCGCCTCGTTGCATGGTTCCGAAGCGGCGAGTCGATGCGCACCCGGAGCGTGGGCGGCGTGGTGCTGTCGGGCCGGGTCGAGGTGCCCGCGCCACCCGCGAGGCTGCTGGCCGATTGGGAGCGGGAGATCTCGCACATGGCGCTGGAACCCGGAGACGTCGAAGCCATGCCCCTGGCGCGCGCGCGTGCACGCTGGCCGGACTACCGGCGCTGCGTGCAGGCGGCGGCCGGCTGGACGCGCGCGCTCGGCCTGGAGGAGGTGCTGGCCTCCAGCGACGTCGCCCTCATGGCCTGCCGGGGCGCGCGGTACCACCATGACGGCGCGCAGTACGGCGCAGCAGCGTTCTGCAATCTCTTCGTGAGCGAGGACAAGGGGCTGGACGTGCACTTCCCTGGCACCGGCGATCGGATTGCGCTTGCGCGCGGCACGCTTCTCGTCTTCGATACCTGCCAGCCGCATGCCGTGGTCCGGCGTGGCGGCAGCGGCTTTCATGCCGCCGACTTCGGGCCGGGACAGGACTGCAGCCAGCTGTTCCTGACGTGGGAGCTTCCGGTCGAAGACGCGCACGTGGCGCGCGCGCTCCGGATTCGGTTCGATGTCGAGCCCGCCGCCCCCGCGCAGAGCGACGAGGAGCAGGTGCGCGTGAACGGCGAGCCGGCCAGCGTGTGCCCGGCATCCGGGCAATGGCGCCCGCCGGCCTGACTGCGCCGAAGCTGCGCGGACCTGGTCAAGGCAAAAGGCTTGCGATGGCCTCGGTGAACGAGGGAATGTCGGCCTGCGTGTGGGTTGTCTCGTAGGTCGCTTCCGTGAGCGACAGGCCCTCGTACCCGCGCGCCCGCAGCCGGTTGTACATGGCTTCCACGGGCCGGGAATTGCATTCGTCCGGATTGCCGCAGTGCGTGAGGATGAGCGTGGCGGGCAACGGCTTGCCACCGAGCGCATCGTGCATCTGCTGCTCGAGCGACTGGTACTCGGATTCCTGGTAGTCGAACGCGCTCTCGAACGACAGGTAGGCCGAGAAGGTCAGCGTGCCCGACGCGCCCTCGAGAAAAAGCGAGATGCCCGCCATGCTCCCGCTCAGCGAGAGGCCGGTCAGCACACGCTTTTTTACATCGGCGCGGTACCTCGTTTCAATGAAAGGCACCAGTTCGACGGTCAGGAACTCGTGGTACGCCCGCGCACCCGGCAGGGCGTAGTCCTCCTCGCGGCGCGCCGTGCCGCCGATGCCGACCAGGATCGCCTGCGTGCCGCGCTGTTCGAGGATGTCCCTGAAGTTCGAAAAGCGCGTGCCGGGCGGATTGAAGACCGCATCGCCATCCATCGCATAGATGACCGGATAGTTCCTCGAGTTGCCGTCGTAGGAGGCGGGAAGGTAGATCTCGAGCGAATAGGTCGCGCCTGTCTTGGCCGAAGTGATGGTCTCGGTGACGACACGGCTGGCCGGCGCGGGTTGTGGTTCGGACGGCGGCGCGGGTTCAGTCGGCGGAGGCGGTGACGGCGGCGGGGTGGCGGGCGCGTCGGGTGCGGGCGGCGCGGGAGGCGGTGCACTGGGCGGGTCGGCCGGCGGCGTGGTGGGTGCCACTGCCACGATCGGCAGCGCGCCGCCGCCGCCACCCCCGCCGCCGCCGCCGCCGCAACCCGATACGGCGAGCAGAAGCGCCCAACCTCCTGCGTAGACCCACGCACGCAACCTTGACCCAACCTGCATCGGAGTTCCTCGAACCTTGGTGTGAACAAAAGGCCCATCGGCGCCACGTTACGAAGAGTGAGCACCAACCAGACGACGGGCCTGTGTGTTCCAGAATGCCACGGGAGTCCGGCATGGAGCCCTGTTCCGCGGTAGATGGAATTCGAAAAAGCCGTATCAATTTTCCGCAGCCGAGCTACGGAGGCTGCAGCGCTACGATCGATGCAACTATGGCAACAGCAAGGGACCGCACCATGCGCATCGGACACCCACCTGGTTTCCTCCTCCAGCATTGGCGCGGCGCAATGGCCGCGGCCCTGTGCGCCGCGTCGCTGCTCACGGCCGGTTGCGAAACCGAACCCCGGTTCCGCCCCCTCACATCGGATGTGCCGCCGCCGCCGGTCTTCGTCACCGTGGCCGGCGAGGCCGATTGCCAGGCCGCCCAGGCGCGCTATGCGCTGGGGCGGTTGGCCGACGCGCCGCTGCTGGAAGAAATGCGCAACCGCACGGGGTCCCGGTCTGCGCGCACCGGACCGGCCGGCGCGCCGTTGCCGATGCCGGCGGATCCGGGGCGGCTCACGATCGACCTCGATGCAGAGGGGCGGATCGCCGGCGCCCGCTGCGGCTGACCTTATTCGCAATGATCCCGCGATGACCACGAAGACGCCCAGTCCCATCGCGCTCGGCTGGCGGTGTACCGCGCCAACCTTCATCCTGAACAGCGAGCGTTTCCGGGGCCAGGACCGGTTGGCGTTTCTGGACTGGGCCCCGGACCGGCTGCGCCACTCGCGCGGCGGATAATCCCGCCATGCGAATCCGCTTTACCAAGATGCAGGGAGCCGGCAACGATTTTGTCGTGCTCGACGAAACGCGCGGCTCGCTGGGCCTCACGGCCGCGCAATACCGCTTTCTGGCCGACCGCCACTTCGGCGTGGGTGCCGACCAGATCCTCACGGTGCGGCCGCCTTCCCCGGCTGCGGCCGAGGGCGTCGACTTTCAGTACGTGATCCACAACGCCGACGGCGGCGAGGTGGAGCAGTGCGGCAACGGCGCTCGCTGCTTCATGCGCTTCGTGCGCGAGCACCACCTGACCGAAAAGGACACGGTGCGCGTCGAAACGCTCGCCGGCATCATCGAGCCGCGCATGGGCGAAGACGGCCGGGTCACGGTCGACATGGGCCCGCCGGTCTTCGAGCCCGCGCGCGTGCCCTTCGACACCGCGGGGCTCGATCCGCAGCCCACGGGCGCGTGGCACACCTGGCACCTGGCGCTGGGCACCCGTGCCGGTTCGGCGATCGTCTCGGTGGCGGTGCTGTCCATGGGCAACCCGCATGCGGTGCAGCTGGTCGACAACGTCGATACGGCGCCGGTGGGCGAGCAGGGCCCGCTCATCGAGCACCATCCGCGCTTCCCGCAGCGGGTGAACGCCGGCTTCATGCAGGTGGTCGACCGCACGCACGCCAGGCTGCGGGTGTTCGAGCGCGGCGCGGGTGAAACGCTGGCCTGCGGCACCGGCGCCTGCGCGGCGGTGGTGGCGGGCATCCGGCTCGGCCTGCTGGACAACCGGGTCGACGTGCAGACGCACGGCGGCGTGCTCACCATCGGCTGGCAGGGCGAGGGAAGCCCGGTGCTCATGACGGGGCCGGCCACCACGGTCTTCGAGGGTGACATCGAGGTGCCAGAGCTGCCATGACCACCCCCACCAGAAACAACAAAGACGACGCAATGAACCCGATCACCGAAGACGACATCGCCAACTACCTGGCGAACACGCCCGATTTTTTCGAGCGGCACGCGCAACTGCTGGCGCAGGTGCAGCTCACCAGCCCGCACGGCAACCGCGCCGTGAGCCTGCAGGAGCGCCAGGCCGAGATGCTGCGCGAAAAGATCAAGGCGCTGGAGCATCGGCTGATGGACATGGTGCGCCACGGCACCGAGAACGTGGTGATCGCCGACCGCCTGCAGCGCTGGACCCGCGGCCTCCTGACCACGCGCGATCCGCGCAGCCTGCCTTACCGCATCGCGGTCGACCTGCAGTCGCTGTTCCTGGTGCCGCAGACAGCCATCAAGGTATGGGACTGCAGCGCCGACTACCTCAACGAGGCCTATGCCCAGTGGGTGAGCGACGACGTGAAGGCCCTGGCCACCTCGCTGACCTCGCCCTACTGCGGGCTCAATTCGGGCTTCGAGGCGGCCAAGTGGCTGCCCGAACCGGCCGGCGCCATGTCGATTGCGATGATTCCGCTGCGGCCCGATGCCGAATCGCCGGCCTTCGGCCTCCTGGTGCTGGCCTCGCCGGACGCACAGCGCTTCAACGCCGAAATGGGCACCGACTTTCTAGAGCGCATCGCCGAACTGGCTTCGGGCGCGCTGTCGCGGCTGCGGCCTTGAGCGGCCGGCGCCGGTCCTGGCGGGCCGTGAGGCCCGTGCTGGGCGCGGTGCTGCTGGCCGGCGTGCTGGCCTATCTGGCGATTGCGGGGGTGATCTGGCGGCATGCGGCTGCGGCGCTGGCGCGTCCGCCGCAACAGCCGGCCGATGCCGCGCTGATCCTTGGCAACCGCGCCTACCTCAGGGGCAAGCCCAACCCCTGCCTCACGGGCCGGGTCGATGCCGGCATTGCGCTGGCCGGCGCGGGCCGCGTGAAGCAGCTGGTGCTGTCGGGCGGGGTCGACAAGGAAGATGGCCGCATCGAAGCCGAGGTGATGGAGAGCCACGCGCGCGCGCAGGGCTATGGCGGCCCGCTGCTGCTGGAGCCGGCATCCACTTCGACCCGCCTGAATCTCTCGATGTCGACCCCGGTGCTGAAGGCGGCGGGCGTGCGCAGCGTGATCGTGGTGTCGGAGCCCTATCACCTGTGGCGCGTCGAGCGGCTGGTGCGGGCCAGCGGTTTCGACAAGGACTTCGACGTCCAGTATGCGGCGGCCAGCACCAGCTGCTGGCGCCGGTTCGGCATGGTTTTCAAGGGCGCATTGCGCGAGCCGCTGGCCGTCGTGAACAATGCATTCAATGGCTACCTCCACTGAGACGGCTGGCATGGCCGAAACGCCGCCCTGGGTCGAGAAGTACCTGGCGTACGTGCGCGTGGAGCGCCGGCTGGCGCCGCGCACCGTCGAGCTCTATGCGATTCACCTCCAGGCCCTGGCGGTCAACGCCGCGGAAGCCGGGCTTCCGCTCGATCGCGTGCAAACGGCGCACATCCGGCGCTGGATGGCGCAGCTGCACGGCGCCGGGCGCGAGCCGCGCGGCATTGCGCTGGTGCTCTCGTGCTGGCGCAGCTTCTACCGCTGGCTCGGCAACGAAGGACTGGTGGGCTTCAACCCCGTGAAGGACGTGCACGCGCCCAAGGCCGCGCGGCCGCTGCCCAAGGCGCTGGCGGTCGACGATGCGGTGCGGCTCGCCGAAATGTACGACCCCGAGGCCGACCCCTGGACCGAGGCGCGCGACAGCGCCATCGTCGAGGTGCTCTACGGCTGCGGCCTGCGCGTGAGCGAGCTCACCGGCCTCGATGCGCAGGCCAGCCACACGGCCCGCGGCTGGGTCGACCTGGAGGCGCTGGAGGCCAATGTGCTGGGCAAGGGCAGCAAGCGGCGGCTGGTGCCGATCGGCGGCAAGGCGGCCGAGGCGCTGCGCGACTGGCTCGCGGTGCGCGGCGATTGTGCGGCGCTCGCAACCGCGGGCCTGCGCGATGCGGCGGGCGCGGCGGCGCTCTTCATCAGCAGCAAGGGCGTTCGGATGTCGTCGCAGGCGGTGTGGAAAATGCTGCGGGAGCGCAGCCTGAAGGCCGGCCTGGCGGCCCCGGTGCATCCGCACATGCTGCGGCATTCGTTCGCGAGCCACGTGCTCCAGTCGAGCAGCGACCTGCGCGCCGTGCAGGAGCTGCTGGGCCACGCCAACATCTCGACCACGCAGATCTATACCCGGCTGGATTTCCAGCACCTGGCCAAGGCCTATGACGCTGCTCACCCGCGTGCGCAGGCGCGGCCGGAGGGTGCGCGCTCCAAGCCCAGAAAAGACAACGACGACACCCAATGAAAACCCTCCGCCTCAAGCCCGGCAAGGAGCGCTCGCTGCAGCGCCGCCATCCATGGATCTTCGAATCTGCCATTGCACGCGGCGGTGCCGATTCGGGCGAGACGGTGCGCGTCGAATCGCACGAGGGCGTGTTCCTCGCCTGGGCCGCGTTCAGCCCGGTTTCCAAGATCCGCGCGCGGGCCTGGAGCTTTGTCGAAGCGCAGCGCATCGACGCTGCGTTCCTGGCCTCGGTGTGTGCGCGTGCGGTGGCGGCGCGGTCGCTTTTCGACCTGCAGAGCGACGGCGTCCGGCTGGTCCACGGCGAGGCCGACGGGCTTCCGGGCCTGATCGTCGACCGCTACGGCGATACGCTGGTGGCGCAGTTCCTGTCGGCCGGCGTGGAGCGCTGGAAGGCCGCCATTGCCGACGCGCTGCTTGCTGAAACAGGCCTGCACAAGCTCTACGAACGTTCCGACGCGAGCGGGCGCGAGCGCGAAGGCCTGAAGCCGGTCACGGGCTGGCTGCGGGGGGAGGGCGAGACGCAGCTCGCGATCCGCGAGCACGGCTGGACGCTTTCGCTCGACATCGCGACCGGGCACAAGACCGGCTTCTACCTCGACCAGCGCGACAGCCGCCAGCGCTTTGCCGAGCTGGCGCAGCACCGGCGCTTTCGCCGCGTGCTCAACTGCTTCTGCTACACCGGCGGCTTCACCGTCGCGGCGCTGGCAGGCCTGCGCGCGGCCGGCGCGCTGGAGGGCGCCGAGCTGGTGTCGGTCGATTCGTCGCAGCCGGCGCTCGAGAAGGCGCGGGCCAATCTGGCGCTGAACGGCTTCGGTGGCGAGGGCTCGGGCGTGACGGCCGAGTTCCTGGACGCCAACGTCAACACGGTGCTGCGCGAGTTCATCGAACAGGGCCGCAGCTTCGATGCGATCGTGCTCGATCCGCCCAAGTTCGCACCCACCGCCGCCCACGCCGAGCGCGCGGCCCGCGCCTACAAGGACATCAACCGCCTGGCGCTCAAGCTGCTGGAGCCGGGCGGCGTGCTGCTGACTTTCTCGTGCTCGGGCGGCATCGGCGCCGACCTGTTCCACAAGATCGTGGCCTCGGCCGGCCTCGATGCCCAGGTCGATGGCTACATCAGCGAACGGCTCGGCGCCGCGCCGGACCATCCGATGACCATCGAGTTTCCGGAGGGCGAGTACCTCAAGGGCCTGGTGGTGGTGCGCAAGCCCGCTTGACCCTGCGCCAACGCAACTGAGTGGCATTGGCTAAACTGCCGGCCAGTTTCCTTTTTCTTCTGTTTTCCGCTTTCGGAGCACACCATGGCCCTCATTCCCGCCACCATCCTCACCGGCTTCCTGGGCTCGGGCAAGACCACGCTGCTCAAGCGCATCCTGACCGAGGCGCACGGCCAGAAGATCGCGGTGATCGAGAACGAGTTCGGCGAGGAGAACATCGACAGCGACATTCTCGTGACCGAATCGAAGGAGCAGATCGTGCAGATGAGCAACGGCTGCGTCTGCTGCACCATCCGCGAAGACCTGCGCGAAGCCCTGCAGCTCCTGGCCGCCAAGAAGCGCCAGGGCCTGCTCGACTTCGATCGCGTGGTGATCGAGACCACGGGACTGGCCGATCCAGGCCCCGTGGCGCAGACCTTCTTCATGGACGACGAGATTGCCGAGAGCTACCTGCTCGACTCGATCCTCACGCTGGTCGATGCCAAGCATGCGCCCCAGCAGCTCAACGACCGCCAGGAGGCGCGCCGCCAGGTCGGCTTTGCCGACCAGATCTTCATCAGCAAGAGCGAACTGGTGTCGGCCGAAGAAACCGAGGCGCTGATCCATCGCCTCAAGCACATGAACCCGCGCGCGCCGCAGCAGAAGGCGCACTTCGGCGACGTGCCGCTGAAGGACATCTTCGACCTGCGCGGCTTCAACCTGAACGCCAAGCTGGACATCGACCCCGACTTCCTCAAGGAAGACGACCACGACCATCACGACCATGACCACGCGCATGGCGAGCAGTGCGACCATCCCTCGCACAAGCACGAGGGACACGGCCACCATCACCACACCGATGATGACGTGAAGAGCTTCGTCTACAAGGCCGACCGTCCGTTCGACCCGGCCAAGCTCGAAGATTTTTTGGGCGCGATCGTCAACATCTACGGCCCGCGCATGCTGCGCTACAAGGGCGTGCTGAGCATGAAGGGCACCGAGCGCAAGGTGATCTTCCAGGGCGTGCACCAGCTCATGGGCAGCGACCTGGGCCCCGAATGGGGCAAGGACGAGGCGCGCCAGAGCCGCATGGTGTTCATCGGCATCGAGCTGCCGCGCGAGATCCTGGAGCAGGGGCTCGAGCAGTGCCTGGTGTAACGGCGCGCTGCCGGCACTGAAGCCAGCCAAACAAAAAAGGCGCTGCCCCCGAGGAGGGGCAGCGCCTTTTTTTGTTTCAGCCGAGGCTTACTTGCCGCCCATGGCGCCCAGCGGCTTGCCGTTGACCTTCAGGCTGCCTTCGCTGTACTCGACCTGGCTCGTGATGTCGGTGCCATCGCGCTTGACGAAGCCCATGCCCTCGCCTTGCTCGACCAGCCCGGCGACCATTTCAGGCGGGGGCGTCTGGCCGCTCTCGGCGCCGGTGGCGGCGATCTGCTCGAGCCATTGCATCGGCAGCCGCGCGCTGGCCTTGAGCACGCCGCGCTTCATCAAGAGCGCCATGCCCGGGCCTTGCAGGTCTTCGTCGGTCACGCCGACCATGCCGGCCGTGTAGCTGATCTCGCCGCGCTTGCCGCCGATTTCGACCAGCATCCTGTCGAGGCCGATCTCGGGGTTGTACTTGGCCATGGCCTTGAGGTCCGGCGCCAGCTGGTCGGCAAGCGCCTTCATGGCCGCCTGCGAGGCCTTGCCGCCGCCCTTGCCGCAGCCGTTGACCGCGCTCGACTGCAACCACGCATCGGCCAGCTTCCTGTAGCCCGCGGCGTGGATGCGGCGCCCGCCGCTGCTCATCTCGAACTTGTCGATCTTGGTTTCGCCGATCTTGCCGGCGCCCTTGACGGTGCCGGTCGATTCGTAGAGGCCGTCCTTGATGCTGGACTCGCCGAGCATGTCGATGTTCTGCAGCAGGACGGTGGGCAGGGCCTTGCCCTCGGCGCCCTCGGCGGTGCCGAGGCCCTTGGGCGCGGCAAATTCGAAGCTGTCGAGCCGGCCTTCGCTCTTGCCGATGGGCATGAACCAGCCGGCGCTCTTGTCCATGTCGGCCTTGCCGGTCAGCTTGCCCATCTTCATGGTGGCACCGGTGCGCACGTCGCTCATGTCCAGCCCGGGCATGGTCAGGTCATAGTGCACGTGGGTGCGGGCGCCGTTCATCTCGAAGCGGGCCTGCGCGCCCTGCCAGGCGACCTGCGTCTTGCCTTCCTCGGCCACCTTGACGGGTGCCACGGTCAGGTCGGTGGTGTAGCCGCCGCCGAAGCCCACCTTGGTGTGCGCCGCGAGGGGCTTGGCCTTGCCGAAGAGCTGCTCGGCCTTGGCCTGGCCCTTCACGTCGAGCACCAGTTCGCTGTCGATGGTGGCCGCGGCCAGCGTGCCGCCGGCGATCGGGCCATGGCGGATGGTGTCGCGGAAAGTGAACCGCAGGGTCTTGAACGGCGCGGCGGCGTCGCCTTCGCCTTCGCCTTCCTCTTCTTCGTCATCCCCGTCGGCGGGCTTGACCGCGGGCACCTGGGCCGCGGCATCGGCGGCGCATCCGAGTTCGAGGGTGACGGTGCTCACGGCGCCGAAGAAGTTCTTTTCGTAGCTGCGTTCGACCACGCGAACGAGTGCCGTCTGCTTGGGCAACTCGTCCATGGCGGCGTCGTAGCTGGATTTTATTTTTGTGCCGGCCCACCAGGTGCCGCCGCCATAGGCGAGCGCGATCGCGGCGGCAAGCGCGCCCAAAACTGCTTTTTTGCTCAAGATTTCTTCTCTTTGTATGAATTGTTGAGAGACCCGCGCCGTCCCTCGGCGGCTTTGGCGGGCCTTCGTTGCCCCCTCCGGCAACGGAGGGGATGCTACCGGAGGCGGCCCCGTTCGCAGCGACATCCCCCTTCATTTCGATTCTCTATACAATCGCGCGCCTGTTCCGGCAGCCACGCCCTCGTCCTGAGGACGGGATGTGACTTACGGCACGGAGCGCCGCACGTTTTTGGCGGGCTTTCGGGGGTATAACCCCGGGGTTCGTCACTGCGAGCACTCCGACGAGTGGAGCCCAAGCCGGCTTGAAAGCCGCAAGGGGTCCCTTGGGAGGAGACACCCAGTGAAAGCGCGTTCCAGTTCGTTCAAGGAGCCAGTCACCGTGAAGAAACCCGCCGCCAAGGCTACGCCAGCAACCAGGCCCTCCGCCAAGAAAGCGGTGGCTGCAAAGCCGGCTGTACCCGCGGCGAAAAAAGCTTCTTCCGCTGCAAGAGCTCCCGCCACGAAAGAAAAAAGCGCTCCAAAGAAGCCAGCAGCGTCGTCGGCCAAGGCCGAAAGCGTTGCAAAGAAGCCCGTCCAGCCTGCGAAGTCCGTTGCATCGGTGGCATCCGCCTCCGCCAAGACTGCAGTTGCGGGTCAACCGCCATCCAAAACCGTCGGCCGCCCCGCTGCCGTTCCCTCTGCCCCTCCGATCCCAATGAAAAAAACGGCTGCCGCCTCTTCTACCGCCACGGCGACACCTTCGATGCCCACCCAGACCGCTGCACCCGCGCCCGCGCGAGGTGGCCGCGTCTCCCGGCTGTCGCAGCTGACCGTGCCCTCCATGCCGCAATCGGTGGCCTCCACCGCTGCCAAGTCTTCTTTCTCGCAGGCGCCTTCGAATGCGCTGGTGCCGCCGCCGCCGGTGGCCGTGAAGAAGGACCCCAAGCTCGCCAACAACTGGAAATCCAAGCCGGTCGAAGAGCTGACCGATGCCGAGGTCATCGCGATGCCCGACACCGAGTACATGAACGACAAGCAGATGGCGTTCTTCCGCCTGAAGCTGGTCGAGCTCAAGCGCGGCATTCTCGAGAACGCCGGCGAAACCACCGAGCACCTGCGTGAAGACACCGTCGTGGTGCCCGACCCCGCAGACCGCGCCACCATCGAGGAAGAGCACGCACTCGAGCTGCGTACGCGCGACCGCGAACGCAAGCTGCTGAAGAAGATCGAGCAGTCGATCCAGCGCATCGACGCCGGCGACTACGGCTACTGCGACGAAACCGGCGAGCCCATCGGCGTCGGCCGCCTGCTCGCCCGGCCCACGGCCACGCTGTCGCTCGAAGCCCAGCAGCGCCGCGAACTCAAGCAGAAGATGTTCGGCGACTGATCCGAAAAGAAAACAAGAACCCGCCCGCCTCGAAGTTTTCGTCGATGCCAAAGGAAGAATCGGGCCGCCTGTTCTCCAAGGTGGCGAAGTTCGTCCGCAATCCGCTCAAGGATTGGTCGGAGCTGGATGCGGCCGCCGATTCGACGCTGCCCGACCAGGCCTACAGCCGGGAAGTGCTCAAGGAGATGATCGAGCGGCGCCAGCGCAACGATTTCGTTCGCCGTCGCGAGTTCGACATGCTTCGCAAGCTGCGCCAGCGTGAAGCGGCCGCGCATGCGTTCGAGGGTACGGTCACGCCGTCCTCCTTCAACCTGAACAGCACCTCCGAAAAATCGGAGGGGCGCGCACTCACGCTCAAGAAGATCGACGAGATCGAAGAGCAGATGTCGCAGCAATGGTGGAAAGGCCGCGGTCCCAACGGCGAGGTGCTGGGCAACCCGCCCCCCGACGCCGGTGCCGAAACCCTGCCGCCGCCTGTGAACGAGGCCGAGTTGGCCCGCCTGCTTGCGTCGCCGGCACACGCCCCCGCTGCCGCCAGCCCGGCGCCCGTGCCAGCTCCAGCGCCGACGCCAGCGCCGGCTGTCGCCAGCGCGCCGGTCAGTGGGCCTTCGCTGTTGTCGGCACGGCTCGCGCGCGACGGTGCGCTCGAAGAGGCGGTGATCCGCTTCGCGCATGGCGACGATGCCGGGACCGAGGCGATTCTTCTGCAAGCCCTGGCTTCGGAGAGCGCGGCCCCCGGCAGCGAGGCCGAGCATGCCGCGATCGAGCGCGACGATGCGCGCTGGCACGCGCTGCTCGACCTGTATCGCGCCACTGGCGAAGCCACCCGCTTTGCTGCCACGCGCATGCGCTATGCGCAGCGCATGAAACGCATGGGCCCCGACTGGGTGCCCCTCGACGAACTGGCGCGCAACGTGAAGGCCGTGGCCGCCACCGACTACGCCGAACTGGCGCCCGCCGGCCCCGACTGGACCAGCCCGGCGCGCCTGGCGCGCGACGGATTGGTGGACCTCACGCGGGCGCTGTCCAAGGCCGGTTCGGTCTGGACGCTCGACTGGCGTGCGCTGGCCGCTATCGAGCGAGATGCCGCGGCGCCGCTGCGGGTGCTGTTCGCGCACTGGGCCGATTCGCCGGTGCAGCTGCGCTTCATCGGTGCGGCCCGGCTGCGGGCCGTGCTGGCCGAAGCCACGCCCAATGGCGAGCGCAGCACCGAAGATGTCCGGTGGCAGCTGCACCTGGCGGCGCTGCGCATGATGAACATGCCCGACGAGTTCGAGCTGGTGGCCCTCAACTACTGCATCACCTACGAAGTCTCGCCGCCCGCCTGGCAAGACCCGAAGGGCGAGTGCGTTTCGCTGGTCGCCCCGGCGGGCAGCCGGCCCGGTTCGGGCTCGGTGTGGTCGCTGTCCTCGGTCAACGGTGAATCGGAAAGCTTTCCGACCACCGACAGCGGCTTTGCGGCCCTGGCCGGCGACCTGCGCGGCGAAGCGCATTCGAGCCTGCAGCGGCTCGACACCGAGCTGCGCAACACGACCGCGCCCATCATTTCATGCGCCGCGCTGCTGCGCATGGACCTGGCCGCCGCCGGCACGCTGCTCGAATGGGTGCGGGCGCGCGACGCCCAGGGCGAGCGCGTGCAGTTCGTGGACGCGCACCGGCTGATCGCGGCGCTGTTCGACACCGTCGGCATCGCCGACCATGCCACCGTGGCAGTCCGCAAGAACTAGACGCAATTCAGCGCAGGGCGCGGGGTTGCATTGCCCCGGGCCATCCCCAGATGGCTTCGATGGAACAGTTTCACGGCACCACCATCGTGAGCGTGCGCCGCAAGACCCCCCAAGGCGATCAGGTCGCCATCGGCGGGGACGGGCAGGTCACTCTCGGCAACATCGTCATCAAGGGCACCGCGCGCAAGGTGCGGCGGCTCTATCACGGCAAGGTGCTGGCCGGCTTTGCCGGCGCCACCGCCGATGCCTTCACGCTGTTCGAGCGCTTCGAGGCCAAGCTCGAAAAGCACCAGGGCCATCTCACCCGTGCCGCGGTCGAGCTCACGAAAGACTGGCGCACCGACCGCGTGCTGCGCAAACTCGAGGCCATGCTGGCCGTGGCCGATGCCACCACCTCCCTCATCATCACTGGCAACGGCGACGTGCTGGAGCCCGAAGACGGCGTGATCGCCATCGGTTCGGGCGGAGCGTATGCCCAGTCGGCCGCCAAGGCGCTGATCGACAACACCGACCTCACGGCGGAGCAGATTGTGCGCAAATCGCTGGCGATAGCCGGTGAAATCTGCATTTACACGAACATGAACCACACGGTGGAAGCGCTCTGACCATGTCCATGACCCCCCAGGAAATCGTCTCGGAGCTGGACAACCACATCGTCGGCCAGCCGGCCGCGAAGCGCGCCGTGGCCATTGCGCTGCGCAACCGCTGGCGCCGCCAGCAGGTCGAGGAAAAGCTTCGCACCGAGATCACGCCCAAGAACATCCTCATGATCGGTCCCACGGGCGTGGGCAAGACCGAAATCGCGCGCCGCCTGGCGCGCCTTGCGGATGCGCCGTTCATCAAGGTCGAGGCCACCAAGTTCACCGAGGTGGGCTACGTCGGCAAGGACGTCGATTCGATCATTCGCGACCTGGCCGAGATTGCCGTCAAGCAGACGCGCGAAGCCGAAAGCGCCAAGGTGCGCGCCCGCGCCGAGGATGCCGCCGAGGACCGCATCCTCGACGTGCTGCTGCCGCCTGCCCGCGGCGCCGACACCGGTGCGCCTGCTCTGGACGGCCCCAATCCCACGCGCCAGGCCTTTCGCAAGAAGCTGCGCGAGCACCAGCTCGACGACAAGGAGATCGAACTCGACCTGGCCGAGGCCCGTGCCCCGCTCGAGATCATGGGTCCCGCGGGCATGGAAGAAATGACCGAGCAGCTGCGCGGCATGTTCGGCCAGCTCGGCGGCGGCAAGCGCAAGACGCGCAAGCTCAAGATCGCCGAAGCCATGCGCCTCCTGATCGACGAAGAGGCGGCCAAGCTGGTGAACGAGGACGAGATCCGCGCGCAGGCCATCACCAACGCCGAGCAGAACGGGATCGTCTTCATCGACGAGATCGACAAGGTCGCCACGCGCAGCGAAGCACAGGGCTCCGACGTGTCGCGCCAGGGCGTGCAGCGCGACCTGCTGCCGCTGGTCGAAGGCACGGCCGTGAGCACCAAGTACGGCGTGGTACGCACCGACCACATGCTCTTCATTGCCAGCGGCGCGTTCCATCTCAGCAAGCCGAGCGACCTCATTCCCGAACTGCAGGGCCGGTTTCCGATCCGCGTGGAACTGCAGTCGCTCTCGGTGTCCGACTTCGAAAGCATCCTGACGCAGACCCGCGCGTCGCTCGTGAAGCAGTACCAGGCGCTGCTTGCGACGGAGGGCGTGACGCTCGAGTTCACGCCCGAAGGCGTCAACCGCCTTGCCGCCATCGCCTTCGAGGTGAACGAGCGCACCGAGAACATCGGCGCGCGCCGCTTGTCGACCGTGATGGAGCGTCTGCTCGATGAGGTAAGCTTCGATGCAACGCGCATCGAAGGGCAGACCATCCATATCGATGCTGCCTATGTCGACGAGCGCCTTGCGGCACTAAGTCACGACGAAGACCTTTCGCGCTTCATCCTCTGAAGCCGCCTTTGCAGCCCCTGTAACGGGGCTGCGCTTCACGCATCACATTCACTGCGTGAGCTAAGTACTTCATATTCAACGGAATTCACCGGTTTTCAGGTTTGGGAATCGGCGCTAAGTCGTTGATTCCATTACAAAAAATACAACCAACGGCCAGTTGCGGTTGAAGTGTTTCCTGCTACAGTGCAAAAAAGTGCAGTTAAGTGGGAAAAAGTGCGGGTGGTGCCTCTTTCAGGCGCCGCGGCGCTCCCAACACAGGGGTTCTGGTCGTGTTTCAAGGCGCTTCATCGCTCAGTCTGGATGCCAAGGGGAGGCTCTCCGTGCCCACCCGGCATCGCGACGTCCTGAGCGCGACGGCGAACGGCCAGCTCACCATCACCAAGCATCCCCACGGCTGCCTCATGGTGTTCCCGCGTCCCGAGTGGGAGAAATTTCGCGAGCGCATCGCAGCGCTCCCGATGTCGGCACAGTGGTGGAAGCGCGTATTCCTCGGCAACGCGATGGACGTCGAGATGGACGGCACGGGCCGCATCCTCGTTTCGCCCGAACTGCGTGCGGCCACGGGCATTTCGCGCGAAACCTTGTTGCTTGGCATGGGCAATCATTTCGAACTCTGGGACAAGGCCACCTACGAAGCCAAGGAGGCCGAGGCCACCCAGGGCCAGATGCCCGATGTGTTTCAGGACTTCGCGTTCTGAGGACCCGTGTGAACACTCCATGGACCCATACCACCGTGTTGCTGGAAGAAGCGGTGGATGCCCTTCTTTCAGGCAGCGCGGCGGCCGCGGGCACCTACGTGGACGCAACCTTCGGGCGCGGAGGGCACGCACGCGCCATTCTCGCGAGGCTGGCACCGGAAGGCAGGCTGATCGCATTCGACAAGGATGCGGAAGCGGTGGCCGAAGCAGCGCGCATCTCGGATGCGCGTTTTTCCATCCGGCACCAGGGATTCCGTTCGCTGGGCGAGTTGCCCGATGCCAGCGTCGCGGGTGTGCTGATGGACCTGGGCGTGAGTTCGCCGCAAATCGACAACCCGGTGCGCGGCTTCAGTTTTCGTTTCGACGGCCCGCTCGACATGCGCATGGATACCACGCGCGGCGAGAGCGTGGCCGAATGGCTGGCAACGGCCGAACTTCAGCAGATTGCAGAGGTGATCCGTGACTATGGCGAAGAACGGTTTGCTGTTCAGATTGCAAAGGCGATTGTTGCTCGCAGACAAGAACGGGGCGCAATTTCAACCACCACCGAACTGGCCGAGCTCGTGGCTGGCACGGTCAAAACCCGCGAGCAGGGCCAGAACCCTGCAACGCGCACATTTCAGGCTTTTCGGATTTTCATCAACGCCGAGCTTGAAGAGCTGCAACAGGCGCTAGAGGCGAGCCTTTCCGTGCTGCAGCCCGGCGGCAGGCTCGCGGTCATCAGCTTCCACTCGCTGGAAGACCGCATCGTCAAGCAATTCATCGCCAAGCACTCCAAGGAGGTGTACGACCGCCGCGCACCGTTCGCCGCCCCCAAGGTGATGAAGCTGCGTGCGCTCGACCGCATCAAGCCTTCGGCCGAAGAGGTGCAAGGCAACCCGCGCTCGCGCAGCGCCATCCTGCGCGTGGCAGAGCGCACCGAGCTTGCTTGACATGGCACGCCTCAACCTGCTCCTGATGCTCGCGGTGGTCGCCTCCGCGCTCTACCTCGTGCACACGCAGTACCTGTCGCGCCAGCTCTATACCGAGCTCGACCGCGCGCAGCAGGAGGCGCGCCGCCTGGAGCTCGACCGCGACCGCCTCCAGGTGGAAAAGCGCGCACAGGCCACGCCGCTGCGGGTCGAGAAGCTGGCCAAGGAGCAGCTGCAGATGCGCACCACCACACCCGCCATCACGCAGTACGTGCGGCCCGATGGCTCGGTGATCCCGGCCGTGGTGGCGCCGCCGCCCGCGCCGCCGGCAGTTCCGGCGACCAAGCCCGCCGCAAAGGTCCAGCGATGAGCCGCCGCAGCGTCCGCTACACCACCAGCCCCTTGCTCGCGAGCAAGACGCCGGTCTGGCGCAGCAAGTTCATCGTCGCCGGCATTGCCTTCGGCTTCGTCGTGCTGGCGGGCCGGGCCGCGTACGTGCAGGTCTTCAACAACAGCTTCTTCCAGCGGCAGGGCGAGGTGCGCTTTGCGCGCACGCTCGAGCTGCCTGCCAACCGCGGGCGCATCCTCGACCGCAACGGGCTCATCCTGGCCTCCAGCGTGGTGGCGCCGAGCATCTGGGCCATCCCTGAAGACGTCGAACGCGACGACCCCGAAGTCCGCGCCAAGCTCAAGCAGGTGGCCAAGCTGCTCGAAATGCCGCAGAAGGACTTCGACAAGAAGCTCGAGGACGAGGACAAGACCTTCGTCTGGATCAAGCGCCAGGTCGACGAGCCCATCGCCAAGCAGATCGCGGCGCTCAACCTGAAGGGCATCTACCAGCGCAAGGAATACAAGCGCCAGTACCCCGAGGGCGAGGCCGCGGCGCACGTGGTGGGCTTCACCAACGTCGAGGACAACGGGCAGGAAGGCATCGAGCTTTCGTTCAACAAGGACCTGGCCGGCAAGGCGGGTTCCCGCCGCGTCATCAAGGACCGCCTGGGCCGCGTGGTCGAAGGAGTGGGCGAACAGGTGCCGCCTGTCGACGGCAAGGACATCCAGCTGAGCGTCGACAGCAAGGTGCAGTTCTTCGCCTACCAGAAGCTGCGCGATGCCGTGACCGCGCGGCGCGCCAAGGCCGGCAGCGTGGTGGTGCTCGATGCGGTCACCGGCGAGGTGCTGGCGCTGGCCAACTACCCGAGCTACGTGCCCGACAGGCGCCAGAACCTCACCGGCGAACAGTTGCGCAACCGCGCGCTCACCGACACCTTCGAACCCGGCTCCACCATGAAGCCGATCACGGTCGGCATGGCGCTGGAAGCCGGCCGCGTGAAGCCCTCGACCCTGATCGAAACCGGCCCTGGCCGCTTCCAGATCGGCGGCTTCACCATCAGCGACACGCACAACTACGGCACGCTGACAGTCGAAGGCGTGATCCAGAAGTCGAGCAACGTGGGCGCGCTCAAGATCGCGCAGAAGATGTCGCCGCACGAGATGTGGGACACCTACACCGCACTCGGCTACGGCCAGAAGCCGCAGATCCAGTTTCCCGGCGCCGTGAGCGGCCGGCTGCGGCCCTGGAAGACCTGGAAGCCGGTGGAGCAGGCCACCATGGCCTACGGCTACGGCCTGTCGGCGTCGCTGTTCCAGATGGCGCATTCATACACCGCGTTCGCGCACGACGGCGCGATCATCCCGGTCACCATTCTCAAGAACGCCACGCCGCCGGCGGGGGTGCAGGTGTTCTCTTCCGCCAACGCGCTCGCAGTGCGCAAGATGCTGCAGATGGCCGCCGGACCGGGCGGTACGGGCACGCGCGCGCAGACCATCGGCTATTCGGTCGGCGGCAAGTCGGGCACGGCGC
Source organism: Variovorax sp. OAS795 (assembly GCF_040546685.1). Taxonomy (NCBI): domain Bacteria; kingdom Pseudomonadati; phylum Pseudomonadota; class Betaproteobacteria; order Burkholderiales; family Comamonadaceae; genus Variovorax; species Variovorax sp. OAS795. The sequence continues at coordinate 1,309,616 of NZ_JBEPOH010000001.1, forward strand.
ACAAGCAGGTGGGCAAGGGCTACGCGAGCAACAAGTACCGGGCCTGGTTCACCGGCATGGCGCCCATCGAGAAGCCGCGGATCATCGTGGCCGTGATGATCGACGAGCCGAGCGACGGCCAGTATTTCGGCGGCGTGGCCGCCGCGCCCGTTTTCAGCGAAGTCGTGCAGCAGACCCTGCGCATGATGAACGTTCCGCCCGATCTCGCGGTCAAACCTCTGGTGCTGACGCAAGGCGTCGACGAGAGCTTCTGAGCATGCTGACACTCACTTCTCCCCAGCTCGCCGCGCTCTGGCTCAAGGAGCGCGTGCGGGGTGCGCTGCATGCGGACAGCCGGCCGGTGGGCGCCGGCGACGGCTTCATCGCGTGGCCCGGCGCCGCGACCGACGGGCGCAAGCACGTCACTGCTGCGCTGGCACAGGGCGCTGCGGCCTGTCTGGTCGAGCACGACGGCGTCGAGGCTTTCGGATTCCAGGGCGACGACCGCATCGCCAGCTACCCCGGACTCAAGGCTGCGACCGGCCCGATCGCCTCGGCCTTCTACGACAACCCCTCGGCCGCACTCGAGCTGCTGGCCGTGACCGGCACCAACGGCAAGACCTCCACGGCCTGGTGGCTCGCCGAATCGCTGTCCACGCTGGCGGTGCCCGGCGGCGTTCGCGCGCTGCGCCCCGACGGTTCCACCGAGCGCGGCGTGCCTTCGCCCTGCGCGGTGATGGGCACGCTGGGTATCGGCGTGCCGCCGGAGCTCAGCTACACCGGCCTCACCACGCCCGACCCCGTGATGATGCAGCGCGAGCTGCGTTCCCTTGTCGAACGGGGGTTCGGCGCCTGCGCCATCGAGGCCTCGTCGATCGGCATCGCCGAACGGCGCCTCGACGGCGCGCGCATCGCAGTGGCCGTGTTCACCAACTTCACGCAGGACCATCTCGACTACCACGGCAGCATGGAGGCCTACTGGAAGGCCAAGGCCGAGCTGTTCCGCTGGCCCGGCCTGCGCGCCGCGGTCATCAACATCGACGACGTGCACGGCGCGAGCCTGTGCGCGAACCTTGTCGAAGGCGGCATCGGCGCGCTCGACGTGTGGACCGTTTCGGCTGCCGGCAGTCCGGCGCGGCTCATGGCGCGCGACATCGGCTACGGCGTCGAGGGCCTGCAGTTCTCCATCGCCGAACACGGCACGCCGTCCGTGGAACGCATCTCGACCGGCTTGATCGGCCAGTACAACGTGGCCAACCTGCTCGGCGTGCTCGGCACGCTGCGGGCGCTGGGGCTCTCGCTGGCCGAGGCCGTGGCGGCCTGCGCCAGTCTCACCAGCGTGCCCGGCCGCATGGAGCGCGTGGGCGCCTCCGCCAATGCGCCGCTGGCCGTGGTCGACTACGCCCACACGCCCGATGCGCTGGACAAGGCCCTGGCCGGCCTGCGCCCGCTCGCGCGGCAGCGCGGCGGCGCACTGTGGTGCCTGTTCGGCTGCGGCGGCGACCGCGACCCGATCAAGCGTCCGATGATGGCCGCCGTGGCCGAGCGCCAGGCCGATCGCGTCATCGTGACCAGCGACAACCCGCGCAGCGAGAACCCCGACGCGATCATCAGCCAGGTGCTGCTCGGCCTCTCGCGTCCCGAGGCGGCGCAGGTGCAGCCCGACCGCGGTACGGCCATCGCCGACGCCATCGCCCAGGCCGCGTCCGAAGACGTGGTGCTCATTGCCGGCAAGGGCCATGAAGCCTGGCAGGAAATTGCCGGACAGCGCATCCCCTTCTCCGACCGGACCCATGCGCTCGAAGCGCTCGCAAAGCGGGGAGGCCACGCATGAGCGAATCGACGCCGCTCCTGCTCACGCTGGCCCAGGTGCAGCGGTGGATTCCCGGCGCGCGCCTGGTGGGCGAGCCCACCACGCTCGTCAGCCGTGTCCATACCGACACGCGCACGCTCGCCAACGGCGACCTGTTCGTCGCCCTCAAGGGCGAACGCTTCGATGCGAACGAATTCCTGGCCGATGCCAAGGCCCGCGGCGCGGTGGCGGCCATTGCGCACCACGGCTTGCAGGAAGCCGGCCTTCCGGGCCTCGAAGTGCCGGACTCGCTGGCCGCGCTCGGCGCGCTGGCCGCGGGCTGGCGCGCGCAGTTCGACCTGCCCTTGATCGCGGTCACCGGCAGCAACGGCAAGACCACGGTCACGCAGATGATCGCGGCCATCCTGTTCGCGTTCCGGGCCGATCGTGCGCTGGCGACCGCCGGCAACTTCAACAACGAGATCGGCGTTCCGCTGACCCTGCTGCGCCTGCGCGCGAAGCACCAGCATGCGGTGGTCGAGCTGGGCATGAACCACCCGGGCGAGATCGTCCGGCTGGCGGCCATGGCGCGCCCGACCATCGCGCTGGTCAACAACGCGCAGCGCGAGCACCTGGAGTTCATGGCCACCATCGAGGCGGTGGCGCGCGAGAACGGCGCAGTGTTCACCTCGCTGCCCGAAGACGGCACCGCGGTGTTCCCGTACGGCGATCACTTCACCTCGCTGTGGAGCGACATGGCGCACAACGGCGCCATGCGCCGCTGCATGACTTTCGGCGAACACGAAGACGCCGACATTACGCTGCGCCGCGCCGACTGGCAGCAGGGCGCCTGGCAGGTGCGCATCCGCACGCCGCTGGGCGATTTCGATGCGCGCCTGCACATCGCGGGCCGGCACAACGTCGTCAACGCGCTGGCGGCCACCGCCTGTGCGCTGGCGGCCGGCGTGTCGCTCGAGACCATCGGCGCGGGCCTCACGGCCTTCCAGCCGGTGAAAGGCCGCTCCAAGGCGAGCGAGGTCGTGCTGGCCGGGGGGCATGCGCTCACCCTGGTGGACGACAGCTACAACGCCAACCCCGATTCCGTGCGCGCCGCCATCGACGTGCTCGCCGCACTTCCGGGCCCGCGCCTCTTGGTGCTCGGCGACATGGGCGAGGTCGGCAATCGCGGCCCCGAATTCCATGCCGAGGTCGGCGACTGGGCGCGCCAGCGCGGCATCGAAACGCTGTATGGCCTGGGCAACGAAACCGCGCACGGGGTCGCCGCTTTCAACGGCGGCGATTTCGGGGCTGGCAACGGCCACCATTTCGACAGCGTGGAGGCACTCAATGCCACGGTGCTGGCGCAGCTGCCGCAGGTGGCGAGCGTGCTGGTCAAGGGTTCGCGCTTCATGAAGATGGAGCGGGTGGTGCAGGCCATCGAGCAATCACGACAACAACAAAAGGAGGCCGGTCATGACGCATGAGCCGCGCAAGACGACATGCTGATGAGCCTGGCCCAATGGCTGCAAACACTTTCGCCCGAGTTCGGGTTCCTGCGCGTTTTCCAGTACCTCACGTTCCGTGCGTTGATGGCCGCGCTCACGGCGCTGGTGGTCGGCCTGGTGGCCGGTCCCTACGTGATCCGCCGCCTGGCCGCGCTCAAGATCGGCCAGCCGGTGCGCGGCTACGGGATGGAAACGCACCTGACCAAGAGCGGCACGCCCACCATGGGCGGCGTGCTGGTGCTGTTTGCCATCGCCTTTGCCACCGTGCTGTGGTTCGACGCCTCGAACCGCTTCGTCTGGATCGTGCTGTGGGTGACGCTGGGCTTCGGCGCCATCGGCTGGGTCGACGACTGGCGCAAGGTGGTGCGCAAGGACCCCGAGGGCATGCGCTCGCGCGAGAAGTATTTCTGGCAATCCGTGGTCGGCCTGATCGCGGGCTTCTACCTGCTCTTCAGCATTTCGGAAAGCTCCAACTGGCGCGTGCTGCAGCTGTTCTTCGCCTGGGTGCAGTCGGGCTTCGACCTCGACTTTCCGCCCAAGATCAACCTGCTGGTGCCCTTCTTCAAGGAAGTGAGCTATCCGCTCGGCGGCATCGGCTTCGTGATCCTGACCTACCTCGTGATCGTTGGCGCGAGCAACGCGGTCAACCTGACCGACGGCCTCGACGGGCTGGCGATCATGCCGGTGGTGATGGTCGGCTCGGCGCTGGGCGTGTTCGCCTACGTCACGGGCAGCGCGGTGTATTCCAAGTACCTGCTGTTTCCCAACATCCCCGGCTCCGGCGAGCTGCTGGTGTTCTGCTCGGCCATGGCCGGCGCGGGCCTGGCCTTCCTCTGGTTCAACACCCATCCGGCGCAGGTCTTCATGGGCGACGTGGGCGCGCTCGCGCTCGGCGGCGCGCTGGGCACCATCGCGGTCATCGTGCGCCAGGAGATCGTGTTCTTCATCATGGGCGGCATCTTCGTGGTCGAGGCGATCTCGGTGATGGCGCAGGTCATGTACTTCAAGTACACCAAGAAGCGCTACGGCGAGGGCCGCCGCGTGCTCAAGATGGCGCCGCTGCACCACCACTTCGAGAAAAGCGGCTGGCGCGAGACGCAGGTCGTGGTGCGCTTCTGGATCATCACGATGCTGCTGTGCCTCGTGGGCCTTTCGACGTTGAAGCTGCGGTAACGGTCACATGCGGCACCTGAAAGACCTCCCCGTCCTCGTCCTCGGCCTCGGTGCGTCCGGGCTGGCGATGGCGCGCTGGTGCGCACGCCACGGCGCCGTGGTGACCGTGGCCGACACGCGCGAGGCGCCAGCCGCGCTGGCCACGCTGCGGGCCGAGCTTCCCGGCGTCGTTTTCATCGGCGGTCCGTTCTCGGCCGCGCTGATCGAAGGCACGCCGATCCGCGCGGTGTACCGCTCGCCGGGCCTGTCGCCCACGACCATCGCGCCTATCGTGGATGCGGCACGGGCCGTGGGCCTGGCGGTGGGCGGCGAGCTCGATCTGTTCGCGCATGCGTTGCGGGATCTGCAGACGGTCGAGGTGCCGCTGCGGGATGCGGAGCCGGAGGCGGAAGCGGCGCCAGCCGTCGAGCCGCAGGGCGAGCTCGACCTGGAGGCCGAAGCCGCCGAAGCCGCGCCGGTCGAGACCGAACAGGCCGCAGCGGCTGCGCCGGTAGCCAGCGAAACGGACGAAGCTCCAACGACGGCCGCACCGCCCGAATCCGAGCCGGCGCCCGCCGCCATGGCGGAAGCCGTGCCGCGCGATCCGTCGTCGAGCGTCCCGGTGGCGCAGCCGGCGGAAGAAGCATCTTCGGCAGAGGCGCCTGCAATCCCCGAAGCCGCGGCGCCGGCGACCGCCACCATGTCCAGGCTGCCGAGCACCGGCAAGCCCTATGTCCCGACCGCGGCCCGGGAGGCGGCCGAGTTCGTCGCCAGGATCGCGGAGCTCTCCGCCTCCAACCCCGCGTCCGCGGCGGTCGAGGAAGAGCCCACGCTCCAACTGCCGCTGGTGCCCATCGAAGAGCCGCCGGCACCCAAGGGCTACACGCCCGCGGTGCTCGCCATCACCGGCACCAACGGCAAGACCACGGTCACCGCGCTCACCGGCCAACTCGTCGAGCGCGCGGGCAAGCGCGTCGCCGTGGCCGGCAACATCGGCCCGACGCTGCTCGACACCCTGGCCGCACACATGGACGCCGGCACGCTGCCCGAGGTCTGGGTGCTCGAACTCTCGAGCTTCCAGCTCGACGGCGTGCAGGGTTTCGAGCCAACGGCCGCAGCGGTGCTCAATCTCACGCAGGACCATCTCGACTGGCATGGCGACATGGCGTCGTATGCGTCGGCCAAGGCGCGCATCTTCGGCGCCAAGGGCCTCATGGTGCTGAACCGTGACGATCCGGGCGTGATGGCGATGTTGCCTGCGCCCATCAAGGTAAAGCTGCAGCGCCCGCAGATCCGCACCCACGTCACCTTCGGCAGCGCGATGCCGCTGCGCCCGGGCGACTACGGCATCGAGCGGGTCAACGGCATGACCTGGCTGGTGCGCGCGCTCGAAGCCGACGAAACGCAGAAGCGCAAGCGCGGCGCCGTGGTGGAGGAAGAAATCTTCCTGCAGCGCCTGTTGCCCGCCGACGCGCTGCGCATCCGCGGACGCCACAACGCCATGAACGCCCTCGCGGCGCTTGCGCTGGCCAGCGCCGCCGATTGCCCGCTCGGCCCCATGCTCTATGGCCTGCGCGAATACCGCGGCGAGCCGCACCGCGTGGAGCCGATCGCGCTGGTGGACGAGGTCGAATACTTCGACGACAGCAAGGGCACCAACGTGGGCGCCACCGTCGCAGCCCTGAACGGCCTGGGCGAAGACCGCCGCGTGGTCGTCATCCTGGGCGGTGAAGGCAAGGGGCAAGACTTCGAGCCGCTCGCCGAACCCGTGCGCCGGTATGCACGCGCCGTGGTGCTCATCGGCCGCGATGCACCGCTGATCGAGCAGGCGCTGGCCACCACCGGCGTCTCGCTGATGCAGGCCGGCGCGATGGAAGAAGCCGTCCGGCTCGCGGCCGCGCGCGCCAACCCCGGAGATGCCGTGCTGCTCTCGCCCGCCTGCGCGAGCTTCGACATGTTCAAGGACTACGAGCACCGTGCGGCCGTGTTCCGCGAGGCCGTGCAGGCGCTGGCGGACGACCCGCACGAGGCCGCCTCGTCCAACGATGCCGACTTTTCCTCGGGAGACCCGGTTTGAACACTGCAGCCGCCGGCGCCACGCCCAACGCAAAGACCAGCCGCTTCGGCGGATGGTTCAGGCGCGCGCGCAGCGGCATCGATTCGCTGCCCGTGCACCTGCCGGTGCGCCTCGGCGGCGCCGGCGTCACGCAGACAAAGGCCGCGCCGATGCGCGTGCTGGGCTTCGACCAGGCGCTGGTGTGGGTCACCGTCGCGCTGCTCACCTGGGGCCTGGTGATGGTGTATTCGGCCTCCATTGCGCTGCCCGACAACCCGCGTTTCGCCCGCGCCGGCTACAGCGCCTCGTTCTTCCTCACCCGGCATGCGGCTTCGGTGGTGTTCGCGTTCATCGCGGCGCTGCTGGCCTTCCAGATCCCGATGAAGACCTGG